>CAVWFN010000009.1:0-313847 GCA_963754285.1 uncultured Actinomycetota bacterium
GCGCAGCAGCCGGCGCATGATCTTGCCGGAGCGCGTTTTCGGCAGCTCCGGAACGATCATGATCTGGCGCGGCTTCGCGATCGCGCCGATCTCCTTGGCGACGTGGTCACGCAGCGTCTTGACGAGCTGCTCGCCCTCGGACTCCTCGGTGACGTTGCCCCGCAGAATGACGAACGCGACGATGCCCTGCCCGGTCGTCGGGTCGGTCGCACCGACCACGGCGGCCTCGGCCACCGACGGGTGCGACACCAGCGCCGACTCGACCTCGGTGGTCGAGATGCGGTGCCCGGACACGTTCATGACGTCGTCGACGCGGCCGAGCAGCCACAGATCGCCGTCCTCGTCCTTCTTCGCACCATCGCCGGCGAAGTAGAAGCCTTCGTCGCTGAAGCGCGCCCAGTAGGTCTCCTTGAACCGGTCGAGGTCGCCCCAGATCCCGCGTGTCATCGACGGCCACGGCTCGGTGAGCACGAGGAACCCGCCGCCACCGTTCGGGACGGGCTTGCCGTCGTTGTCGACCACGTCGGCACCGACCCCCGGCAACGGGCGCATCGCCGATCCCGGCTTGGTCTCGGTGACGCCGGGCAGCGGGCTGATCATGATCGCGCCCGTCTCGGTCTGCCACCACGTGTCGACGATCGGGCAGCGGTCACCACCGATGTTGAGCCGGTACCACATCCAGGCCTCAGGGTTGATGGGCTCACCGACCGACCCGAGTAGCCGCAGCGACGACAAGTCGTGCGCCTGCGGGACGTCCTCGCCCCACTTCATGAACGTGCGGATCGTCGTCGGCGCGGTGTAGAGGATCGTGATCTTGTACTTCTCGATCATCTCCCACCACCGGTGCTCGGTCGGCGTGTTCGGCGTGCCTTCGTACATGAACGACGTCGCCCGGTTGGCCAGCGGCCCGTAGACGATGTAGCTGTGCCCGGTGATCCAGCCGATGTCGGCACCGCACCAGTACAGGTCGTCGTCGGGTTTGAGATCGAACACCGCGTGGTGCGTGTAAGCGGCCTGCGTCAAGTACCCGCCCGATGTGTGCAGGATGCCCTTCGGCTTCCCGGTCGAGCCCGACGTGTACATGACGAACAGCGGATGCTCCGAGTCGAAGGCCTCCGGCGTGTGGTCGGTCGACTGCTTGTCGACCACGTCGTGCCACCAGACGTCGCGACCGTCGGTCCACTCGACGTCCTGCTCGGTGCGCTTGACGACCAGGACGCTGCGGACGTCAGGGCACTTCTGCAGCGCCTCGTCGACGGCCGGTTTCAACGCCGACGGCGCGCCACGCCGGTAGCCGCCGTCGGCGGTGATGACAACCCGTGCATCGCAGTCGATGATGCGATCCGACAGCGCGGTCGAGCTGAACCCGCCGAACACGACCGTGTGCAGCGCTCCGAGCCGGGCGCAGGCGAGCATCGCCACGACCGTCTCCGGAATCATCGGCAGGTAGATCGCGACTCGATCACCCGCCTTGACCCCCAGTTCGGTCAGTGCATTGGCCGCCTGACAGACGAGATCCTTCAACTCCGAATAGGTGATCGATCTCGTGTCGCCCGGCTCGCCCTCCCAGTGGTAGGCGACCTGATCACCGTGACCGCTCTCGACGTGCCGGTCGACGCAGTTGTACGCGACGTTGAGCTTGCCGCCGACGAACCACTTCGCGACCGGCGCTTCGGACCAGTCGAGCGCCTCGCTCCACTTCGTATCCCACGACAGGCGCTCGGCCTGCGTTTCCCAGAACGCGATCCTGTCCTTGGCCGCCTCGTCATACGCGTCGGCGGTGACGTTCGCATTCGCCGCCAATGCCTCGGGCGGCGCGAACTTGCGGTTCTCATGCAGGAGATTGGACAGGGTCTGGGAGGTGTCCTCGCTCATAGTCCGAACCTAGCTCGCGATAGCTGCGATGACGATGCGCCCACGGCGCGGATCACCGCGGCATGGTCGGCAGCGCCGACCGCTTGAAGGTGAAGTTCACGACAGTCGCGAAGGAGGTGTACCAGGCAGCGAGTGCGGTGAGGATGCCGAGCCAGCCGCCGATGTGGATCCACACGTCACTGTTCTTCTCGAATGCGACCGGGCTCTCGGACAGCCAGCCGATGGTGAGCGCGAGGAAGGTGAGGGTCAGCAGCGCGAATACGACGAGCACTGTGCCCGATACCCGCGTTGCCGCCACCGTCATGTACGCGGTGAAGATCGTCCACACCATCAGGTAGAGGCCGACGCCGTGCAGGATGTCATTCGGCTTGGCGCCGGTCGGCAGGTGGTTGAGCAGGTACCAGAACGACATCCAGAATGCGCCGTAGCTGGCGAACGCCAGCGCGCCGAACGTGTTCCCCTTGGCGAACTCCCACATGCCTGCCGCGAACTGGCCGATCCCGCCGTAGAACAGCGCCAGGCCGAGCACGATCGTCTGGACCGATGAGCCCAGCATGTTCGTGTTGACGACGGACAAGAAGAAGGTTGTCCCGGCGAACGCTGCCAGGCCGAGCGGGCCCGGGTCGGCGATGCCGGCCGCGCGCGGCGCCGGTTCGGTGGAAGGAGTTTGGGTAACCGCCATCGGGGTGCTCCTCATCGTGGAGCGCCTGGGCGGCTGCGCCCAAGCGCAGGTCGGCCGTCTGCCGATCAAAACGATCGTGGCACCGTCGGCGCAAAAATGCACCGATCGCTGGAATGTCTACCTATTCCGCTACTCGGCCTGCGCAGGATGCGTTGCTGCGAACAGGTCGCGCAGCCCGTCCATCGCCTCGACCGCGAGGTCCTTGTCCCATCGCTGAACCGCGTAGATCGCGAGCGTCTCTTCACCTGGCAACACGATCTGCGCGAAACGCACCTTCGCCGGGAACCGCACGTCGACCACGACGCTCCACGGGATGACCCGGTAGTTGCCGAGGAACGACCGGATCCGGATGCTCTGCTCGTCGGCCACCAGGCGCGGGTAGGTCGGCATGATCAGCAACAGCGCGACCACGATTCCGATGACCACCGTGGCGACCTGGTCCTTGTCGCCGAACGACGCACCCGCGTTGTAGCGCTTCATCACGATCGCCGTGACGACGAAGACGACGAGTACGACGGCCGAGGTCGTCCAGGCGATCGTTGCGGTGCGGTGGGGGCGGGCTTTTACAGTCTGCATGCGTGGATGTCCGTGACAAGGATGCCGCGAGCGCCCAGCGCCCACAGCTCGTCCATGACCTGGTTGGTGCGTTTGCGCTCGACCATCGACCGCACCGCCGACCAACCCTTGTTGTGCAGCGGTGACACCGTCGGGGACTCGATGCCCGGTGTGATCGCGACTCCCTTGTCAACCAGCTCGTCCGGGATGTCGTAGTCCATCAACACGTACTGCCGGGCGATGATCACACCCTGCAGCCTGCGTACGAGCTGGTCGACGCCCGGACGTGGGTCTGCGCCGGTGCGCTGGATCAGCACGGCTTGGCTGGTGAGCAGTGGGTCGCCGAAGATCTCGAGGCCGGCGTTGCGCAAGGTGGTCCCGGTCGAGACGACATCGGCGATCACGTCGGCGACATCCAGGCGGACCGCCGTTTCGACCGCGCCGTCGAGACGGATCACCTCAGCCGAGACCCCGTTGTCACGCAAGTACTTCTCGACAACGCCCGGATAGGCCGTCGCGACCCGCTTTCCACCGAGATCGGCGATGCCGTCGGCCACGCCGGGGCGGCCGGCGAACCGGAACGTCGACCCGGCGAAGCCGAGCTGCAGGATCGGCTCGGCACGCGCGCCCGAGTCGAGGAGCAGGTCTTCGCCGGTGATGCCGACGTCGAGCCGCCCGGAGCCGACGTAGATCGCGATGTCACGCGGACGCAGGAAGAAGAATTCGGTGTCGTTCTCGGTGTCGATCAGGACGAGCTCACGGGAGTCGGAACGCTGCCGATAGCCGGCCTCGCTGAGCATCTGGCTCGCGGGCTCGGACAGCGACCCCTTATTGGGAACGGCGATGCGAAGCATGGGAGATCTTTCCGGGAGACGGGGTGGACGGCACGGGCGTCACAGATGTCGGTAGACGTCAGCGAGGTCGATGCCCTTGCCCAGCATGATCACCTGGACTCGATAGAGCAGCTGACTGATCTCTTCGGCAGTGCGCTCGGACGACTCGTGCTCAGCTGCCATCCACACCTCGGCGGCCTCTTCGACGACCTTCTTGCCCTGCGCGTGCACACCGGCGTCCAGCGCCTCGACTGTTGCCGAGCCGGCGGGACGGGTGCGCTGCCGCTCGGTCAGCTCGGCGAACAGCTCGTCGAAGGTCTTCATCGCAGGTCAAGAGCCTACTGGCGACCGGCCCGGCACCCGCGCTCGGCGATGCCAGGTGCGGCACAGCACACGCTTTGTAGCGTCAGCTGTGAGGAGGGCAAGGATGCGACTGATTGCGACCCGTGTGGCGATGGTGCTGGTCGCTGCCCTGTCGGCGTCCCTGCTGGTCTACGTCGGCGTGCTGTGGCAGACGGTGCGGGGTATCAACACCCTGCACACCCTGCCGCCGGTCAGCTACCTGCGCTCTTCGCGCGAGGCGAACCACGACAACACGACCACGAAGAACCCGGTCTTCACCGGTCAGAACCTGCTCATCATCGGCAACGATGACCGCAGCGGGATGACGGCCGCTGAGGTGCGCGAACTCCGGGTCGGCCGCGCCCCCGGCAGCCTGAACACCGACACGATGATGCTCGTGCATCTGCCCGCGGACGGATCGCGCGCGACGTTGATCTCGCTACCTCGCGACTCGTACGTGAACATTCCGGGCTACGGGATGAACAAGCTCAACGCCGCTTACGCGTTCGGCTACAACGACACCAAGGGATCACTCGATCAGAAGCGGGCCGGCGGTGTGAGTCTGCTGATTCGCACCATCAAGGCCCTCACCGGCGCACCGATCGACCATTACGTGCTGGTGAGCCTGCTCGGCTTCGTGCGCATCAGCGATGCAGTCGGCAACGTCCCGATCAATCTGTGTCACAGCGTCGACGACACCGTCGCGTACAACCGCACTGTCGGCATCCAGGGCGGGTCGGGCTTCAACATGTCCAAGGGGCCACATTCGATCCACGGTGTGCAGGCGCTCGAATTCGTCCGAGAGCGTGACCATCTGCCGGGCACCGACCTCGGTCGTGCGGCTCGGCAGCGCTATTTCCTGACCTCTGCCTTCCGCACGATCTTGTCGGCGAACACGCTGCTCGACATCGGCAGGCTGCGCGCGCTCATCGACGCCGTGCACGCCTCGATCTACTCCGACTCCGGGCTGAAGGTTCTCGAGCTGGCCAAGCAGTTGTCGTACCTGTCGGCCAACAACATCCACGGCCAGGCGATCCCGACGGACTACTACACCGACGTGACCATCCCGGGATACCCCGAACAGGTAAACGTCGGCATCGTGCATCCGTCTGAAGTGCGCGCGTTCGTGCGGCACTTGCTCGCGCCGCACAAGAAGCATCGCCTGCACCGCCCGACGACCACGAAGAAGACGCGGAACGCGGTCGACGCGGGATGCATCAACTGATCGGCTAACCGCCGACCCGGATCGAGCGACATGACCGGGCTCCGGCGGTGCCGCGCCCGACGTCGGGCGCGCTGACGCATACCGAGTAGTGCCCGCTGGGAACGGCAATCTTCAGGGCGAAGCCGTGCGGACCGGTGAGGTGATAGCGGCGGTTGACCCCACGCCGCAGAACCGTCGTCGTGGCGTGGCCGAGAACCTGCCGGCCGTCCGAGACCGAGATCGTCAAGCTGCGTGCCGGCGCGTCGGGATCGAAGCCCCACCCGGCGACGCGCAAGGTGCCGCCGGTGACGCGCATCGAGTCGATATGCAGAGTCGGATTGTGCAGCGGCTGCAGCGCTGCGTAGATCATTTCCGCCATCGCGCTGACGATCGCGCCCTGTCTCGACAGCCAGCTTCGTCCGTGGAAGGCCTTGCTGTTCGAGAGGATCGCAACGGTGAACCGGTCGTTGTCGACGGTGCCTGTCGAATTGACCTCGGTTCCGTCGGTGTTGCTGCTGCAGTCGCCCCAGCCTTGTTTGACCGCCGCGCCGGGATCGGCCTTCGGCCACCCGAAGGTCTGGTCGTCGCCACCGGACGAGCGGTGGTGGAAGTGATGCATCGCGCGGAGCAGCCAGGGTCCGACTCGGGGATCGCCCTTGATGTGCGCATAGAAGTCGACCATTCCCAGTGCACTGATCTGGGTGTTGCCCCAGCACCATCGCTTCGACTTGGGCGGCGGCCTGCCGAGATCGTCGAGGCCGTAATGGCGAGCCACCCGATTGATCACATCGAGGCCGCCGACCTTCGGCGCGAGTGCGTCGTACGCGTCGTTGTCGCTGGCCTCGATCATGCGCGTCGCCAGCCGAGCGACCCGTCCGTGCATCTGACCGGTGAGCAGTAGTTCGGTCGCCACGAATACCTTCACGACCGAAGCCGAGCCGAAGTACTCGCCCGCCCGCGGGCCGGCATACGTGACCTCGGTACGGGTATCTCGCACCGCCGCCGTCGCGGTCACGCCGCGCGCCGCGGCGTAGCGACGGGCCGCGGTGAGGGCGGCGAGCACCGACGCCCGCGGGTTGTCGCGCGGCACGGCCGCGCCGGACGGCACAACGGTGACGAGCACGGGAGCCACGGCGAGCAGCACCAGCACACTCCGGCGACGCACCCGAAGCTCACCCTCCCCTGGCAGCATCGGCCCTGCGCAGCCGCCACGAGCGCAGATGCTGGTAGCCACGCACTGACGCCGGCCGCAGCGGCTTCATCGTGTATCGATCGTCGCCCTCGAGCGCCTCGGACATGCCTTGGTCGACGAGAATCGACCCGGTGCGGGCGAGCGAGGTCAGCCTGCTGGCGATGTTGACGGTCTGCCCGAACACATCACCGAGCCGGCTCACGACGGTCCCGGCGGCGAGCCCGACCCGAAGGTGCGGCAGATCGTCGTCACGTTCGGACGCCTCGACCAGTGCGAGCGCAATCTCGGCGCCATCGACCGGCGTGTCGGCGACGAAGAGCACCTCGTCACCGATCGTCTTCACGATCTGACCGTGGTTGGCCCCGACGACATCCGTGGCGACCGACTCGAACAACTCGAGCACTCCGCGCAGTTCGGTCTCGGACGAACGGCGGGTGAACGCGGTGAAGGCCGCCATGTCGGCGAAGCCGACCGCTTTGGAGCTGGACGAGCCGCCCTCGCCCGCGCTGACCCGGCTGAAGTAGGCGGCGAGTTGGCGGCGCCAGACATAGTTGTGCAGATCGCCCGTCAGCGGGATCAGTTCGTCGACGAGTTCGAGCACCCGGTCACCGCCACCGTCGAGCAGCTCCGGTGACTTGGTGACGATCTCGATCACCAGCTGGCCCTGCCACGAGGCGAGTCGGGCGAACGACTGTCCGATGATGCGGGTCATCGCTCGCATCACCTCGTCGTCGATCTCGCCGACGGACGCCAAGCGCTTCACCTGACCGAGCGCGGCGAGATCGGCATCGGTGAACACGCGGCGCTCGTCGTCGTCGACGGTGGCAAACCCGAGCGCACGCCACAGTGCGCGGACCTCGTCGAGGTCGAGACCGGACTTCTCGGCCATCTCGATGCGCGTGTACTTGCGCTCGCCACCGAGCAGAGAGCTCTCCACCCGCTCGACCAGCCGAGCCAGATCAACCCCGTCCGGAACCCCCGCCCCGTCCGGCGACTGCGTTCCGTCCGTCGAGTCGGCCACCTCAGGAGGTGTGGACGATCAGCACGTCGACGCCCGCATGGCGCGCGACGTCGAGTGGCACCGAGCCGAGGATCCGTCCGGCCAGCGTGTTGAGGCCGACGTTGCCGACGACGAGCAGGTCGGCGCCGGTCTCTTTGACGACCTTCTTCAGGCTGTCGCCGGGCTTGCCCTGAACGGACTTGGTCTCAACGGACTTGGCGCCCTTCGCGGCGGCCCGATCCCGCGCAGTCTGCAAGGTGTCTTCGGCCGGCGCCGAGCCGACGACCTGGTAGGCGTCCTCAGCACCGAGGACGTCCTGCTCGGCGCCGACGCTCTTCTCGCTGCGCGGGAAGTAGGCACAGGCGATGACAAGGTTTGCGCCGGAGTCGGCGGCGAGGCTGGCCGCTCGGTCGACGGCGGCGAGTGAGGTGGTCGATCCGTCGGTGCCGACAACCACAGTCGTGTAGGCGGTCATAGCAGGGAATCTAGCGGGATCGGGTCTGCCACGATGGATCGAAATCAGCTCGCACTTCGAGAGGACGTGGTGATGCACACCACGCTGGTCGCCGGCATCGACTCGTCCACCCAGTCCTGCAAGGTCGTCGTCCGCGACGCCGAAACGGGTGAACTGGTGCGCAGCGGATCGGCGCCACATCCGAGCGGCACCTCGGTCGATCCGAACGCGTGGTGGACGGCATGGCAGGAAGCCTCGCGCGCTGCCGGGGGCCTCGGCGATGTCGCGGCGGTGGCCGTCGGCGGCCAGCAGCACGGCATGGTCTGTCTGGACGACGCCGGCGCTGTCGTGCGCGACGCATTGCTGTGGAACGACACCCGCAGCGCAGACGCAGCCACCGATCTCATCGACGAACTACCCGGCGGCGCGCAGGGCTGGGCCGACGCGGTGGGAACCGTGCCGGTCGCGTCCATCACGGCGACCAAGCTGCGCTGGCTCGTCGACCACGAACCCGACAACGCCGCCCGCACGGCAGCGGTCTGCCTGCCGCACGACTGGCTGACCTGGCGCTTGCACGGAACCGGCGACGTGCGCGATCTCGTCACCGACCGCGGAGACGCGAGCGGCACGGGCTACTGGTCGCCGGCGACGGGCGAATACCGCTACGACCTGCTCGAACTCGCGTTTCGCGCACGCCCCGAACTCCCTCGCGTTCTGGCGCCGTCCGAAGCCGCCGGCGAGGCGTCGGACGGGATCGTGCTCGGGCCTGGCACGGGCGACAACGCCGCCGCCGCGCTCGGCGTCGCCGCGACGCCCGGTGACGTGATCGTGTCGATCGGAACGTCCGGGGTGGTGTCGGCGATCAGCTCCCACGCGACGGCCGACCCGTCGGGGATCGTGGCGGGTTTCGCAGATGCGACCGGACACTTCCTGCCGCTGGTGTGCACGCTCAACGCCGCGCTCGTTCTCGACTCGACGGCTCGGCTGCTCGGGGTGTCCCACGACGAACTGTCCGACCTCGCCCTGTCGGCGCCCGCGGGCGCGGACGGGGTCGTGCTCGTGCCGTATTTCGACGGCGAGCGCACCCCGAACCGGCCCGACGCGACCGGGTCGTTGCTCGGGCTGCGGCACGAGAGCATGACTCCGGCTCACCTCGCGCGGGCCGCGATCGAGGGGCTGCTGTGCGGGCTGGCCGACGGTCTCGACGCGCTGCGCGAACAGGGCGTGGCGATCGAGCGGGTGCTGCTCGTCGGCGGCGGGGCGCGGTCGGAGGCGTTGCGGCGGATCGCGCCCGCGATCTTCGCGACGCCGGTCGCGGTGCCGCCGCCCGGTGAGTACGTCGCCGACGGAGCCGCGCGGCAGGCGGCGTGGGTGCTGTCAGGTGCCGCCGATGCCCCGACGTGGGAGCACGGTGCGCCCGAGCGGTACGAGGCCGACCCGGCGCCGGCCGTGCGGGCGCGTTACGCCGAGGTGCGCGAGATGACCGCCTCGCGCGGGTAGGACGCGAGCGTCACGGCTGTCTCGAGCGCGGCTGCGGTCGCCTCGTAGCCCTTGTCCTCGACCGAGTTCGGCAGGCCCGCCCGGTCGAGGGCCTGCTGCTGGTCGTCGCAGGTGAGCACCCCGAAGCCGATCGGGACGCCGGTGCGTTCGGCGACCGCGGTGAGCCCGGCGGTCACCGACTGGCAGACATAGTCGAAGTGCGGCGTGCCGCCGCGGATCACGACGCCGAGCGTGATGATCGCGTCGAAACCGGCGGCCGCGAGGCGCGTGGCCGCGACGGTGAGTTCGAACGTGCCCGGCACGCGCAGTTCGGTCACGTCGGCGACCGCGGAGTCGCGCAACGCTCGTCGCGCGCCGCCCAGCAGGCCGTCCATGACCTCGGTGTGCCACTGACTCGCGACGACGGCGACCTTCAGCCCGCTCGCGCCCTCGACCGGTCCGGCCTCAGGTGCACCGGTTCTCATGAAGACAGATCCAGGTCGTGGCCCATGCGGTCGCGCTTGGTCTCGAGGTAGCGCAGGTTCTCCGGGTTGGCGTGTACCGGCAGTGGGACGCGGCCGACGATGCGCAGTCCGTAGCCCTCGAGGCCGGCGCGCTTGGCCGGGTTGTTCGACAGCAGCCGCATCGACCGCACGCCGAGGTCGACGAGGATCTGTGCGCCCGTCCCGTAGTCGCGCGCGTCGGCCGGCAGGCCGAGCTCGAGGTTGGCGTCCAGGGTGTCCGAGCCCGCGTCCTGCAGCTGGTAGGCCTGCAGCTTGTGCAGCAGGCCGATGCCCCGTCCTTCATGACCGCGCACGTAGAGCACGACACCGCGGCCCTCGCGGGCGATCTCGGCGAGCGCGGCGTCCAACTGCGGACCGCAGTCGCAACGCAGCGAGCCGAACACGTCGCCGGTGAGGCACTCGGAGTGCACACGCACGAGCACGTCCTCACCGTCACCGATGTCGCCGAAGACGAACGCGACATGCTCGCGCTTGTCGTAGCTCGACGAGTAGCCGACAGCGGTGTACTCGCCGTAACGCAGCGGCACCCTTGCGGACGCGACGCGCTCGACGAGCTTCTCGAACCTGCGCCGGTAGGCGATCAGGTCGGCGATCGAGATCATCGCGAGATCGTGCTCGTCGGCGAACACCCGCAATTCCTCGGCGCGGGCCATCCCGGACGGGTCCTTCTCGCTGACCAGCTCGCACAAGACGCCCGCCGGCCGCAGCCCCGCCAGCCGGGCGAGGTCGACGGCGGCCTCGGTGTGGCCGGGCCGGCGAAGGACGCCACCGTCCTTGGCCCGCAACGGAACGACATGGCCGGGCCGGCTGAAGTCGGCGGCGTTCGCGTCGGGGTCGGCGAGCAGCCGGATCGTGTGCGCGCGGTCGGCCGCCGAGATGCCGGTCGAGACGCCTTCGCGAGCGTCGACGGTGACGGTGTAGGCCGTGCCGCGCCGGTCCTGGTTCACCCGGAACATCGGCGGCAGGTCGAGCCGGTCGGCTTCCTCCTCGGTGACCGGAACGCAGATGTAGCCCGACGTGTAGCGCACCATGAACGCAACCAGTTCCGGCGTCGCGAGCTCGGCAGCGAAGATCAGGTCGCCTTCGTTCTCGCGGTCCTCGTCGTCGATCACGACAACGGGTTTGCCCGCCTTGATGTCGACGACAGCCCGGTCGATGTCATCCAGTCTCATGAGTTGGTCCTCGTCATCAATCGTTCGACGTATTTGGCAAGGACGTCGACCTCCAGGTTGACCGGGTCGCCGACCTGCGCCGCGCCGAGCGTCGTGGCGCGCAGGGTCTCGGGGATCAGGCCGACCTCGAACCAGTCGTCGCCGACCGCCGAGACCGTCAGCGAGATACCGTCCACCGCGATGGACCCCTTCTCGGCGACGTAGCGCGACAGCTCGGCCGGTAACCCGAAACGCACGGTGTGCCAGGCCTCGGAGGGGGTGCGCGACACGACGACGCCGGTGCCGTCGACGTGGCCCTGGACGATGTGCCCGTCCAGGCGCGAGTCGACGCGCGCGGCGCGTTCGAGGTTGACCCGGCTGCCGGTGACGAGGGTGCCGAGTGCGGAGCGTTTGAGGGTTTCGCCCATGACGTCGAAACCAACCCGGACCGGACCGTCGCCATTCCAGCCCACGACGGTCAGGCACACCCCGTTGACGGCGATGGACGCGCCGTGGGTCAGGTCATCGGTGATCGTCGTGGCCGCGACATGCAGTACGGCCGAGTCGCCGCTGTGGTCGACGCCGACGACCTCGCCGACCTCTTCGATGATGCCGGTGAACACGCGTTACTCCCCTTCGGGCCAGATCGGACGGGCGACGATCTTGAGGTCTTCGCCGAGCCGTTCGATCACGTCGATGTCCAGTGTGACCGCTTCACCGATGGATTCGATGCCGGAATTACCCAGAGCGTGGGCACCGTCACCCAGCAGCTTCGGCGCGAGGTAGGCGACGACCTCGTCCACGCAGTGCGCTTCGACGAACGCGCCGGCCAGGGTCGGGCCGCCTTCGAGCAGGACGTGACGCACACCGCGGTCGAACAGGGCCTTCAGGGCGAACCGGGGCACTGCGGTGTCGAGCACGAGCGACTCGGCGCTCGCGTCGAGCACCCTTGCCAGTTGGGGCGTGCGGTGCCGGCGGTCGAGCACCACCCGCAACGGCTGGTGCTCGTCGGGGATGCCGTCCTCACCGCGCACGGTCAGCTGGGGATCGTCGGCGAGCACGGTGCCGCTGCCGACCACGATCGCGTCGACGATCGCGCGCAGCGCGTGCACGTCGGTACGCGCGACCGTTCCGGTGATCCATTGCGAGCTGCGATCCGCTGCCGCGACCCGACCGTCCAGCGTCGCGGCGTACTTCCACGTCACGAACGGACGTGCGGTGCGCACGGCGTGCAGCCAGGGACGCAGCGCACCGGCCGCCGCTTCGGTGGCGGCCAGCCCGGCGACGACTTCGATACCGGCCTGTTCCAGCACGGCCTGCCCGCCGGCCGCCTCTGGGTTCGGGTCGGCGACCGCGAAGACGACCCGCGCGACGCCGGCGTCGATGAGTGCCTCGGTGCACGGGCCGGTGCGACCGGTGTGGGCGCACGGTTCGAGGGTGACGACCATGGTCGCGCCGCGCGCCGCGTCACCGGCGGCGGCCAGGGCGACGATCTCGGCGTGCGGGCCGCCCGCGGGCGTCGTCGCGCCTTCTCCGAGGAGAGTCGCGTCCGGGCCGAGCACCACCGCTCCGACCGGCGGGTTGGGGCTGGTACGGCCACGCACGGTCTCGCCCAGCACGAGCGCGCGCTGCATCGCCGCGAGCTCGGCCTCGTCCCGATCCATGTCCGGTCTCGTGTCCTCGTCGCGGCTAGCGGTTCATCGCAGCGCGGGCGCTCGCGCGCAGGGCCGCGACGGCCTGGTCGGGGTTCTCGGCGCCGTAGACCGAGGAACCTGCGACGAACACGTCCGCGCCTGCCTCGGCCGCCGCTTCGATCGTGTCCGGCCCGATGCCGCCGTCGACCTCGATGAACAGGCGCAGGTGCCCGGCACGGACCTGCTCGCGGGCCAGGCGGACCTTCGGCAGCACCTCGGCCATGAACTCCTGGCCGCCGAAGCCCGGCTCGACGGTCATGACGAGCAGGGTGTCGAACTCGCGCAGCAGCTCCAGATAGGGCTCGAGCGGCGTCCCCGGCTTCACGCTCAGGCCGGCGAGCGCGCCGGCAGCGCGGATCGAGCGAGCGGTCTGGACTGCGTCGGCGGCGGCCTCGACGTGGAAGGTCACGTTGGCCGCGCCGGCCTCGGCGTAGCCGGGCGCCCACCGGTCGGGATCGTCGATCATCAGGTGGCAATCGAGTGGCAGGTCGGTCGACTTGTGGAGGCTTTTCACGACCGGCAGCCCGAGCGTGAGGTTGGGGACGAAGTGGTTGTCCATCACGTCGACGTGCAGCCAGTCGGCGCTGCTCACGGCGTCGGCCTCGTCGCCCAGGCGGGCGAAGTCGGCCGCCAAGATGCTGGGCGCGATCATCGGTTCGGCGGGTCCGGACGGCACGCGGCGAGTCTATCGACGCGCTACATTCGCTCGATGCCAATCCGTGTGCGTCCGGCACTTCTGGCGCTCAGCGCGTGCCTGTTCGTGGCGAGCGGTTGTGCGTCACTGACCGCGGGCTCCGGGTCGGGCAGCGGCGCACCGGCGCCGAACACGTCGCCGCGCACGTCGCCTCGACCCGGTACGTCCCCTGCGTCGACAACCTCCGTGCCGCCGTCCACCGGCACGGCAACGCCGTCGTCGTCCGCGTCGGGGGCGAACGGGTGTGCCGGCGCGTACTGCGACGATTTCAGTTCACCCAAGAGCGGGTGGGACACCGGCAACGAGAAGCACTTCTACAGCCAGTACGACTCGTATCTCGGCGGCACCTTCCGCATGGGCGAGCGGCACGACGCGATCCTGACCGTGCCCGCCCCGTACGACATCACCAAGGCCTCGAGTGACGACAGCGTGCAGGTCGACGCACAGGCGATCCTCGGGCCGAAGTCGCCCAAGGACGCGATCTACGGCCTCTCGTGCTGGAACCACGAGGCACGCAACAAGTCGACCTCCGCGTTCGTGTTCTCATTCACCCGCAGCGGCGCGCAGATCGTGCTGTGGGACAACACCGACGGGTCGACCCACACGTTGAAGAAGATGTCGTGGTCGGGCGTGGTGCGGCCCGCGCCGTACCGCAACCAGGTTCGGGCGTTGTGCGTGCAGCGCACGCGTCACGGCCGCACCTATGCCGAGCTCGGGATGTCCGTCAACGGCCGGATCCTGGCCAAGCTCTATCCGCAGGGCGGCAAGAGCAAACCCTGGACGACTGGCAACCAGGTCGGGCTGATCGTCGGCCTCACCGGGGCGGACGTGTTCTACGACAACTTCGTGGTCGCCGGCGCCTGATCAGGGGTTCGATCGTTCAGTTGCGGGTGACCAGCGCGCAGAACATCGCGTCGGTGCCGTGGCGGTGCGGCCACAGCTGGACGGTCGGACCGCCGCCGAGATCGGGCACGGCGTCGAACATCGGCCGCGCGTCGCGCAGGTCGAGGCCGGCGACGACGTCGAGCGTCTCCGCCCGGTGCGGCGAACAGGTCACGTAGGCGACCACTCCCCCGGGACGGACGAGCTTCAGCGCTGCGGCGAGCAGCGCACGCTGCAGTTCGACGAGCGTGGCGAGGTCATCCGGCGTGCGCCGCCACCGTGCCTCGGGCCGTCTGCGCAACGCGCCCAACCCGGTGCACGGCGCGTCGAGCAGCACCCGGTCGTAACCGCCGTCACGCTCGGGCAGTTCGCGGGCATCGCCGACATGCACCTCGACCTGCCACGGGGCGGTTGCCTGCCGCACGAGGTCGGCCCGATGCGGTCGCAGTTCGTTCGCGGTCAGCACGGCCCCGCGCTCGGCGGCCAGCGCGGCGAGCAGGGCCGCCTTGCCGCCCGGGCCGGCGCACAGATCGAGCCAGCGCTCGTCACGTCCGTCAATCGGGGCGTTGGCGAGGGCAACAGCGCACAACTGGCTGCCCTCGTCCTGCACGCCGGCCCGATGCGTGCGCACCGCGGCGAGTGCTCCCGGATCGCCGCCGTCGAGCTGCACGGCGAACGGCGACCACGGCCCGGCGCTGCCGCCGGCTTCGGCGATCAGATCGTCGCGAGAGATCTGCCCGGGCCACGCGACCAGGTGCGTGCGTGGCCGCTCGTCATCCGCGGCGAGGGCCGCGGCGGTCTCGTCGAGTGGTCCGTCGAGCGCATCGCCGAGCGCGTCGGCGAATGCCGCGGCGATCCACTCCGGGTGCGCGGTGCGCAGGGCAAGGCGTCCCAGCGGTGTCTCGTCGCGTCCGAGCTGTTCGGTCCAGGCGTCCCAGCTCGCTCGGGTGACGCGGCGCAGGACGGCGTTGACGAACCCGGCAGCGCGGCTGCGTCCGGTCGTCCGGGCGAGATCGACGGTGGTGGCGACGGCGGCGTGCGGCGGGATGCGGGTACGCAACGCCTGGTAGGCGCCGAGGCGCAGGAGGTCGAGCACCTCGGGCTGGACATCGGGCAGCGGACGGTCGATGCACTCGGCGAGCACGCGGTCGAGCGTCCCGACCGCGCGGACGGTGCCGTAGGCGAGCTCGGTCGCGAACGCGGCGTCGCGGCCGGTCAGCCCGGCGGCCCGGATGAGCGGTGGCAGCGCCAGGTTGGCGTACGCACCGTCGACCTCGACCGAGCGAACGAGCCGGTAGGCGACTTCACGTGGCGAGCGGGGCGGGTCAGCCAAGCGTCTCGCCGGCCTCGATGCGCGCGCCGCGGGCCCAGTCGGCGGCGGGCATCGCGCGCTTGCCCGGCGGTTGCACGAAGCCGAGCTCCACCTCGACGCTGGCCGTGCCGACAGCGACGCCCGCGCGGTCGGCGTGCACCTGCCCCGGCGCCAACTCGTTCGCACCGCGCAGCCGCACCGGCCCGAGCTTGAGTCGTTCGCCGCGGAAGGTCGTCCAGGCGCCGGGGGTGGGCGTGCACGCGCGGACGAGCCGGTCGACGTGCCGCGCCGGCGAGTTCCACGGCACGCGCGCGTCGTCGACGGTGATCTTGCCGGCGACCGAGACACCGTCTGGTTGCTGGGGGCGCGGGACGAGTGATCCGTCCGCGATGCCGTCCATGGTCGCGCGGAGCAGTCCGGCGCCTGAGACGGCGAGCCGCTCGAGCAGGTCGCCGCTGGTGTCGGTCGGGCGGATCGACTCGGTCACGACGCCGAAGACCGGGCCGGTGTCGAGGCCGGCCTCGATCAGGAACGTGGACGCGCCGGTGACGTCGTCGCCGTGCAGGATCGCGTGCTGGACGGGCGCGGCGCCGCGCCAGGCAGGAAGCAGCGAGAAGTGCAGGTTGACCCATCCGTGGCGCGGGACGTCCAGCGCGCGCTGCGGCAGCAGCGCCCCATAGGCGACGACGGGGCAGGCGTCCACGTCAAGGGCGCGCAGCTCGTCGAGGAAGTCGGGGTCGCCGGGCCTGGCCGGCGTCAGGACGGGCACGCCTGCCTCGTTCGCGAGCTCGGCCACCGGCGAGGACGTCGTGCGGCGCCCGCGTCCGGCGCGCGCGGGCGGACGGGTGATCACCGCGACCACGTCGTGGCCGGGTGCGTCCAAAAGCGCACGAAGCGACGGGACGGCCGCCGCCGGCGTCCCTGCGAAGGCGAGCTTCATCTCAGTGCGGGCTGACCTTGACCCTGGGTGTGTCCAGGCCGGACCACTCCGCGGCGCGGATGGCCCGCATCGCCGCCTTGCGGGTCTCGGGATCGAGGCGGGACACGAACATGACGCCGTCGAGATGGTCGGTTTCGTGCTGAATGCACCGCGCGAGCTTCGCGGTCCCCTCGACGGTCACCGGGTCCCCGTACATGTTCTGGCCGTGCGCGACGACATGCGCACGTCGCACGCAGTCGAAGGCGAGTCCGGGGATCGAGAGGCAGCCCTCCGGACCGTCCTGAGTCGCCTCGCTCGTGAAGTGCAGCACCGGGTTGATCAGGTGACCCGCCTGCTCGTCGTCGACGTGGTAGGTGAAGACGCGAAGTGAGACGCCGATCTGCGGGGCGGCAAGGCCGACACCGGGCGCAGCGAGCATCGTCTGCTCGAGGTCGGTGACGAGTTGCCGCAGTTCGGCGTCGAAATCGGTCACCGGTTCAGCCGGCGTGCGCAACACGGGATCGCCGAACAGGCGGATAGGGACGACCGTCACGGCGGAAAGTGTACGGAACCGGTGGACCGGGTGACGTGTCACTAGTTAGCATGGCTAACGAATGAAAGGACCTCTGTGCCCCACTCCGAAACTCACGATCGCCGGGTTGCCCTGTCGGTGACCACGGTCGGCATCCTTGCCGCCACGCTCAACTCGTCGATCCTGCTCATCTCGCTGCCCGCGATCTTCGCCGGGCTCGGGCTCAACCCGCTTGCGCCCGAGAACATCTCCTACCTGCTGTGGATGCTCATGGGCTTCCTGCTGGTGACCGCCGTCCTGGTGGTGACCTTCGGACGCCTCGGCGACCAGTACGGCCGGGCCAAGCTGTTCAACCTCGGCTTCTTGATCTTCGCGCTCGGCTCGATCGGGTGTGCGCTCGTGCCCAACAGCGGCTCGGCCGGCGCGCTCGAGATCATCGTCATGCGCGTCGTCCAGGGCGTCGGTGGCGCGATGGTCATGGCGAACTCGACGGCGATCATCACCGATGCGTTCCCGCCCGAGCGGCGCGGTTTCGCCCTCGGGGTGAACCAGGTGTCGGCGCTGGCCGGCTCGTTCCTGGGACTGATCATCGGTGGCGTGCTGTCGGAGTGGCACTGGCGTGCCGTGTTCTGGGTCAGCGTCCCGGTCGGCGTGTGGGGTACCTGGATGGGCTACCGCTCGCTGCACGACAAGCCGCGTGACCGCTCGCGGCGCGTGGTCGTCGACTGGTGGGGCAACCTGACCTTCGGGATCGGCCTCATCGCGTTGCTGATCGCGATCACTTACGGCCTGCAGCCCTACGGCGGGCACACCATGGGGTGGACGTCGCCGCGCGTGCTCACCGGCATGATCGCCGGGGTCGCGCTGCTGGTCGCCTTCGTGATCATCGAGAACCACGTTGCCGACCCGATGATCAACATGAAGCTGTTCAAGGTGCGCGCGTTCGCTGCGGGGCAGGCGGTCAACCTGCTGGCGGCGATGTCGCGCGGTGGCTTGCAGTTCATGCTGATCATCTGGCTGCAGGGCATCTGGCTGCCGCTGCACGGCTACAAGTTCGCCGACACTCCGTTGTGGGCGGGCATCTACATGCTGCCGCTGACCATCGGGTTCCTCATCGCGGGCCCCGCGTCCGGCGCGATCTCGGACCGGTTCGGTGCTCGTGCGTTCGCGACCGGCGGGCTGCTGCTGACGGCGGCCACCTTCGTCGGGTTGATCATGCTGCCGGCAGATTTCAACTACGTGCTGTTCGCCGGGCTGCTCGCGCTCAACGGCATCGGGATGGGGCTCATGGCCGCGCCGAACTCGGCGGCGATCATGAACGCCGTTCCGGCCAGCGCGCGAGGCGCCGCCTCGGGCATCCGCGCGACCGGCATGAACGCCGGCATGGTCTTGTCGATGGGTGGGTTCTTCACGCTCATGGCCGTCGGCCTGGCGAGCACGCTGCCGGCGGCATTGTCTGGTGGCCTGATCGGTGCCGGGGTCACGCCGGGCGCGGCACACGCCGCCTCGCACGCCTCGCCGGTCGGCTTGCTGTTCGCCGCGTTCCTCGGCGACAACCCCGTCCACGCCCTCGTGCCGAACCCTGGAGCGCACGCGAACACCTCGATGATCTACGGGCAGCAGTTCTTCCCGAACCTGATCTCGGATCCGTTCCGGCACGGACTGCTGATCGCGTTCAGCGCGTCGATCATCATGCTGCTGCTGGCCGCCGGGGCGTCGCTCATGCGGGGCGCGAAGTTCGTGCACGCCGAAGCCGAGCACCCGCTCGCCGACGGTGCGGCACGCGAGGGCGGCGCGCTGTCGGTTCCCGCGTTGCCCGACGAAGACGTCGCCTACGACGACGCGCTGGCCGGGCGCTCGTCGGCCTGACGTTCACGTAGCAGGGCCTTGAGCTCGGCGAGGTCGGCCTGCATGTCGGCGAGTTTGACGTGGACGGCGCGCAGGTCGGCCTGGGTCTCTTCGAGCTCGACCTCTTCCTCGACCCGTAGCCGGTCGATGAGCCAGGTCGCGAACGAGGCGGTCACCGCGCCGACGAGCATGACGCCGCCGATCATGATGCCGACCGCGACGAAGCGGCCCTCGGTGGTCACCGGGGTGTAGTCGCCGTAGCCGACGGTCGCGATCGTGACGCACGCCCACCACAGCGCCGTCCCGAACGTGGTGATCGTCGATCCGGTGTGCCCGCGCTCGGCGTCCAACTCGGCCAGCGCGCCGGTGAACACGAGCAGCACGGCCGTCGTGCCGCCATAGACGACGACGCGGCCACGCAGGGAGTCGGCCACCCAGCGGTTGAGCGCCCGCAGCAGTGGGATGAGCCGCAGCACGCGCAGCGCCCGCAGGAACGGCAGGGCCAGCATGGCGAGGTCGGGAAGGTGGCGCAGCACGTAGCGGCCGCGGCCGTGGGCGAGCGCGACCCGGACGAAGAACTCGCTCACGAACAGCGCCCAGATCAGGTAGTCGAGCACTCGCAGGGTCAGATGCCAGCCGTCACTGAGCCCGACCGCGAGCACCTCGGTCGTGTAGACGCCGAGAAAGAGCACGGCCAGGACTGCCAACGGCCACTCGGTCGAACGCTCCCAATGCGTCAGCCGCGACGGTGCTGTGGTCCCTCCGCTCACGACTGACAGTGTGCCTGCTCGTGCGCGTCAACGCCGCGACATCTGCGTTACACCAGCTCGTACGGGTCGAGCACGAGCTTGACCGGGTCGGTCGCCTTACGGGCCGAACGGACGGCGGCGGCGTCCTTGAGTGCGACAGCAAGTGCCGCCGACTCGGAGCGCGGCACCCGGACGAGCATGCGTTCGGTCTCGGCGTCGATCGGGACGGGGCCGATCACTTCGGCAGGCTCGGGCAGTCTGGCCACGTCGAGCAGCTCGGCGACCGCATGGGGCGCGCCGGTCAGGGCCGCCATGCGCACCGCTGGTGGGAAGCCGAGCTCGCGACGTTCGGACAGCTCGCGGCCGGCGAAACCGGCCGGGTCCCAGCGCACGAGCGCCTGGACGGCGGGCACGCCCGAGTCGGCGCCGACCACGACCGCACCACCGGGACGCACGAGCGCGGCGGCGGTCATCCAGCGGCGCAATGTCTCCTCGCCGGCCCGCAGATCCGCACGGGAGAGCAGCGCCCAACCGTCGAGCAGCAGGGCGGCGCCGTAGCCGCCCTCGACCAACGGTTCGGCACCGGGGGTCGAGATGACGAGATCGGGACGGGCCTCGACCCGCGCGAGCACCCGCTCGCCGCCGCTGGTGCGCACCGTGGCGCCCGGGAAGGCGCGCCCGAGCTCCTCGGCGGTGCGCCGGGCGCCGACGACCACGGCGCGCATCGCCCGGCCACCGCATTCGGGACAGCGCCAGTCACCGGCCGGCCGGCCGCACCACCTGCACCGCGCCACTGCGTCGCGTCCCGGACTCATCAGCGGTCCGGAACAGGCCGGGCACCGGGCCGACGTGCGGTCGCGAACGCATGCCAACGCGGGCACGTACCCGCCTCGGGGCACTTGGACGAGGACGGGGGCGCCCGCGGCCAGGGCGTCGCGGGTGGTGCGCCACGCCAGGCTGGGCAGCCGGGCCACGGCGGCGGCCTCGTCACGTTCCTGTTCGAGGTCATCGGCGGTGACGACGACGCGCGGCGCCGCGCGGCGAACCTGAGCGCGGTCGGCGACGATCTCGTGCGCCCACTGCGTCTCGACCAGCAACTGGGCCTCGGCGGTGCGGGCATAGCCGGCGACCAGCAGCGCCGCACCTGACAGCGCGGAGCGCAGGACGAGCACGTCGCGGGTATGGGCGTAGGGCGAGCGGGGTTCGTCGTAGAGATCGTCGCCGTCGTCCCAGATCGCGAGCAGGCCGAGGTCGGCGACCGGCGCGTAGGCGGCGGCGCGGGTTCCGATGACCACGCGCACCGTGCCGCGCTTGACGGCGAGCCAGCGCCGGTAGCGCTCGGCGGGCCCGAGATCGGCCGACAGCGCGACGTGCGCTCCTGGCCCGAGCAGGTCGCCGACCGCGGCATCAAGACGATCGAGGTCGCGGGCGTCGGGGACGACGGCGATCGCGCCGCGTCCGGCGGCGAGCGCGGTGGCAAGCGCGTCGGCGATGCGCTGCGGCCAGTCGTCGTCGGGGCGGGCCGTCCAGACCGCGCGAGCGGGACGGCCGTCGGCGACCGCGCGCAGGAACGCCGGGCCGGCGCGATAGCTGTCGAACCCGGTCGCCGTCGGCGGCATCGGGCGGGGCGGCGTCGCCGGCGGGGCCGCCGATTCGGCTCGGCCGTGCCGCGACGGCACCCCGAGCCGCACGACGTCGACGGCATTGCCCGCCCACCGATCGGCGACCGCGCGGAACAACGCTGCCGTCTCGTGCGTCAGGACCGGTTCCCCACCGATGGCCCGTTCGACGAACGCCAGCTTGCCGGGGTGGTCGGAGTCGGCGCGGCGCTCGAGCACGAACCCGTCCACCAGCCGTCCGGAGAAGCGCACCCGCACCCGTGAGCCGAACCGGACCGCCTCGTCGAGGTCGGCGGGCACCAGGTAGTCGAAGAGCCGGTCGAGATGCGCGAGGGGCACGTCGACCCACAACCGGGCGACCGGGTCGGTCGCCGCGGGCTCACGAACCTTGGCCGGCACGCCGTCACATCCGCCGTAGGTGGATCTGGTCTGACCCGCTCGCTTCGCTCGGGGCCATCCTGCGATCCACAGCGCAAGCTCCCTTCGCTCGCGCGCGCGGCGGGCTCTTCGCGCAAGCGCTCATCGCGTAGTACTCGCCTTGAATGGTCACTCGCCGCTGCGAGGTTCAGCCATTCACCAATTTGGTCAAGGCTTCGGCGCGGTCGGTGCGCTCCCAGGTGAAGTCGGGCAGTTCGCGGCCGAAGTGGCCGTAGGCGGCGGTCTGGGCGTAGATCGGACGCTTGAGGTCGAGGTCGCGGATGATCGCGGCGGGGCGCAGGTCGAAGGTCGAGAGCACCGCGTCGCTGATCTTCTCGGGGTCGGCGGTCTCGGTGCCGAACGTCTCGATGAACACTCCGACCGGCTCGGCCTTGCCGATGGCGTAGGCGACCTGCACCTCGCACTTGGTGGCGAGGCCCGCCGCGACGACGTTCTTGGCCACCCAGCGCATCGCGTAGGCGGCCGAGCGGTCGACCTTGGACGGGTCCTTGCCCGAGAACGCGCCGCCGCCGTGACGGGCGTAGCCGCCGTAGGTGTCGACGATGATCTTGCGACCGGTCAGGCCGGCGTCGCCCATCGGGCCGCCGATCTCGAACCGTCCGGTCGGGTTGACCAGCAGCCGGTAGTTGCCCGAGTCGAGCCCGAACTCTGACACGATCGGCCGGATCACGTGCTCTTCGATGTCGGGCTTGAGCAGCGTGTCGAGATCGATGTCGGACGCGTGCTGGCTCGACACGACGACCGTGTCGAGCCGAGACGGCCTGCCGTCGACGTACTCGACCGTCACCTGCGTCTTGCCGTCCGGCCGCAGGTACGGGACGGTGCCGTCCTTGCGCACGTCGGACAGCTGCTTGGCCAGCCGGTGCGCGAGCGCGATCGGCAGCGGCATCAGCTCGTCGGTCTCGTCGCACGCGAAGCCGAACATGAGGCCTTGGTCACCGGCGCCCTGACGGTCGAGCGGATCTTCGACGCTCTGTCCGGTGCGCGCCTCGTAAGCGGTGTCGACGCCCTGCGCGATGTCGCTCGACTGCGACCCGATCGAGACGCTCACGCCGCACGACGCGCCGTCGAAGCCCTTGCGTGAGGAGTCGTAGCCGATCTCGAGGATGCGCTCACGCACGATCGTCGGGATGTCGGCGTAGGCCTCGGTCGTCACCTCGCCGGCGACGTGCACCTGGCCCGTGGTGATCAGCGTCTCGACGGCAACGCGGCTCGCCGGGTCCTGCGCGAGCAGCGCGTCGAGGATCGAGTCGCTGATCTGGTCGGCGATCTTGTCCGGATGTCCTTCGGTGACGGACTCGGACGTGAAAAGTCGGCGGCTCACGCATGCTCCGGTGGGTAGAGGGTTCTGGCGGCAGAGTCTATCGAGGAAGGGTTTCAGCCCGCGAAGCGTGCCGAGACTGCGTCACACACCGCAGCGGCGAGCAGAGTCTTCGGACCGAGCGGGACATCGGTCTCGCTGCCGTCGGCGCCCAGGATGACCGCCGCGTTGTCGGAGGTCCCGAAGGCCTTGCCCGGGCCCACGGCATTGACGACGAGCAGATCGCAGCCCTTGCGGGCGAGCTTCGCGCGGCCGTGCTCGAGCACGGTGGCGCTGTGGTCGCCGGTCTCGGCGGCGAACCCGACGATGGTCTGTCCTGGACGCCGGTCGGCGACCAGTGCGGCCAGCACGTCCGGATTCTCGGTGAGCTCGATCGGCGCGATCGCGAACCCGTCCTTTTTGATCTTGTGACCGGCTGCCGAGGTCGGACGGAAGTCGGCGACGGCGGCCGCCATGATCACGACGTCGGCATCGGCGCTGACCTTGCGCACCGCATCGGAGAGCTCGATCGCGCTGACGACCTGCACGACGTCGACGCCCGCCGGCGCGGGCAGCTCGGCGTTGGCGCTGACGAGCGTGACGCGGGCGCCCCGGGCGGCCGCGACGGCCGCAATCGCGTAGCCCTGCTTGCCCGAGGACGCGTTGCCGAGGAAGCGCACCGGGTCGAGCGCCTCGCGGGTTCCGCCCGCGCTGACGACGACGTGCCGACCGGCCAGGTCGAACGGCAGCGCGTCCGAACGGCGCAGCAGCAACTCGGCGTGCGCGGCGAGCTCGGCCGGCTCGGGCAGGCGCCCCTTGCCGGTGTCGGTGCCCGTCAGGCGTCCACTGGCGGGATCGAGCACGATCGCGCCGCGGCGGCGCAGGGTGGTGACGTTCTCGACGGTGGCCGGGTGCTCCCACATCTCGGTGTGCATCGCCGGGGCGAACAGCACCGGGCAGCGGGCCGTGAGCAGCGTGTTCGTCAGCAGATCGTCGGCCAGGCCGTGAGCAGCCTTGGCGAGCAGATCGGCGGTGGCGGGGGCGACGACGACCAGTTCGGCTTCGCGGCCCAGCCGCACGTGCGGCACTTCGGCCGCGTCGCTCCACACATCGGTGTGGACGCGTTGGTGCGAGAGCGCCTCCCAGGTCGCCGCGCCGACGAACTGCAGCGCGGCCGCCGTCGGGACGACGGTGACGTCATGGCCGGCCTCGGTGAGCTTGCGCAGCAGGTCCGCCGCCTTGTACGCGGCGATCCCCCCGGCGACACCCAGGACGACCCGGCTCATTCGGCCCTACTCGACCGGAGTCTCAGACGGCTTGAACTCGATGAGGTCGGAGTTGATCTCGCGCAGCGCGATCGACAGCGGCTTCTCTTGCGGCGCGGTCTCGACGAGCGGGCCGACGTACTCGAGCAGGCCCTCACCGAGCTGGCTGTAGTAGGCATTGATCTGGCGCGCGCGCTTGGCCGCGATGATGACCAGGGCGTACTTCGACGCGGTGCGGTCGAGCAGCTCGTCGATCGGCGGGTTGGTAATGCCTTCGGGTGCGGACACAGTCACGCTTTCTGCAGACGATCAGGGGACGGAGCGGTCGGCTCCAAACGGGCAGTCTACCAATTCCTAGCGCCCGCCGGTCTCGATCAGGCCCACCAGCTCAGCTGCGGCGCTGGTCACATCTTCATTCACGACCACCACGTCGAACTCGTCGGCGGCGTCGAGTTCGACCCTGGCCTGCTCGAGCCGGGCGGCGATGGCGTCGTGCGGTTCGGTCGCGCGCAGGGTCAGGCGGCGCTCGAGTTCGGTCCATGAGGGCGGCGCGAGAAAGACCAGCCGCGCATCGGGCATCGCGGCACGCACCTGACGCGCCCCCTGCAGATCGATCTCGAGCAGGGTCGGCTCCCCCGCTGCCAGCCGCTCGAGCACAGGTTCGCGCGGCGTCCCGTAGAGATTGCCGGCGAACTCGGCGTGCTCGAGCAGTTCGTCGGCCGCGACGAGTTCGGCGAACCGTTCGCGACTCACGAACCAGTACTCCACGCCGTTGCGCTCGCCCGGACGAGGGAACCGAGTGGTGCACGACACCGAAACCCAGACATGCGGAAACTGGTTGCGCACGGCGCGGACGACCGTCCCCTTGCCCACGCCGGACGGGCCGGTGAGCACGGTCAGGCGGGACACACGGCGCAACCTACCGCGTCGAGTCGAACGTGACCCGCGCCGCAGCTAGCGTGGGGCGGCTACGGCATTATGCAGGCCAGCCCGCCACCGACCGGCTTACGAATGGAGCGCGTCGTGCGCATCGGAGTCCCCCGTGAGACATCCCGTGGTGAGACACGGGTTGCCGCAACGCCGGCGACGGTGAAATTACTCATCGGACTGGGCTACGACGTCACGATCGAATCGGGCGCGGGCGAGCTGTCGAGCTTCGCCGACGACGCGTACGTCGAGTCCGGTGCGGAGCTGGGCGATCCGTGGACGGCCGACATCCTGTTCAAGGTCAATGCGCCAAGTGACGACGAGATCGACAAGCTGCATGAGGGCGTCACGCTGATCAGCCTGCTGTCGCCGGCGCTGAACGAAGAGCTGGTCGAGAAGCTGTCGGCCAAGCCGATCACGGCGCTGGCCATGGACGCCGTGCCGCGCATTTCGCGTGCGCAGTCGCTCGACGTGCTGAGCTCGATGGCCAACATCGCCGGGTACCGCGCGGTGGTCGAAGCGGCGCACGCGTTCGGCCGGTTCTTCACCGGTCAGGTGACAGCGGCAGGCAAGGTCAATCCGGCGAAGGTGCTCGTGGCCGGTGCCGGGGTGGCCGGGCTCGCTGCGATCGGCGCGGCGTCGAGCATGGGCGCGATCGTGCGCGCCACCGACCCACGTCCGGAGGTCGCCGACCAGGTGCGGTCGCTGGGTGGCGAATACCTCGCGGTCGACGACGAGTCGGCCGAGGTCAGCACGACCGGCTATGCGAAAGAGATGGGCGACGACTACAAGGAACGCGAAGCGGCGCTGTACGCGGCGCAGGCCGAGGACGTCGACATCGTGATCACCACCGCGCTGATCCCCGGCCGGCCGGCTCCACGTCTACTCACCGCCGAGATGGTGGCGTCGATGAAGCCGGGCTCGGTGATCGTCGACATGGCCGCGGCAAACGGCGGCAACGTCGAGGGGACGGTCGCCGGAGAAGCGATCACCACCGACAACGGCGTCACAATCATCGGCTACACCGACCTGGCCGGACGGCTGGCCGCGCAGGCGTCGCAGCTGTACGGGCAGAACCTCGTCAATCTGATGAAGCTGCTGACACCGGAGAAGGACGGGCAGTTGGTGCTCGACTTCGACGACGTCGTGCAGCGCGGCGTCACGGTCGTCCGCGATGGCGAGAAGACGTGGCCGCCACCGCCGGTGAGCGTGTCGGCCGCGCCGGCGCCCAAGAAGGAACCCGATCGTCCGGTCAAGGAAGCTAAACAACCGCTGACGGCAGGACGCAAGTACGCGATCGTGGGGATCGGCGCGGTGCTGCTGTTCGCGCTCACCGCGTTCTCGCCGAACCAGCTCATCGGGAACTTCACGGTGTTCGTCCTGGCAATCGTGATCGGCTACTACGTGATCGGCAACGTGCACCACGCGCTGCACACGCCGCTGATGTCGGTGACCAACGCGATCTCGGGGATCATCATCACCGGCGCACTGCTGCAGATCGGCCATCACGACACGACGATCACCGTGCTCGGCTTCGTCGCGATCCTGCTGGTGTCGATCAACGTCTTCGGTGGTTTCGCAGTCACCCGCCGCATGCTCGGGATGTTCAGCAAGTGAGCGCCGAAACCATTACCCAGGCCGCCTACATCGTCTCGGCGCTGCTGTTCATCCTGTCGCTGGCCGGGCTGTCGAAGCACGAGACGTCGCGACAGGGCGTCGTCTACGGCATCGGCGGCATGGCCATCGCGATCGCAGCAACCATCGGGCTGGCCTCACGCTCGATCACAGCCGGCGGGATCGCACTGATCGCAGTGGCGATGGTGATCGGTGCGGTGATCGGTCTGTGGCGGGCACGCGTCGTCGAGATGACGGGGATGCCCGAACTCATCGCGATGCTGCACAGCTTCGTCGGACTCGCCGCCGTCCTCGTCGGCTGGGACGGCTACTACGAGGTGGAGGCACGCGGCGGCGCCGCCGACTTCGCCGGCTCACTGCTGCGCATCCACCACGCCGAGGTGTTCATCGGCGTATTCATCGGCGCGGTCACGTTCACCGGGTCGATCGTCGCGTTCCTGAAGTTGTCGGCGCGCATCAACTCGAAGCCACTCATGCTGCCCGGCAAGAACGTCCTCAACCTCGGTGCGCTCGCCGCGTTCGTCGCGCTGACTGTCGCGTTCGTCGTCTCGCCGCATCTCGGCCTGCTTGTTGCGATGACGGCAGTCGCGCTGCTGCTCGGCTGGCACCTCGTCGCATCGATCGGCGGCGGCGACATGCCCGTCGTCGTGTCGATGCTCAACAGCTACTCCGGCTGGGCGGCGGCAGCATCAGGCTTCCTGCTGAACAACAACCTGCTCATCGTGACCGGCGCACTCGTGGGCTCGTCCGGTGCGTACCTGAGCTACATCATGTGCAAGGCCATGAACCGCTCGTTCATCTCGGTCATCGCGGGCGGTTTCGGTATCGAGGCCAAGAGCGACGACACCGACTACGGCGAGCACCGCGAGATCAACGCCGACGACGCCGCTGACCTGCTGCGCGAGGCCTCCTCGGTCATCATCACGCCCGGCTACGGCATGGCGGTCGCACAGGCGCAGTACCCCGTTGCCGATCTCACTCGCAGGCTGCGCGAGCGCGGCGTCGATGTGCGTTTCGGCATCCACCCGGTCGCCGGTCGGCTGCCCGGGCACATGAACGTGCTGCTCGCCGAGGCCAAGGTGCCATACGACATCGTGCTCGAGATGGACGAGATCAACGACGACTTCCCGAACACGTCCGTCGTGCTCGTGATCGGTGCGAACGACACCGTGAACCCGGCAGCGACCGACGAACCCGGCAGCCCGATCGCCGGCATGCCCGTGCTGCACGTGTGGGAGGCCGAGAACGTGATCGTGTTCAAGCGATCAATGGCCGCCGGCTACGCGGGCGTCCAGAACCCGCTGTTCTTCCGCGACAACACCGCGATGCTCTTCGGCGATGCCAAGGAGCGCGTCGAGGACATCATCAAGGCTCTCTAACCGGGCTGGGTAACGTCGAGGGCATGGACTTTCGTCGCCTCGGTAACTCCGGCCTGGTCGTGTCCGTCGTCGGACTCGGCACCAACAACTTCGGGATGAAGCTCGACCTCGACGAGTCACGCGCCGTGGTCGACGCCGCGTTGGACGAGGGCATCACCCTGTTCGACACCTCCGACTCGTACGGCGCCAGCGAGGCAAGGCTGGGCGAGATCCTGCAGGGCCGTCGCGACGACATCGTCATCGCGACGAAGTTCGGCAGTGACTCGCGTAGCCGCGGCAACGACAACGGCGAGGACTGGGGCGCCCGGGGGTCGCGCCGCTACATCACGCGCTCGGTCGAGTCGTCGCTGCGCCGGCTGCAGACCGATTGGATCGACCTGTACCAGTTGCATCGCCCGGACGAGGCCACCCCGATCGAGGAGACCCTGTCGGCCCTCGACGATCTCGTGCACGCCGGAAAGGTGCGCTACCTCGGGTCGTCCAACTTCACCGGATGGCAGGTGGCCGAAGCGGAATGGACCTCGCGCACCCGCGGGCTCGAACGGTTCGTGTCCGCACAGAACGAGTACAGCTGGCTCGAGCGCGACATCGAGGCCGACCTCGTGCCCGCGCTCGAGCACTACGGCATCGGCCTGCTGCCCTTCTTCCCGCTCGCCAGCGGGCTGCTCACCGGCAAGTACCGGCGCGGCGAGGCCGCCCCGCAGGGCAGCCGCATCCAGGCGTGGGGACGTGAGTCGGTGCTCACCGATGCGACCTTCGACGTGATCGAGAAGCTCGAGGCGTTCGCCGCCGAGCGCGACATCACGTTGCTCGACGTCGCGATCGGCGGGTTGGCCGCGCAGCCGGCTGTCTCGAGTGTCATCGCCGGTGCCACGACGCCGGAGCAGGTCAAGAAGAACGTCGCCGCCGGCAACTGGTCGCCGAGCGCGGCCGACCTCGCGACCCTCGACGAGCTCACCACCGTCACGGACGGCTGACTTTCCACCCGGCAATGCCGCCGACCAGACGACTGTGGCCCGGCCGAAGGCCGGGCCACAGTGCGGACTTGTTCGCTGCTACAGCGCCTCGACGGGCGGGAGCCCGAACATCGTGGGCGCGTTCTGGACGTGCTCGCGGATGTCCTCGCGCTTGCCGTCCGGCGTGTCGATCCACGAGAACAGCGGGGCGTCGACCTCAGGGTTCACGAAGTACATGAGCGACTGGCGGTCGTCGAGGCCGTGGTTGCGGACCTGGTGGTACAGCGGTGGGATCTTGCCGCCGGACAGTGCGGTGAGCACCGAGCCCGGCATGATCACGATCTCGTCGGCGTCAGGCAGCATCGGCTTGACCTCGTCGTTGACGTAGATCTCGAGGCCGGGTGCGGTCGCGTGCAGCACGGTGACCATGTGGCCGTCCTCGTGCTTGTCCTGCAGCAGGTCGCGCTCGGCCGGCGTCGGCAGGCAGTAGTTCATCTGCAGGTACGACGCCTTCTCGAACTCCGGTGCCTGCCCGGCGTGGAAGCTCTTCGACACCTCGTCCAGGATCGCGTGGACGAGCGGGGCGAGCGAGTCGCGCCATGACAGGAACGACTCGGTCACGTCGCTGATGTCAGCGGCGTTCGGGATGAGGTCGAGGCGACTCGACCAGACGGTGAAGCACTCGTTCATGTCCGGACGCTCCGGAGTGAGCGAGTACTCGATCCCGAAGGGCCGGTAGCCGTAGTTGTGGTCGGTGCTGCCGTGAGCGATCTTGTCCTCGAGCGGACGCCGGAAGAACCTGTTCGCCGTGGCGATCGCGGTCTGCAGGTTGTGGGCGTCGGTGTCGGACAGTTTCACGACCGCGTAGCCCTGGTCGAGGATGTCTCGTGCGGCTTTGGTTACCGCTGTGGTGACGGTTGCAGTCACAGTTGTTCCTTCCCTGTGGGGTCGGGTTCGTGCATGGACAAGGGATAGTTCGGGCCACAGCCCGCGCAGACCATACCGATTTCACCTCAACCGTGCCCGAAGGCAGACCGAGGACGAGACCGGGTTCTCACTTTGTGCGGGTTGCGGCCTAGTTGCGCAAGAACCCGAACTGTGTGACCTGGCTCACGACGGCGTCGCGCAGGGCCGTCACGTCGGGCCCGTGGCGCAGCACCTCGCGCGAGACGCTCGGTACGACGTTGCGCAGCGCGTCGCCGAAGATGCGGCGGACGTCGTCGGCTGTGCCGCCCTGGGCGCCGACGCCTGGGACGAGGTACGGGCCGTTGAGAGCGCCGAGCTGCGCGACCGCCGTGCCGATCGTGGCGCCGACGACCACGCCGAGGCTGCCGAGCGGGTCGGCGCCGGCGTTGCGCTCGGCGAGGTCGTCGATGACCAGTTGCGCGACCGTGCGTCCGTCCTCGGCGCGGGCGTGCTGCACCTGCGGGCCGTCGGGATTGGACGTGAGCGCGAGCACGAACAAGCCGGTGCCGTGCCGGGCGCACAGGTCGAAGGCCGGCTCGAGCGAACCGACGCCGAGGTAGGGGCTGACCGTGATCGCATCGCAGGCCAGCGGCGATGCCGGGTCGAGGTAGGCACGCGCGTACCCGGCCATCGTCGTGCCGATGTCGCCGCGCTTGACGTCGAGCACGACGAGCGCGCCGGCGCCTCGGCACGCCGCCACGGTGCGCTCGAGCACGGCGATCCCGCGCGACCCGTACGGCTCGAACAGTCCCGACTGCGGCTTGATCACCGCGACCGTGCCCGCGAACGCTTCGACGCAGATGTCGGCGAAGCGGGCGAGTCCGTCGACGTCGTCCGTCGAGTCCCCACGACTCGAGCAGCGCGGGATGCGGGTCGATGCCGACGCACAGCGAGCCGCGCTCGTCCAGAGCTGCGTCGAGACGCTTGCCGAACGTCATACGGTCACGAGCTCCTCGTCGTTTGCGCGATGGGCGAAGCCAACGGCATCGGACAGGCTGGCGAACCCTCGAGCATCGAGTGCCTGCTCGAGTTCGGACAGGACGCGGACGGGCGCATTCGGATCGCCGAACACTGCCGTGCCGACCGATACCGCGGCCGCGCCGGCGAGGATGAACTGCAAGCGCGTCCAGACCCGTGCGGATGCCACCCATCCCGAGAATCGGCAGGTGCGGCAAGGCATTGCGCACCTGCCAGACGCAGCGCACCGCGACCGGACGGATCGCCGGGCCGCTCAGCCCGCCGGTCACGCCACCCAGGGCGGGACGCAGCGTGTCGGTGTCGATCACCATTCCGAGCAGGGTGTTGATGAGAGAGAACCCGTCGACCCCGGCGTCGGCGCAGGCGCGCGCGATCAGGGTGATGTCGGTGACGTCGGGCGAGAGTTTGGCGAAGACCGGCTGGGCGGGGTCGGCCACACGGCGCACCGCGCCGATCACGCGTGACGACGCGATCGCGTCGCAGGCGAAGACCTGGCCGCGGCTCTCGACGTTCGGGCACGAGATGTTGACCTCGATCATCGACACGGCCGGGTGGCCGGCGAGGCGCCGCGCCAGGTCGACGTATTCGTCGGTGTGCGATCCGGCGATCGACACCACCGTGCGCGCACCGTGGTCAGCGAGCCAGGCCAGGTCGTTGGCGATGAACGACTCGATGCCGGGGCCCTGCAGGCCGATCGAGTTGAGCATGCCGCTCGGCGTCTCGGCCATGCGCGGCGTCGGACGTCCCGACCGCGGTTGCGACATGATCGATTTCGTGACGACGGCACCGAGCGTCGAGACGTCGAAGAACTGGTGCAACTCGCGGCCGGCGGCCGAACACCCGGACGCGGTGAGCACCGGGTTCGGCAACTCGAGCGGGCCGAGCCGGGCGGTCATGTCAGCCATATCAGTGCGTTCCCATCGAATCGGCGCCGACGAGGTCGGGCGGGAGCGTCCCGACGTCGTTCCAGCGCACGCGATCGGCGTCGAAGACCGGGCCGTCGACGCAGGAGCGGACGAAGCGCGATTGCCCGTCGTCACCGCGCACCGGCAGCACACAGGTCATGCAGACGCCGATGCCGCAGGCCATCGACTCCTCGACGGCGACCTGGGCCCGGATCGAGTGAGCGCGCGCCACATCGCCGACCGCGCGCAGCATGGGCATCGGGCCGCACGCGTAGATCACTTCGGCGTTGACGCGGGCGATCGCGTCGGGCAGCACGTCGGTGACGAGTCCGCGCGTGCCACCGCTGCCGTCGTCGGTCGTGACGGTGACCTTGCCGACCAGCCGCTTGGCCACGATCTCGCCGAAGAGACGGTCGGCGCTCGCCGCACCGATGACGATCTCGACCGTTGAGCCGTTGGCCAGCAGGGCCTGCGCGAGCGGGATCAGCGGCGCCGTGCCGTATCCGCCACCGACCAGCACCGCAGGCGACGGCCCCGACGGGATCGGGAACGGCGTGCCGAGCGGTCCGACGATGTCGAGGACGTCGCCGGTGCGGCGCTGGGTCAGCCAGCGCGTCCCCGCGCCGTGTTCGGCGACGACGAACTGAACGGTCCCGGCGAATTCACCGCCAGGAGTCGCGCTGTAGAGCGCGAACGCGCGCCGCAGCAACATCGCGGTGTTCTCGCCGCCGACACCGACCGCGACGAATTGGCCCGGCTGGGCGGCCTTCGCGATCCCGGGCGCGACCACCGTGAATTGGAAGTACGCGCCGACCTTCTGCACCGAGAAGATCTCGCAGGTCTCCTGTACCGGGCTCACCGGCCGCCTCTCCACTCGCTGAGCTGTCTGTGCAGGTCCTGCAGCGAGCGGACGCCGATGTCGCCGCGGACGAGTTCCTCTATGCCTTGCACCGCCGCGGCCGCCGCCTGCACGGTCGTCAGGCACGGAATGCCGGCGGTCACGGCCGCGGTGCGGATCTCGTAACCGTCCAGACGCGGACCACCGGAACCCCACGGCGTGTTCAGCACGAGATCGACCTCACCGGCGAGAATCTTCTCGACGACGTTGTCGGGGCCGTCGCTGAACTTGCCGACAACTTCGGCGTCGACACCGTTGCGTCGCAGCACCTGCGCGGTGCCCGCCGTCGCGAGCACACGGAAGCCCAGGTCGTAGAGGCGTTTCACCGGGAAGATCGCCGCGCGCTTGTCGCGGTTGGCGATGCTGACGAACACCGTTCCCTTGACCGGCAGCGATCCGTAGGCGGCTGCCTGCGACTTCGCGAACGCGGTGCCGAACGTGGCGTCGAAGCCCATCACCTCGCCGGTCGACTTCATCTCCGGGCCGAGGATCGAGTCGACCTGGTCGCCGGCGGGCGTGCGGAACCGGGCGAAGGGCAACACCGCCTCCTTCACCGCGATCGGCGCGTCGGCGGGCAGGTCACCGCCGTCGCCTTCGGCGGGCAGCATGCCCTCGTCGCGCAGCTCCTTGATCGTCGTTCCTACTGCGATGCGGGCCGCGGCCTTGGCCAGCTGCACCGCAGTCGCCTTCGACACGAACGGCACCGTGCGCGACGCGCGCGGGTTCGCCTCGAGGACGTAGAGGGTGTCGCCGACCAACGCGTACTGCACGTTGAGCAGACCGCGTACGCCGACGCCCTGCGCGATCGCCAGTGTCGAGCGGCGCACCTCGTCGATGTCGCCCGCCCCGAGCGTGATGGGCGGCAGCGCGCATGCCGAGTCGCCGGAGTGGATGCCGGCTTCCTCGATGTGCTCCATGACGCCGCCGAGATAGAGATCGTGGCCGTCGTAGAGGGCGTCGACGTCGATCTCGACCGCGTCGTCGAGGAACCGGTCGACGAGGACGGGGTGATCGGCGGTGATCTCGGTCGCGCGGTTGATGTAGTCGAGCAGGTGTTCCTCGTCGTAGACGATCTCCATGCCGCGTCCGCCGAGCACGTAGGACGGCCGCACCAGCACCGGGTAGCCGATGCCGTCGGCGACGGCCTTGGCCTGCTCGAAGGAGATCGCCGTACCGTGCGTCGGCGCGGGCAGGCCGGCCTCGGCGAGCACGCGACCGAACGCGCCGCGGTGTTCGGCGAGGTCGATCGCCTCGGGCTGCGTGCCGAGCACCGGGACGCCGACGTCCTTGAGGCGCTGAGCCAGACCGAGCGGGGTCTGCCCGCCCAGCGTGCAGATCACGCCGGCGACAGTGCCGGACTGCTGCTCGGCGTGCACGACCTCGAGCACATCCTCGAAGGTGAGTGGCTCGAAGTAGAGGCGATCGGCGGTGTCGTAGTCGGTCGACACCGTTTCGGGGTTGCAGTTGATCATCACGGTCTCGTAGCCGGCATCGCGCAACGCCATCACGGCGTGCACGCACGAGTAGTCGAACTCGATGCCCTGGCCGATGCGGTTCGGGCCCGCTGCCGAGGATGATGACCTTCGCGCGATCGGGCTGCGGCGCGACCTCGGTCTCTTCGTCGTAGGACGAGTAGTGGTACGGCGTCGCCGCCGCGAATTCGGCTGCGCAGGTGTCGACCGTCTTGTAGACCGGACGGATGGCGAGGCGATGTCGCAGCGAGCGCACGCCGTCCTCGCCGGCGAGTTCGGGACGCAGCGCCGCGATCTGCCGGTCGGACAGCCCATGCCGTTTCGCCCTACGGAGCAGGCGGTTCTGACAGTGTCGGGGCATCGTGAACCTCGGTGCCGACTTCGATGATCAGTGCCATCTGGTCGAGGAACCACGGGTCGATGCCGGTAGCAGCGGCGAGTTCGTCGACGGTCGCGCCCGCGCGCAGCGCCTGCTCAACGGCGTAGAGGCGGCCGTCGGTCGGGACGGCCGCGCGCGCGATCGACTCGTCCTTGTCGAGCGGCTCGACGCTCGCCGTCCAGAAGCCGGCCGCCTTCGTCTCCATCGACCGCAGCGCCTTGCCCAGCGCCTCGGTGAAGTTGCGGCCGATCGACATTGCTTCGCCGACGCTCTTCATGTGCGTGGTCAGCACCGGGTCGGCACCCGGGAACTTCTCGAATGCGAACCGCGGCACCTTCACCACGACGTAGTCGAGCGTGGGTTCGAACGCGGCCGGCGTCTCGCGAGTGATGTCGTTGCGGATCTCGTCGAGCGTGTAACCGACGGCGAGCTTCGCGGCGATCTTCGCGATAGGGAAACCGGTCGCCTTCGACGCGAGCGCCGACGACCGCGACACCCGCGGGTTCATCTCGATGACGATCATGCGCCCGTCCGCGGGGTTGATCGCGAACTGGATGTTGCAGCCGCCGGTGTCGACGCCGACCTCGCGCAGCACGGCGATGCCGACATCGCGCATGTGCTGGTACTCGCGGTCGGTGAGGGTCATGGCAGGCGCGACGGTGATCGAGTCGCCGGTGTGCACGCCCATCGGGTCGAGGTTCTCGATCGAGCACACGACCACGACGTTGTCGTGCTTGTCGCGCATCAGCTCGAGCTCGTACTCCTTCCAGCCGAACACGGACTGCTCGACCAGCACCTCGTGCACCGGGCTGGCAGCGAGGCCGCGCGCAACCATGGTGCGCACTTCGTCCGCGCCGTCGGCGAGCCCCGAGCCGAGGCCGCCCATCGTGTACGACGGGCGGATGACGACCTTGTTGTCGACCGTGGCAGCAAATTCGACTGCCTCGTCGAGCGTCTTGCACACGAGCGATTCGGGGACCTCTCCCCCGACCGTGCGCACGATCTCTTTGAACCGCTGGCGATCCTCACCCCGCTGGATGGCCTCGATGTCAGCACCGATCAGCTCGACGCCGTAACGTTCGAGCACACCGCGCTCGTGCAGTGCCACGGCCAGGTTCAGCGCGGTCTGCCCGCCGAGGGTCGGCAGCACAGCGTCGGGGCGCTCGACCTCGATGACCTTCTCGACGAATTCGGGCGTGAGCGGTTCGACGTAGGTCGAGTCGGCGAACTCGGGGTCAGTCATGATCGTCGCCGGATTGGAGTTGACCAGACTGACGCGGTAGCCCTCGCTGCGCAGCACGCGGCACGCCTGCGTGCCGGAGTAGTCGAACTCGCACGCCTGCCCGATGACGATCGGGCCGGAGCCGATGACGAGGATGTGCCGGACGTCGGTGCGCTTAGGCATTTCCCATCCCACGGTCGAGAAGCTCCACGAAGCGGTCGAACAAGTAGCTGGCGTCATGCGGCCCCGCCGCCGCCTCGGGGTGGTACTGCACGCTGAATGCCCTGGTATCTCGAGCGATCAGTCCCTCCACGACGTTGTCGTTCAGGCAGATGTGGCTGACCTCGACGGCGCCGAAGTCGGTCTGGCTCGACCGCTCGAGCGGGGCGTCAACGGCGAAGCCGTGGTTGTGCGCGGTGATCTCGACCTTGCCGGTCGCGCGGTCCTGCACCGGCTGGTTGATGCCGCGGTGGCCGTAGCCCAGCTTGTACGTTCCGAAGCCGAACGCCCGTCCGAGCACCTGGTTGCCGAAGCAGATGCCGAAGATCGGCAGCTCGCGACGCAGCAGCTCGCGAACCGTCTCGACGGCGGCATCGGCCGTGGCAGGGTCGCCGGGGCCGTTGGCAAGGAACACCGCGTCGGCCCCGGTCGCGATGACGTCGTCGGCGGACGCCGTGGAGGGCAATACATGACTGGTGATGCCGCGCTCGGCCATGCGGTGTGGCGTCATCGCCTTGATGCCGTAGTCGAGCGACGCAACCGTGAAGCGCTTGGCGCCGATCGCATCGACTACATAGGGTTCGGGCGTCGTCACCTCGGCCGACAGGTCGGCACCGGTCATCGGCGGCGAATCGAGCACCTTGCGCAGCAGCGTTTCTTGGTCGGACGTGGTCGAGATGCCGCACCGCATCGCACCGCGCTCGCGCAGGTGCCGGGTCAGCGCGCGAGTGTCGATGCCGCTGATTCCGACGATGCCCTGCGCGACGAGTTCGTCGTCGAGACTGCGTGTCGCGCGCCAGTTGGACGGACGCCGGGCCGGGTCGCGCACGACGTAGCCACTGACCCAGATGCGTCGCGATTCCGGGTCCTCGTCGTTCACACCGGTGTTGCCGATGTGCGGCGCCGTCTGCACGACCACCTGGCGGTGGTAGCTCGGGTCGGTGAGCGTCTCTTGATAACCGGTCATGCCCGTCGAGAACACGGCCTCACCGAACGTCTCGCCGCTCGCGCCGTACGAGTCGCCGGTGAACGTCCGGCCGTCTTCGAGCACCAGGATCGCCGTCACACCGTCACCCCTGCGAGTCGTCCGTCAAGAACCGTCGGCCTGCCCTCGTAGAACGTCGCGACGACACGCGCCGGAAGCGTGCGCCCGGCGAAGGGCGTGTTGCGCGACAGCGACGCAAGCGCGGCCGGATCGACCGTCCACGAGGCGCTCGGGTCGACCAACGTGAGGTTGGCCGGCTCGCCCTTCGCGATCGGACGACCCTGGTTCGCCACCCGTCCGATCCGCGCGGGCCGCATCGACATCCGGTCGGCCACCCCTGCCCAGTCGAGCAGGTCGGTCTCGACCATCGTCTGCACGATGACACCGAGTGCCGTCTCGAGACCGAGCATGCCGAACGCCGCCTCGCCGAAGGCATGGTCCTTGTCGTGCGAGGCGTGCGGCGCGTGGTCGGTCGCGACCGCGTCGATCGTGCCGTCGGCCAGGCCGTCGCGCAGCGCGGCGACGTCTTCGGCCGGGCGCAACGGCGGATTCACCTTGAACACCGGATCGTATTGATCGAGCAGGTCGCAGGTGAGCAGCAGGTGGTGCGGCGTCACCTCGGCGGTGACGTCGATGCCGCGCTGCTTGGCCCAGCGGATCACCTCGACGGAGCCGGCTGTCGACACGTGGCACACGTGCAGCCGCGAACCGGTGTGCTCGGCGAGCATCACGTCGCGGGCGATGATCGACTCTTCGGCGACCGCGGGCCAGCCGGGCAGGCCGAGCCGTCCGGAGACCTCACCTTCGTGCGCGCAGGCGTTGTGGTCTGCCAGGCGCGGATCCTGCGCGTGTTGCGCCACCGCAGCGCCGAACGGCTTGACGTATTCGAGCGCGCGGCGCATCAGCCGGGCGTCGTGGACGCACTTGCCGTCGTCGGAGAACAGCCTTACCGCCGCGGCAGATCGCGCCATGTTGCCGATCTCGGCGAGCTGTTCGCCCGCCAGGCGCTTCGACACCGCTCCGACCGGCCGGACGTCGACGAGACCCGCGGCGCGACCGAGCCGCGCGACCTGCTCGACGATCTCGGCGCTGTCTGCGACGGGGTCGGTGTTGGCCATCGCGTGCACCGCGGTGAAGCCACCGAGAGCCGCTGCGGCCGAACCCGTCGCGATCGTCTCGGTGTCCTCGCGGCCGGGTTCGCGCAGGTGGGTGTGCAGGTCGACCAACCCCGGTAGCAGCACGAGCCCGTCGGCATCGAGCTCGCGATCTCCGGACAGGTCGGCGCCGACACCCGCGATCACGCCGTCTTCGATCAGCACGTCGGTCGGCTTGCCGCCGAGCGGACGCACGCCCTTCACGAGCCAACTCATACCGTGACCTCCTCGGCGCCGGCGAGCAGCCGGTAGAGCACTGCCATCCGGACGGACACGCCGGCCTGCACCTGGTTCAAGATCAGCGACCGCGCGCTGTCGGCGGCGGCCGAAGAGATCTCGAGACCGCGGTTCATCGGGCCGGGATGCAGGATCGGCACCTCGTCGCCGATGAGGTCGAGCCGCGCCGGCGACAGGCCGTACGCGATCGCGTACTCGCGTTCGGTCGGGAAATAGCCGCCCGACATCCGCTCGCGCTGCACCCGCAGCATCATCACCGCGTCGACGTCGCCGTGCGACTTGCCCGACAGCGTCTCGTCCAGATCCCAGCTCGTCGCGCACGGCCAGGAACCGACCCCGCTCGGCATGAGCGTAGGTGGCGCGACGAGCGTCACCCGAGCGCCGAGGGTGTTCAGCAGCAGCACGTTGCTGCGGGCGACCCGGCTGTGCGTGATGTCGCCGACGATGACGATGTGGCGATCGGCGAAGTCCTTGATGCGATCACGCAGCGAGTACGCATCGAGCAGTGCCTGTGTCGGGTGTTCGTGGGTGCCGTCGCCGGCATTGACGACGTGGCAGTCGACCCAGCTCGCGAGCCGATGCACCGCTCCTGACGCGTGGTGGCGCACGACGAGGGCGTCGACGCCCATCGCGGCGACGGTGAGCGCGGTGTCGCGCAGGGATTCGCCCTTGCTGACGCTCGATCCCTTGGCGCTGACGTTGATGACGTCGGCCGACAGCCACTTGCCGGCGATCTCGAACGAGCTGCGCGTGCGGGTGGAGTCCTCGAAGAACAGGTTCACCACCGTGCGGCCACGCAGGGGCGGCAGCTTCTTGACCTCGCGGGTCTGGATCGCATGCATCCGTTGCGCGGTGTCGAGGATCGCCAGGGCCTCGTCGCGATCGAGGTCAGCTGCGCTGAGGAGGTTCTTCAATGGCCTGTTCGCTCCGCCAGCGTCGCTCATATAACCGCCACCCCGTCCGTCCCGTCGATTTCGGTGAGCGTGACACGCACGTTCTGGGTCGCCGCCGTGGGCACGTTCTTCCCGACGTAGTCGGCGCGGATGGGCAGCTGACGGTGGCCGCGGTCGACAAGCACCGCGAGCTGCACGGCGCGCGGGCGGCCGAGTTCGGTGAGCGCATCGAGGGCGGCGCGGATCGTGCGTCCGGAGAACAGCACGTCGTCGACGAGGATCACGGTGCGGTCGGTGATGCCACCCTCGGGTTCGACCGTCTCGCCGAGCGGACGGACACCGCGCAGGCGCAGGTCGTCGCGGTAGAGGGTGATGTCGAGCGAGCCGACCGGCAGCTCGACGTCGGCGAAGGCCGCGACCCGCGCGGCGAGCCGCTTGGCGAGCGGGACGCCGCGGGTCGGGATGCCGAGCAGCACCGCGTCGAAGTCCGACTTGGCGGTGTTCTCGATGATCTCGTGGGCCATCCGGTCGACCACGCGGGCGAGATCCGGGGCGGAGAGAAGGGTCGACTGCGGGGTGCTCCCGCCAGGTGCGGGCACGCGCGCGCCAGTCACAATTCACCTCGTCCTTGTTCGCCTCACGGGACGAACGTTAAAGGTCTTCGGTCGTCGTCACCTTAGCAGCGGTGCCGCGATGCAACGTTGTGGTGGGTGCGGCGCGTCTAAGGGGTATGGCGGGTGACGACGAGGCCCTGGAGATCGTTTTCTGGTGGCTCGACAGCGAGAACGAGACCTCGATCGAGGAGGAGCTGGACGCCTACCTCGAACCAAAAGCGCCGCGGCGGCGCCGCCTGCCCTGGCCCGGCCGCCGCACCGCGGCGAGCGTCTGACTAGTCAGCCACCTGTTCGCTCACCGTGGCGCGCCGCCGGCGCAGCCCGTCCAGGACGCCTTCGAGCTCCTCGCGGTTGGTGAGCACCGCCGCACGCTCCTCGGGCTCGATCGGGCCGGCGTCTGCCAGCTGGTCGCGCAAGCCGTCGATATCGCGGGTCACCTGGTCGATCTGCTCATCGATTTCGCGCAGCTCGGCCTTCGGGTCGGATTCAGTCATGCCGCCATCGTGTCGCAGGATTGACTCTGTGCCCAACCAGGTACCCCTCGCCGCGCTGGTTTCGTGGGCGTGGGTCGCGTGCACGATCGAGATCGACAATGCGGTCGAGGCAGCAGCGACCGATCGGGTTGCACGACTGTTCCGCATCTCGCTGGCGATGTGGGCGAACGGATTGCGCTGCATCGATCCGGACGGGACGACCGTCGGGGAGCTGCGCACGCGCACGCATGCCGACTGCAACGTGCCGGGGCTGGAGCGGTGGCGCTGGCTCGAGGTCGTCTCGCCGGACGGATCGCCCGGCGCTGGCCGGCGCCCGGGCTACGGCAGCCGGCGCGCAATGACGGACGCGACGATCCTGCGTCCGACCCGGGCGGGTCAGTTCGCCCAGCGGGTCTGGCCTGCGGCGGTCGAAAAGATCGAGGACCGATGGCGCGAGCGGTTCGGCGCGAGCGTCGTCGACGAGCTGCGCGCCGCACTGCAGCCGGCTGAGCGAACCGGCCTGCCGTGGGCGCCGCCGGAGATCCGCCCGACCGACGGCTTCCGATCACGGGTTTTCGCGACCGAGACCGATGATCCGTCCGACGAGCTGCCGCTTGTCGTCCTGCTCGCACAAGCGCTCACTGGGGCGACACTGCGCCACGAGCGCGACGCCGAGGTGTCTGCACCCCTGGGCGCGAACGTGTTGCGCGTGATCGACTCGGATGAAGTGGCGGTGCGTGAGCTGCCGCGGCTTGGTGGGATCTCGAAGGAAGCCGTGGCCATGTCGGTGAACTACCTGCAGCGCACCGAGCTCGCCGAGCAGCGCCCGCAGCGACGCATCGCGCTGACCGTCTCCGGGCTGGACGCGCTCGACGGCTACTACCACCGCGCTGGTGGGTATCGCGACGCCCGCCTGCGCGCAGCCCTGCAGGCGGTGCTTCGCCCAGCCCGATGCGCTGATCGCCGGGCTGACTCCGCCGGACGGCTGCTGGCGGGCCGATCCGCCCTACCGCGCGCACACGCAGCGGCTGTTAGCCGATCCCACGAATGCGCTGCCGTGGCAGCCCATGGTGCTGCACCGCGGCGGGTGGCCGGACGGCAGCTAGGCGCTCATCGCGGCGGCCTGCGTCGCCGGGTCGACAGTCTTCGCCGCGGGCTTGCGCGAGACGAAGAACGCCGGAATCAGGCAGCAGCCGACCAGCACCGTGGCGACGATGAACACGTTGCCGAACGACATGCCCATGAAGTGCAGGCCCTGCGCGGTCACCGACTTGGCCTGACCCGAGGTCAAGTTGAGCTGGTGGAGCACGGTCTGGCGCTGCTGCGGCGTGCCGGCGCCCTGGAGCGCGAGCGTCTTCCCGACCACGTCCGCGTGGTCGTTGTAGGCGTTGGTGAGCAGCACCGAGAACATCGCCGTGCCGATCGAGATCGAGATCTGCTGGGTGATGTTCATCAGCGTCGAGCCGCGAGCGACCTCGTGGCGCCTCAGGCTGGCCAGCGCGGCGGTGAACACGGGCATCATCGTCGCGCCCATACCGAGACCCATGATCACGAAGGAGGTGATCAGGTAGCCGTAGGAGGTCTGGTCGTTGGTCACGACCAGCATCCCCATACCGACGGTGTCGAAGACGAGTCCGGTCAGCACGACCTTTCCCGGCCCGATCTTGTCGGCGAGGAACCCGCCGATCGGCATGGTCAGCATCGCTCCGAATCCCTGCGGTGCGACCAACCAGCCAGAGCTCAGCGGCGACTCGCCACGAACCTGCTGGAAGTACAGCGTGAACAGCAGGCTGGCGCCGAAGAAGGCCATCGCGAACAGCGCCATCGTGATCACTGCGACGGTGACGTTCCGGTTCGCGAACAGTCGCAGCGAGATCAGCGGATGGATGTTGCGGCGGCGCAGCGCCCACCACACGAACGTCGCAACCAGGGCCAGGCCGATCACCGACGTGACGACGACGTTCGGGGTGAACATCGTCCCGTGCTGCTGCTTCGCGGCCGGGATCGAGGACACGCCGTACAGGGTCAGCGCGAGGCCCGGCGACAGCAGAAGCATGCCGACGAAGTCGAAGCTCTCGGACGGGTGGACCTCATCGCGGTCGAGCACGAGGTAGGCGTAGATCACGGCGCCGATGCCGATCGGCACGTTGATCAGGAAGATCCAGTGCCAGGACGCGACGTCGATGAGCCAGCCGCCGAGGATGGGCCCGAAGATCGGGCCGAGCAGCATCGGCACGCCGAGGATCGACATCACCCGACCGAGCCGCTCCGGACCGGCGGCCCGGGTCAGGATCGTCATGCCGAGTGGCATCAGCATGCCGCCGCCGAGACCCTGCAGCACGCGGAACGTCACGAGCATCTCGAGGCTTTGCGCCGTCGAGCAGAGCGCGGACCCGGCGGTGAACATCGCGATCGCCATGATGTAGAGCCGCTTCGTACCGAAGCGATCAGCGGCCCATCCCGTCAGCGGGATCACTGTTGCCAAGGCGAGCGTGTAGCCGGTTGCCGTCCAGGCGACCTCGGCCTGCGTCGAGTGGAAGATGTTCTGGAACGTGCGCTGCGCAACCGCGACGACCGTGATGTCGAGGATGGACATCACCGCGCCGAGCACGATGACGCCGGCCACGATCATGACGCGTCGGTCGAGTCCCTGGCCTGGCGGCGAAGCAGCAGTGGGTTCATCGAGTCGGCTCTCGATCTCAGTGCTCATGACACAAGGCTACGGCCGCCACTGACAACGTTTACCCACCTTCGCCCAGAGCGTGGAAATTTCTCGTGAACGCGGCATTTCGGACGCAAGTCGTTGCCTGTTCGGGCACAGACATGCCAGCACCCCTGTGCCGGTGGCCGTCCGTGGCGTTTGCTGCTCGCATGACGTCAACGACGACCGTTCGGCGACCTGTACCCGTGGGCATCGAACCGCTGCACGTGCACACCCGGCGTTGCTACTGGGATTTCCGCGAAGCATGCTGGCAGTGCCCGCGCGCGGCCACGCGCGTGTCTCCCGCCCCGATCCGCTGACGCCGACAGGTAGTTACGGACCGGCGTTCGCCCGCAGTGCCCGGCGCTCGGCGAGAACACTGACCGCGTATCTGCGGTCGAGCCGGTCTCCGTTCCATCGACTGGTCGCCGCAGTCGGCTCGGCGTCGACGCACTGCTCGATCGGTGTCGGGCGCGAGTCGGTGAGCTGCACGACGCTCGGGAGTTCGCGTCCGTCTGCGCGAAGAAACTGCCATCGTCCATTGCCGAGCGCGCGGATCTCGAACAGGCCGTCGTGCAGCGCGTGGTGATGGCCGAGGCAGAGGAGTAGCAGGTTGTCCATGTTGGTCATTCCGCCGTGGAGCCAGTGGCGGACATGGTGCGCTTCGAGGCCACGGGTGGATTCGCAGCCTGGGTGCTGACACGTGCGATCACGCACGAGGAGGGCGCGGAGCTGGCGTTGTGTGACCACACGATGCGAGCGGCCGACGTCAAGCGGTGAGCCATCGGGGGCATGGACGATCGTGCGCACTCGTCCTGCACACGCGAGCCGATCGATCACCCGCTTTGGCAAGCCAGGCCCATCGGCGATGCGGCCGACCGCGACGGCATCGCCGCGTTCCGCGGAACGCGGCTCACCGGGGTAGGACTCGGCGTTGAGGTGGACTACGACAGCGGCCCGCTCATCGCCCCGCAACTCTCGCTTCGCCTGCTCACCGTCGCCGAGAACAGCTAACGCGATCTCTGCCATCCGAACCAGGGCTTCCGGCCCAGTACACCCCTCGGCCGCACGCAGTCGCTGGATCGCTCGATCGACCACGGCACCCTGCTCGGGAGCAAGCCGCGCGCCCTGATGCCACTTTCCAGTCATCGTCCATCCGCTGCGCACGTAGTCGTCGTCGGCGACAGTGTCGCTCGCCAGTCGGTCGGCTGTGATGATTCCGCGAATCGTGTATTCGAGTTGCGCTGCGGTCGCGTTGCGTGCGAGCTCGATCAAGTCGTCGACCAGCTTGTCCTCGCCGTCGCGCGCCGCGCGTGAGATCGCGCGCACCTGCGAATACGACAGCCGCCCGGCCGACATCTCTCTCGCAAGCGCGGGAAACGACGCGAGCGCTTTGCCCACTCTGACATGCTCGACGGCAGTTCGATGCGCGAGACCGCAGTAGTGCGACAGCCACCGGGCCGTCGACCACACCCCGTAGCTTTGCGCAACCCTCGCGGCTGTCGAATTCGGCGACGAGCAGCAGCCATCGGCACGTTGCCGCGGCGAGCCGCCCGGCCATGTCGACGATGCGCGAACCAAGTTCGTCGATACTTTCGGTGGGTTGGTCGCCAACCACGAATGCCGCTGTCATGCATCGAACATACGATCGAGGTACGACAGTTTTCACCTCGGCATTAATGAGCCGGCCCCTAGGATTCGGCGAATGTACGAGGGCGAGCCTGCGTGGTCCGCTGTCGACGAGTACCTCATCGCGCAGTTGGTGCACGAAGACGAGGTTCTGGCGGCCGCACGGTTGACTTCGAGTGGGACTGCAATGCCGCGAGCGGAGGTCGCGCCGAATCAAGGTGCGTTCCTGTCGATCATTGCCCAGCTTGCCGGTGCCCGACGCGTCCTCGAGTTCGGGACGCTTGCCGGTTACTCGACGATCTGGTTCGGGCGCGCCGTTGGACCTGCCGGCCACGTCGTAACCCTCGAGGTCGATGAGCATGCTGCGTCCGTCGCGACTGAGAACTTCAAGCGTGCGGGCGTCACCGATCGCATCAAGTTGATGGTCGGTCCGGCTGCGGAGTCGGTGCAGTTGCTGATCAACCAAGGAGTCGAACCCTTCGACCTTGTCTTCATTGACGCCGACAAGCCCAGCAATCGGGCCTATCTCGACGCGGCACTGACATTGAGCCGGCCGGGCACGGTCATCATCGGCGACAACATCGTTCGCAACGGAGCCGTAACCGACGCGCTGAGCGACGATCCTCGAGTTCAGGGCACGCGCTCGATGATCGAGATGCTCGGCAACGACGCCCGACTCACGGCCAGCGCGTTGCAGACGGTCGGTCTCAAAGGGTGGGACGGGTTCGTGATTGCCGTCGTGAAATAGCGCGTTCCGCGGAACGCGATTACGACGACAGCAGTCGCGTCTTCACCGCTTCGAACTGCTCCTCCGTAAGGGCGCCGGAGTCACGCAGCTTGGTGAGCCGCTCGAGTTCGTCGAGCAATCCGGACGCGTCGGCTGGTTCGGTATAGGGCTTGGGTCGCTTGTCGCCCGCGACTGCGGGATCGGCGCCGTCCGGCCCTGCGTGTTTCGGCGCGTGCGCGGTGCCGTTGACGGCCGTGATCGGCGCAGTCGTGGCACTCCGGTTGCGCGCCGCCTCGTGTTCGTCGCGCAGCACCCGGCGCAACACCTTGCCGAGCATGTTGCGCGGCAGATCCGCGCGGAACTCGAACGACGACGGGACCTTGTATGCGGCGAGCCGCGCGGAGCAGAAGCCGCGCAACTCGTCCTCGCTCACCGCGGCGCCCGGGTGCAACACGACGAACGCTTTCACCGTCTCGCCGCGATAGAAGTGCGATACCCCGGCCACGGCACACTCGGCGACCGCCGGATGTTCGGTGAGCACTTCTTCGATCTCGGTCGGGAAGATGCTGAAGCCGCTGGCGAGGATGACGTCGCGCTTGCGGTCGACGATGGTGACGAACCCGTCCGCGTCCATGACCGCGACGTCGCCGGTGTGCAACCAGCCGTCGTGCAGCATCGTCGCCGATTCCTGCTGCTGGCCCCAGTAGCCGGCGAAGACCTGCGGACCGCGGATGCAGAGCTCCCCCGGCGTGCCGAACGGCACGACCTGCGATGGGTCGTCGACGTCGACGAAGCGGATCTGTGTGCTGGGCAGCGGCAGACCGATCGTGCCGGGACGCGCGTTGTCGTTGAGCGGGTTCGCCAGGGCGACAGGCGAGCTCTCGGTGAGCCCGTAACCCTCGACGAGGTGGCCACCGGTCAGCCGCCGGAACGCCTCGACCGTCTCCGGCGGCAATCGCATCGCGCCCGACACGCACGCGCGGATCGATCGCAGGTCATGACGACTCGTCCGGCGTGAGCGCACGATCTGGTCGTACATCGGGGGCACACCGGGAAACACGGTCGGGCGGGTCTTGTCGATCGCCTTGAACAGCAGGCCCAGCTCGAAGGTCGGCAACAGCACCAGCGTCCCGGCGATCAGCATGTTCAGCGTCAGGCACATCGTCAGGCCGTACACGTGGAACATCGGCAGGGCCGCGAGCACCGTCTCGTTGCCGCGTTGCATCTGCGGATCCCACGCCGCCGCCTGGCAGGCATTGGCGACCAGATTGCGATGGGTCAGCATCGCGCCCTTGGGCAGTCCGGTCGTGCCACCGGTGTACTGCAGCAGCGCGAGGTCGTTCGGTGTCACCACGATCGGCGCGACCGGAGCGTGACGCCCGGCGAGCAGATCACCGAAGTGCACCACCGGCGCGCCGGCCGGCAACTCGGTGACCAGCTGCTCGCGCTTGTCGCGAGCGCCACCGAACGGCAGGTGCAGCGCCAGCCGCTTGCCCGAGGGCAGGTAGTCGGCGAGCGACGTGACGACAACGTGCTGCAGCGACGTGTGTTCGCGCGCCTGCGCCAGCCTGCTGTAGGCCCCGTCGTAGACGATCGCGACAGTGGCCTCGCTGTCGGCGAGTTGATGTTCGAGCTCGGACGGCGTGTAGAGCGGATTGTGCTGTACGACGACCGCGCCGAGGCGTAACACCGCGAAAAAAGCAATCACGTTCTGCGGGCAGTTCGGCAGCACCAGCGCGACCCGGTCGCCGATGCCGACACCGAGCGCCTGCAGTCCTTCGGCGAAGCGTTCGACCGAGTCGGCGAGGGCGCGGTAGGTCATCGTGCGTCCGAGGAACCGGATCGCTTTGCGCCGCGGGAAGTCGCGAGCCGCAGCGTGCAGGAACTCGGTCAGTGCGATCTCGGGGACGACGACCTGCTCCGGAACTCCTTGCGGATACCACCGCAACCACGGACGGGGCGCAGAGCCGTCCGCGTCGTTCATCGGGGGTTTCCAGGCATGACACTCAAAACGTGGCGCGACGCGAAGTCCGAGTCAAGCCGAAGAACCGATGATTTGACAGCACGTGCCATAGAATCGAACGTATGGTTGACCACAGCTGGTTCTCGGAGTTGGACGACGCGCAACTGGCGGCAGTCGAGCACGACAGCGGACCCCTGATCATCGCGGCCGGCGCGGGCACGGGTAAGACCCGCACGCTCACCGCCCGGGTCGCCCGGCTGCTCGAGTCCGGGATCGCCCCCGAGCGCATCCTGCTGCTCACCTTCACGCGACGCGCCGCGGCAGCGATGACGACACGCGCTGCCGCCCTGTGTGCCGATCCGGCGGCCGCGCAGCGCGTGTGGGGCGGAACCTTCCACGCCGTCGCGCACCGCATCGTCGCCGAGCACGCCCAGCACCTCGGTCTGCACGACGTCACCGTGCTCGATCCCAACGACGTCGTCGACCTGCTCGATCTGATGCGCGAGGAACACGGGCTCACCGGAACAGAGCGACGGTTGCCGACGAGCCAATCGATCGCCGACGTGTATTCACGTGCTGCGAACACCGGCCGGCCGACGCGCGAGCTCATGGCCGAGCTGTTCCCCTGGTGTCTCGACCACGCCGACGAGATCAACGCACTGCTGCGCGGTTATGTCGCTCGCAAGCGTGAGCGGGGCCTGCTCGACTTCGACGACCTGCTCATCTACTGGCGAGCGTTGCTGGCCGACGAGAACACCGGGTCTCGGCTGCGTGCCCGCTGGGACTGGGTGCTCGTCGACGAATACCAAGACGTCAACCGCATCCAGGTCGACATCGTGCGGTTGCTGCGCCAGGACGGTGAGGGCCTCACCGTCGTCGGCGACGACGCGCAGGCGGTCTACGGCTTCCGTGGCGCGAGCGCCGATCACCTGCTCGACCTGCACACCCAGCTGCCCGGCGCGACCCTCGTGCGCCTCGAGCGCAACTTCCGCTCGACCCAGCCCGTGCTCGACCTCGCCAACGTCGTCCGTCCCGGTGAACTGCGCCTGCACCTGACCGCACACCGCGACGAGCGCGGCACGCGCCCCGTGCTGATGCGCTGCGCGAACGCCGACGACGAGGCACGCTCGATCGCCGATGCCGTGCTGTCCGCGCATCAGGACGGGCTGGCCCTGCGCGAGCAGGCCGTCTTGATGCGCGCCGGTTCACACAGCAACCAGCTCGAGATCGAGCTCAAGGTGCGCAGCATCCCGTTCGTGAAGTACGGCGGCATCGAATACGTGAACACCGCGCACGTGCGTGACTTCGTCGCGGCCCTGCGCGTCGCCACCAACCCGTCCGACGAGATCTCGTGGTACCGCGTGCTCACACGGCATCGCGCGATCGGCAAGGCGCACGCGCGCACTCTCGCAGCGATGCTTGTCGGCGCCGACCCGGCGGCCCACCCCGACGTGATCGCGGCCGCCCCGCCGAAAGCACGGTCTGCGCTGCAGAACACCTTGCGACTGATCGGCGATGCGCAACGCCATGCGCCCGCGGCCGGGATCGTGGCTCCGTGTCACGACGCGGTGCGTCCGCTGGTGCGCGCGCACTACGCCGACTGGGCGCGGCGGGCCGACGATGTCGACCGGCTTGCCGAAACCGCGGCACGCCAGCGTGATCTGCGTGCCTTCGTTGCCGAGCTGACGATCGACCCCGCGAGCGCCGCGGCCGACTACGCGCACAAGCCACATCTCGACGAGGACTACCTCACCCTGTCGACCGTGCACTCGGCGAAGGGTCTCGAATGGACGGCCGTCCACGTGATGCGCGCCGCCGACGGAGCGTTCCCGTCCGACATGGCACTGACGAGCGACGACGGTCTCGCCGAGGAGCAGCGGTTGTTCTACGTCGCGCTGACCCGAGCGCGCGACACGCTGCGCGTCTACGCACCGACGCGCCTGCCCACGCATCCGACGAGCTTCGGCGCACGTCACGTAATCACGAAGCCCAGCCGCTTCCTGACCGAGCAGGCGTGTGCCGTCATGGACGTCGTCGAGCCGATCGCTGCTCCGATCACTCGCGACGACGCTCCGATCACGACGACTGTTGCCGTGCCGAGCCTCGACGATCTGTTTGCCTGACGCTCGACAGCGCGTCACCGGCCACCTAGCGTGAACGAGAACACGGGCCCGACGCACGGAGGCCGCCGTGAGGGCATTTCGCCGGCTGGCAATCGTCATGCTCGTCGGCGCGCTCACCAGCAGCCCTTCGGCAATCGCCGATACGCCGCCGGGACTGCCCGGCCCGGACATCAGCTTCACAGTCGACCCGTTCCCGGTCGACAACACCGTGCGTTTCATCCCGTCGAGCGATACCGCCGCGGCGATGTCGTCAGGCTCGGAACTGGTGTGGGACTGGGGCGATGGCACGTACTGCGTCACGAATCCCGATCCTGAATCGGGATACCTTCCGGATCCGAACTCATCGTGCAGCGAGCCGTCGGACGTGCACCACACCTATGCGTCGGTGCCGAAGCTCTACTACCAGTACTTCGACGTCACACTCGGCCCAGGTCCGGTGCCGGCGCGCTTCTTCTACTACTCCGCGGTCGACGGTCCGTCCCCCTACGGGCCCTTCCCGTACCGCCCTTGGTCGAATCTGACGATCTACGACGACCAGCACGCAGCGCTCGACCTGGCGCCGTTCACCACGAGGTACGACCCGGGCGACCTTGCGACCGCGGTGCAGACCTCGACGCCGTGGCCCTTCCACGGTGCAGCGGCCGTCGATCGGTCCGGGCACCTCTCGCTCACTCCGGACGGCACCGGTCACGGGATCGAGACCGTCGCGGTGAACTTCCAACCGTTCGATCTGTCGGGGTCCGGCTTGTTGGTCAATGTCGATGTTGTGCGGCATACGATGCCGCAGATCGCGCGCACCGCATGCGCTCGGCAAGCCGATCCGCGCACGCACCGCTACACGTGCACGATCGCCGAGCACAGCGCCGACCGCCGAGGCACGAGCACGACGTTCCGAACACGCGTTGTCGGGACGGCGACAGGGGCCACTCGAGCGACGAGGCGAACGGTCCTGGCCGCCGGCGCCACCCGAGTGGTCACCGCCTGGCTGCGCCGCGGCAGGTACCAGGTGCAGGTCATGAACGCCGACGGTCGCACGACGCTGCACCGGCTCCGGGTCGGCCTCAGTTCCGCCCCGGCGTGACGACCCCGCTCTCATAGGCGAGCACCACCGCCTGCACGCGATCGCGCACGCCGAGCTTGGTGAGCATCCGAGTGACGTGCGTCTTGACGGTGCTCTCGCCGACGAACAGCGACTCGGCGATCTCGCGGTTCGACAGCCCGCGCGCGACGAGCAGGAACACCTCGGCCTCGCGCGCGCTGAGCAACTCGACCGACGGCGCCGAGACGCGCTCGCGCGTCACGGCGAACGCCTCGATGAGCCGACGGGTGATGGCCGGTGCGAGCAGCGCATCGCCCGCGGCCACCGTCCGTACCGCGGACGCCAACTGCTCGGGTGGCGCATCCTTGAGCAGGAACCCGCTCGCTCCGGCCTGCAAGGCGTCATAGACGTATTCGTCGAGGTCGAACGTGGTCAGGATCAGCACACGGACATCTGCAGTGCGCGCGTCCGAGCGGATTCGTCGGGTCGCCTCGATGCCGTCGACGTCGGGCATCCGGATGTCCATGAGCACGACGTCCGGGCACAGGTCGCGCGCCACCGCGACGGCCTCGGTGCCGTTGGCCGCCTCGCCGATCACCTCGATGTCGGGCTGCGTCGCGAGAATCATCCGAAAGCCCGTCCGGACGAGATGTTGGTCGTCGGCTATCACCACGCGGGTCACGGCGACACCGCCGTGGCCAGCGAACGATCCGAACTCGCGCTCACGCCCGCTTGCGGATGGCGCGGTGCCGGATCACGAGGGTTGCGCAACACCCCGAGCACCGTTCGCAGCGAAGCGAGCGCATCGCGGCCGGTGTGTTCGACAACAGTGATCGCGTCGGCTGCTGCGGCGGCGTCCATAGCGAGAAGTTCATCGATCGCCTCGCTCTGCACGACCATCGTGGTGACCAGCCCCGCGACGATCGTCTGCAGATCGCGGGCAATCCGCACGCGCTCCTGCTGCACAGCGACCAGCATGTGCTGCGCACTCTCCGCCGCAAGGCGATCAGTCACTGCCCGGAGCCCGCTGAGCAACACACGCTGGTCACGAACGATCCGGCCACCGGCCCACGACACGCAAGCCAGCAGCGCGCCGCCGGCGGCGACTCCTGCGGCCGCGTGGTGCACCGCCGTCAGCACGATCACCGTCGCGACCACGGCCGCGAGACCGGTCACCGCTCGGGCGAGCGGGCAGTACGCGGCGACGGTGTAGGCGCCGACAACCAGCGCATATGTTCCGACGAAGCTGGCCCGCTCGGGTGCCGCGATGCCGCCGGACAGAGCGACCGCGACCGCGCCGACCGTGACCAGGAACGTCAACGGCATCCGCCGTCGAGCGACGCCGACCAGCGCGATCGCGGCCACCGCGGCGAGGCTCCACGCGAGTGGACCGGTGCGATGCGCACTGGTAGCTGCGTCGATCTCGGCCGGGACGAGCCAGGCGAGCGAGAACAGCGCATCGAGTTGCCATCCGGTCACACGCCACCGCCTGCGAACACCGGCCGGCTCGTCCGCTGCGCCGGCGGCTGTGGCCGGTGTCGCGATCGGCAGCCGGGCCCGCACCGCAAATCCGCCGGACGGGGTCGCGCCGGCTTCGAACTCTCCGCCGTACAGCGCGACGCGCTCCCCCATGCCGATCAGACCGTTGCCGGTACCGGGTGCGTCGATCGGTTGCCTGGGCCCGCTGTCGACGACCGAGAGCTCGACGGTGCCGGCGACCAGCTCGACCCGCACTTCGACGGACGCCGTCGGCGCATGTTTGCGTACGTTCGCAAGCGCCTCGGCCACGATCCGGAACACGGCCAGGTCGAGTTCCGCGGGCAGGTTTTCATGCACGTCGATCTGCAGCCGCACGCGAGAGCCGGCGTCGCGGATCCGAGCGACGAGCTGCGGTAGCTGGGCAACCCCCGGCGAGCCGACTGCGAACGAGTCGTCATCGTGACGTCGTGGGCCGACGAGGCGACGCAGATCGTTCAATGCGTCGCGCCCGCAGGCCGCCACGACGTGCATCGCTGCGCGCGCGGCCGCCAGGTCCGAGCGCACACACAGCCGCGCGGCCGCGGCCTGGATCACCATCACGCTCACGCAGTGGGCAACGACGTCATGCAGCTCACGCGCCACGCGAGAACGTTCCTCAGCGACCGCGCGTGCCTGCGCGAGCTCGTGTTCGTCCAGCAGCCGGCCCTGCTTCTCGCGCAGCTCGGCGGCCATGACAGCGCGTCGCGTGACGAGCGCGCCTGCACACAGCGGCACAATCACCAGCGGCACCCAGGTCAGCAGATCCTTGCCGACGGAGAAGCCGTCATCGATCTGCACCGCAGTGATCGCGATGAGTGCGAATGCGGCGACCGCGAGCTGTCGCGGCGGCGTCGCCCATCGACCCAGCCCGTAGCCGACGAGCAGCACTGCTATCGACACGAACGCGCCCTGTGGGTCGTGCCCCGAGATCTGGTACGCAGCGACAGCACCGAGCGCGACGACCGCCGCGGTGGCCGGCGCGATCCGGCGATAGGCCACCGCGCCGGTGCAGGCGATCGCGGCGACGACGGTGATGGCGACGGTGTCGTCGTGGGGCAGGGCCGCCGCTGCCACAACACCGCCGACAGTCAGCGCCGCGGACGCCGCGACGTCGGCGGCAACCCAGCCCATGGCGGCAGCGTAGCCGCGCCGACGGCCGTGCGCCGTCCACCAAAGGATTGACTGCGGCCGTCCGTAGGGACGATCGAGAATCGCCGCGCGGGCCACGGCGAACCGGTCCGCCGGACGACGCGCGGCCGGGCACTGCGCTGCGAATCTCGTCTCGATCGCACGCCTATCGAGAGGACTCACCATGACGTCGACAACAAGCGTCACGCACGCGGCGCCCTTGGCCGCTCGGGCAAGGACGAGCCGCGAGGCATGGACAGGCATCGCGTTTCCGGTGCTGTTCATCGCCAGTGTCGTGGTCAGCAATCCGCCCGCCGACAACGTCCCGGACGCCCGATGGACCGCGAACTACGCGACTGCGTCCGAGCAGGCTCGACACCTGGCGACCGGAATCCTGCTCGTGCTGGCCGGCGTCACGCTCGCCGCGTTCTTCGTGTGCGTGTGGCGCCGCATCCACAATGACGTACCGAAGGTCAGCCCGCTGCCACTCGTCGCCGCCGCCACGTCGGCGGCTTGCATCTGCGCCGGCGGTGTCGTCATGGCGTACGTGTCCGGTGGCGAACTCATCGGCTCGTACCCGTTGCCGAGTGCGGACGTGCTGCGGCTGAGCAACGATCTCGGCTTCGCGCTCGTCGGCGTCGCCGGCATGGTGTCAGCTGCACTGGCCGTCGTCTGCCTCAGCGTGCAAGGCCGGGCCGCGGGATTGCTCGGCCGCCGCACGTTCGTGCTCGGCATCGTCGCCGCGATCGCGCTGCTCGGTGCCATCGCGTTCCTCCCGATCGTGGCGTTGCTGATCTGGACGGTCGTCGTCGCAGCTCAATTGCTCCGAGCGTGATCGACGCCTGCGCCGAGCACCTCGCGCAGGCGCACCCGCGATCCGGTGCGCAGCACAGCGCGGCGATACACATTCGCAGCAAGGCGCGCCGTCGCCACGGTGGCCGCGAGCGTCACCAACACCGAGAGCAAGAACTGCCACCACGTCACCGCACCGAGCGCGACGAGCGCCGACATGGCGAACGGTGCCGTTGGCGGCAGATAGGCCAACACCACCAGGAACGTCGACGAGTGACCGGAACTGACCGCCGAGATCGCGGTTACGTACGCGACGACAAGCGGGATGACGAGCGGAATCGCCAGGCTCTGCACCTGATCCTGCCGCTCGACCAGAGATCCCGCGGCGGCATAGACCCAGCTCAGGAACGCATAGCCGACCAGCAGCCACAGCACTGCGCTGCCGAGCACGAGCCCCGACGCACCGCGCAAGATGTCGGAGCCGACCGCGATCGCGGCTCCGACCGCGACGACGGCGACGACCGCGGCCTGGACGAACACGGTGACGCCGATGCCGATCAACTTGCCGGTGAGCAGCTGGAGCGGGCGCAGCGCGGCGAGCAGCACCTCGACGACGCGGCTCGACTTCTCCTCCATCACGCCGAGCAACGTCCAGGTGAGGTACTGCGACAGCAGGAGGAACAACACGATCAGCGCGACCGTCGACGCTGCCTGGTTGCTGTGCTTCTTCGTCGGTGGGTGCCCGTGCAGCCCCGTGATCGGCACGGGGCGGGCCGCATACAGCGTCGCGATCTGGCGCGGCGTCAGCCCGGCTCGCGTGAGGGCCGCCTGCGTGCCGAGCGCCGACGCGAACGCACGCGCCAGATTCGCCGTGTCGGAAGTGTCGTCAGCCGTGATCGACGTGGCAACGATGAGTGACGCACCGTCGTCGATGACGATGTCGAGCCGTCCCGCCGCCACCGCGCGATCCGCGGCCGCCCGACCAGAGACGCTCTCGAACTTGGCGGCGACACCCACTCCGTGCGCTGCGGTTGCGAGCGCCGCGTCCTGCCTCGTCGTGAGCATGCCGATCACACCGACGCGCTGCGGCGCTGTCGTGCTGGTGCCGACCAGGCTCGGGATGATGATCGCCGCCGCCACGCCGAGCACGACGAGCGCCGTTGCGATGCGGAACGGGCGACCGCGCACTCGTTGACGTATTTCGCGTGCCGCGACGATCTTCGTGGTCTCCCACCCTTGCGAACGCGTCATGTCGTCGCCTCCCGAAACACCTCGGACAGCCGCCGCCGCACGACCCCGAACTCGCGCACTTCGCCGGCGGCCATCGCCGCTGCCAGCACCTCGCGTCGGTCGCATCCCTCGTCCAATTGCAGGCGTGCTGTGCCCGCGGTGACATCGAGCACGGTGACGCCAGAGACTGCACCGACCCAGGCAGTGCCGTCGATCCCGTCGATGTGCACCCGCAACTGCTCCGGTCCGCTCGTCGCAAGCTCGTCGACGGTGCCACTGATGACGTGCCGTCCGTGATCGATGATCACGACCGAGTCGCAGATGTCTTCGACGAGGTCGAGTTGATGGCTCGACAGCAGCACGCCGCAGCCGGCCCGGACACGTTCGCGCAGCACCTCCACGACCGCGTCGATCCCGCCGGGGTCCAGACCGGCGAGCGGTTCGTCGAGGATCAGCAGCTCCGGGTCATGGACGAGGGCTACTGCAAGTTGCGCGCGCTGTTGATTGCCGTGGGACAGCGATTCGACCTTCGCGTCGGTGCGTTCCCCGAGGCCGAGCCGGGTGAGCCACGACTGCGTCGCCGTCCGCGCGTCGCGCGCAGTGAGGCCGTGCAGCCGGCCGAAGTACTCGACCTGCTCGGCCAACGCCATCGACGGATACAGCCCGCGCTCTTCGGGCATGTAGCCGAACCTGCGGCGCTGCGCCGCGGAGATCGCACGCCCGTCCCAGGTGACCGTGCCGGCGTCGAGTTCGGTCAGCCCGAACACCGCGCGCATCGTCGTCGTCTTGCCGGCGCCGTTCGGGCCGAGAAAGCCGACGAGCTGCCCGGTCGGGACGTCGAAGGTCAGCCCGTCCAATGCACGCACGGTGCCGAATCTGCGCGCGAGGCCATCGACCTCGAGTCGGGCGGTCATGAGTCGACCCTCGGTCGCCCGCGCTTGGGCATCGGTCCGGCCTTCGGCATGCGGCCGGCCTCGGTCAGGGCCCGGCGTAGCAGCATCTCGATGTGCGCGTTGACGCTGCGCAACTCGTCGTCGGCCCACCGGGCGAGCGCGTCGTACACGGCCGGATCCATCCGCAACAGCAGTTGCTTGCGGTCGCTCACGGCTCAGCTGTAGAGCGTGCCGGTGTTGACGATGGGCGAGGCGGGTTGGTCACCGCACAGAACGACCATCAGGTTGCTCACCATCGCCGCCTTGCGTTCCTCGTCGAGCTCGATGATGTCGCGCTCGTTGAGCCGGTTCAGCGCCATCTCGACCATGCCGACCGCGCCCTCGACGATCCGCGATCGGGCCGCGACCACAGCGTTCGCCTGCTGGCGACGCAGCATGGCCTGGGCGATCTCGGACGCGTAGGCCAGGTGGCTGATGCGCACCTCGACGATCTCGACGCCGGCCAGTGCGACGCGTTCGGCGACCTCGGCGGCGAGTTCGAGCGCGACCGCCTCTGTTGCGCCGCGCAGCGACGTCCCGGTCTCATCCGCGTTGTCGTAGGGGTAGCTGTTGGTGACGTGCCGCAGCGCGGACTCGGCCTGGACGCGGACGAACGCCGGATAGTCGTCGACGCCGAAGACAGCGCGGGCGGTGTCGGCGACCTGCCACACCACGATCGCGGCGATCTCGACGGGGTTGCCGTCGGCATCGTTGACCTTGAGCCGGTTGGTCTCGAAGTTGCGCACCCGCACGCTCACCGCGCGCCGAGTGCTGAACGGCGCGACCCACGCGAGACCCGGACGACGCACCGTCCCGATGTAGCGGCCGAAGAACTGCACGACGCGGCTCTCGCCGGGCGAGATCACCACGAGCGACGTGAGCACCACGACGCCGAGCACGACTGGGATGGCGAGCCAGCCCGGCGCGCCGGTGTAGCCGAGTGCGACGGCCCCGCCGGCGCACAGCAGCACGACGACGATGCCCAACAGTCCGTTGGCCATCGCCGCGGGACGCTCCTCGACCTGGACCCGTACTCCGCCATGCCCGACCGGGGTGGCGGCGGGATCGGTGTTCGTGCTGTTCTCGGTCATCGGTCCTCCTAATGTGATATCAAATAGATATCACATTATTCGGCCGGTGAGAAGCGTTGCGTCAACCCTGGGGGCGGGTGGCCCCCACGTAGTCGGACATGTCCTGCGACGGGTGGACGTAGACCACGCCGAGCGCCGGGTCGGCCGCGGACACGGCCAGGTCGGGACCGACGTAGATCTCGACGTGCCCGATCGGCTGGTACAGGAAGATCAGGTCACCCGGCTGCAACTGGTCGTACGAGACGTGCTGGCCCACGCTGTACTGGGCCGCGGCCGAGTGCGGCAGGTAGACCCCGCCGCGCGCCCACGACGCCATCGTGAGTCCTGAGCAGTCGAACGAGTCCGGCCCCGACGCGCCGTAGGAGTAAGACTTGCCGACCTGCGCCTCGGCGTAGTCGATGGCGCGCTGCACGTTGACCGGGGTGTTCGTCGGCGGGGCCGCCACGACCGGCGTGGATCGCTTCGGCGGGCTCGCAGGCGCCTTCGCCGCCCGGGCGGCGGATCTCGCCTGTGCGCGCGCAATTGCCTGGGCCTTCGCGAGCGCGACCTCGCGGGCGCGTTCGTAGATACGTTGCTGCTTGGCGCTCAGACTGGCCAGCACCGCCTTGAAGTGGTCGGTGCGCGATTGCAAGACGGCTTCCTGGCCGCGGACCGCGCGCACCTCGGCCTGCGCCGCGCTCAGCTCACGTGCGGCGCGCGCCGACGCCAGTTGTGCCTGCGCCGAGCTCGTCCGGGCCTGGATTGCCAACGTCGCGAACTGCCGCGACAGGTAGTCCATCGAGCTGAGGTCGTCGAGGTAGGCCTGCGGGTTGTTGCTCGTCAGCAGCAGCCCCGTCGAGTCCAGCGAGCCGGCCTCGTAGCGCTGGGCTGCAGCCATGCTGAGGTGGTCACGCGCCGCAACAGCCGCGTGCGCCGCGGCGCGGGCGGCACCGGCGGCTGCGCGGGCGGCCTTCTGCTGGCTCGCGGCAGCTGCCACCGCGACGTTGTAACGCTCGTCCAACATCTCGTTCTGGCGACCCAGCCGATCGAGCAACGCCGACACCTGGGCGATCGAGCGTTGCAGGGTCGGCTTGGCGTGCGCGGCAGCCCCGCTCAGTGCGGCAAGCGCGCCCGCGACCAGCGACACGACGAGCACGACGACGCGCACGCGGTGCGCTGCGGCTCGCGGGCGGTACGAAGGCACGCCAGAACAACTCCAATTCCGAAGGGGTATTCGCCGAAGCTACGAGAGGTGTCCGTTGATCGCAACTATGAGACGGCGACCAATGTGCGCAGCTCGCCGAAGACCGCCGCGGCGATGTCGGACATGTCGCGCTGCTCGTCGGGACGGATCCACTGCGCGAACGCGATACCGAAAACAGTGGCTCCGGTTTGGGCGGCCAAGGTCGCCGCAGGTTCGGCGATGCCACGCGCCCGCAACGCATCGGCGACCCTGGTCGCGATGGTCGCCAGCTTGTGCTGCTCGCGCTCCTGCAGCGCCGGATGCGCCTCGATCACCGACTGGCGGGTGCGCGAGTTGGCGCGGCGGTCGTCGGTGAAGAACGACGACGCCGACGCCACGGCGCCCGCCACCACCTCGAGCGGCGACGCCTCGGCCGGCGCGCCCGCGACGCCGGTCAGGAACGCGTCGAGCAGCAGCTCCTGGCCGTAGAAGAGCACCTCCCGCTTGTCGGCGAAATGCCGGTAGAAGGTGCGCTCGGTCAGTCCCACGGCCTGCGCGATCTCGGTGGCAGTGGTCTGTTCGAACCCGCGCGTGGCGAACAGCTCCAGGGCGGCTTGTTGCAGCCGCTGCGGAGTTCCCGGTTCCCAACGCACGTCTGCGAGTGTAGTGATGGCAGTGACTGACTTCGACGTGTACCGTCAGTTTCTGACGTCAGTCACCGACATCATGAAGGAGTTCGACATGCATGTTTTCGTCACCGGAGCCTCCGGGTGGATCGGATCGGCGACCGTGGACGAGTTGCTCGCGGCCGGTCACGAGGTCACCGGGCTCGCCCGGTCCGACTCGTCGGCAGCGGCGCTGCAGACCAGAGGCGCGCGCGTACTGCGCGGCGACCTCGACGACCTCGACAGCATCCGCACGGGTGCGCGCGCGGCCGACGCGGTGATCCACCTCGCCAACAAGCACGACTGGTCCGACGCCGCCGGCACCGCGGCCGCCGAACGCGCCGCGACCCAGACGATCGGCGAGACGCTCGCCGGGACCGGCCGGCCGTTCCTGATCGCATCCGGCGTCGCCGCGCTCACCCAGGGCCGTCCGGCAACCGAGGACGACCCGTCGCCGTTCCGTGGTCCTGACGCTCCGCGCGGCGGCAGCGAGAACCTTGCACTCGATTTCGTCGACCAGGGCGTGCACACGGTCAGCCTGCGCTTCTCGCCCACCGTCCATGGCACGGGCGATCACGGCTTCATCGCGCACCTGGCCGGGATCGCGCGCGAGAAGGGCGTCTCCGGCTACCCCGGCGACGGCAGCAACAGCTGGGCAGCCGTGCACCGCTCGGACGCCGCGCGGATGAACGTGCTCGGTCTCGAGAAGGCGCCGGCGGGTTCGCGCCTGCACGCGGTTGCCGAGACCGGCGTGACGACGCGCGAGATCGCCGAGGCGATCGGCCGCGCGTTCGACCTGCCAGTCGCGTCGATCGCGGCCGAGGACGTCGCCGACCACTACGGCTGGATCGGCGCCTTCTTCGCGATGGAACTCACCGCGACGAGCACCCGGACGCAGGAACTGCTCGGCTGGACCCCGACCGGCCCGACGTTGATCGCGGACATCGACGGCGGCGCCTACTCCTGAGGAGTTGTCCGTATGGACTAGGGGGCGACCGGGACGAGGACGGCGCGATCGCGCAGGACCCGCGCCAACACACCGTTGACGAAGCGTGGCGACTCGTCGGTCGACAGCGACTTGGCGAGTTCGACCGCTTCGTCGATGACGACCGCGTCGGGGACGTCCTCGCGCCACAGCAGTTCGTAGACACCGAGGCGCAGCACCGCACGGTCGACGCCCGGCATGCGCTCGATCGTCCATCCTTCGGCATAGGCCGCAAGGATCTCGTCGATGCGCGCGCGATGCTCCTGGGCACCCTCGATCAGCGAGACCGTGTACTCGTTGACCGGCGGGTCGCCCAGGGCGACGCGATCGCGCAACGTCGACAGCGTGTCGACGTTGCGCACGTCCGACTCGTACAAGACGTCGACCGCGCGTTTACGGGCTTTCGAGCGAGCGGCCATCGATCAGGAATTCACGCGGCCGAGGTACCGGCCGTCGCGGGTGTCGACCTTGACCTTCTCGCCGGTCGACACGAACAGCGGCACCTGGATCTCGGCGCCGGTCTCGAGCGTGGCGGGCTTGGTGCCGCCGGTCGAGCGGTCGCCCTGCAGGCCGGGGTCGGTGTGGCTGATGATGAGCTCGACCGAGGTCGGCAGCTCGATGTACAGCGGCGTCCCGTCATGGACGGCGATGGCGACCTCGGCGTTGTCGAGCAGGTAATCGGCGCCGGTGCCGACCGTCTCGGACGGGACGTGCACCTGGTCGTAGGTCTCGCCGTCCATGAAGACGAAGTCGGTGCCCTCCTTGTACAGGTAGGTCATCGCGCGCTTGTCGACATTCGCGGTCTCGACCTTCGTCCCGGCGTTGAAGGTGCGGTCGACCACCTTGCCCGACAGCACGTTCTTCAGCGTCGTGCGCACGAACGCCCCACCCTTGCCGGGCTTCACGTGCTGGAACTCGACGACGGTCCACAATTGGCCGTCGATGTTGAGCACGAGGCCGTTCTTCAAATCATTGGTCGTTGCCACGAGGTGTCAGTCTAAGGGGCGTGTGTTCGTCGCCCGCCCACGCAGTCGTTTGCGCCGTCGTGCGCTACGCCCGGCCACTACGCCTAACGCGATATTGGACGATCGTCGACGGCCGGCTCACGTCCGACGTCGCCGTCTGACTCGTCGCCCGCAGCCTGCCGCTTCTCGTGCCTGGGCAGCGCCGGGAAGCCGTGGCGGCGACGCAGCAGCATCCAGGCCGGACCGGCCAGCAGTGCGACGACCACGAGGATCACGCCCGTCTGGAACGAGTCGACGCTGAGGAGCTTGAGCGCCGATGCGAGCAGCACGAAGCCGAGCGCGCGGCGCACGATTGCGCCCGGCAACCGCGACGAGAGCTGTGCGCCGATGAACGCGCCCGGGATCGAGCCCACCAGCAGCGCGCCGGTGACGCTCAGCGAGAAGTCGCCGAAGATCAGGTGCCCGATCGCGGCCGACGCGACAAGGGGAACGGCCTGCACCAGGTCGGTGCCGACCAGCTCGCGGGCGCGCAGCTTCGGATAGAGATACATCAGCGCGATGATGATCAGCGACCCCGACCCGACCGACGTCATGCCGACCACCAGCCCGCCGACGGCGCCAACGGTGATCGTCGGAATGGGCCGGATGTTCAGCACCGGCGGGCCCTTGGGGTCGAGCTCACGTCGCCCGTCGCGCTGCGCCGCGCGTTCGGCCAGGCGCTGGTAGGAGCGCACGAACAGGCCGATGGCAGCGAGGACGAGCGCGACGCCGAGGGCGTACTGCACGAAGTTCTCGACGGTCTGCCCGCTGCCGAGCGCGCGTTCGATCAGCACGCCACAGAACGCGGCGGGCACCGACCCGATGCACAGCCACTTGACCAGGTCCATGCGAACAGTGCCCTGGCGGAAGTGGACGAACGAGCCGACCGGCTTCATCACGGCGGCGGCGACGAGATCGCTCGACACGGCCGACAGCGGCGAGACGTTGAACAACAGCACGAGCATCGGCGTCATCAACGCGCCGCCGCCCATGCCGGTCAGGCCGACGACGATGCCCACGACGAGAGCGCCGAGTGCCAGGGTCCAATGCATCAGCAGAACCTAGCCGTCAGGCGCGGGAAACGAGGAGAACAACGCTCAGGATCCGTCCAAAGTCGACGCAAGGTACGACAGCGCGAGGACGTAGCCCTGCGGGCCGAGCCCGACGATGACGCCGGCCGCGTGCGCCGAGACGTAACTGTGGTGTCGATACGGCTCGCGAGCGAACACGTTGCTCAGGTGTACCTCCAGCAACGGCGCGGTCAGCATCGCGCAGGCGTCGCCGAGCGCGACGGACGTATGGGTGAACGCACCGGCGTTGAGGACGACCGGGATGCGGTCGTCGGCGGCCTCGTGCAGCCATTCGAGCAACCGGCCCTCGTGGTCGCTCTGGCGCACGCTCACGTCGAGGCCGAGCTCTTCGCCGCCGCGCACGCACAGCGCCTCGAGCTCGGCATAGGACGTGGTGCCGTAGACGTCCGGCTCGCGCGTGCCGAGCCGGCCGAGGTTCGGTCCGTTGAGCACGAGCACGCTCGTCACGAAGCAACCTCCTCATATGCCGCCGCGAGCACTGCCGGGTCGACGTCGTCGGCCGTCCCCGGGGTGGCGAGCCCGTCGAGCACGATGAACCGTATCCGGTCACCCCTCGCCTTCTTGTCGACCCGCATCGTGTCGAGCAACTCGGGAAAGGCATCGGGACGGTACCCGGTCGGCAGCCCGAGCGAAGCGAGCACGCTGCGATGGCGGCGCGCAGTGTCGGGGTCGAGACGCTCGAGCCGGCGTGCGAGCGCAGCGACGTAGACGAGGCCGACGGACACGGCCTCGCCGTGGCGCCAGCGGTAGTTCTCGGCGCGCTCGATCGCATGACCGAGGGTGTGGCCGTAGTTGAGGATCTCGCGGCGTCCCTGCTCGGTGAGGTCTTCGCCGACCACCGCGGCCTTGACCCGGACGGACCGCTCGACCAGTTCGCGTTCGATCGGCGAGCCGGGGTGTGCGGCGGCCTGCGGGTCGGCCTCGATCAGGTCGAGGATCGCGGGATCGGCGATGAAGCCGCACTTGACCACCTCGGCCAGCCCGGCCCGGTAGTCGGCCCCGGGCAAGGTCTCGAGCGCGCTGAGGTCGCAGACGACCCGCGCGGGCGGGTGGAACGCCCCGACGAGGTTCTTGCCGCGGGCGGTGTTGATGCCGGTCTTGCCGCCGACTGCGGCGTCCACCATGCCGGCGAGGGTGGTGGGCACCTGCACGACGCGGACGCCCCGCAACCATGCCGCGGCGACCCAGCCTGCGAGGTCGGTGGTCGCGCCGCCGCCGAGGCCGATGATCGCGTCGGAGCGGGTGAAGCCGGCTGCACCGAGCAGGTCCCAGCACGAGCCCGCGACCTGAAGGGCCTTCGCGTCCTCGCCGTCGGGCACCTCGATCAGCAGCGCGTTCAGATCGAGGCGCTCACGCAGCGCGGCCGCGCGCTCGGCGAGCACCGCGGGGTGGACGATCGCGACCCGGTCGGCGTCGGCGATCGGCGCTGCGACGGCGTCGAGCACGTCGTGGCCGATGACGACGTCGTACGGGGCGGCACCGGCGACCGTGATTGTCGTGCTCACGCCAAGATCCCGAGATCGTGCAGGCGGGCGGCGATGTGCGCGGCGACCTGACCGGGCGAGCGCTTCTCGGTGTCGACGCTCAACGTGGCCACCTCGTCGTAGATCGGTTGACGGGCTTCGGCGATCGCACGCAGTCGCGCCGGCGGGTCGGCGGCCAACAACGGGCGGGTGCGCCCGTCCCCGACCCGCAGTAGCAGCGTTTCGAGCGTCGCGTTCAGCACGGCGACCGGGACGCCGGACGCGACGACCGCGGCCCGGGTCGCGTCGTGGGTCAGCGCTCCCCCACCGAGTGACAGGACGCCGTCGAAATCGCTCGCCAGGCAGCCTTCGATCGCGACGCACTCGGCCAAGCGGAACCCGTCCTCACCGTCGGCGTCGAAGATCTGTTGCACGGTGCGTCCCTCGGCAGCCTCGATGAGGTCGTCCGAATCGATGAAGGGCACGCACATGATCTTGGCCAGCCGCCGTCCGGACGTCGACTTGCCGGCGCCCGGTAACCCGACGAGGACGATGCAGGGACTCATGTGTCAGGAGGAGGTCAGGCCGCGTTCGGCGAGCCGGGCGAGGTAGGACTGCACGTTGCGCCGGGTCTCGGCGACCGAGTCGCCGCCGAACTTCTCCAGCGTCGCCTCGGCGAGCACCATCGCCACCATCGCCTCGGCGACCACGCCCGCCGCCGGGACGGCGCACACGTCGGAGCGCTGGTTGATCGCCACCGCGGCCTCGCCGGTCGCAACGTCGACGGTCTGCAGTGCGCGCGGGACGGTCGAGATCGGTTTCATCGCGGCCCGCACCCGCAGCACCTCGCCGGTCGTCATGCCGCCTTCGGTACCACCGGAGCGCCCGGTCACGCGGCGGATCGAGCCGTCGCGATTGACGATCTCGTCGTGCGCCTGCGAACCACGGATCCTGGCGAGCTCGAACCCGTCACCGAGCTCGACACCCTTGATGGCCTGGATGCCCATGATCGCCGCCGCGAGCCGCGAGTCGAGGCGCCGATCGCCGTGCACGTGACTGCCCAGCCCCGGCGGCAAGCCCCAGGCGAGCACCTCGACGACCCCGCCGAGGGTGTCGCCGGCCTTCTTCGTGTCCTCGATCTCGGTGATCATGGCGGCCGCGGTCTCGGGATCGAAGCAGCGCACCTCGGATGCGTCGACGGTCTCGAGATCGCCCGGCTTCGGCAGCACGCCGGCCGGGGTCTGCACGCTGCCGATCGAGACCACGTGGCTGAGCACCTCGACGCCGAGGCTCTGCTGCAGGAACGCCTTGGCCACCGAGCCCAGCGCGACCCGGGCCGCGGTCTCACGCGCGCTCGCGCGTTCGAGAATCGGACGGGCATCGGGCACGTCGTATTTCTGCATGCCGACGAGGTCTGCGTGACCGGGCCTGGGACGGGTGAGCGGAGCATTGCGGGCCTGTGCAGCCAACTCGTCCGCGTCGACCGGGTCGGCGGACATCACCGTCGTCCACTTGGGCCATTCGGTGTTGGCGATGCGCACCGCCACCGGGCCACCCATGGTCAGGCCGTGCCGCACGCCGCCGGTGAGCTCGACCTCGTCCTGCTCGAACTTCATCCGCGCGCCCCGGCCGTAGCCGAGCCGGCGGCGGGCAAGGTCACGTGCGACGACCGCCGTCGTCACCTCGATACCCGAGGGCAACCCGTCGGCGACCGCAACGAGCGCAGGGCCGTGCGACTCGCCGGCGGTGATCCATCGCAACACGCCGACGATTGTCCCTTACTGGCCGAGCAACCACCCGTCAGGTGCCGCCAGGCGGCCGGCCGCCTTGGGTCCCCATGAGCCCTGCGGGTACGGCTTCGGCCGCGGCGGGTCATCGAGCAGCGGTCCGGCGACCTTCCACACCGCGGCCAGCCCGTCCGGGCGGGTGAACAGCGACCGGTCGCCGAGCACGACGTCGTGGATGAGCCGCACGTAGGGCGGCAGCGGGTTGGCGCCGTCGAGTTTCGTCAACGGGATGCTCGCCTCGGCGACATCGAGGTCGAGCTTCGCCCCCGGGCGCTTGGCAACCAGGCGCAACGCGATCTCACCGTCGCCCTTGAGTTCGAAGCTCAGCACGTTGCCGTTCTTCGGGACGCCCGCCAACGCCCCGGCCGGTTCGCGCAGGATGAGGCTGACCCGCTGGTGGCTCTGCGCCAGCCGCTTGCCGGTGCGCAGCAGGAACGGCACGCCCTTCCACCGCTTGGTGTCGATCCAGAGTCGGGCGGCGACGTAGGTGTTCATCGTCGAGCGCTTCGCGATGCCCGGCACGTCGCGGTAGCCGTCGAACTGCCCGAGCACCACGTCAGCCGGGTCGAGCTTGCGGAACTTGCCGATGACCTCCTCGCGGGCGGCCTGCAGGTCGGCCGAGGACAACGACGCGGGCGGCTCCATCGCGACCTCGGCAGCGATCTGGAACAGGTGCGTCACGAGCATGTCGAGCACGGCGCCGGTGGCGTCGTAGAACAGCGCGCGGTCGGTGATGCCGAGCTTTTCGGGGACGTCGATCTGCACGGCGCGGACGTGGTCGCGGTGCCACATCGCGTCGAACAGGCCGTTGGCGAAGCGCAGCACGTGCAGGTCTTGGGTCGCTTCCTTCCCGAGGAAGTGGTCGATGCGATAGACCTGCTGCTCGTCGAGCACCGAATGCACGACCCGGTCGAGCGCGCGGAACTTCGCTCCGGACGTCCCGAACGGCTTCTCGTAGACCACCCGTGAACCCTTGGCCAAGCCGTGCTCGCCGAGGGCCTTGGTGAGCTCGTCGAAGGCGACCGGCGGGACGGCGAAGTAGTGGATGAGCTGCGCGTTCTTGCCGAGATGGTCCTTCGCATGGCTGAGCACATCGAGCAGGCTGCCGGGACTCTCGGTGTTGAAGCCGCCGCCGGCGAAGAACACGTGCTCGGAAAACTGCGACCAGGTCTTCGCCTCGGGCTTGGCGCCGAACTCGGTGAGCACCGAGCGCACGTAGTTGCGGAAATTCAGATGGTCGACGTCACCGCGTCCGTTGCCGATCAGCTTCCACTTCGCGGGCAGCAACCCTTCCTGCCACAGCCTGTAGAAGGCCGGCAACACCATTCGCTTGGCCAGGTCGCCGGTCGCGCCGTACAGGATGAAGGCGGTCGGTTTCGCATCGCGCTCTGTGGCCATGGGCTCACCTTACGAGGGACGGCGTCACGTCGAATGCGAGCACCACGAGGGCGCCGACCAGCAGCATCGGCCCGAACGCGATCGCGGTCTTCATCGATGCGCGCCGACGCGCGATGAGCACGATCGCGATCAGCGCGCCGAGCACGAACCCGGCTAACAGGCCGTAGTACACGGCGAGCCAGCTTTGATAGCCGAGGTAGGCGCCGAGCACACCGCCGATGCGCACGTCGCCCCAGCCGAACGAGCGCGGCGAGATGAACTTCAGCACGAACAACGCGATGTATGCGGCCGCTGCCCCTTCGACAGCACGCAGGTAGTCGGTCCAGTCGTCGTCGAGCGCTGCCGCCAGCGCGAGAAGTGCAAAGGCGCCGATCGCCGCCGGGTAGACGAGACGGTTCGGCAGGCGGTGGTGTTCGTAGTCGATCACCACGAGCGGGGCGCCGGTCAGGGCGACGCAGACGAACGCGGGAAGCAGCGCCGTCCAGCCGGCAGCCGCACCCGCGAGACCACCGAGGACGAGCGCGGCCGCTGCGGTCGACATGATTCGTCGGCTGTCGGGTTTCGCACCGACATACCAGCGGGCGTTCTCGCGATCAGGGACGGTGATCGTGAGCCGAGCGAGATACGGCGTCGCGGCCAGGCAGATCGCTGCACCTGCCGCTGCGCCGGCGATCGAGGTCACCCGGGCAGGGTATTGCCGCTCAGGTCTTGCCGGACGTGGACGCGCCGCCCAACACGAGGCGCACGTTCATCGGGATCGCATGCATCCGGTAGAGATGCTCCTGGGGGTACTGCGTCTGCGGCTCCCAGTCACCGTTGGTGAACATCGCCTGGTTGGCGAGCGGTCGCGTGAACACGAACTTCTGCACGATTGACGGGTCGTACAGGCCCATCCAGTCGTCCGGCGAGCCGCGGTCCAACGAGGTCGACTGTGGGTCCTGGGTGAGCTGGCAGGGCGCCACCGTGCACCAGAGGCTGCGCTGACCCGTGTGCGAGTAGGCGCTCTTCCACGGTCCCCACGGCTTCGGCGCCGTGAAGAAGCGGAACTGCGTGTACAGGTTCTCCTCGGGATTCGGAAAGTTCTTGTCACCGCGGATGAAGCTGAACGACAACAGCAGATACTTCTTCAGCGCGGGCAGGTACTGGATGACCGGTTGGCTGATGGCGTGCTTGGCCGACAGCACGCGGGTCGCTCCGGCGACGGAGTTGGTCCAGTCGGCGCCCTTACCGCCGATGCTGCCGTGGTAGTACTGCCACGCCTTCCCGTTCTGCACCTGGTTCAGGGGCACTCTCGCGAGGTGGAGGTAGTTGCCGTTGTACGTGTAACCGTCGTTCGACACCGCGTACAGATACTTGTTCGCTCCGTCGACGGTCTGTGTGTTTCCCGGCCCGTACTGGATGAAGAACGGTGCGGAGAACGACTGCCCGGGGAACATCGCCCGGTAACGACCGACCGCGTTGTTGTACGGCGGCGCCGCGCCGTCGCTGCTGGTCGTCCCCCACGGGTTGGTCCAGGTCTTCCCGCCGTCGGTCGACTTGATGATGCTGGCGTTGAACGAAGGCTGCAGGCCGATGGTCTGGTTCTTGTCGCAGGTGTGCAACTGGCGGGCCACCGCAAGGTAGATCACCTTGCCGACGCGGGTGATGCCGCCGGTCTTCCACGAGCACCCGTCCGGACCCGGATCGGTGCCGCCGGCGCGGTGGCCGTAGCTGGTCATGCAGTTGACCGTCGTCACGGTGAGTCGGGACGGATCCGCTCCGCGGGCCGCCAGGATTGCTATGTCGCTGCCGATGTTGTCGGGGTCCGTCCCCTTGCACTTGTTGTTCACGCCGAGGGTGTCGTTGGCAGTCGAGATCGTGTCGCCGTCCGGGCCGACAGTGTTGTAGAACGTGTCGCCGACGACGGTCGGGAAGTACTGCGGAGTGTCGAAGGCGTGACCTGAGGCCGGGCGGTAGTAGTACCCCTCGACGTCGATGTAGAGGTCGCTCGTGGCCTTGGCGTCGGAACTGGCCGACGCGATGTCGATCTTTCCGTTGGCACCGGTCTCGAGGAATACGAGGTTGCTCTCGACCACGTTGGGGTCGACATCGACACTGCTGGTCGCCTTCGGGCGCGGCGCTCCGTCCGTCCAGACGATGTCGGACGCGTGGGCCGTGGCATTGGTCGTGCCGAGGTTCAGCGCGACGGCGTCGGCCGCGGAGGGCACTCCGGCGACGCCCACCACGGGAACCGCCTGCGCACCGCGAATTACTCGCCCGGCGGTCATCTTGCCGGTGACGCCGAGCTTGTGTCGCGTGTCGACCACCCGGCGCGGGTTCGTGAACGGGACGTAGACGTCGCCGGACGATCCGTCGGTGGGCACGACGTAGTAACCCTCCACGTCCGCATACACGTCGGTCGAGGCACAGTTGGTCGACAGGGTGATGTCGCCGCTCGAATCCGGCGCCACCACCGCGAGGCCTTGTGCCGAGTAGTTGGCGTAGGTGTCGACGCGGGGATACGCAGTCGCGTCCGTCGTGTCCGTCCCGCCCGGTTGGATCTGCACCCAGCAGTCGGTGCTCGTGACGCTCGCCCCGATGTTGAGGGCGACCGCCGACACTCCAGAAGTCGGGATGCCACCCATCCCCAACACGTCGAAAGTCCAGGGTGCATCGCTGGTGAGCGGCGCCGCCCGGCCGCCGGTGCCGGCGCTCGTGTCGATGATCCGGCTCGGCGACAGCGGCGCGAACGCGGCGCCGACGGTCGTGGTGCCACTCGAGGTCACATACCCCTGGACGTCGGCTTGGACGTCGACCGCGCTGCCGCCCGGGCCGTTGTAGAACGAGATCTGGCCGGCGTCGCCCACCTGCACGATCGCGGTGTTGTCGGCGACCGAACCGGCGGGCGCATTGGCCACTGTGGCGTATCGAGGACGATCGACGCCCGCGGGCCAGGCCCACACGTTGCCGTTCGCGTTCGCTCCGGGCTTGGAGCTGTTCGAGGTGGTGATGTGGAGCATGACTGCCAGCACGTCTGATGCCGGAACGCCCGCGACGCCGGTGACCGTCACGGAGTTCGTCGCGCCCGGCTGCAGCTGCCCCGACCATCCGGTGCCCGAGGTCGTGTCGACCACGTTGGCCGCGGGAAGCGGGACGAACTGGCCGGCCGCCGGCTGTGGAGCCTGCGCCCCGGCGGTGTTGGCGCCGACCGCGAGGCCCAGCGTCGCCAGTCCTACGACCAGGACGCCGAGGATTCGGCGGCGATGCCGCCGGCCCACACCAGAGCGCGCGCACAGCGCATCGGAAACCACGAGCTCAATCCCTCCACGGGGCCGCGCATACAAAGGACCCTGTCATCCCTATCGATCGCGCGCCGGGCGGACTTTAGCTGATCAACGAGGCAAAATGCGCATCGAGCCTCCGGCTTGAGGTGATCTTCTGCGGCCGTTGCGCTCACACGGCGATTTCCGGCGCCGGCAGCTCACGAAGCGTGTCGCGTTCCATACCCCTGTTGAGTGGCGTGATCAGTCAGGACGAGGCAGCCAGGCGCTGCGCGGCCCGGACGAGCTTGTCGGCCTTGTCGGTCAGCGTGTGCACCCGATGTCGGGACGTACCGTGACCCGCCGCTGCTGCGGCGAGCACGCCCTTGATCCTCGTTGCCAGCGCGTCGCGCCGATCGGCGAGGTAGGCGAGGGCGTCCTCGACGCGGGTATAGGTCGAGTCGCTCGACGCCGAGCCACTCTTGAGCGCATTGGTCGAGGCGATCAAGGTGGCCGTGCCGAACGCGCCCACGCTCGAATTGAGCTGCCGGTACGCCGCGGCCAGACCCCGCACCGCGCGCAGCGCGTGCGTCGGCCGGCTGAGCACGTCGGTCACGACCGTGCCGTCGGTCGGGTAGTCGTCGGTCAACCCGGCCAGGTGCAGCAACGTCGGCCGCAGGTCGACCTCGTCGACATAGGTGCCGGTGCGGCTTGCCTGCGGCACCGTGTTCGTCGAGTTCGGGTCGTGCGCCTCATTGCCGTGAGCAGGCTGCGGACCGTCGACGCCGCGGTTGGCGACACCCGGGCCGACCACACTCGCCCACGTGACATCGATATTGGGCGAGTAGTAGCCGTGGTTCCACGCGAACGAACTGTTGATCGACACGTTGGACCCGGTCGTCGAGAAGTAGTAGTCCGGGACCGGGAACATCGTGTACGTCGGCGTGCGCAGCGGATCGGAGGTCTGCATGTGCAGAATCCGCTCCTCGGCCTGACCTGCCTGGTATTTCACGATGTGCTGCCCGGTCACGCCGCTGTAGGGATTGTCAGCGGTCATCCTCGCCGTGTCACGTTCGAGCTGACGCACCGTCGCGTTGTCGGCCGCGGGTTGCCCGTGCACGTAGATCGACGCGCCCTGCGGCTCGATGTCGAACTGCGTGTTCGAGCTGTGGCGTCGTCGACAACAGACCCTTGATGTTGGCCTGCAGCTCGCCGACCTGGCCCGCCGCATAGTTGCACCGCACGGTCACGCCGTCACAACCCGCGGGCGTCGGCTGCGTGGCGCGTCCGACATTTGCCCCGGCGAACTGGTCGTTCTCCTCGGCGCTGATCATGTACAGCGTGTTCGCCGGCGTGATGCCGTCCTGCTGAAGACGCTCGAAGAACTTCTGGAACGCGTCGTCGTAGGCCTTTGCGTTGTCGATGTAGCAGCTGTCACCCGGGCCGATCGGGTTACCGGAGTTCGTTGCGGTTGCCGTCGTGCAGCCACTCGTCCCCGCCTTGCGCTCGTGCATGTCGGAGATGTAGCCGTACGTAACAGGGATGCCGCTCTCCTGCATGTCGGCGACGTAAGCGAGTGACTGCGCCGGCGTGGGACTGAAACCCGGGAAACCCGGACGCGCAGACGTGTACTGGCCATCCATCTCGGCGCCGTTCAAGTCGACCAGGTTTCCTGACGAGTTGGTGACTTGATAGCCGTCATGGGTCTTGTTCGGCGTGCCCTGCCCGAGTACCGGCGCGACGTAGCGCGCACCGAACAAGGCTTGGTAGCCGTGGTACCCGCGCGGTTCGGTCGGGAGCCGGTCCGGCCGTGCGGTTGCCGACGGCGTGGTCTGGCCGTACTTGACCGCCTTCGCGTCGGCGCACGTCGCAGCGTGCTTCGCGCAGTGCACCGCGACACCGATGTAGTCGGCGATCTCGTTGTCCTTGTACGGATCGCTGTCGGCGGCAAGCTGCTGCGACTCGGGTGAGTTCGGACCGAAGACGGTCTTGATGTCCTGGCTGGTGTTCTCGAGCACCATGTTCGCCGTCGAAAAGTCGCCGACGTTGCATCCGGCGCGCGTGAACGGCACCCATGGGGCCGGTGTTTCCTGGCCGGTGTTGGTGTGCTTGGCCGGTGTGGTCGGCGAGTACGCCATGGTCGGGCGCGTGTCGTGCCCGCTTGCCGGCGTCGACGCGGTGTCGACGACAGGGCTCGTCCAGTAGGCGAACGACGCGGCGGGGTCGGTCGTCCCGTCGGGGTTGAAGGTCTTGTACGAGTTGCTCAACGGCTGCCCGTGCCGGTCGCCGTAGAGGCCCGTGTAGATCGACAGGCTGTCGTCGGCCGTGTGCGCGATCATCGGTGTGTGCACGTTCGACAGGACCGTGCCGTTGTTCTCGAGGAAGTGCAGCAGGTGTGGCATCTGCTGCAAATCGGACGGCACGTTGGGGTTGTCGCGCGCGAAGTGGACGTTGTCGAACACCAGGCTGATGACGTGCTTCACGCCGTTGCCGAGGTGGCAGGCAGCGCCGGCAGGTCGCGCTGCCGGACGGTCGGCCGACGCCACCTGGGCGACTGCGAACGTCCCACCGGCGACCACGCCGGCGACGAGCGAGGCGCCGAGCACGCGGCGTACGCGAGGCGATGACTTCGTCGTCACTTCTCCTCCAAATGCTGCAAATCGGACTATCAGCAGAAACCTAGCCCTCACCCACGTGTTCCGTGTAGCCCCCTGGTGACGCGAGGATGACGAGATGGTGTCGGATCCGGCCTACCGAAAGGACCCGCGGGTCGACGACTACATCCGCGCGTTGCCGGACTGGCAGCAGGAAATCTGCGAGCAGGTTCGCGACCTCGTGCACGCGGCCGACGCCGAGGTCGAAGAGACGATCAAGCGGTCGGTGCAGCCCTACTTCGTGCTGCAGGGCAACGTGTGTGCACTGCTGGCGACCAAGGATCACGTCAACGTGTTCCTCTACGACGGCGGCATCGTCCCCGACCCGGAGGCGATCATCACCGGCGGCCACGAGAACAAGACGGCCCGCCAGATCGCCATCTACGCCGACTCGCCGCTCAACCGGCCCGCACTGCAGCGGATGTTCGAGCAGATCATCGCCAACAACCGGGCCGGCGGCTGGCGCAAGCTCAAGCATTAGCGTCGATCAGTAGCGTCAATACGGTGTTCGACGCGATCGTGCTGGCCGGAGCCTCTTCCCAGCGCCTCGACGGTGCCGACAAGGCTGCGGTCGAGGTGCACGGCCGCACCCTGCTCGACATCGCGATCGCAGCTACCGACGGCGCGCAACGCGTCGTCGTCGCCGGTCCGCAACGCACGACCGAACGGTCAGTGACCTGGGTCGAGGAGGAGCCACCCGGCGGTGGCCCCGTCGCCGCGATCGCGGCCGCTCTCGAGTCGGTCTCGTCGTTCTGGTGTCTGGTGCTCGCGAGCGACCTGCCACGGATCGCGGGCGCAGTGCCGGTGCTGCTCACCGCGGCGAGCGATGCGGACGTCGCAGTGCTCAGCCGCGACGGCGAGCGCAACTACCTCGCTGCGGTGTGGCGCACCGAGGCGCTCCGCGAAAGCGCGTCGCGCCTGCCACGGATAGCGAACGCCGCCGTCCGCGAACTGTTCGCCGGAATCGACGAAACCGCCATCGTCGATGTCGTCGACGAACACGGCTGGGGCACGGACGTCGATACCTGGGCCGATGTCGAACAGGCCCGCCATGCCTGACGATCTGGCCCGATGGGTCGACGAGCTGTGCGCCGCGCTCTCGATCGATACCGTCGTCGACCGTGACCTGGTGCTCGATCTCGCCCGCGACGCCGCCCATGGCGTTGCGCGGCCTGCCGCACCGCTGACGACGTTCATCGTCGGGCTCGCGGCCGGATTGCGCGGCGGGACGCCGGCGGACGTCGCGGCCGTCGCCGAGATCGCGAAAGGGCTCGCCGCGGACTGGCAGGATTGACCCGTGCCCGTGCTGCTTTCCGTGAACGTCGGCGGTCCGCGTCCCAACCCGGACAAGAGCGTCGACGAGACCGGCATCGACAAGCGCCCCGTGGACGGGCCGGTGCAAGTGCGTGACCCTGGCCCGAAGACGACCGGGCTGGGCAGCGGTGTCGTGGGTGACTTCATCGGCGACGTCGAGAACCACGGCGGCACCGACCAGGCGCTGTACGCATTCACTCGCGAGGATCTCGACGCGTGGGAACAGCGCCTCGGCCGCGCTCTGACCAACGGCTTCTTCGGCGAGAACCTGACCACCAGCGGCATCGACGTCAACGCCGCACTGGTGGGCGAGCAATGGCAGATCGGCGACACCGTCGTCGTGGAGGTCACTTACCCGCGCATCCCGTGCTCGACGTTTCGCGGGTGGGTCGGCGAGCAGGGCTGGTTGAAGATCTTCACCGAGGTGTCGCGTCCCGGCGCATACCTGCGCATCGTCGTTCCCGGCGAGATTCGCTCCGGTGACGCGATCACCGTCGTCCATCGTCCCGACAGCGGCGAGACGATCACGCAGGCCTATCGGCGATACATGTTCGGCGCCCACGCGACCGACTGACTCGTCCCCATCGACGCTGATCCCTATATATTTCTGCGGATTCTCACTCCGAGGGGTGGTGTTTCTTCCTCGGAAGAGATAGAATCGAACATGTGAGCAGCTTGCAGTTGACCGGCACAGCAGTGCTGGATCGGCTGCGCGAACTGGAGGCTTCGAAGCAGTCGATCGAGGTCGAACAGCTGAGCCTGATCGCCCAGGTCGAGGCGGAGGGGCTCGCGTTCGATCTCGGCGCGAAGAACACGGCAGTGTTGCTACGTGACGCGCTCAAGATCGGCGCGCGCGATGCGGCTAGTCGCGTGAAGCTCGCTGCGGCGGTCACGCCGCGGCGCACGCTGACCGGCGACACGGTCGAGGCGGCGCATCCGCAGACGGCGGCTGCGCTGGCCGAGGGGGCGATCTCGACCCGGGCCGCGGCCACGGTCGTGGCGATGACGGACAAGATCGACGACCTGCTCGCCGACCAGTCAGCACCGCTGTATCGAGACGCGCGCTGCTCGACTTCGCCCGTGACCACGACCCCGACCTGCTGGCCCGCTTCGCCAACGGCCTGTACGCCCGGGTCGATCAGGACGGGGCGTTTCGTGACATCGAGGCCGCGCACCGGCGCCGCAGCCTGTCGCTGCGCCGGCGTGCGGACGGGTCAGCGTCGATCGCCGGCGAACTGACCTGCGAGGCAGCCGAGTACCTCGAGACCCTGTTCGACACCCTGGGCAAGCCGCACACCGGGCCCGGACGGTGAGCGTGACCCGCGCACGCCGGGCCAGCGCCGCCACGACGCGCTGCTCGGCGCCTTCAAAATTCTCTACTCCTCCGGCTCGCTGCCCACCGCCAACGGCTGCGCCACCACCCTGGTGCTGACCGCGACCGTGGGCGAGTTCGCCGACGGCACCGGCATCGTGCACACCGCCCACGGCTACGCGGTCCCGACCGCGGTCGCCGACCGGTGGCTCGACCCCAAAGCGAAAGCGATCCTGGTCCTGCTTGTCGAAGACGAAGTGCATCCTCGCCTACTCCGACCAGCACCGCCTGTTCACCGAACAACAACGCCTCGCCATGTTCGCCCGGGACAAAGGCTGCTCCTACCCGGGCTGTGATGCGCCCTTGTCGTGGACCCAGGCACATCACGTGACGGATTTTGCCAAGACGAAACGCACCAGCGTCGACGACGGCACCCTGGTCTGTCGGCAGAACCACGCCATGTTCGAACAAATGGGCTGGGCCTCGATCATGCTCAACGACCTACCCCACTGGGTCCCACCTGCCTGGGTCGACCCCGACCAACGACCACGACGCAACACCATGCACGACTGTCCCGAACTGACCCGAGTCGACCGGCGGCTGAAGCATGCCTTCCAGCGCAACCGCACCTCCCAGCGAGGACTCCCCGGCTTCGGGACTTCGTTCGGACCGGACCGAGAAGCGATACTCGTCTCCGCGGTACTCCCGTCGCTGCGTCTTGGTCTTTTGGTCTTGTCTCGCAACGAGCCCACGGCAACCGCTGTCTGGTTGTCGGGAGGCGTTGTGAGGATCGTCGGAGTCGAGGGGCATGGCCGCGGCCGTCGTCGTCACTGACGTGCTGGCCGCGTGCACCAGCCAAGAGTTCAGACACACCAACCGCAGCAGGCGCGAGCCGCGGCATCGCTTCGACTACACGGTCACCGACTTCGGGCACGTCCACGTCGGACACCCGCTTGAGCAAGCAGCCGAAGCCGGCAGTGCCTGTCTTCGGCCCAGTCACCGAGAGCGCACGCCGGCTCTACGTGTTCATCGGTCCCTCGGACAACGGCCACGGAACGGCACGGCTGCGCATGTCGACGCTGCGCGCGCGTCGGTTCGTCACCATCGGCCCGCACCTGCCGCGCGACTTCTATGCAGATTCGATGTTCGTGCTCGACCGGCGCCACCTCTGGTTCACGGTCTTCCCGGCCGGCGGCGGGCGCGAGCGGCTCTACCGGACCAGCGACGGCGGAATTTCCTGGCACTGGAACCCGGTCCCATCGCACGTGCTCGCCGGAGGCAGCACGGACGCGCTCTGGTTCACCGACCCGGACCACGGCTGGCTCACCGACATCGAGCCGACCGCACCCGATGCCATGTTGTTCGTCACCGCCGACGGTGGGCGACATTGGCGCGTCGTCGCGGACTCCGACCGGCGCGCCGGTACCCGTCTGCTGCCGTCCATCGGGCCCGTGCAGTTCCAGCCCGACGGCAGCACGGCATGGGACGCCGCTCCCGCGGGCTGGTTCAGCCCGGCGCTGGATGTCACGCGCAACAGCGGCGCCACTTGGCAGACGGCGCTCACCGCGCGAAACCGGGCGTTCGCAACGCCGGGCGTCTTCGGCAACGAGGTAATGGAGCCCGTCAGCTGGTGCGCACGGCGCACCTGCCGGGCCCGGCTGTTCGTCAGCGGTGACGACGGCGCTCACTGGGTGCGCGAGCCCGCGGTCGTGCTCGGCGCGGTGCTCGATGCCGACCACAGCGTCCCGGACGGCCATGTCGTTGCCACCGCCGTACCGAACGCCGACGACGCTTGGGTCACCGCGCGTACCGCCGGCAGGCGGCTCGTCGTGACGAGTACCTGCGACCAGGGCAAGCGCTGGCATGCAGCCACAGCGCCCGACCTGCGCGTCGAGTTCGGTCCGGAGATCTCGGCCATCGACTGCCGGCATGCGCTGCTCCACGCGCGAGACCTACGCGGAGTCGACCACCTGTACGTCACGAGCGACGGCGGCACGACCTGGCGCTCGATCGACCAACGCGTGAGCCGTTAGTGCAGGGCGAGGATCTCGTCGGCGGCCCGCTCCCCCGATCGCACGGCACCGTCCATGTAGCCCTGCCAGAAGTCGGATGTCTCCGTGCCCGCCCAGTGGATGCGGCCGACCGGCGTGCGCAGCGCGTGCCCGAAACGCAGCAGCGTGCCCGGACCCATGATCGCGGTCGGACCGCCGTGGCTCCACGGCTGCTGCGGCCAGTTCATGTCGAAGTACTCGATCGGGTGCGCGAACCGGTTGTCCTCGAACAGGCTCACGTACTGAGCGAGCACTGCCTTGCGCCGCGCGGCTTGCGAGCGCGCTCCCCACTTCAGGTTCTGCGCTCCGCCGACGAAGCCGGCGAGCACGCCGACCGAGCCGTCGGGCGGTGAGTTGTCGAACGAGTAGCCGACCGGGCCGCCGACGGTGAGGAACTGACCGGTCAGACCGCTGCTGCGCCAGAACGGCTTCTCGTACACCGCCTCGACCTTCATCAGCGCACCCATCGGCATGCGTTGCAAGAGCTGATCGCGCGCGGTCGGCAACAGCGGGTGGAAGTCGATGCGCTGTGCAAGCGCGGGTGGGACGGCGACGACGACCCGCTGCGCGTGCACGACGACGCGGTCGCTGTAGACGCTGACGCCGTGCCCGTTCTGCACGATGCGGCGCACCGGCGTGTTCAGGTGCACCCGCCGGCCGAGGGCATGAGCCATGCGCAGCGAAATAAGCTGTGACCCGCCGCGGATGCGCGATTGCTGCGCACCGTCGCGCACGTTGAACAACCGCTCGATCGTGCCGACGTTCTTGGCATCGCCGGCCGCCGCGACGTAGTTGAGGACGAACAGCAGCGACAGGTCACGCGCTTCCGCGCCAACCAGCGCCTGCAGGAACGGCGCGAGCAGGCCCAGCGTGCGATCGGCGTTGGTGGCCATGCCACGCACGTAGGTCTCGAGGGTCTGCGCGTCGTACTGCTCGGCGTTCGGCGAATTCCACGGGTGCGCCGGGTTGATCTTGCTGGCCTTGTCGTCGATGTCCTTGACCAGCAGCGCGATGTCGGCTGCGATCGTGGCATCCGGCGGCGCGGTGCCCAGCGGGCCGGTGTCGGTGTAGAGCGTGCGCGGATACGGCGGGTAGAGGTAGACGTTGTTGCCGGTGTCGTAGGCGTTGAACGTCGAGATGCCGAGGGACTTGGCCAGCGCGACGACCCGGTCCTGGGTCGGTCCGACGAACTCGCCGCCGGCTTCGGCGATGTGGCCGTGGCCGATGTTGTGGTTGAACGTGCGGCCACCGACGCGATCGCGGGCTTCGAGCACGACGACACGGTGCCCCTGCCGGGCGAGCCGACGCGCAGCGGTCAGCCCGGCGAGGCCGGCGCCGACGATCGCTACGTCGGTCGTGACTTCGGACCGAGAGGAAGCACCGGCAGCGCCGGGTAGCAGCAGCCCGGCGGTCCCGGCAGCAGCGGCAACGGAGCCGCCGGCGAGGAACGTGCGGCGGGTACGAGGGGTCGGCATGTGCGTGAGTGTGCCCACGAGAACACGTTCTCGCACGCTGAAACCGGGGTCAGGTGATCAGTCGCTCACCGGCGTAGGCGTTCATCCGGCCGGCACGCACCATTCCGGCGAGCAGCAGCCCGTGCTCCCGGGCGAGATCGACGGCCAGGCTGGACGGCGCGGAGACCGCGACGATTCCGGCCACCCCGGCGGCGACCGCCTTCTGGACGATCTCGAACGAGACCCGTCCGCTCACCACGAGTAGCCGATCGGTCGCGGGGAGCCGGCCGTCGAGGAGAGCCTCGCCGACGACCTTGTCGACGGCGTTGTGCCGCCCGACATCCTCGCGCACCACCCCCAGGGCGCCGGACGTGTCGGCCAGCGCTGCCGCATGAACACCGCCGGTGCGGTCGAAGGCGCGCTGCCGCTTGCGCATCGTGTCGGGCAGCGCGCTCAAGACGGCGCGCGGCACCGTCCAGCCGTCGTTGTGCGGCGCGCTCGTCCGCGACAACGTCAGGTCGAGCACGTCCGCGCTGCACACCCCGCACGCTGCCGACGTCACGAACGCGCGCGCCCGCGGTGGCCGCACGCCTGCGCGCAACGTGATGTGTACCCGATCGGTGTCGTCCTCGCGACAGGCGCGCAGGGTCACGATGTCCTCGGGCGAGCGAACGCCCGATTCGGCGACGAGCCAGCCGGCGGCCAGGTCGAGGTCGTGTCCGGGGGTGCGCATCAGCGTGGCGATCGCGTCGCCGTCCATCCCGAGGACGAGCGGATCCTCGACCGCCAGGTCGTCCGGCCCGCTGGTCGGCGCGGCCTCAGCCGGCAGGCGCACGATCGCGCGGCGGGTCGTCGTGACGCTCACGTTGTCAGCGTACGGCGCAGTGCGGCATCCATCGCGTCCGTCGGAGCCGGCACTCCGGTCATCAGCTCGACTTGAGCTGCAGCCTGGTGCAGCAGCATCCGGACACCGCTCAGCGCGGTCGCGCCGGCCTGCTGCACGGCGGTGGCAAGGCGCGACGGCCAGTCGGCGTACACGACGTCGAGGACGGCCTGCTCCGGGCGCCACGCTGCGCCGGCCAGTGCATCGGCTGCTCCGCCGGGCAGCGTCGAGATCACGAGGTCGGCGCGCAACTCGACCGCGTCGACGTCGAGATCTGCGACGAGCAGATCGATGCCGAGCGCTCGTGCTGTGGCCGCGAGCCGTTCGGCACGCGTGCGGTCACGCACCAGCGTGGTGCAGCGTGACACGCCCAACTCGACCAGCGCTCCGAGCACGGCTTGGGCCGTCCCACCTGCACCGAGCACCGTCGCCGTTCGAACCGCCACGCCGCTCTCCCGCACGGTCGCAACGATGCCGGCGACGTCGGTGTTGGCGGCGATCCACCCGCCGCCTGCTCGTGGCAACAGCGTGTTGCCCGCGCCCACCGCGGCGGCCACCGGGCGCACCTCGTCCGCGATCTCGAGGACTGCGTGTTTGAGCGGCATTGTGCACGAGAAGCCGGCCCAGTCGACACGCTCGGCGAGCACGACCGGCAGGTCGGCGACGCCGCAGTCGATCGCGTCGTATCGCCAGTTCAGTCCGAGCGCTTCGTAGGCGGCGCCGTGCAGTACCGGGGACAGCGAGTGCGCGACCGGTCGTCCGAGTACGGCTGCACGGCGCGTTGGATCAGCCACAGCCCCAGTGGTTCTTGACGCACTTGTTGACCGCCGCCGTCCACGCCTTCTCGCTGTTGGTGAAGAACAGGTGACCCGCGGCGTCCTTGTTGACGAAGTAGAGCCAGTTGCCGGACGCGGGTGCGACGGCGGCGGCCATTGCCGCCGCGCCCGGGTTGTCGATCGGCGTCGGCGGCAGGCCCTTGTGTGTGTACGTGTTGTACGGACTGTCGACGTTGCGGTAGATGCACTTGTTCGCGGGTGTTCCGGCCAGCTTGCACGCGTAGGAGCTGGTCGAGTCGAACTGCAACTCACGACCGATCCTGATGCGGTTGAGGATCGTGCGCACGACCTTGGGCATGTCAGCGGCGTACTTGGCTTCGGACTGTGCGATCGACGCCATGATCAGCGCGGCATACGGCGTCTGATGCAACTTCGCCGCGGCGTCGGCGAAATGCATCTGCCGATCCGCTTGCAGGTAGCGCGGGATCACTTGGTCGCTGAACACCTTCGTCGGGCTCGAGCCCGGGTCGATCGTGTAGGTCGCCGGGTACAGGAAGCCTTCGACCGAGGTGGGGATGCCGTTGCCCTTGCCGGTGTAGCCGCGCGGCAGGCCGAGGTCGGCGGGACGCTTGAGCGCGGCCTCGATGGCGCCCTTCTGGCCGGCACCGAGAATCTCGGTCAGGCGGGCCACGACGTCGAGACTGGTCGCACCTTCGGGGATCGCGAGGTCGTTGCCCTTGCTGCGCGAGGACGGAGCGAGGATCAGCGCGACCGCAGCGGCGCCCGACATGTGCAGTCGCATGTTGTACTCGCCGGGCTGGATGCCCGCGCATTTACTGCTGCCACACGCGTCGGTGAACGCTTGCGCGCTCTTGACGACGGCTTTCTGCTGCAGCGTGTTCGCGATGTCCTGGGTGCTGTCTCCGGTGTGGACGGTGATGGTCACCGATCCGTACCCCTGGCCCGAATAGTCGGCAACGGAGAAGTAGTCGATGACGCGCGGGACGACGAAATAGGCGACCACGGCCACGATGACCAGGGCCAGCAGCACGAACAACCGGCCGCGGCGACGGCTGCGCCGACGGCGGCGCTGCTCGGAGCGGCGGCGTTCGGAGCGGGACAGCTCGTGCTGGTAGTCGCTGCCGTCGTCCTCGCCGAAGAGCAGGGAGTGCGGATCGTCACCGGGCGGACCCGAGGCCAACGACTCGCGCTCGCGTTGCGTCACGCTGGAGGACTCCGTTCTTTTCACGGGGGTCTGTGGTCAAGTGATACCCGCGGTCATCGCTCCCGCATCGAATCAAGCCAATATTGCAGCAATTCGACGGCCGCAGCCTGGTCGATGATCGCCCGGACCTTTCTACTTCCCCGGACGCCGTTCTGGTGGAGCTTACGCTGCGCGCTCACCGTCGTCAGGCGCTCGTCCAGGTGTTGCACGGGAACCGGCGAGATGTGTTCAGCAAGGCGTTCGGCGTAGTTTCGCGCCATTTCCGCAGATTTACCTTCGGCGCCCTTCAGGGTGCGCGGGAGCCCCACGACAACGCCCACGGCACCGAGTTCGGCGACCAGCCCGGCGAGCTCGGCGATGTCGGCGTCCTTGGCCGGATCGCGGGCCAACGTGACCAGCGGGGACGCGAGAATCCCGCCCGGATCGGAGCGCGCCACCCCGACCCGAACAGTTCCAACATCGACAGCTAGCCACACACCGGTCATTGGACCGCCGAGATTCGCAAGCTCGCTGGCGCTCGCGCGATCGGCGGGCTCTTCGCGCAAGCGCTCATCGCGTTGGTGGTCACCAAGGACTCACCTACCGCTGATGGCTGTCTTGACGGCGGCGAAGGCGTCGCCCAGCTTCGCGGCGTCGCCACCGGCCCCCTGGGCGAGGTCGGCCTTGCCGCCGCCGCGGGCGCCGAGGACGGGCGCGAAGGCGCGGACGAGTTCGCCCGCCGCGAGGCCGGTCGACTGGCCCGCCTCGTTGACCGCGACGACGAAGGCGACTCCCCCGCCGTCCGCGGGCGACGCGAGCAACACCACGGCCGGATCGCCGGCGCGCAGGCGGCCGCGCACATCGAGCACGAGCGAGCGCAGATCGTTGCCGCCGACACCGTCAGGCGCCTGCGCGGCGACCACCTGCACGCCGTTGATGTCGTCGGCGCCGGCAGCCAGGGTGCCCGCCGACGCGAGCACCTGGCCGACGCGCAGTTTCGCCAGCTCGCGCTCGGCGCCCTTGAGCCGCTCGAGGACGCCGTTGATGCGTTCGGGCAACTCTTCCGGCTGCGCCTTGAACTCGCTCGCGAGCGACTGCACCAGCACGTGTTCGCGGGCCAGGTACTGGAACGCGTCGAGCCCGACGAGCGCTTCGACCCGACGCACGCCGGAACCGATCGACGACTCACCGAGCAGCTTGACCATGCCGATCACCGAACTGCGTGGCACGTGCGTGCCACCGCACAGCTCGCGCGAGTAGTCACCGATCTCGACGATGCGCACGCGGTCGCCGTACTTCTCACCGAACATCGCAATCGCACCGAGGCGACGCGCTTCGTCCTGATCGGTGACGAACCAGCGCACCTCGAGATCGCGCAGCAACACCTCGTTGATCTCGTCCTCGACATCGCCGAGCACGCTGTGCGGCACCGCCGCAGGTGTCGTGAAGTCGAAGCGCAACCGTCCGGGCGCATTCAACGAACCCGCCTGCGCCGCGGAATCGCCGAGCGCACGCCGCAATCCCGCATGCAACAGGTGCGTGGCCGAGTGCGACCGCGACACCGACACGCGGCGCTGCAGATCGACGTGCGCGAGCACGACGTCGCCGGGACGGATCTCTCCCGACAGCACCGTCGCGCGATGCGCGACGAGCCCGGGGATCGGCGCCTGCACATCGGTGACGGTCAGCTCGGCCTCGCGACCACCCGCATTCACCGACAGCCGACCCCAGTCGGCGAGCTGGCCGCCGCCCTCGGCGTAGAACGGCGTCGAGTCGAGCACGACCTCGACCTCGTCACCCTCGTGCGCGGCAGGGCAGCAGTCCGTCCGTCCCGATCAAAGCGGTCACGCTCGCTTCGCGCGACACCTCGGTGTAGCCGGTGAATTGCGAGTTCCCCTGCTCGAGCGCCGTGCGATACAGCGACAGGTCGAGGTGACCGGTCTTCTTCGCCTGCGCGTCGGCCTTGGCCCGCGCGCGCTGTTCGGCCATCAACCGGCGGAATCCGGTTTCGTCGACCTCGATGCCCTGCTCGGCCGCCATCTCGAGCGTCAGGTCGATCGGGAAGCCGTAGGTGTCGTGCAGCTGGAACGCCTTGTCACCCGACAGCGTCGCGCCGCCGGCCCGCTTCGTGTCGGCGACGGCCACATCGAGAATCGTCGTGCCCGCGCGCAGCGTCTGTCGGAACGCGTCCTCTTCGGCATACGCGTAGCCGGAGATGCGCTCGAAGTCCTTCGCGAGTTCGGGATAGGACGGTGCCATGCAATCGCGCGCGACGGGGAACAGCTCGGGGAACGCACGATCCTCATATCCCAGCAGGCGAATCGCACGAATCGCTCGGCGCAGCAACCGACGCAGGACGTAACCACGTCCCTCGTTGCCAGGCACGACACCGTCACCGATCAGCATGAGCGCCGACCGCACGTGGTCGGCGATCACGCGCAACCGCACGTCGTCGGGGTGTGACTCGGCCGCCGCGTGACCCGAGTGCGCGCCGTAGATCTTCCCGGACAATTGCGCGGCACGATCGAGGATCGGTTTCGTCTCGTCGATCTCGTAGAGGTTGTCGACGCCCTGCAGCAGCGTGGCGACGCGTTCCATGCCCATGCCGGTGTCGATGTTCTTCTTCGGCAGCTCGCCGAGAATTTCGAAATCGCTCTTGCCCGCGCCGCGGTTCGGACCGCGCTCGTTCTGCATGAAGACGAGGTTCCAGAACTCCATGTAGCGGTCCTCGTCGACGGCCGGACCACCTTCGACGCCGTAATCGGGGCCGCGGTCGTAGTAGAGCTCGCTGCACGGTCCGCACGGGCCGGGGATGCCCATCGACCAGAAGTTGTCGTCCATGCCCTTGCGGACGATGCGCTCCATCGGCAGACCGATCTGGCGGTGCCAGATGTCGACGGCCTCGTCGTCGTCGAGATAAACGGTCGCCCAGACGCGGTCGCCGTCGAGCCCGAACCCGCCGTCGTCGACCGACTTCGTCGACAGGTCCCAGGCGAGCTGGATCGCGCCGTCCTTGAAATAGTCGCCGAAGCTGAAGTTGCCGTTCATCTGGAAGAACGTGCCGTGGCGGGTGGTCTTGCCGACCTCGTCGATGTCCTGCGTGCGGATGCACTTCTGGATGCTCGTCGCGCGCGAGTACGGCGGTTGCTCCTGACCCACGAAGTAGGGCACGAACTGCACCATGCCGGCGACCACGAACAAGAGGTTCGGGTCGTTGAACGGCAGGGGCAGGCTCGGCACGACCGTGTGGCCGTTCGCCTCGAAATGCCCGAGGAAGCGCCGTCGGATCTCTGCGGACTTCATAGGTCGATTGTTGCAACCGGGCTATGCGGGTTTGTTGCCGAGTTCGCCGTCCAGGCCGGTACCCGAGCGCAACTGCTCCTCGCGTTCGCTCATCGCCTCACGCACATCGTGACTGAACTCGCGCATCGACTCGGCAAGATCGCGCAGGGCAGCGGTGAAGCTGTCAGCCATGCCGCCGGGAGTCATTCGCTGCGCTGCCGCAGAAAGCTTGCGGACGATCAGGGCGCCGATGGTGACGCCCATGGCGAGCCAGAACAGCCGCCTCACCGCTTGGCCCTTCTCTTCTTGCGAGCGTCACGGACGACCTCGGCGTCGCGACGGTCGGCGACGGTCTTGCGCACGCCGTAGGAGAACGCGGCGACCTTGATCAGCGGACTGCCGAGGGTGCTCGACACGACCGAGGTGAGCGCCGCGACGTTGGTCGTCATCGAGTTGACGTTGCGTGCGATGCCCTCGACCTGGTCGAGCTGCGAGTTCACCTGGCCCAGCGTGCCCTTCGCGTCGGTCAGCAGCGGTCCCATGCCCTCGTGGGTCGTGCGGATGGCCAGCGTGGCCTCGTCCAGCACCCGTCCCAGCTTCAGCAGCGGGATGGCCAGCAACAGCACGAGCAGCACGAACGCGCCCGCCGCGATCAGCGCGGCAATCGCCCCTCCGGACAACCGGGGCCTCCTCGATCGGATACGGAATCGATATGAAACAGGTCGCGGATGACCCTACTTGGTGCCCGTTCCGCGGATCATCGCCCGTAGTTTGGCCAGCCGCTCGACCAGATGACGCTCGGCGCCGCGCGGGGCCGGGTCGTAGTAGTCGCGCCCGACCAGCTCGTCGGGCGGGTACTGCTGCTCGGCGACGCCCTCGGGCAGATCGTGCGGGTAGCGGTAGGACTGGGCGTGCCCGAGCTTGGCTGCGCCGCGGTAGTGGCCGTCGCGCAGAGCCGGCGGGACGGCGCCGGCGTGGCCGGCCCGCACGTCGGCAAGCGCGGCGTCGATGGCGCTGACAACGGCGTTCGACTTGGGCGCCAGGGCCAGGTGGACGGTGGCCTGGGCCAGGTTGATGCGCGCCTCGGGCATGCCGATCAGCTGCACCGCCTGCGCGGCCGCGGTTGCGGCGAGCAGCGCGGTCGGATCGGCCAGCCCGACGTCCTCCGATGCATGCACCACCAGGCGGCGTGCGATGAACCGCGCGTCCTCACCCGCCTCGATCATGCGCGCGAGGTAGTGCAGCGCGGCGTCGGCGTCGGAGCCGCGGATCGACTTGATGAACGCGCTGATCACGTCGTAGTGCTGGTCGCCGTCGCGGTCGTAACGCACGGCGGCGGTGTCGACGGCCTGTTCGAGCGTGGCCAAGTCGATCGCAGTGCGTCCCTCGGCCAGCGTCGTGCCGGCGGCCGCCTCGAGAGCGGTCAGCGCGCGGCGAGCGTCGCCACCGGACATGCGCAGCAGATGCGCCCGCGCATCGTCGTCGAGGGTGACCGCCGCGCCCAGCCCACGCTCGTCGGCCAACGCCCGATCGACGAGTTCGCCGACCGCGGTCTCGTCCAGCGGCTGCAGCGTGAGCAACAGACTGCGCGAGAGCAGCGGCGACACGATCGAGAAGAACGGATTCTCGGTCGTGGCCGCGACGAGGGTGACGTGTCGGGCTTCGACCGCGCCGAGCAGGGAATCCTGCTGGGTCTTGCTGAAGCGATGGATCTCGTCGATGAACAGCACGGTCTGCCGACCGGTGCGGCTGAGCTCGGACTTCGCGCGCGCGATCACCTCGCGCACGTCCTTCACCCCGGCGTTGAGTGCCGACAGCTGCTCGAAGCGCCGGTTGGTCGCGCTCGACACGATCAGCGCGAGGGTGGTCTTGCCCGTGCCGGGTGGGCCGAACAGGATCAGCGACATCGGCGCGTCGCCCTCGACCAGGCGGCGCAGCGGCGATCCGGGGGCGAGCAGGTGCGCCTGCCCGACGACCTCGTCCAGCGTGCGCGGCCGCATGCGGGCGGCCAGCGGCGCGGCCGGATCGAACGGCGCCGGCTCCGTGCGCGGCTCGTCCGGCTCGAACAGGGTCACGCCGTCCAGCCTAGGCAATGGCGGCGTCAGCAGGACTAATCTGCGGGCCATGACGGCCGCAGACAACGTCGCGCTGTATCGCCGCTGGCTCGAGGAGATCTGGGACCAGGGCCACTACGAGGTCGCCGACCAGATCATCGCCGAGGATCTCATCGACCACACTCCGATGAAGGACGCCCCACCCGGCCGTGCCGGCGACATCTGGGCGGCGAAGACAATCCGCACCGCGTTCCCCGACATGCACTTCACGATCGACGTGGTGTTCGCCGACGATGAGTACGTCACCGGCAGGTGGACGATGACAGGAACGCACACCGGAACGTTCACACCGATGGACGTGCCCGCCACCGGACGCCCGTTGACGATCGGCGGCCAAGAGATCTGGCGCGTCCGCGATGGCCGTCTCAGCGAGGTCTGGCACATGGAGGACATTCCGGCGATGCTCGAGCAGTTGCGCCTCGGGCCGCCGCCGAAGTTCATCATCAAGGCGAGCGCGCGCCGCAGCGCGCGACAGTACCGACGCGAACAGCGCGCGTGATCTCTGTTGCGCTGGCGCGCAAGCTGCGTGACGGTGGGCTGCGGTGGGATCCCGCGCCCGGCGACCGGTTCGTCGTGGCCGACCGCGGCATGGACCAGGAGATCTTCACGCTCTCGGACATGACCGTCGAGGTGCACGAATTCCCGACCGGCAAGGTGATCGGGTTCAACGGCACCGTCGAGTGGGCGCTCGACTCGATCGAGGAGCAGAACTCGATCTGGCTGCCCAGCGAGCCGCAACTGCGCGATCGCCTCGGCAATACCTTCCGCCGACTGTCGCGCGTGGACGACGGCTGGCAGGTCGAGATCGCCCTTGACCAGCGCGATGTCGACTTCGTCGCCGACGACCCTGCCGAGGCCTACGGCCTGGCGTTGCTGTTCTTGATCTGCGGGTGACCACCACGCGATGAGCGCTTGCGCGAAGAGCCCGCCGCTCGCGCGAGCGCTAGCGAGCTTGCGATTCGGATCGCAGGATGGCCCCGAACGAAGTGAGCGGGTCAGACAAGATCCGATCCCGGCGGCTCGACATAGTCAATGCCCGCTTCCTTGCGCTGTTCCGGCGTGATCGGAGCCGGTGCGCCGGTGAGGGGGTCGTAGCCGCCGCCGGTCTTGGGGAACGCGACAACCTCGCGCATCGAGTCGGCGCCGGTCAGCAACGCGCAGATTCGGTCCCAGCCGAAGGCGATGCCGCCGTGCGGCGGTGCGCCGAACTTGAACGCGTCGAGCAGGAACCCGAACTTGGTCTGCGCTTCCTCCGGCGACAGACCCATGACCGCGAAGACCCGCTCCTGGACGTCGCGACGATGGATACGGATCGACCCGCCGCCGATCTCGTTGCCGTTGCAGACGATGTCGTACGCATACGCCAGCGCCGATCCCGGGTCGGTGTCGAACGTGTCGAGGTACTCGGGCTTCGGGGACGTGAACGCGTGGTGCACCGCCGTCCAGGCGCCCGAGCCGACCGCGACGTCACCGGCCGCGACCGCGTCCGAGCTCGGCTCGAACAGCGGCGCGTCGACGACCCACACGAACGACCATTGCGACTCGTCGATCAGGCCGTTGCGACGACCGATCTCGAGTCGGGTCGCGCCGAGCAGCCCGCGCGCGGAGTTGCCGCCGCCGGCTGCGAAGAAGATGCAGTCGCCGGGTGCCGCGCCGACCTGCGCGACGATGCCGGCGCGCTCGTCGTCGGACAGGTTCTTCGCGACCGGGCCGCCCAACTCTCCGTCGTCGCCGACGAGCACGTAGGCCAAGCCGCGGTGACCGCGTTGCCGCGCGAAGTCCTGCCAGCCGTCGAGCGTGCGACGCGGCTGCGACGCGCCGCCCTGCATGACGACCGCGCCCACGTACGGCGCCTGGAACACGCGGAACGGTGTGTTCTTGAAGAACTCGGTGCAGTCGACGAGTTCGAGACCGAAGCGCAGGTCAGGCTTGTCGGTGCCGAAGCGGTCCATCGCGTCGTAGTAGGTCATGCGCGCGATTGGCGTCTGCACCTCGTAGCCGATCAGCTGCCACACCGACTTCAGCACGTCCTCGGCGAGCGCGATGACGTCGTCCTGGTCGACGAAGCTCATCTCGATGTCGAGCTGCGTGAATTCGGGCTGGCGGTCGGCGCGGAAGTCCTCGTCGCGATAGCACCGCGCGATCTGGAAGTACTTCTCCATGCCGGCAACCATCAGCAACTGCTTGAACAGCTGCGGCGACTGCGGCAGCGCGTACCAGTTGCCCGGACGAAGCCGGGCGGGCACGAGGAAGTCGCGCGCGCCCTCGGGCGTCGAGCGCGTCATCGTCGGTGTCTCGATCTCGACGAACCCGCGATCGAGCAACGCCTCACGAGCGGCGCGATTCACCTTGGAGCGCAAGCGGATCGCCGCCGCCGGGCCGGGACGCCGCAGGTCGAGGTAGCGGTACTTGAGCCGAGCCTCCTCGCCGACCTCGGCGTGCTCGTCGACCTGGAACGGCAGCGTCGCGGCTTCGTTCAAGACCTCGAGCGACGACGCGACGACCTCGATCTCGCCGGTCGGGATCGCGGCGTTCACATTGCCCTCGGGACGCAGCCGGACCTCACCGGTGACTGCGATGACCCATTCGTTGCGCAACGCGTGGGCGTCGGCCTCGCGGAAGACCACCTGCGCGGTGCCACTAGCGTCTCGAACGTCGATGAAGGTCACGCCGCCGTGATCACGTCGGGTTGCCACCCATCCGGCGAGGGTGACTGTGTTGCCGGCGTCGGATGCACGAAGCGATCCGGCGTCATGAGTGCGTATCACTGTTCGTCCTTACGAGAGATCACTTGCGGGCGCAGGTCTTCGACGGGTGGCAACCAGGCCGCGGGATCGGCAGCGACCTGGTCGCCGCTGCGGATGTCTCTGACCTGGTCGGCATCGTCGTCGCTGCTCGGGAACCATACGTACGGGATGCCGCGCCGTTCGGCGTAGCGAATCTGCTTGCCGTATTTCTGCGGCGCCGGCGCGACCTCGGCCGCGATAGCGCGTGAACGCAACACTTGAGCAATCGAGATGCACCGCTCGCGCTCGTCCTCGCTGGGCAAGGCGACCAGCACTGCAGACGGCACCGACCGCGACGCCTCGAGCACGCCGTCGTGCAACAGCGGGATCAGCAGGCGGGTGACCCCGAGCGAGATCCCCACGCCGGGAAAGGTCGTCTTGCCGTCGCTGGCCAGCGAGTCGTAACGCCCGCCCGAGCAGACCGAACCGAGCGACTCGTAGCCGGCCATCCGCGTCTCGAACACGGTGCCGGTGTAGTAGTCGAGCCCGCGCGCGATACGCAGGTCGGCCTCGACCGTGACCCCGCTGATCGAGGCGCAGCCCTCGATCACCGCTGCGAGCTCCTCGAGGCCTTCGTCGAGCAGTTGGTGCGCGACGCCGAGCGCCCACACCCTCGACACGAACGAGGTGTCGGTCGCGCGGATCTCGGCCAGCGCGAGGCACTGGCCGGCTTGCTGGTCGGACAGGCCGGCGTCGTCGACGAGCTGCTTCGCGATCGAATCGGCCGGCTCCTTGTCGAGCTTGTCGATGATGCGCATGACTGCGTCGATGTCGCTCGCGCCGACGCCGCGGTAGAAGCCCTCGATGAGCTTGCGGTTGTTGACCTGCAGGCGCAGCGGCGGCAGGAAGTCGAGCTCGCCGAGCGCTTCGGCCATGACTCGCGCGATCTCGACGTCGTGGTGCGGCGCGAGGGTGTCGCGTCCGACGACGTCGATGTCGGCCTGGGTGAACTCGCGGTAGCGGCCGGTCTGCGGACGTTCGCCGCGCCACACCTTCTGGATCTGGTAGCGGCGGAACGGGAAGTCGAGGTGACCGGCGTTGTCGAGCACGTAGCGCGCGAACGGCACGGTGAGGTCGAAGTGCAGACCCAACCCGGCATCGCCGTCCTCGGCGTGCAACCGGCGCAGGACGTAGACCTCTTTGTCGATCTCGCCCTTGCGCAGCAGCGAGTCGAGCGGTTCGGCTGCGCGCGTTTCGACGGGTGCGAAGCCGTGCACCTCGAAGATCGAGCGCAGCCGGTCGAGGACGGCCAGTTCGACGAAGCGTTGGGACGGCAGAAGTTCCGGGAACCCGGAGAGGGAGGTGGTCATAGATCGATCAGGTAGGGGTTCGTTGCGCGTTCGCGCGCGATGGTCGTGGACGGGCCGTGGCCGGCGTGGACGATCGTGGCGTCGTCCATCGGCAGGATCACCTCGCGCAGCGACTGCTGCATGTCCTGCATCGACCCGCCGGGGAAGTCGACCCGTCCGATCGAGCCCGCGAACAGCACGTCGCCGCTGAACAGGAGCGGGTCGGCGTCGGCGAGACCGAAGACGACCGAGCCTTTGGTGTGGCCGGGTGCGTGCCGCACGACGAAGTCCATCCCGGCGAGGCTGATCTTCTCGCCGTCGGCCATCTCGAGGACGTCGTCCGGCTCGGCGAAGGTGAGCGTGCCGAACAGCGGCGAGCCCTTCGGCAGGTTGATTCCCGACCACGGGTCGGTGAGCTGTTCGCGGTCGCTCGGGTGGATGTAGGCGGGGACGTCGCGGGCCTGGCAGACGGGCACGACCGAGAAGGTGTGGTCGATGTGGCCGTGGGTGAGCAGCACGGCGACCGGGTGCAGCCGATTCTCGGCAATAACCTCGTCCAGCTGAGGTCCCACGCCGATTCCGGGATCGATCACGATGCATTGTTCGCCGGCAGCAGGGGCGACCACCCAGCAGTTGGTGGCCGTCACCTCCGACGGAAATCCTGCGACGAACACTTCTTGAGCCTACCGAGACTGTTGCCGACGATTTCGGGGTCACACAGCGCGCGCCTAGATGGACTTTCGTAGACTTCCCCCTCGTGCCGACGAACAAGCAGCGCCGCGACACCGCGCGCCGTCATCTGGAACGCCAGCTCGAGCGCCGCGCCGAGCGCGAGGCGCGTCGCCGGAGGGTGACGCTGATCTCGACGATCATCGGCACGCTCGCGTTGATCGTGGTCATCATCGTCGCCGTCGTGGTGCTCAGCAGCGGCAGCGACAAGAAGCCCGCGGCGCAGAAGAAGCCCTCGACCTCGCCGACGTCGTCGGTCACTTCGCCCTCGCCGGCCCCGACGACGTCCTACCCGCCGGCCAAGGGCGCAGCCGTGACGTTCAAGGGCGTAACGGTCAAGGGCGCGACCGATCTCAAGGGCTATCCGGTGGTGACCTCGAAGGGATCGGGCGATCCGAAGAACATCGAGGTCAAGGACCTCGTAGTAGGCAAGGGAGCAGCCGCCACGCCCACGTCGTCGGTGGTCGTGCAGTACTACGGCGTCCTCTACAAGAACGGCACGTACTTCGACTCGTCATGGAAGCGCGGCGAACCCGCCCCGTTCTCGCTGACCCAGGTCGTGAAGGGCTTCACCTACGGCATCGGCGGTGAGAAGGGCGTCCCCCCGATGAAGGTCGGCGGCCGACGCATCATCATCGTTCCGTCCGCGCTGGGCTACGGAAAGACCGGCCAGCCGCCGACGATCCCCGCAAACGCCCCCCTGGTGTTCATCGTCGACCTGAAGTCGATCTCCGGCTGATCGTCAGCGCGGCCCGAGCTGGGTAGAGCGCGGATCAGTGCTGGGCGTGGACGCGGTAGGCGTCGTAGACGCCTTCGACGTTGCGGATCGTGCGCAGCAGGTTGGCCAGGTGCTTGGCCTCGGCCATCTCGAAGGTGAACTTGCTGACGGCGACGCGGTCGCGGTTGGTCGAGACGTTCGCCGACAGGATGCTCACCCGCTCGTCGGACAGCACGCGGGTGACGTCGGAGAGCAGGCCGTGCCGGTCGAGAGCCTCGACCTGGATCGACACGACGAACGTCGAGTCGGACGACGGCGCCCATTCGACCTCGACGAGCCGATCGCTTTGCTCCAGCAGCGCGGACGCGTTCGTGCACGCGCGGCGGTGCACCGACACTCCCCCGCCGCGGGTGACGAAGCCGAGGATGTCGTCGCCCGGGACGGGCGTGCAGCAGCGCGCGAGCTTGACCCACACGTCCGAGACGCCCTTGACCATGACGCCGCTGTCGCCGCTGGTGCGCCGCGGTACCGACGGCGCCTCGGTGACGAGCGGGACGACGGCCTCGGCGATGTCCTCGACGGCGCCCTCGGTGCCGCCGAGCTGCGCGACGAGCTTCTGCACGACGTTCTGCGCCGACACATGATTCTCACCGATCGCCGCGTACAGCGCGGAGACGTCGGCCAGGTGCATGTCCTTGGCGAGCGTGAGCAGCTGGTCGCCGCCGAGCACGCGCTGGATCGGCAACGCGGCCTTGCGCATCGCCTTCGACAGCGCGGTCTTGCCGGCCTCGATCGCGTCTTCGCGACGCTCCTTGGCGAACCACTGCCGGATCTTGTTGCGCGCCCGCGGTGACTTGACGAAATTGAGCCAGTCGCGCGACGGACCGGCGTTCTCGGCCTTGGACGTGAACACCTCGACGGTCTCGCCGTTGTCGAGCGTCGACTCGAGGGCGACCAGCTTGCCGTTGACGCGCGCACCGATGCAGCGGTGGCCGACCTCGGTGTGCACGGCGTAGGCGAAGTCGACCGGCGTCGCCCCGTTCGGCAACGCCATGACGTCGCCCTTCGGCGTGAACACGTAGACCTCGCCCGCGCCGAGGTCGTAGCGCAGCGAGTCGAGGAACTCCTCGGGCTCCTGCGCCTCACGCTGCCAGTCGAGCAGCTGACGCAGCCAACCCATCTCGTCGGAGACGACGTTGCCCGGGTCGGCGATGTCGATCTTCTTCTGTTCCTTGTACTTCCAGTGCGCGGCGATGCCGTACTCGGCCGTGCGGTGCATCGCCTGCGTACGGATCTGCAGCTCGACCGGCTTGCCGCCCGGGCCGATCACGGTCGTGTGCAGCGATTGGTACATGTTGAACTTCGGCATCGCGATGTAGTCCTTGAACCGGCCGGGTACCGGCTGCCAGTTCGCGTGGATGACGCCGAGGGTTGCGTAGCACTCGCGCTCGTCCTCGACGAGAACGCGGATGCCGACCAGGTCGTAGATGTCGGTGAACTCGCGACCGCGCACGATCATCTTCTGGTAGATCGAGTAGTAGTGCTTCGGACGTCCGGTCACGGCCGCCTTGATGTTGCCCGCGCGAAGGTCGCGGTTGATGCGTTCGATGACCTCGCCGAGATACGTGTCGCGCGAGGGTGCGCGCTCGGCGACGAGGCGGACGATCTCGTCGTAGCGCTTCGGGTACAGGGTGGCGAACGCGAGATCCTCGAGCTCCCACTTGACCGTGTTCATGCCGAGCCGGTGCGCGAGCGGGGCGAGCACCTCGAGCGTCTCGCGCGCCTTGCGCTCCTGCTTGGCCGGCGGCAGGAAGCGCAGCGTGCGCATGTTGTGCAGCCGGTCGGCGAGTTTGATGACCAGGACGCGCGGGTCACGAGCCATCGCGACGACCATCTTGCGGATCGTCTCGGCTTCGGCGGCTGCACCGAACTTGACCTTGTCGAGCTTGGTGACGCCGTCGACGAGATGCGCGACGTCCGGGCCGAACTCCTCTTCGATGTCGGCGAGCGTCAGCCCCGTGTCCTCGACGGTGTCGTGCAGCAGCGCGGCCACCAGCGTGGTCGTGTCCATGCCGAGCTCGGCGAGGATCGCGGCCACGGCGAGGGGATGCGTGATGTACGGATCGCCGCTCTTGCGCAGCTGGCCGCGGTGGCACTGCTCGGCAAGGTCGTAGCCGCGCTGCAACAGCCTCGCGTCGACCTTCGGGTGCGCGCCGCGGTGAATCGCCAGCAACGGCTCGAGGACGGGCTCGACCGACGACTGCCGCGACGTGGTGGCCAGGCGTCGTGCGAGCCGGTCACGGACGCGACGGCGATGGGTCGCGTCGCTCCCGGCGGGCGCGACGACATCGGCGGGTGGCGCGGTAGGTGCGTCCACCTGCTCGGTGGTCTCCGGTGTCACGGCGTCCGACTTCAGCGAAGCTCCTCTGCGCTAGAAGGTCTTCCACCGCAAAGTCTAGAGGCCCGCTGGTATTCCCGTCTCTGCCGAGACGATCACACAGTCAGCAGCGCCGTCAGCGGGGCAAGCCCGGCAAGAGCCGCACGTCCGTCGAGGAACGCGAGCTCCAAGATCACTGCGAGCGCGACGACCGTGCCGCCGGCGCGCGTGATCAGGTCGGCCGCCGCGCGCATCGTGCCGCCGGTGGCAAGGACGTCGTCGACGAGCAGCACCCGCTTGCCGGTGATCAGCTCGGGTCCGACCTCGATCTCGGCCGAGCCGTACTCGAGGTCGTAGGACGCGCGCAGGGTCGGCGGCGGAAGCTTGCCCGCCTTGCGCACCGGGACGAGACCACGGCCGAGCTGGCCGGCGATCGCGCCGGCCAGCAGGAAACCGCGCGCCTCGATGCCTGCGACGACATCGACGTCAGGTGCGACCGCGGCAAGTTCGCGCACAACCGTCGCGAACGCCTCGGCATCGGCAAGTAGCGGCGTGATGTCCTTGAAGACGATCCCCGGCTGCGGGAAGTCAGGGACGTCGCGCAACCGCGACGCGATCAGATCGGCAGAGGTCACCGACTGCGCCTGTTGCCGGGCCGTCGAGTGGGCCGGGCGCCAGGACGGGGTGCCGGAGCGGGCGCTCCACTGCGCTTGCGTGGTGGCACCACTCCGGCCGCAGCGAGCTCGGCCTCGTCCGACGAGCGGCGGGCGTCCCGGGCTCGCCGCGACTCGACCCGCTTGCGCAGCCCGCGGTACTCGGGCGAACGCTCGGTGAGGTCGACGACGATCGGCGTCGCGAGGAACAGCGACGAGTACGCGCCGGACGCCAGGCCGACGAACAGGATCAGCGCGAGGTCCTTGATCGTGCCGACGCCGAGCAGGCCTGCTCCGACGAACAGCAGCCCGGCCACCGGCAGCAGCGCAATGAGCGACGTGTTGATCGAGCGCATCAGGGTCTGGTTGACCGCCAGGTTCGCGGCTTCGGAGAACGTCATCCGCGAGCCGGCGAGCAGGTCGCGCGAGTTCTCGGCGACCTTGTCGTAGACCACGACCGTGTCGTAGAGCGAGAAACCGAGAATCGTCAGCAAGCCGACGATCGTGGACGGGGTGACCTCGAAGCCGACGAGGGAGTAGACGCCGGCGGCGACGACGAGGTCGTGCAGTAGCGCGACGATGCCGCCGACCGCCATGCGCCACTGGAAGCGGATCGCGATGTAGATCGAGACCGCGATCAGGAAGATGATCAGCCCTTGGAGCGCCTTGATCGTCGTGTCATGGCCCCACTCGCTGCTGATCGTGTTGGTCGAGACGGATGTCGGGATTGATGTGTACCGCTTTGCCACCGCAACGAGCACGTTCTGCTCCTGCTGCGGCGCGCAGGGTTCGCGTGTTCACGATGATCTGCTGGTCGGAGCCCGAACCGACAACCTGCGGCGCTTCGGCGGGAGTGACGCCGGCATCGACGAAGGCGGTCTGCGAGGTTGTCCGTCGTGACCGCGAGCGTGCCGGACGACGGAGAACTGGAAGGTCGATCCACCCTTGAACTCGACGCCGTAGTTGAAGCCTCGGAACACGAAGCTCACGACGCAGATCAGGATCAGGATCCCGGACGCGAGATACCAGCGCTTGCGCGAACCGATGAAGTCGATGCGGGTCTCGCCGCGGTACAAGCGGCTCAACACGGAGCGAGGTTTCACTTCGGTCATCATCGGTCGCCGTCCTTCTTGTCGCGCATGCGCGCGCGACGCGCGGCCGCACGCTCGGCGGCCGAGCCGGGTTCGGGCGCCACGCGCCGGCGCGGCTGGTCGGGCTCGTCGGACGTTTCGTCGACCTCGGTGGCGTCCTCGACCTCGTCAACGTCGTCGACCCCGGTGACGTCCTCGACGTCGTCAACGTCCTCGGTCCCGGTCACATCCTCGACCTCGGTGGCGGCCTTCTTGTCCAGCACGAGGGTCGCCTTGCCCGAGTACTCGTTGGGCTCGGCCGGTTCGGGCCGGGTTCGGCCGCGGCGAGCGCGTGGCGGCTCGCGATCCGCATCCGGAGACGGTGCACCACGCACTGCGTCCAGTCCGGTGAAGCGGGCCGAGCCGAAGGCGCGACTACGCGACAGCAGCGCGACGATCGGGTGCGTGAACAGGAACACCACGACGAGGTCGAGGATCGTCGACATCCCGAGCGTGAACGCGAAGCCCTTCACGTCTGCCGAAGCGAAGTAGTACAGGATCGCTGCGGCCAGGAACGAGACCGTGTCCGCGGACAGAATCGTGCGGCGGGCACGCACCCAGGCGCGTGGGACCGCGACGCGCGAGGACCGTCCTTCGTGCACCTCGTCCTTGAGCCGTTCGAAGAACACGACGAACGAGTCGGCAGTGATACCTAAAGCGACGATGAAACCGGCGATGCCCGCGAGATCGAGAGTGAAGCCGATCTGCACGCCGAGTATCACGAGCATGGCGTAGGTCAGCCCTGCCGACACGAGCAGCGACGCGATCGTCACGAGGCCGAGGCCGCGGTAGTAGATCAGCGAGTAGATGACGACGAGCAGCAGGCCGATGCCGCCGGCCAGGAATGCCGCCTTCAACTGGGCGCTACCCAGCGTCGCCGAGACGTGCTGGTTGTTGTCGTTGCGGAAGCTGACGGGCAGCTTTCCGTAGTTGAGTTCCTGCGCGAGATTGCGGGCGGTGTCGGACGTGAAGTTGCCCGAGATCTGCGTGTTCTCGCTCAGGGCGGCTTCGGTGATCGGCGCGGAGATCACCTCGCCGTCGAGGGTGAAAGCGACGAAATCGGAACACGGCACTGCCGAGGAGGCGGCGCACACGCCGGACTGACCGGCGACCACCGTCGCGTTCGACGTGGTGTTGTACTTCGAGGTCCACGCACTCCACCGGTCGGCGCCGCTCGAGGTCAGCGTGAGCGCCACGGTCCACTGGACCTGGCCGTTCTGCCCGCTGGGCGCCTGCGCGCTGGCCGAGTCGATCAATTTGCCGGGGACGACGACGAACCCGAGCAGATACGCCACCTTCGTGCCGTAGGTCGTGCCGTCGTCGCACGCGTAGTAGTAGTGCGTGGGGACGTCGTTCTCGTATTGGACCGAGTTGCAGTCCAGCGACGACAGCGCGGTCTCGATCTCGCCCTGCTGCGTCGTCGACAGCGCCGTGTAGGGCTTGCAGAGGGCAGTTGCCAGACCCGGTGCCGGGCAGGACTCCGATGTCGGCATCTTCGCCTTGAGCGTCGGGTCGTACTGGAACAGCGACTTGCCACCGAACGGCGCCGTCCCGGCACCGCTGAGCTTGATCGGGGTGTTGAACGGGTCGGCGTTGCAGATCGGACGCGAGCTCGCCGTTGCCGCGCTCGACGTAGGACTCGGCGACGCGCTCGGGGACGCGCTCGGGGACGCGCTCGACGATGCGCTCGGGGATGTGCTCGCCGACGTGCTCGACCTCGAGGTCTTGAGGGGCGTCGCTGTCGCGGTGTTCGACGGCTTCGCCTCGAGCGGCAACGCGTGGAAGTCGGCCGAGCCCGGCGAGTGCGACGACGTCGCGGTGCTGGTGACCGAACCGCTGGAGCTCGGCGAGCCGGCTGACGCGCCGCCCGTGGCGGTGGGTGACGGCGTCGGTGTCTGTGTCGATCCTGCCGCCTTTTTCGCAGCCTTGGCGGTGACACACGACACGGGCACGGCTGGTGCGACAACACCGCGGAAGTTCAGGATCGCCGCCTTGCCGAGGCGAGCGACGTCGGTCGTGGTGCCGTTGGGGATCTCGACGACGAGCTGGTCGCTGCCTTGGACGACGACAGTGGAACCGGTGACGCCGGTGGTGTTGATGCGGTCCTCGAGGATCTGCCGCGCCTGCGTCATCTGCGAGCTCGTCGGCGGCGGCGAGCCCTTCGGGGTCTGCGCCGTGAAGATCACCCGGATTCCGCCCACGAGGTCGAGACCCAGCTTGGGTGTCTGCCTCGAGCCGAACAGCACGACCGAGTAGAGCAGAACGAAGAGGGCGGCAAGGGCCATGAAGTATCGGCCGACGCGCAGCGTTCCGACGGGTGGTGCCACGGGGAATGCACTCCTAGTTCGTTCGACAGGCAGCCTGACTCGCGGGTGCGCCGAACCGGGGCACCCGGTGCATCAGTATGACCGACGGTGCCCGGCGGCCCTTATGCCCCGTCGTCGGACTTCTGTGCGGCCGGTTCGTCCTGGTCGAAGCCGCGCCGGTACCCCTCGGCCAGCGAGGGTGCGTCGCGCAACGCCGCCGTCGCCCACTTGACCTCGACCCCGGGGGCGATGGCGAGCAGCACCGTGCCGTCGTCGTGCTTGGCGACGACGGTGCCGTACAGGCCGGACGTGGTCATCACCTCGGTGCCGAGATCGATGCGTTCGGCGCGTTCGACCTGGTCGATCATCGCCTTCTTGCGATTACGAACGCTGATCACCAGCAACGCACCGAGCAACACGAACACGACGAGGTAGGGCCACCACACGGCCTCCAACCTACGCGTCGAACAGGGTCGGGCCACCTGACCTGGGCCCAGCAACTCCTAAGTGCTCCCACGCGGCCGGGGTTGCGACCCGTCCGCGCGGGGTGCGGGCGAGCAGGCCCGCCCGGACCAGGAACGGCTCGGCGACCTCTTCGACCGTCTCGACCTCTTCGCCCACGGCGACCGCCAGAGTGCCCACACCGACAGGTCCGCCGCCGAAGCGCGAGACCAGCGCATCGAGCACAGCCCGGTCGAGCCGGTCGAGGCCGAGCTGATCGACGTCATAGACCGCGAGCGCGGCATGGGCGATCTCGGCGGTGACCCGGCCGTCGGCGCGGACCTCGGCATAGTCACGTACGCGCCGTAACAGGCGGTTGGCGATTCGGGGCGTGCCCCGCGACCGGGACGCGATCTCGGCCGCTCCCCCGGCATCGACCTCGACCTCGAGCAGCTGCGCGGAGCGGTACAGCACGCGTTCGAGCTCGGCCGGGTCATAGAAGTCCATGTGCGCGGTGAACCCGAACCGGTCGCGAAGCGGGCCCGTCAGCAGCCCGGCACGGGTTGTCGCGCCAACCAGCGTGAACGCGGCGAGATCGAGCGGGATCGCGGTGGCGCCGGGCCCCTTGCCGACGATCACGTCGACGCGGAAGTCCTCCATCGCCATGTAGAGCAGTTCCTCGGCGGGACGGGCGATGCGGTGGATCTCGTCGATGAACAGCACTTCGCCGTCGGTGAGGCTGGTGAGCAGGGCCGCCAGATCGCCCGCCCGCTCGATCGCCGGGCCGCTGGTGACCCGGATCGGGGTGGCCAGTTCGCTCGCGACGATCATCGCGAGGCTGGTCTTGCCGAGCCCCGGCGGCCCGGAGAGCAGGACGTGATCAGGTGGACGGTTGCGCCGAAGCGCCGACTCGAGCACGAGCTGCAGCTGCTCGCGCACCTTCGCTTGCCCGACGAATTCGTCGAGCGACTTCGGCCGCAAACTGGCTTCTACATCGCGTTCGGCGAGCACTGGCAGCGGATTGACCAGATCTTCGGAGGGCTCGGTCATCGGGCGCGTCCGAGCAATTGGATGCTGCGGCGCAGCAGGACGGAGACGTCGGGGCTGTCGCCGGCATCGGCCCCGACCACGTCGATGGCGTCGCCGGCCTCCTTGCCGGAGAAGCCCAACCCGGCCAGCGCGTGCGCGAGCTGGTCGCGCCACGGAGCGACCGGGGTGATGCCGAGCGGGACGGCGTCGGCGTCGCTGCCGTCGATCGACCCGATCCGGTCGCGCAACTCGATGACGATGCGCTCGGCTCCCTTGCGCCCGATGCCGGGAACGGCGGTCAGCGTGGCGTAGTCGGAGGTCGCGATCGCCCTGCGCAGCTCGCGCGGGGGGTGCACCGCGAGCATCGTCTGAGCCAGCTTCGGCCCCACCCCGTTCGCAGTCTGCAACAGCTCGAACAGCGCCCGCTCGTCGTCGTCGGCGAACCCGTAGAGGGTCAGCGAGTCCTCGCGCACGACGAGGCTGGTCGCGAGCCGGGCGTTCTCGCCGACACGCAACCGGGCGATCGTGCCGGGCGAGCACGACACCGACAGCCCCACGCCGCCGACCTCGACGACCGCGCCGTCCGGCCCGAGGGCCGCGACGATGCCGCGCACGCTCGCGATCATGTGCCCTCCTCGATGGTGCCGCCGTCGGTGGTGTGCCGCGATGCCGCGGCGAGGGCTGTCCGGCTGTCCTGCGCCTCGTCGAGCTCCAGTTCGGCGCGAATGACCAGCGCACGCTCGAAGTGGTCGCGCGCGTCGGCCCAGTGCCCCTGGTCGTAGTCGTTGAGGCCCGCGTGCTGGTGGGTGAACGCTTCGATGACCGGTCCGAACTGGGCCGCCGCGGCGAGCAACTCGGTGAAGATCATGTTCGACTCGGCGAAGTCGCCGCGCCACTGCTGGACGTGACCCAGCCGCAGCCGGGCCGTGTGCTGCTGTGCGCCGTTGCCGGCGATGTCGGCGCGATCGACGGCGCGTCGAGCTTCGGCGAGCGCGTCGTCGAGTTCGCCGACGCCGCGCAGATATTCGACCAGCTCGCCTCGCGCGCGCAGCTCGTCGATCTGGTCGAGCGCGTCGCGGACCTCGGCCCGCAGTTGCTGGACGCGCCCCCGCACGGCCTCGGGGTCGGCATAGACCTCGTGCAGGGTCTGCGGGTCGGTGCTGAACTCCAGGTTCGTCATGGGGCAATCCTGGCAACGGCGCTCGCGAGCCGGTGCTGGGCCTGCCCCCGCCAGACGTGGCAGATGGCCAGCGCCAGCGCGTCGGCCGCGTCGGCGGGGCGGGGCATCGTCTCGAGACGCAACAACCGGGTGACCATTGCGCCGACCTGCGCCTTGTCGGCGCGTCCGGACCCGGTCACGGCCGCCTTCACCTCACTCGGGGTGTGCAGCGCGACCGGGATGCCCGCCCGGGTCGCGGCCACGATCGCCAGCCCGGCCACCTGAGCGGTGCCCATCACGGTTCGGACGTTGTGCTGGCTGAAGACCCGCTCGACGGCGACGACGTCCGGGGTGAAGCGAGCGATCGCCGCGGCGATGGCATCGGCCTGCGTCAGTGAGCCGGCCGCCGAGGTCGTCGCCCGCGTCGGTGCGCACCACCTCGACGTGCACCGCCGAAAGGGCGCGACCGGGAAGGCCGTCGACCACGCCGATGCCGCAGCGGGTGACGCCGGGATCGACACCGAGCACACGCACGCGAGCACCTCTCTGCCGGCAACCACCGACATGTCGAACGGTCGTTCGAGCCAGCTTAGGTCCGCCGCGCGTCCCTGCCCGGCCAGACACGCCGCGCCCCGTACCGTCGTCGCTGTGTCGATCTACGACCTGGGCAAGGCGCGCCGGCGGCGCCGGGCGGTCCGCCCGAGCCCGCTGTTCCTCGCCTTCGTGGCGCTGACAGCGCTCGGCGGTGTGCTCGCCTGGGCCGAAAACGGCGTGGGCTCGCGGCTCGGCGACCTCGGAGTGTTCGTGTTCGTGCTGGCGGGCTGGGTCGTGTCGTTGTGCCTGCACGAGTTCGCCCATGCCTATGCCGCCTACCGCGCCGGTGATCGCAGCGTCGAGTCCGCCGGATACCTGACGCTCAACCCGGTGAAGTATGCGCACCCGTTGCTGTCGATCGTCCTGCCGCTGTTCTTCATCGTCCTGGGCGGCATCGGCCTGCCCGGCGGCGCGGTCTATCTGCACCCGCACGCGTTCCGCACCAAGCGTGCGCAGAGTCTTGCGGCTGCGGTCGGGCCCGCCACCAACGTCGTGTTCGCAGTGGTGCTGCTCGGCCTGGTGCGCGCGTACGGCGACGCGGCGCACCTGCGCTTCTGGTCGGCACTGGCCTTCCTCGGCTTCTTGCAGGTCACCGCCGCAGTGCTCAACATCTTGCCGATCCCGGGCCTCGACGGGTACGGGATCATCGAGCCCTACCTCGATCAGCAGACCCGCTCCTACGGCGACCGGGTCAAGCCCTGGGGCATGATCGGCGTGATCGTGCTGCTGCAGTTCCAAACGCTGAACACCGCATTCTTCACCCTCGCGGACAAGGTCTATGAGCTCAGCGGTGCCGCTGAGATTCTCCGCGTGTTCGGGCGCGCCTACTTCGAGTTCTGGGTCAAGAACCCCTTCTAGATGGAACTCAGCCGACGTGCGGCGCTGCTCGGCGGCGTCGTGTTCACGCTCGCCGCGTGCTCGTCGCTGCCCGACGGTGTGCCCGACGTCGACACCGGCCCGCTGGTCAGCGGTTCGTTCCAGTCGCGCTACCGGCACACCGAGGTCGGCTGGTCTGTCGCGTACCCACCTGGGAATCACCCTCGTCCGCTGCCGGTGCTCGTCGTGCTGCACGGCCGCGGCGGCGACCACAACACCGCCTTCGGGTCGAGCCTGCACCTCGATCATTACCTCGCGGACGCGGTCGCGCACGGCGTGCGCCCGTTCGTGATCGCATCGGTCGACGGGGGTGACCACGAGTACTGGCATCCGCGCCGCGGCACCGACCCGGCGGGCATGGTCGTGCACGAGTTCCTGCCGCTGCTCGCCCGCCGAGGGCTCGACGTGCGACGCATCGGCTTGCTCGGCTTCTCGATGGGGGGTTACGGCGCGCTGTACCTGGCCGAACGTCTCGGACGTGCGCGGGTCGCGGTCATGGTCGCCGAGAGCCCGGCCATTTGGCCCACAGCCGCGCAGACCGTCGCCGGTGCGTTCGACGACGCTGCCGACTACGCCGCCCACACGATCTTCGGCGCGCGCCGATTGGAGCGCCTGCACGGCATCGCGCTGCGCATCGACTGCGGCGCATCGGACGGGTTCGCCCCGATCACCCGCGAGCTGCGGTCGCAGCTACGTCCTCGGCCCGCCGGCGGCATCGAACCGGGCGGGCACGACTCGTCCTACTGGCGCTCGCAGGCACCGGCGCAGCTGCGTTTCGTCGGGCGCCATCTCTAGACCGCCGGACCGCGACCTCCAAGCAAGATGACCGCAAACGCGGGTTTCGGCTCAACTCTGCCCGTAACGGGCCGATGATCGCTTTCGAAGCGGAGGTTCCAGCGAGCGGATCGACGCACCTTCCCGGCCCGCCCCCGACCGAGAGAGCCTCCGTTGAGCTATCCCCGCCTGTCCCTGTGTGCTGCCGCGGTCGCCGCGGTGTGCATCGGCGTTGCCCTCGTCCCCGTCGCTGCGCAGGGTGCGGTCGGCCACACGCGCCGGCCGGTTCACCACGGCGTCCAGGACGTCCCGGGTACCCGATTGATCTCCAGCAGCTTCCGCACCTCGGCCGGACCCGAGCGCGTCAAGATGCTCGATGTCGACCTCAGCGACCACCGGCTGCAGTTCGTCCCGATCCTCGCCCACGGCACGGTCAACGGCCCTCGCGAGACGGTGCCGTCGATGGCGCGCCGCACCCACGCGGTCGCGGCGATCAACGGTGACTTCTGGCACTGGGGCGATCCGACCAGCGGACCGCTGCACGGCATCGTGAGCAACTCCGACGTGCTGAAGACGCCCGGCTACCGCACGACGTCGAACTTCTACATCACCAGCGACCATCGCGCCCACATCGGCAAGGTCAACTACTTCACCAAGTTCACCTGGACGACTGCGAAGGGGCGGCCGCGGCAGGACTACGCGTTCAGCGTCAACAATCTCGACGACATGTACCAACACCATCTCGTGATGGTGACCTCGGCGATGGCGCGGGTCGTCATCCCGGACTGCACGGTCATCTACACCTCGCGTACCCCGGCCGGGTGGACGGTGAACCGGGTCGCGGCCCACCAGGACGTCCTGCCCCGGCGCACGAACGGCCAGCGCGCCCTCGTCGCATGCGGCATGAGCAACGTGCCCGATCTGCGCGGGCGGGTGCTGCACTGGTACCCGAGCCAGACCGTCGCCGGAGTCACGAACCTGCTCTCCGGTGGAGCGGAGATCGTGCATGACGGTCGCGTCTACCACGATCCGTTCGCCCAGCTGTGGACGAACGTGATCAACCCGATGAGCTTCGTGTGTGTGAGCCGGTCGGGCTGGAAGGTCACCCTCGGCGTCGTCGACGGACGTAGCAAGATCTCGCACGGGGTGAACTACCCGATATTGACCCGCTACCTCACCCACACCCTGGGTTGCTGGGAGGCGATGACCTTCGACGGCGGCGGCTCGAGCACCCTGTGGGCCCGCGGCGCGGTGCAGAACGTGCCCTCGGACGGGACGCCCCGCCCGGTCGTCGATGCGCTGCTGCTGTACCGCAACTGACGCGTGCCGACGCGGTCGGGCTGTTACTCGGCGCCGACCGCCTCGAGCACCTCGTCGCTGACGTCGAAGTTCGCATAGACGTTCTGGACGTCATCGGAGTCCTCGAGCGCCTCGACCAGGCGGAACACCTTGCGGGCGGCGTCCTCGTCGAGCGGGACCTGCACGCTCGGCAGGAACGAGGAGTCGGCCGAGTCGTAGTCGATGCCGGCGTCCTGCAGGGACGTGCGGACAGCCACCAGGTCACCGGCGTCGGAGACCACCTCGAAGGAGTCGCCGAGGTCGTTGACCTCTTCGGCTCCCGCGTCGAGAACGGCGGTGAGGACGTCGTCCTCGGACAGGTCGCTGCCTGCCGATCCCTTCGGCACCAGCACGACGCCCTTGCGGCTGAACAGGTAGGACACCGAGCCGGGGTCGGCCATCGAGCCGCCGTTGCGCGTCATCGCGGTGCGGACCTCGGACGCGGCTCGGTTGCGGTTGTCGGTCAGGCACTCGATGAGCACCGCGACGCCACTGGGCCCGTAGCCCTCGTACATGATCGTCTGCCAGTCCGCGCCGCCTGCTTCGGCGCCGGACCCGCGCTTGACCGCGCGGTCGATGTTGTCGACGGGGACGGAGTTCTTGCGCGCCTTCTGGATCGCGTCGTAGAGCGTGGGGTTGCCGTCAGGGTCACCACCGCCGGTGCGCGCCGCGACCTCGATGTTCTTGATCAGCTTGGCGAACAGCTTGCCGCGCTTGGCGTCGATGACCGCCTTCTTGTGCTTGGTCGTGGCCCACTTGGAATGGCCGCTCACGTCGGTGTTCCGTCCTTCTCGTACTGCGTTTGTCGGTGTCGATCCTAGTCAGCCCGGCGTCGGCGTACCGCGCGGACCGCAACACCGGCGAAGACCATCAGCCCCGCGAGGCCGGCCACCTCGACCCAGACGCTGCCGGTGCGTTCGGGGAGCACCTCGTCGACGGCGATGATCGCAGCGCCCGCGAGCACCGGCCAGATACAGCCGCGCAGCCAGTGCCGCAACGCGGCCGGATCGATTTTCGCCCGAACCGGGGCGGCGGCGGCGAACGCGGTCGACACGTGCGCCACATAGAGGGCAGCTGCAGCAGGCACCGTACGGGCGACCGGCAACGCGTGCGTCCACCCGTCCGCCGCCAGCCAGGCGATGACGAACCCGATCGACAACACGCTCACGCCGATCGTGCGTGGGTCGAACAGCGCACCGGCCAGCCCGACAAGCGTGATCAGCACCGGAACCGGGTGCAGTGAACCCGGCAGCACCACGAGCGCAATACCCGCGATCAGCACGACGGCTCGGATCGCAAGGGGCGCGACCAGGTGACGAGGGTTGTACTGCAGCGTCTGGCTCATCGCCGCAGCCTCGGCGCAGCGCTCGCGCGGCTGAGCAGGGCGAGCGCGGTGTTGAGGCTGCCGCTGCCGCCCCAGGTGGCGGTCGGGATGCCGATGTCGGCGAGCCGGTCGATGTCCACGTCGTGCTGCAGCCGCTGCAGCCGCCAGGCCAGGTCGGCCGTCGAACCTGCCGACCCTTGGACGGTGTAGTCGCCGAGGCTGTCGATGACCAGGACGGTGTGTCCCGACCGGGCGATCTCGAAGGCCACTTCGGGACGCGCAGCCTCGAGCAGCGGGGTGATCAGGATGACCATCGCCCGGGGCGCGATCCGGCCGAGCATTCGCGCCAGACGCGCCGCGGCGGTGCGTCGGCCGGGTTCGGTATCGACGTCGATGAGTGCGTCGACGATGCGGTCGAGGTGTGCGCGCCCGGCCGCGGGCAGCACGGTTCTGGTGGCCGGTCCGTCGTCGACGAGCCCGACGCGGTCGCCGGCTCGCAGGTAGTGCTCGGCCAGTGCCGCGGCGGCGTGGACGGCGGTGTCGAGCGTGCCTCCGATGCGCGCCGGGTCGTCACCGGGGACGAGGTCGGTGGAACTGTCCAGCACGATCATCACCGTCGCGTCCAGGTCGGTGACGGTCTCGGTCACGTGCAGTGCGCGGGTGCGCAGCGACACGGGCCAGTTGATCCGTTTGAGGCGGTCGCCGACCTGGAACGGCCGGATTCCGGCCAGGTCGGTGCCTTCGCCGCGCCGGCGCGAGCGGTGGGCACCCACGAGGCCGGTCGCAACCGGCAGAACGTCGCTGACGGTGAACCTCTCGCGATAGGGCAACACCTTGATCGGCGGCCCGGACACCTGGGCGTCCGCGCAGAACAGCCCCTGCCCGGCCCACGCGATCACCTGCGCCGATCCGATCGAGGTTCGTGACCAGCGCCGCGCGGTGACGACGTACTGGACGAGGGTCTGACCCGGCTCGGCGGCGGCGACGCGGGTCAGCGCGTCGCGCGAGCGCAGCCACTCGCCCGGGGCGAGGTTGACGCTCAGCAGGTCGGCGCCCGGAGGGGCGGTGACCCTGACCCGGGCATGGGTGCTCTGGTCCTCCAGCAGCGTGCTCGCCGCGCCCCGCAGGCGCACGTGGAGCGACCCCCCGCCGGCCCGGCCGACGTGGAACAGCAGCCAGGCGAGCAGCGGCGCGGCGAGCGCGATGAGATCGGGCCGGTGCAGCGCGATGCTGCCGAAGGCCAGCGCGCCGCTGGTCGTTGCCGCGCAGAGCAACGCGAGGGTGGGCCGCCACCCGCCGGCTTCCTGCCCGCTGGTCGCCTGCTGCCCGTTGGGTACTTGTTGCCCGACGGCCGCGCTCACCGCCGGAACATGTCCTCGGCACGCGGGGCCGGCACGTGACTCAACACCGTCCGGACGATGTCGACCCCGCCGACGTCACGCATCCACACCTCCGGCTTGAGCGTGATGCGGTGCGCGAGGGCGGCCACGGCGACCGCCTTGACGTCCTCGGGCACGACGTAGTCGCGGCCTTCGATCACCGCCTTGGCCCGTGCGGTCAGGACAAGCGCGAGCGAGCCGCGTGGCGACGCGCCGAGCAGCACCTGATTGGACTCGCGGGTGGCCCGGGTCAGCGCCACGCAGTAGCGCTGCACGCTCTCGTCGACCTCGACGTGCTCGACGATCTGCTGCGCGTTCAGCAGGCCGGCCGAGTCGGTGACCTGTTCGACGTCGACCTCCTCGCGTGCCCGCGAGATCCGGTTGCTGAGAACCGTGATCTCGTCCTCGGCGTCCGGGTAGTCGAAGGAGACCTGGAGCAGGAACCGGTCGAGCTGCGCCTCGGGCAACGGGTAGGTGCCCTCGTACTCGATCGGGTTCGCGGTCGCGATGACGTGGAAGGGCCGCTCGAGCGGGAACGTGGTGCCCTCGACGGTGACCTGGCGCTCCTGCATCGCCTCGAGCAGCGCCGACTGCGTCTTGGGTGGGGTGCGGTTGATCTCGTCCGCGAGCAGCAGCCCGGCGAACAGCGGGCCCTGGCGGAACTGGAACTCGGCGACTCGCTGGTCCCACACGAACGAGCCGGTCACGTCTGCGGGCAGGAGGTCGGGAGTGAACTGCACGCGCCGGAACGGCAGGCCGAGGGTCTGCGCCAGCGTGCGGGCGGCCAACGTCTTGCCGAGCCCGGGACTGTCTTGCAGCAGCACGTGTCCGCCCGCGAGCACACCGGCCAGCACCAACTCGAGGGCCGCACGTTTGCCGACGATCGCGCGCTCGACCTGGTCGAGCACGTCGCTGCAGAGCTGAGTCACATCGGCCGCGGCGCCGGTCACAGCTTGTCGGCTGGTCACAGCGCCTCCAGCCGGGAGATCCAGTCCGCCAGTTCCGGACGCGTCGGCGCCGTTGTCGCCGGCTGTTGCGTGAGCTGCCACAAGGAATCTCCCAAGAGGGTGCGGGCGGTGTCGGGATCGTTGTGCAGGTCGACCGCGGAGCGATGCCGCAGCCGTTGTTCGGCGATTTCGAGCAACCACGGGCGCACCCGCAGATTGAACCGGTCGGTGTCGCGGAAACCGTTGTCGATCAGGCGCTCGACGCGGCGCAGTCCACCGCTCTCACGATCGGTACGGGTCCGGTGGAACGAGCGGTACAGGCGGCTCGGTGGCGAGCGGTAGCCGCGTGAGGCGAGCACGCCGGCACCGACCATCAGGACGCCGACTGCGCAGACGACACCGATCAGCCACGTCGGGGCGTCCACTCCCGTGTCGTTGGCCGCAGCCACCGTGCCGATGACTCCGGCGGCCACAGCCGCGGCACCGAAGCGAATCAACACGCCGAGGTCGTCGCGACGGCGGTCACTGAGCCTGCCGCGCTCACCGCTACTGCGCGGCATTGCTGGTTCCATCGGCAGGTTCGAGGTCACGGGTGCGGAGGTCGTCGAGGATGCCGGTCAACGCCTCGCGCGCCGCCTCGGCGTCCGCGGCGGTCATGGGATGCCGCGAGAAGCGTGCCTCGCGGTACAGCGCGGCCAACGCGCGCAACGGATCCGCCCGCACCCCGCCCGCAGCCAGCATCCGGCCGACCGCCTCTTCGGGTGTGTCGGACGCGATGCGTGGTAGGCCGGCCTCGCCGGCAGCGTCCTCCAACTGCACCCAGCAACGGATGATCGCGTCGTCGACCGGACCGCCCGCGCCGAGTTCGGACAGCGCGCGGTCGAGTGCCGAGCCGACGTGCAGCGCGATGACCGGATCGGGGTCGGCCATATCGCCGGATCCCAATCGCAGCTTCGGCAGTGCCCGGCGGCGCAACGTCGTCTGGAGCAGGAACACGATGATCATGATCGCAGCCAGGATTGCGGCCAGCCCGCCGATCACGAAGACCACTGCGAACGGGACGACGCTCGGTTTGCGATTGTTCTGCTGTGCAGACGACTGGTCGTGCTGCGGCGGGATGGACGGCAGCGCGGTCGGCCCCGTATTGAAGGTGCCGCCGGTCGCGACGTGCCGGTGCCCGACCGGCGCGACATGGGCAGCGGCGATCAGCACGACCACCGCAGCGATCGCCAGCGCAGCCAGAGCAGCGACCACGAGGCGCGTGCGCTGCGGGGCGCCCGTCTCGTCGGTCGGCAATTCGCTCATCGCGCTGCGGACACCATCGCGCAAAAGTACTCGTGCACCCGGCCGTCGCCGGTCATTTCGGGGTGGAACGAGGTGGCGAGCAGCGGTCCCTGCCGCACCGCGATCACGTGCCCGGCCGCAGTGCTGCCGAGTGCGGTCGCCTTCGGGCCTACGTCTTGCACCCACGGCGCCCGGATGAACACCGCGTGCACCGGGCCGCCCTCGACCCCGTCGATCGTGACGTCCTCTTCGAAGGAGTCGACCTGCCGACCGAACGCGTTGCGGCGCACCGTGATGTCGAGCCCGCCGATCGTGTCCGCCAACGGCGATCCCTCGGTGTCGACCCGGTCAGCCAGCAGGATCATCCCCGCGCACGAGCCGTACACCGGCAGTCCGCCGCGGATGCGCTCGCGCAGCGGCTCGAGCAGCCCGAACGTGCGCGCCAGCTTCACCATGGTCGTCGATTCGCCGCCGGGCAGCACGAGCCCGTCCACACGCTCGAGTTCGCTCGGACGCCGCACCGGCACCGCCGCACATCCTGCGGCTTCGAGCGCACGGGCGTGCTCGCGCACGTCCCCCTGCAGCGCGAACACGCCGATCGTCGGTCCGGTCACGCTTGCCCCACCCCTCGCGAGTGGTCAGTTACAGCTCGAGTGGTCACTAATAAGTGACCACTCGGCGCATAAGTGACCACTCGCGGGAGTTACCAGCCGCGTTCGGCGAGACGGTGCGGCTGCGGGATGTCGTCGACGTTGATGCCGACCATGGCTTCGCCGAGGCCGCGCGAGACCTTGGCGATCACGTCGGGGTCGTCGTAGAACGTCGTGGCCTGGACGATCGCGGACGCGCGCTGGGCCGGGTTGCCGGACTTGAAGATGCCCGAGCCGACGAACACTCCCTCGGCGCCGAGTTGCATCATCATCGCGGCGTCGGCCGGGGTGGCGATGCCGCCCGCGGTGAACAGCACGACCGGCAGCTTGCCGGCGGCGGCAACCTCACGCACGAGCTCGTACGGGGCCTGCAACTCCTTGGCGGCGACGTACAGCTCGTCCTCGGGCAGGTTCTGCAGGCGCCGCAGCTGCTGGCGGATCTGGCGCATGTGCGTGGTCGCGTTCGAGACGTCGCCGGTGCCGGCCTCACCCTTGGAACGGATCATGGCCGCCCCCTCGGTGATGCGGCGTAACGCCTCGCCGAGGTTCGTCGCGCCGCACACGAACGGGACGGTGAACGCCCACTTGTCGATGTGGTTGGCGTAGTCGGCGGGCGTGAGCACCTCGGACTCGTCGACGTAATCGACGCCGAGGCTCTGCAGCACCTGCGCCTCGACGAAGTGACCGATGCGGGCCTTGGCCATCACCGGGATCGACACGGCGCTGATGATGGCGTCGATCATGTCGGGGTCGCTCATGCGGGACACGCCGCCCTGGGCGCGGATGTCGGCCGGCACGCGCTCGAGCGCCATCACCGCGACGGCGCCGGCGTCCTCGGCGATCTTGGCCTGCTCGGCGGTGACGACGTCCATGATGACGCCACCCTTGAGCATCTCGGCCATGCCACGTTTGACGCGCGAAGTACCTACGGTGTGGTCGGACATGGGACCGATTCTACGAGCCGTCCGCACCCCCGGACGCCGCGAGGACGAGTCCGCCTGGCATCTGGTGGCCTGGCTCGGTCGATCCGGGGCCATCGGTCTGCGCGCCGACCTGCGCGCCGACCTGGGTGGCGACCTGGGTGGCATAGTCGCGCCACAGCGCCTGGGCGGGGGTCAGCACCGGATCCCAGGGCATCGCGGTCCCAGTCCAGTGCACGATGGCCGGGTCGACGACGTCCTCACGCAGCAAGGCGGCATTCCAGCGTGGTTCGAGCGGGTAACGGTCAGTGCCGGCATAGCCGAGAAGTGCCAGCCCGGCGTCGAGTCCGTAGTGCTCGGCCCAGGCCAGCCAGGTCGCGCTGAAGCCGTCGGTACGCAGCCGGTGCAGGTCGAGGACGAGCACCGCGTCATCGAGCGCGGGGGCGTCGAAGGGCTGACTCGCGACCATGCTGCGCAGCCAATCGGCCGCGCGGCGCTGCGGCAGCGGCGCCGCCGCGCGGCGCCACCTGTGGTGGGCCGTGACGGACGAGTCACGCGCAGCGAGCGCGCGACCGGCGAGGTCGAGCCGGGCCAATTCGGCAACATCGCCCAGGACGAGGCTGGCAGTGTCGAGGTAGACGACGCGGTCGAGGTCGGCGAGCAGCTCGGGCAACAGGATCCGGTCGACATCGACAGCCTCGACCCGCTCCGGTGCCGAGACGTGGTCGAGCGGCAGCACCGTGATCGCGGTCGTCGGGAAGGCTGCTGCGAGCCGCTGGTCGAATTCGGGCGCAATGTCTCGCGCGAGCAGCCACAGCCGGACGGGCGCGGAGGCGTTGGCGACGATCGACGCGATGAGGACGGTGGCGGCATCGACGCGATCGGCGTCGAGGCACAGCGCGACGTCGACGGGTTCGCCCGCGTCAACGCCGGCCAGAGGCTCGGGGCGATAGCGGCGCGCCGCAGCGCGGCTTGTCTCGACGGCGTCGGCCACATCGACGCTCGCCGGTGGCGGCTCGGACACCGCGGCGAAACGTTCGCGGGCGAGCGCGACGCGGTCGGTGGTCAGTTCACGCCAGCGGTGGTAGATCTCGGCCTCGCCGGCGCCGTCGACGATCAGCCCGAACATCTCGGCGAGCAGTCCACGCACGCTGCGCTGCATGCGGCGCAGCGGTGGCGAGCCCGGGGTGAGCCCGGTCAGGCCGGGAAAGCGCACGTCGCCGCGGCGGTGCGGACGGAACTCGACCGGGACGCCGAGCGCCACGAAGGGCAGGTAGGCGTGCAGGCGCGAGGTCACCACACGCGAGAACTGACCCTGCCGCTCGGCCATCAGGTCGCGGGCGGTGCGCAACGCCTCGACGAGCGTCATCTCGCGGTAGTCGTCGCGGGCATGGCTGATGACGACTGCGTCGTCGGCACCAGGACCCGCGGCCGCGCGAGGGAGATCGATCACGCCGACCGGTCCGTCGCCGTCGCTGACCTCGTCCCGGTCGGGGAAGATCGCGTCGATCGTCGGCGTGAGGCAGCCGGTGAAGAAGGCGTCGACGCCGCGGCTGAGCAACAGGTCGACCGTCGTGTGGTCGCGACAGCCGATCGGCGCGTACTTGCGCAGGTAGGCGACCGCGTCGTCGTCGAGCATCGCTGCGTAGTTGACATGGAATGCGACGAAGATCGGCCGCAGGTTCGGGTGGTACGGAAAATCGCAGAACCGGCGGTAGAGCGGGTGCATGTGCCAGCCGAACGCGATCGTCCAGGTGTCCGGGGGAACGGCGTCACCGGAGCTGAACTCGCGGTTCACATCGAGCAGGTGCACCGCGCGCGGGGCATCGCCGGACCGATCGTCGGGGCGGTCGTCGGGGCGGGCACCGATGCGCAGGTCGGCGCGAACCTGCTGCTGCAACTCGCCGGCCAGCAGCCCGAGCCCGTCCTCGCCGGTGAACCGCACGTCGCTGAACCGCGCGAGGTTGCCGATGAGCGCGAGGGTCTGGATGTAGTCGCCGAGATTGCTCGACGCCGAGTCCTGGTCGGGCGACTGGTAGTCGAGGATCGCGAAGGGCACGGCTCCGGCGGGCACCGGCTTCGGCGCGCGGGCCAGGGTCGACTCGATGTGCCGCGCGGAGGCCCGGGCGCGTGCGCTCAACTCGGCGGCGGGCCGGCGGCGCAACTCGGCCATCAACGCGGCTGCCGGGCCACGCTCGCCGGCGACCAGGAACCGGCCGGCCAGGTCGACCAGCACGGTGTCGTCGAAGCGCGCGGGTGAGGCGGCGATGTCCGCAGCGCGGCCGCGGGCATCGGCGCGGCTGCTGGCCAGCGCGCCGTCGACCGCCTCGACCGGCACGTAGGTGGCCAGGACGTCGTCGTCGAGGCCCGCCGCCAGCTCCCACGCCTGCTCGAAGCGTCCCTGTCGGTGCCGCAGAGCGATCAGGCCGACGAGCGCGGCGGTTCGTCCGGACGGCAACCGTCGCACGGCCTCGGTCAGTGCCCAGGCGGCATCGGGGTCTTGAGCCGCACTGAGCGCGACGACACCGCGGTAGGTGGCCCGTTCCAGAGACGCACCGGCGGTCAGCTCGCGAGTGAACTCGGCGTGCGCGGCACTGGCGCGCACCTGTTCGAGCACGCTCGGATTCGACGGCGGGACGAGACGTGCCGGGTCGGCCGGCACGGGACGGCCGAGTGCGACGCCGGCCAGCCGCGCCCACGCTGTGACATAGCGCTCGTCGATCCGGGGCGGACCCGGGGGCGGTGCGCTCATGGCCGCTCAGTATTCCATCAGGGACGGCTCGGACGGCGTGCCCGGGGTCGGGCGGCGCGTCGTCAGCCCTGGACGCGCACGCCCTTGCGGATGAGCACCACCCAGGTGTTGCCGGGCGTGAGAGGGATCGTCTTGCCGTTGGCGGCGTGCAACTGCGTGCCGTAGGCCAGCCGCTTGCGCGACCACGTGCCGAAGATGCGGTGCCCGTTGCGGAACACCTGCACCGGGCCCTTGCCCACGGTGTAGGTGAATTGCGAGGGATTGCCGTTCACATCCGTGTCCCGCGGGTGTGACACGACCGTGCAGGACTGGATGATCACGTTCGCAGCCGTGACGAGCTTGCCGTCGGCCGCATGCTGGCGCTCCCCGTCGATGTAGCGCACGTACTTGTGCAGCTTCGGGTTGTAGCGGAACTGCACCGGCGTTCCGGACTGGTACGAACCGGTCACGACGGTGCGGATGTTGAAGCCCGGCTCGGTGTGCAGGCCGGTGATCCGCTTGGCGAAGGTCCAGCCGTTTCCGTGTGGCGGCGGGGTCTTGGTGTGCTCGGCGACCTGGCGCAGGTTCAACGCCAGGTTGATGTAGCTCGATGCTGCGCGGGAGACGCGGTGATAGAACGGCGCGCCGGCGTCGTTGCTCCAGCTGGTGATGCCGGAGCGGTGCACGCGCGGCAGCGAGTCGTGCGCTCCGCCGGAATACGCCTCGGTGATCTTCCCGTACTGCAAGAGCAGGTCGGGGTCGCTCGGTCGGGTGCTGCGCACGTAGCCGACCGTCGGCTTGTACGTGCCGAACAGCGCAGCCAGGCGGGTGAGCCCACCCTCGACGGCCTCGATGTAGACGACGTCTGCACGGTCGATGCCGAGCTGGGGACGGCCGGGGGCGGTGTCGTCGATCTTCACGGCGATGAGCGGCAGCTTCGGCGCCTTGCCGAAGCCGGTCAGCGGGTTCACCGCGGCGTGGTGCGTGTGGTGCACCTTCGGCTTCGGGGTGGGCTTCGGCGTCGGCGTGGTGCTCGAACTGGTCGGCGGCGACGGAGGCGGCGCCGAGGACGACGGCGCCGACGAGCCGCTGCTGGTGCAGGCCGAGGCGAGCAGCGTGAGGACGCTCGCCGGGATCACTGCCAGCCGTGCGCGCCGGGTCGTCATCGTGGGGACTCCGTCAAGGTCGGGGGCTCTGTGTCGTCGATGTCGAAGAACTGCGGCAGTTCGACGCGCCCTGCCAGGTGCAGCAGCCGCGGCATTCGCCGCGCCCGAAGGGTACGTGTGTCGCGCACGGCATCGTTGTAGAAACGACGGGCGACCTGCACCCGGGCTGCTGCTTCTCTCAGCTCTTCGGTCGCTTCCGGTGGGATTCCGGCGCTGCCCGCCAGGCGGGTCACGCCCCGTCCGACCGCGTTCTCGACGGCCTCGCGACGCTCCGGACCCTCCGGCGAGGTCGCCGCGAGCGCGGTGGCTTCGAGCTGCGCCCGCTCGTCAGGGGCGAGCGCCGTCTCGGGCATCTCGACGACGTGCAGCAGCGCGGCCGCGCGGCGCACCAGCTGGGCGTCGAGGGCCGCACGCGCGGCGTCGACGCGGGCGTGGAGCCGGTCCAGGCGGGTCAGCGTGAACGTCACCCACATCGACAGCAAGATCGCGAGGAGAACCGCGGCGATGAGCCAGCCGACGGGAAGCATGGCCGGACCCTAGCTGCCGGCGGCCGACCCGGCCCCGGCAATTGCCAGCTCGTAGACGCGCAACACAGAGTGCACGACCACCCGCCAGTCGAACGGGGCGACGGCCTGCTCCCCCGCGGCGACCAGGCGGGCCTGCTCCTGGGGCGAGTCGAGCACGGTGCCGATGGCCTGGGCGAGCTGTGCCGGATCTCCGGTGGCGAACAGCTCACCGGCCGCGCCGCCGGCGAGGACTCGCCGGAACGCGTCGATGTCGCTGGCCACGATCGGCGTCCGCGCGGCCATCGCCTCGAGCAGGATCACGCCGAAACTCTCCTGCCCGGTGTTGGGCGCGCAATACACGTCGATGCTGCGCAGCATGCGGGCCTTGTCGGCCTCACTGACCTGACCGAGCATCGTGAAGCGCCGCGTCAGCTCCGCCGGCAACCGCGAGGTGAACTCGCTCGCGTCACCGCGTCCGGCAACCAGCACCTGCACGTCGGGGCGCTGGCTCGCCAGATGCCCCATCGCATCGACGAGGACGTCCATGCCTTTGCGCGGTTCGTCATAGCGGCCGACGAACCCGACGGTTCCGCCGGGACGCGGGTAGCCCGGGAGCGGTTGCGCAGCGGCGAAGTGCGAGACCTCGACACCGTTCGGGATGACGACGGCGTCCGCTCCGAGATGTTCGACGATCACCTTGCGGGCGGCCGCCGACACCGCGATCCGACCGGCGAGCTTCTCGAGGAACGGCTGCAGGACGGTGTCGAACATGGCCAGGAAGCGTGAGCGGGCCGTCGCCGCGTGGAACGTGGCGACCATCGGCCCGTCGTGGATCATGCACGTCAACAACGACAGGCTCGGCGGCGCAGGCTCGTGCACGTGCACCACGTCGAAGGCGCCGTCACGAAGCCAGCGCCGAACGCGCGCTGCGCTGACCACGCCGAACTGCACGCGGGCGACCGACCCGTTGTACGGGATCGGGACGGCCTTGCCTGCCATCACGACGTACGGCGGCAGACCGGGCGAGTCCTCGTCGCCGGGTGCGAGCACCGAGACGTCGTGGCCGAGCGCGATGAGCTGTTCGGCGAGGTCACGCACGTGCGCCTGGACGCCGCCGGGGATGTCCCACGAGTACGGGCACACGATTCCGATGCGCATCCGCTCACCCGTCCTTGCCAGGACGCGGCGCCAGATCTGCCAGCCAGAGCTTCTGCAGCATGTGCCAGTCGGCCGGGTGAGCTGCGATGTCGATCTCGAACTGGTGCGCGATCGCTTGGGTCAGGTGCGGGACCAGGTCGCGCAGGCGCCCCTGCGGAACCTCGAGCGGCGGGTTGATCACCTGGCCCCATCCGTCCGGCGTGAAGTACGTCGCCACCGGAAGCAGCGCGGCTCCGGTCGTGGCGGCGAGTACCGCCGGGCCGCCCGGCATCCGCGTCGCTTCGCCGTAGAAGTCGACCTGGATGCCGTGCTGCGACAGGTCGCGATCGGCAACCAGGCACACGACCTTGTTCTCACGCAGCCGCTCGCGCAACACCTCCAGCGGCGTGCGGGCACCACCGGTGAGCGGCAGGATCTCGAACCCGAGGCCTTCGCGGTAGGCGACGAAGCGGTCGAACAGCGACTCGGGTTTGAGCCGCTCGGCGACCGTCGCGAACGAACCGGTGTGGCGCACCAGCCAGATCCCGGAGGCGTCCCAGTTGCCGAGGTGCGGCAGCGCGAGGATCGCGCCCTTGCCTTTCGCGAGCGCTCCGTCGAGGTTGTCGACACTCGTCTGGGAGATCTCGACCCGGTCGACGACCTCACGCTTGTCCATCTTGGGCAGGCGGAACGTTTCGAGCCAGTACCGCGAATAGCTGCGCAGCGCGGCGCCGACCAGGGCGTCCATCTTCAGTTCGGAGTAGTCGGGGCCGACCACGCGGCGCAGGTTCTTGCGCAACTGTTGCGCGCCGGCGCCGTTGCGTACGGTCGCGGCATCGGCCACGGCGTCGAACCAGCGCCGCGACACCCCGTTCGGGACGGACTTGATCAAGCCCCAACCCGCGGCATAGCCGAGGTCGGCGACCCGGCCGACGACGCGCGTGCGGGTCTGCCCGAGCATCAGCTCGGGACCGATTCGTGGCTGCGCTCGAGGGACTGACGACGCACGGTCGCGAGCCGCTGCACGACGGTGATCGACGACAGGCCCACCAGCAGCCACAACGCGACGGCTTGGACGAACGGGACGTGGAACGGTGCTCCCGTCAGGCCCGTCCCGACCAGCACGATGATGAGCCGTTCGGCACGTTCGGCGATGCCGACGGTCGCGTTGAACCCGGCGGCCTCGGCACGCGAGCGGATGTAGGACGTGATCGAACCGAGCACCAGACACAGGAGCCCTGCAAGCACCAGCCACCGCTGCCCGTGCTCGCCGAAGTACCACACCAGCGCACCGAAGATCGCCGCGTCGGCAGCACGGTCGCCGGTCGAGTCCAGCACTCCCCCGAACGGGCTGGCGGTGCCGCCGGCGCGGGCGACCGCGCCGTCGAGGATGTCGAGCATCACGAACGCCCAGATCACCAACGTCCCGACGAAGAAGCGGCCCTGCGGATAGAACACGAGCGCACCCGCGACCACACCTGCGGTGCCGACGGCGGTGATCGCGTTCGGCGACACGCCAGCCCCGGCGAGTGCGCGTCCCATCGGTTCGAGGGCCTTCGATACCGCCGCGCGGGCATGGATGTTCAGCACGCTGGAATGTCGATCCGTTCGGACGTCGGAGGATCAGAGTCGCCCAACGATATCGGCCGACCCTTGTCGAGCAGCGGCGCGCGGGTGTCGAATGCGGAATTACGGTTTCGCCGAAATGATCTGCAGGAGGCTGCGCGGATGTCGAACAAGAAGGCCGGACCCAAAGCTGGAACTGCCACGTTCGACACCGCCGATCGCCCCGAGAACATTCGCAACGTCGCGCTCGTCGGCCACTCGGGTGCGGGCAAGACGACTCTCGTCGAGGCGTTGCTCGTCGCAACGGGTGAGTTGACTCGCGCCGGCACGATCACCGACGGGACGACGGTGAGCGATCACGATCCGGTCGAGGTTGCGCAACAGCGTTCGGTTGCGTTGGCGGTCTGCCCGATCAGGTGCGGTGACGGTTCGGCGGGCAGCGTGAGCAATTCGACGGACGTGATCGTCAACCTGCTCGACACCCCCGGCTACCCGGACTTCACCGGTGAACTGCGCGCGGGCTTGCGCGCGGCCGATGCGGCGCTGTTCGTCGTATCGGCCGCTGACGCAATCGACCCGATCACCGTCTCGCTGTGGGAGGAGTGCGCCGCGTTGGGCACGCCGCGCGCCGTCGTGATCAGCCGGCTCGACGCGCCGCGGGCGAACTACGAGGGCACATTGGCCGAATGTCAGCGCCTGTTCGGCGGCACGGACGGGCAGGACGTGCTGCCGCTCTACGTTCCTGTGGGCGGAGTCCCCGTGGGCGGAGCTCCCGCCGGCGGTTCCGGCGACGGGGCAGCGCCGCACGGACTGGTCGGGCTGCTCTCGGGCACCGGGCTCGACTACGGCGCCGGGTATCCGCCGAAGGAGTCGTCCGACCTGACGACACAGGTCGACATCGAGACCCAGCGCGGCGCGTTGATCGAGGCGATCATCAACAACAGCGAGGACGAGTCGTTGCTCGACCGCTACCTCGCCGGAGAGTCGATCGCGCTCGAGGTGCTCGTCGACGATCTCGAGACGGCGGTCGCGCGCGGCACGTTCTATCCCGTGCTGCCCGTCTGCGCGGCGACCGGGCTCGGGCTGGCCGAACTGCTCGAGGTGCTCGTCGGCGCGTTCCCGCCGCCGACCGAACTCGACCCGCCGGCGGTCATGGCGCTCTACGGCGGGACGACGCCGCGGTTGGCGTGCGACCCGTCCGGCGATCTGGTCGCCGAGGTCGTGCGGACCTCGGTCGATCCCTACCTCGGGCGACTGTCGATCCTGCGGATGTTCTCGGGCACGCTCACGCCGGAGACGCCGGTGCACATCTCCGGTCACGGCGGCGGCGACCGCGGCCACCCCGACCACGACACCGACGAGAAGGTCGGCCAGATCTTCTCCCCGCTCGGCGCCACCCTGCGTCCGATCGACCGCGCGATCGCCGGCGACATCTGCGCGATCGGGCGCCTCGGCACCGCCGAGACCGGCGACACGGTGTCGGCGAAGTCCGCACCGCTGCTGATGGAACCGTGGCACATGCCCGAGCCGCAGCTGCCGATCGCGGTCGAGGCCGCGACGCGAGCCGACGAGGACGCGTTGGCCAAGGCGCTCGGCAGGCTCACCGCCGGCGACCCGACACTGCGGGTGGAGCGGCACCCGGACACCGGTCAGCTGGTGCTGTGGTGTCTCGGCGAGGCCCATGCCGATGTCGTGCTCGAACGGCTGCGCGCGACCGGCGCCCACGTCGAGTCCGTCCCGTTGCGGATCGCGCTGCGCGAGACGTTCACCGCGTCCGCGAAGGGACACGGCCGGCTGGTCAAGCAGTCCGGCGGGCACGGGCAATACGCGGTGTGCGACGTCGAGGTCGAGCCGCTGCCGCGCGGCTCCGGCGTCGAGTTCACCGAGAAGGTCGTCGGCGGCGCCGTCCCGTCGCAGTTCATCAGCTCGGTCGAGAAAGGAGTGCGGTCCCAGCTCGAACACGGCCTGGACCAGCAGCACATCCCGCTCGTCGACGTGCGGGTGACGCTGCTCGACGGCAAGGCGCACAGCGTCGACTCGTCCGACGCCGCCTTCCAGATGGCCGGGTCGCTGGCCGTCAAGGACGCCGCCGAGGGCGCGAAGCCGGCGCTGCTCGAACCGATCGCCGCGGTCAACATCACCGTGCCGGACGCGCACGTCGGCTCGGTCATGTCCGACCTGTCCGGCCGCCGCGGGCGGGTCACCGGCACCGTCCCCGACGAGACCGCGCCGGTCGGCATGGAGCGCACGATCGTGCACGCCGAGATCCCGGACGCCGAGCTCGTGCGGTACGCGATCACGCTGCGCTCGCTGTCGGCCGGCACCGGCCGGTTCACCCGCTCGTTCGCGCGCCTGGACGTCGTGCCCGCCCACGTGGCCGACGCCCTGCGCAACCCCCAACCGGAGTCCTAGACGGCGATCTTGTGCAGACACGCGGCGCCGTGGCGGCGCGTCTGCACAAGATCTACGGCTGCTTGGGGAACTTGAGCTTCGTCAGGTCGGGCAGGTTGTTGGGGTCGAGGCCCGACGGCAGCTGGCCCGGCGGCAGCTGCGGCATTCCCCCGGGCATTCCGCCCGGGAAACCGCCGGGGAAGCCGGACGGCATGCGCGGCTGCGTGGGCCCGCGGCCGCCCTTCTTGCCCTTGCCCTGCTTGCGCTTGTTCTTCGACGACTTGGTCGCCGAGCGCTTGCGCATCCCGGGAATCATCCCGCTCATCTGGCCCATCATCTTGCGGGCCTCGAAGAAGCGGTCGACGAGCTGGTTCACGTCGTTGACCTTCACCCCGGATCCGTTCGCGATGCGCAGCCGCCGCGAGCCGTTGATGATCTTCGGGTTGGCGCGCTCGGCCGGGGTCATGCCGCGGATGATCGCGGCGGTGCGGTCGAGGTCCTTGTCGTCGACCTGCGCCATGGCCTCCTTCATCTGGCCCATGCCCGGCATCATGCCGAGGATGTTGCCGATCGGGCCCATCTTGCGGATCGCCATCAGCTGATCGAGGAAGTCTTCGAGGGTGAATTGGTTGCCGGCCGCGAGCTTCGCGGCCATCTTCTGCGCCTCGTCCTCGTCGAAGCTCTTCTGCGCCTGCTCGATCAGCGTGAGCATGTCGCCCATGCCGAGGATGCGCGAGGCCATCCGGTCGGGGTGGAAGACGTCGAAGTCCTCGAGCTTCTCGCCGTTGGACGCGAACATGATCGGCTGCCCGGTCACCTCACGCACCGAGAGCGCGGCGCCACCACGGGCGTCACCGTCGAGCTTGGTGAGGACGACGCCGGTGAAGCCGACTCCGTCGCGGAAGGCCTCGGCGGTGTTCACCGCGTCCTGGCCGACCATGGCGTCGACGACGAACAGCACTTCCTGCGGGTCGACGGCCGCGCGGATATCGGCAGCCTGCTGCATCATCTCGGTGTCGATGCCGAGCCGGCCGGCGGTGTCGACGATGAGCATGTCGTGCTGCTGGCGGCGGGCGACATCGACCGAGTCGCGCGCGACCGCGACGGGATCGCCGACCCCGTTGCCGGGCTGCGGCGCGTAGACGGCCACACCGGCCCGGTCGCCGACGACCTGGAGCTGGTTCACCGCGTTCGGACGCTGCAGGTCGCACGCAACCAGCAGGGGCGCGTGGCCCTGCTCGCGCAGCCAGTGCGCGAGCTTGCCGGCCAGCGTCGTCTTACCCGAACCCTGCAGGCCGGCGAGCATGATCACGGTCGGCGGGTTCTTCGCGTACTGAAGCCGGCGCGTCTCGCCGCCGAGGATCCGGATGAGCTCCTCGTTGACGATCTTGATGACCTGCTGTGCGGGGTTGAGGGCCTTGCTGACCTCCTCGCCGCGCGCCCGGTCCTTGATCGCGGCGATGAACGAGCGCACGACCGGCAGCGCGACGTCGGCCTCGAGCAGCGCGATGCGGATCTCGCGTGCCGTGGCGTCGATGTCGGCGTCGGACAGCCGTCCCTTGCCCCGCAGGTTGCTGAAGACGGACGTCAGCCGATCGGAGAGCGTGTCGAACACGTGACCCAGGGTAGTCGGCGGGTGCAGGCCTAGGCTCAGATGCCGTGGCAGCTGCAATCACGCTCGCCCGCGCCGGGTCGGCCAGGTCGTGGACGGTCTGCGCGCTGTCGCTCGTGCTGGGGCTCGTCGGCATCGTGACATTCCTGGTCGGCGGCAGCGTGCTGCTGCTGATCCTCGGGATCGCACTGCTGATTGTCGGGGGCCTGTTGCTGCTCGCGTCCCGCGTGGCCAACGACGTGCTCGTCGTCGACGACGACGCGGTCGCGCGTGACCTCGCGCGGCAGAACCAGTGGCGGCTGCGCTGGGCGCACATGGCCGCCGTCCGCTTCAGCGGCGACGCGCTGTTACTGGTGCCGCTGCCGGAGGTCGCCGGTCATCCCGAGATAGCGCCTGCGCTCGAACAGCGCGACGTCGACGGCGTGGGCACGCCGACGTTCTGCGTTCCGCTGGACGCGCGGGCGCTGGAGGCGGCGCGCGCTGCAGTAACGCAGCACGCACCGCCCGCGCTACTTGCTCAGAGCAGTCCGCGCCCGCCGTCGACGTAGATGACCTGGCCGGTCACGTAACCCGACTCTTCGCCGGCGAAGAACGCGACCGTGTTCGCGATGTCGTCGGGGACGCCGCCGCGGCGCACCGGGACCGCCGACGCGACACCCTCGCGCATCTGCTCGATGGTCGTGCCGATCCGCTCGGCCGTCGCCTTGGTCATCGCGGTCTCGATGAAGCCGGGCGCGATCGCGTTCGCCGTCACCCCGAACGGTCCGAGCTCGATCGCGAGCGTCTTCGTCAGCCCCTGCAGGCCGGCCTTGGCGGTCGAGTAGTTGGCCTGCCCGCGGTTGCCGAGCGCCGAGGTCGACGACATGCACACGATGCGGCCGTACTTGGCCTCGACCATGTGCTTCTGGGCGATCTGGCTGCACAGGAACGCACCGCGCAGGTGCACCTCCATGACCAGGGTCCAGTCGTCGTCACTCATCTTGAACAGCAGATTGTCGCGCAGCACGCCCGCGTTGTTGACGAGGATCTGCAGGCCGCCGAACTCGCCGACGAGCTTGTCGACCGCGGCTTGTACCTGGTCGCGCTTCGAGACGTCGGCGCCGAGGCCGATCGCCGTGCCGCCGGCCGAGGTGATCTCGTCGGCCACCGACTGTGCGGCGTCCTGCTGCAGGTCGAGCACGCCGACCTTCGCGCCGTCGGCGGCGAGCCGCTGGGCGACAGCGGCTCCGATTCCCTGGGCGGCGCCGGTCACCAGCGCGACGCGGTCTTGCACTCCTGGCATGTCATGCCCCTTCTCGTCGTAACGTCTGCCTTCACCTTGTCAGAACGGAAATCGCGACACGTCGGCGCACAGCGCATCGGTGAGGAACACGGCGCGCCCGGGATCCGTCCAGTCGGAGTCCTCCACCGCCCAGCTGCCCTCTTCCCACTGCTGGTACTCGAGAGCCACCGGCCACAGCTCACGTTCGGAAGCGGTCAGCCGGACGTGCGCAAGATAGGCAGACCGGAACGCCTGCCATTCGGCGGCGTCGAAGGCGCGGTGTGTGGGCGTCTCGGTGTTGAAGAGCACGACGGCCAGCGCGAGGTCGAGCAGGCGCGGCAAGAATTCGGCATTGTCCGGATCGACCAGCACCGGGCCGTCGTCGGTGAAGATCAGGTTGGTCGCCTTCCAGTCGGCGCTCGCCTCGCACCACGGCAGGTCGGCGGCGCGGATCGCCGGCAACAGCTCCGGCTCGAGCCGGCCGGCGAGCTCGGTCAGCCGGTCGAGCAACGGCCCCGACACCAACGGCGCGCTCTTGGCGAGGTCAGCCGCTACCTCGCCGGCTTGCGTAGTCGGGCCACTTGAATGCGGGAATGCCCGACCGGACGCTGTCGCGCGCGTGCAGGCGCCCGAGTAGATCGCCGGCCAGGGCCGCATCGGCAGCGCCGGGACCACACGGCCGTCCGTCGATCCACGGGTAGGCGACCCAGGCAGCGCCGGATTCGACTCGCACCGGTCCGCCCGCGGGGCACGACGACCGGGAACCCGTCGCCGGCCAGGCTGCGGACCCAGCTCGCGATCGCGTCGGGCACCGAGCGGCGGGTGCGTTTCACGACAACCGGGCGGCCGTCGAGCCACGCCCGGAACACGGGTGCGTACGGATAGATCGACTCCGGTGTCGCTTCGACCGCCCCGAGCAGGTGCAGCGCCGCGCCCAGCCTCCGGATCCTCGTCGCGCCTCGTCACCGCTCTCGGGTCAGCCGGCGCATGCCGGACAACCATCGGTCGGGCTCGGCTGCCTTCTGTGCCCAGAACGTACCGACCTCGGGATGAGGCAGGATCAGGAACCGTTCGTCGCGCAGTCCGGCGACCACGTGATCCAGGACGTGTTCGACGCTGACGATGTCGCCGGAGTTGGCGACCGCCCGGGCTCCGGGGTCGCCTGCGGCAAGCGGATCCATCAGCATCGGCGTGGCCACGCCCATCGGGCACAGCACGCTCACCCGCAGGCCTTGGTCGCCGTAGGTGATTGCGAGCCATTCGGCGAGCGCGACCGCGCCGTGCTTGCTCACCGCGTACGGAGCGTCGCCGGGCGAGGTCAGCAGTCCCGCTGCCGATGCGGTGTTGAGCAGATAGCCCGAGCCGCGCTCGAGCATGTGCGGGACGACGGCGCGCGCGGCGTAGACATGCGCCATCGTGTTGATCTCGAGGGCGGTGTGCCACAGGTCGTCGGGATCGTCGAGGCCGACGCCAGTGGTGATGCCGGCGTTGGAGCAGAACAGATCGACACGGCCGTGCTCGGCGATCACGTCGTCGACCAAGGTCTTCACCGCGTAGGCGTCAGTCACGTCGCAAGCACGAATGCCCTGTCCAGCAGAACGATCCGCGCCGATCACGGTCGCACCGTCGGCGGTGAACCGCGTGCACATCCCCGAGCCGATACCGCCGGCGGCACCGGTGACGATCACTACCTTGCCGTCGAGATCCATCAGGATTCCTTACCGAGTCGCCGGACGATGTCTGCGACGTCCGCGTCCTGTGTCGGCAGCAGTGCGATCACCGGTGTCGACAACCCGGCGTCCTGATAGGCCTGCACCTGGTCGCGCACCGCCTCCGGCGAACCGTGCAGGACGAGCGCGTCGACGACGTCGTCGGGCACCGCCGCGGCTGCACCCTTGCGGTCGCCCGCTGCCCACTTCTCGTGCATCTCGCGCAGCGCCTCGCCACGTCCGAGCCAGTCGTGGAACGCGGCGTAGGCGGGGACGGTGAGATACGTCGAGATCAGCGTCCGGCCGAGCATGCGGGCGTAGTCGGCATCCTCGCTCGGGCACACGAAGATGCGGGCGACCGTGTCGGTCTGCGTGCCGATCGCGTCCAGGCACTGCTCGACGTCGGTCGCCGCGAGCCAGTTGAGAATCGCGCCGTCGGCCTCTCGTCCCGCGAGCCGGAGCATCTGCGGACGCAGGGCGGCAAGCATGATCTTCGGTGGCGTCGCAGGTGCCTGCTCGAGCTTGAAGCGCTTGATGGTGACGGTGTCGAACGTGCCGTCGACCCGCTCGCCGGCGAGCGCCTGTCTCACGATGCGCAGCACGTCGCGTGCCTTCTTGTACGGCTCGTCGAACTCGATCCCGTTCCAATTGCCGACGATCACGGGACTCGAGGTCCCGAGCCCGAGCACGAACCGTCCGGGCGCGACCGTCGCCATCGTGGCCGCAGACATCGCGATCAGCGCAGGTCCGCGCGTGAAGGCGGGGACGATGGCTGTCCCGAGCCGCAGTGTCGGTTCCCAGATGGCGCTCAGCGCGAGTGGCACGAACGCGTCGGTGCCGGCCGTCTCGGCCGACCACGCGTCGGTGTAGCCCCATTGCGGCAACTGCCGCACCAGCGCCTCGTGGTCGAGCAGCGGTGTCCCGATGTTCGGAACGGTCAATCCCCAGCCCATTCAGCGAATCTCCAATCCGGCGAGGACGAAGTCGGCGATCTCCGTCGCGATCTGTGTCGGCTTCTTGCGCCCGGACGGGCGGTACCACAGCGGCAGCTCGTTGATCACGCCGAAGATCGTGAAGGTGACGGTGTCGGCCGACGCGACCTGCGCGAACTCCCCCGCCGCCTGACCGTTGCGGACGATGCGGCGCACCGCGTCGTGATAGCGCCGGCGCGCCGAGCGGTACTCGGCAGTGTGGTCGTCACCGAGCCGGTGCAACTCCCGCCAGAACACCATGGCCTGCTGCGCAGAGTTGGCGGTCGACTCGACGAGGTCGACGATCAACGCCCGCAGGGTCTGCGGCGCAGACATACGTTGCGCAAGGATCGCGTCCATGCGCTCGAGCTGGCGGGTGATCAGGTCGCCGTACACCTCGTAGAGCAGCGCGTCCTTGCTCGCGAAGTGGTGATAGAAACCGCCCTTGGTCAGGCCGGCGCGCTCGATGACCTGCGTGACCGAGGTGGCGTCGTAGCCCTGCGTCGCAAACAGGTCGATCGCGGCGGCCAGGATCCGCTCGCGTGCTCCTAGAACGGTCGCGGCGCTCAAGAGATCTTTCGGAGCTCCTCGCGGGCCAGCGAGCGCAGGTGCACCTCGTCCGGTCCGTCGGCCAGCCGCAGCGTGCGCAGCGCCGCCCACATTGCGGCCAGCGGCGCATCGCCCGAGACACCGGCCGCACCGTAGGTCTGCACGGCCTTGTCGACCACGTACAGCGCTGCGCGCGGCGCGGCCACCTTGATCGCGGCGATCTCGGTTCGTGCCTTCGCGGCGCCGACCGTATCGATGAGCCAGGCGGCGTTGAGCACGAGCAGCCGCGCCGAGTCGATGGCCAACCTCGACTCGGCAATCCACTCACGCACGACGCCCTGTTCGGCGATCGTCTTGCCGAACGCGGTACGCGAGACAGCGCGCGCGCACATCAGTTCGAGCGCACGCTCGGCCATCCCGAGGCTGCGCATGCAGTGGTGGATGCGTCCCGGGCCGAGCCGGGCCTGCGCCATCATGAAGCCGCCGCCCTGCGGGCCGAGCAGGTTCGTCGCCGGCACGCGCACATGGTCGTAGTGGATGACCCCGTGACCGCCGTGCGGCCCGTCGTCGTAGCCGTAGACCGTCGTCGACCGCTCGATCGTCACGCCCGGTGTGTCGAGCGGGACGAGGATCATCGAATGCCGCGCGTGGCGCGGCGCGTCGGGGTCGCTGACCCCCATCACGATGGCGACCTTGCATTCCGGACGCAGCGCGCCGGTCGACCACCACTTGCGGCCGTTCACGACATAGTCGTCGCCGTCGCGCGTGATCGTGGTCGCGATGTTCGTCGCGTCGGAGGAAGCGACCGCGGGCTCGGTCATCGAGAAGCACGAGCGGATCTCGCCCTCGAGCAGCGGACGCAGCCACTGCGTCACCTGCTCGTCGCTGGCGAACATCGCGAGCAGTTCCATGTTGCCGGTGTCGGGGGCCGAGCAGTTCATCGCTTCGGGCGCGATGGCGATCGAGCGGCCGGTCAGCTCGGCGATCGGTGCGTAATCGAGTACCGAGAGCCCGGCTCCGTACTTCTCGTCCGGCAGGAAGAGATTCCACAGTCCTTGCTGCCGTGCGCTCTGCTTGAGCCCGCCGAGCGCGCTGGGCGTGCGGAACGGATCGCCCTTCGCCCGGTTCTCGGCGACCTCGCGCTCGAAGTCGTGTTCGGCCGGGTAGACGTGCTCGTCGAGGAACTGCCGAACCTGGTCCTGCAGTGCCTGCGAGCGTTCGCTGTGCTGGAAGTCCATCGCCGTCTCCTAACGGGCCGCGAGCGTCAGCAGCGCGGTATCGAGCAGGCGCGGGACGGAGTCGCCGAAGTGACTGAAGCCTTCGCCGACCGTCTTGCCCTGCAGGTAGCGGTTGTGGATGCCCTCGGAGATGACCGCGAGCTTGAAGTAGCCCAATGCGACGTACCAGTCGAGGTCGCTCAGGTCGCGATCGGAGTTCGCGCCGTACCTCACAACCAGTTCGTCGGCGGTCGGGAAGCCGTCGGCCGGGCTCATCCGCGGCATCACACCGTCATCGTCAGCCGACAGCGTTTGGTAGACGACGAGCAGGCCGACATCGGTGAGCGGGTCGCCGAGCGTGGCCATCTCCCAGTCGACGACGGCAGCGATGCCCGACAGGTCGGGTGTGTACATCACATTGGTCAGCCGGTAATCACCGTGGACGATGCCCGAGCGCGACTGCTCCGGGATCGTTCCGGACAGCTTGTCGAGCAGGTCCGGCAGCATCGGACGCGCCTCGGTCTCATTGGCCTGCCACTGCTGCGACCACCGCTTCACCTGGCGCGCCAGGAAGCCCTCGGGACGGCCGAACTCGCCCAGCCCGACCGAGGCCGGATCGACACTGTGGAGCGCGACGAGGGTGTCCATGAGTTGGTCGCAGGTGCTGCGCGCCAGATCTGGGGTCAGCTTCTCAATGGCATCTGGACGGTCGAGAACGACGCCCTCGACGAACGACATCAGGTAGAAGTTCGCGCCCAGGACGTCCGGGTCGGTGCACAGCGCAAGGGTGTGCGGCACCGGGACGTCGGTCGCCCCGAGCGCACTCATCACCGTGTACTCGCGCGCCATGTCGTGTGCGGTCGGCAGCACGTGCGCCAGCGGCGGGCGACGCAACGCCCATGCCGAGGTGCCGTCGGTGATGCGGTAGGTCAGGTTCGACTTGCCACCCGCGATCACGTCGCCGCTCAGCTCGCCGGCGCGCAGGCCAGGGCGTTCCGCGTCCAGCCACCGCGTCAGCGCGTCAAGATCGACACCTGGCAGCTCCGGCATGCCCGCGACCCTACCGACCGACCGGTCGGTATGACAAGACTACGACGGGAAGTTGCCGCATCCCGCAGGGAACGCCGCCTGGGTCTTCTTGTCGAACAGGGTCTTCGTTGCGTTCTCGGACAGGCCGAAGAAGGTCGACTGCGCCACGCCGCTGCCCTCGGCCTCGATCTGCCGCGTGTCACACCCGCCGCCAAAAGTCGCCACGCCGGTCGTACCGAGGAACGTCATGTCCCCCGCCACGTCGAGACCCTTGACGCCGAGACCCAGTTCCAGCTGCGGCATCTGCGCGCCGAAGATGAAACTCATCGCACCGCCATGCACCTGGTTCGCCGCGTTGAGCACGATCCCGCCGCTGCCCGTGATGGTTCCGCTGCGCGTCGTCGCGCCCGAATTCGACACGCCGAACCCGCCGTGTCCGCCGAAGCCGAGCGACCAGTTGCCGCTGACCTTCTGATTGAGATCGGAGAAACCTGCGCTGGCAAAGAACGCGATCCTGACGCCGAGATACATCGGAACCGGGCCCACGAAGAACGGGATCGCGATCTCAGCCGGCAGATCGATCTTGATGCCGTTGTCGGCACCGAAGTTCTTCTGGTCGACAGCTTTGGCCGAGTAGGTCAGCTTGAACTGGCCGGTCAGGTTGCTCGCAAACACCTTCGCGTTCGAGAACGAGCCATGGTTCACCGCGAACTGGCCCGCCGTCTTGAGGTTCTTCAACGTCCCGGTGATCTTGCCGTTGAACTGCACTCCGGACGACCTGGTAAGCGTGATCGTGGCCGCAAGTCCGGTCGACGACGCCACGAACTTCACTGTGTAGTTGAACGAGTGCGTGGTGCCCTTGAGCGTCACGCCGGCGGCCAGGGGACGCATGCCGAACCGGGCCGGAACACTGCTTGTCCTGGGAACGGCGGCGCCGCCGATCACGAAGCCGTTGGTGAACTTCAGCGACTTCTTCCACGAGACCGTCCCGTTCGCCACGAGGTCGGTCAGCTTCGCGGGCGTTGTCGTCACGACGAGATGCCCGCGCGACCTGGCCGTCTTGGTGACGTCGCGGACGGCGAAGTTCTGCGCCAACATCACCTTGCCTGCCTTGAGCCGACGGAGCATGCCGACATCGGACCTGAAGGTGTAGGTCGCGCCGTTCCGCGACACCGACATCAGCTGGTTGTGCAGCGTCTTGGTCGGAACGATGACGGTGCGCTTGGTATAGGTGAACGCAGCGGCGCGCGCTGCGGCCGGGCCGCCGGCAAGAACGACGGCGCTCAGCGTCGCACTCGCGGCAACACACACGATGGCGAGGGCTCGGCGCCCGATCCGCCGCTCGACTCGCGCCGCTCGTCCTGGTTCGTACCCCATGTGCGCCGCCCTCCCGCGTCGTCGGTCGCCGCGATGCTAGCTGCGGTGGTGCTACCCGGTCGAGACGTGGAACAGGGTGCCGATGCCGAAGGTCACCGCGGCGGCGAGGACACCGAGTGCAAGTTGTCGCGTGCCGGCAAAGATCCAGGACCGGTTGGTGAACTGGGCAGAGAGCGCGCCGGCTACGAAGAGCGCGAGCACGGCGACGACGATCGAGATCGCGAGCGTGGTGGCGCCGAGGACGTACGGCAACAGTGGCAGCACGGCCCCGACGCTGAACGACGCGAGCGACGATCCGGCGGCCGTCCAGGGGCTCGGCAGTTGGGTCGGGTCGACACCGAGCTCTTCCTGGGCGTGGATGAGCAGCGCTTGCTCGGGGTCGCGTGAGAGCTGCTCGGCCACCTTCCCGGCGGTGTCAGGGTCGACGCCGCGCGAGATGTACATCTGCTTGAGTTCGGCCTGCTCGGCGTCGGCGTTGTTGCGCAGCTCATGCAACTCGACCTCGAGTTCGGCACGGGTCGACTCGTTCTGGCTCTGGACCGAGATGTATTCGCCGGTGGCCATCGAGAACGCCCCGCCGACCAGTCCGGCAAGTCCGGCCAACGACACCTGGGACGTGGACGCGCTCGCACCGGCGACGCCGGCGATCAGCGCGAAGTTCGACACCAGCCCGTCCATCATCCCGAACACCGTCGGACGCAACCATCCGCCGCTGACATCACGATGATCGTGGTGGATCTCCGGGTTGGGTACGGAGGGGAGTTCGTCAACCAGATCCTTCGTCGGATCCGACATCGACCGCGTCCTCCTCTCGCTTGTCGTCACTGTGTTCGACACGGTCACCTGTGTACGGCGTCGTCTCGCGTTGGGCATGGAAGCCGCCGTGCCGGACGAACCAGACCAGCGCCAGTACGAACACGATGATGCTGGTCCAGATGTTGAGCCGCAGGCCGAGGATGTGGTTCGCGTGGTCGGTGCGCAGCGCCTCGATCCAGACCCGCCCGGCCGTGTAGCCCATGACGTACAGGGCCATCACGTTGCCGCGGCCGATCCGGAACCGGCGGTCGAGGTAGAGCAACACGAAGGCGATCGCGAGATCCCACAGCGACTCATAGAGGAAGGTCGGCTGGAAGTAGCCGAGCACGTTGCTGGTCGTCCCGGGACAGATCTGGGCATGGCCCACCGAGACGTCGAGACAGTGGATCTGCAGCTTCCACGGCAGGCTCGTCGACGCGCCGTAGAGCTCGTTGTTGAACCAGTTCCCCCACCGGCCGATGGCCTGCGCGAACAGCACGCCTGGCGCTGCCGCGTCGGCAAAGACGAGCAGTGAGATGTTCTTGCGGCGACAGCCGATCCAGGCGCCGAGCGTGCCGAGGGCGATGGCACCCCAGATGCCCAGCCCGCCGTCCCAGATCTTGATCGCGTCGATCGGGCTCGTCCCCGGCTTGCCTTCGAAATAGAGCTCCGGGTCGGTGATGAGGTGATAGAGCCGCCCGCCGATGATGCCGAACACGATCGCCCAGCCGGCGACGTCCCAGACGTCCTCGGACTTGCCGCCCCGGTCGCGCATGCGCCGTGCGGCGAGCCACAGCGCAACGAAAATGCCGGCCACGATGCACAGTGCATAGGCCCGGATCGGTATGGGTCCGAGATGCCACACGCTCTGCGAGGGGCTGGGCAGGTAGGCGACCGGTTGCACGCCCCAACGGTATCCGCCGTACGGTCGGATGATGGGTGCAGCACAGGTTCGCGCGTTGGTCGTCACGTCGAACGGCGGTCCCGAGGTGCTGGCTGTCGAGGATCGGCCGGCGCCCACGCCGCAGGCCGACCAGGTCGTCATCGAGGTCGCCGCTGCCGGGGTCAACTTCATCGACGTCTACCAGCGCACCGGTGTCTACCAGATCCCGACACCGTTCGTGCTCGGCGGCGAGTGCGCCGGCCGGGTCGCCGCGGTCGGTTCGGCGGTGGACGAATTCGCGATGGGCGACCTGGTTGCGACCGCGGGGGCCAGCGGTGCGATGGCGTCCCAGGCCGCGGTCGCTGCCGGCGCTGTCGTGCCGGTGCCGGACGGTGTGTCGGCCGAGCAGGCCGCTGCCGCGATGTTGCAGGGCATGACCGCGCACTACCTCGTCACCTCCGTATTCGCCGTCGGCGAGGGCCACGAAGTGTTGATCCACGCGGCCGCGGGCGGCGTCGGACAGGTGCTCGTCCAGCTCTGCAAGGCACGGGGCGCCCATGTGATCGCGACCGTGGGTACCGAACCGAAGGCAGAGATCGCGATGGCGCTCGGCGCGGACGCGGTGATCAGGTACGACCAGGTGAGCGACCTGGCCGGGGCCGTGCGTGCCGCCTCGCACGGCGGCGTGCACGTCGCCTACGACGGCGTGGGCAAGGCGACCTTCGACGCCTCGATGGGCGCCCTGCGGCGGCGCGGGATGTTGGCCCTGTTCGGTGCCGCGAGCGGACCGGTGCCGCCGGTCGACCCGCAGCGGCTCAACTCCGGCGGTTCGCTGTTCCTCACCCGTCCCACGCTGGCCCACTACACCGCCGAGCGGGACGAGTTGTTGTGGCGTTCGGGCGAGATCCTGGGTGCGATCGCCGACGGTTCGCTCCAGCTCGAGATCGGCGGCACGTACCCGCTGGACCGGGCCGCCGACGCCTACCGCGCCCTGGAGGGCCGCGCGACGACCGGGAAGTTGTTGATCATTCCCTGATCGTTTCGGTTGCCCGGAATGTTCGATCCCCGGCCGGTCGGACGCCCGGTCACACCCCGATATCGCTTTGCGAGAACTCGGTAGCAAGGCGGCAATCGCGGTGCCACGATGGTCGCGTGAGCTTCACGACCCGGGCTGACTATCGCGACGCCCTGCGTGTTCACCGTGCGTGGTACGCGACCACCGCACTGTTCCTGGCTGCGCTCGCGCCGGCGTGGATGCTCGGGCTCACGCTGTTGTCGATGACACACGCAGAGGGCGTGCTCGGCTGGTTGATCCTGCTCGCGCTGCCGTTCACGATCGCCGGCGCGTGGACGTGGATGGACGCCGCGCACCGGGTCGCGGGTCGGCGGGTCCGCTTGACCAGCCCGTCAGTGCGGCACTAGCCGAAAGGCGCGAGCTCCGGCGGCCCAGCCCGCTTTCATATCGGCAACCAGCGGCTCGCCCCGCTCGTCGAAACCGATCCTGTTGAACTTCGCGAACTGCTTGTTGTCGCGGCACATCAGTGCGTACTGGGCGAGGACGCCGTCCTCGTCGGCGATCACCTGCACATCGGCCTCGCGCATCTTGCCCGCGAGCCGGACGGACACGGTCTCGCCGCTGCGCAGGTTGCGGCTCCAGCCGAACGATGTCCCGACGACCAAGGCGTCGCCGTCGCGGGTGTACGCGACCGGGACGCGGTAGGTGCGTCCCGACTTGCGTCCGACGACGTAGATCGTCATGAGTCGGGATCCGACCACGCGGCCCAGCAGCGGAACCCGCAACAGCGTGCGCACGATCGTGTTGGCCAGACCTTGGAAGGCAAGCGTCCTCGCCCGCGGCCCGTTTGTCGTTTCCATGTCCATAGGACGCAGCCACGGCTGCGTTTGTGACGAGTTGGTCGATGCTGATCCTCAGATCGCTCGGGGACGGTCCGCCGACAGGCGACCCGTGGACAGCTATGAAGCGAGAATCTTCATATATTTGTGCGGATTCTCCTCCGCAGCTCTGGTGTTTCTTCCTCGGAAGAGATAGAATCGAACATGTGAGCGCAGCATCGTTGACCGGCACGGCAGTGCTGGATCGGCTGCGCGAACTGGAGGCTTCGAAGCAGTCGATCGAGGTCGAACAGCTGAGCCTGATCGCCCAGGTCGAGGCCGAGGGGCTCGCGTTCGATCTGGGCGCGAAGAACACGGCGGTGTTGCTGCGTGACGCGCTGCGGATCGGTGCGCGTGATGCGGCCGGGCGGGTGCGGCTGGCGGCGGCGGTCACGCCGCGGCGCACGCTGACCGGCGAGACGGTCGAACCGCAGCACCCGCAGACCGCGGCCGCGCTGGCCGAGGGGGCGATCTCGACCCGGGCCGCGGCCACGGTCGTAGCGATGACGGACAAGATCGACGATCTGCTCGCCGACCAGTCAGCGCCAATGTATCGAGACCGCGCTGCTCGACTTCGCCCGTGACCACGACCCGGACTTGCTGGCCAGGTTCGCGAACGGCCTGTACGCCCGCATCGATCAAGACGGGGCGTTTCGTGACATCGAGGCCGCGCACCGGCGCCGCACACTGATCGCTGCGCCGCCGTGCGGACGGGTCAGCCTCGATCGCCGGTGAACTGACCTGCGAGGCGGCCGAGTACCTCGAGACCCTGTTCGACACCCTCGGCAAACCGCACCAGGGTCCCGATGGTGAGCGTGACCCGCGCACGCCCGGTCAGCGCCGCCACGACGCGCTGCTCGGCGCCTTCAAAATTCTCTACAGCTCCGGCTCGCTGCCCACAGCGAACGGCTGTGCCACCACCCTGGTGCTGACCGCGACCGTGGGCGAGTTCGCCGACGGCACCGGCATCGTGCACACCAGCCACGGCTACGCGGTCCCGACCGCAGTGGCCGACCGGTGGCTCGATCCCAAAGCGAAGGCGATCCTGGTGCTGCTCTCGAAGACGAAGTCGATCACCGCGTATTCCGACCAGCACCGGTTGTTCACCGAACAACAACGCCTAGCCATGTTCGCCCGAGACAAAGGCTGCAGCTATCCCGGGCTGTGATGCGCCCTTGTCGTGGACCCAGGCACACCACGTGACGGATTTTGCCAAGACCAAACGCACCCGCGTCGACGACGGCACCCTGGTCTGCCGGCAAAACCACGCCATGTTCGAACAGATGGGCTGGTCCTCGATCATGCTCAACGACCTACCCCACTGGGTGCCCCCTGCCTGGGTCGACCCGGCACAGCGACCACGACGCAACACCATGCACGACTGTCCCGAACTGAATCCCGCGGCTGAAGCATGCCTTCCAGCGCAACCGCACCTACCAGCGAGGACTACCCGGTCTCTCACTACGTTCGGACCGGACCGAAGAACGCAACTCGACTCCCGCGCGACTCCCGTCGCTGCGGTCTTTGTTCCTTGTCTTTCGTTTCGATCAACTCACGTCAGTGGCTGGGATCCGTGGATGCACCCTTGCTACTTCCACTCGTCCCGATGCGCGGCATAGATCATCGCGTCATGGACGCCGCCGCTCCAGCGTCGCGCGTTGCGCAGCCGTCCCTCGAGCACGTAACCAGCGGTTTCGGCGGCGCGGCACATCGCCGGATTGCCCGAGTAGGTCGACAGATCCAGCCGCAGCGCGTCGGTCGTCTCGAACAGGTAGGTGGTCCACAGCCGCAGCGCCTCGGTGCCGATCCCGCGGCCGCGTGCGGTCGGTTCGTAGATGCCGATGCCGACCCGGCGCCAGTCGGTTTCGCGGCACTCCCAGTACCAATTGACCATGCCGATCAGCTGGTCGTCGTCGGGAGTGCAGACGACCAGCATCGTGCGCGGGGTCGGCGGCGCGAACAACATCTCGCGGGCCCGCGCGGCGGCCCGATCGGCCTCGGCGTCGTTCGGGCGGCCGAAGTACGGCCCGTTGGTGTCGTGCCAGTCGTGCTCGGGTCGCAACCACTCGCGGTAGACCCCGACATCGCCGGGTGTCCAATCCCGCAGCACGCAGCGGCTGCCCGAGATCCTCAACGCCGGCGGACGCCTTGCGCCAGTTCGGCCGCCAGCTCACGCACCGCATCGACCCCGGACGAGTCCGGCGAGTCGAGCAAGCGGCGCACCAGTGCCGAGCCGACGATCACGCCGTCGGCAAAGTTCGCGACCTGCGCCGCCTGCGGGCCGGTCGACACGCCCAGCCCGACGCACACAGCGGTGTCCGGGGCGAGCGTGCGCACGCGCTCGACGAGATTCGCCGCGGCATCGCCGACCGAATCGCGAGCGCCGGTCACGCCCATGACCGCGGCGGCATAGACGAATCCGCGCGAGGCCGCGGCCGTCGAGACGATGCGCGCGTCGGTCGACGACGGCGCGATCAGGAAGATGCGATCGAGATCGTGCTCGTCGCTCGCCGTGATCCACTCGCCGGCCTCTTCGGGGATCAGGTCGGGCGTGATCGCTCCCGAACCCCCGGCGTCAGAAAGTGCTGCGGCATAAGCGGATACGCCGAATCGCTCGACCTGGTTCCAGTACCCCATCGTGACCGCAGCCGCGCCCGCGTCGACAACCGCACGCACCGCGCCGAACACATCGCGCAAACCGACGCCGGCCCGAACCGCGGCTTCGGTCGCGCGCTGGATCGTCGGCCCGTCCATCACCGGGTCGCTGTACGGCACGCCGACCTCGACGATGTCGCAACCGCCCTCGACGAGCGCACGCAGCGCGTCGATCGACACCTCGACCGAGGGGAAGCCGACCGGCAGGTAGCCGATCAGCGCAGCGCGGTTGTCCGCGCGGCACTTGGCCAGGACGTCCGACACGGCGCTCACGCGACGGTCTCCGGATTGTGCTTCGACGCAGGCTCGTCGAGCTCGCGTTCGAGTTGCATCCCGAAGTACTTGGTCGCCGTCTCGACATCCTTGTCACCACGTCCGGACAGATTGACGAGGATGATCGCGTCCGGGCCGAGCTCGCGGCCGAGATCGAGCGCGCCCGCGAGCGCGTGCGCCGACTCGATCGCCGGGATGATCCCCTCCGACCGCGAGAGCAAGGCGAAGGCGTCCATCGCCTGCTTGTCGGTGATCGGGCGGTACTCGGCACGGCCGATGTCGTGGAGGTACGAGTGCTCCGGGCCCACGCCCGGGTAGTCGAGCCCGGCCGAGATCGAATGCGACTCGACCGTCTGCCCGTTCTCGTCCTGCAGCAGGTACGAGCGCGCGCCGTGCAGCACGCCCGGCAGCCCGCCGGTGATCGACGCGGCATGGCGCCCGGTCTCGACGCCGTCGCCGCCCGCCTCGAAGCCGACCAGCCGAACGTCGGCATCGGGGACGAACGCGGTGAAGATCCCGATCGCATTCGACCCGCCGCCCACGCACGCGGCGACCACGTCGGGCAGCCGTCCGCAGCGCTCGAGCACTTGAGCGCGCGCCTCGTCCCCGATCACACGCTGGTACTCGCGCACCATCAGCGGGAACGGGTGCGGACCGGCCACTGTGCCGAACACGTAGTTGGTGGTGTCGACGTTGGTGACCCAGTCGCGCATCGCCTCGTTGATCGCGTCCTTGAGCGTGCGCGAGCCCGTGGTCACCGGGATCACCTCGGCGCCGAGCAGGCGCATGCGGGCGACGTTGAGGGCCTGACGCCGGGTGTCCTCCTCGCCCATGTACACGACGCAGTCGAGGCCCAGCAGGGCGGCAGCCGTGGCGGTTGCGACACCGTGCTGGCCGGCGCCGGTCTCGGCGATGACCCGCTTCTTGCCGATGTGGCGTGTGAGCAGCGCCTGCCCGAGCACGTTGTTGATCTTGTGCGAGCCGGTGTGGTTCAGGTCCTCGCGCTTGAGGATGACCCGCGCTCCCCCGGCCTCTTTCGAGAACTTGGGGACGTCGGTGATCGGCGACGGCCGTCCGGTGTAGTCGCGGTGCAGCGCCTGCAACTCGGCGCGGAACGCCGGATCGGCCTGCGTTTCGTGGAACGCGGCGGTGAGCTCGTCGATCGCCGCGACAAGCGCCTCGGGGACGAAGCGGCCGCCGTAACGGCCGAAGTGACCGGACAGGTCAGGGACAGCAGCGCGGGTTTCGGAGACATTTGCAGAGACAGCAGAGTCGGTCATACCGGAGCTCCAGACAGGTGAGAGGGGACGACGGGGTGACGGATCGTCACGCCTGCCATCGCCCGTTCCGGCTCACCTGCATGCGTCGAAGTCTAGTAACCCTCGAAATCGGCTGGAAAGCGTGCCGGTTCCACGAGAACCCACGACGTACGGCCGCTACCGTTGACACGTGGACGACGGTGCGCAGGGGCAGACGCCGCAAGCGCCCTACGAACCACCGCAACCGTTCGCCCCACCGGGGCTGCGAACCGCGCCGCTGAACGAGATCGCCGTGCTCGGCCGCACGACCTATTCCGCCTCGCCGATGCAACCGGTCCTGCCGGTGCTGCCGATGCAGCCGATGCCCGCAGCACCCCCCGCGGCCTGGACGGCGGGACAGGGCTGGGTGCCGACGCCGCCGCGCCGGGGTGACCGCGCGGCCCGGCGGCGCACGGTCGCCGTCGTCGTGGGCGTCGGTCTGGCACTGGTCGCGATCGTCGCCGCGTTGACCGTCGGCGCCTCCGGACCGGCACATCGGACCTTGAGCCTGCCTGACACCGCAGGGCCGTACGTCCGGGTGTCGACTGTCAGCGGCAGTCACATCAGCACGATCTTCGGCACCAACGGCACCTTCGGATCGATCCCGAACTCCGACCTCGCAAAGGCGAAGATCGCGATCTACTCCCGCGGGGTGCAAGGGGCGCCGACCGCGTTGTTCGTCGGGTTCGACGCGACCGACAGCCCGACGATCGGGCGTCAGTTGCGCAGCGAGAGTGCTGCGCAGGTCACCGAGCAGGTGCTCGCCGGAGCCGGGCCCACGATCAACTCGATCGCGGTCGACTCCGGCCCGCTCGGCGGATCACTGCGGTGCAGCGCAGTGCATTTCGGCGGCGTCGACGCAACCGTCGGGGTGTGGGCCGACTCCGACACGCTCGGCGTGGTCATGCTGTTCGACCCCGACCTGGGTCCGTCGCTCGCGCAGACCGGCGCGGTGACGCGCACGTTCCGCGCGCAGGCCGAGCACTAGCGGCTCAGGGCGCGTTGGACACGAGCGCGCACTCGAAACTCCTCGAGGACGGGATGTAGGCCCAGCCGACCTGCACCGCGGTCATTCGGCTGTCGAGCAGCCAGCTGTCGCCGCCGTTGGCAGCGATCTTCTGGATCACCTGTCGTCCGCTGCGCCCGACCGGCTCCCAGTAGAAGCCGTTCGGGCACGTGTTGCCGCTGCTGACCGCACACGTGCGCGCAGCCTGGGTCACCGCGCCGTGCACGGCCGGCTTGCCGTGCTGCGTGCGGTAGGCATTGAGCGCTTGGACGGCATTGCCCACGTCGTCGGGCAGATCGCAGGGCGCGGAGGTCGGGCACGACACCGGCGCGTTGTTCGGACGGGCCGGCGGCCCGCTGCGGTGATGCCTCTGGGGTCGCGTCTGCGATCCCGACGGCGCCGTGCTCGGCCCAGACCCTCCGGTGTACGTGACCGCCGGGCCCTTCGGGCTGCCGTTGGTGTTCGTGGTCGTGCCGTTGTTCGAGCCGAGGACGGCGACCATGATGCCGACGATGATCAGCGCGACGATCGCAATGACACCGAGCACGATCGCCGCGCGCTGCCGTTCGCCGGTTCCGACCGCGCGAAGCGGCTGGGTGTCCGGGTCGCGCGTGCTGGTCGAATCGCGCGGATCGGGGTTCATCGCGATCAGCGGGCGCGACGCGGAGTCGCCGGATGGGCGCCGGCAGTCACGAGCTCGGCGACCGCGTGGCGCGGGTCGGAGGTGGTGACGAGATTCTCGCCGACCAGGACGGCGTCGGCTCCGGCGGCGGCGTACTCGATGAGGTCGAGCGGGCCGCGCACACCCGATTCTGCGATCTTGACGACGTCACTCGGGAGCCCGGGAGCGATGCGCTCGAAGGTCGAGCGGTCGACCTCGAGGGTCTTCAGGTTGCGGGCGTTCACGCCGATCACCTGCGCGCCGGCATCGATGGCGCGCGAGGCTTCGTCCTCGGTGTGCACCTCGACGAGTGCAGTCATGCCGAGCGACTCGATGCGTTCGCGCAGCCCCACCAACGCGTTCTGTTCCAACGCGGCGACGATCAGCAGCAATACGTCCGCGCCGTGGGCACGTGCCTCATGCACTTGGTACGAGCTGATGACGAAGTCCTTGCGCAGCACCGGAACCTGCACCCGCGCGCGCACCGCGTCGAGATCGGCGAGCGACCCGCCGAAGCGGCGTTCTTCGGTGAGGACGCTGATCATCCGGGCGCCGCCGGATTCGTATTCGACGGCGAGCGCGGCCGGGTCGCCGATTGTTGCCAGCGCACCCTTGGACGGGCTGCGGCGCTTGACCTCGGCGATCACGCCGACCCCTGGCGCACGCAGCGCAGCGAGTCCGTCGATCGCAGGTCGCGCAGCGGCTGCGCGGGCCTTGACCTCGTCGAGCGGCAGCGCCGCCTCGCGAGCGGCGACGTCCTCGCGGACACCGGCGACGATCTCGGCAAGCACGTTGTCAGACGCGCTGCCAGGCATGTCGCCCACGATGTCAACCCTCCGCAGCAGGACAGTTCGGCGGTTGTTCCGTCCGATACGAGCTTAACCGCCGCGCCTCAACGCGCCTCCCGTGGGTCGTGCTCGGTCGGATCGTCGCCGCGTTCGAGAGCGGTCCACAGGGACGCATCCGCGCGCGCACGAGCCTGTTCGGGGTCGACCTCGGTGCGGCTGTAGCGGGCGGACATACCGGCCCACTGGCCGCCGCGCACCGCGGTCACCAGTCCCGCGGCGATCACGAGAACAGCGCCGGCGAGCGACAGCAGGCCCCACACCACATGCGTCGTGACGTGCATGGTTCCGGCGACCTGCGGGTGGGCGGCTCGCACGAGGTCGCGCGCACGCGCGGCATCGACTGCAGGGATCGCAGTGACGATGCGCCACACGAGCCCGAGGCCGCTTGCCGCGACGAGCGCGCCGATCACCCGGCGCGCCATGCCCTTCGTCGCGATGATCGCGACGACGCCGGCGAGTGCGACGAGTGCGAGCGCGGTGACTGCGCCGTCGACGGTCCGGCCGGAGACACCGACGACGTCGTCGGTGAACGGATGGGGCCGCACCGTCGTGATCGTCTGCCACTCGCGGGTCGCGATGAGCAACACCGCAGCGGCGCCGATGATTTGCGCGAGCAAGGCCGCGGCGAAGATCTTCATCGCTGGACGGGACGCAACGTCTCTGCGGTCGCAATCGCCTGCAGCACGGCGCGGGCTTTGTTGCGCGTCTCGAGTTCTTCGAGCTCGGGCTTGCTGTCTGCCACGACGCCGGCACCGGCTTGGACGTAGGCGGTGCCGCCGACCATGACCGCGGTGCGGAAGCAGATGGCCATGTCGATGTCGCCGGCCGGATCGAGATAGCCGAGCGCGCCGCTGTAGATGCCGCGACGCACCGGTTCGAGCTCGTCGATGAGTTGCATCGCACGCACCTTCGGCGCGCCGGTCACGGTGCCGTGCGGGAAGGCCGAGACGAACACGTCGAACGCGTCGAGGTCAGGGCGCACTTCGCCGGTCACCGTCGAGACGATGTGCGAGACATTGCTGTACTTCTCGACGACGCCGAACTCGACGACGTTCACCGATCCCGGAGTGCACACGCGCCCCAGATCGTTGCGGGCGAGATCGACGAGCATGACGTGTTCGGCGCGCTCCTTCGGGTCGCTGAGCAGCTCGGCGATCAACTCGGCATCGCGCTCGGCGGTGTCGCCACGCTTGCGGGTGCCGGCGATCGGGTGAATGGTCGCCTCGCGTCCGTGCACGGTCACCAACGCCTCAGGACTGCACCCGACGAGGTCGAGCCCGTCCAGGTGCAGGAAGTACATGTACGGCGAGGGATTGAGCGTGCGCAGCACGCGGTACACGTCCAACGGATCAGCCGCGGTGTCGACCTGGAAGCGCTGTCCGGGCAGGATCTGGAACACCTCGCCCGCTCGCACGTATTCGATGCAGCGCCGCACCATCTCCTGGTACTCGCCCGGTGCGCACGTCGACTTGGGCTCGCCCGGGGCCACCGTGCGGACCACCGTCGACAGCGAGGGCGGCGTGGGAGTGGCGAGGTCGGCCTGCATGCTGTCGAGTCGGTCGATCGCGTCGTCATACGCGTCGTCAAGCTGGGCAGTGGTCATGTCGGGCGCGATGACCGCGTTCGCGATCAGCACGACGCTGCACTCGTGGTGGTCGAACGCTGCGAGATCGGTGACGAGCAGCATCGTCAGTTGGGGCAGCCCCAGGTCGTCGCGCGCGACGGACGGCAGTGGTTCGAGGTGGCGCACGACGTCGTAGCCGAGGTAGCCGACGAACCCGCCCGCGAGCGGCGGCAGGCCTGGCAGCCGCGGCGAGCGCACGGCGCGCCACGATTGCGCGAGCACGGTGAGCGGATTGCCGTGCGTCGGCAGGCCGGCCGGTACCTCGCCCGTCCATACCGCGTCGTCACCGTGGGCGCTGAGGGTGGCGCAGGCGCGCACCCCGATGAACGACCAGCGGCTGAACGACCGGCCGGGCTCGGCGGACTCGAGCAGGAACGTGCCCGGCCGGCCACCGGAGAGCTTGCGGTACACGCCGACCGGCGTCTCGGTATCGGCGAACAGCGTGCGGGTGATCGGGACGAGGCGATGCGTGTGCTTGAACTCGTCGAGATCGGCGCGGGTGATCATCCGGATGTCATGCAATCACGTCGCGATCGAAGCACGTGTGCGCGCCGGTGTGGCACGCTGCGCCGACCTGGTCGACCTTCACGAGGACGGCGTCGGCGTCGCAGTCGAGCGCGACCGACTTAACGTGCTGCACATTGCCCGACGTCTCGCCCTTGACCCAGTACTGCTGACGCGAGCGCGACCAGTAGGTCGCCCGTCCGGTGGTCAGCGTGCGATGCAGCGCCTCGTCGTCCATCCAGCCGACCATCAGGACCTCGCCGGTGTCGTGCTGCTGCACGACCGCGGCGATCAGGCCGGCGTCGTCGCGCTTGAGGCGTGCGGCGATCGCCGGGTCGAGCTCGGACGGGGCGCGCGGCGGCATCCCCCGATTGTGCCGAACCGCGCCAAGCTCCTTACGGTTCGGTACATGGAGGTCACCGAGGTCACCCGCGATGTGTTCGCAGTGCAGGGCACCGACGTCAACTGGTTCCTGCTTCGCGCCGACAACGAGGTCACCCTCGTCGACGCGGGATATCCCGGCGACACCGATGCCGTGCTCGCCTCGATCAGGGAGATCGGATCGCGTCCGGAAGACGTGCGTGCAGTGCTGTTGACCCATGCCCACGTCGACCACATGGGTGCCATCAATCAGCTGCACGAGCAATACGGCGTGCCGCTGTTCACTGACGGCGTCGAGGTCGCACATGCGCGTCGAGAACGGCTCGAACAGGCCGGCCGCACCGACGTCCTGCGCAACATCGCCCGGCCCGGTGTGTTGCCGTGGGCCCTGCGGATCAGCCGCAAGGGTGCGACGAAGCCGCTGTCGCTGCAGCACGCGCAGCCGTTTCCGCGCGCCGGCGCGCTCGACCTGCCGGGCGCACCCGTCCCGATCGCGACGCACGGCCACACGTCGGGACACACGGCGTATTTCCTGCCGGACGCCGGGGCCGTGATCACGGGCGACGGGCTCGTCACCGGCCATGCGACCTCGCGGCTTCAGGGCCCACAGGTGCTCGCCGCCATGTTCAACCACGGCGATGTCATCGCGGCGCTCGATCCTCTCGAACCGCTCGCGGCCGACCTGGTGTTGCCCGGACACGGGCCGGTCACGCGGATGCCGATCGCCGACGCGGTCGCGCGAGCTCGTCTCAGTCGCTGATGGCCGGGAGCGTGCCTCAATGCGCCGCGATACGCAGGGTGCCGACAGACTCGGTCACCGAACCCTGTGCATAGGAGATGGCGACCGGGGCCGCGCCGTACGCGAACCGCCCAGTTGCTCGCCACGAGCCACGTAGAACCTGTCCGGGAGCCAGTGAGGTCGTGCGCGCGACGGTCCAGAAGTCGTCAACCGAGGTTCCCGAGACCGCGCCTGGCTTGCCCAGCGTGACCTCAACATCATGCACAGATCGCTTTTCGACGTTCGCGAGTCGGACCGCAAAGTGCACCAACGATCCGTGCCGAACGGGCACGGCGGACGCTGCGTGAAGCAGCCTGCCGTTCACTGTGACTCGAAAGTCGCGAGCCGGTGGAGGACAACACGTGGTTGCCGTCCGCAGGGCCGACGGCGATTCACGTCCGCTTGGGGCGGCATGATGCCGCGGCCGCGCGACTACCAGTACGACAGCTACGGCGGCGATGAGCACGCATGCAGCGAGCAGCGGAAGCACCCGCCGCTGCCGTGGCGTCCGTTCGGGAATGGTGCGCGGGGCGCGCTCCTCGAGCAGTTCGAAGGCGTCGCGCAGGTCATGAATCGTTGCCATTACCGGTGCTCCCTCGCTTCGGCGATGTCGATCCGTAGCTGTGCGAGCGCGCGCGACGCGTGGGTTCGCACAGTGCCTTCGCTGCAGCCGAGCGTGCTCGCGATGTCGGTGTCGGACCAGTCGAGGTAGTAGCGCAGCACGATCACCGCCCGCTGTTTACGGGTCAGGCCGGAAAGGCGCGCAACCAGTTCGGCGCGCAGGTCGAGGTCGGCCGCCGGGTCGTCCCCGTCGAGCGGTAGTGCATCGATGAGCCCGGACGGAGTAGCCCGTCGCCAGCGACGCCAGACCGAGATGTGCTCGTTGACGATCATGCGCCGGACGTAGGCGAGCGGCTGGTCGAGGGCGGCGATTCGGTCCCACCGCTCGTAGGCGCGCGCGAGGACGTCGGCGACGACGTCCTCGGTCAGGCGCGCGTCGCCCGTCAGGACCATCGCGAACCGCAACAGCGCGCCGCGGTGCGTGCCGACGAAGTCAGCGAACGCGGGCGGTGACATGTCCTACAACGTAGGAGCGCCCCCAACTGTTGAGAACTAGTCCGAGATTGCCGGCAGCGTGATCGTCGCGGTGCTGCCGTGCTCGACCGAGCTGTTGAAGTAGACCGCTCCCCCGTTCGCCGCGACGATCGACGCCACGATCGACATGCCGAGCCCTGAGCCGCCGCGTGCGCGCGTGCGGGCCTTATCGGCGCGCCAGAACCGCTCGAAGACGTGCGCGGCCTCTTCGGGCGGCAGACCGGGGCCGCCGTCGATGATCTGGATGACGACTGAGTCGTCGTGCAGGGCGGACGTCGCTCGGATGGGGCGCTCGGAGTCGGTGTGGACGGCGGCGTTGGTCAACAGGTTGCGAACCGCACGCAGCAGTTGGTCGCGGTCGCCGACGACGTGCAGTCCGGCAGAGTTCTCGACGTCGATCTGACGATCCGGGAACGCGGCCCGGGTTCCGGCGACGGCATCGTCGACGAGCTCGGCGACATCGATGAGTTCGACGACCGGCTCTCCGCTGCGATCTCCGCGGGCGAGCATCAGCAGGTCTTCGACCAGTCGTGACATCCGGGTGCCCTCGGACTCGATGCGCGACAGGTTGTCGTCGTGCGCCTCACCGGCCGCGCGCTGCATGCGCGCGAGTTCGGCATAGCCGCGGATCGACGTGAGCGGCGTGCGCAACTCGTGCGAGGCGTCGGCGAGGAACTGGCGCAGGCGCGCCTCGCTCTCCAGCCGCGCGGCAAACTGCGTCTCGACGGCAGACAGCAGGGTGTTCATCGACTCGGCGAGCTGGCCGACTTCGGTCGCGTCGTCGTCGACCTCGACGCGACGGTCCAGACCGGCACCGGTCGGCGACAGTTCCGCGGCGACCTCGTTGGCCGTCGTCGTGACCTGTCGGAGCCGCCGCAGGCTCAGTCGCACCCAATACGTGCTGGCAAGAAAGGCCAGCACGATCGCGGCGGCGCCGATGACCAGCTCGTCCTTCAGGACCGTGGCCAACGTGCGGTGTTCCTCCGACGTGGACAGACCGATGACCGGGATCACCTGAGCGAAGCCGTTGCCCAGTGGTGCGCTGATCGGCTCACTGGTCTCGACCCGCAACTCCTCGCTCTTCGTGGTGTGAATCGTGACTGCATGTCCGGGAGTGAGAACGGCGAGCTGCTTTCCCGTCGAACCATCAGCTTCATCTGTTTGATGCCCGCAGGCAGATTGGTGATTTGGTAGATGTGCTTGCCGTCGACGCTGACGGCGCACAGGTACACGTCCTGCGACCGACGGCACGCGACCGAAGTTGTCGGTGCCGAACAGCTGCCGCAGCGGTTGACTGGCCGTCGAGGTCAACTGCTGATCCAGGCGGTTGCCCAGGAACGACCCGAGGGCGAAGTAGGTGCTGACCTCGACGCCGGCGACGAGTACGACCAGCATCGCAACGACGCCGGTGACGAGCCGGGCGGTGAGGCTGCGTGGCACCACGCCGCGCCAGCGCGAGCGCGACGGCTGTGGTACCGGCGCTTGCGGTACCAGCGCCGCGCTCATGGATTCATACGCGCGGGGCCTTGATCACGTACCCCGCGCCGCGGATGGTGTGGATCAGCTTGGGCTCGACCGAGTCGACCTTCTTGCGCAGGTAACCGATGTAGAGCTCGACGATGTTCGACTGGCCCTGGAAGTCGTACTTCCAGACTCGGTCGAGGATCTGGGCCTTGGACAGCACGACACGCTCGTTGCGCATGAGGTAGCGCAGCAGCTCGAACTCGGTCGCGGTCAGATGCACCTCGACGCCGGCGCGGGCAACCTCGTGGCTGTTCTCGTCCAGCTCCAGATCGGCGATGCGCAGAACACCGTCGCGTCCTTCTTCGGGCGCGGAGCGGCGCAGCACGGCGTGCACCCGCGCGAGCAGTTCTTCGATCGAGAACGGCTTGACGACATAGTCGTCGGCGCCGGCACGCAGTCCGCCGACACGGTCGCTCGCGGTGTCTCGCGCGGTCAGGAAGATGACCGGCACCTGTGATCCCGCGGCGCGCAACTCCTGCAGCACACCGAACCCGTCACGTCCCGGCATCATCACGTCCAGCACGATCAGATCCGGGTCGTACTGGGCGATCTTGGACAGCGCGTCGTTGCCATTCTCGGCAGTAAGCGTCTCGAAGCCGTCGAAGCGCAACGCGGACGACACCAGGTGGGTCACGTTCTCTTCGTCGTCGACAACCAGGACCCGGCGTTTGGTGGACGTTCCTGTCGTCATCGCTGCACTCATCTTCTCTCCTCGAACCAGCGTGGGCATCCGCAGTAAGCGTTCGCTGTACTCAGACTGAGGGCTCGCGCTGAGTCGAGGCTGGGCACTTGCTGTGACTAGGGTATGTGCTCCTGTGTCGCGCCGGGCGCGGACGGGGCGCCGGGGCGGCGCCGCAGCCACGGCGGCACATCCTGTCGCAGGTGTTCCCAGGTGGTCGGCAGCATCGACAGCACCAGTGAGATCAGCGAGGTGATGCCGAGCAGGATCGGGATCGTAGCCGCGCCGGTGGTGCGGTCGGCGATGAAATAGATCGAGGTCCCCAGCAGCGCGGCCTGGCAGACGACGAACAGCCAGCGCCGCCGCCCGTCCAGCAGCCAGAAGGCCGCGAGCGAGCCGATGATGAACAGCGCGAGCGCGATCAGACCGGCGATGAGCTCGGCGGTCTTGCTGTTTCCGACATCGGGCGGGCTCACCGGGTGCACGGTGCCGCGCGCGATGAACAGCACGGCGTAGACCGCGAGGAAGGGCAGCGGCGCGACGCCGGCCGCGACCGCGCCGATCACTACCGGCGGGGCTTCGTGATCGAAGTCGTCATCGTCTGCGCGTCTGGGCACGAGCGGATTCTAGAGTCAGACCATGCCCGGACATGCGCTTCAAGAGCGAGTCGAGCTCGCCGAAACCCTGCGGAGCACCGAACCCACGGCCCCGACGCTGTGTGGCGAGTGGTCGGCGGCCCAGCTAGCGGCCCACCTCGTGCTCCGCGAGCGCTCGCTGACAGAGGTGCTCGGCCGGGTGCCGTCCGAACGGGCCCACGCGGTCGCTCAGCGCGCGCTCGACGCCTACATCGCCCGGACGTCCTACCGCGAGATGGTGGCCGCGTTCGCCGACGGGCCGCCGCCCTGGTCGCCGTTCGCCTTCCCGCCGGCACGCGAGGCGGTGAACCTGCTGGAGTACGTCATTCACCACGAGGACGTCCGGCGGGCCGCGGACGGCTGGGTGCCGCGCGTGCTGCCCGCCCAGCGACAGGCCGCCGTGTGGTCGCGGCTGCGGCTGGGCGCGCGGCTGACCCTGCGGTCTGTGCCGGTGCCGGTACGGCTGGTGTCGCCGGACCACGGCGAGGTGTCGGTCGGACGCGGTGCCGCCGCGGTGACGGTCACCGGCGCGCCCGAGGAGCTCGCCCTGGTCGCGTTCGGCCGTCAACAAGTCGCGCGCGTCGACTACGAGGGTTCGGCCGAGGCGGTCGAGCGAGTCCGCCACGCGGACATCGCGATCTGAACGTGTCGATCACCGGACGGCTCGCGACGATCGCGCGGCCGTCCGTACTCCGTCTGGTCACGGCGGGGCTGATCTCCGGCGCCGGTGACTGGCTGCTGGCGATCGCGCTGCCGATCTATGTCTACGGTCTGACCGGTTCGACCCTGAGTTCGGCGCTGACGATGACCGTCGAACTGCTCGCCACCCTCGTTTTCGGCCAGTTCGCGGGGCTCGTCGTCGATCAGTTCGATCGGCGGGTGCTGCTCGTCGTCGCGAACGTCGCCCAGGCGGTGCTGCTGCTTCCGCTGCTCGCGGTCGACGGCACCGGTCAGCTCTGGCTGATCTATGTCGTGTCCGGGGTGCAGTCGGCGGTCTCGACCGTGTCCTCACCGGCCGAGAACGCGCTGATCCCGTCGCTCGTCGCGCCCGACGAGCTCGTCCGCACCAACACCGTGGTCACGACAGCGGGCGACGTCGCGAAATTCATCGGCGCGGCTGCGGGCGGGATCGTGCTCGGCGCGGTCGGTCTCAACGGTGTCGTGCTGGTCGATGCGCTGACGTTCGTCGCGTCCGCGTTGTTGCTCGCGGTGCGGTTCCCGGACGCAACCGCGGCCAGCGTCGGGCCCGATGACGGCAAGGGACGCCTGCAGCGCTGGCGCGAGGGTCTGGCACTCGTGCGACGAACCCGCGAGGTGCGCAATTGCTTCGCACTCGTGCTCCTCAATCAGCTCGCCCAGGGCATCGCGCTCGCACTGATCGTCGCGTTCTTCGTGAAGGATCTACATCGCGGCAGCGCCGCGGTCGGCGTCTTCCGCAGCTTCCAGGTCATCGGGACGCTGCCGGCCGGGATCCTGCTGGCGGTCTACGCCGCGCGCTTGCGCCCGGAGTGGCTGCTCAAAGCCGGCTTGGTCGCCAGCACGGCGGTCGAGCTCCTCATCTGGAACGGCCCGAGCATCACCGAGTGGTTCGGGTACTACCTGATCCTCGAGATCCTGCTGGGGCTTCCCGGCATGGCCGCCTTCATCGCGTTCATCACGCTGCTGCAATCGGCGACCCCACGTGAGTTTCGTGGCCGGGTGTTCAGCCTCATGGGCGCGCTCAGCAGCGCGGCGCTGCTCGTCAGCGTCCTGGTCGGTGGGTCGTTGGGTGAGGTGTTCGATCCGCGCACGGTGTTGAACGCGACCGTGGCGCTCGAAGCACTGACCGCGGTGGCCGCCGTCGTCCTGTTCCGGTCTAGCGGACCTCGAGATCAGCAGCCCGCAGAGAGTCCTTGACCTCGCCGATCGTGAGCTCGCCGAAGTGGAAGACGCTCGCGGCGAGGACGGCGTCCGCGCCTGCCTGCACGGCGGGGGCGAAGTCGGCGACCTTGCCCGCTCCCCCGCTGGCGATCACCGGAACGGTGACTGCCGCGCGGACGAGCCGGATCAGGGGCAGGTCGTAGCCGTCCTTGGTCCCGTCGGCGTCCATCGAGTTGAGCAGGATCTCGCCCGCACCCAGGTCCGCGGCCTGCTGCGCCCACGCGACCGCGTCGATGCCGGTGCCTCGGCGCCCGCCGTGCGTGGTGACCTCGAAGCCGGACGGGGTGTCCGCGCGGCGCGCGTCGACCGACAGCACCAGCACCTGCCTTCCGAACCGCTCGGCGATCTCTGCCAGCAGTTCGGGACGCGCGATGGCGGCGGTGTTGACGCCCACCTTGTCTGCACCGGCGCGCAACAACGCGTCGACGTCGGCGACTGTGCGCACTCCGCCACCGACGGTGAGTGGGATGAACACCTGCTCGGCGGTGCGCCGCACGACCTCGTAGGTCGTCTCACGCTCGCCGCTGGACGCGGTGATGTCGAGGAAGGTGAGCTCGTCAGCACCCTGCTCGTCGTAGCGGCGGGCCAGCTCGACGGGGTCGCCTGCATCGCGCAGCCCGACGAAGTTCACGCCCTTGACCACTCGTCCGGCATCGACATCGAGGCACGGGATGACACGGACGGCGACGCTCACGAAACGGCCTGGAGCGCGTCGGGAAGGGTGAACGCGCCGGCGTAGAGCGCCTTGCCGACGATGGCACCTTCGACGGTTCCGAGGCCGGCGATCGCGCGCAGGTCGTCGAGCGACGACACGCCGCCGCTGGCCACGACGGCGGCCGAGGTACGGGCGCACACGTCGCGCAGCAGGTCGAGGTTCGGCCCGGTCAGCGTCCCGTCGCGGCGCACGTCGGTGACGACGTAGCGGGCGCAGCCGTCCGCGTCGAGGCGCGCCATCGTCTCCCACAGATCGCCGCCGTCCTGCGTCCAGCCCCGGGCCGCGAGGGTGGTGCCGCGCACGTCGAGCCCGACCGCGATCTTGTCGCCGTGCTCGGCGATCGCCGAGCGCACCCAGTCGGGCGATTCGAGCGCGGCCGTACCGAGATTGACGCGCGCACAGCCGGTTGCCAGTGCAGCGGTCAGCGACGCGTCGTCGCGGATCCCGCCGGACAACTCGACCGCGACGTCGAGGCGCGCGACGACGCCGGCAAGCAGTTCGCGGTTGTCGCCGCGTCCGAACGCGGCGTCGAGATCGACCAGGTGGATCCACTCGGCACCGTCGCGTTGCCAGGTGAGCGCGGCGTCGAGCGGATCGCCGTAGGAGGTCTCCGAGCCCGCCTCACCCTGCACGAGACGCACGGCAGCACCATCTGCCACGTCGACCGCGGGAAGCAGAGTCAGGGTCATTTGCGGTTCCGATCGGAGGTCAGGATGGCCAGCGCGGGCGTGGCGATGATGAGCACGAGCAACACGAGCAGCACCGCCGAGAACGAACTGGTCAGCAGGTACGCGAGCAGCAGCAGGACGAAGTCGAGGGTGAGCAGCGCGGCGATCGACTCCTTGCGCCGGCGGTAACCGGAGCCGTGTTGCCACAGCCTGTTGCGCCGCCACACCAGGTCACGTCGTTCGCGGCGCCGCTGCCGGGCGGCGTCCTTGTCGCGGCGCTCACGGTCGGCGGCCGCGCGCTGTGCGGCCGCAGCCTCGCGCACCGCCCGGGCGCGCGCCCGCTCCTTACTCACCGCCGCACCCGCCCGTTCCGAGAGTGGTTAGTTTCGGCCGCAGTGGTCAGTTGTAACTGACCACTGCGGCCCGAACTAACCACTGTCCCCGGGGTCACAGGGTGGCCAGCCAGTTCTCGAGCAGGGTCGCGCCGGCATCGCCGGATTTCTCCGGGTGGAACTGGGTGGCCGACACCAGCCCGTCCTCGACCGCGGCGGCGAAGCGCGAGCCGTGGGTCGCGTACGAGACGAGCCCGGACGTGTGCCCGGCCGCGTAGGAGTGCACGAAGTAGAACCGGGTGCTCGCATCGAGGCCGGCGAACAGCTTCGAGCCGGTGCACACCTCGACGGTGTTCCAGCCCATGTGCGGCAGCACCGGTGCCTGGAGCGCCTCGACGCGTCCGGGCAGCACGCCCAGGCCGGCGGTCTCGACCCCGTGTTCGACCCCGGCACCGAACAGCACCTGCATGCCGACGCAGATCCCCAGCAGCGGGCGCATCGCGGCCAGCCGAGCCGCGATCGTGGCCGCGCCGTCGACCGCGGCCAACCCGGCCATGCAAGCCGCGAAGGCTCCCACACCCGGCACGACCAGCCCGTCCGCGGCCAGCGCTTCGGACGGCGACGCCGTCACGGACACGTCGGCCCCGACTCGTTCCAGGGCACGCTGCGCAGAGCGGAGATTGCCCGATCCGTAGTCGAGGACGACGACCCGCTTTATAGGGAGCCCTTCGTGGACGGCACGCCGTCGACGCGCGGGTCGAGTTCGACCGCTGTGCGCAAGGCCCGTGCGACGGCTTTGTACTGCGCCTCGGTCACGTGGTGCCAGTCGCGTCCGGAGTGGACGACGACGTGGAGAGCCAGCGCCGCGTGGTAGGTGAACGACTCGAACACGTGCCGGGTCAGCGTCGTCGCGTAGTCGGGGCCGATCGTCGGCGGCGCGCCCTCGGGCTCGCGGTGCACCAGGTACGGGCGGCCGGACAGATCGACCGCGGCCTGCACGAGGCACTCGTCCATCGGGATCATCGCGTCGCCGAACCGGCGCGTGCCTGCTTTGTCGCCGACGGCCTGCGCGAACGCTTGACCAAGGGCGATGGCGGTGTCTTCGACGGTGTGGTGCGCGTCGATGTGCAGGTCACCCTCGACCTGGACGGTGAGGTCGAACAGCGCGTGCTTGCCGAACGAGGTCAGCATGTGGTCGTAGAAACCGACACCGGTCGACACGTCCGTGTGGCCGTGCCCGTCGAGGTCGATCGTGACGAGCACCTTCGTCTCGCGCGTCGCGCGCTCGATACGCCCCGTTCGCGTCATGAGCGGACCTCCTGCAGTGCGGATCGGAACGCTGCCATCTCCGCGGGCGTCCCGATCGAGACCCGCAGCCAGCCGTCCGGTCCAGTTTCCCGGATGAGCACGCCCCGGTCGAGCAGGCCCTGCCATACGGCGTGCCGATCATCGAAGGTCCCGAACAGGACGAAGTTCGCATCGGAGTCTGCCGCCTGCAGGCCGACCGAGCGCAACCACTCGACCGTGCGGTCACGTTCGGAACGCAGCTCGTCGACCGCGGCGAGCAGTTCGGACGAGTGTGCGAGCGCCACGCGCGCGACCGTCTGCGACACCGCAGACAGGTGATACGGCAACCGGACGATGCGCAAGGCGTCCACGACGGCCGGTGACGCCGCGAGATAGCCGAGGCGTCCACCGGCCAGCGCGAACGCCTTCGACATGGTTCGGGTGACCGCCAGCCGCGGATACCGCGGCAGCAGCGCCAGCGCGCTCGGTGTACCGGCGCGGCGGAACTCGGCATACGCCTCGTCGACCACGACCATTCCGGGCGCGACCTCGAGCAGGGCCTCGATGTCGGCGAGCGGCAACGCCGTCCCGGTCGGGTTGTTCGGCGACGCGAGCAGCACGACGGACGGCTGGTGTTCGGCGATCACCTCGCGCGCCTCGGCGAGGTCGATCGTGAAGTCGTCGGCACGCCGCCCGATCACCCACCGCGAGTGCGTGTCGCGGGCGTACTCCGGATACATCGAATACGTCGGCGCGAACGACACCACGGTGCGATCGGGCCCGGCGAAGGCCTGCAACAGGTGCAGCATCACCTCGTTCGACCCGTTCGCGGCCCATACGTTCGCTGCACTCAACGCGTCGCCGCCGTCGGCGTTCAGGTAGGAGGCCAGGTCGGCGCGTAACGCGACGGCGTCGCGGTCGGGGTAGCGGTTCAGCGAGCGCGCGGCCTCCGCGACCGCGGCCGCGATATCGACGACGACCTCGTCGCCGGGCGGGTAGGGGTTCTCGTTGACGTTGAGCTGTACCGCGACGTCGAGCTGCGGAGCACCGTAGGGCTGCTCCCCCCGCAGCTCATCGCGCAGAGGAAGGTCGTCGATGCCTTTCGACTCGCTCGTGGGCCGCTCGCTGCGCTCGGACCCGCTCACGGGTCGAATCTCGCCTGTCGGCTCGGGAGATCCCATTGGTTCGCTCCGCAAGCGTCGCTCACGAGAGCCGAACCGCGACGGCGGCGCCGTGGGCCGGGAGATCCTCGGCGGCCGACAGCGCGAGCACGTGCGGCGCCACCTCGGCCAACGCCGCCGCGTTGTACTCGACCAGGTGCACGCCCTTCAGGAACGACTGCACCGACAATCCGGACGAGTGCCGGCCGGTGCCACCGGTCGGCAGCACGTGATTCGAGCCCGCGCAGTAGTCACCGAGCGACACCGGCGCGTGCGGCCCGACAAATATGCAGCCGGCATTGGTCACGCGCTCGGCCCAGGACCGCGCGTCGGCGGTGATCACTTCGAGGTGCTCGGCGGCATAGGCGTCGACCACAGCGAGGCCCTGCTCGAGATCGGTGACCAGGCACAGCGCCGACTGGGTGCCCGACAGCGCAGCGGTGACCCGCTCGACGTGCTTGGTCAGACCCACCTGCCGCTCGACCTCGACGTCGACGGCGGCGAGCAACGCAGCGGAGTCGGTGACCAGCACCGACGCGGCCATGGTGTCGTGCTCGGCCTGGCTGATGAGGTCGGCGGCGACGTGGACCGGGTCGGCGGTGTCGTCGGCGAGGATCGCGATCTCGGTCGGCCCGGCCTCCGAGTCGATGCCGACCACACCCCGCACCAGGCGCTTGGCCGCCGCGACGTAGATGTTGCCCGGCCCGGTGATCACGTCGACCGGTTCGATGCCGAGACCCTGGTCGCCGTAAGCCGCGAGCGCGACCGCCTGCGCGCCGCCGACGGCGTAAACCTCCCCGACGCCGAGCAACGCGCACGCCGCGAGGATCGCCGGGTGCGGGCGGCCCTCGAATTCCTTCTGCGCCGGGCTGAACACCGCGATCGAACCGACTCCCGCGACCTGGGCCGGGATCACGTTCATGACGACGCTGGACGGGTAGACCGCCAGCCCGCCGGGCACGTAGAGACCCACCCGGCCGACCGGGATCCACCGTTCGGTGACCGTGCCGCCGGCGACCACGTCGACTTCGACCTGCTCGCGGCGCTGGGCCTCGTGGACGATGCGGGCGCGCCGGATCGATTCCTCGAGCGCGGCGCGAACCGCGGGATCCAGGCGCTCGAGCGCCTCGGCCAGCGCCGCGGCGGGCACCGCCGGCGTGGCGACATCGACCCCGTCGAAGCGCAGCGTGGCCTCACGCACGGCCGGATATCCGCGGGCCGCGACATCGGCGACGAGCGGGCTCACGACAGCCAGGGCGGCCGCCACATCGACCTCCGCGCGGGGCAGGACGCGGCGAAGATCCGCACCTGCGGTCGATCGCAGGTCGAGCTGACGCATCACGGATTTCAGTTTACGGATCGGCCCGGGCTGCCGATGAGGGTCATTGGGCGCGCATTCGGGCGCCTCCTGTTGTAAGATTCACGTTAAGTCCCGAGTCTCATACCCCGCAGGAGCACTCGTATGACCGTTGATCGACCGCGCCACCAGCCCGACCCCGCGTCCAGAGGACGGCGATTGGTCGGTGCCGGCGCAGCCTTCGCGCTCGGCCTCGGGTCGGTCACAGCCGCAGCCGTCATCGGCGCCGCGCCGGCGAGCGCGAGCACCGGCTTGCTTTCCGGCTCGGGGTCATCGCTGGGCTCGACACTGTCCTCGACCCTCTCGGGCGTGACCGGTGCGGTCACCAACACCGTGTCGACCGCGACATCGGCCGTGTCGTCGACGGTCTCGAGCACAACCAACGCGCTGAGCAGCCCGATCGGCACCACCTGGGGTGACGCGACTGCCAATGCTGCGGCCGTTGCCGGCAACCAGGGCTACCAGGCCGGCCAGGACCCGGGCTCGCTCTACACGGTCGAGAACGCGATCGGCGCGCGCGCCGTGTGGTGGACCCGCGACTCGGCCAACCGCCAGGTCACCGGCCAGGGTGTCGGTGTCGCACTGCTCGACACCGGCACCGCCGACGTGCCCGGCCTGGACGGCGCGAACAAGCTCACCTACGGCCCCGACCTGTCCATCGAGTCGAACGACCCCGACCTGGTCGATCACGACACCAACGGGCACGGCACCTTCATGGCCGGCATCATCGCCGCCCACGACCCGACTGACCTGACCCGCCAGACCCTGCTCAACCTCAACCCGTCCGTGCAGCTCGGCGTCGCACCCGACGCCGAACTCGAGTCGCTCAAGCTCGCGACCACCGACGGCAGCACAGACGTCAGCCAGGTCATCGCCGCGCTCGACTGGGTCACGCAGCACCCGTTCACCGCCGACGGCACGCCGATCCGAGTCATCAACCTCGCTTACGGCACCGACTCGGTGCAGCCCTACCAGGCCGACCCGCTGGCCGCGGCCGTCGAGAACGCCTGGCACCACGGCATCGTCGTGGTCGTCTCCGGCGGCAACGAGGGTCCCACCGCCAACCGGCTCACCGACCCGGCGATGGACCCCTACGTCCTCGCCGTCGGCGCCTCGGACGGCAAGGACTCGCTGGCCGGCTGGGCCTACCCGCACGTCGCGTCGTTCAGCAGCTCGGGCAACGCCGCGCGCCACGTCGACCTCGTCGCGCCGGGACGCTCGATCGTCTCTCTGCGCGACCCGGGCTCCTACGTCGACCGCAACTTCCCGCAGGGCATGGTCTCGGGCGACGCCTCGGGGCGGCTGTTCCGCGGCAGCGGCACCAGCCAGGCCGCGGCCGTCACCTCGGGCGCGGTGGCGCTGCTGCTGCAGGCCTACCCGAACCTGACGCCCGACCAGGTCAAGTACGTGCTCACGCAGAGCGCGACACCGGTCATGAACAGCACCCCGTTGACCGCGGGCGCCGGGCAGCTCAACGTCGCCGCGGCCATGCTGCTCGCCAAGCTCATGACCACCCCGGGTACGAGCCGGCTGTTCCCGCCCTCGGTCTACACGCAGAACTTCCCGACCTCCGACGGGCACGGCTCGATCGAGGCGGCCCGCGCGGGCGACGACCTCGTCGACCCGAACGGCGTCCCGATCACGGGCGAGGTCGACGTGCAGGGCGACCCGTGGAACCCGGCGGCATGGTGGGCGGCCTCTTCGACCCTCACCGCCTGGAACGGCGGCGAGTGGAACGGCGCGACCTGGACAGGATCGTCATGGGCGAGCACCGGCGGCTGGGACACCTCGCGCTGGGACACGGCCCGTTGGGACACCTCACGGTGGGACGGCGCGCGCTGGGACACGTCCCGCTGGGACACCTCGCGCTGGGACACGTCCCGCTGGGATACGGCGCGCTGGGACACCTCGCGCTGGGACGGCACCGCCTGGTCGGCGGACGAGTGGAACTGATCCTGGACTGATTCGGACACCGACATGACCATCCGGCAGTGGGCCCTGATCCCGCGTTCGCGCGCGCAGTGGCTCACGCTCGCCCTGACGATCGCGCTGGCGGCCGCTGCCGCCGGCGTGACCGCTCTGGACGCCGGCGCCCCGGCCGTGCTCGACCGGAACCTGCCGACGTGGGCCATGTTCGTCGGGCTCGCCGCGATGTTCGGCATCGGCGAGCGGATGCCGATGTTCATCGAGTTCCGCAAGCAGGCCCACACGATCACGCTCAGCGGCCCGGCCCTCGCGCTCGGAACGCTGCTCGCTCCCGTTCCGGTCGTCGTGTTCGCGCGCATGATCGGTGCCGGCGCGGCGCTGGCCCATCAGCGCAAGTCGCCGGCGAAGCTGTTCTACAACGTGTCGTCGTTCGCGTGCGAAGCTGCGCTCGCGACCGCCCTCGTGCACCTGCTGGTGCACCGGCAGGCCTCGCTCGACCTCCGCACGGTGCTGGCCGTGCTCGGCGTCATGGTCGTCGTGGACCAGTTCATCAGCGTCCTCGTGCTGTTGATGATCCGCATCCACAACGGCCCGGTCTCGATGCGCGACGCAGTCGGCGTGCTCGCTCCGTCGCTGGTGATGACCGCAGTCAGCGTCGCCATCGCCGTCGGCGGACTCATGATCATCGATCAGGGCCCGGCCGGTGCCCTGATCGTCGCAGTCACCACCGCGACCGCTGCGATGCTCTACCGCGGCTACCTGCACATGCGACGCCGCCATGCCGCACTCGAGCTCGTCCACGAGTTCGTCACCGGCGGGACGGGCGCCGAGAGCATTGCCGAGGCGGCGCACCAACTGCTCGACCGCGTCCGCAACCTGCTGCGCGCGGGCCGTGTCGAGATGACGATCGCCGAGACCGCGGGTTCGGCAGACGCGCTCCCGCGCACCCTGACCCACTTCGCTGCCGACGACGGCGGATTCGCCGTCGACACCCGCGGCGGGCAGATCACCGACTGGGCGATGCTGCGAGCCCTGACCCAGCACCAGCCGCTCCTGGCATCGCGCAACGACCGCGACCCGGCCGTCGTCGACTGGCTCGCCCAGCGCGGCTACCGCGACGCGATGCTCGTCGCCTTCCCGGCCGGCAGCGCCATCGCCGGGACGATCACCGTCGTCGACCGCCTCGGCGACACCGCGACCTTCACCGGTGACGACCTGGCCCTGCTGCAGACCTTGACCGGGCACCTCGCCGTGGCCGCACGCAGTGCGCAGATGGTCGAACGGCTCGCCTTCGACGCCAACCACGACGCCCTGACCGGACTGCCCAACCGTGCGCACCTGTCGCGCGGCATCACCCAGCACGCCGACGACCCGCACGGCGCGGCGGTGCTGCTGCTAGACCTCGACCGGTTCAAGGAGGTCAACGACGCGCTCGGCCACGCCGCCGGCGACCGCCTGCTGCGCGTCGTGGCCGAGCGGCTGCGCAACGCCGTCCCGACCGACGCAACGGTTGCGCGCTTCGGTGGCGACGAGTTCGCGGTGCACCTGCCGGGCTGCGGCGACAATGAACGCGCCGCCCGCACGGTCGGTGACCGGATCGCACTGGCTTTGTCGCGGCCGGTGACCGTCGAGGGTGCTCAGGTCAGTGCGGAAGCCAGCATCGGCATCGCGTTCGCCGAGCCCGGCGCCGTGTCGAGCACCGACCTGCTGCGTCGTGCGGACACCGCGATGTACACGGCCAAGGCCGGCGACAGCGCCGGCGAGCCGAAGGTGGCCGTCTACCACGAGGACATGGACCGCGGCCGTGTCGAGAATCTGGCCATGCTCGCCGAACTGCGCAGCGCGCTGCGCGAGCACCCCGAGCAGTTCCGCCTGCTGTTCCAGCCCCAGATCGACCTGACCACCCGCCAGGTCGTCAGCGCCGAGGCGCTCTCGCGCTGGCACCACCCGACGCTCGGCGTCGTGCCGCCCGACCGGTTCATCCCCCTGCTCGAGACCAGCGGCCTGATCGACGACCTGATGCCGATCGTGCTCGACGCTGCGCTGCGCGAATGCCGGCGCTGGCACGACCGCGGCGTGCCGATCAGCGTTTCGGTGAACCTGTCGGCGCGCAACGCCGCCAACCTGGACCTGCCTCGACAGGTGTCCTCGGCGCTGCGGCGGGTCGGCCTGCCGCCGTCCAGCCTGATCATCGAGATCACCGAATCGAGCCTGGTGAGCGAGCACCAGCAGAAGGTGCTGATCGACCTCGCCGCGCAGGGAGTCGGCATCTCCCTGGACGACTTCGGCACCGGGTACTCGAGCCTGTCCTACCTGCAGCGATTGTCCGTGCAGGAGGTCAAGATCGACCGGTCGTTCGTACTCGGGCTGACCGAGACACCCGAATCCAGCCGGGCGTTGATCGCCGGCGTCGCGTCGCTGTGCTCCGCGCTCGAACTGCGTGTGGTCGCCGAAGGCGCCGAGACCGACGACATCGTCGACATGCTGGCCGAGCTCGGGTGTGACGTCGTGCAGGGCTACGCGATCGCACGCCCGATGCCTGGCCCCGACTTCGCCGAGTGGATCCGTCACCCGCGTCCCGCACCGCTGCACGTCATCAAGGCGATCCCGTCCTGAGCTGACCTCGTCGTCACCCGATCGGGCTACGTTGGGCGACATGGCCGGTCAGCTGCTCCCGCTGTTCCCGCTGGGGCATGTGCTGATGCCGGGCTGTCCGCTGCCGCTGCACGTGTTCGAGCCCCGCTACGTCCGCCTGCTCAGCGACGTGACGCGCGAAGACGGGCCGCGGTGCTTCGGTGTTCCGGCCTTGCTGGCCGGTCCGGAGGTCGACACAGGCTTCGACGAGGCCGACCCGCGCCTGGCCGACATCGGGACGGTGGCCGAGATCCTCGAGGTCGAGCCGCACCGCGACGGCACCTTCGACCTGCTCACGGGAGGCAGTCGCCGGTTCCGCATCGAGCGCATCGTCGACACCGCGGCGCCCTACCTCGAGGCCGAGGTGAGCTTCCTCGACGAGGTCACCGGCGAGCTGCCCGAACAGTTGCCCGCCCAGGCGCAGGCGCTGGCGATGGAGTACCGACGGCTGATCGGCGCGCTGACCGGCGAATCAGCCGAGCGACCGGCAGGTGCCCAGCCCTACCACGACGACGCGATCCTGCTGTCGTACCAGCTGGCGACCGAGGCGCCGCTGCCCCAGCGCGACCACCAAGAGCTGCTCGAGGACGAAACCGCGACCGCGCGGCTGCTCCACGTACAGCGGATCCTGCGCCGTGAGGTCGTGCTGCTACGGAACACCCGCAGCATCGCCGTATCCCCGGCCGTCCTGCGGCTCGTGCTGCGGGCCAACTGAGCTGGCGACCGGTTCTGCGCCGGCAGGCGGTGCGGCCGGGGTCCTCGACGGGTCGGGACGGCCGAGGTCGTCGGCGACGGCGAATGCGACGAACAGTCCGTAGCCGAGCACGGCGATGAACGCCTCGAGGAACCACAGACCGTGCATGTGCAGGGTCAGGGGCAGGTGGTCGATGCACGTCCCGGCGCCGCATGAATAGTTGTTGCCGTCGCCGCGCACGGCCCAGCCCACCAGGTCGGTCAGCGCGGCGCCGGCGAGCGCACCGATCGCGAGCGCGATGCCGACGAACGGCCCGCGGACGCGACGAAGCGCCGGCAGGTACCAGGCAACGACGGCCGCGACCGCGCCGACGGCAACGGCGATGATCATGTAGCGACCGTCGCCGGCCGCCCAGGCTTCGGTCTCGTCCGGCTCGATGCCGGCCGGCAGGCGAACGCCGACCGGGCCGGGCGGACTCCACGCCTGCCACACCAGTCCGAGTACCGCGCCGAGGATCGCGAGCGCCAGCACGACGAGCCCGCCGGCACGCAGCTGGGCCCGCCGCTCGCCATCGGCGTCCGGACGTGCCGGCGCCGCCGCGGCAGGGTCAACCATGGCGCCCAGTCTGCCAGTCGGAGTTCGGTACGGCGCCGCCGCTGAAGGCCTGCCGCAGCAACAGGAACATCTCGTCGACGCGCGCCTTCGGCACGGCCCGGTCGATGTCGAACTTGCGCAGTTTCACGACCGTGTCCTTGCGCCGCTCGCGGCCGAGGAAGCGGAAGGCGAGCAGCGGCAGGGTGAGCGTGTGGCCGGGCAGCCCGAGCCGACGCAGCTCACGCAACACGTCGCCGCGGGTGTCGTCCACGAGTGCGGTCATCTGCTCCTCCAGCGGCCCGAACCGGCGAAAGCCGGTCAGCCGGCGGATGATCGCCAACATCGCCCAGCGCAGGACCAGCACTCCCACGGCGACCAGCACCAGCAGGACGGCGAGCACGCTCGAGTGCACCGTCCACTCGACCAGGGCGGCAAGGACGAGGACGACGACGGCAACGATCAGCAGCGCGCTGCCCACCGATTCGGTGATCGCGCGGCCGACGAGGTAGCGGGCCAGACCCCACTGGCTGGCAGCCGAGCCCGGCCGGAACTGGCCCACCTCGGGATCGGGCGTCTCGTTGGCCGATCGCTTGCGCAGCAGTTCCGGGAGGTCGGGCTCCGGACGGTCGGGCTCCACCCGATCGACAGTACGCAATCGGCGCTTGACAGCAGCCCGTTGAACTCGAATACTCTGTTTCGAGTAATCGAGCTGGAGGTACTTCGATGAGCAGGCGACGGGTGTCCAATCCGCTGGCGCTGGCCGTGCTGTCGTGCCTGCACGAGCACCCCATGCATCCGTACGAGATCTCGACGACGCTGCGCACCCGGGGCAAGGAACAGAGCATCAAGCTCAACTACGGCTCGCTGTACTCAGTGGTCGAGTCGCTGCGCAAGTACGGTCTGATCACGTCGCTGGAGACAACTCGCGAGGGGCGCCGTCCGGAGCGCACGGTCTACCAGATCACCCAGGCCGGCATCGACGAGTTCGAGGACTGGCTCTCGGAACTGCTCGCGACGCCGGTGCGCGACTACCACTCCCTCGAGGCCGGGCTCTCCCTGATGGCAGGACTGCCGCCGGACGACGTGGTGCGCATGCTCGACCAGCGCATCATCGCGTTGCGGCGCGAACTCGCCGCGCTGGCCGAGGGCGGCAAGGTGGGCACCGAGATCGGGCTGCCCGAGATCTTCTGGGTCGAGAGCGCGTTCCGGGCCGCGATGCTCGAGGCCGAACTCGTCTTCGTCACCGACCTCGTCGCCCGCATCCGCAGCGGTGAGTTCGGCGGTACGGCCGTGTGGCGCAAGCTGCACGAACTGCGCGCCGGCGGCATGAGTTTCGAACAGATCATGGCCGATCCGGTCGGCCATCTCGGAGAGGAGGCCCGCGTCCTGATCGACACGCACTAAGACACGCACCAAGACACGCCCGAACGGCGTGAACCCCCGGCCGGTGCGGCAACACCGGCCAGGGGCCGTACACCCGAGTCGAGCCGTTGGCTCTCCTGCGAGGCGCACTCACACGATAGGCGCTGGCGGCCCGACTCCCCGTCCCATTCGAGGAGTCCCCATGTCCCAACCCACGGCCGCCATCACCGCGGTCGATCTCGTCAAGACCTATCCGGGCGGGCGCGGCGCGCCCGCCGTCCACGCGCTCGACGGGCTGTCGCTCGACGTCGCGGCCGGCACCGTGTTCGCCCTGCTCGGCCCCAACGGCGCCGGAAAGTCGACGACGGTCAAGATTCTCACCACGCTCGCCCGCGCCGATGCCGGTCACGCCGCCGTCGCCGGTCTGGACGTGCGGCATTCGCCCGAACGGGTGCGCAGCGCGATCGGGCTGGTGTCTCAGAAGTCGTCGGCCGACCCGATGGGCACCGCTCGCGAGAACCTGGAAATGGCAGCCCGCGTCCACGGCCTGTCGCGGACAGCGGCACGCTCACGGGCGAGCGAGTTGCTCGAACGCTTCGACCTGACCGGCGCCGCCGACCGGCTGACCAAGACCTACAGCGGCGGGATGGCCCGCAAGCTCGACGTGGCGATCGGGCTCGTCGCGCGTCCGCAGGTGCTCTTCCTGGACGAACCGACCACCGGTCTCGACCCGGAAGCCCGCGCACAGCTGTGGACCGAGATCGCCACGCTGGCCGGCACCGAGCAGATGACGGTGCTGTTGACCACGCACTACCTCGACGAGGCCGACCATCTGGCCGACCGGCTCGCGATCGTCGACGCCGGACGCGTCGTCGTGGAGGGCACGCCCGAGCAGCTCAAGAGCGAACTGCGCGGCGACACCCTGCACGTCGACCTCTTCGAGGCCTCGGCAGCTGGTGTCGCGCACGCCACGCTCGAACGGCTCGGGCTGCGCGAGGTCACCGTCGAGGGCGCCGCCGTGCACGCCCGCGCCGGGAGCGGCGCGCGCGAAGTGCCCGGCATGCTCGCCGCCCTCGACGACGCCGGCGTCGCGGTCGCCTCGGTGACCGTCGCCCGTCCCTCACTCGACGACGTCTACCTGCGCCACGTCGGACGCAGTTACCAGGAGGTGGCCTGATGGCCGCGCTGACCACGGACTCGTATCTGCTCACCAAGCGCTCCGTGCGCACGCTGACCCGGCAGCCCGCCTATCTCGCGATCAGCCTCGTGCAACCGGTGATCTGGCTGCTGCTGTTCGGGTCGCTGTTCCGCTCGATCGTGCACATCCCCGGCTTCCCGGCCGGGACGACCTACCTCGAATACATCACGCCCGGCGTCATCACGATGACCGCGTTGTTCTCCAGCGGCTGGGCCGGGACGAGCTACATCGAGGACATGAACCTCGGCGTGATGGACCGGCTGCTCGCCTCGCCGGTGCGGCGCGGTGCGCTGATGATCGGATCGCTGGCCTACCAGGCGCTCACGACCGTGCTCCAGACGCTGATCGTGTTCGGGATCGCCTACGCGGCAGGTGCTCGGTTCCCCGGTGGAGTGAGCGGCATCGCGATCACCTCACTCGCGGCGGTGCTCATCGCCGTGATCATCGCGTCCCTGTCGAACGCGATCGCACTGCTCGTGCGTCAGCAGGAGGCCCTGATCGGCATCAGCCAGTTCATCGTGTTGCCATTGCAGTTCGTCTCGGGCGCCATCATGGCGATCTCGCTCGCGCCGGGCTGGGTGCAGCACATCGCTCGGTACAACCCGGTCGACTGGGCCGTCACCGCGTCGCGGTCGGCGCTCCGCGCGAACCCGGACTGGGGCGCCGCACTCCCCCGCCTCGGCTGGCTCGTGCTGCTCGCCCTCGTCATGGCCTGGGCGGCGACGCGCGCGTTCCGGACCTACCAGCGCTCGACATGATGTCAGGCAGAGACCGAGCTCGGACCCAGTAGGGCCTTCAGGTCGCCCATCAGGGCGGCGGAGGCCTGGACGCGGAACTGATCGGCGACCTTGAGCACCCGCGGCTCGGGGCCGCCGGTCAGTTTCAGATGCACCTCGGTCGTGCCACGGTGTGTCGCCAGCACGTCGGTGAGGCGCTCGATCATCGGCGGCGTGCAGCGCACCAACGGCATGGTCACGACCACCGGCCCGCGGGCGGCGTCGACGTCGGTGTTCAGGATCGAGATGTCGGACGCGATCAGCTTCACGGTGTCGTCGCGGGCGTCGGTGCGGCCCTTGATCGAGACGACGGCGTCTTCGGTGATCGTCAATGCCACCTGGGCATAGGTCGCCGGGAAGAACATCACCTCGATCGAGCCCTCGAGGTCTTCGAGCACGGCGTTGGCCCACGGTGCGCCGGCCTTGGTGACGCGGCGGTTCACCGAGGACAGGATGCCGGCGAGCGTGATCGACTTCGGCTCCTCGCTCGCCTCGGCCATCACGTTCGCGATCGAGTCGTCGGCCGCGGCGCCGAGGACGTGCTCGAGCCCGAACAGCGGATGATCGGACACGTACAGGCCGAGCATCTCGCGCTCGAACTGCAGCAGCACCTTCTTGTCCCACTCACCGTCGGGGACGCGCACGGCGAAGACGTCGACGGGCGACTCGACCGCAACCTCGTCCCCGAACGACCCGAACAGGTCGAACTGGCCGATCGCCTCGGCGCGCTTGGTGTCGAGCACCGCGTCGACCGCGGGTTCGTAGACGTTGATCAGCCCGCGCCGCGTGTGTTGCAGCGAGTCGAACGCGCCGCCCTTGATCAGCGCTTCGATGGTGCGCTTGTTGCAGACAACGGCTTCGACCTTGCGCAGGAAGTCGGCGAAGTCGGCGAACTCGCCCTTCTCGGTGCGGGTCGCGACGATCGACGCCACAACGTTTGCGCCGACATTGCGCACTGCGGTCATGCCGAACCGGATGTCCGTGCCGACCGGAGTGAAGTTGGCATCGCTGGAGTTCACGCACGGCGGCAGGACCCGGATGCCCATGCGGCGGCACTCGGCGAGGTAGACGGCCATCTTGTCCTTGTCGTCCTTCACGGACGTGAGCAAGGCGGCCATGTACTCGGCCGGATAGTTCGCCTTGAGGTACGCCGTCCAGTACGAGATGACGCCGTACGCGGCCGAGTGGGCCTTGTTGAACGCGTAGTCGGAGAACGGCAGCAGGATGTCCCACAGCGTCTTGACGCAGCCGTCGGAGTAGCCGTTGGCCTTCATGCCGGCGGCGAAGCCTTCGTACTGCTTGTCCAGCTCGGACTTCTTCTTCTTGCCCATCGCGCGACGCAGAATGTCTGCTTGTCCGAGTGAGAAGCCGGCCACCTTCTGCGCGATGGCCATGACCTGCTCTTGGTAGATGATCAGGCCGTAGCTGGTCGAGAGGATCTCGTCGAGGGACTCGGCCAGCTCGGGGTGGATCGGCGTGACGTCCTGCCGGCCGATCTTGCGCAACGCGTAGTTGGTGTGCGAGTCGGCGCCCATCGGGCCCGGCCGGTAGAGCGCGATGAGCGCGGAGATGTCTTCGAAGTTGTCGGGATGCATCAGCCGCATCAGCGACCGCAGCGGCCCGCCGTCGAGCTGGAAGACGCCCAACGAATCGCCGCGGCCGAGCAGTTCGTAGGAGGCAAGGTCGTCGAGCGGGAGCTCTTCGAGGACGAGGTTCTCGCCGCGGTTGGCGCGGATGTTGTCGACCGCATCATCGAGGACGGTCAGGTTGCGCAGCCCCAGGAAGTCCATCTTGATCAGGCCGAGCGACTCACACGCCGGGTAGTCGAACTGCGTGATGACCGCGCCGTCCTGCTCGCGCTTCATGATCGGGATGAGATCGAGCAGCGGGTCGGAGGACATGATCACGCCCGCGGCGTGCACGCCCCACTGCCGCTTGAGGCCCTCGAGCCCCTTGGCCGTCTCGACGACCTTCGCGACCTCTTGATCGGCCTCGACCAGGGCGCGGAACTCGCCGCCCTCCTTGTACCGGTCGTGGGACGGGTCGAAGATCAGCTTGAGCGGGACGTCCTTGCCCATGACCGGGGCCGGCATCGCCTTGGTGATGCGGTCGCCCATCGAGAACGGGTAGCCGAGCACACGTCCGGCGTCCTTGACGGCCTGCTTGGACTTGATCGTTCCGTAGGTGACGATCTGCGCGACGCGGTCGCTGCCGTACTTCTCGGTGACGTAGCGGATGACCTCGCCGCGCCGACGCTCGTCGAAGTCGATGTCGAAGTCGGGCATGGACACGCGGTCGGGGTTGAGGAAGCGCTCGAAGATCAGCCCGTGCTCGAGCGGGTTCAGGTCGGTGATGCGCATCGCGTAGGCGACCATCGAGCCCGCACCCGACCCGCGGCCCGGCCCGACGCGAATGCCGTTGTCCTTGGCCCAGTTGATGAAGTCGGCGACCACGAGGAAGTAGCCGGGGAAGTTCATCTGCTCGATGACGCCGACCTCGTAGTCGGCCTGCCGCTGCACCTCGGCCGGGATGCCGTTCGGGAAGCGCCGTCCGAGACCGGTCGCGACCTCGCGTTCGAACCACGAGTGCTCGGTCTCGCCCTCGGGCACCGGGAACCGCGACATGTACGTGCCGTTGCCCTCGGTGAACTTCACGTCACAGCGCTCGGCGATCAGCAGCGTGTTGTCGCACGCCTCGCGCATGTCGTGCTTGTCGGCCCACAACGAGCGCATCTCGGCCGGGCTCTTGAGGTAGTACGAGTGACCTTCGAGCTTGAACCGCTTCGGGTCGGCCATCGTCTTACCGGACTGGACGCACAGCAGCACCTCGTGCGCGTCGGCGTCCTCACGGTGGGTGTAGTGCAGGTCGTTGGTCGCGATGACCGGCATGTCGAGATCCTTGGACAGCTGCAGCAGCCCCGACCGGACCTTCTTCTCGATGTCGAGGTCGTGGTCCATCAACTCGACGAAGAAGTTCTCCTTGCCGAAGATGTCTTGGAACTCGGCAGCACTCGCGCGCGCCTTCGCGTAGTCGCCGATGCGCAGCCAGGTCTGGACCTCACCGGACGGGCACCCCGTCGTCGCGATCAGCCCGGGTGCGTACTCGGCGAGGAGCTCGCGGTCGGCGCGCGGCTTGTAGAAGAAGCCTTCGAGGCTGCTGCGCGAGGACAGCCGGAACAGGTTGTGCATGCCCTGCGTGGACTCGGCCAGCAGTGTCATGTGGGTGAACGCGCCGCCGCCGGAGACGTCGTTCTCGCCGCCCTCGGCCCAGCGCACCCGGGTGCGGTCGCCGCGGTGGGTGTTCGGGGTGACGTAAGCCTCCATGCCGATGATCGGCTTGACGCCCGCGTCGGTGGCCTTGCGGTAGAAGTCGTAGGCGCCGAACACGTTGCCGTGGTCGGTCATCGCCAGGGCCGGCATGCCCATGCGAGCAGTTTCGGCGAACAACTCGCTCAGCCGCGCCGCGCCGTCGAGCATCGAGTACTCGGTGTGGACGTGCAGGTGCACGAACGAGTCGGTCGTCGCCGAGGTCACTGCTGTGTCGCTCCCCTGGGGATCGCTCCCACCGTTGCTGCCGGAAGACCGATCTTCTCACCGGGGTCCGACAGCAGGAATGAAGCCCGACGGCGAGTCTCTCGACCTCGGGTAGAGCCGCAGGTCGTCAGGAGATGTGGACCGCGGTCGGTCGCGCCGACCACCGGTACAGGAACGCGATCGCCGCCAGCGGCATGTGCACGCAGCCGTGCGAGCCCTCGGTCTTGTACTTCGCGCTGCCGAACGGGAACGTCTGCCACGACGCGTCGTGGAACCCGAACAACGGGCCCTCGAACGGGATCCAGTAGCGCACGGCGTAGGTCGCGCCGGTGTTGAGCGTGAGCGTCGTGTCGCGCACGCGGTCCTGGATCATGAAGTTGCCGGTCGGCGTGTTCGTGTACTGCCCGACCATGCCGGTGGTCACCGCGCTCTGGCGCACGAGCCGGTGGCCGGCGCACATCCACAGATGCTGGCGCCGCACGCTCACGATGACCTTCTGCGGCGCTGAGTTGTGGCCGCACCGATTGAACTTCGGTCGGACGACCACCCGCTCGACGGCCGGCGCATGTCGCGGCGCAACCGCCGCTGCGCGAGCCGAGCCCTGGTGCTGCGATGAGCGCTGCGCCGCATGCTGTGCTCCGCCGGTCTGGTGTGCGGGCGTCTGGGCGCAGGCCGTCAACACGCCCGCCGCCAACACGGCGAGCGCTCCGATTGCGGCTCGTCTCACGCCCTGACGATATCCCGGCAAGTCCGCCGAGCAGCGCAGCACCGAACCGGACGACCGTCCGACGCCCTTTCCCCGCCAGTGCTCGCCCCGGACGTCCCGAACCGATCACCAGCGGGGAAACACCCGGGGCTTTCCCCGCTCGTGGTCGTCCGGGACGGGTCGAAGCGAGCACCAGCGGGGAAAGGCAGGATGGACGGGTGGAGCTGACCGAGATCGCCGCCGCGCTGCGCACCCTCATGCCGGACGTGCTGGTGGCCACCGACTTCGACGGCACACTCGCGCCGCTCGTCCGCGATCCGCAGCAGTCGCAGCCTGTCGACGGCGCGATCGACGTGCTCGCCGACCTCGCCCGCGCGGGCGCGCAGGTAGCGGTCATCACCGGACGAGACGCGGAGACCGTCGTGCGGCTCGGTGGGCTCGACCGCGTCCCCGGCGTGATCGTCGCCGGCGTGTACGGCATCGAGACGTGGCACGACGGCGCGCTCGAAACCCCCGACACCCCCGACGAGATCCGCACGCTGCAGCAGCGCCTGCCGAAGTTGCTCGACGGCGCCGACCCCGCCGTATGGATCGAGGACAAGCGTCTGTCGCTCGTCGTCCACGGCCGGCAGGCATCCGATCCGGACGCCGCGTTGGCTCCCCTGCAGCAGCCGGTCAGCGCGCTCGCCGACGAGCTGGGCCTCGAGGTGCACCCGGGCCGGGACGTGCTCGAACTGCGACTGCCCGGTTACGACAAGGCGGGTGCGATCGAGCGGCTCGCGGACGGGCACGACGGCGTCGTCTACCTCGGCGACGACCTCGGCGACATCCCGGCCTTCGAACACCTGCGCGCCGAACGCGAACGCGGCCGGCACGCGTACAGCGTGGCCGTGCGGCTGTCCGGCGTCGACGAGGCGGCCGACGCCGCCGACGTCAGCGTCGCCGAGCCCGGCGACGCCGTGGCGTTCCTGCGCTCACTGCTCGGCTGAGTCGTTCTTGCCGGGCAGAGCGTCGAGCTGCGCGCGGAACCACTCCGTCGGGGGCAGCCGCACCGCGGCGGCCCGCATCCGTTCGGCGCGTTCGGCCCGCTCGTCCGCGCTCATCAACAGCGCCGCGTGCAGCGCCTCGGCGCCGGCGGACACGTCGAACGGGTTGACGGCGATCACGTCGTCGCCGAGCACCTCGACGGCGCCCATCTCCCGCGAGATCACGACAGCCGGATCACGTTCGGACAGCACCAGCGCTTCGAGCACGACGAGGTTCATCCCGTCACGCACGGAGTTCACGAACACGACGTCGGTGCGCCGCAGGGCGGCCAGCGCAGCCGGATAGTCGTCCTGGATCTCGAGGATGATCGGCGTCCAGTCCTCGGTCGAGAACTCGTCGTCGATCTCGGCGGCGAGTCGTTCCAGCGACGCGCTGTACTCGCGGTAGGCGGGCAGGTCCTCGCGCGAGGGATTGTCGTAGACGCAGTGCACCACGCGCCCGCGCCACTCCGGATACTTGCGCAGCAGTTCGCGGTAGCTCAGCAGCCCACGCCACACGTTCTTCGACAGCTCGGTGCGGTCGACGCGGCCGATGACGATGCGGTCGCCGACGACGTCGTCGAGCACGCGCATCGCGCTGTCGACGATGCGGCGGTTGCCGAGCTTGTGCATTTCGTCGCCGTCGGTGCCGAGCGGGAAGACCCGAACGCCGGCGGAGTCCGCACCGCACACGCTGCGCGCGGAGGCCGCGAACAGATCGGCCCAGCGCTGGGTGTGGAAGCCGATCACGTCGGCGCCGAGCATGCCGTCGACCACCTCGTAGGCGACGTCATCGGGCAACGTCGTGAAGTAGTCCGACGGCACCCACGGCGTGTGCGTGAAGAATCCGATCCGCAGGTCGGGACGAGCGCGGCGCAGCAGCCGCGGCACGAGGAACAAGTGGTAGTCCTGCACCATCACCGCGGCACCGTCGGCGGCCTCTTCGACGATCGCGTTGGCGAACGCCTGGTTGTAGCGCACGTAGGCAGCCCACTGCCGCCGCCAGGACGCGTCGAACACCGGCTGCGTCGGCAGGTCGAACAACTGGTGCAACACGAACCACAAGGTCGAGTTCGCGATGCCGTTGTAGGCGGCACGGAAGGTCTGCGCGTCGATGGGCAGCATGTGCACGTCGAAGTCGCCGTGCAACGCGTCGGCGACCTGTGGCAATTCCGACAGCCGCCCGCCGGCGGCTTGACGCGCGAGGGTGCGCTCGCGGTCGTTCAGCGCCGCGCACACCCACACCGCGCCCGGTGTCGACGCGAGCGCCGCCTGCATGCCGCTGACCAGTCCGCCTCCGCCGCGACGGATCTCGTCGTCATCGTCCTCGACCGCCTGCACCGTGAGCGGTCCTCGGTTGGACGCGATGATCAACCCGGCTGAACCGTTTTTCGCACCCATACCGACCGTCCTACCCCCGGCGCTCACGATTCGTCACTGAGAACGTCGAGAGCATGCTGCAGATCGGACGGGAACGGCGAGTGAACGACGAGCCACTCGCCGGTGCCCGGATGTTCGAAACCGAGCTCGCGCGCGTGCAGCCACTGCCTGGTCAGGCCGAGCCGCTTGGCCAGAGTGGGATCGGCGCCGTAGGTCAGATCGCCCACACACGGATGCCGGATCGCCGCCATGTGCACCCGGATCTGGTGTGTGCGTCCGGTCTCGAGGTGGACGTCGAGCAGCGTCGCGGCACGGAACGCCTCGACGGTCTCGTAGTGGGTGACGCTGGGGCGTCCGTTCGCAACGACGGCGAACTTGTAGTCGGCGGAGGGGTGGCGGTCGATCGGCGCGTCGATCGTGCCGCTGGTCGGGTCGGGATGACCTTGGACGAGCGCGGCGTACCGCTTGTCGACAGTGCGTTGTTTGAACGCGCGCTTGAGCGCCGAATAGGCCCGCTCGCTCTTGGCGACCACCATCACCCCGGTGGTCCCTGCGTCGAGGCGGTGGACGATGCCCTGCCGCTCCGCGGCGCCCGAGCTCGCCAGGTGATAGCCCATGGCGGCAAGGCCCTGCACGACAGTCGGCCCGCTCCAGCCGGGAGACGGATGTGCCGCCACGCCGACCGGTTTGTCGACGACGAGCAGGTCGGCGTCGTCGTAGAGGACGCTCAACCCGTCGACCGGTTCCGGATCCAGGGCGGGCGCGTCAGGCGCGGGGATGGTGACCTCGAGCATCGACCCGCCGTGCACCTTGGCGCTGCGGGCCGGCGTGCGCCCGTCCACACTGACGTGCCCGGCGTCGATCAGATCGGCGGCCGCCGTGCGCGAGAAGCCGAGCAGCCGCGAGATCGCAACATCCAGACGCAATCCGTCGAGACCGTCCGGCACCGGCAGTAGCCGGGACTCAGTCACGGTGGCGGGCACCGTCGAGAGAGATCCCGAACAGGCTCAGTCCGGCGGCGAGCACAGCGCCACACACGATGCCCGAGTCGGCCAGGTTGAAGATCGGCCAGTGCGCGCCGTACGGGCCGAACAGGCTGATCCAGTCGACGACGTGGCCACGGAAGACGCCGGGCGCGCGGAAGATGCGGTCGATGAGGTTGCCGATCGCCCCGCCGAGGATCAATCCGAGTGCGACCGCCCACGCTCGTGAGTGCAGCCGGCTTGCCGTGCGGACGATGACCACGACGACGGCGATCGCGACCACGCTCAGGATCGCAGTGAAGCCCGTCCCGAGTGAGAATGCGGCGCCGGAGTTGCGAGCGATGTCGAGGTAGATGGCCCCGCCGAGCAGACGCTTCTCGTCACCCGGCGCCAACTTGGCCACGACGAGCACCTTCGACACGATGTCGAGCGTCACGACGAGCAGCCCGACCGCCGCGAACAGTGCGATACGGCGCGGCGCGCGCGGCGGACTCTGCACGGGCAACGGCGCGTCGACTTCGTCGGCGGGGGTCACCCGTCCATCATCGCTCAGGCCGAACCACCGCGGTCAGCGACGCTCCTCGCGTTGCTTGCAGCTCACATCGAGGGTGGCCATCGGGAAGGCCTTGAGCCGGGCCTTCGGGATCGGCTTGCCGCAGCTCTCGCAGTAGCCGTAGGTGCCTGCGTCGATGCGTTCGACCGCGCGCTGGATCTGCACCATCAGATCCATCCGGTTCGCGGCGATCGACTGCTCCTGCTCACGCTCGAAGGTCTTGCTGCCGGCGTCGGCCTGGTCGTCGCCCGCGCCGTCGGTGCCCGACTGCTGCAGATCGTTCAGATCACGCAGGGACGTGTCGTAGGCGGCGCGCATCTCGTCCAGTTCGCCGACCAGGTCGCGGCGGATCGCGGCGAGTTCGGCCTTGGTCCACTCCGAACCCTTGGGCACGGAGATGGTCTTCGGTGCCGCGGCCGGAGGGGTTCCCGGCGCGCTAGCGGGAGCCTTCTTCGCAGGCGGGGCCTTCGTGGCGGCCTTCGTGGGCGGCGCGATGTTCGTTGCCGCCTTCTTGGCCGGCGCGGACTTCGTCGCCGTCTTCTTGGCCGGCGCTGCCGTCTTGGCCGGAGCTGACTTCTTGACTGCTGCCGCCTTCTTGACTGCTGCTGCCTTCTGGACTGCGGCCGCCTTCTTGACCGGCGCCGCCTTCTTGGCGGCCTTCGTCGCGACCTTCTTGGCCGGTGCCGTCGTCTTCGCCGCCTTCTTGGCAGGAGCGGCCTTCTTGCCCGGCGCAGCCTTCTTGGCGGCCTTCGTCGCGACCTTCTTGGCCGGCGCAGCCTTCTGGGCGGCCTGCTTGGCCACCTTCTTCGCGGGAGTCGCCTTCTTCGCCGGCGCAGCCTTCTTAGCGACCTTCTTGGCCGCCTTCTTGGCCGGCGCCGCCTTCTTCACGGCCTTCTTGACGGCCTTTTTCGCCGGTGCAGCCTTCTTCGCAACCTTCTTGGCCGCCTTCTTCACGGCTTTCTTCGCCGGCGCGGCGGTGGCGCCCCTTCGGCGCAACGCACGCCCGATCCGTCCAACTGCGGCCATGCCGTCGTCCCACCCTCTCCTTCGACCGGCACGGTCCGCGTGGAGGCAGGTGCGCCGAAACTTGAGCCGGAATCCAGTTATGCGTTCGAAAGGCGGCCCACTATATGGGCCGCGACGCCGCCAATGCCAGTAGCCGCGCCGAGATTGCCCGGATGTACGGATACGTGCGGGACAGCATCGCTACCATAGGCGGTGGAGGAAAACTGCGACGACGAGGACGAGTACCCACCGGGATTCGTCGGTCATGAGCGAGCCGGGGGCGGTGCGAGCCCGGCGGCCGAGCCGGCGGCGAAATCACCTCCGAGCACCGGAAGAACGCGCGAACAGGGCAACCCGGACGCGTCGGTAGAACCGGCCTTCGAACGAAGCGGGTGCCCTGCTCGAGCGTGGCAGGGCACCAACGAGGGTGGTACCGCGGCCTCACGCGTGACACAGCGAGCGAGGTCGTCCCTCGAGCCGTGACGTGAACGATCGACTCGAGGAGCACCATGTACGACCCGTTGCCCGCCCATGTCGACCTCGTGGCCCTGGACCACGAGGTGATCGAGTGGTGGGACAAGAACCGGATCTTCGCCCGCAGCCTCGAGCAGACCGCACACGGTCCGTCCTGGACCTTCTACGAGGGCCCGCCGACCGCCAACGGCATGCCGGGAACGCACCACGTCGAGGCGCGGGTCTTCAAGGACGTGTTCCCTCGCTACAAGACGATGAAGGGCTACCACGTGCCCCGCATCGCCGGCTGGGACTGCCACGGGTTACCCGTCGAGCTCGCCGTCGAGAAGGAACTCGGCTTCACCGGCAAGCCCGACATCGAGGCCTACGGCATCGCTGAGTTCAACGCCGCCTGCCGCGAGAACGTGCAGCGCCATGTCGACGCGTTCGAGGCGATGAGCGAGCGGATGGGCTACTGGGCCGACTACGAGAACGCCTACTGGACGATGCGTCCCGACTACGTCGAGTCGGTGTGGTGGGCGCTGAAGACGATCTTCGACAAGGGCTTGCTCGTCGAGGACTTCCGGGTCGCGCCGTACTGCACTCGCTGCGGCACCGGACTGTCGGACCACGAGCTCGCGCAGGGCTACGAGACGGTCGTCGACCCCTCGGTCTACGTGCGCCTGCCGCTCACCTCCGGCCCGTACGCCGGCTCGGCCGCGCTGCTGGTGTGGACGACCACGCCGTGGACGCTGCCGTCGAACGCGCTGGTCGCGGTGCGCTCCGATGTCGAGTACGCGATCGCGTCCGACGGCTCGGAGCAGCTGGTCGTCGCGCGTGATCTGGTCGACAAGGTGCTCGGCGACTCGTGGCAGGTGCTCGCCACCGTCACCGGTGCGGAGATGGTGGGCTGGACGTACACGCGTCCGTTCGATCTCGTGCCGTGGCCCGGGCGTGCCCACTTCGTCGTCGCCGAGGACTACGTGACGACCGACGAAGGCACGGGGCTGGTGCACCAGGCGACCGTGTTCGGTGCCGACGACTTCGACTCGGTGCGGCGCAACGGGGTCGAGCTCGTCATCGCGATCGACACCCGCGGCCGCTTCAACGAGGACGTCCCCGAACTCGGCGGGATGTTCTTCAAGGACGCGGACGAGCCGATCATCGCCGACCTGCAGCGCCGTGGCCTGCTGTTCCGCCATGTCGCCTACGAGCACAGCTATCCGCACTGCTGGCGCTGCCACACGCCGCTGATGTACTACGCGCTGCCGTCCTGGTACGTACGCACGACAGCGGTCAAGGAACAACTGCTCGCCGAGAACGAGGCCACGAACTGGTACCCCGCGACGATCAAGCACGGGCGTTACGGCGACTGGCTGACCAACAACATCGACTGGGCTCTGTCGCGCGATCGCTACTGGGGCACACCGCTGCCCGTGTGGCGCAACGACGCCGACCCGAGCCGGATGATCTGCGTCGGGTCACTGGCCGAGCTCGAGGAACTCTCCGGCGTGCAGCTGGACGACCCGCACCGCCCGTTCGTCGACGACGTCACGTTCACCCGCCCGGGTGAGGAAGGCACGTACCGGCGGGTGGCGCAGGTGATCGACGCGTGGTTCGACTCGGGGTCGATGCCGTTCGCGCAGTTCGGCGCGCCCGTCCACAACGAGATCGAAGCCGCCGCTGCCTACCCCGCCGACTTCATCTGCGAGGCGATCGACCAGACCCGCGGCTGGTTCTACTCGCTGATGGCCGTCGGCACTCTCGTCAAGGACCGCAGCTCGTACAAGACGGTCTTGTGTCTCGGGCACATCCTGGCCGACGACGGCCGCAAGATGAGCAAGCACCTGGGCAACATCCTCGAGCCCATCCCCTTGATGGATCGGCACGGCGCCGACGCGCTGCGCTGGTTCATGCTCTGCAGCGGCTCGCCGTGGGCGCAGCGGCGCATCGGGCACAAGGTGCTCGACGAGATCGCGTCCAAGGTGTTGCGCACGTACTGGTCGGTGGCCTCGTTCCAGGCGCTGTACGCACGGGCGAACGACTGGAGCCCGGGCACCGCCGGCACGCCGACGCAGCTGGATCGATGGGCGCTCTCGGAGGTGCACCGGGTCGCGCTCGAGGTCGACAGCGCGCTGGAGGACTTCGACACCCAGCGCGCCGGCCGCGCGTTGGCGGGCTACATCGACGACCTGTCGAACTGGTACGTGCGCCGGTCTCGTCGCCGGTTCTGGGACGGCGACGCCGCGGCCTTGTCGACGCTGCACGAGTGCCTGTACATGCTGACCACGCTGCTGGCTCCCTTCGTCCCGTTCGTGACCGAGAAGGTGTGGGGCACGATGTTCGCCGGTCGCGACGGCACGCCGGAGTCCGTGCACCTGGCGCAGTGGCCGATCGTCGATCCGTCCTCCGCCGTCATCGATCGCGAGCTGGGCGAGCAGGTCGCCCTCGTGCGGCGACTGGTCGAACTCGGCCGCTCGGCACGCGCCGACGCGAAGATCAAGACCCGGCAGCCGCTCGCGCAGGCGCTGATCTCTGCTCCCGGCTGGTCGACATTGCCCGACGAGTTGCGCGAGCAGGTCCGCGACGAACTCAACGTGGTCGAGCTGGCCCGGCTGTCCGACGCCGGCGAGCTCGTCGAGCTCACCGTGAAGCCCAACTTCCGTGAGCTGGGCAAGGTGTACGGCAAGCGCACGCAACAGGTGGCGACAGCGATCACCACGGCTGCCGCCGCTGATGTCGACGCGTTCGTGGCCCGGTTCCGCGAGGGGACGATGAGCGTCGAGATCGACGGCGAAACCCTGCCGCTGGCCGGCGACATGCTCACGATCAGTGAGACGCCGCGGTCGGGTTGGACGGTGGCCGCGGGCGGAGCCGACACGGTCGCGCTCGATCTCGAACTGACCCACGAGCTGCGCCTGGTCGGCATGCTGCGCGACATCGTCCGGCTCGTCCAGGACGCCCGCAAGAACGCGGGCTACGAGGTCACCGACCGGATCGAGCTGCACTGGCGTGTCGGCGGCGCACCTGCCCCGGCCGAGGCCATCCGTACGCACGAGGTGCAACTCGCCGGCGAAGTGCTCGCCACCGCCGTCCACGAAGGCGCACCCGAAGGCACCGGCTGGTACGAGACCGAGGACGAGGAACTCGGCCTGCACCTCTGGTTGCGCCGCACCTCATAACCGCGAGTGGTCACTAATCGCGCGAGTGGTCACTTATAAGTGACCACTCGGCGCATAAATGACCACTCGCGGGAGGGCGGGTGCGGGTCTAGGCGGAGAGGGCGGGTGTGAGCGGGCTAGGCGGCCGGCTGGCACATGCTGCAGGCCATGAACCCGTCTTCGGCGGCCTGGGCCAGCGGGATCTCTTCGGCGTCCTGGTCCTTGATGATCATGCAATCACCGAGGTGGTAGCGCGGACGGCCGTCGACGACCCAGACCGTGTCGGGCTTGGCGGGCTGCTCGGCGGCCGGCGTTTCGGGCTCGGCCGGCGGCGCAGGTTTGGGCGCGGCGTCGGCCGGAGCGGCGCCGTCCGGACGGCAGTCGGGGCACGGTGAGAAGCCGTCCTCGACGGCCTGGGCGCGCGGAATCTGCTCGGCGTCGCCCGGCTGCTGCGACGTGGCGACCTTGAGGCTGCGGCAGTCTTCGAGGTGGTAGTCGGGACGCCCGTCGACGACCCACACCTGCTCGCTCTGGTTCGCCGAGGGTGCGGGCTTGCAGACGGTGCACTCGGTGAAACCGTCGCCGACCGCCTGCGCGTACGGGATCGCTTCGGAATCGAGGTTCTGGATGGCCGCGCAGTGTTGGGTGTGGAACTGCGGCAGCGTGTCGACGACCCACACCTGTTGCTCGGGATTCGCACTGTCCGCGGCCGGCGTCGGCGCCGGCCGGGGGGACGGACGCGACGCGGGTGCGGAATCGGCGGGTGCCGACGCGGTGATGGCCGAGCCGGTGGCCAGCGACTTCGGACGTGCCGCAGCGGCGTCAGCGGTCGACTTCGGCGACGTCTTCGGTGCGGCCTGGTCCTTCGAGGTTCCGGCCCGTACCGCGAGCTGCTCGCGCTGCTTGAACAGCAGGTAGCCCGCAACGGCGCTGGCAACCAGCGACCCGATCAGCCACACGGCGTTGGCCATGATCAGCCCGATGACCAGGCATGCCAGGGCAACGAGCAGCAGCCCGATCAGAACCATGGTGGTGTCACTTCCGTCCTCGCGTCTTGGCCGCTACCGACGACGGCCCGGCTCAGACGGTCTTACCCACGCAGCGCCTCGCTGTGCCACGCCTCGTGCGGTCAGCCCTGGGCGTCTGCCATCTCCTCGTTCTGCGCCGGCTCGGCATTGCCGGACGCGTCGAGGTCGCGCAGCTGCGACTCGAGGTAGCTCTTCAAGCGCGTGCGGTACTCGCGCTCGAAGGTGCGCAGCTCCTCCACGCGCCGCTCGAGGGCAGCCTTGCGCTGCTCGAACTGTGCGGTGATCGTCGCGGCGCGCTGCTCGGCGTCCTGGACGGTGCGCTGGGCGCGGGCCGAGCTCTCGTCGTCGAGCTGCTTGGCGCGGGCCTCGGCCTCGCTGACGTGCTGCTTGGCCTGCTCCTGGGCGGCACCGATCGTCTCTTCGTGGTTGCGCTGGGCCTCGGACAGCAGCCGCTCGGCCTCGGCCTTGGACTGGGCAAGGTGCTGGTCGGCTGTCTGCTGCGCGAGCGCAAGCATCTGGACCGCCTGCTGGTGGTGCTCGGTGGTCGCCATCGCGCTCTCGGACTGCTGGGCGCCGCCCTGCGCGGCCTGAGCCTGAGCCGCCTGAGCCTGCGCCACGGCCTGCTGGGCGGCCTCGAGCTGCTGGCGGGACGCGGACAGCTGCTGCTCGGTCTCGGCGAGCTGCTGCTGCAGTGCGACGACCTGCTGCTGGGCGCCGTCCTTGCCGGAGGACAGGGCGCGCTCGAGCTCGCTGATGTGGGCGTGCATGCGCTGGTTGTCCTCGCGGGCGGAGTTCAGCTCGCGCTGGGCCGAGCCGAGCTCGTTCTGCATGGCCTCGATGCGGCCGTCGTCAACCGGTCCGGCAGCGGCCGGGGCCGGAGCCCCACCGTTGGCGCGGGCGCGCAGATCGTTGTTCTCTTCGATCAGGCGGGCCAGCTCGACCTCGACGATGTCGAGGAAGGCGTCGACTTCTTCCTCGTCGTAGCCACGCTTGCCGATGGGTGGCTTTTTGAATGCGACGTTGTGGACTTCAGCAGGGGTTAGCGGCATTCGGTCACCTCGGTACTCGTCGCGTTCCGGAGTCTCCGGCACGGTGGCAGAGTCAATCTGTGCTTGACGGTTACGGCTTGATTGTTACGCATCCTGCCACGTCAGACCGCGTAGGACGACAGCGCCCAGCGCAGAGCCAGGATCGCGAGCAGCAGGATGAGGATCGACAGGTCCAGGCTGACGCCGCCGATCTGCAGCGGCGGAACGAGGCGCCGGAGCAGTTTGATCGGCGGATCGGTTGCCACGTAGACCAATTCGAGGCTGATCGCCGCGACTCCGACCGGACGCCATGACCGCGCGAACTGCCGGGTGATCTCGACGACCACCCGCGCCAGGACGACGACGATGTAGAGATACAACACGTATTCCAGGGCGGCGAAAAACGTGGTCATCCGCCGCACCTCCGAATTCGTCCGCTGCTGTCGTGGGCCTGCCGGCGCCGGTCGCCACACAGACAACGACCCGGCACCGACAATGGTGCCAGGTCGTTGGTCGTTGGCCGTCGACAGTGGTGGTTCAGGACTGGTTGAAGAACCCGTTCTCGATCCGGGCCTTGTCCTGGGCGGTGACCGTCACGTTGTGCGGGCTGAGCAGGAACACCTTGGCGGTGACCCGCTCGATTCGTCCGTGCAGACCGAAGGTCAGCCCGGCAGCGAAGTCGACCAGGCGCTTGGCGTCGGCGTCGTCCATCTCGGACAGGTTCATGATCACCGGAGTGCTGGCGCGGAACGCCTCGCCGATGGTGCGCGCCTCGTTGTACGTGCGCGGGTGCAGCGCGGTGATCTGGTAGCCCGGCGCTCCCCCGTGATCGACGAAGGCGTCGTAGTCGTCGTGACCACGGTCGTAGTCGCGCTGCAACGTCTCGACCCCGCCGCGCTGCGATTCGTGCTTGGTCGCGCGGGTGTAGCGGGGCTCCGCGTACGCCTCACGACGGGCCGGGGCGCGCTCGGGAGCGCGCTCGGCGTGGCGCTCGTGTGAGTCGTCCCAGCCCTCACCGTCGGCGAACTCGTCGTCTTCGACAAGGCCGAGATACACGCCCATCCGGTGCATCGCTCCGGGCATCGGGTTCCTCCTGTGCTGGACCGCTGTGGTGGTCCCTGTGGTGGACCTGTGGTGATCGGTGCTTCGCAGTTGGACGCTAGCTGACAATCGGCGGTCGACGGCCGAGCAACGCCGTACCGACACGCACGTGTGTCGCGCCGTTGCGGATCGCGGCCTCGAGGTCGTGGCTCATCCCCGCCGATATCGACTGGGCGCCGGGGTGGGCCCGCTGCAGTCGTTCGGACAGCCGCGCAAGAGCGGCGAAGGCCTGATCGGGGTCTGCCTCGATCGGTGCGACGGCCATCAGCCCGCGCAGCGCCAGTTCGGGACGCTGTGCGACTTCGTCGGCCAGGTGGTCGAGATCGGCGTCGCCGACCCCGCCCCGGTCGGGGTCGCCGTCGAGGCTGACCTGAACGAATACCTCGAGCCGATCGGAGCGGTGTTCCCTGGCGGCCGCGTCGGCCAGTGCGCGGGCCAGCTTCACGCGATCGACCGAGTGCACGGCGTGTGCATAGCCCACGACACTCTTGGCCTTGTTGGTCTGCAGCCTGCCCACCAGGTGCCAGCGCAGCTGCGGGTGCGTCGCAGCGAGTTCGGTGGCCTTGGCGCGAGCCTCCTGGTCCTTGCTCTCGCCGAGGTCGTGCACGCCGAGGTGGGCGAGGGCAGCGACGTCGCTTGCCGGGTAGGTCTTCGTGACCGCGATCAACGTCACGGTGCGCGGATCTCGACCTACCGACTCGCACGCGTCCGCGATGCGGGCCCGGACTGCGGCCAGCGAGCCGACCAACTCGGCGGTGCGTTCGTCCGCCATGGGACGGGTCAGGACTTGAGGAAGTCCGGGACGTCCAGATCGTCGTCGAGACTGACCGGCGTGCGCGACGCGGCCGGCGGTGGCGGTGCCGGTCGCTCCTCGCGCGCGATGATCGGGGCCTCGCCGCCTCCGCCGCCGGCGTACTGGTGCTGGCGGGAAGCCGCCGCGGGCTCGCGGCGGATGTCGACCTTCTTGTACGGCAGCTGGCCGCTGTCGAAGCCTGCGGCGATGACCGTCACCCGCACCTCGTCGCCGAGCGTGTCGTCGATGACGGCGCCGAAGATGATGTTCGCCTCGGGGTGCGCCGCCTCGGCGACCAGGGAGGCGGCCTCGTTGATCTCGAACAGGCCGAGGTCGGAACCGCCGTAGATCGACAGCAGCACGCCGTGCGCGCCTTCCATGCTCGCCTCGAGCAGCGGGCTGGCGATGGCGATCTCGGCGGCCTGGCGGGCGCGGTTGTCGCCGCGGGCCGAGCCGATGCCCATCAGGGCGGAGCCGGCGCCGCTCATGACGCTCTTGACGTCGGCGAAGTCGAGGTTGATCAGGCCCGGCGTGGTGATCAGGTCGGTGATGCCCTGGACACCGGAGAGCAGCACCTGGTCGGCGCTGCGGAAGGCGTCCATCACGCTGACGTTGCGCTCGGAGATCTGCAGCAGCCGGTCGTTGGGGATGACGATGAGCGTGTCGCATTCCTGGCGCAGGGAGTCGATGCCGTCCTCGGCCTGCGTCGCGCGCTTCTTGCCTTCGAAGCTGAACGGGCGGGTGACCACACCGATGGTCAGCGCGCCGAGCTTGCGGGCGATGCTCGCGATGACCGGCGCGCCGCCGGTGCCGGTGCCGCCACCCTCGCCCGCCGTCACGAAGACCATGTCGGCGCCCTTGAGCACCTCTTCGATCTCGTCACGGTGGTCTTCGGCGGCCTTGCGACCGACGTCGGGCTGCGCCCCGGCACCGAGGCCGCGGGTGAGCTCGCGCCCGACGTCGAGCTTGACGTCGGCGTCGCTCATCAGCAGGGCCTGGGCGTCGGTGTTCACCGCGATGAACTCGACACCCTTGAGGCCGACCTCGATCATGCGGTTGACGGCGTTCACGCCGCCACCGCCGACACCGACGACCTTGATGACCGCCAGGTAGTTGTGCGGTGCTGTCATGGGTCTCTCCCCTGCTTCGCGTGCGTGGCGCCGGGTGGCGTCTGAACCCTCACCCTCAAGTAGACCGTTAATGTTATGTCAACCTGGGATGTTGCAGCCGAAGTTAGAGGGACGGACCGGCGATTCGGTGCAGGCACGCCGACGACACGCCGAGGTGTTTGCCAGCGACGTCCAAGCCACGCCGTCGACGCACCGCTTCGCCCCGCCGATGTCAGCTGACGCGGCGGTCCGGCTCACTATTCGCGGGGCAGAGCAGCGGAGCGGCCGGGCGGGCGGTGCAGCACCGATCGGACGGAGCGCACGCCGTAGACCAGCGCGCCGGCGAGGGATACGACAGCACCCGACAGGAAGAAGCCGGTGCCGTGACCCGCCTGCTGCACGATCTGGTCGATGCTCGCGGCAATCAGCAGGATCGCCGCGCTCGCGAAGGCGACGAGGGCCACCAGATCGACGTATGCGGCAGGCAGGACGCGCAATGCCATCGCCTGCGGACGGGCGTGCCGTATCGCCCACAGGCCGGCGAGCACGATCAGACCGACGAGCCCGGCGAGCACCCGCAGCGACACGGCGTCGCCGGCGTCCTCGGCCACCGACGCCGGCGGACCGCCGAACACCGATCGGGCCAGGCCACCGCCGACGAACTGCCGGCCGAACAACGCCCACATCGCCCCGGCGAGCAGACCGCTCAGCCCGATTGCGACCAGTCCGATCCCGCCGAGCAGGGTCACCGCCTTGCCGGTGTCGAAGAGCAGTGCCGGGAACGTCACTCGCGAGTCGGCGCGGGCGATCGGTGCGCTCTCGCCGAAGCGCAGGACCGCCTCGCGCTCGGCGTCGAGCCGGGTCATGCCCTGTTCCTCGAAGTCGGCCGCGGCGCCGTGCAGGTGATCAGCGGCTTCGTCCAGCAGCCGTCGCGCGCTGCGCGGATCGGTGCGCAGCTGCGCATACAGCCCGTCCAGGTACTCCTCGATCGGTTCGCTCACGCCACACCTCCGACCACCGCAGTCACCGAGCGCACGAAGCCGAACCACTCCTTGCGCTGCGCTGCGAAGGCGCGGCGTCCAGGCGCCGTGAGCGCGTAGGTACGCCGGCGACGACCGTTGGCCACCGCGAGCGAGCTCGCGATGTGCCCCGACTCCTCCAAGCGGTGCAGCGCCGGATAGATCGTCCCCTCGGCGAGATCGAACGCGCCGTCACTGCGTTCGCGCAGCGCGGCGATGATCGCGTAGCCGTGAGCCGGGCCGTGCGAGAGCACACCCATCAACAGCAGCTCGAGGCTGCCCTTCACTTGATTGCTCGCCATGCCTAGAAACTCTAGGCATAGGTTGACTAGGTGTCCAGCCTCACGGTCTCAGGAACGGCTGATCCGGATCGGTCACGTCGATCTGTGAGCCCTGCTGCTGCAGCAGCGCCGGCAGGATGCGTGCCTTGTCATCGCTGCGCGTTGCGCTGCCCCACCGCACGACCCGGCCGTTCTTCATCAGCAGCGTGATCGCATTCGGATCGAGCGCCTGGATGGAACTGATCCGCGCGCGCACCCGCGCCGGCAGGGCGGACGCCACGGTCGCGACGGCGCCACCTGTCGTGCGCGCATCGGTGCCGTTCGGCACGACGAACAGCGGCAGATGCTTCGGACGGCCGCGTACATGCCGGAACTGATCGCCCGTGCGATCGACGAGCATGAACCCGCCCGCAGACGACGCGACGACGCCCACCGCCGTCCGCTCGGTGACCGTGATGGTGACGGTCGACGGGAACGAGGTGGTGACCTGCACGGACGCGACGTCGGGCAACGCCTCGACCCGCGTGCGGATCGCGTCGGTGTCGAGCCGGACGAGCGGCGTGCCGCCGGCAACGTGCGCGACCGAGCGCACCTGCGCGGCCGTCAGCTCGTGCACGCCCCGCACGTCGACCGTGCGCACGCCGAACACCGAACTGAACGCGACCAGCCAGACCCCGATCGCGGCGACCAGCACCGCCGCGATCGTCCCGAGAATGAGCTTGCGATGCGGGATACCCGACCGCGGCGCCTCGTCGTCGACGTCCGCGCCGGCCCGGCGCAGCGTCGCGGTCATGAGGTCGCCACCGCTTGCGCGCGTCGCTCGCAAGCCTCGCGCATGTCGTCACAGAGCAGGTAGACGTTGCCGATCCCCATCGTGATCACCAGGTCGCCGCTGCGCGCGACGCCCGCGATCAGGTCGGGGACGGCGGCGTAGCGAGGTTCGTAGATCACGCGCTCGGGCGGCAACGGGATCAGGTCCGAGATCGTGGCGCCGGTGACGCCCGGGATCGGTTCCTCACGCGCCGGGAAGATGTCCATCACGATCGCGATGTCGGCCAGCGCCATCGCGTCGGCGAACTCGCGCGCGAAGGTCTGCGTGCGGCTGTACGTGCCGGGCTGGAACACCGCGATCAACCGTCCCGGCGCTGCCGCCGACTTCGCGGCCTCGAGCGAGGCGGCGATCTCGGTCGGGTGGTGTGCGTAGTCGTCGAAGATGCGCACTCCCCCGCCGACGCCATGTGATTCGAAGCGTCGGTGCACGCCGCCGAACGAACCCCACGACGCGATGACGGTATCGACGTCGAGCTCGATCTCTGCGGCCATCGCCAGCGCCGCGGTCGCGTTCAGAGCCATGTGCTGACCGATCAGCGCACCGACCCGGACGTGCCTGCTGTCGGTGCCGATTCCGGTGACGTCGAACTCGACGCCGTCGCTACCGGGAAGGATGTTGCTCACGACGATGTCGGCCGACTCGCTCACGCCGTAGGTGCGAACGCGCCGCCCCGACTCACGCGCGTACCTCGCAACCCGCGCTGCGCCCTCGTCGTCGGCGCAACACAACAACAACCCGTTGTGGTCGACGCGGTCGACGAACAGTTCGAACGCCCGGAAGATGCCCTCGAGGTCGCCGTGGTTCTCGAGGTGATCGGCCTCGACGTTGGTGACGATGGCCGCAGACGGGCGCGCGAGCAAGAACGATCCGTCACTCTCGTCGGCCTCGACGATGGCCAGTTCGCCCGTGCCGAGGTGCGCGTTCTTGCCGGTCTCGTAGAGGTTCCCGCCGATGGCGAAGGACGGGTCGACGCCACAGGCCTGTGCACCGACGGTCAGCAGCGACGTGGTCGAGGTCTTGCCGTGCGTGCCGGAGATTGCGACGACGCGCCGGTTCTCGAGCGCGGCCGCCAGCGCGACGGCGCGGCGCAACACGGGTTTGCCGCTCTCGCGCGCCGCCACGAACTCGAAGTGCTGGGGGTTGATCGCAGTCGTGTAGACGAACGAGTCGGCGTCGTCGAGATGGTCGACCGAATGACCGATGTGCACCGTGGCGCCGAGGGCACGCAGCGCGGCGACGCCGAGCGAGTCGCGTGCCTCGCACCCGCTGACCTCGACCCCGCGCTCGAGCAGGATGCGCGCAAGCCCACTCATGCCCGTTCCGGCGATGCCCATGATGTGCACCCGGCCGAGATCTGCCAGCGGTGGCACGACGTCGGTAGCAGCGCTGCGCACCAGCGCGGCGCCGGGCGCCTCCCAGCCCTCGGGCCGGTCGGCGGAGTGGTCGCTCGTAGGCCTGGTCACGACGACGTCCCGACGATGTCGAGGACGGCCTTGGCCAGCACGACGTCGGCGTCACGCGCACCGGACGACGACGCTGCCTCCGACATCGCCTCGAGCCGCTGCGGATCGGTCATCCGCGGGATGACCTCACGCACGATCCACTCCGGGGTCAGGTTCTCGTTGTCGACCATCACTCCACCACCGGCCGCGACGATCGGCTCGGCATTCGTGCGCTGCTCTCCGCCGCGTAGAGGCAAGGGTACGTATGCCGCGGGCAGGCCGACGGCGGTGAGTTCGGCACAGGTCATCGCGCCCGAGCGGCAGACCACGAAATCGGAAGCGGCGTACGCGTATTGCATGGAGTCGACGTACGGCAGCACGACGTACGGCGGCGTGCCCGCCGCGACCTCGACGACGTTCTTCGGACCGGCGATGTGCAGCACCTGGACACCGGCCGCGCGCAACTGCGCCGCGGCCGCCGAGACAGCGATGTTGATCGCCTGCGCTCCCTGCGAGCCGCCAGTGACCATCAGCACCGGGCCTTCGGCATCGAGGCCGAACCGCACCCGCGCCTCGGCGCGAAGCGCGGCGCGGTCGAGATCGGCGATCGCCGGCCGCAACGGGATGCCGATCGGGACGCCGTGGCGAAGGTGCACCGACTTCGACGCCGTGAACACATGCTTCGTGAGCCGGGCAGCGACCTTGTTCGCCACTCCGGGACGGGCGTTCGCCTCGTGGATGACGATCGGAATGCGCCGGCGCCGGGCCGCGATGTAGGCAGGCATCGCGACGTAACCACCGAACCCGACGACGGCCTGCGCCCGAGTCTTGTCGAGCACAGCGCCGGCCGCGCGAACCGAGCGGCGCAGCCGAGCCGGCACCGCGAAGAACGCCTTGTTCGGACGGCGTGGCAGCGGCACCGGCGGGATCAGTTCGAGCGGGTACCCGCGCGCGGGGATCAGTGTCGTGTCGAGCCCGCGCTCGGTTCCCAGCGCGGTGATCTCGGCGGACGGGTCGAGGCGGCGCACCGCGTCGGCGAAGTTCATCGCCGGCTCGATGTGCCCCGCCGAATGGCCGCCGGCCACGACGATCCTTACGCTGCAACTCACCATCCGCTTGCCTTCCGAGAAGGCGACCCGCTGCGCGATCCACCGCGCGATGAGCGCTGACCCAATCCGCCGGAAGTGGATCGCTGTCTGACCCGCTCGCTGCGCTCGGGGCCGTCCAGCGCTCCACGCCGCAAGCTCGCTGACGCTCGCGCGGGCGGCGTGCTCTTCGCGCGAGCGCTCATCGCGTTGGTGGTCACCTTGCGAACTTGCGTACCAGCGTTAGGTCTTGTTCTTCGTTTGGGCGGTTGGTACGGGCGCGGGACGGGGATGCGGAGCCAACGTTGGACGCGGGAGCGTCGGCCCAATCGTTGATCACGGCGCGCCATCGTCACGGCCGGCGCCTCGTGCCGGGCGAACGACACGAGCATCCCCAGCACGAAGAACGACGCGAGCAACGACGTGCCGCCGGCCGAGATGAACGGCAGCGGGATTCCGGTGACCGGCAGTAGCGCCGTCACATACCCGATGTTGATCACCGCCTGGCCGCAGATCCAGATGGTCGCCGCACCGGCGACCAGACGGGCGAACGGATCGGCGCTGCGCCGCGCGACGCGGATCCCGGTGTAGGCGAACAGCGCGAACAACGCCAGGACGACGACCGCGCCGAGCAGTCCGAGTTCCTCGCCGATGATCGCGAACACGTAGTCGGAGTTCGAGTTCGGCACCCAGTACTTGGACGTGCCGTCGCCGAGACCGACGCCGAAGATGCCGCCGGACCCGAGTGCGTAGAGGCTCTCGACGGTGTGGAAACCGTTGCCCTGTGCGTCCTTGAACGGATCGGTGAACGAGAGCAGCCGCTGCAGGCGGTACGGCTCGGCGACCGCCAGCGCAGTCACGCCGGCTGCGACCAAGCCCACCACGAGCCCGAAATAGCGCATCGGCATGCCGACCATCCACAGCAGGCCGAGCATGATCAGCAGGTAGCACAGTGTCGTGCCCAGATCCGGCTCGAGCATGACGAGCGCGATGATGAACACGAAGCCCGGGATGAGCGGCATGAACAGGTGCCGCGCCTTGCGCAGCGTGCCGAGCTGCTGCTTGCGCGCGAGCAGATCGGCCCCCCACAGCAGCATGCCGACCTTCGCGATCTCCGACGGCTGCAGCTGCAACGGTCCGAGGTCGATCCAGCGCCGGGCGCCGTACACCTCGACGCCGATGCCCGGGATCAGCACCGCCACCAGCGCGACGACGCTGAGCACCAGAACCGGATAAGCGAGTGCGCGGTAGGCCCGCGGCGACAGGCGCATGGCGAACCAGAACAGCGGCAGGCCGATGGCGAGGAACCAGCCCTCTTTGACGACCTGGGTCCAGATCGTGCCCGTCGGGCCGCCGTCGGCGGCGTGCGACGCGGCGATCGTCGTGGAGACCGCCATCAGGATGCCGAAGCCGAGCAGGCCGGCCGACGCGAGCAGCAACAGCTGCACCGAGGCGTACGGACGGTCCAGGAATCTCGCGCCCTCCGACGGCGGCAGCAGCTTCGCCCGGACGCGGTGGAGAGCGGCGATCATCCGTTGAGCGCCTGGATCGCTTCGGCGAAGGCCCGTCCTCGAGCCGAATAGTTGGCGAACATGTCATAGGACGCGGCCGCCGGCGCGAGCAGGACGGTGTCGCCCGGGCGCGCCAACCCGGCCGCAGCGCGGACGACCTCCAGCATCGCTCCATCGTCGTGTCTGTCGACCACGATCACGGGGACATCCGGCGCGTGTCGCCTTAGGGCCTGCTCAACAATCCCGCGGTCGACGCCGAGCAGCACGGCGCCCGCCAGCCGAGGCGCGATTTCGATCACCAGCTCGTCCACCGAGGCGCCCTTGAGCTGCCCGCCGGCGATCCACACCACGCGGTCGTAGGCGAGCAACGAGCCGCGCGCCGCGTGTGCGTTGGTCGCCTTGCTGTCGTCGACCCACGCGATGTCGCCGTGCACGCCGACGGGCTGGTTGCGATGCGGATCCGGGACGAAGGTGGCGAGCCCACCGGCCACGCCGTCGGCGCCGACGCCGATCGCCCGCGCGAGGGCCGCTGCGGCGAGCGCGTTCGAGACGTTGTGCACGCCGGCCGGACGCACGTCCTCGACAGCGGCCAGCACGACGTGCTCGTCGCCGAACGCGCGCGAGACCAGATGGCCGGACGCCACGCCGATCTGGCCGGGCCGCGGCTCGTCGAGCGTGAACGACACGTGCTCACCCGGAGCCGTCCCGAGCAGCCGCGCGACGAGCGGATCGTCGGCGTTGCCGACTGCCACCGCGGCGAACCACACGCCTGCTTTGGCCGCGGCGTAGTCCTCGAACGATCCGTGCCAGTCGAGATGATCGGGCGCCAGGTTGAGCAGTGCGCCGGCGAGTGGGCGCACCGAGGGCGCGAAGTGCAATTGCTGGCTCGACAGTTCGACGGCGAGCACGTCGTACGGCTCGGCCGCGACGACCGCGTCGATCAACGGTTCTCCGACGTTGCCGACCGCGACCGCGCGCAGCCCGCCGGCGCGCAACATCGCCTCGAGCATGTGCACCGTGGTGGTCTTGCCGTTGGTGCCGGTGACGGCCAGCCACGGCGCGGCGTCGGCTCGTCGCAACCGCCACGCGAGTTCGACCTCGCCCCACACCGCAATCGCGCGCACCTGCGCGGTGACCAGCAGCGGGTCGGTCGGGCGAAGCCCGGGTGAGGCGACGACGAGGTCGACGTCGGGGAGCTCGGTCAGCGGGCCGAGCCAGCGCGCTCCGCGCTCGACGAGTTCGGCGACGGCCGGTGACTGACTCGTTGCGGTGAGCAGGACGTCGCTGCCGAGGTCGAGCAGGGCGCGCGCGGCGGATGCTCCCGCCACGCCGACCCCGCACACGAGTACCCGCGCGGCGGCCAGGCGCTGCACGTCCGAGAGATCGGGCTCAGCCACTGCCGACGAAGTCCGCGTAGAACAGGCCTATCCCGAATGCGACGGACAGTCCGGCCAGGATCCAGAACCGGACGATGATCGTCACTTCTTGCCAGCCGCCGAGTTCGAAGTGGTGGTGCAGCGGCGCCATTCGGAAGACACGTTTCCCCGTGCCGGTGCGTATTCGGGTGAATTTGAACCAGCTGTACTGCATCACCGACGCGAGCGTGACCGTCGCGAACAGTCCGCCGATCACGACGAGCAGCAATTCGGTGCGGCACAGGATCGCCAGGCCGGCCAGCAGGCCACCGAGAGCCATCGACCCGGTGTCGCCCATGAAGATCTGTGCCGGCGACGCGTTCCACCACAGGAACCCGAAACACGCGGCCATGGCCGATGCCGCCACCAGCGCGATGTCGAGCGGGTCGCGAACGTGGTAGCACCCGCCGATCGGGTTGGTGCCGCACGGATTGCGGAACTGCAGCAGCGCGATCACCGTGAACGCGCCGAACGCCATCGCCGCGGCACCCGCGGCGAGCCCGTCCAGTCCGTCGGTGAGGTTCACCGCGTTCGAGGTCGCCGTCACGATCAGGTACGCGACGAGGACGAAGCCGATCGAGCCCAACCCGAGGGCCGAGATGTCGCGCACGTACGACAGATGCGTCGACGCCGGAGTCAGGCCGAGCTTGTTGCGGAACTGCAGGCACAACACGGCGAAGCTGACGCCGACGATGAGCTGTCCCAGGAACTTCGCCCGCGCGCGCAGGCCGAGGCTGCGCTGGTTCCGGATCTTGATGAGGTCGTCGAGAAACCCGACGACGCCGAGGCCGGCCATCAGGAAGAGCAACAGCACGCCGGACGCGTTGGGGCCGCCGCCGCCGTTGATGGCGATCGACAGGTGCGCGGCGGTGTAGCCGGCGATCGTCGACCCGATGATCGCGACCCCGCCCATCGTCGGTGTGCCGCGCTTGACGAGGTGACTCTTCGGCCCGTCGACGCGGATCTCCTGCCCGAAGCCGCGGCGGCGGAAGAAGGCGACGACCAGGGGTGTGAACAGGATGGACGCGACGAGCCCGACGACGGCAGCGATCAGGATGGTCTTGATGCCCACGCGTCGCCTCCGTCCTTCGTCGTCGTCGCAGATCGTGTCGCCGGTTGTGTCGCCGATTGTTCAGTCGTGCCGGTGCGATCGTCGGCGATGGCCAGGCCGACACGCTCGAGGCTCGCCGCGCGCGATGCCTTGACCAAGACGACGTCGCCGGGACGCAATTCGTTGCGCAACAGCTCGATCGCGGCCTCGGCGTCAGGCACCGTGCTGGCCTCGCCGCGCCACGAGCCTTCCAGAACGGCGGCGTCGGCGATCGTCCGGGCCACCTGTCCCACGGCAACGACACGTGCTAACCCCAGCTGGGCTGCGTAGCGTCCGACCGCCTCGTGGGCGGCCGTCTCGTCGGGGCCGAGCTCGGCCATGTGCCCGAGCACGGCGACCATCCGGCCGCGGCGCGCCGCGGCTACAGCGGCGAGGGCGTCGAGCGCCGCGCGCATCGACTCCGGGTTGGCGTTGTAGGCGTCGTTGATGACGACGACTCCGTCGGGACGTTCGGACACCTCCATGCGCCACCGCGACGACGCGACCGCGGCGCCGAGAGCATCGGCCACAGCGTCGATCGTCATCCCCACCGACAGCGCGACCGACGCCGCTGCCAGGGCGTTGCTGACGTGGTGTGCACCGACGAGGCGCAACTGCACCGGTGCGGACGCTCCGGCCGCATGCAGCCTGAAGCCGGGGCGCCCGAACTCGTCGAGCTGCACGTCGGTGGCGCGGACGTCGGCGAGCGCGGCCGTCCCGAACTCGACGACGTGCGCATGCGTGCGGTCGGCCATGGCGGTAACCAGGTCGTCGTCCGCGTTGAGCACGGCGATTCCCTCGGCGGGCAGCGCCTCGACCAACTCACCCTTGGCCTGCGCGATCGCCTCGCGAGTGCCGAACTCGCCGAGATGTGCCGAGCCGACATTGAGGACGACGCCGACGTGCGGCGCAGCGATCTCGGTGAGGTGCCGGATGTGGCCGATCCCGCGGGCGCCGAGCTCGAGCACGAGAAACATCGTCGAGGCGTCGGCGCGCAGCACGGTGTAGGGATGGCCGAGCTCGTTGTTGGCCGACCCGACCGCAGCCACCGTCGGACCGGCGTTCGTCAGGACGCTGGCCAGGAGGTCCTTGGTCGACGTCTTGCCGGACGAACCGGTGACGCCGATGACCGTGGCGCTGAGCCGGCGGGCGACCTCGGTGGCCAGCGCCGTCAACGCCTCGATCGGGTCGGCGACCTCGATGCGTGGGGCCGCGACCCGTCGTACGCACATGACCGCGACCGCGCCCTGCTCGATCGCGGCCTGTGCGAAGTCGTGTCCGTCGACGTGCTCGCCGGGCACGGCGAGGAACAGTCCACCCGGACCGACCTTGCGTGAGTCGTATTCGACGGCGCCGGTGACGACGGTGTCCGGGTCGGCATCGCGCACCTTGCCGTCGACGGCCGCCGCGATCTCGGCGAGGGTCATCTCGATCACCGGGGCTCCAACTCCCCTGTGCGCGACTCGCGCCGCAGTGCGGCGAGCAGCACGTCCCGGTCGTCGAACGGGTGCACCACACCGGCGATCTCCTGGCCCGGCTCGTGACCCTTCCCGGCGATGAGCACGGTGTCACCGGCTCGCGCGCTCGCAACAGCGGCAGCGATTGCCGCCGCGCGGTCGCCGACCTCGCGGATCTCGCCGCGCTCGGCGGCCGGGACGTCATCGACGCCGGCGAGCATCGCCGCGCGGATCGCAGCGGGGTCCTCCGTGCGTGGGTTGTCGTCGGTGACGATGAGCAGGTCGGCACCTCGCGCCGCGATCGCACCCATGTGCGGCCGCTTGCCCCGGTCGCGGTCGCCGCCACAGCCCAGCACGATGATCAAGCGACCTCGCGTGAGCGGGCGCAATGCGCGCAGCGCGCCGTCGACCGCGGCCGGCTTGTGGCTGTAGTCGACGATCGCCAAGAACTCCTGCCCGCCGTCGATGCGCTCCATGCGACCGGGCACTGTTGCCGCAGCGACGGCCGGTGCGGCGATCTCGATCGGCACGGAGTTCTCATGCAGGATTGCGAGCGCCAGCACCGCATTGGCGACGTTGTAGCGGCCCGGCACCGCGCACCCGGTGACGAGGTCGATGCCGGGCCCACGCACGCGGAACCGCGTCGTGCCGTCCGAGTTCTCGGTGATGTCGTCGGCCTGCCACGTCGCGTCGGCGCCGCCGGTACTCACCGTGACGCATTCCCCCGCGACCTGCGCCATGCGTTGGCCCCACTCGTCGTCAACGACGATCACCGCGCGCCGCGACCGTCCGTCGAACAAGAGCGCCTTCGCATTGAAGTAGTCGTCCATATCCGCGTGGAAGTCGAGATGGTCCTCGGACAGGTTCGTGAATGCGCCGATCTCGAACTCGGTGCCGCCGACGCGTCCCATTGCCAGCGCGTGGCTCGACACCTCCATGGCCACGTGCGTCACGCCCCGCTCGCGCATCACTGCGAGCAGAGCCTGCAGTTCGGCCGCTTCCGGGGTGGTGAATCCCGTCTTGATCGACTGGTCGCCGATGAGCGTGGCCACAGTTCCGATCAGCGCGGTACCCCGCCCGGCCGCCTGCAGGCCGGCGCGCACGAAGAAGGTCGTCGTCGTCTTTCCGCTCGTCCCGGTGACTCCCAGCAGTTCGAGTTCGCCGCTCGGGTCGCCGTAGACCTCGGCGGCGACCGGCCCGACCGCGGCGCGCACGTCCGGCACGACCAGCACCGGCACCCCGGCGGGGACGAAGCCCAACCCGGGCTCGTCGGTGAGCACCGCGACCGCCCCTGATTCCACGGCGCCGGCCGCATAACTGGCGCCGTGGGCGAGCCGTCCGGGTGCGCCCGCGAACAGATCGCCGGGACGGATCCGGTCGCTGGCCATCGTCACGCCGACGACCGAGACGTCGCTGCCCTGAACGCGCGCGCCGGTGCCGGCCCGGGCGGCCAGGGAGCCCAGTGAGACGGGCACCACGCCGGCCGGCCGGGGCACGCTTGCGGTCTCGGCGGGGTGGGGCGGCACGTCAGCACACGGTACTGGGTGACGCGTACCGCGTGACTGCGTCGCACACCTGCAGCGGGACGTGCTTCGACAGCGACCCCGTCGGCGGGATGTGCGCATGCGCGACCTCGTAGGTCGCGATCTGGTTGAACAGCGGCGCCGCGACGTCGCCGCCCTCGACGCCGTGGGCGGGGTTGTCGACCATGATGGCGACGACGAATTGCGGGTTGTCGGCGGGGATCATGCCGGCGAAGGTGTCCCAGTTCATCCACGTCGAGTAGGCACCGCCGTGATTCGGGTCGGGCTGCTGCGCGGTGCCTGTCTTGCCGGCCACCCGGTAGCCGGGGACGGCTGCCTTGGTGCCGGTACCACCGGGCAGGGTCACCGACTCGAGCATCGTGCGCACGGTCTTGGCGGTCTTGGGCGTGATGACGCGGATGCCCGCGGGCTGGTGGGTCGTCGACACCGCCCCGTCGGAGGAGGTGATCGACTGGATGATCCGCGGCGGCACGCGCACGCCGTTGTTCGCGAAGGTCTGATAGATCGAGGCGAGCTGCAGCACCGTCATGCTCTCGCCCTGGCCGAACGGCAGGTTCGCGAACGACGAGCCGGACCACTGCGACATCGGCGGCAGGTAGCCGCTGCTCTCACCGGGCAGTTCGATCCCGGTCTTCGTCCCGACACCGAACTTCTTCTCGTAGCGGTCCCACATCGACGGGCCGAGCATTTGGGCGATCTTCAGCGTGCCGACGTTCGACGATTCGGCCAGCACGCCGGTCGCGGTGAACCGCTCGGTCGGGTGATACCAGGCATCGCTGATCGTGACGCCGCCCATGTTGATCGTCGGCGGCACCGAGATCACGGTGTTCGGCTTGATCAGCTTCTGCTGAATGGCGGCCGCGAAGGTGATCGACTTCTGCACCGAGCCGGGTTCGAACGCCGACATCACCGGCGGGTTCATCGGCACGTTCGGGTTGATCGTGTTCGGGTTCGCAGCATCGAAGGTGCCGGACGAGGCCATCGCGAGCACCTGTGCGGTGTGCGCGTCGAGAACCACCATCTCGGCGTCCTTCGCACCCGACTCGCGCACGGCGGTGTCGAGGTACTGCTGTGCGGTGTACTGCAGGTTCTGGTCGATCGTGAGGCGCACCGTGCCGCCGTTGCGGGCCGGGTCGGTGACCGTGCTACTGGCCGGGTTGATGTTGCCCATGTTGTCGGTGCTGTAGGTCAGGCTGCCGTCCTTGCCGGACAGGACGTCGTTGTACTCCGACTCGATGCCGGCCGCGCCCGCTCCGTCGGCGTGGACGGTGCCGATGATGTTGGCGGCGGTGGTGCGGCCGGGGTACTCCCGTTGCGTGGTCGGCTGGGTGTAGATGCCGGCCAGCCCGAGCGCGGTGATCTGTTGCGCGAGCACCGGCGAGAGCGCGGTCGCGACCACGGCGTACTGACCGGGGCCGGTCAGGATCTGCGTGAGGGCCCTGGCACTGCGGCCCACGAGCGGCGCGAGCTTTGTCGCGTAGGTGCGGACGAGGTCGGAGCCGGCGCTGTGACCGGACAGCTTCGCCTGGGCAGCGGCGGCGGTCTTGATCTGCAGCGGGTCGGCAGTGATGTCCTGCGCGGTCGAGGTGTACGCGAGCGGCGTGCCGTCACGATCGACGATCTGGCCGCGGATCGCGTGCAGCGTCATCGTGAACACCCGCTGGGCCGCGGCACCGGCGGCGTACTTGCTGCCGTCCAGACCCTGCAGTTGCACCAGCCGGCCACCGATCACGAGCAGCAGCGTGCACATTGCCGCGAAGCCGAAGCGCAGGCGCGGGTTCAGTGCGCCCAGGCGCAGTCCGCGCGTGCGGCGCGCAACGGGACGTCGGGCCGGTGGGCGCCGCGCGGGCTGGCGGGTCGGGCGACGGGCGGGCTGGCGGCGCGCGGGCTGCCGGGCCGGCGTGCGGCGCGGCGCGGGCGGTCCGAAGCGGGTCATCGGTTGCCTCCGGGCAGCGTGGTTGCCGGTGTCGGGGTCGGAGTGGGGCTGGGCTTGGGCGCGGACGTCGTGGGGTTCGGCGTCGGGTTGGCCGCGGTCTTTGTCGACGTCGGCGTCGCTGTCGCCTTCGCGTTCTTCTTGCCGGATTTCGTGCTCGTCTTCTTGCCCGTCTTCGTCTTGGTCGCGTGCTTGCTCGCGTGCTTGCTCGCGTGCTTGATCGCGGCGAAGTCGTCGGTGCCGGGTGCGGGATCACGACGGCGATCGGCGCGGCAGGCGAGGCGCTGCCGAGTACGCGCACCCGGCCGGACTTGCCGATCTCGAGGAAGCCGGGGTTGCCGGCCGGGACCATGCCGAGGGCCGCCGCCGCGGCGGCCAGGTTCGCGGGCGCCGCGCTCTCCTGCACCTCGTTCTCGAGTTGGACGAGCTGTGCTGCGGCGCTCTGATCGTTGGCGGCGAGGTCGTGCCTGGCCACCTCGTTCGCGGCCGAGGCCGTGTTCAGCGCGAGCAGCAGGCACATGCCGCCCACGACCAGACCGAGGATCAGCAGCGCGAACGGTGCCCGCTTGGCCGTCGGGGCGTGCTTGGCTGCTGGACGGCGTTCGGTCATGCGTTCTCCCGGATACGTTCGGCGGCGCGCAGGCGCACGGAGGCTGCCCTCGGGTTGGCGGTGATCTCGGCCTCGGATGCGGCTTCGCTGCCGCGGGTCAGCAGGCGCAATTGCGGTCCGCGGTCGGCCAGCTGCACCGGCAGGTCGACAGGTGTCGTGTCGACGGAGAGCGCGGCGAACGACTGCTTGACGATCCGGTCTTCGAGCGACTGGTAGCTGAGCACCACGATGCGACCACCGACCACGAGATCGTCGAGCGCGGCCGGTACGGCCGAGCGCAGCGCGTCGAGCTCGCCGTTGACCTCGATCCGCAGCGCTTGGAAGGTGCGCTTGGCCGGGTGTCCGCCGTGGCGGCGGGTGGCGGCCGGGATCGCGGAGCGGACGAGTTCGGCGAGTTGCGCGGTCGAGGTGAGCGGGGCGGCACGGCGGGCGCGATCGATCGCCTGCGCGATCCGCAGGGCGAAGCGCTCCTCGCCGTACTCGCGCAGCACGCGAGCCAGCTCGGCGACCGAATAGGTGTTGACGACATCTTCGGCGGTGGCGCCGGCGGTGGTGTCCATGCGCATGTCCAGCGGTGCGTCCTGCGCATAGGCGAAGCCGCGCTCGGCGAGATCCAGCTGCATGGACGAGACGCCCAGGTCGAACAGCACGCCGTCGATGCCGTCGAGGCCCAGCGACCTGAGCACGTCCGGCATGCGGTCGTAGACGGCGTGGACGAGGTGGGTGCGTCCGGCGAAGCGGGCCAGGCGCCGCTCGCTGCGTTCGAGGGCGGCCGGGTCGCGGTCGAGTCCGACCAGGGTGAGCTGCGGGTGGGCGTCGAGCAGGGCTTCGGCGTGTCCGCCCAGGCCCAGGGTCGCGTCGACAACGGTGGCCGCTCGATCGGACAGGGCCGGGGCGAACAGGGTGAGCACGCGATCGAGCAGAACCGGGACGTGGTCCGGTGTAGTCACGCTGACACCAAGGGGCCACCCACTTGGCCCTGCGGTGCAGTGAGCACCTTGGTTCCGCTTCTCATGTGCGTCAGGTCCCTCTCGAGCGGTGCGGGTGGGGCGAAGTGGGGGGCGACAGGGGGATCGAGAGTCGGGGAGGTGGTGCGGGTCGAGCTGCGATCGGGTCCCCGCCCGTCCCGTCCGCCTGGCACCGGGGAAGTGCGCCAGCCGAAAGACGGGAGGAGGCCGAACCTCAGCTCGTGTCCCATGTGGCGGTCACAGCACGCCGGGCAGCACCTCCTCCGCGACATCGGCGAAGGCCTGCTCGGTGCCCTCGAGATAGGTGTTCCAGGTCTCGGCGTCCCAGACCTCGATGCGGCGGTTCGCGCCGATGACCACGCACTCCTTGCTCAGCGCGGCGTACTGGCGCAACTGCGGCGGGACGGTGATGCGGCCCTGCCCGTCCGGCGTTTCGCGCGAAGCGCTGGCGAACAGCACGCGGCCGTAGTCACGCACCCGTCGGTCGGTGACCGGAGCGTCGGCGAGGGCAGCGGTGAACCGGGTGAACTCGTCGGTCGGAAAGACGAACAGGCAGCGGTCCTGGCCTTTGCAGATCACCAGTCCCCCTTCCAGTTCGGGACGAAATTTGGCCGGAAGAGCGAGGCGGCCCTTGTCGTCGAGGCGTGGGGCGTGCGTGCCGAGGAACACCGGCGCTCACCTCCGACCCGACAACCCGCTGCACTCTTCCCCACTGGTCCCCACTGTACCCCACTTCGCGCCACGTCGATCGCGGAAATCTGCCCGACACGCTCAGTGATCACGCAGGCGTCCCGAGCGGGTCCGGCGATCGGGTCGAACCGGACGGTCTCCCACCTCGTCTATTCGAGCGGGGTCGAACTGTTACCGGATCGCGCCGCAATTCGGTGATACTGACTGCTCTGAGATTGGGCACGGCCAGATCGACGGACGAGATCAACTGATGGGACGGGCGCAGGTGGACTCCGCAGCGGGGCACGACGAACCCAGACACACCAGCTACCCGGCGGGTAGTCACGCGGCGACGGCCCCGCCGGACCCGGCCGCGGCGGTCGAATCGGTCCGCACGGTCGGTGATCGCATCGTCGCCAACATCGACCAGGTCATCGACGGCAAGCACGACACGGTGCGCATCGGCGTCGCCGTCCTGCTCGCCGAGGGACACCTGCTGATCGAGGACGTCCCCGGCGTCGGCAAGACCAAGTTCGCCAAGGCCCTCGCCCGCTCGATCGACTGCACCGTGCGGCGCGTCCAGTTCACCCCTGACCTGCTGCCGAGCGACGTCACGGGGGTGAGCGTCTACAACGCCGAGGGCCGCGACTTCGAGTTCAAGCCGGGTCCGGTGTTCGCGAACATCGTTGTCGGCGACGAGATCAACCGCGCCTCGCCGAAGACGCAGTCCGCGCTGCTCGAATGCATGGAAGAGCGTCAGGTCACCGTCGACGGGGTCACCTACGGGCTCGAGGCGCCGTTCCTCGTGCTCGCGACCCAGAACCCCATCGACATGGAGGGCACCTACCCGCTGCCGGAGGCACAGCGCGACCGGTTCACCGCGCGCATCTCGATGGGCTACCCCGACCGGCGTGCCGAGATCCAGATGCTCGGCGAGCACGCCGCCCTCGACCCGCTCGACTCGCTGCGTCCGGTCTCGGACGCGGCCGAGGTCCGCTCGCTGATCGCCGGCGTGCGCGCAGTGCACGTGGCGGACTCGATCAAGGCCTATGCCGTCGATCTCGCCGCCGCAACCAGGGCCGGTGCGGACGTGCGACTCGGAGCCTCGCCCCGCGCGACCTTGCAGTTGCTGCGCGCCGCCAAGTCGTGGGCCGCGCTCGAGGGCCGCGACTACGTGCTGCCCGACGACCTGCAATTCATGCTGATCCCGGTGCTCGCCCACCGCATGCTGCTGACGGCCGACGCGCACGTGTCCGGACGAAGCTCCGTCGACATCCTCACCGACATCGGCCGGCGCGTGGCGATTCCCAACTCCGTCACGTCGCGGACCGCCTGACCATGGCCTCGTCGGGACGTGCCGGATTCACCACCCGCGCGTCCTGCCTGCTCGCAGCAGGCGGCACAGCGCTCGTGTGCGGCTTCCTGCTCGGGATCGTCGACCTGGCGCGAGCCGGTGTGCTCGCCCTCGCAGTCCCGCTGCTGAGCGCGATGATCGTGCTGCGGTCTCGAGTCCGCATCGCGAACCGCCGGCGCATCGAACCGCGCCGCGCAACATCGGGCGACACGGTCACGATGCACCTGACGATCACGAACCGCTCGTTGATCCCGACCGGCTCGCTGATGCTCGAAGACCAGTTGCCGACCCAGATCCGCGGCAACGCACGCTTCGTCGTCGACGGCCTGTTCAGCCGCGAGAGCCGCACTGTCTCCTACCGCATGCCGCGGCTGCCGCGTGGGCGCTACCGCGCCGGCCCGCTGCACATCCGGTTGACCGACCCGTTCCATCTGGTCGACGTGCGGCGCTCATTCACAGCGACGAGCGAGATCGTCGTCGCACCGGTCGTCGAACGCCTGCGCACCGCCGAACCACCCCGCTCGCTCGACGTGGGCGATGACGCCGGTAGCCACTCGGTTGGCGCGCGCGGCGCCGACGACGCGTCGACTCGCGAGTACCGCACCGGCGATGCGCTGCGCAAGATCCATTGGCGGTCCTCGGCGCGCACCGGAGCCCTCATGGTGCGCCAGGAGGAACGCCCCTGGCAGGGCCAGATGACCGTCCTGCTCGACACCCGCAGCGGCGCGCACGTGAACGGCCCGATCACTGCGACCAGTGAAGCGGACGAACGGTTGCACAGCAGCTTCGAGTGGGCCGTGAGCGCAGCCGCAACCGTGGCGTCGTTCGGCGTGTTCAACAACCGCGAGGTCGGTCTCATCACCGACCTCACGACGCCCGCGCGCCTGCCGATGCTCACTCCGAATCAGGTGGGCGATCACCTGGCGCTCGTCCGGAGCAGCGCCCGCACCTCGCTCGAGACCCTGTCCGAACTGCTGCCGGCCATCGCACGTGAATCCACGGTCATCGCAGTGCTCGGCGAACTCGACTCGGCAAGCCTGCGGGTGCTCGCGAGCGTGCACCCGCGGGCGACCGCGACGAACGCGATGGCCCTGCTGCTCGACGTCGGCACGTGGCGTGACGGTCCCGAAGCCGACCTCGACGGCGCCGCGCCGGTCGTCAATTCGCGGGTGCAGAACGCGGCACGCGTCTTGCGTGCTGCCGGCTGGCAGGCACACGTCGTGCATTGGGGCGACACCGTCGGCGGCGCCGTGCAGACTCTGCTCGCTCCTCGCGCCAGTGCCAACGCGCTGGCCGACCTCGCCGGCTACGCGAGCACGCGATGACCGCGACGACGTCCCCGCACAAACAGCCTGCGTCCCCTGCGGCAGAGACCAGGCCAAGTCAGCAGTCGCAGCGCAGCGACCTGCGGCGCACGCTGCTCGCGCTTGCCGCCAGCGCCTTGGGCGTCTTCCCGCTCTGCGAGGTGTTCACCGACACGGGTTGGTTGATCGATGTATGGCTGACGATGGCGGTTGTCATCGGCCCGGCCGCGATCATGCGCCGCACCCGGCCCGCGTCCGCCACGCAGATCTGGGTCGGCGTCGTGTTGATGGTGCCGTGGCTGACCATCACTTTCGTCCGGCAGCACGCTGTGTTCGGCTTCATCCCGCTGCGCGGTGCGTGGCATGACATCGGTAGCGATCTGACCTCGCTGCATCACACGACCGCGGTCGGCGTTGCCCCGATTCACACGACCGTGCCGGTGCGGTTGGCGTTGTGCGCGTTGCTCGGCCTCGTCGCAGCCCTCGTCGATCTGCTGGCCGTCGTCGGACGCCACGGAGCACTCGCCGGTGTGCCGTTGCTGATCGTGTTCACCGTGTCCGGTGCTGTGCCGCGGCACCCGGTGTCGTGGATCTGGTTCATCTTCTGCGCGATCGGGTTCCTCATCCTGCTGGCACTCGACTCGAGCGATGACAAGCAACGATGGGGGTACTTCGTCCCACGCACGCAACGCGTTTCGCGGCGCGCCGGACGCATGGTGTCCGGACAGCGCATCGCGGTGATCGCGATCGTGCTCGCGCTGGCTGTGCCGATCTTCATCCCGTCCGACTCGAAGAACCTGCTCGCACAGCTGTTCCACAACAGCGGTGACGGCGATACGGGATTCGGCGCCGACCACAACGGTGCCCTCGGCGGCGGTGGCATCGACCCGTTCGCTGCGCTGCGGGGCGAGCTGACGCGCGAGCATCCAGTGCCGCTGTTCGACGTGAAGATCACTTCGCCGGACGACTCGATCGGCGGCGCCAAGGGCGTGCAGCCGTTCTATCTGCGCATGAACACCCTGCCGTTGTTCGTCGGCACGGGGTGGCGACCGGGAGCCGACGGCAGCACCGAATCGTTGACCGACACCCAATACGCGAGTGAGCCGGGCATCCCGTTCGCCCCGAAGACTGTGCAATACAGCGCGCAGATCACGATCTCCGGCCTTCGATCGAACCCTCCGGTGTTCGGATCGCCGACCGCCCTGTACGGCGTCAGCGCCGACACGGTGTGGAACCCGCAGCAGCTGTTGCTGGAGCACTCGACCACTGCCGGCGGTCAGGTGATCACCGAACAGGTTGCCCAGCCGGATCCGACCGTCGAGCAGTTGCAGGCCGTGCCCAACGGCAACGACACTGCGCTGGCACCGTGGCTGCAGTTGCCGACGATCCGACCGTACGTGCGGTCGCTGACCAACAGCATCATCGCCAATGCGACAACGCCCTACGAGCGCGCACGCGCGATCAGCAACTTCTTCGCCGACCCGAAGAACCATTTCTCTTACAGCCTGCAGAGCGCAGTCGGCGACTCCGGCGACGAGCTGACCGACTTCCTCCGCCCGACCGGGCGGGTGGGCTACTGCCAGCAGTTCGCCGCGTCGATGGCGGTCATGCTGCGGTTGGCGAACGTCCCGTCGCGCGTCGTGCTCGGTTATGCCCACGACGTCCCGAACAGCAGCGGCCAGTTCCAGGTGACCACGTTCGACGCGCACGCCTGGGTCGAGGCGTACTTCGCCGGGCTCGGCTGGGTGCCGTTCGACCCGACCCCGCTCGCCGGGATCTCCGGTGGCTCGGCGAACGATCTGCCGTGGGCGCCGCACCCGAAGCTGGGCAACCAGAACGGCGACGGCCTCAAGGAACACGGCACATCGTCGGCACCGAAGTTCACGCCCACCGCGACCGTGACGCGCCACCGGGTCGCGCAGGCGCCCGACACCGGCACGTCGTTCGCCATCCCGCTGATCGCGCTCGTCGTCGTGGCGGTGCTCGTCCTGATCGCGCTGGTGCCTGCGTCCGTGCGCTGGCGGCGACGGCGACGGCGACTGCACCGAGTGCGTGCCGGTGACACCGATGCGTTGTGGGCCGAACTCGCCGATTCGGCGGTCGACCTCGGATACGTGTGGTCCGACGCACGCACGCCGCGCCAGGTCGCGCAATGGCTCGGCAACTCCAACGACGCGACCTCGGGCGCAGTGCAGGTGCTCACCTCGGCGGTCGAGCAGGCGCGCTACAGCCGTGGCACCGAGGCCACCGGCGCCGACCTCGCTCGAGAGCTCGCGGCCGTCCGCACCGGCCTCGGACAGCGTCGTTCACCGCGCGAGCGGATGCGGGCCCAGTACTGGCCGGCGTCACTGAACTGGTCGCGCGTGCGCGGGATCGGACGTTGGTTGCCCGGAACCCAAACGGCGCGCCGCCACTGAGGCGACGCGCCGGCAACGGGACGCGATGGTGAGGTGCGGCGGGCTACTGGCCTTCGTCGAAGCGGCGGCGCATGCGATCTTCCATACGGGCACGCAAGCTGCTCTGCCGCGCAATGCGCGTCGGCGCGCCTGCGGCGTCTGCCGCGTTCGGCTCGGCGTTGTGCCGGTGCCGTAGCGACTGCGAGGCGTATCCGACGGCCGCGACGAGAAGCACGAAACCGACAACGCTCAAGGCGACGATGTTGGCGAGCAGCCCGACCAGGACGAGGCCCAGACCGGCCAGGACACCGAGAACGCACAGCAACATGGAACTGCGCACGCGGCGGCGCGCGCGTGCGGAACGCACAGACGAGGCGAATTTGGGATCTTCGGCGTAGAGCGCTTGCTCGATCTCGTCGAGCAACCTCTGCTCATGCTCGGAGAGCGGCACTATGCCCTCCTTTACTCACCGATCCGGGCGGACCGGCAGCTCTGATTGTCTCGCTAACACCTTCGAGCATACGAGGCGATCGGCCGGATCGAAAGCTGTGATTGGGTTACGGCTCGATGCCACTGTCGGGCACGGGCAGGTGTTCCTCCTCCACAGGCGTGCCCGGACGGCGTAACAACGTCGCATAGCCGAGTGCTCCGGCACCGAAGCGCGCCCGTGCCGCGTCGACCACCGAGTCGGTTGCCCGGTCGGGTCGGCTCGGGGCCGCGGCCGACGTCGCGACCAGGTCGTCGAAGCTGAGTTGCTCCCCCACGGTGTCGGCTTCGCGAAGGTTCTCGCATTTGACCCCGACCAGGCGCACTCGCGGTCGGTCGAGGTTCAGCGAGTCGTAGAGCTCGGCCGCCGTGGCGTAGATGGTCGGCGTGCCGTCGGTCCACGCCGGCAGGGTGCGCACCCGGGTGACGGTCGTGAAGTCGGCGAAGCGGATCTTGATGCCGACAGTGCGCGCGAGCCACCCACGCTCGCGCACGCGACGTCCGACCTCGCCGGACAGCCGCAGCAGTTCCCGGCGGATGTCGTCGAGCTCGGTCAGGTCGACATCGACGGTGTGATCGGCGCTGATCGACTTCTCGACCTCGTCGGGGCTCACCGATCGAGGATCGACGCCGTCGGCCAGGGAGCCCAGATGCTCTGCCATCGCAGTGCCGACGGCGCGGATGAGCAGATCGCGAGGTGTGGCCGATACATCGCCGACGGTGCGGACACCGATGCGATGCAGCGCCTCGGCCGTGCGTGCACCCACGCCCCACAACGCGGTCGCCGGCAACGGGTGCAAGAAGTCGAGCACTTGTGCCGCCGGCACGACGAGCATGCCGTCGGGCTTGCACCGCGCGGACGCGACCTTGGCGACGAACTTGGTCGGCGCGACGCCGACGCTGCAGGTGAGCCCGAGCTCGCGTTCGACGCGTTCGCGGATCTGCCCGGCGATCACCGCGGGCCGACCCTGCACCCGGACCGCGCTCGACACGTCGAGGAACGCCTCGTCGAGCGAGAGCGGCTCGACCAGTGGAGTGACGTCGCGCAGGATCGCCATCACCGCGCTCGATGCCGCGGTGTAGGCAGCGCGATCCGGGCGCACCACCACGGCGCCCGGGCACAGCCGCAGCGCCCGCGTCATCGGCATGGCGCTGCGGACGCCGTACTTACGCGCTTCGTAGGACGCGGCCGCGACAACTCCGCGCACTCCCCCGCCCACGACCACCGGCTTGCCGCGCAGGTCTGGGTTGTTGCGGATCTCGACACTGGCGAAGAACGCATCCATGTCGACGTGCAGGATCGTGCATCCGGTGTCGTCGCCGTCCGTACGGCCGGATTCACGAGGGATGTCGGCGCTGCGACCCATCGCCTGGTCAGGCCTCGCCGGGACGCCGGGCCAGGATGTGCACGCGCGCGGCGATCTGGGCGAACGGGCTGCGCTGGGCACAGGCGGCCTCGAGTCGAGCCAGGGCCGCGCGGGCGCCGGGCTGGTCGAGCGCGTGGCCCGGCACGAGATCGCGGAAGATGCCCAGGCCGTGCTGCTGCTCGATGTGCAGGCCGTGCTCGGCGCACAGCCGCAACGCCGTGTCGGGATCGACGCGATCGGTGCCGTCGCCGGGTTCGTCGAGCTCATCGATCTCACGCTGGGCGCCGGCCAGGTCGCCGGCCAGAGCACGCGCCAGCACGCCGGCGACGGGGTTGTCGACGAGCACGCTGAGCAGCCCGCCCGGACGCACCGCACCGACGATGCCCGCGAAGGCCGGGGACACGTTGTCGACGGCGTCGAGCACGCCGTGTGCCAGTACGAGGTCGAACTGTTCGCCGGCAAAGACATCGGCGAGCGTCTCGACATCGCCTTGGACGGCACGCACCCGCTCGGCAACCCCGGCCTCGCTGGCCCGGCGTCGCAGCGTGGCGAGGGCATCGACGCTCACGTCGAGGACGGTGACCGCGGCACCTGTTGCCGCGATCGGGACCGCGAATCGACCGGTGCCGCCCCCGCAGTCGAGCACGGTCGCCGCCGAGGGCGTCGGACCCAATGCCGACACCAACAACTCGTCGACCTGCATCGGCGGCGAGTCCGACCGCTCGACGCGCTGGCTCGACAGGTGGCTCGACACGTCGTCAGCGTAGCTGCGACAACCGACATCGCCCGGGCAACGAAGCCCCCCGCGCGGCGGTCCCGGTGCGGGCGCTGCTCAGCTGGCGAGCGGTGGCGCGAGCATGCCCAGCGATCGCTCGACCAGGCGGACGAACTCTTCCGCCGAGCGCACTTGGTCGTCGGCGACCCGGCGGCCGACAGCATGGCGCGCACCGGCCTCGACCGCGGCCCGGATCGCCGCCCCCGCAGCGAAATAGCTCGTCCAGTCGCGCAGTTCGGGCGTGACCGTGTCGAGCAGCACCCACACGCTCATCAGCCGGCGGCGGGCACCAGCGGGCCGCCCGCGGTCGGCGAGCACAGCGGCAGCCGCACGCAACGCGGCCAGGTGAGCCAATCGGAACCGCTCGCCGGGATCCCATGCCATCGCCGCCTCGGCGAGCACGACGCGTGCTTGCGCGATCAACGCGACGGCGGAGCCCGGCACGGCCCTGGTTGCCTGCCCGGTTGTCATCGCGTGCTCCCCTCATCGAACGGTTGTTCGTAATATTAGATCACCCGTTCGGTTCTGGCAACTACCGCGCGCGGGTCACGACACGAGGATGTCGACCACCTCGCCGATCACGATCACCGCGGGCGCCCCGACACCGGCATCGGCGACCGCTGCGGCCAGGTCGCGCAGCGGCGCGCGCACGATGTGCTCGCCCGGCAGTGTTGCTCGGTGCACCACGGCCGACGGCGTCGTCGCCGGGCGGCCGTGCCTGATCAGCTCGTCCGCGATGAGATCGAGCCGGTCCATCGACATGAGCAGCACCAGCGTGCCTCCGCCGGAGGCGAGACCGGGCCAGTCGACCCCTTGACCGGCCGCCCGTCCGGGATCGAGGTGACCGGACACCACAGTGAAGTCGGACGCCACCCCGCGGTGGGTCAACGGGATTCCCGCGCTCGCAGGCCCGGCGAGTGCCGAACTGAGGCCCGGGAACCACGCTGACCGAGACACCCGCGGCGACACAGGCCAACCACTCCTCGCCGCCGCGCCCGAACACGAACGGGTCGCCACCCTTGAGCCGTACGACTCGTTTGCCGGCCCGCGCCCGCTCGATGATCACGGCGTTGATCTCGTCCTGGGTCAGGTTGTGGCGGTGCGCGGACTTCCCGCAGTCGATCACCTCGACGTGCGGCGCGAGGTCGTCGAGCAGCGCGCGCGGCGCGAGCCGGTCGACGACCACGACGTCAGCCGTCGCGACGAGGCGGCGTCCACGAACCGTGATGAGTTCGGGGTCGCCGGGGCCCCCACCCACCAGGGCGACCGACCCGACCGCGGCCGGCCGATGCCGCGCGACCGGCAACTCCCCCAGGTCGAGTGCTGTCGCGATCGCGTCGCGCAGCGCTACCGCACGTCGCGGATCGTCACCACCGTTGACGGCGACGGTGATGTCGTCACGCCGCGCGACCACCGGCACCCGCGCCGTCCCGCCGGTCGCGTCGTCGGCGCGCACACAGAAGACGCGGCGCTCGTGAGCCGCGGCCGCGACCGATGCGTTGACGGTGGGATCGGAGGTGCACGCGACGACCAGCCACACACCGTCGAGATCGCTTTCGCGATACTCGCGCTGCTCGATCTCGACGCCGGTCAATGCCTCGTCGACCTCGGGTGCGACCACCGTCACACGCGCGCCGGCCTCGGCCAGTGCCGTCGCTCGACGCGTCCCGACCGCGCCGCCGCCCACCACCAGCACGGGCCGGTCACGCAGATCCAGCAGCAGCGGGAAGCCGGTCACGACGTCGATTGTCCTTGTCTACAAGGGTTGTAGGTATACCGCCTGCGCCACATTCCGGTTCTGCAGGCGACCTGAGGTGTGTCACCATGGTGCTATGCGGCTGGTCGATTACATGCTGACCTCTCGCCGCCACATCGACTTGGTACGGGTGGCAGGCCAGGGCTGTTGATGCCCTCTGCGCGGGGATAACTCTGCGCCACGCCTGCCCGCTACCCGCCACGTCGAAGGGATACGCGCCATGCCCGCGCGTAAAGGACAGGGCCAATGGGCCCTGGGTTACCGAGAGCCGCTCAATCAGAACGAGCGAGCCAAGCGCGACAGCGACGGTCTCGACGTCCGCCAGCGCATCATCGACATCTACCAGCACACCGGCTTCGCCGGCATCGATCCCGCCGATCTGCGCGGGCGGTTTCGCTGGTACGGGCTCTACACCCAGCGCCGGCCCGGCATCCCCGGCGGCAAGACTGCGTTGCTCGAGCCGGAAGAGCTCGAGGACGAGCACTTCATGCTGCGCATCCGTGTCGACGGCGGTGCGCTGACCACGCAGCAACTGCGCGTCATTGCCGACATCTCCACTGAGTTCGGACGGGGCATCGCCGACCTCACCGACCGGCAGAACGTGCAGCTGCACTGGGTGCGCATCGAGGACGTCCCGGAGATCTGGGAACGGCTCGAAGCTGTCGGCCTGTCGACGACCGAAGCATGTGGCGACACGCCACGCGTGATCCTCGGTTGCCCGCTCGAGGGCGTCGCCGCCGACTCGGTGCTCGACGCCGGGCCGGCGCTGCGAGAGACCGTCGAGAAATACCTCGGCGACCCCGAGTTCTCCAACCTGCCGCGCAAGTTCAAGACCTCGATCTCCGGCTGCGCGCAGCACTGCACCAACCACGAGATCAACGATGTCGCGTTCGTCGGCGTGATCGGCCCCGACGGCGAGCCGGGCTTCGACCTCTGGGTCGGTGGCGGCCTGTCGACCAACCCGCGCTTCGCCGAGCGGCTCGGCGTCTTCGTCCGCCCGGACGAGGTGAGCGAGGTGTGGGCCGGCGTCGTGTCGGTGTTCCGTGACTACGGCTACCGCCGCAGCCGCACCCACTCACGGCTGAAGTTCCTCATGGCCGATTGGGGTCCCGACAAGTTCCGCAAGGTGCTGCAGGACGAGTACTTGCAGCGGCAGCTGCCCGACGGCGACGCTCCGCCGGACTCGCCCGCACATCGTGATCACACCGGCGTCCGCGCACAGGCCAACGGACTGGTGTCGGTCGGCGCGACCACGAAGTCAGGACGCACATCGGGTGACGCACTGCGGCAGGCCGCCGCGCTCGCCGAGCAGTACGGCACCGGCCGGCTCGGCCTCACTGCGCAGCAGGGCATCGTCGTCATCGACGTCGACCCGGCGCGCGCCGACGAGCTCGCGACCGATCTCGACGCGATTGGTCTCGCGGTGCGACCGTCCGCGTTCCGACGCGGCACGATCGCGTGCACGGGTATCGAGTTCTGCAAGCTCGCGCTGGTCGAGACGAAGCAGCGTGCAGCGACGATCCAGGAGGAACTCGAGAAGCGGCTGCCCGACTTCGACACCCCGATCACGATCAATGTGAACGGCTGCCCGAACTCGTGCGCACGGTTCCAGGTCGCCGACATCGGCTTCAAGGGCGTCGTCGCGAAGGGCGCCGACGGCGACGAGGACGCTTTCCAGGTGCACCTCGGCGGCCTGATGGGCGAGAACGCCGAGTTCGGCCGCAAGTTCCGTGGCCTGCGGGTCACAGCGGCCGAGGCGCCCGACTACGCCGAGCGCGTGCTGCGCGGCTACGTCGAGCGCCGTGAGGACGACGAATCGTTCGCGTCCTACGTCGCGCGCGCTGACGAGACCTGGCTGCGTTGACCGCGGTCCTTCCCGATCTCGACCAGCTGCGACGCGAGGCCGAGCACGCCGGCGACGAACTCGAGGGCGCCACGCCACTCGAGGTGTTGCAGTGGGCCCAGGATCATCTCGGTGACTCGTGGTGCGTGACGTCGTCGATGGCCGATGCCGTCGTGCCACATCTCGCGTCACGCGTGCGGCCCGGTGTGGACGTCGTCTTCCTCGACACCGGCTACCACTTCGCCGAGACGATCGGGACGCGCGATGCTGTCGCTGCGACGCTGCCGGTCACGGTGCGATCGATCCGTCCGCGCCAAAGCGTCGCCGAGCAGGACGCGAGCTTCGGTGTGCGCCTCTACGAACGCAACCCCGACCAGTGCTGCGCACTGCGCAAGGTGACGCCGCTTCGGCAGGCGCTGCGCGACTATCGCGGTTGGGCCTCGGGGCTACGGCGCGACGAGGCAACATCGCGCGGTGACATCAAGGTCGTCGAGTGGGACGCGCGCCGCTCGATGGTGAAGCTGAATCCCATCGCCGCATGGAACCAGCACGATGTCGACGCCTACATCGCCGAGCACGGCGTGATCGTGAATCCGCTGATCGACGACGGCTACGGCTCGATCGGGTGCGGACCGTGCACACGCCGGATCAAGCCCGGCGAGGATCTACGCGCCGGACGCTGGGCGGGGCTCTCGAAGACGGAGTGCGGAATCCACGACGCCTGACGCCGCCCCTAAGGTGATCGCGTGCATCCGAACTGCGTTGCGGTCGACGCCATCCTCGAGTCCAACGGCTGTCGCGGACGGGTGCAGTTGCTGCCCGATGCCGCTCCCACCGCCACTGCGGCGGCCGCACAACTCGGCGTCGACGTCGGCGCGATTGCGAACTCGCTGGTCTTCGCCACGCCCGACGGCGTCCCCGTGCTCGTGATGACCAGCGGTGCGCACCGCGTCGACACCGGCAAGGTTGCCGCCCTGCTCGGCATCACTGCGCTGAACCGCGCGCCTGCCGAGCTCGTGTACTCGGCGACCGGTCAACGCATCGGCGGCGTCGCACCGATCGGACATCCGTCGCCCCTGCAGACGGTCGTCGATGTGACGCTCGCGAACTATCCGGAGATCTGGGCCGCCGGCGGCATCCCGCACGCGGTCTTCCCGACGACCTACGAGGAATTGCTGCGGCTCACCGTCGGGCGTCCCGCCGAGGTCGCGTGAGCCGGCGCTAGAGACGTTCGTCGGTCGCCGGATCCGGCATGCCCTCGAAGTACTTCTCGAGAACGAGCGCGAACACCGACTCGTCCGGCGCGGCGCGATGGAACAGCGTCATCGACGAGCGCAGCTTGACGGCGTCGACGCCGCCGAAAATCTGCTCGGCGCTGCGTCCCTCGGTGGCTGCGACGGTTTCGGCGCACTCGCGAAGCCGCGGACCGAGCACCGGATGCGCAAGGTAGTCGCGCGCCTCGCCCAGTGAATCGATCGCGTAGCGCTGCGCCATCGCGCTGAAACCCAGCCCCGTTATCTGCGGGAAGACGAACCACATCCAGTGCGAGGTCTTGCGACCCGCGCGCAATTCACGCAGGGCGCGGTCGTAGACACCGTCCTGCGCTTCGACGAACCGGTCGAGACTCATCCGGCGCCGTCAGGTCGCGAGCTGGTCGACCAGCGTCGTGATCAGTTCGGCGGCCGAGCGCCGGTCGAGGCGCGACGTGGCGATGCATGCCCCGTCACGCCAGATGCTCAGGACGAAGAATTCCTCGCTCGGATGCCAGGTGACCCGGAGCGTGCGACCGCCGTCACGCACGTCCTCGAACGCGTCGCCGGCTGCCGGAAGCACGCTGACGTTGGTCATGGCTCATAGTCGCTGTTCGCGGCCTTCTTCGCCAGCCCAGGGCTGCATGCGGCACCATCAGTATGTGCAGTCGACCGAGCATGCCGCGACCGCGACGCCCCGCGTCGTCGCCTGGACGCCTGAGCAGTTCGCGGCGCGCGTCGACGAAGCGATGAACATCTACGTCCGGGCTATGAGCTATCCCCAGCATGCGGCGCTGCAGCGCGCCCTCACCGCGAGGCGGCACGCCACGCTCGCGGGCTTCGCCTGCTGGGCCGCGGTGCTCGACGACGACACGCTCGTCGGTTTCGGCTACGGCTATACGACTCGTCCGGGTCAGTGGTGGCACGACCTCGTGCGCAAGGCGCTCGACGACGAGCAGGCTCGGGTCTGGCTGAAGTACGCGTTCGAACTGTCGGAGTTGCATGTGTTGCCCGACTTCCAAGGGGCAGGCACGGGACGGGTGCTGCTGCGCGAGCTGGCCAGTTCGCTGCCGCACGAAGCGATGTTGCTGTCGACGCCGGACATCGACACACGAGCGTTCCGGCTCTATCGGCATCTGGGCTTCGTCGACCTGCGGCGGCACTACCTGTTCCCCGGTGACGTGCGTCCGTTCGCGGTGCTCGGCGCAACGCTGCCGTTGCACGTCGATGGCGGTTGAGGTCGCCGGGCGCACGTCCGTCTCGGTGGTCGCGTGTCTGTTCGGCGCGGCCGTGCTCGCCGAGATCGCTTATCCGCTCACGTCCGGCGATGCGCGCGATGCGCTCACGATCGCCACGGTGCTGCTCGTTGCGGTCGCCGGCCTCGTGCACGCGTACCTCTCGTACGGAGCACGAGCGCTTGCCGTCCTGATCCTTGCGAGTGTGCTCGGCGGCTTCGCTGTCGAGGTGGTCGGCGTGCACACCGGGGTGCCGTTCGGCGACTACCACTACACCGGCGGGCTGGGCGCGACCCTGTTCGGCGTCCCGGTCGTGGTGGCGTTCGCCTGGCCGATGCTTGCGTGGCCGGCGGCGCTCGCCGCGCGTCGACTGTGCCGTTCCTTCGGGGCACGCGTCGCCGTCGGTGCGTGGGCGCTGGCCGCATGGGACCTGTTCCTCGATCCGCAGATGGTGGCCGCCGGGCACTGGACGTGGGACGACCCCAGCCCACACCTGCCGGGCGTCGCGTCCGTGCCCCTGACCGACTACGTCGGCTGGCTGGTCGTTGCGGTGCTCATGTCGTTCGCGCTGCAGTCGGTGCTGCGCGAACGCTCGGACGACCGGTGGCCGCTGGCGTTCTATGTGTGGACGTGGGCGTCGTCGACGCTCGCCTTGGCAGCCTTCCTCGGGTTGCCCGCTGCGGCAGTGTGGGGCGGCATCGCGATGGGCACGGTGGCTGTGCCGCTTGCCCGGACGCTGTGGCGTTGAGAGCGGTGGCGTTGAGAGCGGTGGCGTTGAAACCGACCGCCATCGGCACCGCGCTTGCGGTCGCCGGCGCAGTGCACGCGGCGGTGAACGCTGCGCTCTTGCGTCGCCCCGTCGACGGACCGGTGCATTCGCGCGTATCGGTGCTCATCCCTGCACGCGACGAGGCCGACCGGATCGGCGCCTGCCTCGACGCGATCGACGGTGCCGACGAGGTGCTGGTGCTCGACGACGACTCGGCTGACGCGACAGCCGAGGTGGCGCAGGCACACGGCGCGCGCGTCCTGCCGGGCGCGCCGCTCCCGCCCGGCTGGCTGGGCAAGCCGCACGCGTGCGCGCAACTGGCGTCGGCGGCGTCCGGCGATGTGTTCGTGTTCCTCGATGCCGACGTGCGGTTGCGACCCGGTGCGATCCGCGCCGCCGTCCACTTTCTCGAGTCGAGTGGGTGGGATCTGGTCGCACCCCATCCGCAGCAGGAGGCACTCTCGCTGTCCGAGCGGCTCGTCCAGCCGTTGCTGCAGTGGTCGATCCTGACGACGCTGCCGTTGCGCGTCGCAGAACGCTCGCCTCGACCGTCGTTGGCCGCAGCCAACGGACAGTTCCTCGTCGTCCGCCGCTCGGCGTACGAGCGGGTCGGCGGGCACGTGCCGGACGCGGTGCTCGACGATCTCGCGCTCGCCCGCGCGATCAAACGCGCCGGCGGGCGGGGCGGTGTCATCGACGGCACGTCGCTTGCGACGTGCCGGATGTACTGCGGTTGGTCCGAACTGCGTGACGGCTACGGCAAGTCGCTGTGGTCGGCGTTCGGTGGTCCGGTCGGCAGCGGTGGGGTGGTCGGCGGGCTGTCACTCGCCTACGTCCTGCCCGCCCTGGCTGCACTTCGCGGCTCTCGTATCGGGATGCTCGGTTACGCCGCAGGCGTGGCCGGCCGGATGATCTCGGCGCGGCGTACTGGTGGATCGGTACTCGACTCGTTCGCCCACCCGGTGTCGATCGCGCTGTTCGGCTACCTGACAGCGCGATCGCACGTTGAGCACGCTCGTGGCACGTCGGACTGGAAGGGCCGTTCGGTGACGGTGGCCAGCTTCAGCCTCCGCAAACCACCTACGGATCCCAGCCAGTTCCAGCGCCGCGCTGGAACGTGAGAGACAAGAACAAAGGCGCAGCGACGCGAGTACCGCGGTAGTCGAGTTGCGCTTCTCCGGTCCGGTCCGAACGAAGTGAGAGACCGGGGAGTCCTCGCTGGGAGGTGCGGTTACGCTGGAAGGCATGCTTCAGCCGCCGGTCAGATCGGGTCAGTTCGGGACAGTCGTGCATGGTGTTGCGTCGTGGTCTTCTGGTCCGGGTCGACCCAGGCAGGCGGCACCCAGTGGGGTAGGTCGTTGAGCATGATCGAGGCCCAGCCCATCTGTTCGAACATGGCGTGGTTCTGCCGGCAGACCAGGGTGCCGTCGTCGACTCTGGTGCGTTTGGTCTTGGCAAAATCCGTGACGTGATGAGCCTGGGTCCACGACAAGGGCGCATCACAGCCGGGATAGCTGCAGCCTTTGTCTCGGGCGAACATGGCTAGTCGTTGTTGTTCGGTGAACAGGCGGTGCTGATCGGAGTACGCGACGATCGACTTCGTTTTCGAGAGCAGCACCAGGATCGCCTTCGCTTTGGGGTCGAGCCACCGGTCGGCGACCGCGGTCGGGACCGCGTAGCCGTGGGCGGTGTGCACGATGCCGGTGCCGTCGGCGAACTCGCCCACGGTCGCGGTCAGCACCAGGGTGGTGGCGCAGCCGTTCGCTGTCGGCAGCGAACCGGAGGAGAAAAGAATCTTGAAGGCGCCGAGCAGCGCGTCGTGGCGCCGCTGACCCGGGGTGCGCGGGTCACGCTCACCGTCCGGGCCGGTGTGTGGCTTGCCCAGGGTGTCGAACAGGGTCTCGAGGTACTCGGCCGCCTCGCAGGTCAGCTCGCCGGCGATCGAGCGCTGACCCGTCCGCACGCCGGCGCAGCGACAGGCTGCGGCGCCGGTGCGCGGCCTCGATGTCACGAAACGCCCCGTCCTGATCGACCCGGGCGTACAGGCCGTTGGCGAAGCGGGCCAGCAGGTCCGGGTCGTGGTCGCGGGCGAAGTCGAGCAGCGCGCTCTCGATACAGCGGTGCCGACTGGTCGGCGAGCAGGTCGTCGATCTTGTCCGTCATCGCCACGACCGTGGCCGCGGCCCGGGTCGAGATCGACCCCTCGGCCAGCGCGGCCGCGGTCTGCGGATGCTGCGCTTCGACCGTCTCGCCGGTCAGCGTGCGCCGCGGCGTCACCGCCGCCGCCAGCCGCACCCGACCGGCCGCATCACGCGCACCGATCCGCAACGCGTCACGCAGCAACACCGCCGTGTTCTTCGCCCCCAGATCGAACGCGAGCCCCTCCGCCTCGACCTGCGCGATCAGGCTCAGCTGTTCGACCTCGATCGACTGCTTCGAAGCCTCCAGTTCGCGCAGCCGATCCAGCACTGCCGTGCCGGTCAACGATGCTGCGCTCACATGTTCGATTCTATCTCTTCCGAGGAAGAAACACCAGAGCTGCGAACGAGAATCTGCAGAAATATATGGCGATTCTCTGCCGACGCGTCTAGCTTCGAAGCGCTGAAAGTACCCCGCCGAACTTCTCGACGTCATCCGGTCCGCGCAGATCGGGCAGCGCGACGAACACCGTGTCGACGCCGAGGTCACCGAGTTCGCGGTAGCGCGCGACATGGTCGGCAACGACACCGGCGTGATGCGTTCGCGCGTACGCAGCGGCGGACACCCGTCCCCGCAAACGCTCGACGACCGTCGCGACCTCGTCATGGTCACGACCGACGACCGGCACGTCCAGCACCGTGACACGTTTGCCGTTCATCAGAGCCGCAGCCCGTGTCACGTGTTCGACCGTTGCCGGAACGTTGCAACCGTCGCCGAGTTCGGCCGCGATTTGGAGCACCCGCAGGCTCCGTCCGCCGACCAACAGCGGCAGCGGGCCGACGGGACGTGGATACGAGGTCGTCTCCGGCAGGCCCGCGGCCGCCTTCGTGCCCGGCGCCCATAACGCGCGCATGACCGGAATCCCGTCGCGCAGCTGAGCGATTCGCTCGTCGACGGACGCGAACGGCAACCCGTAGGCGGCATGCTCTCGGTCCCACCACCCAGCGCCGACACCGCAGAACGCACGTCCGCCGCTCAGTACGTCGAGCGTCGCAGCCGCCTTGGCGAGTCGGCCGGGCGAGTGCATCGACAGCGGGCTGACGAGCGTCCCGAGCTGCAGCGTCGTCGGCAGGCCGGCCAGCAGGCCGAGGGTCACCCAGGGCTCGGGGATCGGTTCCCACGCGCGGCCGACCTGCGGAATCTGGATCAGATGGTCCATCAACGCGAGCCCGTCGAACCCGGTGGACGCGGCTGCCATCGCGATCGACGTCAGCCATGGTGCCGGCGCTTCGTCGTCCCACGGGAAGCGAGACACCTGCAGCATGAATCGCATTCGCGCGGAAGACGCCTCCACGGGTGAGATCTCCGCGGTGGTCGCCGGAGCCGACGTGCTCACCCGCTCGACGCGATCCCAGCCCTCGACGTCGAGTTCGGTTGCGGCGGCTCGTGCGTTGCGCAGTTGCGCCGTGAGCACCGGCGCCGGAACCGGTCGGTCCCGCTCGCGATTGCGCGCCCGGCACAGCGTTGCGTCGGTGTCGAACAGCACCGCGACCGCCGTCAGCCCGGCGGCGCGCGCCGCGTCGAGATAGGTACGGCGGCGGACGGCGTCGAGGCCGAGCGTGTCGATCACCGTGGTGAGTCCACGTCGAAGCCGCGCAGAAACAACGAGATCGAGCACGGCGAACGCGTCCCGCGAGGCATCGAGATCCGCCTCGCCCGTCCCAACCGTGGCGCGCAAGGCATCCGAGGACACGATCTCGTGTCGCGCGAACCGCTCGGCCGCCCAGGTCGACTTACCGGATCCCGCGGCACCAACCAGCACGTAGACAGTCATGCCGTCGCCACCTGGACGATGCCGACCAGACCGAGTGCCACCCAGACCGACGCGCACACAGTCGGTGGCCATGTCTGCGTCGAGACCGCCGCTGCTCCACAGGCGAGGACGGTGCAAATCAGTCGGGTCGGCCGCTCGGCCACCGTGATCCGCGCGAGTGCCGCTCCCCCGCGAAGCACGCGCACGCCCTCGACGATCAGCGCGGTCGCGCCCGCCGTCAGCGCGAGCCACAACGGGGCGCCGCAGTGCCAGATGACCAGCGCGAACGACGAGTCGGCGATCCGGTCCGCGACCTTGTCAGCGACCGAGCCGAGCTTCGACGCACGTCCGGACGCCAGGGCGACTGCACCGTCGACCGCATCGCACAAGACGGACACGAGCACCAGGACGAGTGCGACAAGCGGTGTGACAAGAACGGCGACGATCGCCGTCACAGCGCCGGCAACGGTGATCGCCAGGGGCGGAATCGCTTTGAGCGGCCGGGCAATCGTCCAGACGAATCGCAACCAGGCGCGCAGCAGCGGAACCTGGTCAGGATCGATGCCGTGGTGCAGCTCGGACCACCCGGCGGTGGTCAGACCCGCACGCCCAGCGCCAGATTCGCCCATACCTCGCGCGTCGCCTTAGACCTGTTGAAGGTGATGAAGTGGATGCCGGGCACACCCTCTTCGAGCAGCCGTTCGGCCAGCTTCGAACTCTCGTAGATACCCATCGACCGCACCGCCTTCGGGTCGTGGGCGACGGCGTTGAACCGGGCCGCGAGCCGAGTGGGGAACGGAGCCCCCGACAACTGCTCAGACCGTTTGATCACGTTCATGGTCGTGACCGGCATGATGCCGGCGATGATCGGCACGTCGCAGCCGGCCGCGGCGACGCGATCGCGCAGCCGAAGATAATCGTCGGCCTCGAAGAACATCTGCGTGATCGCGTAGTCCGCGCCCGCGCGGCACTTCTCGATGAACCACCGGGTGTCGTCCTCGACTCCGACTGAGCGCGGGTGCTTGTACGGGAAGGCTGCGACGCCGACACAGAAGTCGCCGTGCTCGCGCATGATCCGTACCAGGTCAGACGCGTACGCGACGCCGTCGGGGTGCTGACGCCACTCGCCGCTCGGGTCGCCCGGCGGATCGCCGCGCAATGCAAGCATGTTGTTGACGCCGGCGGCGGCGAGGTGGCCGATGAGCGTGCGCAGCTCCGCGACGGAGTGCTCGACGGCGGTGAGATGGGCGACCGGGAGCAGCGTGGTGTCCGACGCGATGTTCTCGGTGATCTCGATCGTGCGCTGCCGGGTCGACCCGCCCGCACCGTAGGTCACCGAAACGAACGACGGATGCAACGGCTCGAGTTCGCGGATCGTCTGCCACAGCAGCCGGTCCTCGTCCCGCGTCTTCGGCGGGAAGAACTCGAAAGAGAATGTGGGACGGCCCTCGGCGAGGCACTCCCGAACCGTCCGTGACATGGGCTCCAGCGTAGTGTCCGCCGCGTGGGTGAGCCGAGCGACGCTTGCGGAGCGAGCACGGGAACCGCGACATGAGCGATGTGGGTGTCAGCTTCGTCGCAGAGAGTCAACGCCACATTGACGACCTTCCTCGACGATCGGGCCGAATCACTGGCACAGGTCGGGCCCGAGCTCACTGACGTCGCCGATGCCGCCCGCCGCATCGTCCTCGACGGCGGTAAGCGACTGCGTCCCCTGTTCGCCTACTGGGGTTGGCGATCGGCCTGCGACGACGTAGACGACGCACTCGTCGAGGCCGCGGCGAGTCTCGAACTGCTGCACTGTTGTGCCCTCGTCCATGACGATCTGATGGACCGATCCGACACCCGCCGCGGCCATCCGTCCGCCCACTCGGCGTTCGCCGCGCTGCATCGCGCCCACTCGTGGACGGGTGACCCAGAGGTGTTCGGCGCGGCAGGCGCCATCCTGCTCGGGGATCTGTTGCTGTCCTGGGCCGACGCGGTGTTCGCGCGCGCCGCACTGGGCGCCCGGGCGCGCTCGGTCTACGACGAGATGCGGCAGCTCGTGATGGCCGGCCAGTATCTCGACGTCCAGGTGCAGGCACGCGGCGAGTTCTCGGCGGCCGACGCGCTGCGGGTGGTCGCGTTCAAGACGAGCAAGTACACCGTCGAAGGGCCGCTGCATCTCGGCGCGGCTGCGGCAGACGCCTCACCCGAGGTGCTCGCAGCACTCAGCGCCTACGCGCTCCCGATCGGCGAGGCGTTCCAGTTGCGCGACGACGTACTGGGCGTGTGGGGCGATCCGATCGAGACCGGCAAGCCCGCCGGCGACGATCTGCGCGAGGGCAAGCGCACTTTGCTCGTCGCGCTCGCGATGGAGCGCGCCACGCCGGAGCAGTCGGCGCTGCTTCGCGAACGCCTGGGCATTGCAGCTCTCGACGCGCACCAGATTCACGAACTGCGTTCGGTGCTGGTCGACACCGGCGCGCTCGACGAGGTCGAACGGCGCATCGCCGCCCGCACCGCCGAAGCCCGTACCGGCCTGCGCGAGGCCCCGATCCGTCCCGAAGCCCGCGCCGCCCTCGACGCATTAGCCGTCGCCGCCACCCAAAGAAGCACCTAGGGAGGAGTAGGTCGACGAGCCTCTCGGGCGAGGAGACTTAGCTCCGACCCGCCGCCGGCGCGAGCGAAGCGAGCTTGCCGCGCGAGCGGAGCGAGCGCATCGGATCACGAGACGGCCCCGAGCGCAGCGAGCGGGCCAGATCGGGATTCGACCGCGGCGCAGCAGTCAAGCTACAGCGACCACTCCGAGTTCGGCGGGGCTGGCGAGCAGGTCGTTGGACGGCAGCACGCGGACGGTGTAGCCGAACGCGCCGGTGCGCTCGAGGGGCACCTCGCCCTCGAACCACGTCGTGCCGTCGACCGGATCGGCAGGCTTGAGCGCGACCGCCGTCGGCTGGACGAGCCGGTCGTCGACGTCGACGGAGCCGTAGACGGCCTCGACACAGACGTCATCGATCGACAGGCCGTTCAACGCGACCTCGGCGCGCAGCGTCAGGTGTGCTCCGAGCGTCGACTCGCCGATCAACTGCGAGTCGACGTAGAGCACGTTCACGCCCGGCCATGCGGCGAGTACGCGGCGCCGCCAGGCGGCCAGGTCGCGCGCCGGCTGGTAGTTGTCGGCGCGCACCGCGTTCGCCGAGATCGCCGCGGGCGCGTACAGCTCGTACACGTAGTCGCGCACCATCCGCGTCGCCAGCACCTTCGGGCCGAGCGTCTTGAGCGTGTGGCGCACCATCTGCACCCAACGCGTCGGCGTGCCCTTGCTGTCACGGTCGTAGAAGCGGGACGCGACGCTCTTCTCGATCAGCTCGTAGAGCGCGTGCGCCTCGAGGTCGTCGCGCCGATCGTTGTCGGCGATGCCGTCGGCGGACGGGATGGCCCAACCGTTCTCGCCGTCGTACCACTCGTCCCACCACCCGTCGAGGATCGACAAGTTCAGGGCGCCGTTGAGCGCGGCCTTCATGCCCGATGTCCCGCAGGCCTCGAGCGGACGCAGCGGGTTGTTCAGCCAGACGTCGACGCCCCAATAGAGATAGCGCGCCATCGCGATGTCGTAGTCGGGCAGGAACGCGATGCGGTGCCGCACCCCGTGCTCGTCGGCGAACTTCACCATCTGCGCGATGAGCTGCTTGCCACCGTCGTCCGCGGGGTGGCTCTTGCCGGCGATCACGATCTGCACGGGACGCTCGGGGTCGAGCAGCATCGCGCGCAGTCGCTGCGGGTCGCGCAGCATCAGCGTCAGTCGCTTGTACGACGGCACGCGTCGCGCGAACCCGATCGTGAGCACGTCGGGGTCGAACACGCCGTTCGTCCACCCGAGTTCGGCCTCGATCATGCCGCGCTCGAGCGAGGACGCCCGCACCCGACGCCGAACCTCGTGGACGAGGCGCTCGCGGAGCGTGTTGCGGACGTTCCACAGTTCGCGATCGGAGACCTTGTCGATCGCCTCCCAGCCGCCGCCCCGTTCGAGGACGGCTGCGCCGACCTCGCGCTCGGCGATCTCGAGGATGTCGCGCGACATCCAGGTCGGTGCGTGCACGCCGTTGGTGATCGAGCTGATCGGCACCTCGCTCGCGTCGAAGCCCGGCCACAGGTTGCTGAACATCTCGCGGCTGACCTCGCCGTGCAGCACCGAGACACCGTTGGCGCGCTGGCCGAGCCGCAGCCCCATGTGCGCCATGTTGAAGATGCTGGGGTCGTCCTCGGCGCCGAGTTCGAGCACGCGCTCGATCGGCACGCCGGGCATCCCGCCGAGGTGCGCCGCGACGAGGTCGCGGTCGAAGCGGTCGATCCCGGCCGGTACCGGTGTGTGCGTGGTGAACACCGTGCCGGCGCGCACGGCCTGCAGGGCTTCGTCGAACTCGAGCCCTGCGTTCTGGACGAGTTCACGGATGCGCTCGATACCGAGGAACCCGGCGTGGCCCTCGTTGGTGTGGAACACCTCGGGCGCGTCGGCGCCGGTGACCTCGCAGTAGGCGCGGATGGCGCGCACGCCGCCGACACCGAGCAGCAGCTCCTGCTCGAGGCGGTGTTCGCGTCCGCCGCCGTAGAGCCGGTCGGTGACCTGTCGCGCGGCGAGGTCGTTCTCTTCGATGTCGCTGTCGAGCAGCAGCAGGGGCACGCGCCCGACCCGCGCCACCCACACCTGGGCGTAGAGGGTGCGCGACTCCGGCAGCGCGATCGCCACGCGCACCGGCGCATCGTCGGCGTCCTTCAGCGCGCGGATCGGCAGCCCACCCGGATCGAGGGACGGGTAGTGCTCGAGCTGCCAGCCGTCCGGCGACAGCGACTGGCGGAAGTAACCCGACCCGTAGAGCAGTCCGACGCCGATGATCGGGACGCCGAGATCGCTGGCCGCCTTCAGGTGGTCGCCGGCCAGGATGCCGAGACCGCCGGAGTACTGCGGCAGCACCTCGGTGATGCCGAACTCGGGAGAGAAGTAGCCGATCGCCTTCGGCAATTGCTCGCCGTCGTCGATCTGGCTCTGGTACCAGCGCGGCGCGGTGAGGTAGTCGTTGAGGTCGTCGTAGACATCGGCGAGACGTCGCAGGAACTTGCGATCGCGTGCCAGCTTCTCGATGCGGTCGGCGCTCACCTCGCCGAGCATGCGACGTGGGTCACCATTGCAGGCGCGCCACAGGTCGGGATCGACCGACTCGAACAGGTCGAGCGACTCGGGATGCCACGTCCAGCGCAGGTTTTCGACCAGCTCGACGAGCTGGTCCAATTGCGGGGGCAGAGCGGCGCGCACGGTCAGGCGCCTTAAAGCTTTCACGCGCTTGCACGCTAGCAGTCCCGTAAGGGCTTCCGGAATCACTCCTTCGCACTAGTTCCCGTAAGGGCTTACGACCAGAGGCGAGTAGGACGGCCAACCTGGGTAGGTTGGAATCGTGGTTGGACGATTCGGACTTTCGAACATCACGCCCGTCGTCGGCTCCACCAATTCCGGTGAACATCCCGCGCATGGAGCCGTGGGCGAGCCGATCCCCATTTCGGCCCTCGTGTTCCGCGAGGGCCACGACGCCGTCGGCGCCAACGTCGTGTTGCGCGACCCCGCAGGTCGCAAGGCCCCGCCGATCCGCATGGACAAGGGCGCGCCCGGCACCGATCGATGGCACGCCACCGTCATCGCCGACCGCGTCGGCCAGTGGTCGTTCGCGGTCGAGGCGTGGAGCGATCCGATGTCGACCTGGCACCACGCCGTCACGACGAAGATCGAGGCCGGCCAGGGCGCCGAGGACCTCGCCAACGACCTCGAGGACGGCGCGCGCCTGTTCGACCGGCTGGCCAAGTCGCTGCCCAAGGACGAGCGCCCCCGCGCGGGCGCCGCGGCCAAGGCGTTGCGCGACACCACGCTCGATGTTGCGCACCGCGTTGCGCCCGCGTTGGACGACTTCCTCCAGGAACTCGTGCTCGCGTTCCCCGTGCGCGATCTGGTCACCAGTTCGCCGCGGTACCCGCTCTGGATCGACCGCAACCGCGCCCTGTTCGGTTCGTGGTACGAGTTCTTCCCGCGCTCGATCGGCGCCGAGCTGGCCGGCGACCCGACCGCGCCGGCCCGGCCCGTCCGGCACGGCACGTTCAAGGACTCGGTCGAGCATCTCGACTACGTCGCGTCCATGGGCTTCGACGTCGTGTACCTGCCGCCGATCCACCCGATCGGGCAGGTCAACCGCAAGGGACCGAACAACACCCTCGTCGCCGCGAGCTGGGACGTCGGATCGCCGTGGGCCATCGGCTCCAGCGAGGGCGGCCACGACGCGATCCATCCCGAACTGGGGACGATGGCCGATTTCCAAGCCCTCGTGAAGCGCGCGAAAGAGCTCGACATGGAGATCGCGCTCGACCTCGCGTTGCAGTGCGCGCCCGATCACCCGTGGGTCGAGTCGCACCCCGAGTGGTTCACCACCCGCCCGGACGGGTCGATCGCCTATGCCGAGAACCCACCGAAGAAGTATCAGGACATCTACCCGCTCAACTTCGACAACGACAGCAAGGGCCTCTACGACGAGTGCCTGCGCATAGTGCGGCACTGGATCGACGCGGGCGTGAACATCTTCCGCGTCGACAACCCGCACACGAAGCCGATCAACTTCTGGCAGTGGCTCATCGGCGAGGTGCGCAAGACCAATCCCGACGTGCTGTTCCTGGCCGAGGCGTTCACCCGTCCGGCGATGATGTCCGAACTCGCGAAGGTCGGCTTCCACCAGAGCTACACCTACTTCACTTGGCGCAACACCAAGGAAGAGATCGAGTCGTACGGGCTCGAGCTCGTCGGCAAGGCGCACTACATGCGGCCGAACTTCTTCACCAACACCCCGGACATCCTCAACGAGTATCTGGTGCACGGTGGTCCGGGCGCGTTTGCGATCCGTGCCGTGCTGGCGGCGATGATCTCGCCGACCTACGGCGTCTACTCCGGCTTCGAGCTCTACGAACACCTCAACGCCAAACCGGGCAGCGAGGAATACCTCGACTCCGAGAAGTATCAGCTGCGCCCACGCGACTTCGCGGGCGCCCTTGCCGACGGCCGCTCGCTCACACCGCTGTTGACGAAGCTGAACCAGATCCGGCGCGAGCACCCTGCCCTGCAACAGTTGCGCAACCTGCACGTCCACGAAGTCGACAACGGCGACATCACCGCGTTCAGCAAGCGCGACGAAGAGACCGGCGACACCATTCTTGTCGTGTGCACGGTCAATCCGCACGAGTGGCGCGAGGGCACCACCTCCCTCGATCTGCCCGCGCTCGGTATCGGGTGGGACTCGAGCTTCCGCGTTCGTGACCTGCTCGACGGCGCCGAGTACGAGTGGGGTGAGCACAACTACGTCCGGCTCGATCCGCACCACAAGCCGGCGCACATCTTCGAGGTACTGCCTTACTGAGCCGGATTGGGTAGGCGACATCCATACCCTGATAGGAAGGATCTGTGACCCAGTTGCCCGATCAGTCGCCTGACTCGACGACCGAACGTCGCGACCCCGATTGGTTCAAGCGCGCCGTCTTCTACGAAGTTCTCGTTCGCGGCTTCGCCGACTCGAACGGCGACGGCACCGGTGACCTGCGCGGGCTCACCGACAAGCTCGACTACCTGCAATGGCTGGGCGTCGACTGTCTGTGGCTGCCGCCGTTCTACTCCTCACCGTTGCGTGACGGCGGCTACGACGTGAGCGACTACACCGGCGTGCTTCCCGAGTTCGGGACGGTCGACGACTTCGAACGCCTGCTCAACGCCGCCCACGAACGCGGTATCCGCGTGATCGTCGACTTCGTCATGAACCACACGTCCGATCAGCATCCGTGGTTTCAGGCCAGCCGCAACGATCCGGACGGGCCGTACGGCGACTTCTACGTGTGGAACGACGACGACACGCGCTACCCGGACGCGCGGATCATCTTCGTCGACACCGAACCGTCGAACTGGACTTTCGACCCGGTGCGCAAGCAGTACTTCTGGCACCGCTTCTTCAGCCACCAGCCCGACCTGAACTTCGACTCCCCCGACGTCCAACAGGCGATCCTCGACGCGCTGCGCTTCTGGCTCGACCTCGGCATCGACGGCTTCCGGCTCGACGCCGTCCCCTATCTCTACGTGCGCGACGGAACGAACGGCGAGAACCTGCCCGAGACGCACGACTTCTTGAAGCGGGTCCGCAAAGAGGTCGACCGCGACTACCCCGATCGCGTGATGCTGTGCGAGGCGAACCAGTGGCCGGCCGATGTCGTCGAGTACTTCGGCGATCCTGCGACCGGCGGCGACGAGTGCCACATGGCCTTCCACTTCCCGGTGATGCCGCGCATCTTCATGGCCGTTCGACGCGAGTCGCGCTATCCGATCTCGGAGATCATGGCGCAGACGCCGGAGATCCCGGCGAACTGTCAGTGGGGCATCTTCCTGCGTAACCACGACGAGTTGACGCTCGAAATGGTGAGCGACGAAGAGCGCGACTACATGTGGGCGGAGTACGCGACCGACCCGCGCATGAAGGCCAACATCGGCATCCGCCGCCGGCTGGCCCCGCTTCTCGAGAACGACATCAACCAGATCGAGTTGTTCACCGCACTGCTGCTGTCGCTGCCCGGTTCACCCGTCCTCTACTACGGGGACGAGATCGGCATGGGCGACAACATCTGGCTCGGTGACCGCGACGGTGTACGCACGCCGATGCAGTGGACGCCCGACCGCAACGCCGGATTCTCGACGTCCGACCCGGGCCGGCTGTACCTGCCGGTCAACCAGGACTCGATCTACGGCTACCAGGTCACCAACGTCGAGTCGCAGACGCGCAACGGCTCGTCCCTGCTGCATTGGACGCGCCGCATGATCCAGCTGCGCAAGGCGAATCCTGCGTTCGGGATGGGCTCGTTCACCGACATCGGTGGCAGCAACCCGTCCGTGCTCAGCTTCGTGCGCGCCTTCGGCGACGACATCGTGCTGTGCGTGAACAACCTGTCGCGGTTCCCGCAGCCGGTCGAACTCGACCTGCGCGCCTGGGAAGGCGCCGAGCCGGTCGAACTGCTGGGCGGCGCGCAATTCCCCCGGATCGGCGAGCTGCCGTACCTGCTCACCGTCGCCGGCCATGGCTTCTACTGGCTGCGCATCCCGCGTGTGCCACATCCCGACGCCGAACCCGCTGCGTTGCCGCCGTCAGGTGTCGCCGACTTCGAGGAGTTGGTCGCGGAGCCGTCCACGGACGTCCTGACACCCGAACCACTGCCGGAGGGCGATTCGTGATTCCGACCGACCAACTACAACGCCTCGTCGCGAGCTGGCTGCCTGCACAACGCTGGTATGCCGGGAAGGGACGGGCCGGCTCGGTTGGGGTCGAACTGATCGGACCGCTGTCGGACGTCGTCGACCTGTGGTTGGCGCGGGTCACCTACGGCGAGGAAGGCACCGAGCTGTACCAGCTTCCGCTGGTCGCGCATCCGGAACCGGTCGACTACCTCGATCATGTGCTGCTCGGCACGGCCGACACCGACGACGGTCCCGTGTGGATCTACGACGCGCTGCACGACAAGGACGTGACCGGAGTGTGGGTCGACTCGATCCGCACCGAGCGCGTCGAGGACCACCTGCGCTTCCACCGCTATGCCGATCAGGATGCGATGCCCGTCGATCAGACCAGCCTCGTGCTCACCGGTGAGCAGTCGAACACCTCGCTCATGTTCGGCGACATCGCGATCCTGAAGGTGTTCCGACGACTGCAGCCTGGTGTCAATCCCGACATCGAGATCGGCGTCGCGTTGACCGAACACGGTGCACGCCACGTCCCGCGGCTGCTCGGCTCGGCAGACATCGAGCGCGATGGCGAGACGTATGCGGTCGCGATGCTGCAGGAGTTCATGACGACCGCGACCGACGGGTGGGAGTTGGCCAAGGCCAGCGTGCGCGACCTGATGGCCGAGGCGGACCTGCACGCCGACGAGGCAGGTGGCGACTTCGCCGGCGAAGCGCACCGCCTCGGAGTCGCGGTCGCCGAGGTGCACGCCGATCTGGCCGACGCGTTCGGTGTGAGCGAGCCCGGCGACCTGCGCACCCGCGCGCAGACGATGCACGCGCGCCTCGACGCCGCGATCACTGTCGTCCCCGAGCTCGCCCAGGTCGCCGACGGACTGCGGGCGATCTACGACGCCTTCGGCGACGCCGCGTCCGAGGTGGAATTGCAACGCATCCACGGCGATCTGCACCTCGGTCAGGCACTGCGCACCGCGCAGCGGTGGGTGGTCATCGACTTCGAGGGCGAGCCGATGGCCGACCTCGAACACCGTCGTCTGCCCGACTCGCCACTGCGCGACGTCGCCGGCATGCTGCGCTCGTTCGAGTACGCCGGCCACCATCGCCTGGTCGAGGGCGGGTATCAGCCACAACTGGCCTACCGGGCCACCGAATGGACCCAACGCAACCGGGACGCGTTCCTCGACGGGTACGCCGAGGGCGCGGGCCATGACGCGCGCGAGCACATCGTGCCGCTGCGCGCGTTCGAGGCCGACAAGGCCGTCTACGAAGCCGTCTACGAAGCACGCAACCGCCCGGCGTGGGTAACGATCCCGCTCTCGTCGCTGCAGCGCCTGGCGAGCGCGGAAGGAACTCCCGCATGACCGTGACCATCAGTTCCCACGAACTCGAGCAGTTGGTGGGCGGGTCGCACCACGACCCGCACAGCATCCTCGGGGCACACCCGACCGGCGACGGACGCACCGTCATCCGCACCCTTCGTCCTGACGCGACAAGCGTCGAGCTCGTCGTCGGCAAGAGCCGGGCACCGCTCGGGCTGGTGCACGACGGCGGTGTGTACGAGGCGATCATCGACGGGCCGCCGCCGGACTATCGCCTCGACGTGACGTACGGCAACGACCACTACGTCGTCGACGACCCGTACCGCTGGTTGCCGACCCTCGGCGACATCGATCTGCACCTGATCGGCGAGGGACGCCACGAGCAGCTCTGGGACGTGCTCGGCGCACACGTGCGCACGTACGACACCCCGAACGGTCCGGTGACCGGAACCTCGTTCGCCGTCTGGGCGCCGAACGCACGCGGCGTACGCGTCGCCGGCGACTTCAACTTCTGGATGGGCCATGCGCTGCCGATGCGCTCGCTCGGCTCGTCCGGTGTCTGGGAGCTTTTCGTCCCCGAGGTCGGCGACGGCGCTCGCTACAAGTTCCAGGTGCTCGGCGCCGACAGCGAGTGGCGCGACAAGGCCGACCCGATGGCCTTCGCGACCGAGGTGCCGCCGGCGACAGCGTCGGTCGTGCACGAGGACCGCTACGACTGGCATGACGAGGCCTGGCTCGAACGGCGGGCGCAGACCGATTGGGTCGCTTCGCCGATGTCGATCTACGAGGTGCATCTGGGGTCGTGGAAGCTGGGTCTTTCCTACCGCGAGCTCGCGGTCGAGCTGGTCGACTACCTCCGCGACACCGGGTTCACCCACGTCGAGTTCCTCCCGGTCGCCGAGCACCCGTTCGGTGGGTCGTGGGGCTACCAGGTGTCGTCCTACTACGCGCCGTCGGCGCGCTTCGGCCGGCCGGAGGAGTTCCGCTATCTCGTCGACGAGCTCCACCGCGCCGGCATCGGCGTGATCGTCGACTGGGTGCCCGCACACTTCCCGAAGGACGCGTGGGCGTTGAGCCGCTTCGACGGCACGCCGCTCTACGAACACGCCGACCCGCGGCGCGGTGAGCAGCCCGACTGGGGCACGTACGTGTTCGACTTCGGACGCGCCGAAGTGCGCAACTTCCTCGTTGCCAACGCGCTGTACTGGCTCGAGCAATTCCACATCGACGGACTGCGCGTCGATGCCGTCGCGTCGATGCTCTACCTCGACTACTCGCGCAAGGAAGGCGAGTGGGTGCCGAACGTGCACGGTGGCCGCGAGAACCTGGAGGCGGTTTCGTTCCTGCAGGAGATGAACGCGACGGTCTACAAGCGCGTGCCCGGCGCGATCACCATCGCCGAAGAGTCGACGTCATGGCCGGGCGTCACGCGTGCGACGCATCTCGGCGGGCTCGGCTTCGGGTTCAAATGGAACATGGGCTGGATGCACGACACGCTCGACTACCTGTCGCACGCGCCGATCCACCGCCAGTACCACCACAACGACATGACGTTCTCGATGATGTACGCGTACTCGGAGAACTTCGTGCTGCCGATCTCGCACGACGAGGTCGTGCACGGCAAGGGGTCGATGCTCAACAAGATCCCGGGCGATCGGTGGCAGCAGATGGCCACATTGCGCGCTGCCTACGCCTTCATGTGGGCGCACCCCGGCAAGCAACTGCTGTTCATGGGGCAGGAATTCGCGCAGGGTCACGAGTGGGCCGAGTCGCGCTCGCTCGACTGGTGGTTGCTCGACGGTCCGGATCACCGTGGCGTGCAGCGGCTGATCAGTGACCTGAACCGCGTCTACACCGAGACCGGGGCACTGTGGTCGCAGGACAGCGACCCGGCCGGCTTCCACTGGATCGACGCGAACGACGCCTCGGGCAACGTCTACTCGTTCCTGCGCTTCGGTTCGGACGGCTCGATCGTCGCCTGCGTCGCTAACTTCTCGGCCGTCCCGCACGAGGGCTACCGCGTCGGTCTCCCCCGCGCCGGACGTTGGGACGAGGTCATCAACACCGACGCGGGCGCGTATTTCGGTTCGGACGTCGGCAACTTCGGCGGCGTCGAGGCCGTCGAGCAGGCCTGGCACGGCCAGCCCGCGTCCGTGGCCCTGCGCGTTCCGCCGCTCGGGGCGCTGTGGCTGCGCTTCGCCGGCTGACAGCCGGTTGATCCAAGTATCGATTCGGTCGAGGTTCGACCGGATCGATACTTCGATCATGGTGTTGCGGTCCAGACTGGCGCGATGGGACGCAGTGGGTACGCCGTCGCGTCGGCGACGCTCGCGCTGAGCTGCGGCGTCGGGGCGTACGGAGCCTTCGGCGACCTCGGCCAGGAACAGTTGCACGGCACGAACCGGTTCGTCGGCCCGTTCCACCTACCGGTGACGCTGCTCGTGGTCGGGTTGATGCTGACCAGCGCGATCGGCGTCGCCGCAGTGATCTATCTAGTGCGTTCCGGACTTCTCTTCGGCCGCGCCGCCTTGCTTCCGGTCGCAACATCGGGTGCGGCAATCGTCACCGGATGGGGCTGGCGCGAGCTCACCGCCGCCTACGCCGTCGAACCCTCCTCGCTGCCGGCGCTGGTCATCGTGGCCGTTCTACTCGCTTGGGTGGCGGCGTGGATCGGCGTGCGGGCCTCGCGGCGCGATTCCGCTGCGACGTGTCGTTGTCTCTACTGCATGCGTCCCGACACCCTCGCCTTCGGCGACGTGCACATCGTCTCGGCCAACGAGCGCGAGCGCACGGTCCTGCTCCAGTGCCCGAGATGCGGCTGCCTGCACGCCGGCGCCGCCGCCCGCCCCGATCTCGCCGAGCCGATTACCGAAGCCGAGGCCCGCGAACTGTTCCCCAGCACGTGGTGATCAGCGCGGGTGAACGTCGCCCTGCACCGTGGCGTTGAAGCCACTGAGTGACACCAGAAGATCGGTGACCGGAGCGGTGCGCTGGCCCGTGCGGGTGCCGTTTGTGAACCCGAGCGCACCGCACAAGCTCAGCCGCGCGTAGACGACCGCCGCCGGCCCGTGCGGGTAATTGAATCGGATGCTGTAGTCGTCACTGTCCATGTCGTCATCCGCTTCATGGCCCGGTCGCCGACACAGCGTTGGCGAGTAGTCCTTCGGCGAAGCTTCGGACAAGCCGGTCGGGAGGGCGTTGAGCAGGTCGACGAGGCGATCACCGTCTGCGCCCGTCAGCGTGACGCCGCGCTCGAGATAGGTCTGTTCGTAGGTGCAGATGGCAACCGAGCTGGGATGGCCGGCAACCATCACATTTGCCGCTCCTGTCGTCGGGGGTGAGGTCAGATCGACATAGGGCATCGTGCTCGTGCAGCCGTTCGAGTCATGCTGGGTGACTTGCGCGGTCGCCACGATTCGCTCGCCCAGCTTCGGGTCCCTGCTGCCGATGGTGACCATCGCCCTGAGGTCCGGGACGACCAACTCGGTGACGTGGACGCCATCGTCGATCGCCGCGTGCACAACGGCCGGATGCGAATCGATCGTCAGGGAGCGTCGGTCCGGCACGGCGGATGCGTACCCGGGTCGCCAGAACCGGAACTGCGCCATGCTGAACGGCGAGGTTCCCGTGGATCCGCATGCCGGCTGCGCGCCATCCTCGAAGAACACGGTGTTTCTCAGCGGTGCGCCACACTCGACCGCATTGGTCGCCCACGATGCAGGCACGAAGATCGTCAGTCCGTGGAAGGTGACCGGTCGCGTGTTCGCCGGAGCGGTTCCGGGAGCGGCACGCCCATGGATCTGGAGCTTCGCAGCGGCCGATTGCTGCGCCCGCGCTCTCGACGCCGCCGAATGCTGCACCGGCGTCCTCGACGCACACGCCGCGAGCATCAGCACCGCGCCGGCGACGGCCAACCACTTCACAGTTCGTAGACGATACGAGCGGCGGGCGAGGTTGCGCGGCGTACGAGGCCAGATCAACGCCGAGTTGTGACCACCCGCGACCACAACTCGGCGTTGATCGAGGCCGTTACGCCCAGAAGGCGTCGTCGGCCGGCAGGTCGGCGTGCATCTCGAGCAGATCGGTCGCCTTGTCACCGAGGAAGGTGAACAGGATCGCGCCACGGGTGATCATCGTCGAGCCGTTGCGCGTCGCGGTGATCTGGTGCACGGCCGTGGCGTGCCCCTGACCGTCGCCGTAGACGTCGACGAGGTCGGCCCGGAAGCTGCCGTCGGTGAGTTCGCCGATCTTGGCGTAGTACCCGAGCACGGCGTCGATCCCCTTGTACGCCCCGGCGACCTGGCTCGTCCCGGGGACGTGCTGCACGACATCGTGCGACATGACCTCACGCAGCGTCGCCACGTCTTGCGCGTTGAAGGCCTCGTACCCACGACGAACCAACGTCATGTACTTGTCATCGGGCGCGGCCATGTCGGCACTGCGTGGGCGTGCGTAGCGCGTGGCCTCCGCAGAGCTGTCGATCACGATGCACGGCTCGTCACCGACCGTCCATGCGTCGTGCCCGGCGGGCAGGTCGAACATGTCGCCTGCGTTCACCGTCGATTCCGTTCCGTCGTCCATGCGCACCTGCATCGATCCCGACAGCACGTAACCGTGGTGGTGCATCTGGCAGCTGGACGTCCCGGCCATCGGGGCCACATCGACCGACCAGCGCCAGCCCGGCTCGAAGACCGCTCTCATGAGCGTGAAGCCTCCGGCGCTCCCCAGCGCCGCCTGCCCATGCGCCGCGAACGAGCGGGTCTCGCCGTCCCGTTCGAGGTTGCTGATTCTCGCGTCCATCCGGACCACCCCCGAGGGTCGTGCCGGACGCCAGAACTGCGTCCGGCTGGCCCCGATAGTGGCACCCTGATCTTGTGGGCTCCAGAGGACGAAACGGGGCGTTCGGCGCGGGAATTCTGCTCGCGCACATCGAGTTGACGTGTCATATAGTTGCACAAGCAACGAGAAGGAGAGCGACATGCCTGCCGTCACCGCCGACACACTGACTCTGCCGCGCATCGCAGCGGCCGGACTGGGCGACACCGAGCGTCCGGTCAAGCAGATCACCACGGGCCCGAAGGGCTACGAGGGCGAGGGGTTCCCCGTCGTGCGCGCGTTCGCCGGCGTGTCGATGGCCGACCTCGACCCCTTCGTCCACATGGACCAGATGGGTGAGGTCGACTACGCGCCGGGCGAGCCGAAGGGCACGGCCTGGCACCCGCACCGTGGCTTCGAGACCGTGACCTACATGATCGACGGCACCTTCCAGCACCAGGACAGCCACGGCGGCGGCGGCGTCATCAACGACGGCGCCACCCAGTGGATGACCGCCGGTGCGGGCATCTTGCACATCGAGACGCCGCCCGAGGCGCTGGTCATGTCCGGCGGGGTCTTCCACGGCCTGCAGCTGTGGGTGAACCTGCCCGCCAAGGACAAGTTCAGTTCCCCGCGCTACCAGGCCATCGAGGGCGAGCAGGCAGGGCTCGTCAGCTCGGCCGACGGCGGAGCGCTCGTGCGCATTGTCGCCGGCGACATCGGGGGGCACCGCGGGCCCGGCTCGACGCACACGCCGATCACGATGGCCCACGCGACGATCCAGCCCGGCGCGCAGCTCTCACTGCCCTGGCAGCCGGAGTTCAACTCGCTGGTCTACGTCATGTCCGGCAAGGGGACGGTGGGGGCCGAGCAGCGTCCGATCCGAGGCGGCCAACTTGCCGTCTTCGGTGCCGGCGACCGCGTGACGATCGCCGCCGACCCGGGCCAGGACTCGAACCGTCCCGCGCTCGAGGTGGTCCTGCTCGGCGGGCGCCCGATCGGTGAGCCGGTGGCACATTACGGACCATTCGTGATGAACACCAAGGAAGAGCTCATGCAGGCGATCGAGGACTTCCAGGCCGGCCGACTCGGCGTGATCCCCGAGAACGCGCTGATGCCGCACACCGGGGTCTGACCGCGAACTTGAGCAAAATCAGCGGTGTCGATGCTAAATCCTTGTTAAGTATCGCGGTATCGTTTCCTCGGAAAGTAGCTGACTAGACAAGTAGTCCGCTCCGATCGAGGCGATAAGGAGACGCGCGATATGCCGGATCGCGAGTCCCTCGGCGGGCGCACGATGCGCCTGCCCGAGCCACCGCTCGACACGATCGAGACCTTGCGCATCCGCCTGGTCGCCGTCGACCCGCACCCGCTGGTGCGCTGGGCACTGTCCCAGATCTGCGCCGAACGCAGCGACCTCACTCTGGTGGGCGAGGCTGCGGGCGCGGACGAAGCCGGTGCCCTGTGCTACGCCGTGCGGCCCGATGTCGTGCTCATCGACGACTCCCTGCCCAACGACGACGCCTGGCGCCTCGCCGGCGACCTGCGCACGAGCCACCCGAACCTCGGGATCGTCATGCTGTCGGCGAGCAACACCGACCAGGCCCTGTTCCGCGCCCTCAACTGCGGCGCGTCGGCGTTCGTGAGCAAGTCCGCACCGGTCGCCGATGTCGTGGCCGCCTTGCGGGCGGCCGCGCTTGCCCCGGCCTCGTTCAGCGCTGCCGGTCTCGCTGCGGCCCTGCGCCGCCGCCAGCACACAAGCGAGCGGATGGCTCTGAGCCCGCGCGAGCGGCAGATCCTGTTCCTGCTGCGCGACGGCCTTTCCGTTCCGGAGATCGCCAGCCAGCTGTTCGTGAGCCTGTCGACGGCCAAGACATACGTGACGCGGCTCTACGACAAGCTCAACGCCCGCAACCGTGCCCAGGCCCTCATGACCGCAGTGCGGCTCGGGCTGTTCCAAGACGGCTTCGCGACCCCGGCACCGCACGCCGTCGCCGGCTGAGTTCGCTGTTCATCTATCGGTATTCCGCTTTTCGCCTTCCCCGGGCCACCACCTCGAAACCGCCTCCGGCTCTCAGAGCCGGAGGCGGTTCCGCTGTGGGGGCCTTGGGGCGAGGCGTACCTCGCGAGGTTCACTTCGCGGCGGAGAAGAACTGCATCAGGTGAATGATCGCGGGGCCGAGCACCACGACGAAGATCGACGGCAGCAGGCAGGTGATCAGCGGCAGCAACAGCTTGACCTGAAGCTTCTGTGCCATCTCCTCGGCGCGCTGGCGACGCTTGATGCGCATCTGCCTCGACTGCTCGCGCAGCACGTCGCCGATCGAGATGCCGAGTTCGCCCGACTGCACCATCGCGGCGACGAAGGTCCGCAGCTCGGCCACATCGGTACGTGCTGCGAGCGAACGAAGCGCCTCGGTGCGTGACATGCCGAACTGCATCTCCTGCAGCACACGTGCGCTCTCCTCGGCGACCGGTCCGCTCAGATTGCGAGCAACACGGCCCATCGCCGAGTCGAACCCGAGACCGGCCTCGACGCAGACGGTGAGCATGTCCATCGCATCCGGCAGCTGCCGCTGCAGCTTGAGCTGCCGCTTCTCGCCAAGATTGCGCACGATCATGTCGGGCGCCACCATGCCTGCCGCGCCGAGAACAAGGATGAACAACACCGCTACAGCGGGGCCGTGCTTGGCGCCCAACAGCAGTCCGACGAGTACCCCGCCGACAAGCCCCGCGCCCTTGACGGCGAGGACACGTTCGGGAAGCCACGCCGCGGGGTTGCCGGCCAGGTCGAGGCGGTGTTGCAGCTTGTGGGCATAGTCCTTGCGCATGAACGCGCCGCCGACATGCGCGAGTCGCCGCGCGAGCGCGGACATCGGCCTCGGTGCGCGTGACGAGCGGACGTCGGCGGGGGTGTCGAGGGCGCTCCCCACACCCAGCGACACACCGATCCCGCCGACGCCGCCGTCTTCGCCGGCGGTCCGGAGGGATCGGCCGGCAAGCGTGACGTAGGAACCCAGGACGAGCGCGGCGGCGATGGCCACCATCCCGAAGACGAGCAACATGTCAGACCTCGATCTTGGTCAGTCTGCTGAGCCACACCGAGCCCAGCAGCAGCAGCACGACGCCCACCACGAGTAGCGCGATTCCCGTGCCTGTCGTGTAGAGCGGCGCTAGATAATCGCGTTTGAAGGCGAGCAGATAGGCCGCCATGAGCAGCGGCAGGGCAATCAGGATCTTCGCGGAGAAACGCCCTTCAGCGCTGAGGGCCTTGACCTGACCGCGGAGCAGCGTGCGCTCGCGCATCGTGTCGACCGCAGTGTCCAGCACCTCGGCCATGTTGCCGCCGATCTCGCGAGCGGTGCGCATCGCCATGACGACCAGCCTCAGGTCGTAACTGTCCATACGCGCAGCGAGGTCATCCAAGGCGTCCTCGAGATCAGCACCGAGGCGAACTTCGTGCAGAGCGCGGCCGAACTCTGTCGCGACGGGATCGACACCCTCTCGGACGACCGTCTGCAACGAGTGGTTGAGAGCGAAGCCCGTGCGCAGCGCTCCGGCAACAAGTTCGAGCGCGTCAGGCAGGTTCGTCTCGAACGCGGCGCGCCGACGGGATGCCTTGATCCGCAAGAACGACCCGCACCCGACCCACCCCGCGACGAACCCGACGAGCAGGCCGACGACGTTGATCATCAGCAGGCCGGCGGCGCCGAGCGCGATCGGGACGAGCAACCGGATGAGGACCCACTCCTCCGGACGAATCCGTAAGCCGGCCTGCTCGAGGCGGGCGATGACCGCGCCTCGCTCACCGCGCGCACGCAACAGCCGATCGACGAGATCCAGCGCGCGGACAGCAACCGTGCTCTCCTGGGCCTCGTACACAGGTTCGTCGTCGTCGTCATCGACCGCGATGAGAATCCGGTAGCGCCGAACTTCGTCGAGGCGTTGTTGCTCCGCGCGCCTGCGGCGCACCGACATCGGGACGAACAGCGCGACTCCCGTGACCGCAAGGATGGCGACGAACGCGATCGCGCAGACGGCCCACAGCGGAAGCCCCGTAGCGCTGGACCCGGCGGCGCCGACCAATGCCGCGCTCATTTCGTGTCCACGAACAAGCCGGTGGGCAGCACGATGCCGGCGTCGGCGAGCCTGTGGACGAACACCGGACGCACGCCGGTGGCCCGCAGGCTGCCGAGGTAGACGCCGTCGCCGTCCACGCCCGCGCTGTAGTCGAACAGGAACAGATCCTGCAGCGTGACGACGTCGGACTCCATGCCGGTGACCTCGCTGATGTGAGTCACCCGCCGCGTTCCGTCACGCAGCCGCGACTGATGCACGATCAGGTCGATCGCCGAGGCCGCCTGCTCGCGGATGGCCCGCTGCGGCAGCTCCACGCCCGCCATCAGCACCATCGTCTCGAGGCGCGAGAGCGCGTCGCGCGGCGAGTTCGCGTGCAGGGTGGTGAGCGAGCCGTCATGGCCCGTGTTCATTGCCTGCATCATGTCGATGGCCGCGCCATCGCGAACCTCGCCGACGATGATCCGGTCGGGCCGCATACGGAGTGCGTTGCGGACGAGGTCGCGGGTGGTGACTTCACCACGTCCCTCGATGTTCGGCGGGCGCGACTCCAGACGGATCACGTGGTCCTGGCGCAGCTGCAGTTCGGCAGCGTCCTCGATCGTGACCACGCGTTCGTTGGTCGGCACGAACGACGACAGCACGTTCAGCGTCGTTGTCTTGCCCGAGCCGGTGCCACCGCTGATCAGAATGTTGAGTCGGGCATGGACGCAGGCGGCGAGCAGGTTCGCAGTGGCCGCGGTCAGCGTCCCGAATTCGACGAGGTCGTGGATGTCGAGCGGGTCGGCGGCGAACTTACGGATCGTGAGCATCGGGCCGTCGAGCGCCACCGGCGGCAACACCGCGTTGACGCGGCTGCCATCGGGCAGACGAGCGTCGACCATCGGGCTGGACTCGTCGATGCGGCGCCCGATGCGAGCGACGATCTTCTCGATCGTGCGGCGAAGATGGTTGTCGTTGGTGAACGCGGCGTTCACCGGGTGGATTCGGCCGTCACGCTCGACGTAGATCTGGTCGGCGCCGTTGACCATGATCTCGGTGACGTCCGGATCACGAAGGAACGGTTCGATCGGGCCGTGACCGAGGATCTCGTCCGAGATCTCGTTCGTGATTCGGAGCCGCTCGGCGGTACCGATCAGCGCCTGCTCAGACTCGATCACCTGCGAGAGCGTCTGCCGGACACGGACGGCAAGCTCGCGCTCGTCCAGTTCGGCGTCGTAGAGCGTCGGGCCGAGAGCATCGAGCAGCGACTGGTGCACAGAGCGCTTGATCCCAGCGAGCGGGTCGACGTACTTCACGCGTGCGGCGGACCTGTTGGCCGCCGCCGGCGCTGTGATGACCGTCTGGCCCGTTGTCGCGCCGCGTCGACTCGTCGCTCGTCGAGCTCGTCGTCGAATTCTTCCGCCTCGTCGAGGTCGTCGTCGATATCGTCCGCCTCGTCGAGGTCGTCGTCGATGTCTTCGTCGAGATCGCCGCCCGGATCGACAACGGAAAGCCGACGCTCGCCCGCCTGCTTCGTGTCGCCGATCGTGACCCACTCGAACAAGACGGACGTGTCGACGTGTCGTGCCGGGAACACAGTCGGCGGCTCGGGATCACGCACCGGCTCGTGGATATCGGGCTCGTGGGTCTCCGGCTTGTGAGCGTCGGTCTTACCGGGCTCGTCTGTTGCCGGTCCGGGCAGCCGGTGCAATACCTGACTGTGCGGCTGCAGCCAGCCGCTCGGAAAGCTTCATGACCGCTCGCCCCTGTCCGAGAGAGATAAGTCGACGCCGGCGCTTCGGCGCGACGACGTGCGTTCGCGATCTGCCGCGTCGCGAACTCGCGCAGCGCAGTCGAGAACTGGTGCTGCGGCCCGGCGAGCATCATCGGCACGCCGCAGTTGATCGATCGCGGCACCTCGTTGGTCGCCGGGAGTTCGGTCTCAATCGTCGTGCTCAATGCGCGCCGCACGTCGGCGCCGGAAAGACCGACCTTCGGGTCGGCGCGGTTGACCAGAACAGAGCGGCTCGCGGCGGTGTAGCCGAGCAGTTCGAACATGTCGAGGGTGAGTCGGGTGTTCTTCAGCGACGGGATCTCCGGCGTCGTGACCAGCACATGATGCTGCGCGGCATCGAGGGCCTCGAGCACGTGTTCGGACAGCTGCGAGGGCGTATCGATGACGATGTGGTCGTAACGCTTGCGCAGCTGCGCGAGCAGCTGAGTGACCACACGCACCGGGACCCGTTCGGCATCGCCCGGGTTGATCGGTGCGAGCACGCAGTCGAGCTTCGACTCGTGTGTGGTGACGAGTGCTGTCACCGACGCGTCATCGGCTCAGATCGAGGTTCGCTCCGTCGGCGATGTTGCGAGACGGCGCCAGCTGAAGGCAGACTGCCACGTCCCCGAACTCGAGGTCGAGATCGACGAGGCACACCCGAGATCCAGTCGCAACCAAGGCGAGCGCGAGGTTGGTCGACACGACAGTTTTGCCGCTGCCGCCCTTGGCCGAGAACACCACAGTGATGTCGCCGTCCTCGGAGCGCGGGATGTCCACGTCCGTGGCCGCATCCGATTCCGGCTCCGACAGTTCCCGAAGCTGGACGGCGCGGTCGTGGGCGTCGCGGAGCTCGTCGAGGTCGTCGGAGCCGACGACCTCGACGATTCCGGCTGCGAGCGCCTCTGCTACGACGTCGTGCTCGTCCGCAGTGCGTACCAGCACGATCACGGCGTCCGGGTAGGTCGCGTGCAGGTGGCCGGCGAATGCGGTGACGTCGACGAACGGGACGGCCGCCCCGATGACGACGATTCGCTCGTCCTCGCTGTGGTCGAGCCACGCCGCGACATCGTTGACGTTGTCGACGGCGCGAACCTCATCTGCCCCGTCGAGGCTCGCGAACTCGGCGGCCGCGCGGTCGCGGTCGGGTTCCCAAAGGATCGTCATCGTTCACTTCACCCAGATCGGGACGGTGTGGAACACGCCGGCGTTGATGTAGCCGCCGTCCTGGCTGACCTGCGAGCTGGCCGACAGCAGACCGAGGGTGAGGTCACCGATCCTTCTGCGCGTTGATGACGCGCTCGGCATCGGCCTGCGAGAGGGCGATAGTGACGAGCACCGTGCCGGTGCTCGTCGAACTCTGCGCAGCCGTTTGCCCGTCGACATTGGTCGGCGCGCTCTGTGAGGTCGCAATGACTTCCGCGTGCGGAACTACCGTGCGCGTGACGGTGAGCTGATCACCGGCGGTCGTGTCGTTGTTGGTGCCGGGTTGCTTCAGTGCCGCGGTAACGAAGATGGCGATTTGCGAGTGCGGGCCGACGAAGCCGGCCACATCGGCGTCGGAGCCGAGGCTGACCGAGATGGCGATCTTGCCCTGCGGGATCGCGAGCACGCCGGTCTGCGCAACCGACGGTCCGAACGCCTCCCGCAGCACGAGCTGTCCGGGCGCGATGTCACTCTGCGCGACATCGGACGCGGAGATCCCGGCGTCGAGGCTTGCGATCGAGTCTTGTGGCGCAGCGGACGACGGCACCTTCTGCACCGACAGCGATCCCGCAGCGTTCTTCCAGGTGGTTCCGGCCGCTACCCGCTTGGTGGCAACGACCACTTGCACGGCACGGCCGCCTGCAACAGCACGCTGATCGGCGCTGTGCGCGTAGCCGTACACGGCGAAAGTGCCGAACAAGGCGAGCACCACGGCCACGCCGATGAGCACAATGCGTCGATTCATGACTGTCCCCCAACAGTTTCGGTGCGTGATAAGGCACGAGGGCCCGGCCGCCTGTGCGGCCGGGCCCTCGGCGACTACTTGGTGAGACCGATGCTCTTCGAGAGACCGGAGAACCAGCCGGACAGGTCGTTGCCGAACGCGGTCACACCGACAGCGACGACGAGCGCGATGAAAGCGACGAGCATCGCGTACTCGGTTGCGGTGGCACCGCGGTCTTTGGCGTCGTCGACTCGGGCGTGCAGAGCCGCGATCATGTTGAGCACGTAGTACATAGGTATTCCCCCTTGGACGGTGGTGGTCGGCTCTACCGCCGAACCGCTCGGACGACCCCCTGCCGTCCGACGAGCACAACTTTGCGGCACCGAGGTGCTCTCGTGCAGTCAGCGAACGGACTGTCTTACCCAGTCCGATCGGCCGACATGTCAGCCGTTCGGCCGACATAGCTCGACGATCGGCCGGTGCTCGCGTAGAGCTGTTCCGTACCGGGATTGCACCGACCTAGCCTTCGAATCGATCCACAACTGGGGAGTTGTGGAGTGCTGGGGAAGCTGGGGGCAACAAGATGGGACGACTGTCGCGGCGGCTGCGCGAACGGTGCAGTGATCAACGCGCCTGTGATCGCGGTGTGGCGGCGGTGGAGGCGGCAATCATCACGCCGATCTTCCTGCTGGTCATCATCGGCATCATCGAGTTCGGGTTGGCCTTCAAGGACCAGCTGGCCATCACCTCGGCGGTCCGCGCCGGCGCTCGCATCGCTTCCGCCGAACCCCGCAATGCAACCTTTGCAACGGACGCGGCCGCACAGGTCGCGCGTGAGGGATCAGCCCTCGACATGAAGGACGTCCAGGCGCTGTGGGTCTACCAGGCCGACGCGAGTGGGCATCCAGTCGGTGCCGGCGGCACCTTCAACTCGTGCGCGACGAACTGCGACATCTTCTACGTGGAACGGATCATCGTTCGTGCAGACCGGCGGCGCGTGGAACGTGACGTCACAGAATGCATGCCAGGGCACCCAGGACAGCGTCGGCGTGTACCTGTCCTTCCTGCATCCGAGCGTCACGCAAGCCTTCTTCAACTCCCTCGGCCTGTCGAGCTACACCGTCATGCGATTCGAACCGATACCTGCGTTGCAAACCGGCGGTTGCAAATGATCCGCTGCCGGCCCCGGCGACGCAGCGTCGCCCGCGACGGCGGGTACATCGCCGTCCTCACCGCCATCTTATGCCGGTGCTGTTCGGGATCTCGGCGCTCACCATCGACGTGGGCAACTGGTACTTCGTCGCTCAGAATGTGCAGCGCGCTGCGGACGCAGCCGCACTTGCCGGCGTTACCTACATGCCGGGCAACTTCGCCCAGGCATCGGCAACGGCCATCGCCACGGCGGCATCGAACGGCTTCACCTCCGGTGTCGACCCCGAGCCGGTGCCAGGCCAGCCGAGCAAGCTGCAGGTGACGATCACGACGACGGTCCACAACACGTTCGGTCAGCTGCTCGGCGTCGACAGCACCACGATTCGGCGCACGGCGGTGACCAACTATCAGGCGCCCTTACCGATGGGCAGCCCGTGCAACGAGTTCGGCAACGGACCCGAGCCACTGCTCGCCGCAACCAATATGCGCAGCGGCAACTGCGCTGCCGCCGGCCAGTACTGGGCCAACGTCGGAAGTCCGCAGGCCACCAAGGTGAGCGGCGACGCCTACCAGGACGGGGTGTGCGGCTCCGGAGTCGACGGTTGCAGCGGCGGCACCAACACCGACTACTCGTCGTCGGGCTACTTCTACAGCATCAAGCTCAGTGCCCCGGTCACCAACCTGACCATTCAGGCCTTCGACGCGGGCTTCGTGAGCGTCGGCGACCTGTGCTCTACGAACTTCGGTTCCGGCACCACCGCGGCCACGTACGCCAAGAACGATTACAACTACAACCCCGGCACGAGCGCAGCGACGGCCACGCCCATCGAGGACCCGGCGCTGTACGCGTCCGGCCAGAGCACGCCGTACTGCACCGGCGACATGCTGTTCGGCTCGACGCCGCCCGACACGACGTACACGATCCGCCAACCCGTCGCGTCGTCCAACCCGTGGGACCCGACCAGCTACCCGGTCGTGTCGAGCTGCGTGAAGACGTACAAGGGCTTCAGCGGTGACCTGTACACCGCACTGAACGAGTACAAGCAGGACAGCACCGGAAAGATCACCTACAAGAACGGCGCGCCCGTCCTCGCCACGGCCGGGGTCGGCGGATATCGCGCCGACGTCGCCAGCACCTTCCGGCAATGGTCGACGCTGTGCACCTTCAACGGCACGGTTGCCGCCGGCACGTACTTCATCCAGGTGCAGAGCAACGCCGCCGCCGACGACCCGGGCGGCAACGGCCACAACCGGTTCGCGCTGCGTGCCTTCGGCTCAGGTGCGGCCGACAACAGCAACATCGCGATCAGCGGCTACACGAACATGGCGATCTACGCGAACGTCAACCAGGCGCAGACGTCGTTCTACCTCACCCAGGTGTCGCCCGCGGCCGCCGGGCAGGTGCTGAACGTCAGCCTGTTCGACATCGGCGACTCGAGCCAGCCCGGTACGGTGACGATCAAACCGCCTGCAGATTCCAACCTGACGTCGTTTGCCGGCTGCACCGCGACCGGTCCGACGTCGGGCGCGTTGTCGGGGTGCTCGATCGTGGCGAACTCCAGCTACAACGGCAAGTGGGAACAGATCTCGATCCCGATACCGAGCAACTATTCCTGTAACTCGACGGCCGTGACCGGTTGCTGGATCACCCTGTCGTACAACTACGGCAGCGGTCAGCCTTCTGACACGACGTCGTGGACGGCGAACCTCGAAGGGACACCCGTCCGCATCACGCAATGACGACCCGCACCGCGTGCAGCCGCTCGTAGTGCTCGCGGCTCTGCTCGGCGGCGGCGAGTGCCGCGCCGTCGAGTGAGACCGCGCGCGGACGGTAGGGCGCGAAGCCGGTCGAAGAGACCACGGCGTCGTACCAGTACTTCGCCCAGACGCCGTCCGACGCACGCGGTCCGGCCGGCCAGTGCAGCATCGCGTCGGTGTACGGGACGTCGATGTAGGCGCACAGCCACCGCAGGTAACTCTCTGGATTGCGCAGGAAGTCGGCTGAGTCGATCACCGGCACGCTGTCGAGCTGGTCGTACAGCTCGGCCTGCTGCACGAGTCCGATGTCTGTGGCGACGACGTTCGCCCGCTCGCGCGTGTAGGACGCGACCACCTCGGCCGGGTCGCGGATGAGCAACACGTTGGTCAGCCGGGCGATCCAGTCGCGCGGCAGCTCTGGGATGAGGTGGTGGGTCATGTGCTTCTGGTAGTAGATCCCGTCGACGGGAGTGACCAACTCGTCGACGACCGGTCGCCAGTCGGAGCCCATTGCGGCGATGATCTCGTCACGCCCGGGATGGTCGAGCCGGGTGCGGTCGAGGTAGAAGCCGTACAGCGGCTCGTCCACGACTCGGGTGTCCGGCCGGTTCTCCCACGATCGCATCAGCGCCGTCGAGATGTTGCGTGGGCCGGACCAGACTGCCAGCGTCGTCAACGCGCGTTCACGTCCCGTTCGACGAACTCGCGGTAGAGCCCCTGCAGTCTCTCGACCATCGGCCCGCGTGCTCCGGCACCGATCGTGCGGCCGTCGATCGTGTGCACCGGCACCACCCCTGCGAACGTTCCGGTCACGAACGCCTCGTCGGCGCTGTACACGTCAGTGAGGCTGAATGTCCTTTGGAATGCGGGGATTCCGGCCTCCTCGCAGACCCGGAGCACGTTCGCGCGCGTGATGCCGCCGAGGCAGTACTCCCCCGACGACGTCCATACCTCGCCGCGCTTGACGACGAAGAAGTGCGTCGAGTTGCAGGTGGCGACGAATCCGTTGGGGTCGAGCATCAGCGCCTCGTCGGCACCGGCCGTGTATGCCTGGATGCACGCCGTTATGTCGTTCAATTTGCTGTGTGCGTTGAGCTTCGGGTCGAGGACGTCCGGCGACGACCGACGCACATGAACCGTGAACAGCGACAGGCCGCGCTCGACCGTTGCGGGCAGCGGATCTTTGTACTCGCAGATCATCACGATCGTCGCCGGCCCCGCAGACATCCGCGGATCCTGGTAGGGCGTCGACTTCGGCCCACGAGTGACCATCAGCCGAACATGCACACCGCTCCCGTGCATGTCGTTGGCGGCAAGGCAGCGGTAGATCTCGGACGTGAGCTCATCGCGGGTCTTGCCGATGTCGAGCATGATCGCCGCGGCGCCTTCGTACAGGCGGTCGAGATGTTGTTCGAGGAAGGCAGGGTGCCCCTCATGGACACGCAAGCCCTCCCACACCCCGTCGCCGAGCACGAATCCCGCGTCGAACACCGACACCGTCGCCTGCGCCCGCGGCAGCAGCTCACCGTTGACGTAGATCAGCACGTCGGCGTTGCGCGGATCGTCGGAGTAGTCGTGGGTGCCGTGCGCGCTCATCCGGGGCCCCCGCGGAAACGCGAAGTGTTCCTTGCGGAGCGTTTTCGTGGGGTTGTTGTCATGTTCCGAATTCAAGCAGGAGCAGCGTGATCGCCACGATGCCCAGTTGCCGCTTGCGCAGCATCACGTACCGCTCCTGGTCGAACGCGTGGTATTTGCGCAGGTAGCGGTAGAGCCGCTCCACACGGATCAACGGGTCGAGCAAGTGCGTGATCCACAGCAGCAGCACACCGGCACGGCCGAACTGGCGCGGATCCTCGAACAGTTCCGGGAAGGGCGCGAAGGCGAGCGACACCCGCTCGACACCGTGTTCGGCACCCCAGGACACCGTCTCGGCGACGAGGCGTTCGTCGACACCGTTCGGCGCGTCGAATTCGCGCACCGGCACGTCGAGCGAGAGATCCTTGGGCCCGGCCCACAGGTAGCGATGCGCACCGACCACGCGTCCGCGGCGATCGCGAGCCACCGCGAGCACCGAATCCGGGGCGCGGCCGTCGAACAACCGGCCGAGGATCATCGAGAAGCCGCGCCGGTCGTTCTGCTTGGTCGCCCGCATGATCGCTCGGATCGCACCGACCGTGGCCGCGTCGGCTTGGTCCTCACGGACGAAGTCCACGCTGACACCGCTGTTGACGCTGCGCTGCACGGCTTGGCGCAGGTTGCGATAGCGGCGCCCACGCGGGTCGAACTCGCCACGACGCACGACGACATCACGTCCGATCGGCACGGCCCACAGTCCGTACGCGGCCCAGAGCGGGCGCGCGCGTTCGCCCGTCGCGATCACTGCGACACGCAGCCCCCGCGCCTGCGCGAAGGACATGAAGGCGGCGATCGCCGCCGGCCATGCCGCACCGGCACCGAGCGGGTCGCCACTGGCCACCGCCGTGCGCAACCGGACGCGGTAGGCGACGGCGGCCGCGCCGTCAGGAGAGAACACGTACTGCTTGTCCGGGCGTAGCGCGAACGGAGCGACCGGGTCACCTTCGCTGGTTATCACCAGTTCGCGGATGCGGTCGCGCGCATCGTCGCCGCTCAGAACAGTGCTCGTGCCATCTCCTTCCGTGCGGGGCCGACGCGAGGGTCGTCCGGGCCGAGTAGTTCGAAGTACTCGATCAGTCGTTGCCGCACCAGTTCGCGGTCGTCGCCCGTGGTGCGCGCGAGCACGTCGAGCAGGCGGCGCAGCGCGGTGTCGGGGTCGCCCTCGACAAACCCGAGATCGGCTGCGGCGAGCTGGCCGTCGAGATCGTCCGGGGCGGGCTCGGCGGCAACCTCGCCGATGCCATCGACGCGGGCGAGCAGAGCGACTTGGTGCAGCGCGAGCGCTGCGGCGGCATTGGCGGGCTCGGCGTCGAGAATCGCCTGGAACCGCTCGCGTGCGCCGGCATAGTCGCCGTCGGCGAGTGCGGCCTCGGCGGCATCGAAGCGCGGGTCCTCGGGGACTTGCGGCTCGGCGGGTTCGGCGTTCGGGTCAACACCGTCGGGCTGTTGGCCGGCCGGCTGCAGCCCGGCCTGCGCAGCCGCCTGGAGCACGGCCCCGATGAACTCGCGCAACTGATCGTCGGGCAGCACGCCTTCGAAACCGGGGACGAGCCGGCCACCGATCACGGCGAACACGGTCGGCACGGCCTGCACCTGCAACGCCTGCACGACCCGCATGTCGGTGTCGGCGTCGACCTTGCCGAGCACGATGGCGCCGTTGCCCTCGTTCGCGATCGCCTCGAGCTGGTCGACCATCGGTCCGGCGGTCGCTGCGCGGGTGGAGGTAACGACCAGCAGGACTGGCACCTGGAACGAGCGGTCGAGGATCTCGGTCTGGAAGTTGGCCTCGGTGACCTGAACCACGTACGAGCCTGCCGCGGGAGCCGGTGCCTCGGCGGCGCGCGCCGCTGCCTCCGAGCGCGCCTTGACCGCGGCGAGGTCGACCGCGCCGGACATGGCAGCGGTCAACACGGGGTCGGGCGGCTGCGTTCGCTGCTGGCCGCGGTTCGCATTACCGGGACGTCCTCCTGGGCGCATACCTACCATTTTCTCAGACGTTGACACGTCGTCCGCGACCCGGTGAGGTGATCGCCGTGACCGCAAGCGTGTACGGCAGCGTGAATATCGACAAGTCCGGCCCGGTGTGGACGGTGATCATCGACCGTCCCGAACGCCGCAACGCGGTCGACGGAGCGACTGCCGCGGAGCTTGCGAATGCGTTTCGCAGCTTCGACGCGGACGACAGCGCGGCGGTCGCGGTGCTCTGGGGAGCCGGCGGCACGTTCTGCGCCGGCGCGGATCTGCACGAGATGTCCAACGCCCTCGATGCCGATCTTGATTCCGACGCACCGATGGGGCCTTCGCGGCTGGCGCTGAGAAAGCCGGTGATTGCGGCGGTGAGCGGCCACGCCGTCGCGGGCGGGCTCGAACTCGCGTTGTGGTGCGACCTGCGCGTGGTCGAGTCGGACGCCGTGTTCGGCGTGTTCTGCCGGCGGTGGGGTGTGCCGCTGATCGACGGCGGGACGGTGCGGTTACCGCAGGTGGTGGGTCTCGGCCGCGCGCTCGACCTGATCCTGACCGGCCGGGCGGTCGACGCCGCCGAGGCGCTCGCCATCGGCCTGGCCACCCGCGTGGTCGAGCCGGGGCAGGCTCGCGCGCAGGCAGAGGCGCTGGCCGCGCAGCTCGCCGCGCTGCCGCAGGACTGTCTGCGCTCGGATCGGCGCTCGGTCTACGACGCCCTCGGCGCGGACGTCCGCACCGCATTGGCAAGCGAGTTCGACCACGGGCAGCACGTGATCGCCGGGGCGCTCGCCGGGGCGCAACGCTTCGCCGCCGGCGCCGGTCGCCACGGCACCACCGACAGTGGTTAGTTCGGTCCACAGTGGTCGGTTGCAGCTGACCACCGTGGACCCGAACTGACCACTGTCAGACGGGTACGGGCTCGGGTTCGAGCATGCCGGCGAGTTGCTCACGCAGTTCCGGCGTGTCCTCGTGTCCGTGCACGGACACCGCGTGCTCGGACGCAGCGCGGATCACCTCGTCGCGCTCGCCGGTGATCGTGAGCGAGCAGTTGCTCTCGCTCGGGTACTTGCGGCAGTCGGCCATGTAGCGCATCTGTTCCTCCTCCGACGCGCGGGGGGACGCCTTTATAGGAGCACCGCGCGCCGCCGCGGTAAACCACGACGGCGCGCAATGGCCAGATCAGAATCGGACGGGTTCCCTGTACTCGCCCCAGAGCGGCTTGAACGCGTTGCAGATCTCGCCCAACGTCGCCTCGGCGCGCGCAGCGTCGAGCATGTGCGGGACGGTGTTCTCGTCGTTCTCGGCGGCGCTCACCATCCGCGCGATCGCCTCGTCGACCGCGGCCTGGTCTCGCGCAGCACGGCGCTTCGCGACCACATCGCGCTGCTCGAGCTCGACCTCGTGCGACACGCGCAGGATCTCGAGCGGCTCGCCCACATCGCCGAGCAACGTGTTCACGCCGACGACCTTCTTCTCGCCCTTCTCGAACGCGACCTGGTACGTGAACGACGCATCGGCGATCTCGCCGATGAACCAGCCGTCCTCGATCCCGCGCAGCAGACCGGACGTCATCGTGCCGTCGCCGCCGATTTCCTTGATGCGGTCGAAGATCTTCTCGGCCTCTGCCTCGAGCTTGTCGGTGAGTGCCTCGACATACCACGAGCCGCCGAGCGGGTCGGCGACGTTGAGCACGCCCGTCTCTTCCGCGATCACCTGCTGGGTGCGCAGGGCGATCTGCGCGGCCTTCGCCGACGGCAGCGCCAGCACCTCGTCCAAGGCGTTCGTGTGCAGCGAGTTCGTGCCGGCCATCACCGCGGCCAGCGCCTCGATCGCCGTCCGCACGATGTTGTTCTCCGGCTGCTGCGCCGTCAGTGACACCCCGGCAGTCTGGGTGTGGAAGCGCAGCCACTGCGCCTTGTCGGTCTTGGCGCCGTACACGTCGCGCATCCAGCGGGCCCAGATGCGGCGGGCCGCGCGCAGCTTCGCGATCTCTTCGAAGAAGTCGATGTGCGCGTCGAAGAAGAACGACAAGCCCGGTGCGAACTGATCGACGTCCAAACCACGCGACTTGCCGAGTTCGACGTAGCCGAAACCGTCGGCAAGCGTGAACGCGAGCTCCTGCGCGGCCGTCGAGCCGGCCTCGCGAATGTGGTAACCCGACACCGACACCGGCTTGTAGGCCGGCGCCTCGGTCGAGACGTACTCCATCAGGTCGCCGATCAACTTCAGATGCGGCTCGGGAGGGTAGATCCACTCCTTCTGCGCGATGTACTCCTTGTAGATGTCGGTCTGCAGCGTGCCGTTCAGCTTGGACGTGTCGGCGCCCTGCCGTTCGGCTGCGACGACGTACATGCAGAACACCGGGACCGCCGGGCCACTGATCGTCATGGACGTGGTGGTCGCAGCCAGATCAATGCCGTCGAACAGGATGTCCATGTCGGCGGCCGAGTCGATCGCCACGCCGCAGTGCCCGACCTCACCGAGCGCGCGCGCATCGTCGGAGTCGCGGCCCATCAGCGTCGGCATGTCGAAAGCGACGGACAACCCGCCGCCGCCCTCGGCCAGGATCATCTTGTAGCGCTCGTTGGTCTGATGCGCGTTGCCGAAGCCGGCGAACTGGCGGATCGTCCACGGCTTGCCTCGATAGCCGCTCGCGTGGATGCCGCGGGTGAACGGGTACTCGCCCGGCCAGCCGATGCGCTCCATCCGCCCGTCGGCCTCGGTCGGGCCGTAGACCGGGTCGACCTCGAGCCCGGACAGGGTCGTGTAGTCGCGGTCGCGCTTGCGAGCTGCGTCGTAGCGCTGCTGCCAGCGCGCGCGGCCGGATCTCGGTGTCGTCGGTCATGGCTCCCAATTTACTTGGACGTCCTAGTAATTGTCATGCGGTCTCGTCTCGAGTGTGGTCGACCTATCCTGGAGCCGGTATGAGCCAGCACACCACCCCCCGCCACCGCCGCCGCGCGGTGCTCGTCACGGTCTGCGCCGCGGCACTGGCGGCGCTCGTCGTGACGCTCGTCGTCGTGCTGGACCGCGGCGGTCACAGCTCCCCCGCCGCCAAGATCGTCGGCGCACCTGGCGCGAAGCCGACGGCATCGAGTTCGACAGCCGTGACGCCGCGTCCGAAGCCGAAACCCTCCGCCCCGCACGACTTCGTCGCTGCCGCCGCACCGACCTCGTTCATGTACTCCGCCCCGCGCTTCACGATCCGGGCGACCGTGTGCGGCATGGCCTACGTCCGTCCGCTCGACCCGCCCGGCGAGCAGCACCACACCGTGTGCTGGGTACGGCGTGACTTCGGGTTCGCGCCGGGCAGCAAGGGCCGCGGCACCACCTACGTGCTCGGCCACGCATGGGCCGAGGATCGCCTCGAGGTGCTCAACAAGATCTCCGAGACCGCGATGCGTGAGGTGCTGCCCGAGATCGCGCGTCACAAGACGCACCTGATCAGCAATGTCGCGACCTATCCGGTCACGCGCCTCGACGGTGACGTGGTCACACTGCACACCCCGTCCGGCCTGCTGCGTTACACGGTGCGTGACGCGTTCGCCGTCTCGAAAGAAGACGCCGGCAACGTGCGTCCGCTGATGGCCCAGCACACCAGGAACCGCGTCGTGATCATCACCTGCGGCGAACTGCACGGCGTCGACTACGACTACAACATCATCGTCAACGCGTTCCTGACCTCGTCCAAGGCAACGAACCCGCAGACCTAGAACCCTCTGCGAGCTGGACGCGGCGACGTCCTCGCTGCGCTAATCTGTCGTCGATCAGGGCCCGAGCGCCGGACGCGGGGGGCGTCCGTCCACTCGCCCGGTGGAAGTGATCGCATGAGAGGGTCGCGCCTTCCGACCGCACTGCGAACGGCCGGTTTCGTCGCGGTGTGCCTTGCTCTCGCGGTTACCGTCATCCTCAGCGGGGCATCGGCCGCCGCGAGCGACCAGCCCACGCTGGCCAAACTGCTCTTCTCACGCACCGCATTGCCCGCCGGGTTCAGCGAGGTGCCTGCGAGCTCAGGGCAGATCACGCCGCATCGTCTGGAAACTGTCTTCGGCCCATCAGCGCCGGTATCCCAACTCGACGGAGTCGTCGGCTATCTGCAGGAGTGGCAGTCACCGGATTCCCGAGCAGTGGTCGTCCAGATCGTGGTCAAGCTGGCAACGCCGGACCACGCGGCACACACCGAACAGAGCGCGACTACCGATCTCGCCAAGGCGGGACTGCATACCTTTGCGACCCCCATCAGCGGCGCCATCGGCCAATACGGCGCGACCGGCTCGGTGACCCGCGCGGAGATCAACATCGCGGTCGGCTCGGTATGGACGGCCGTAATCGCCGAGCAGATCAGGACTTCCGCCGCCGCCCCGACCATCGCGCTGGACGGTCGGGTCGCCCGCGACGTAGCCAATCGCATCGATCTTGCGTACCCGGGCGCGAGCCCGTCGACCCGCTTCGAGCCCGTCGCTCTCGCATCCGCGGTCTTCGCGATCCCGGTCATCTACCTGCTCCTGCTCGATGCGTTCAGTTGGCTGCGCGACCCCCTGCGTCGATCCCGGCGGGCAGCCGCCGCGACGTCGGGTTCCTGGGGCGTCGCACACGACGTGACATCAGCAGCGAGGCGTGAGCGGCGCCGCGCGCGCCTACTGACCTGGACGCAGATCGTCGGTGCCTCGCTCATCGTCGATGCGGCGCTGCCCTTCTCGTTGGGCGCGCGGTTCGGCGTCCTGGCCAGCGGCATCGTCCTCGTCGCCGGGACCGCAGCCATCCGCACCGTCCGCGCGCGCGGGTCACATGTCCGCACGCTCATTCGTGGCAAACGCCCTGTGCGGGCACTCGGGCTGTCCCTTCTCGCTGCGCTGACTCTCTTGGCGGCCGCCTTCGCCGCGGCGTTCGCCGCGATCGACGAGAACGAGGCTCCCGGCGGGGTGAAGTGGGAGTACTGCGCTGTCGCCGGGTTCATGCTGGCCGGGCTGCTCCAGCGACGGGCCCGGCGGCTGTCTGCACTCACCGCCGTTGCCGTCACCAAACGCGATCCGCGTCCGGTCGTGCTCTATCTGCGCGCGTTCCAGGACGACGTCGTCCGACTCCGCACAGCCACCCTCGGACGCGCATCGTTGCTCGAGCGACTCAGTCCCGGCCGGTTCGACACGTTCGAGGAGGTGTTGGTGCGCCACCTGTCGTCCACCGGCCCGGTTATCGCAGTCAATCCGCCGGGGGTGCGGCTCCCGCCGATCGGAGCAGCGCGCGAGACGATCCCGCACGAACAGTGGCGCACGACCGTGCAGCAATGGATGGATCAGGCCGCGCTGATCGTCGTCGCGGCACCGCCGGGAAATCCGACGCCGGGAGTGGTGTGGGAACTCGTTCAGCTCGACCACGGCGCACGCTGGGACCGAACGCTGGTCGTGTTGCCCCCGGTGACGCCGGCTGAGACAGAACGCCGGTGGTCGGCACTGGTGAACGCCGGTCCGCCGCACTGGCCCTTCCGACGACCGTTGCCGGTCAGCCCTGCCGATCTGCTCGTCCTGATCCGCAGGTCCGGCACGTGGGTGGGTTTCAGCGCCGGCACGCGCACCGAATGGACCTACGCTGCCGGCCTGCTCGCGGCATTGGCAGCACGACGCGGTGTGCAGCCGGTCTGAGCGTCCAGCCGGAAGTCAGCCGAAGTCGCCGGCGTCCTGTCGCAGGGTGCGCAGCAATGCGTACACCTGCTTGAGCTGTGCGTCTCCGAGCGCGCCCATGCCGAAGCGCGCACTGTTGAGATCTGCGGTCGCTTTGGTGGCGACTGCGCGACCTTCGTCGGTGATGACGGCGAGTGTGCCGCGTCCGTCGCGCGGGTTGGGTTCGCGGCGCACCAGGCCGGCCGATTCGAGCCGGTCGATCACGTTCGTGACGGACGTGGCGTGCACCTGCAGCCGCTCGCCGATCTTCGACAGCGGCAGCGCGCCGGCCTTGGAGTACATCAGCAGCACCAGCGCCTCGTAGCGGCTGAAGGTGATGCCGTACGGACGCAACCGAGCGTCGAGTTCGGCGATCAATATCTGATGCGCCCGCATGATGGACGTGACGGCCCGCATCGAGTCGTAAACCTCGTCGGGCTCCCCCGGCCAGTTCTGCTCCCACAGTGAACCGGCCCGTTCGATCGGGTCGAACTCGAGCGGCGGCTGCGACGACATGGACCCAACGCTATCGAGACCGACCGGCGACGGAGATACTCGCAGGCATGATCGCCCGCATCAGCGCTGTCGCCGTGCTGGTCGCAACCCTGCTGGCGCCCATCGCACCCGCAGGCGCCGCGACTCGGCCGATACTGGAGCGACGCGTCATCGGCTACAGCGTCCAGCACCGCAAGATCCTCGCCTATCACCTCGGCAATCCGCACATCCGTCCGGTCACTCTCGTGATCGGCCAGATGCATGGGAACGAGCCCGCCGGTGTCATCCTCGCGCGCTCGATCCTGCGCCACGCGTCGCGACTGCACGGCGTGAACCTCTGGGTCATCCCGACGATCAACCCCGACGGCAACGCGGCGGACACACGCCAGAACGCCCACCACGTCGATCTCAACCGCAACTGGCCCTATCACTGGCGACGCCTCACCGGTGAGTACTACTCGGGCCCACGCCCGCTGTCGGAGCCGGAGACCCGCGCGCTGCGCAGCTTCCTGCTCCAGGTGAAACCCCGGTACGTGGTTTCGATCCACCAGCCCCTGCACGGCGTCGACAAGAACGCAGGCAGTGGCCGGGCGTACCGCACGTTCCGCGGCGCACTGTCGCGCGATCTGAGCCTGCCGATCAAGGCCTTCAACTGCTGGTCGGCCTGCTACGGCTCGCTGTCGAGCTGGTATCACCACCGGCGACTCGGCGTCGCGGTCGAAACCGTCGAGTTCGGTTCGCAGCCCCGCCTTGCCTACCTCACCGGGCACGAACGACACGGCGTGATCGACGCGCTCGGGGGCCACTTCGGATGAGCAATCGCCCGCCCACCCGCACCGTCGACCAGACCGATGACTACTTCGGCACCGCAGTCGAAGACCCCTACCGCTGGCTCGAGAACAGCGACGACCCCGAGGTCGCCGAGTGGCTTGCTGCGCAGGCGGCCGAGACCCGCGCGCAGCTCGACCTACTTGCCGACCCGACTCCGATCCAGGCGGTGCTCGATCGGGCAGTGCGCCGCCCGCACAGCGGACTGCCGCGCCACCGCGGCACGTACTGGTTCCGCACGTACAACGACGGCGTCCAGCAACAAGACGTCTTGCTCGTCGAGGACGAGCCGTTCGACGACGGTCGGGTGTTGATCGACCCGAACACACTCGGCGACGCGAGCGTGTCGATCGCGGCGTTCCAACCGAGTCCGGACGGCGAACTCGTCGCGTACAGCTACAGCGAGGCCGGCAGCGATTGGCGCACCTGGCGCGTCCGTGAGACCTCGACCGGCGACGACCGGCCGGACGAGGTGCGCTGGTCGAAGTTCACGTGGCCGCACTGGCTGCCGGACGGTTCCGGGTTCGTCTACGGCGCCTTCGACCCGCCGACCGGTGACGCCCTGACCTCGAGCAACGCGGGCATGCGCCTGATGCTGCACCGGCTCGGCGACGACACCGACACGCTCGTCCTCGCGCTGCCGGACGAACCCGAGATCAACTTCTGGCCGGAGGTCACGCACGACGGCCGCTGGCTGGTCGTCTTCGGCACCCGCGGGACCGATCCACGCGCGCGCGTCTGGCTGGCCGATCTCAGCGAGGGCCTCGACCTGCGTCCGCTGATCACGACAGCCGACGCCGCGCGGCAGCTGGTCGGCACACTCGGCGACGAACTGGTGATGCTCACCGACCACGACGCGCCACTGTCGCGCCTCGTTGCGGTCGCCACCGACGGCTCGGTGCGTGAACTCGTCGCCGAGGGCGACGACCAGCTCGAAGCCGCCCGGCTGGTGGGTGGCCGACTGGTCGTGCAGTGGCTGCACGACGCCGCCGCCCGGCTCACCGTCCACGCTCTCGACGGAACGCAGGTGGCGACGCCGAAGCTGCCCGGGCTCGGCAGCATCGTCGAGCTCGAGGCCAACCCCGACGATTCGATCGTGCATCTCAACTGGACGACGTTCACCGCGCCGCCGTCCGTGCTCGCGTATCGGGTCGACACCGACGACCTCACCACCGTCTTCGAGACACCCTTGGACACCGACCTCGTCACCGAGCAGGTCTTCGTCACGAGCAAGGACGGCGCGCGAGTTCCGCTGTTCCTCGTCCACCGTCCCGACATCACCGCGGCCGGCGGCCCACACCCGACCTGGCTCTACGGCTACGGCGGTTTCCGCATCGCGATGACGCCGACGTTCGACCCGACCCGGTTCGCATTCGCATCCGCCGGTGGCGTCGTGGCCGTCGCCTGCCTGCGCGGCGGCGGCGAGTACGGCACGGCTTGGCACGACGCGGGTCGGCTGGCGAACAAGCAGAACGTCTTCGACGACGCGATCGCCTGCGCCGAGCACCTGAGCGCAACTGGCTGGACCGACAGCGAACACCTGGCCCTGTCCGGCCGGTCGAACGGCGGCCTGCTCGCGGGCGCGGTGCTCACCCAGCGTCCCGACCTGTTCGCGGCGGTCGTCCCCGAGGTCGGTGTGCTCGACATGCTGCGCTTCCCGCTCTGGACGATCGGCTGGGCCTGGACGTCGGACCTCGGCGACCCGCAGCGCAACGCCGAGCAGTTCGCGACGATCCATGCGTACTCGCCGCTGCACAACCTGCGGGCGGACGCCGGCTATCCGCCCGTCATGGTGATGACCAGCGACCACGACGACCGCGTCGTGCCGGCGCACAGTCTGAAGTTCGCCGCTGCGCTGCAAGCCGTCTCACCACCCGACGCAGTCACACTGCTGCGCGTGGACACAGCCAGCGGTCACGGCTACGGCCGCTCGCACGACGCGCTGGTCGCCGAGCGCACGGACATGCTGCGCTTCCTCTCACACCACACCGGCCTCGACTGGCAGTAACGTCGCGGCTATGAGTGACGCCCTCGATCGCCTCGACCTGCTCGATCTCGACGACGACCTCGGCGACGACGATCGCCTGCTGCGCGACACCGTCCGCAAGTTCGCCAACGATCGGCTGCGTCCGCACATCCAGCAGTGGTTCGAGGACGGAACGCTGCCGGCGCGCGATCTCGCGCGCGAGTTCGGCGAGCTGGGCGTGCTCGGGATGCACCTCGAGGGCTACGGCTGCCAGGGCGCCAAGGCATCGCAGTACGGCCTGGTGTGCGCCGAGATCGAGGCGGTCGACTCAGGGCTTCGATCGCTGGTCAGCGTGCAGGGCTCGCTGGCGATGTACTCGATCCACGCCTACGGCAGCGAGGAGCAGAAACAGCACTGGCTGCCGCGCATGGCGACCGGTGAGGCGATCGGGTGCTTCGGTCTCACCGAGCCCGACTCCGGCTCCGACCCCGGCTCGATGCGCACCCGCGCGCGCCGCGACGGTGACGACTGGGTGCTCACCGGCAACAAGATGTGGATCACGAACGGCTCGATCGCCGATGTCGCGGTCGTCTGGGCGCGCACCGAGGACGAGGGTATCCGCGGCTTCCTCGTCGAGAAGGGCACGCCCGGCTTCACCGCCCAGGACGTCCACCACAAGATCTCGCTGCGGGCATCCATCACCAGCGAGCTGATCCTGGACGAGGTCCGCGTCCCCGCGTCGGCGATGCTCCCCGAGGTCCGCGGACTGAAGGGCCCGCTCGGCTGCCTGACCGAGGCGCGCTTCGGCATCATCTGGGGCGTGACCGGCGCAGCGCGCGACGCGCTCGCGTCCACCCTCGACTACGCCGGCAGCCGTACCCAGTTCGACAAGCCGATCGCGGGGTTCCAGCTGACGCAGAAGAAGTTCGCCGACCTGAGCGTGCGGTTGCAGCTGATGCAGCTCACCGCTCGCCGACTCGGCGAACTCAAGGACGCCGGACGCATCGCCCCGCACCAGATCAGCTTCGGCAAGTTCGCCAACGTGCGCAGCGCGCTCGAGATCTGCCGCGAAGCGCGCTCGATCCTCGGCGGCAGCGGAATCACCACCGAGTACCCGGTGCTACGCCACGCGGTGAACCTCGAGACCGTCTACACCTACGAAGGCACGCACGAGGTGCACACCCTCGTGCTCGGCAGCCGCCTCACCGGCATCGACGCCTTCCGCTGACGCCGTCCGCCCATACGTTGAGTGGGTCAGCGCGGAACGACCAGAACCTGCCCGACGCTGATGTAGTTCGGGTTGTGGACGCGCGAGCGGTTGTGCTGCCACAGGGCACGCCAGCCGCCGTGCACGTGGAAGCGGTTCGCGATCGTCGACAGGGTGTCGCCCGGACGCACGCGGTAGTGCGTGCCGTGGCCCTGCTTGTGCCGCGTGCCGTGGTGCTGCTGGTGATGGCGGTGCTTGCGCGGGTGGTGCTTGCGATGCTGGCCGCGATGGGACGACGGCGAATGCATCGGCGTCGCCTCGGCCGGGAGCGGCGTCGACGTCGCCTCGCCCGAGGAGCGCGTGAGACCGGCACGCGGACCGCACACCGGCCAGGCATCAGGCCCCTGGGAGGCGAGTACGCGGCGCGCGACCTCGATCTGCTCCAGGCGGGTCGCGAGATCGGCGCGCGCGGCGTACTTCGTGCCGTGGAAGCCGGCCCACGTCGAGCGTGAGAACTGCACCCCGCCGTAGTAGCCGTTGCCCGTGTTGATGTGCCAGTTGTTCCCGCTCTCGCAGGACGCGACCCGGTCCCAGACATTGCCCGCCGCCTGCGCAGCGGGAGCGGCTCCGACTGCGGCGCCGGCGATTCCGGCGGCGGCGACGCCTACGACGACGCCCTTGCCGACCGGCACGCTGAGTTCGCGCCGCTTGCGGTGCTGTGCTTTGTACATTCGCGTCCTAACCGGTTACATCACGAAACGATTACGAGGAGTCACCGTAAAGGACTATTCATGAATCGCCAAAACGCCCTATGTACTAGGTCACTCGCGCATTCGGCCCATTGACAGCGACGAATCCGGGCAATTCACCGGCTAGCGATCCGGATCGCCGACCGCTTCGAGGCGGCCCCGGAGAAACTCGCGTTCGACCTCGTTGGACGTCAGATGCAGCGCCTCGGCGTAGGCGGCGCGGGCCTCGGCGTCCCGTCCCAGGCGGTGGAGGAACTCGGCCCGGGCAGACGCAAGGTAGCCGTAGCCGGCCAGTTGCGGTTCCGCGCCGAGCAGTTCGAGGGCGGCCAACCCGGCGGCGGGCCCATCGGCGAATCCGATGGCGACGGCACGGTTGAGAGCCACGACGGGTGAGGGCCAGATCTCACCGAGGACGCCGTAGAGCGCCACGACCTCGCGCCAATCGGTCTCGGCCCAGCTCGCCGCCTCGGCGTGGACCGCGGCAATCGCGGCCTGTAACGCGTACCGGCTCGGCGGGCGGTGACGCAGCGCGTCGCGGACCAGCCCGACGCCCTCCGAAATTGCCCCGGCGTCCCACCGGCTGCGGTCTTGATCCTCGAGCAGGACGAGGTGCCCGTCCGCATCGAGGCGCGTCGCCCGCCGCGCGTCGGTGAGCAGGACGAGGGCGAGCAAGCCGCTGACGTCGGCCGAGTCAGGCAGCAGGGCGTGCAGCATCCGCGCAAGATCGGTCGCACGTTCGACGAGATCGCGGCGAACGAGGCTCGCGCCGGCCGGAGCGGTGTGCCCCGTGGTGAACAGCAGGTGCACCACCTCGACGACCGCGGTGATGCGATCTGGCAGCTCACTGGCGGCGGGCACCCGGTACGGGATTCGCGCGGCGGCAATCTTCTTCTTCGCGCGCGTGATGCGCGCGGCCATCGTCGGCTCACTCACGAGGAAGGCGCGGGCGACCTCGCCGGTCGACAGGCCGCAGAGCAGCCGCAGGGTGAGGGCGATCTGGGCTTCTTGCGCGAGTGCCGGGTGGCAACACGTGCAGATCAGGCGCAGCCGGTCATCGGCGATCTCGTCGCCGTCGGCGATCTCTGCCGGCGGCGCGACGTCGTCCATCACCAGCTCCGGCATCGCCCGACGGAACAGCGCGTCGCGGCGGATGAGATCGAGCGCGCGGTTGCGCGCGGTGGTGGTCAGCCACGCCGCCGGACGGGACGGAACCCCGGTCTCGGCCCATTTGGTCAACGCGCGGGCATAGGCGTCCTGGACGCATTCCTCGGCCAGGTCGAGATCGCGCGTCACGCGCACCGTCGCAGCGAGGACGAGGCCCCACTCGCGACGGTGCGCGTCGGCGACCGCCGCGGCGATCGCGGCAGTCGGATCCTTGGTACTCAGTTGTCCTCGGCGCTCAGCCGAAGACCATGATCGGACGCACCTCGAGACCGCCGTTGAGCACCGGCACCTGCTTGGCCAACTCGATCGCCTCGTCGAGGTCGGCCGCCTCGACCAGGTAGTAGCCGCCGAGAGCTTCCTTGCTCTCGACGAACGGGCCGTCGGTCACGGTGAAGCCGCCGGCGCCGTCGGGGCGCACGGTCGTAGCGGTCGATACGGCCTGCAGCGCCTCGCCGCCCTTCACTGCGGCGTCGTTCTTCGTGCCGAACGCGTTGTGGCCGTCCATCACCCCCTGCATCGTCGCCTCGTCGGCGTTCGCGTAGGCAGCCTCGTCGTCATAGATCAGGATCAGGAACTGCGACATGGTGGATCCCCCTGGTTCGCGGCCCGCGTCTCGGGCCTACCGATTATCCGACGAGCGCGGCGGCGCCACATCGACAGCGTGCTCGCTAATGTTCATCGGATCATGGATTGGAACCTGCGTACCTGCTCCCGCAAGGGGCACGTCACGTATGCGCCGGACGAGCCGGAGTACCGCACCAAGCTCGAAGCCGAGACGCCGCTCGGCACCGGCTGGCGCTGCCTGCGGTGCGGTACCTACGTGCTCGGCGAGCCACTCGGCTCCGGGCCGGCCGACGACGCGCCGGTGCTGCTGCGCGGCAAGGCTCTGCGCAGCGCGTTCATCCTGCGGGCACTGGCGATCGAACGGTGGTTCCGTGGCGTGATCCTGGCGCTGCTCGGCATCGCGGTGCTCAAGCTCAAGAGCACGCAGGTCAGCCTGCAGGACCTGTTCCAGAAGGACCTCAAGGCGCTCGACCCGTTCTTCCGGCAGATCCACTTCCAGGTGTCCGACTCGAGCACGATCACCTCGATCGAGAAGATCCTGCACGCCAAGTCCTCGACCCTGACGGGCATCGGCGTTGCGCTGATCCTGTATGCGGCGCTGCAGATTCTCGAGGGCGTCGGCCTGTGGTCCCTCAAACGGTGGGGTGAGTACGTCGCGGTCGTCGGTACGACCGCGTTCATCCCGCTCGAGATCTACGAGATCGTCGACAGCGTCAGCTGGCTGAAGATCGTCATCCTGATCGTGAACATCGCCGCGGTCGTCTACCTGCTCTGGTCCAAGCGGTTGTTCGGCATCCGCGGCGGGCACAAGGCCTACGAAGAGTCCATGCACGAAGCGTCGCTGCTCGAGGTCGAGCAGTCGTCCTCTCCGGCGAGGACCGCTCAGTCGACGGGGTGATCTGTGTCGCGCAGCGCGGCCAGCGCGTCGGCGTACATCCGCTCCTTGATCGTCCCGAGCGTCGGGCCGGCCTTGCCGGCCAGCGGACGGGCGACCTCGATCGCCGAGGAAAGCACGTCGTCCTCGTGCGCCACGGCGTCGACGATTCCGGCGGCCAGCGCATCGGTGCCGCCGTAACGGCGTCCGGTCGTCATCGCCTCGTGCGCGGTCTTCTTCGAGAGCTTGCCCTGGATCAGACCGGACATGCCGCGGCTGAACGGGATGTTGATGTCGACCTCGGGCAGGCAGAAGAACCCGCGGTCGGCCCGCATCACCCGGAAGTCGTGCGCGAGCGCGAGCATCCCGCCGCCCGCGAACGAGTGCCCCTGCACAGCTGCCACTGTGGCGACCGGCAACGCGAGGAAGCGGGCCAGCATCGCGTGGACGTCGATGACGTAGTCGATGAACCGCTCGCCGTTGTGTGACAACCAGTCGAGGTCGAGCCCGTTCGAGAAGAACTTCCCGGTCGCAGTCGTCACCAATGCCCGATGGCCCTCGGACGTGTCGACGGTCGTGAGATGCGCTTGCACCTCCTTGAGCCAGTCGGGGTGGAAGCGGTTCTCGGTATCGCCGAGGTCGAGGACGAAGACCTCGCCGTCGCGGTCCAGGCTGGGCATCCGCGAATCGTACTGATGCAAGATAGAGGTGTGTCCGACAACGATCTGTTGCCGCTGTTGCGCGATCGCCTCATCGGGCTCTACTCACCGCTGTTGGCCGACACGACCGCGACCATGCTGTTCACCGCGGGCGGCCTGGCGACGTGGACGGTCGACATCGACCGCGGCCGCGCGTCGGCCAGGGTCGGGACGCCCGCGGCACCGACCACCACAGTGCGCGCCCCGTTGCCCGTCCTCACCGAGGTCGTCTCGGGACGGCGCAGCGGCATCGAGGCGTTCCTCGCGGGCGACCTCACCGTGCGCGGCAATCTCGCGCTCGCGCTGCAGCTCGACGGCCTGTTCCCCGGCGACCCGACCGACGACTCGCGCACGCTGACCCGCTCGGTTCACGCCGACGGCATCGAGACGTTCTACCTGGAATCAGGTCCGCACGATGCACCACCGGTCGTACTCGTGCACGGCTTGTCGGCGACGAATGCCTCGATGCTGCCGATGATTCCTGCACTCGCGAAGTCCTACCGAGTGCTCGCTCCCGATCTGCCCGGCCACGGCGGCACGCAGGCGACGACGTCGGCTCACGGAGCGGCCTACCTCGGCAGATGGCTCGCCGCCTTCTTGCGAGAGACCTGTTCCGAGCCTGCGGTGCTCGTCGGGAACAGCCTCGGTGGACGGACCGCGTTGCAGGCTGCGCTCGACTCGCCCGACGCGGTGCGCGGCCTGGTGCTGTTGTGTCCCGCCGTGGCGTTTCGCAAGCTGCGCCAGCTCGTACCGTTCGTTCGGCTGGTGCCCGACCAGATCGCGTCGCTCCCGATGCGGTTGCCGCGCGGGCTCGCGATGCGCGGCCTGCGCAACCTGTTCGCCGTCCCGTCCCGGCTGCCCGACACCTGGTACGACTCGGCGGTCGACGAATTCGCCCGCGTGCTGGGCATTCGCGCGAACCGGCTGGCCACGTTCTCCGCGCTACGGCACGTCTATCTCGACGAGCCGTTCGGCGAGGACGGGTTCTGGGACCGGTTGCCCGATCTCGCCCCGCCCGCCCTGTTCCTCTGGGGCGACCGCGACGTGCTCGTCCCCTCGGGCTTCGGCCGGTTCGTGTCCGAAGCCCTGCCCAACGCCCGATCTGTGGTGCTCGACGACTGCGGTCACGTCCCGCAGTTCGAGCATCCCGAGCTCACGATCCAGTACACAACCGAGTTCATCGAATCGCTTCCGGGCTGAACTGCTCGCTGCCGAACCAGCGCTGCAACCGCTCGGTCAGACCGTGTTGATCGTCGCCCACCCACGCGACGTGACCGTCCGGCCGTAACAACGCGGCCGGCGCGTCGAGCTCATCGCTGTCGCCGACGACATGATCGACACGATCCGACCACCCACCAACGGACAACCGCCCGGTGGTGTCGAGCAGCAGCCCGCGTCCGCTCCGCATCAGTTCGAACAGCCGGCCGGGTCCGACAGTGACGTCGCGCAGTCGACGACCCACGATCGGGCGGTCGTCGCCGAAGTCGTAGCGCACGCCGATGGCGGTGATCATCTCGATCACGCGGCGGTTGACGACGTCGAGGTCCATCAGCTCCGACAGCAACCGCCGTACCGCCTGCGGGCCGGGCTCCGGCGTCATCAGCTCCATCTGCGCCCGTGTCGTGTTCAGGACCGCCTCGGCCACCGGGCGCCGCTCCAACTCGTAGCTGTCCAACAGCGCGTCCGGCGCCCAGCCGTCGATCTCGCCGGCGAGCTTCCAACCCAGATTGAACGCATCTTGGACGCCGAGGTTGAGGCCCTGCCCGCCCGCAGGCGGGTGCACGTGGGCGGCATCGCCGGCCAGCAGAACCCGACCGACGCGGTAGTGCTCGGCGAGGCGGGTCGCGTCGCCGAAGCGCGACAGCCAACTCGGCGAGTGGACGCCGAAGTCGGTGCCCGCGGTCGCCTGCAGCTGTCGCCGGAAATCGTCGATCGTCGGCGGCGCCGTGCGGTCGTCGGCGATTGCGTCGGCAGGGACGACGACGCGGTAGAGCCCGTCGCCGACCGGGCCGAGCCCGAATCGCAGTTGCGTCTTGCGCACTTCGGTCACGACAGCGGCGACCGTTTCGGGGGTAGCCGACGCCTTCATCTCGCCGACCAGCGTCTCGACGGTGCTCGCCTCGCCGGGAAACCCGATGCCGAGCAGCTTGCGGACGATGCTGCGACCGCCGTCGCAGCCGACCACGAAGCGGGCGTGCAGTTGTGACCCGTCGCCGAGGCCGACCGTCACGCCGTCGTCGTCCTGGCTCAAGGCCACGACGGCATGACCACGCCGGAGCTCGGCACCGAGTTCGACGGCTCGCTCGGCGAGCAGGCGATCGGTGCGGGGCTGGGGAATGCCGAGAATGTAGGCGTGCGCGGTGTCGAGGCCGGGCGGCGGTGGCTTGGTGATCCCGGCCAGCAGGCCGGCGCCCAGCGGATACTTCGTGCCGTGCTCGAGGAAGCGCTCGAGCAGGCCGCGCTGATCCATCACCTCGATGCTGCGCACGTGCAGGCCGAGCGAACGCACGACCTTGGTCGGCTCGGCGTCGCGTTCGAGCACGACAACGTCCACGCCGTGCAGCCGTAGTTCTGCGGCGAGCATCAAGCCGGTCGGCCCAGCGCCGACGACGATCACATCGATCATGAGGAATCCGTTCCGAGGTCGGCCGCAGATTCTGCGGCATCACCCGGGCCTTGCCGCAAGCCCCCTTCTCGGCTATAGCTTGGAGGTGAGGGCGAAGGACGCGTTCAGCACCTAGAGCGTCGCGATGAGGTCCTCGGCAGCCGCGTAGGGATCGGTCTCGCCGGCGACGACCCGGGCCGCCGCGGTGTCGAGCGCTTTCGAGCCGTGGACGGCGGCGAAGCGCTGTCGCACCTCGCCGACCGCGATCGCCTCGATCTCGGTCGCCGCGCGGGCCTGGCGACGTCGCTCGAGCTCGCCGTGTTCGGCCATCCAGTGCTGGTGCTTCTCGATCGCAGTGACGATGTCGTCGATGCCCTCGTTGCGCGACGCCGACGTCTTCACGATCGCCGGGCGCCATGCGCCCTTGTCGCTGTGCCGTCCGCCGAGTGACTGCATGTAGCGCAGGTCGCGCGCCACCTGATCGGCGCCGTCGCGATCGGCCTTGTTGACGACGAACACGTCGGCGACCTCGATGATGCCGGCCTTGGCGGCCTGGATGCCGTCGCCCATTCCCGGCGCGAGGACGAGCAGGGTGGTGTCGGCCATCGAAGCGATCTCGACTTCGGCCTGCCCGACACCGACCGTCTCGACGAGCACGACGTCACAGCCGGCCACGTCCAGTACGCGCAGCGCCTGCGGCACCGCGGCCGACAGGCCGCCGAGCTGCCCGCGCGAGGCCATCGAGCGGATGAACACGCCGTCGTCGGTGGCGTGGTCCTGCATGCGCACCCGGTCACCGAGCAACGCGCCACCGGAGAACGGCGAGGACGGGTCGACTGCCAGCACACCGACGCTCTTGTCGGCCGCGCGCAGCCTCGCGACCAGCGCCGAGGTCGTGGTCGACTTCCCCACGCCCGGTGCGCCGGTGAGCCCGACAACCTGCGCGTGCCCGGCGTGCGGCGCCAACGCCGCCGCGACGTCGCGCAGCTGCGGCGAGTCGTTCTCGACGAGCGAGATCAGCCGTGCCACGGCACGCGGTTCGGACGCACGGGTGCGCTCGACCAGGTCGTCGATCGTGGCCTGGTCGACCGTTCTGCGTGGCATGTGCTGCCGCGCGCGGGTCAGGCTGGGACGTGCAGGATCAGCGCGTCGCCCTGACCGCCGCCACCGCACAGGGCCGCCGCGCCGGTTCCGCCGCCGCGGCGCTTGAGTTCGAGCGCCAGCGTGAGCGCCAGCCGCGCGCCGGACATGCCGATCGGGTGGCCGAGCGCGATCGCGCCGCCGTTGACGTTGACGATCTCATCGGAGACGCCGAGATCCTTCATCGACTGGACGCCCACCGCAGCGAACGCCTCGTTGATCTCGATGAGATCGAGGTCGGACACCGACAGGTTCTCTTTGCGCAGCGCGTCCTTGATCGCGTTGGACGGCTGCGACTGCAGCGAGTTGTCCGGACCGGCGACGTTGCCGTGCGCTCCGATCTCGGCGATCCAGGTGAGTCCGAGCTCTTCGGCCTTGGCCTTGCTCATCACGACAACCGCTGCAGCGCCGTCCGAGATCTGCGACGCCGAGCCGGCAGTGATCGTGCCGTCCTTGGTGAACGCGGGACGGAGCTTGCCGAGCGATTCGGCGGTGGTGTCGCCGCGAATGCCCTCGTCCTCACGGAACTCGATCGGATCGCCCTTGCGCTGCGGGATCTCGACCGCGGTGATCTCGTCGTCGAACACGCCGTTCTTCTGCGCGACCGCAGCGCGTTGGTGCGAGCGCGCCGAGAAAGCGTCCTGCTCCTCGCGACCGATCGACAGCTTCTTGTTGACGTTGTCGGTTGTCTCGCCCATCGGCGCGTTGTCGAAGATGTCGGTCAGGCCGTCGAAGGCCATCGCGTCGAGCACCTCGATCGCGCCGTACTTGTAGCCCGCGCGCGACTTCGGCAGCAGGTGCGGAGCGTTGGTCATCGACTCCTGGCCGCCGGCCACGATGATGTCGAACTCGCCGGCGCGGATGAGCTGGTCGGCGAGCGCGATCGCGTCCAGACCCGACAGGCACACCTTGTTGACGGTCAGCGCCGGCACCGAGAGCGGGATACCCGCCTTGTGCGCGGCCTGGCGGGCGGGGATCTGCCCCGCGCCGGCCTGCAGCACCTGGCCCATGATCACGTACTGCACCTGATCGGGTGCCACACCGGAGCGCTCCAGCGCAGCCTTGATGGCGAAGCCACCGAGATCGGCACCGGAGAAGTCTTTCAACGATCCCATCAACCGGCCCATCGGCGTGCGTGCGCCGTTGACGATGACCGATCCAGCCATGAGCGACCTCCTCGAAGGAATTGCTCCAACCATAACCAGCCTCATGTGCGCTCGGCTGTGACCAGTCGCACCCGGACAGGACCTACAGCGCTTGCAGTTGCGACCATGAGGCGATGGATGCCCTGTTCACCAAGATCGACCACGTCGGAATAGCCGTGCCGGACCTCGACGAGGCGATCGCCTTCTACCGCGACAACTTCGGCATCGTGAGCGTGCACGAGGAGGTCAACGAGGAGCAGGGGGTACGCGAGGCGATGCTGTCGGTCGGCGACGGTTCGACCCGCATCCAGCTGCTTGCGCCGCTCTCGTCCGAGAGCACCATCGCGAAGTTCATCGACCGCAACGGACCCGGTTTGCAGCAGGTCGCCTACACCGTTGACGACATCGACGCGGTGTCGGCAACGCTGCGCGAGCGCGGTCTGCGATTGCTCTACGACGAACCGCGTCGCGGCACGTCCGACTCGCGGGTGAATTTCGTCCATCCGAAGGACGCGCGTGGCGTCCTGGTCGAACTCGTCCAGCCTGCACACTAAGTTACTGTCTAGTAACCTCGTCCCCTGAGACCGACGCGAGACCGCCCGCGACATCACCTGCGAAAGGCCTTCGACGTGGATGACATCCGCACCGCGATCCTGACCGACCAGCTCGACTCGATCGGCGAACTGCCCGTCCCCGACACCTACCAGGGGCAGGTGGTGCGAGCCGACGAGGTCGACATGTTCGACGGAATCCCCAGCAATGAGAAGGATCCGCGCAAGAGCCTGCACCTGCAGGACGTGCCCACCCCCGAGCTCGGCCCGGGCGAGGCGATCGTCGCCGTGATGGCCAGCGCCATCAACTACAACACCGTGTGGACGTCGATCTTCGAGCCGGTGTCGACGTTCGGGTTCCTCAAGCGCTACGGCGCGTCGTCGGCGCTCGCCGCCAAGCACGACCTGCCGTATCACGTGGTCGGCTCCGACCTGTCCGGCGTCGTGCTGCGCGTGGGACCGGGCGTGACGAAGTGGAAGGCCGGCGACGAGGTCGTCGCGCACTGCCTGTCGGTCGAACTCGAGGACCCGCAGGGCCACGACGACACGATGATGGATCCCCAGCAGCGCATCTGGGGCTTCGAGACCAACTTCGGTGGTTTGGCCGAGCTCGCGCTGGTGAAGTCGAACCAGCTGATGCCCAAGCCGGGCCACCTGACCTGGGAAGAGGCTGCGGCACCGGGCCTGGTCAACTCCACCGCCTACCGTCAGCTGGTCAGCCACCACGGCGCCAACATGAAGCAGGGCGACACCGTGCTGATCTGGGGCGCGTCCGGCGGCCTCGGCGGGTACGCCACCCAGTACGCCCTCAACGGCGGCGCGACGCCGATCTGCGTCGTCTCCTCCCCCGAGAAGGCCGAGATCTGCCGCGCGATGGGCGCCGAGCTGATCATCGACCGCAACGCCGAGGGCTACCAGTTCTGGAAGGACGGCGAGCAGCAGTCGTCCGAGTGGAAGCGGCTCGGCAAGAAGATCCGCGAGCTCACCGGCGGCGACGACGTCGACATCGTCTATGAGCACCCGGGCCGTGAGACCTTCGGCGCCTCGGTCTACGTCACCAAGCGTGGCGGGACGATCGTCACCTGCGCGTCGACGTCGGGCTACATGCACGAGTACGACAACCGCTACCTCTGGATGACCCTCAAGCGCATCATCGGTTCGCACTTCGCCAACTACCGCGAGTCGTGGGAGGCGAACCGGCTCATCGCCAAGGGCGCGATCCACCCGACGCTGTCGAAGGTCTATCCGCTCGCCGAGACGGGCCAGGCCGCCTACGACGTGCAGCGCAACCTGCACCAGGGCAAGATCGGCGTGCTCTGCCTCGCGCCGGAAGAGGGTCTCGGCGTCCGCGACACCGCGTTGCGGGCCAAGCACCTGGACGCGATCAACCGCTTCCGCGGCGTCTGAGAGTCACCGAAAATCCATCAACCAGGTTGGTCACCGCCCCGGGGTGAGTGGGACAATCGGGTCATGGTCGACCGACGCGCAGACACCAGCTCGAACACCGATGTCCTGCCGATGCTGACCGATGCGAACCCCGGGTTCGACTCGGTCATGCGCGGTTACGACCGTGCCCAGGTCGACTCATACCTGGCGCGGCTCGATTCGGACGTCCGTGCAGCCAACACGGAACGCGACGCCGCTATCGCGCGCACTGCCGACCTGGCCGCGCAGCTGGCGAGCTCGCAGGCCCAGGTCGAGTCGCTGCGACGGCAGTTGCGCGCGGCGTCGGAGGAAATCACGGCCGACAACGTCGACTCGCACGTGACCGCGATCCTGCGCGCGGCCCAGAACGAGGCGGCGCTGCTGCGCTCCAACGCGCACGAAGAGGCCGAGCGCATCCGTAACGGCGCCGCGGACGCGGCAGCGCGCACCCGCTCGGCCGCGCAGGCCGAGGCAGATCGCATCACCGATGAAGCGAAGGTGCGTCAGACGCAGGCCGACGACCTGTTCCGTACCCGGATGGCCGAGGTCGACAAGAAGCGCACCGAGATGGAGGCCGAGCTCGCCGAGGCCCGCAAGCGCGCCGAGTCCGAAGAGGCGACGCTGACCAAGACGGCCGACGCCGAGCGCGTCCGTCTCGACGCGGAGAGCGCGGCCGAGCGTGACCGACTCGACACCGAGTCACAGGCTCGTCGCGATCGGGCCGACGAAGACTTCGAACTGACCCTGCGCCGCCGGCGCACGGACGCCTATCGAGAGATCGAGCAGCGCCGTCTCGACGCGAAGGCGCAGGCCGAGGAGCTGGTCGCGTCCGCGCGCGCCGAGGTCAATCGCCTCGCCGAACTGCGCGAGCGCTCGCACGCTTCGCTGCGCGATTTCCACGAGCGGCTCGGCAAAGAGATCGACCGCTCCGAGGCCGAAGCGCCCGACCTGCCGAGCGAGTAGTCCGTCCCCGCGAGTGGTCATTAATCGCGCGAGTGGTCATTTATAAGTGACCACTCGGCGCGTAAATGACCACTCGCGGATGACTACCGATCAGCTGTAGTCGCGGAAGCCCTTGCCGGTCTTGCGGCCGAGGCGACCGGCAGTGACCAGGTGTTCGAGCAGTGGCGCCGGGGCGAAGCCGGGCTCGCGGAACTCTTCGAACAGCTCGCGCTCGATGGCCAGCGACACGTCGTTGCCGACCACGTCCAGCAACTCGAACGGGCCCATCGGGTAACCGCAGCCGACCTTCATCGCGGAGTCGATGTCATCGGCGGTCGCGTAGTGCGCCTCGAGCATCTTGATCGCGTCGTTGAGGTACGGGAACAGCAGCGCGTTGACGATGAACCCGGCGCGGTCGCCGCAGCGCACCGCGTGCTTGCCGATCTTGCGGGTCACCTCGAGCACGGTCGCCTCGACCTCTTCGGTCGTGGCGACGGTCGATACGACCTCGACCAGTTTCATGATCGCGGCGGGGTTGAAGAAGTGCATACCGATGACCTCGGACGGTCGCGAGGTCGCCGCCGCGCACTCGATGACGGGCAGGCTCGACGTGGTGGTGGCGAGCACCGTGCCGGCGCCGCAGATGTCGTCGAGGTTCGAGAACAACGTCTGCTTGACCGACAGGTCCTCGACAACGGCCTCGACGACGAGCTGCACGTCGGCGAGATCGTCCAGGCTCGTCGTGCCGGTGATACGACCGAGGGCCGCGTCACGCTCGTCCTCGGACAACTTGCCGCGCTGAACTGCCTTCTCGAGTGACCGCGTGATCGACGCAACGACCTTGTCGACCTTGTCCTTGCTGCGCGCGACGAACGTCGTGTCGTAGCCGGCCTTGGCGAACACCTCGACGATGCCGGTCGCCATCGTTCCCGAACCGACGACGCCCACCCTGGTGACCTCGCGCGCGCCGGCGATCTCGGCGAGCTCGGGCGGCGTCGCGGCATCGGCGACGACGTTCGGCGAACCTGCCTTGTCGTAGCTGTAGAAACCGCGTCCGGACTTCCGGCCGAGCAGGCCGGCGGTGATCATCTGCTTGAACACCGGGCGCGGCGCGTGCAGCCGGTCGCGGCTCTGCCGGTACATCGTGTCGAGGATCTCGTAGGCGGTGTCGAGACCGATCAGGTCGAGCAGTGCGAGCGGCCCCATCGGCAGCCCACAACCGAGCTTCATCGCGGCGTCGATGTCCTCGCGGCTCGCGTAGTGCGACTCGTAGAGCGACACCGCGTGGTTGAGGTAGCCGAACAGCAGTGCGTTCGCGATGAAGCCGGCCCGGTCGCCGATGGTCACGTCGGTCTTGCCGAGCGTCTGCGCGAACGCCTCGACGTCGTCGACGACCTCCTGCTCGGTCACGACGCTGCGCACGACCTCGACAAGCTTCATGACCGGCGCCGGGTTGAAGAAGTGCATCCCGACGACCTTGCCCGGCCGTCCGGTCGACACGGCGATCTCGGTCACTGACAGCGAGGACGTGTTGGTCGCGAGGATCGTCTCGGGGCCGCAGATCTTGTCGAGCTCGGTGAAGATCGACCGCTTGAGGTCGAGGTGCTCCGGCACGGCTTCGACGACGAGATCGACGTCGGCGAGCTCGTTCATGTCGGTGGTGTAGTTGATGCGCTCGAGGAGTTCCTTGTGGTCGGCCTCGGACAGCTTGCCGCGCGCAACCGCGCGTCCGGTGGAGTCCTCGACGTGGCCGCGACCGCGCCCGAGAGCGCCTTCGTCGACTTCGACCGCGATCACCGCGAGCCCGTTGCGGGCGAACACCTCGGCAATCCCGGCGCCCATCGTGCCCAGGCCGACCACACCGACCTTGTGGAACTCGCGTGTCATCGAGACGTCCTCTCTGCCGAACCGTTCAAAAGACCCTAGCCAGCGTCCCACGCACCCGCAGAACGGTGAGGCTTACCTCACGACCCACTCGCGTCAGAACAGGCGCTGGGACGGGTCGTCCACGCCGCGGAGCGCGTCGTAGTCGAGCGTGACGCAACGGATGCCGCGGTCCTGCGCGAGCGTGCGGGCCTGCGGCTTGATCTCCTGCGCGGCGAACACACCCTGGACGGGCGCGAGCAGCGGGTCGCGGTTGAGCAGGTCGAGATAGCGAGTCAGCTGCTCGACGCCGTCGATCTCTCCGCGCCGCTTGATCTCGACAGCGACGGCGACGCCGGCGCCATCGCGGGCCATGATGTCGACCGGACCGATAGCGGTCGGATACTCGCGGCGCACCAGCCGGTAGCCCGTGCCGAGGGTCTCGATCTGCTCGGCCAGCAGCCGTTGCAGATGTGCCTCGACGCCGTCCTTGACGAGGCCTGGGTCGACGCCGAGATCGTGCGCGGAATCACTGAGCACTTCGTCGATCGTGACGACGAGCTGCTCGCCCGCCTTGTTGGTCACCGTCCACTGCAGATCGGTCTCGGCCAGCGTGCACGGCGGGCTCATCCAGTTCAGCGGTTTGTACGAGCCGCCGTCGGAGTGCACGAGCACCGATCCGTCAGCCTTGACCATCAGCAGCCGGGTGGCGAGGGGCAGGTGAGCGGTGAGCCTGCCGACGTAGTCGACGCTGCACTTCGCGATCACCAGCCGCACGGGACGTGACGCTACCCGGTGGGTAGGAAGCACGTATGGCAGATGTTCCTACCCTTGCACTCAACAGTGGCCACGAGATGCCGCAGCTCGGCTTCGGCGTCTTTCAGATTCCCAACGACGAGACCGAACGAGCGGTGAGCACCGCGTTCGAGACCGGCTACCGCTCGATCGACACCGCCGCGATGTACCAGAACGAGCCCGGCGTCGCCGCGGCGATCTCGGCGTCCGGTCTCGCGCGCGACGAGCTCTTCATCACGACGAAGCTGAACAACAACGCGCACGGCTACGACGCCGGACGTGCCGCGTGCCGCGAGAGCCTGGACAAACTGGGGCTCGACTATCTCGACCTCTACTTGATCCACTGGCCATTGCCCGCCAAGGACCAGTACGTCGAGACCTGGCAGGCGCTGATCTCGCTGCGGGACGAGGGGCTGATCCGTTCGATCGGTGTCTCGAACTTCCAGCCGTCCCATCTCGACCGCATCATCGACGAAACCGGCGTGACCCCGGCGCTCAACCAGATCGAGCTGCACCCCTACCTGACGCAGGCACCGTTGCGCGAGTACGACACCACTCACGGCATCGCCACCGAGGCCTGGTCGCCGATCGCGCAAGGCGGCGATCTGCTCGCCGACCAGGTGGTGACGTCGCTGGCCGACAAGTACGGCAAGACGCCGGCCCAGATCGTCATCCGGTGGCACCTCGAACTCGGCAACGTCGTCATCCCGAAGTCGGTGACGCCGAGCCGGATCGCCGAGAATTTCGACGTGTTCGACATCGACCTCGATGCCGAGGACGTCGACGCAATCAGCGGACTCAACCGCGACGAGCGCACCGGGCCCGATCCCGACCACTTCAACCCCTAGGGGTACTACCACCCCTGATATCCGGGTGCTGCCCGGATGTATCAGGACGGGCCCGCGGCGTACCTGTTAGGACATGACCGCTGTACAACGCCGCGCAGTCGCGATGCAGATCGCGCAGCGCCGTGCGGACCGTGCGGTTCGCATCGTGCTGCGCGACGCCCGCACCCCAGCGCGCCAGTAGCCGGCCGCAGGTAATCAGCCGCCGGGTCCGCCACCCGGCGGTCCTGATCCACCTACTGGTGGGCCGCTGCCCGTGCCGGTGAACCCGCCGAACGAACCGCGCCGGCTGGAATCGGTCGTGCTGGACGGAACGGCTGCGTCGATGTTGGCCAGGACGACCTGGTCCCCCGCCGACACGCCCGACGAGATCTGCGCGGTGTCGGCCCCGATAACGCCCACGGTGACTCGCTTCGTTGTCGCCGAACCGTTCGCGTAGACAGTCACTGTGCTGAGTGATCCGATCGTGTGCAGCGCCGAGATCGGGACGGTCACCACGTTGGCGGCACGGCCGACGTCGATCGCGACGCTCGCACCCATGCCGTCGTAGAGAGTGCGGTAGCGACGGCTCAGTTGAACCACGACCTGGTAGGTCGAACCGCTCCCCGTGCTGCTGGACGAGTTCGTCACGCCGACTGTGGCCACCATGGCCGGCACGCTCGCCGCGCGTCCGTCGACGGTCACCTGCGCGTGCTGACCGACCTTGACCTTGTCGATGTCAGCGAGCGAGATCGACACCGGGACGGTGAGAATTCCGTTGCCGGCGACGGTGATCGTGTCCGACGACGACCCGGCATCGACCGCGGTCCCCTTGGTGACGCCGACCGCCGCAACTGTTCCAGTGACAGGGCTGCGCAGCGTCGCGTTGTGCAGGGACGCCTGATCGACCGCGAGGGAAGCCTTGGCCGCGTCGATCGACTTCACATCGGCGACCAGCTGTTGCGCAGTGATAGCGACGGAGGTCGAACCGTTCGACGCGCCGCTCGTCGTCGAGCTGGGGGTGCCGTTGCCCTGCGTGCCGTTCGAGGCTGTCGGCTCTGAGCTCGCGGGTGAGCTCGGGTACGAGGTCCCGCGTCCCGAGGTCGGCTGCGACGAGGGATGCGACGACGGCTGCGACGACGGCCGATCGGTCGGTTGACTCGTCGGTTGGGTCGTCGGCTGGGTGGTCGGCCCGCCGGAACCGGACAGTCCGTTGACGGCGGTGGTCGAACGACGCGATCGCGGAGTCGAGCGCGGACAACTGCGCGTCAATGACGTTCGAGGCCGCGGTGACGGCCGAGACCGCCGACGCGCAATCGGCGCTCTTGACCAGCGCCGAGCGCACGATCGAGACGGTGTACTGCGTGCCGTCCGTAAGCCCGGTGAACGTGTACCGATAGCCGCTGCCCGACAGTGTCTGCGGGTTGGCCGACCCGGTGTGTGCGAGCGTGCCATCGGTGTTCTCGAGAGTGACAACCGCCGGTTGGGCTCCGGTCGTCCCCGTGACCGTCGTGGTACTCCCCGCGGTGGTCGAGTAGGTCTCGGGCGTCGCCTCCGTACCGCTCGCGCACGCAGTGGCCAACGCGGTGACTGCGCTGTCCTGTCGCGCGGTCGCCGCGTCGAGCGCCTCCTGGGCGTGGACGAGGACGGCCTGAGCCTGCTTGACCACGGCAACCGGATTCGTCGAGTGCGTCGGTGTCACTGCCGCGAGCAACCGCACGTGCAGGCTCGAGGTCGTCAGTGCGGACGTGGTCGCCGTCGAGCCGCCCGAATCTGCCGCGCCCGACGTACTGGTCGTACCGGTGAGTTGGGCCTCGCGGTCGTCGGCGAGTTGCTGCCGGGCGCGGTCAACGCTCTCGCGGGCCGCGACGACGCTCGCGCGCAGAGTGTCCGGGTTCAGCGTCGCGACGGTCTCGCCGGCGTGCACGGCGTCGCCCACCCCGACACGCACCGACTGAACCGTGCCCGATGCTGCGAACCGAAGGACGTGGGTTCCCGATGCCGACAGTGTGCCGTCGGCGTCAACGGTCTCGGCAACATCACCGCGAGTCGCGGTGGCGAGGCGGTACGAGGTGCCGCCCTTGGTGCGCAACGCCCACGCCGTCCCGACGCCGCCGATCACGAGCACCAGGACACATGCGGCGACGAGGAACGCGCTTCGCCGTCGCACGCGCCTGCGCAAGAGGTCAGCCACGCGGACCGCCGAATGCGAATTGGTTGCATGACCCGCCGATTTTCGGGCTCAATGCGATCGACGTCGCGTGCACTGTGCCGTTGGTGGCGGTACTGCCCTGCGCCACCGCGCACAGGCCGACCTTGGCCGCCGAGTGGTCCGAGCGCCCGGTCGTCGTGTACTTCGTCGCGCTGCTCAGAACGACGCTCCGCGTGGCGGTCGATCCGCCTCGACTCATCGTGACGGTCACCGTGTCTCCCGAGATCTTCGTGACCTTGCCGGCGGCGAATCCACCGCGAGACAAGCCCGGCGCCCCGCTGGGCCGCGCGCCGCCGGGCGCGCCGCTCTGCCCGCCGACCGGTGCACCGGACGGCATCCCGCTCGGCCGGCCGGACGGGAAGCCGGACGGCCGACGGCCGAATCCCCCGAAACCGCCCGCGGTGCACGAGCCCTTGCGGGCCGCGCTGATGCGCAACGTGCTCGCCTTGATCGTCGAGCCGGAACCCGTCCCGGCAGAAGACGCCACAACGCACATGCCGACCTTGACCGCGGACCGGGTCGTCGCTTTCGTGAGCGTGAAGACCGTCTTGGCGCTGTACTGAACTGCGGTCTGCGTGCTCGTGCTCTGCACCTGCAGCGTGGTGCCCGCTATCTGCGCGATCTCGCCGGATGCCGCAGCATGCGGGCCGAACCCGCCGCCGGTCGATCCGCCGCGGAATCCTCCCGTCGGCGCGGCTGCCGCCGGTTGCTCGCCACTCCCGCCCGAGGACGACGCGCATCCCGCGACCAGCGCAACGGCTCCGACCGCTCCGATCACTGTCGCGGTACGGCGGGAAAGGGTGTTGCGGGACATGACGCTCCTAGTTGTCGGGTCTGTTCACTCACTGCGCAGTGCATCGATCGGGGCCAGTCGCGCGGCGCGGCTGGCCGGGAACACGCCGAACACGAGGCCGATGGCGACGGCAACGGCGATCGCCCCGGCCAACGCCGTGCTCGACACGGTGATCGCGTTCGAGATGAAGTGCGGGAGCACGTGTGCTCCGACGATGCCGAGCGCGGCGCCGGCAAGTCCACCGACGAGGCCGAGCGTCGACGCCTCGACGAGGAATTGCCGACGGATCAGTCGGGGCGTTGCACCCAGCGCCTTGCGCAGGCCGATCTCGCGCGTCCGTTCAGAGACCGACACCAACATGATGTTCATGACCCCGATACCGCCCACGAGCAGTGACAGCGCGGCGATGCCACCGAGCAGGATCGTGAGGGTGCTGCTGACGGAGGTCGCCGTGCTCAACAACGAGTCCTGCGTCGTGATGGTGAAGTCGGCATCGCTGGTGTCGGTGATCGCGTGACGCGCCAGCAGGATCGCGTCGATCTCTTGGTAGGCCGCCGAGATGGTGCCGTTCGAGGTCGCGGCGACATAGATCGTCGACAGTGCACTGCGCGACGTGCTCGTCGACAACCGTTGCGCTGCTGTCGTGAGCGGGACGATCGCCGTGTCATCGAGATTGCTGGACGAGTCCGAGCCGGCCGATGCGAGAACGCCCTTGACGGTGAACGAGATCCCGTCGATGGTGACCGACTGGCCCACCGGGTCGAAGCCACCGAACAACTCCTGCGCGGTCGTCGGACCGAGGACGACGGACGTCGCCGTGTCACGTTCGTCGGCGGCAGTGAGGAACGTGCCGTACTCGAGCTTGCGGGCTCGCACGGTGAGCCAGGACGGCGTGCTCCCCACGACCGACGTCGTCCAGTTCGTGCTGCCGTAGTCGATCTCGAGTGAGCTGCTCTGCGCGGGCGCGACGGCGGCGATGTCCGGTGCTGCCGCCTTCGACGACAGCGCGGTGGCGTCCAGCGTCGTCAACGTCGATGCCGAGCCGAGCCCGCCGCGGATTCCGGACGAGCTCGTCGAACTCCCCGGCGAGACGATGAGCAGGTTGCTGCCGAGCGCATTGATCTGGTTGCTCACCGATTGTTTCGTGCCCTCGCCGAGCCCGACCGAGAGCACGACGGTCGCGATTCCGATCAGGATGCCCAGCACGGTCAACCCGGACCGCAACCGGTGCGTGCGGATCGCCTGCAGTCCGGTGCGGACCGTCTCGGCCCAGTTCACCGCGCGCTCCTGGAGGTCGTGCTGGATCAGCCCGTCGAACACGCGCACGACCCGGCTCGCTCGCTTGGCGACATCGGCCTCGTGGGTGATGAGAACGATCGTGCGGCCCTGTGCGCAGAGCTCGTCGAGGAGCTCGAGCACCTCACCGGTCGCGTGCGAGTCGAGGTTCCCGGTCGGTTCGTCGGCCAGGATCATCGCGGGATCAGTCACCAGTGCACGAGCGATCGCGACGCGTTGCTGCTGACCGCCGGACAGCTCCCCCGGCCGGTGGTCGAGTCGGTCACCGAGCCCGACCCGCTCGAGCGCATTCACCGCGCGCTCGCGGCGTGCTGTGCGAGGCACGCCGGCGTACGCGAGCGGCAGCTCGACGTTGCGCAAGGCAGTCAACGAGGCCAGCAGATTGAACTGCTGGAAAACGAAGCCGATCCGCCGATTGCGGATGTCGGCCAACGCGTTCTCGTCCAGTTCGGCGACGTTCTCGCCCGCGATCCGGTACATGCCCGAGGTGGCGACATCGAGGCAGCCGAGGATGTGCATCAAGGTCGACTTGCCCGACCCCGACGGCCCGACGACCGCCACGTACTCGCCCTCGTCGACGCTCAGGCTGACTCCACGCAGCGCGGCCACCTGCAGTGCCGACGACCCGTACACCTTGTGCACGTCGTACATCGCGATGATGGGTTCGGCGTGCGTCACGGCGTCGTCTGCCCGTTGCCGCCGCCCTGGAAGTTTCCGAAACCGCCGCCCGAGCCGCCACCAGGGAACTGGCCGTACCCACCGCCACCACCGGGATAGCCGTAGGTCGATCGCGACCGTTCGGTCGTCGGCGTCGTGCCGGACGTGCGGGTGAAGGTCTGCAGGTACACCTGCTGACCGGACTTCAGCCCCGACTTGATCTGCGTGGTGCCGCCCGACGACAGCCCGGTCTTGACGCTGACCTTGGTCTTCGTGCCGTTGCGCGACACATAGACGTACGGCGTCGAGCTGTCGCGGTGGATCGCGAGGGTCGGGACGGTCAGCACGTTGCTGACCGTCTTGTAGATGATCGAGACGGTCGCCGATTCGCCGTCATGAAGTCCGGACGGCGATCCGGTGACAGCGATCTCGACGGGATAGCTCGCCGATCCCGACGAGCTGTCCGACAGCACCGACACCGAGGTGACCACGCCGAACACCCGCCCCGTCGCGTTGTCGGTCGTCAGCTGCGCCTGGTCGCCCTTGCGCACCATCCCGACCTCGGTGTCATCGACTGTCGCGGCGACCGTCCATTTCTTCATGCCGATGACGACGAAGTCCGACGACGTGGACGAGGTCGACGACGTCGACCCCGTCGACGTCGAGTCGGAAGTGGCAGCGGAATTCGAACTCGACGACGACGAGTTGTTCGACGTGCTGCTGGTCGACCCACCCGCAGCGTCGCCCTTGCTGACGTTGACCGCCGCGACGGTGCCTGCGATCGGCGAGCGCAACACGGCGTCCCGCAGATTCGTGCGAGCCGCGGCCACCGAGCTGCGCGCCGTGGTGACCGAGATCTTGTCCGCGGCCAGTTGGGCGGCTGTCGTTGTGGACGTGTCCTGCGCCGTCGCCAGCGTCGCGCGCGCGTCGGCGAGATCAGCGCGGGCCTGTGCGAGCGAGGCCTTCAGCGACAGCGTGGCGATGGTGCCGAGGATCTGACCCTTGCGCACCCGCTGTCCGGCCGACACGCGCACCGACGTCACCGTCGCGCTGGAAGAGAAACTCAGGTCGTGCTCGTCAGCAGGGCTGATCGTGCCGGTGGTCGACACCGACTCCTGCACCGTCCCCGTCGAGACGGTGACCAAGGAGGTCGACGCGGCGGCGGTCGACGTGCTGCCTCCCGACGCGGTGACCCGCTGGTAGGCGAAGATGCCGCCACAGATCAGCGCGACCACGATCACCGCAGCCAGCCACGGACGCGCTGCCACCTGGCGGCGCGCAGCGAGCAACCCGTTCGTCATGCATCTCCTCGTCGCCGGTCGATGCGACGAAGGATGGCGCGGAGAACCTCAGGCCCGAGCTATCGGAAGATCAAACCGAAGTTAACGCTGCCTAAGACTCCGTTAAGGCGTCACGAACGGGCTGCCTCGACGGCATCGACGATGGCGCCGAGGACATCGGTGATCTCGAAGTCCTTCGGGGTGAAGACCCGCGCGACGCCGGCGTCACGAAGTCTCACCGCGTCGCGTTCGGGAATGATGCCGCCGACCACCACCGGGACGTCGCTGAGCCCGGCCGAACGCAGTCCCTCGACGACCTCGGGGACGACCGACAGGTGCGAGCCGGACAGCACCGACAACCCGACGACGTCGACGTCCTCTTCGACCGCGGCCGACACGATCTGGCTCGGTGTGAGCCGGATGCCGGAGTAGACGACCTCGAAGCCGGCGTCACGGGCCCGCACCGCGATCTGCTCGGCACCGTTCGAGTGGCCGTCCAGCCCGGGTTTGCCGACCAGGAACTTCAACGGACGACCGAGCTCCTCGCCGAGCGCACGCACCCGCTGCTGTACCCCGGACAGCGAGCCGTCATGACCGCCGCCGCTTGCCTGCGCAACTCCGGTCGGCGGCCGGTACTCGCCGAATACCTCGCGCAGCACGTCGGCCCACTCGCCGATCGTCACACCGGCCCGCGCGCACGCCAGCGACGGTTCCATCAGGTTGGTGTCGGTCTTCGCAGCGTCACGAAGCGCCGTCAGCACCTGGTCGACGGTTGCGGCGTCGCGTTCCGAACGCCAGGTCGCGATGGCCTGCTTCGCGGCCTCCTCGACACCCTCGTCGACAGACAGGATGCCGCCGTCCTCGCCACCCTGCAGCGGGTTCGGTTCGGTGTCGGTGTACTTGTTGACGCCGACCACGACGTCCTCGCCCGACTCGATGCGCCGTCGGCGCAACGCCAGCGACGACACGAGCGACGACTTCAGATACCCCGACTCGACCGCGGCGACCGCCCCGCCCATCTCGAGAATGCGGTCGATCTCTTCGCGCGCGCCGGTCTTGATCTCGGCGACCTTCGCCTCGACGACAACGGATCCCTCGAACAGGTCTTCGTACTCGAGCAGGTCGGATTCGAAGGCGAGGATCTGCTGCATGCGCAGCGACCATTGCTGGTCCCACGCGCGCGGCAGCCCAAGGGCTTCGTTCCAGGCCGGCAGTTGCACCGCACGCGCACGAGCGCCCTTCGACATCGTGACCGCGAGCATTTCGAGCAGGATGCGGTAGACGTTGTTCTCCGGCTGCGCCTCGGTGAGCCCGAGCGAGTTGACCTGGACGCCGTAGCGGAACCGGCGTTGCTTCGCGTTCGTGACGCCGTAACGCGACTCGGTGATCTCGTCCCACAGTTCGCCGAACGCGCGCAGCTTGCACAGCTCCTCGATGAAACGCACGCCCGCGTTGACGAAGAACGAGATTCGCGCGACTACGTCGCCGAACTTGTCGTCGTCGACCTGGCCCGATTCGCGCACCGAGTCGAGTACCGCGATTGCCGTGCACAGCGCGAACGCGACCTCTTGGACGGGCGTCGCTCCGGCCTCCTGCAGGTGATAGCTGCAGACGTTGATCGGGTTCCACTTCGGCACGTTCGCGACCGTGTAGGCGATCATGTCGGTGATCAGTCGCAGCGACGGCCCGGGCGGGAAGACATACGTCCCGCGCGACAGGTACTCCTTGATGATGTCGTTCTGCGTCGTGCCGGACAGCTTCGTGAAGTCGGCCTCGTGCTCCTCGGCGACCGCGAGGTAGAGCGCCAGCAGATACATCGCCGGCGCGTTGATGGTCATCGAGGTGTTCATCTGTTCCATCGGAATGCCGTCGAACAGCGCGCGCACGTCGCCGATGTGCGAGACCGGCACACCCACCTTGCCCACTTCGCCGCGAGCCAGTTCGGCGTCCGGGTCGTACCCGGTCTGCGTCGGCAGGTCGAAGGCCACCGAGAGTCCGGTCTGGCCCTTGCTCAGGTTGCGGCGGTAGAGCGCATTGGACTCACCCGGCGACGAGTGGCCGGCGTAGGTCCGCATCAGCCAGGGGCGGTCGCGCGAGTCGTCCACGGGAAAAGGCATGACTCACTGTATTTCAGCAAGGGTTACTCATGAGTAACGGATGTGGCGGAGTTCGCACGTCTGGCAGGCTCGCGAAGGTGGCCGCCCCGAGCACAGAACCGCGCGAAAACCTGACCTGGGAGCTGTTCGGCACCGCGGCGCGCGAGCTCGCCGTCGAGATCGACGCCGACGGCTACCGTCCCGACCTCGTGCTGGCGATCGCGCGCGGTGGGTTGTTCGTCGCCGGCGCCCTCGGCTACGCGCTCGACGTGAAGAACCTGCACCTGGTCAACGTGGAGTTCTATACGGGCGTCGACGAGCGTCTCGACATGCCGGCGATGCTCCCGCCCGTCCCGAATGCGGTCGACCTGTCCGGCGCACGCGTGCTGATCGCCGACGACGTTGCCGACACCGGCGCCACGCTGCGGCTGGTCAAGGACTTCTGCGCCGACCACGTCGCCGAAGTGCGCTGTGCGGTCGTCTACGAGAAGGCACGGTCGTCGGTGAAGTGCGAATACGTCTGGCGCCACACCGACCTGTGGATCAACTTCCCGTGGTCGGTCGAACCGCCCGTGGTCGGTACGCGTAACAAGGACGCATGAACACGGCCTGCGCAGCGATCAACGGATGACCGAGTACACCTTTCGTTCGGAGTGGCACATCGACGCCGACGCGGACGAGGTCTACGCGACGTTGCAGGACGTCGCGGGCTACCCGTCGTGGTGGCCGCAGGTGGTCGGCGCGAAGTGGCTCGACGACGACAGCGGTGAGGTGCGCTGCCGCAGCCTGCTGCCCTACGAGCTCTCGTTCGTGCTGCATCGCGAGCTCGAGGACCCTGTCGCGCGGGTGCTCCGCGCGCGGCTCGACGGCGACCTTGCCGGCATCAGCCAGTGGACGGTCACATCGCGCGACGGCACGAGCGTGGCGGTGTTCGACGAAGAGGTCGACGTGCGCAAGCGCGCGGTGCGCGCCGCAGGGCGTCTCGTGCGTCCCGCGCTGAGGTTCAACCACGACCTGATGATGCGCTCGGGCGAGAAGGGGCTGCGGCGCAAGCTGCACAGCTGACAGACAGCTAGGGTCGATGCGTGGCCCGTCCTGTCTCCCCCGAACCCGGTCCGGCCAACCCGTTGCCGCAGGGGACGAACCGGACGCTCCCGGCCGGCCCGTGGACGCCCGGCGAGCGTGGCCAGGCCTGGGCGGTGCACGGGTTCACCGCGCTCGGCATCGTCGCGTCGATGCTCGCGCTGCGCGACGTGCTGACCCGCCACCCCGACTACGCGATCCTGTGGCTGCTGATCACGCTCGTGATCGACGGCGTGGACGGGCCGATCGCGCGGGCGCTGCGAGTGTCCGAACGCGTGCCGCGAATCGACGGCTACACACTCGACCTGATCATCGACTACGTCGCCTGCGTGATCGTGCCCGCGTGTTTCATGTACGAGTTCCACGTCGTCCCCCACAACAACTTCGGCGTGCTCGTGCTGTGCGTGCTCGTGTTCACGTCCGCGATCTGGTTCGCGCGCCGAGACATGATGACCGACGACTTCTTCTTCCGCGGTTACCCCGCGGCGTGGAACATGGTTGCGCCCGTGCTGTTCCTGCTCGATGCGCGCACCTCGATCGGCGCCGTCATCACGCTCGTGCTGTCGCTGCTGTCGTTGACGAACCTGCCGTTCCCCCACATCGCGCGTGCTCGCTTCTGGCGTATCCCGACCGTCATCGGAACGATCGTGCTGGTCGGCGGCATCGTGCTCGGCACGTTCCTCTACCCGAAACACCCGTACATGGTGCGGCCGCTGCTCTACGTCGGCTGCGCCTACTTCGTCGTGCTGGCGATCGTGAAAATGCTCCGCGATCGCAACGATCCACCGGGCATCGCCACAGAGCACTGAAGAGGCGCAGCACCGAGATGTCCTTCCCGAGCGACGGTTACCCCGAAATCGCGGCTGTCGCGGTTGTCGTAGGGCTGACGTTCGCCGCGCGCTGGGTGTTCCGTCCGTCGCGTCCACACCGCAGGATCGAACGGATGGACGCGACCGACGCGCGCGAACTCGGGCTGCTGACCGTGATCGCCACCGCCGACCGAAGACAAGCCGCCGAGACGCGCGGCCGCCTGGCCGATGGCGGCATCCGCGCGTCGACGTCGCTGCGCAAGGACGGCCGCTACGACCTGCTCGTGTTCACCCAGGACGTCGACCGGGCCCGCGAGCTACTCAGCTGACGTGTCGACGCGCTGCACGTCGGCGCCGAGCGAGCGCAGTTGCTCTTCGAAGCGCACATAGCCGCGGTCGATGTGATGGATCTCGGCGACCTCGGTGACCCCTTCGGCCACCAGGCCCGCGAGCACCAACCCGACCCCGGCACGGATGTCGGTTGCGCGCACGGGCGCGCCGGAGAGCCGCTCCTTGCCGCGCACGACCGCGTGATGGCCGTCGGTGCGCACGTCGGCACCCATGCGCGCGATCTCGTCGCAGAACATGAAGCGCGCCTCGAACACGTTCTCGGTGATCATCGCCGTGCCCTCGGCCACCGACAGCAGGGCGATCGCCTGCGGCTGGAGGTCGGACGCCAGCCCCGGGTAGGGCAGCGTGACGACATCGAAGCTCTTGGGCCGCTTGTCGATCGACACGCGGAAACCGTCAGCGCTCACATCGACCTCGGCACCGGCGCGCACCAGTTTGTCCAACGCGATCTCGAGGTGGCCGGCGTCCGCGCCGCGAACGGTCACGTCGCCGCGGGTGGCAACCGCCGCCATCGCCCACGTGCCGGCGACAATGCGGTCGGCCACCGCGCGGTGTGTTGCCGGATGCAATTGCTCGACGCCGTTGATCTCGAGCGTGGACGTGCCGATGCCGTCGATCTGCGCGCCCATCGCGACGAGCATGCGGCACAGATCGACGATCTCCGGCTCACGCGCAGCGTTGTCGATCACCGTCGTGCCCTTGGCCAACACCGCAGCGGTCATGATGTTCTCGGTCGCGCCGACGCTCGGGAAGTCGAGCCAGATCTGGGCGCCGCGCAGCTCGGACGCCTCGGCGACGATGTAGCCGTGCTCGACGTGGATCTCGGCGCCCATGCGCTCGAGCCCGGCGAAATGCATGTCGAGCGGCCGCGAGCCGATCGCATCACCACCCGGCAGCGCGACCTTGGCCCGACCGGTGCGCGCGAGCAACGGGCCGAGCACGCAGATCGACCCGCGGATGCGCCGCACCAGCTCGTAGGGCGCCTCGGCCTGCGGCACCTCCGGCACCGTGACGGTGACCTCGTCGGTGCGGCCGTGCACCGACTCGCTCACCTCGCAGCCGAGCCGTCCCAGCAGCTGGTGCATGATGCCGACGTCCGAGATGGCCGGCAGGTTGCCGAGTGTCGAGCTGCCCGGCGCCAGCAGCGACGCGGCCATCAACTTCAAGACGCTGTTCTTCGCTCCGACGACTGACACCTCACCGTTGAGGCGCGCGCCACCGGTCACTCGCAGTACTTGCACGGCACCCAGGCTATCGTCCGGGAGTGGCCGTTCATCTCACCCGCATCTACACGAAGACCGGCGACGACGGCACGACCGCGCTCGGGGACATGTCGCGCGTGCGCAAGACCGACCCGCGCGTGGGTGCCTACGCCGACTGCGACGAGACCAATGCCGCGCTGGGCGTCGTGCTCGCCCTGGGCACGGTCCCCGAGCCGATCGCCGCGGTGCTGCAGACGATCCAGAACGACCTGTTCGACGTCGGCGCCGACCTGTGCACACCGGTGCGTCCCGACCCTCCCTACGAGCCGCTCCGCGTCGAGGACGCGTACGTGACCCGGCTGGAAGGATGGTGCGACGACTTCAACGCCGACCTGCCGAAGCTCGACAGCTTCATCCTGCCCGGCGGCACGCCCGCCGCGGCGCTGTTGCACCAGGCGCGGACGTTGGCCCGCCGCGCCGAGCGCAGCGCCTGGGCGCTCTACGAGGCCGAGCCCGAGACCACCAACCGCACGGCCTTGCTCTACCTGAACCGCCTCTCGGATCTGCTGTTCATCCTTGCGCGCGCTGCCAACCCGAACGGGGACGTGAAGTGGCGCCCGGGCGGTGAACGCTGACCGTCCTCGTCGTGATGGGGGTGTCGGGCAGCGGGAAGTCGACCGTCGCCGGGCTGCTGGCCGCACGCCTCGGCTGGGACCTTGTTGAGGGCGACGACCTGCATCCGCCCGCGAACGTCGCGAAGATGGCGTCCGGCGTCGCCCTGACCGACGCGGACCGGCTCCCGTGGCTGGACTCCATCGCCGCCTGGATCCGCGATCACATCGACGCGGGACGAGACGGCGTGGTCACCTGCTCGGCGCTCAAGCGCGCCTATCGTGACCTGCTGCGCGGTGGCAACGAAGAGGTCGTGTTCGTCTACCTGCGCGGCACGAAGGAACTCATCGCGCAACGCCTGTCCGCACGCCACGGGCATTACATGCCGGCGGCGCTGCTCGACTCGCAGTTCGCCGATCTCGAACCACCCGCTGCGGACGAACCCGCGATCACAGTCGACATCGGGCCACCCGCCGACGAGATCGTGCAGCGCGTGCTTCAGGTCATCGGGGCCGACGACTCCAGCCACGAGACGAAGCCGGTGTAGGCGCTCTCGCCGAGCGCGAGGCATACGTCGGCGTCACCGTCGCGGCACTCGACTATGACGGCGGTGGCGGGCAGCGACTGCAGATCGCCGCGGATCGGAGCATGCCGACCGATCACCGATACCCGACGCCGTTCCAGCACACGGTTGGGACGCGTACCGACGCCGAGCGATCGGTACCAGAGCAGCTCGCCGCCGGCATACCGAGCGACGCCGTACTGCCAGCGCGATGCCCGGCCGAGCCGCAGCGCGACGGGAATCGTGCCTTGCGCACGCAGCATGAACCGTTGCCGGGCAAGGACGAGCCCGCACGCCAGCAGCACGAGAACGGCCGCGCACACCACCGCAATGTCGATGATGTGCACGGCCGCCGTCCTGCGTTACGTCTGCGCCCGCGCGATCAGACCGACTCGCCGGCGGCGCGCAAACGCGCCATCGCACGATCGCGTGCTGCCGCGCCTTCGGGCGTCTCAGGGTCCGCGCCGTCGAGTGCTGCCCGGGCCCGGGACACGTCGATCTCTTCAGCGGTCTCGGCCATCTCGGCGAGCACCGAGACCCCGTCCTTGCGCACGGACAGGAACCCGCCGTGCACCGCCACCATCAGCGAGTCCTCGCCCTCACGGTCGATGCGCACCGTGTACCCGGGCGCGAGCGCACCGAGCAGCGGCGTGTGACCCGGCAGGATGCCGAGCTGACCGACGACGGTGCGAGCGAACACCGCGGTGGCCTCGCCCGACCAGAGCGCGCGTTCAACGGAAACAAGCTCGACGTTCATTGTCGCCATGAGTTAGGCGTTCTTCAGCTCGTGCGCCTTGCGCTCGAGGTCCTCGATGCCACCGCACATGAAGAACGCCTGCTCCGGGTACTCGTCGAAGTCGCCGTTGTTGAGCCGCTTGAACGCGTCAACCGTCTCCTCGACCGGGACGAACGATCCCTCGACGCCGGTGAACTGCTTGGCGACGAAGGTGTTCTGCGACAGGAACCGCTCGATGCGACGAGCGCGACCGACGATGACCTTGTCCTCTTCGGAGAGCTCGTCGATACCGAGGATCGCGATGATGTCCTGCAGTTCCTTGTAGCGCTGCAGGATCTGCTTGGTCTGGTTCGCGACGTCGTAGTGCTCCTGGCCGATGTACTCGGCGGCGAGAATGCGCGAGGTCGAGTCGAGTGGGTCGACCGCCGGGTAGATGCCCTTCTCAGACACCGGCCGCGACAGGGTGGTCGTGGCGTCGAGGTGCGCGAACGTGGTGTGCGGCGCCGGGTCGGTGATGTCGTCGGCGGGCACGTAGATCGCCTGCATCGAGGTGATCGAGTGACCACGTGTCGAAGTGATCCGCTCCTGGAGCTGGCCCATCTCATCGGCCAGCGTCGGCTGGTAACCCACGGCGGACGGCATGCGGCCGAGCAGCGTCGACACTTCCGAACCCGCCTGGGTGAACCGGAAGATGTTGTCGATGAACAGCAGCACGTCCTGCTGCTGCACGTCGCGGAAGTACTCGGCCATGGTCAGCGCTGACAGCGCGACACGAAGACGCGTGCCCGGCGGCTCGTCCATCTGGCCGAAGACCAGCGCGGTCTTCTCGATGACGCCCGAGTCGGTCATTTCAGCGATGAGGTCGTTGCCTTCACGGGTGCGCTCACCGACGCCGGCGAACACCGACACACCACCGAAGTTCTCGGCGACGCGATAGATCATCTCCTGGATCAGCACCGTCTTGCCGACACCGGCACCGCCGAACAGGCCGATCTTGCCGCCGACCACGTACGGCGTGAGCAGGTCGATGACCTTGATGCCGGTCCAGAACGGCTCGGTCTTCGCCTCGAGCTCGTCGAAGGGCGGCGGCTCGCGGTGGATCGACCAGCGCTCCTGGATGTCGAGTTCGCTCTCGGCGACGTCGAGCGGCTGGCCGAGGGTGTTGAACACGTGACCCTTGGTCACGTCGCCGACCGGCACTGTGATCGACGAGCCGGAGTCGGTCACCTCGGCACCGCGCACCAGACCGTCGGTGGGCTGCAGTGCGATGGTGCGCACCATGTCGTCGCCGATGTGCTGCGCCACCTCGAGTGTCAACGTCTTCGACAGCTCACCGAGCTCGACCTGGACGGTGAGCGCGTTGTACAGCGCCGGGATCGCGTTGCGGCCGAACTCGACGTCGACCACGGGGCCGATCACCCGGACGACGCGGCCGGTCGACATACCGGCGCCAGCCGAGTCGGTGTCGTTCTCGATCAAGGTCGTCATAGCTCTATTCCTCTACTCCTGCTGCGGCGAGCGCGTCGGCTCCGCCGACGATCTCGCTGATTTCCTGGGTGATCTCGGCCTGACGGGCCTGGTTGGCCAGTCGGGTGAAGGTCTTGATGAGGTCGGTCGCGTTGTCGCTCGCCGACTTCATCGCGCGACGCCGCGCTGCCGACTCCGACGCCGCCGACTCGAGCAACGCGGAGAAGATCCGCGCGCTGATGTAACGCGGCAGCAACGCCTCGAGCAGCCGCTCGCCGTCCGGCTCGAACTCGTAGACGACGGGCAGCCCGCTGTCCTTCTCGCTCGCGTCGTCCTCGTCGTCGTCGCTGCTGCCGAGGTCGCTGTCGTCGACCGCGTCCTTGACCGGCGCGAGCTGTTGCGACACCGCCGTCTGCGTCACCGAGTTCGTGAACTGCGTGTAGACGATGTAGAGCTCGTCGACGCCCGGGGCGCCGTTGGACTCGCCCTCGGAGGTCGCCTGCAGCGCGAAGCCGATCTGCTCGGTCAGCTCACGGATGTCGGCGAACGTCGGCTGCTCGCTGAACCCTGTCCACGACCCCGCCATCTCGATGTGGCGGAAATTGAAGAACGAGACTCCCTTGCGGCCGATGACGTAACGCACGACCTCACGGCCGTCGCTCTCCAACTCGGCGGCGAGCGTGTTGGCCCGCTTCAGCGCGTTCGCGTTGTACCCACCCGCGAGCCCGCGGTCGCTGGTGATGACGAGGATCGCGGTGCGTCGCGGGTTCTCGACGCCGGTGAGCAACGGGCTCTTGAGCGACTTGTCCTCGAGCACCGCCTTGAGCGCGCGGGTCAGCTCCTCGGCATAGGGACGGGCGGCGTTCATCCGCGACTGGGCGCGGACGATCCGCGATGCGGCGATGAGCTCCATCGCCTTGGTGATCTTGCGCGTCGACTGCGTCGCCGCGATGCGGCGACGGTAGATGCGCTGCTGGGCACCCATGCGTTACGGCCTACTTGTCCGAGTCGGACTCGGTCGGCTGGAACTGCTTCTTGAAGTCGGTGACGAGCTGCTCGAGCTGCGCGTTGAGCTCGTCGTCGAACTTCTTCACCGTCGCCAGGGTGTCGTACAGCCCGTCCGCGTTGTGCTGGATGTAGTCGAGGAACTCGCCCTCGAAGCGGCGCACGTCGCGCACGTCGATGTCGTCCAGGTGACCACGCGTGCCGGCCCAGATCGACGCGATCTCGCGACCGACGGGGAACGGCGACGCCGCCGGCTGCTTGAGCAGCTCGACGAGGCGGCTACCACGAGCCAGCTGCTGCTGACTCGCCTTGTCCAGGTCGGAGCCGAACGCGGCGAACGCCTCGAGCTCGCGGTACTGCGCAAGGTCCACGCGCAACCGGCCGGCGACGTCACGCATCGCGCGCGGCTGCGCCGCACCACCGACACGCGACACCGAGATGCCGACGTTGACGGCCGGACGGACACCGGCGTTGAACAGGTCGGTCTCGAGGAAGCACTGACCGTCGGTGATCGAGATGACGTTGGTCGGGATGTAGGCCGACACGTCGTTGCCCTTGGTCTCGATGATCGGCAGGCCCGTCATCGAACCGCCGCCCAGATCGTCGGACAGCTTCGCGCAGCGCTCGAGCAACCGGCTGTGTAGGTAGAACACGTCGCCGGGGTATGCCTCGCGGCCCGGCGGGCGGCGCAGCAGCAGCGAGACCGCGCGATAGGCCTCGGCCTGCTTCGACAGATCGTCGAACACGATCAGCACGTGCATGCCCTGGTACATCCAGTGCTGGCCGATGGCCGAACCGGTGTACGGGGCGAGGTACTTGAAGCCGGCCGAGTCGGATGCCGGCGCAGCCACGATGGTCGTGTACTCGAGCGCGCCCGCGTCTTCGAGCGTCGAGCGCGCCGCGGCGATCGTCGAGCCCTTCTGACCGATGGCGACGTAGATGCAGCGCACCTGCTTCTTCGGGTCGCCCGTCTTCCAGTTGTCGCGCTGGTTGATGATCGCGTCGAGGCAGACCGTGGTCTTGCCGGTCTGCCGGTCGCCGATGATCAGCTGGCGCTGGCCACGACCGATGGCGGTCATCGAGTCGATGGCCTTGATGCCGGTCAGGAGCGGCTCGCGCACCTCTTGGCGCTGCACCACGGTCGGCGCCTGCAGCTCGAGCGCGCGACGCCCGTCGGTGTCGATGTCGCCCTGGCCGTCGATCGGCTGACCGAGCGGGTTCACGACGCGGCCGAGGTACCCGTCGCCCACCGGCACCGAGAGGATGTCGCCGGTGCGCTTGACCTCTTGACCCTCTTCGATCTTCGACGCGTCACCGAGGATGACGACGCCGATGTCACGGACGTCGAGGTTCAGTGCGATGCCGAGCGTGCCGCCCTCGAACTCGAGCAGTTCGTTGGTCATGGCGCTCGGCAGTCCCTCGACACGCGCGATGCCGTCGCCGGTCTCGGACACGACACCGACTTCTTCGCGCGAGGCCTCGGGCGAGTACGACGAGACGTAGTTCTCGATCGCACCGCGGATTTCGTCTGCCGAGATCGTCAGCTCTGCCATCAAAGTTCCTCTGTCCGTACGTGTAGTTGGTCGTATCGATGAATTGGGCCGATGAAATGAATCAGCTCGCGAACGCGCCGCGGATGTCCTTGAGGCGAGACGCCAGACTGCCGTCGATGACCTCGTCGCCGACGCGCACGATCAGACCGCCGCGAATCGCCGGGTCGACCGCATAGCGCACGTCGATGCGGCGGCCGTACACCTCGCTGAGCCGCTCGGCCAAGGCCCGCTGCTGTGCGTCGGTGATCTCGACGGCGCTGATGACGCGCGCGACCGAACGCTCACGACGTGCGCCGGCTGCCTCGATCAGATCGTCAAGGGCGAGCAGGATGCTGCGCTTGCGCTGGGTCGACACCGCGTGACGCACCAGCGCGAGCGTGATCGGGTTCGCCCTGCCGTTGAGCACCTGCTCGATCAGGTCGCCGCGCTTCACCGGATCGACCGTCGCCTCGTCGAGCAGCGTGGTCAGCTGCGACTCGTTGTCGAGAATGCGCTCGAGCCGGAACAGCTCGTCCTCGACCGCTGCGATCGAATTGTCGTTCTCGGCCGCGGCGAGAAGCACGTCGTCACCGCTCGTCTCGATCGCGTCGACGAGGTCCCACGCCTTCGACCAACGAGCCCCGACGGCCGAATCGACGACCGACAGCGCGCTCGCGCTGATCTTGCCGTTGAGCAGCGAGTCGGCGAGGCCGGTGCGCTGCTCGGGCGCGGACGCCGGGTCGGCGAGGCGACGGCGCAGCCGGGGCTGCGACGTCAGCAGGTGCGCGACGGCGTAGAGCTCCTCCGCGAGCCCGGCAAGGCCCTCGGTCTTGGAGAACCGTCCCAGGACGGAGCTCACCTGGGTGCGGACCGCACCCAGTGCCTCGCGGCTGGCTGCTTGCATCACGAGTCGGCACCTGCCGAGGTGTTCGCGGTTGCCGCGTCGTGGGCCTGGAGACCCGCGATGAAGGTGTCGACGGTCGAGCGCACGTCTGCGTCACTGGCCAGCCGCTGGTCGACGATCTTCTCTGACAGCTCGACCGCCAGTGTGCCGATCTCGGCGCGCAGGTCACGGACGATCGCAGTGCGCTGGCGAGCCAGTTGCTCCTCGCCACGAGCGATGATGCGGTCGGACTCTTCCTGCGCCTGCGTGCGCAGCTCCTCGACGGTGCGCTGCGCCTCGGCGCGCGCGTTCTCGCGGATCTGCGCTGCTTCGACGCGGGCCTCGGTGAGCGCGTTCTTGTACGCGGCCTCGGCCTCGGCGAGCTTCTCACGCGCAGCATCGGCATCCTTGGCCTGCTGCTCGATCATCGCCTGCCGCTCGCGCAGAGCCTTCTGCGCCGGCGGGACGATGTAGCGCGCGATCAGGAACAGGATGATCGCGAACGCGACGAGTTCGGCGATGAACGTCCCGTCCGGGATCAGGAAGTTCTTGCTGTCCGCAAGTGTGTTCCCGGCGGACACGGTCAGCCCTTGACGCCGAGCACGAACACGAACAGCACGGCGAAGGCGAGGTTGATGAAGTACGCAGCCTCGACCAGGCCGACCGTCAGGAAGAACAGCGTCTGCAGCTGCCCCTGCGCCTCGGGCTGGCGAGCGACGCCCTGGATCAGCGAGCTACCGGCGATGCCGTCACCGATACCCGCGCCGACCGCGCCGCCGCCCAATGCGAGGCCGCCGCCGATGAGTCCGCCCAGGACCGGCAGATTGTCTGAGGCCATTGTGTCTTCTCCTACTCGATTTCTCTTACGGGACGTATGGAAGTTGTGGTTTCGCGAACCGGGTGATGCTGTGCACTGCAAGCCTCAGGCGTGAACCTCCTGCAAGGGTTCGCGAGCGTCGCGCGACTCGGCCACTTCGTCGTGCTCGTGGGCGTCGCCGTGATCATCGCCGTGTTCTTCGTGCGGCTTGATCGACGACAGGTAGAGCACGGTCAGCAGTCCGAAGATGAAGGCCTGGATCAGCCCGATGAAGGCATCGAACAGCTTCCAGAGGATTTCCGGCGCCCAGAGAACGAACGCGGGCAGCGCAGCGATCAACGCAAGCATGATCGTGCCGGCGAAGATGTTGCCGAACAGACGCAGCGAGAGCGTCACCGGCTTGATGATCTCTTCGACGATCCGCAGCGGCATGAGAACGCGCGGCTTCTCGAAGATGTGCGCGTAGTACTTCGCGCCGTTCTTCCGGATGCCGACCACGTGCATCGTGATGATCACCAGCAGCGCGAGCGCGTAGGTGAGGTTCGGATCCGACGCGGGCGGCGGGATGTATTCATTAGTAGGAATGAGCGCTAACCAGTTCGCGAACAAGATGAACAGGAACAGCGTGAATGCGAGCGGCACCGCCCAGGGCGCGATCGTGATGCCGATCGAGTCGTCGACCTGCTTCTCGACCTGGTCGGTAACCAGCTCGAAGAAGAGCTGGACCTTGCCGGGCTTGCGCACGCTGAGCCGGCTGCGCATGAAGAACCCGAGCATCAGGATGAGCGCGCCCGCGATGAGCGTGCTGATGATCGTGTCGCCGTGGAATTCGATCCCACCGATGCGCCAGATGATCTTGTGCTCGCCCGGCGTGATGTGAATGGTCGCGAGGGTGTGCGTCATCGCATGGCGGCCGGTCATGACGTCGGTCGCAGACTGCGGAACACCGGCAGGGCAGCGCCGACGAGCATGAGTACCTGGAAGACGGCCAGGCCCGCGAAGGTGCCGAGCCCGTCCGGCCGCACGAGCAGCGCCAGCACGATCGCGATCGCCGTGATCGACCCGAGGCGACCGAAGACGCCGCCGTTGAATCGGCCCAGGGAGACCTCACCCTGCGCACGTCGGATGACCGAGCGCTGCAGCATGCGGTTGTTGACGGCACCGAGAGCGAATCCGACGCACACGAACATTCCCAGGAACGGGTGGCCGTAGACCGAGGCCACGATGACCGATCCGATTCCGAGCGCGATGCTGATCAGGACGGATCGGCGCAGGTTCGCGACGGCAGAGACCGGGGTGTATACGGCCGGTTCCACGAAAACGTTCTCCCACTCACTTAGTCAGATATGCACGGAACTTGATGACGAGGTACCAGACGGCTCCCGCGACGCTGAGCAGGAGACCGGCGAACAAGAAGATCGGTAGCGTGCCCAGGAGCCGGTCGACCAGCCAGCCGACGACGACGCCGATCGCGATGAAGCTTGCGACGGTGAGACCGGCCGTTGCCAGGTCTCCCCAGCCGATGCCGTCACTGCGATCGTCATGCACCTGGCCGACCCGCCGGGCTAACGTTGCGCGGACGCCTGTGCGTGTGACTCACTCACGGGCGGCTCCTAGCAAATTCGTGTCGTCCGGATCGTTCACGGCCAGGCGTTTCAGCCGGTCTTGCAGCTCGCGGGACGCGGGCTTTTCCGTAGCATTTCTACGGCATGGCGAACTTATCACAGGGCTTTGGGCCTGCTGAGATCGCCCTCCGGCCGCCGACGCGCACCGTTCGCAGTGACATCTGCAGTGAGATCTGCAGTGAGATCTCCAGTGACATCTGCGGCGACGCTCGGCGGTCCGGTCGCCGCCACACCCGCGAGGCGTCCGGGGTCCTGGGCCGACGCCTTTCGGCGGGCGGTGCGGGCGCTGCGTCGGCGCGTTTGCAGCCGTGGGACGACGAGCAGCACCACTCCCACCGCGACCCCGGCGGCCATCAGCACGACCAGCACCCACAGGCCGCTGAAGATGGCCAGCGCGGCGCCGCCGAAGCCGACGAGCGCTGACCAGAAGTAGAGCAGTAGCACGGCGCGGCGGTGGCTGTGGCCGAGTTCGAGCAGGCGGTGGTGCAGGTGCCGCTTGTCCGGCGCGAACGGCGAGTGCCCCCGTCTGACCCGCCGGAACACCGCCAACAGCAGATCGACGAACGGGATCGCGAGCACTGCAATCGGAATCACGAGCGGCAGGTACAACGGCAACGTCTTCACCGCACCGCCGGTGAACGCCTGCGGATCGGCGTTGGTGGTGGCCGTGGTCGCGGCCGCCGAGAGCATCAGCCCCGCGAGCATCGATCCCGAGTCGCCCATGAAGATGCGGGCCGGGAAGAAGTTGTGCGGCAGGAATCCGATGCATGTGCCGGCCAGCGCAGCGGTCAGCAGCATCGGCGGCGCGGCTATCTGCAGGAAGTCGTTGCGCCCGAGGTTGTAGCTGAACGCAAAGAAAGACAGCGCGGCGATCGCGGTGACCCCGGCGGCCAGGCCGTCCAGACCATCGATGAAGTTGACGGCGTTGATCGTCAGCACGGTGAGCAGGATCGTCACCGGGATCGCCAGGTCCTGGCCGAGCACGATCGTCCCCGTGTGCCCCCAGGGCGGCACGAAGTAGACCAGCTGCACGCCGCCGAGCGTGACCATGATGCTCGTCGCGAGTACCTGCCCGGCGAGCTTGGTGAGCGAGTCCAGCTCGTAGCGGTCGTCGATGGCGCCGATCAGGCAGAGCAGGACCCCGGCGAACAGGATCCACGGGATTTCGGGGCCGCCGCCGGTTTGCGTGTTAAACGCGTCGCGCAGGGTCGGCAGCCGACTGGCCGTGAACAGCGCGAGCCCGAAACCGACGAGCAACGCAAGGCCGCCCATGCGCGGGATCGCCACCGCGTGCACGTCGCGATCGCGCGGACGCGCGATCGCGCCCCAACGCACCGCGATGGCGCGCGCGATCGGAGTCGCCAGGAATGAACCTGCTCCGGCGACCGCCGCTACGAGCAGGTACTCGAGACTCGGATGGGTAGGGCCCACTGCGCCTACCCCGCGATGTCCGGGACGACGGCGCGCAGTGAGTCGACGTCGATTGCGCCCGCGCGCAGAATCCGGGGGATCTCGCCGGTGACGTCGACAATGGTCGAGGCGACGCCGGTCTTGGCCGGCCCGCCGTCGAGGTAGACGGCGACCTCGTCGCCGAGCTGGTCCTGGGCGTCGGCAGCCGTGAGTGCCGCCGGCGAGCCGCTGCGGTTCGCGCTCGACACCGCCATCGGGCCGGTGCGTTCGAGCAGTTCGATCGCAACCGGGTGCAGCGGCATCCGGACGGCGACCGTGCCGCGCGCGTCGCCGAGATCCCACGACAGCGAGGGCGCTTCATCGACCACGAGGGTGAGCCCGCCTGGCCAGAACGCCTCGATCAGGTCCCAGGTTCGCTGGGCCACGCTCGCAGAGAGCCCTTCGATCGTCGTCCACGAGCCGACGAGCACCGGTACGGGCATGTCGCGGCCGCGGCCCTTGGCGGCCAGCAGGTCGGCGACGGCGGTCGCGTCGAAGGCGTCGGCGCCGATGCCGTAGACGGTGTCGGTCGGCAGGACGACGAGTTGGCCGGATGACACGCAGTGCGCCGCGGAGGTCAACGCGGCACCGCGGACCGTTGCGTCGTTGCAGTCGTAGAACAGTGCCACGCCTGACATCCTGCCCCAGTCAGCTGTGTGGGTTGAAGCGGCGAGCCGTGGCGAAGCGAGCCCGTCCCGTCAGATCCGGGTGATCGCTCACCTCGATGAAGTGCCCGTCGCGCATCAACAGGTCGGGTACGGCACTGCTGTGCGTCTCGTCGTGCTCGATCGCGACCACGCCGCCGGGACGCAGCAACAGCGCAGCGCGGGCCACCACGACGGGAAGCAGATCGAGGCCGTCCGGTCCCGCGAACACGGCCTCCGTGGGGTCCGCCAGCACCTCCGGCTCGACCTCGGTCGGGGTCGGCACGTACGGCGGGTTGCTCACGACGACGTCCGCGCGTTCGTAGAGGGCGCGCAGCAGTTCGGGGTCGCGGATGTCGCCGGTCACGACGCGGACGTCGCTGCCGGCGGCGTTGCGATTGAGCCAACGGGTCGCCGCGAACGACTGCTCGACAGCGACGACCCGGGCCGCGGGGACCTCGTCGGCGATCGCGAGCGCGAGCGCGCCTGACCCGGCGCACAGATCGACCACGATCGGCTCCGGGCGTCCGGTCAGCTCGGGCAGGACGGCGTCGACGAGCAGTTCGGTCTCCGGGCGTGGGATGAACACACTCAGGCCCGACGGCGAGATCGAGGTTGCGAAACGGCGCCCGTCCGGTGATGTACTGCAGCGGCTCGCGGGCGATCCGTCGCCTGACCCATCCGTCGTACTCGAGGGCGACCGAGTTCGGTACCTGCTCAAGGGTCAGCAGCCGACCGCGCGGTACGTCGAGCAGAGCAGCGAGCAGAAGTTCGGCGTCCACCCGCGCCGACCCGATCCCGACCGCGGCCAGCCGTTGTGTGGCGTCCGCCAGCAGCGCGCGGACGTCACCCACCGCTTTGCCCCGCCCACGCACCACTTTGCCCCGCGCAGCACACATCCGCGGAGCAAAGCCGAGCGTCAGTCACCCGTGCCGGCCAGCAACGCCTCGGTGTCGGCGCGCGTGAGGGCGTCGATGACGTCGTCGAGCGCGCCGTCGAGTACCTGGTCGAGGTTGTACGCCTTGAAGCCGACGCGGTGGTCGCTGATGCGATTCTCGGGAAAGTTGTACGTGCGCACGCGCTCGGAACGGTCGACGGTGCGTACCTGCGAGCGCCGTGACTCGGCAGCCGCCGCGTCGGCCTCGTCCTGCGCGGCCTGCAGCAGGCGGGCCCGCAACACGCGCAGTCCGGCTTCGCGGTTCTGCAGTTGGCTCTTCTCGTTCTGCATGGACACGACCGTGCCCGTCGGCAGGTGCGTGATCCGCACGGCCGAGTCGGTCGTGTTGACGCTCTGCCCACCCGGTCCGGACGAGCGGAACACGTCGATGCGCAGATCGTTCGGGTCGATGTCGACCTCGACGTCCTCGGCCTCGGGCATCACAAGCACACCGGCGGCGGACGTGTGGATGCGGCCCTGCGACTCGGTCGCCGGTACGCGCTGCACGCGATGCACGCCACCCTCGTACTTCAGCCGCGCCCACGGTGCGTCGTCGGCCTTGCGTGCGCGAACCGCGACGGTCACCGACTTCACCCCACCGAGGTCGGTGGGCTCGACGTCGAGCGTCTCGGTCGTCCAGCCCTGACGTTCTGCGAAGCGCAGATACATTCGCAACAGATCGCCTGCGAACAAAGCGGATTCGTCGCCGCCCTCCCCCGCCTTGACCTCGAGGATGACGTCCTTGCCGTCGTTCGGGTCCTTCGGCACGAGCAGTTCACGAAGTCGCTGCTCGAGCTCGTCGATGCGGGTCTCGAGACTTGTTGCTTCGGCGGCGAACGACGCGTCCTCGGTTGCCAACTCGCGCGCAGCACTCAGGTCGTCGCGCGCCGCGTCCAGAGCGTGCGACGTCGCGACGATCGGCGCGAGTTCGGCGAAGCGGCGGCCCAGCCTGCGGGCCTGCGCCTGGTCGGCGTGCACTGCAGGGTCGGCAAGAGCGTGCTCGACCTCGCCGTACTCGGCGATCAGCTCAGGGAGTCGACCCTCTTTCATCCGCCGCGTCCAATCTCGGTCTCTCCGGACAAACAAAACGACGCCTGCCCGTGTGGGCAGGCGTCGTCGGCAGAGTTAGGAGTTACGGACGCGCTTGCCGTAGCGCTTCTCGAACTTGTCGACGCGACCGCCGACGTCCATGATCTTCTGCTTGCCCGTGTAGAACGGGTGGCAGGCCGAGCAGACCTCGGCGTGCAGCTGACCGGACTTGGCGGTGCTGCGGGTGGTGAAGGTGTTCCCGCACGAGCAGGTCACCTGGGTCACCACGTAATCGGGGTGGATGTCGTTCTTCACTGATGGGTTCCCTTCGAGGTGGCCGCCGGGTCGTCCTGTCGAACTGCGGACGTGAACCGGAGCCGGGCGGTGTGCCGTTCCAGTCTGCCAGGCTCCCCCGGCAGCTCCAAAACGAACTGACGTGCGTGCAACGCAACGCGCGCCCCGGATGTTCCCGGAGCGCGCGATGCCTGCAGGTGCGGGAGACGAACTCAGCCCTTGACGCCGCCTGCCGTCAGGCCGCTGACGATGCGCCGCTGGAACAGCAGCACAACCAGCACCAGTGGAATCGTGACCACCAATCCGGCAGCCATCGTCTGGGTATTGGCCGGCACGTGCGGGCCCGCCGTGAAGTACGCAATCGCCACGGTCGTGGGTTCGACGTTCGTGTTGCCGTTGGCCAGCACGTTGGACAGCAGGAACTCGTTCCACGAGGCGAGGAACACCAGGATCGAGACCGTGAACATGGCCGGCGCGGCCAGCGGCAGGATCACCAGCCGGAACGCCTGGCCCGGGGTGGCCCCGTCGACCCTCGCCGCCTGTTCCAGCTCCCACGGCATGTCCGCGAAGAAGCTGGTCAGGGTGTACACCGCGAGCGGCAGCGAGAACGAGATCTGCGGCAGGATCAAGCCCTGGTAGGTGCCCAGCCACCCGAGATTGATGAACAGCTGGAAGATCGGGGTCAGGATGGCAACGCCGGGGAACATCGACGCGGCGAGAATTGCGGCCAGCACGATGCCCTTGCCGCGAAACGCCAGCCGCGCGAGCGCGTAGCCGGCGAAGACACCGATCGCCATCGCGAGCGCGGTCACGCACGTACCGATGATGACGCTGTTCACCAGCGAACGCCCGAAGTGGTTGTTCGTGGTGTTGAACGCGTACTGGAAGTTGCTCCACGTGACGTGCGTGAACCAGAACGTGTTGTCGTAGGTGTACACGTTGCTGCGGAAGGCCTCGACGACCATCCAGTAGAACGGCAACAGGCACCACAGCACGATGAACACGAGCACGCCGGCGTTGCCGATGGTGGTCCACTTGAACGGTTGTTTCGCGGGGGCCGACGCGGCCGGAGCGCGTGTGGCCGAAGCGGTGTCGACAGCAGCAGTCATGACTACTTCTCCCCCTTGACCGGCTTCTGGGCTCCGACGATGTTCGCGTTGAACAGCCGCACCAGCAGCAGCGAGATCGCGAAGATGATGACGAAGGTGATCGTCGACAGTGCCGACGCCGAGTTTTCTTTCGAAGTCAACTGATCGACGACGAGGATCGACATCGTGGTGGTGCCGTTCGCGCCGTGCGTCAGGATCCACGGCAGGTCGAACATGCGCAGCGCGTCGAGTGCTCGGAAGATCACCGCGACGGCGAGCGCGGGTTTGACGAGCGGCAGGGTTATTCGGGTGAATCGCTGCCACGCACTGGCGCCGTCGATCTTCGCCGACTCGTAGAGATCAGCGCTGATGCCCTGCAGTCCGGCGAGGATGAGCAGCGCGATGAACGGCGTGGTCTTCCACGTGTCGGCGATGATGATTGCGAACCGGGCCGGCCACGTGTCGGAAGTCCATTGGATCTGCGTGCCGAGCACGCTGTTCAAGATGCCCTGCGGGTCGAAGACGACACCCCAGAGCTTCGACGTGACGGCCGTGGGGATCGCCCACGGGATGAGGATGACAGCGCGCACGATGGCGCGCCCCCGGAACGCCTTGTTCATGACGAGGGCGAAACCCATGCCGATGATCGTCTCGAGCACGACGGTGACGAACGCGAAGAACAGCGTGATCTCGACCGAGCTCCAGAACTCGGACCCGAGCGTTCCGGGCGGGCAGGATTCGGTGCCGCCGGTCGTCGTCGGGCACTGCTGCAGCAGCCAGTACTTGTAGTTCGTGACGCCGTTCCACTTGTTGCCCGCATCGAAGAACCCGCTCGGGCTCAGACCCTTGTCGGTCAGGAACGACTGGTAGATGGCCTTGACGATCGGATAACCGACGACGAGGGCAAGCAGGATGATCGTCGGCGCGATGAGGGTGAAGGCCAGACGCCCCTCGCCGGAGCTGATCTTCCTGCGCTTCCCGCGTTGTGGACCGGGCTCTCGTTCTTCGACTTCGGCTTCCTCGACTGGCCCAGCAACCGTCATTGGAACCTCCTGGCAAGAGGATCTGGCAAGTGGGAAAACGCCCGATTTGGCTACCGTGCCACGGTCGGCGGGGGTTGCCAATACCTCGGACAACCCCCGCCGATCGCGGTCACGTCACACGGTCTCGCCGGTCGCGACACCGCGGTGGAACTCAGTGCAAGGCGCTACGACGCCGCTGTCTGGATCGCCTTCTGGATATCGGACAACGCCTGCTGGGTCGTCTTCTGACCCTGCAGTGCTGCGTAGACGTTGGTCTCGATCGCCTCGGTGACGGCCGGGTAGAACGGCGTGACCGGACGCGGGACGGCGGTCTGGATCGACTTGAGCAGCGTCGGCAGGTACGGGAACTTCTTCACCAGGTCGGGCTTGGAGTAGAGCGACGAGATGACCGGGGCGAGCGTGCCCTGGGTGAGGTCCCACTCCTGCTGCGCAGGCTGCTCCATCCACTTGACGAACGCCAAGGCGGTCGCCTTGTGCTTGGAGTAATTGCTCACCGCGAGGCTGTGGCCACCGAGCGTCGACGCACCGTGACCGTCCGGGCCGGGCAGCGGAGCGATCCCGAACTTGCCGATGACCTTCGACGGCGCCGCGTTCAGGATGGCGTCGGCATACGGCCAGTTGCGCATGAACACCAACTGACCCGCGGAGAAGGCATTCAGACTCTCGGTCTCTTCGAAACCGATCGCCTCCTTCGGGATGTAGCCCTGCTTGAACCCGTTCACCAGGAAGTTGAGACCCTTGGCCGCAGCCGGCGTGTCGATGTTCGGCGTCTTGCCGTCGGACTTGACGATCTCGCCGCCGGCCGCGTTGATCGCCTCGGCTGCATTGCAGGTGAGGCCCTCGTACTTGGCAAACTGGCCTGCGTAGCAACCCGGCTTCGGGCCGGTGATGCTGTCGTCGGTCTTGCCCTTGCAATCGGCGATCAGTTGATCCCAAGTCGTGGGCGGCGTCTTGACGAGGTCCTTGCGGTAGTACAGCAAGCCGCCGTCTGAGGCGTAGGGCGCGGCATACAACGTGCCGTTGTACGTCGCCGCCTTGACCGTTGCCGGCAGCAACGAACTCGTCGGGAGGGCGTTGGCGCCGGTCAACGGCATCAGCCAACCCTGCGCCGCGAACTCAGCGGTCCACACGACGTCGACCGTGACGACGTCGTAGCCCGAGTCGTGGGCCTGGAAGTGCTGCTGCAGGTCGGACAGCTGCTGGTCGGCCTCGGCCGATTGCTGCTTGAGGGTGACCTTCTCGCTCGGGTGCTGGCTGTTCCACTCGCTGACGAGGTGGGGCCACACGTTGCTGTTGTCCTTGCCGGTCACCACGGTGATCGGGCCGGTGCCGCTCGCGGCGCCGCCACCACCGGTGTTTCCGCCACCGCCGCTGCTCGAGGAGCACGCCACCAGCGCCGAGCTGGCGACCGCCAAGGCAATCGAGGCAATTACCGCACTTCTGAACCGCATGGGCCGTCCTTTCTGAAGAACCGAAAGCCCTTACACGTCGTGCTCAACATGGCACGCAGGTGACCGGGAGGGAACGACATCGGGTCAGCAGATATCTATTCGTTACCTGCGTCGAACAATCATGAAACGGGAGGTCGGCGCTACACGGCCGTCCGGGACCGGTGCGGCACGAAGCCGCCGCCCAGAATCAGAATGTATCCGAGCACCACGGCCCACGGCCCGAACGAAGTCTGCTGCAGGAACTGGCTGAACGACGGCGGTCGGGCGTTGGGTGGGGGGTTGCCGGCGAAGCTCACCAGGTCGAGGGCGTTGACCGTGAGGCCGGCGCCGGCGACGGCGGCCACCGCTGCGAGCCAGCGTGGACTCCAGTGCCGATCGCCGACCGGAGAGACCGCGAGAGCGCCACATGCCGTGGCAGCCAGCGCGAGCACCCAGGCGAGCCACGCGAAGTAGGTAGCCGAGACACCGAACAACACGTACGGCGCGATTCCCTGCTGCACAGCCAGCTGGTGAAATCGGTCTAGTGCCGAGTGCACCTCGCTGAACCCGGCGCTGCTTCCGGCGCCGGCAAAGAAATGAGCGAAGAAACTGTCCGACGTCACCCGATACCAAGGCAGGATGATCAGGCCCGCGAGCACCAGAAGCACGCCGACGCCGACAACAGCTGCGCCGATTCGGCTCGGGTCGTCGCGCTCGTCCACCCGTGCAAGGTAGCCGACCGGTCCGGTTAGGCTCGGCACATGGACGAGGCGCCGCTGCTTCGGCAGGTGTGGCGGATCCCCACGTGGCAGCCGCCGGCCCTCATCCTGATCGCGACCGCCCTTTTGGCCTACGACATCTACGGATCGCCGAGCGTTGGCGCGTTGATCATGACGGGGATCATCTCCGCAGCCGCCCTGATCGGTGCGTTCGTCGCCGTTCGCTACATCCTGGTAGCCGACGCCGAGGGAATCTGGGTGCGCTCACTGGCTACCCAGCACCTGGTCGAGTGGTCCGACGTCGCAGACATCGATGTGGTCCACGTACGGGGCACGACCTCGACAGTGCGCATCACGCGCCGCAACGGCAATTTCGTCGACGTGCCGCCGTCGCTGTTCCAGCCCACGCTGCCGAGCGGCGCCAAGCGAGCGTTGGCAATCGTCGGGTCGGCCGCACGTCGGTTGAACGAGCTCGCCGCGCAGGCCAAGTGATCCGCTAGAGGCGTCCGTCCCACTCGTTCGTGAGCGCCCAGTAGGCACCGACCGTCCACGCCTGCACGTGATTCGCGGCAGGCACGCGAAGCAGCTCACCGTCGGTGCCGACGCCGTACAGCTCCGGAAAGCCGCCGAGTTGGTCGATGGCGCTCAGCACCCCGCGGCGCACGGTCTCGGCGTCGTCGTGACGTCCGGCCGCGCGCAGCCCGCCCCATCCCAGCCAGCTGTCGAACGGCCACACGGTGCCGCGGTGATAACCGTCGACGCGGAACACCGGCGACGCGCTCGACAGCGTGCGTAGGCCGTAGTCGGTGAGGATGTCGGGTTCGGCCAAGCGGTCTGCGACATCGCCGACGACCTCCGGCTCGAGCGCGTCGGCCCAGAGCAACCAGCCCAGCTGCGAGCCCGCGCCGTATACCGGGCCGTCGGCATCGACGAGAACGACCTCGGGCAGATAGGTGCGCGTCACCTGCGCCCGCATCAGATCATGCCGGGCGCGCCACTCGTCCTCGCCGGTCAGCGTGGCGAGCGCTCGTAATGCGGCGACAGTCACCGCCTGCGTGTCTGCATCGGCCAGCGGCGGAGTGGGTCGGGTGCCGTCCGGACGTAACGTGCCGCCGCCGTTGCTGTCGGTGGCGGGGTCGATCGCGTCGCGCCAGCCTTGATGAGTCAGGCCGCCCAGATCGCCGCCCACGTGTCTGATCAGACCGTCGCCGCGGTCGAGTTCACCGGCGATCCACGTCGCTGCGGCGCGCCAGTTCGGCTCGAGCTCGGCAGTGAGATCTGCATCGGCGACAGCAGCGAGCAGAACGACGAACCACGACGTCGCGTCTGCCGTGCCGTAGTAGCCGAACGGGCCGGGTGGCCAGCCGATGAACGAGTCGGGCGGTTCGTCGCGAAATTCGTGCCCGATCTTGCCAGGGGCCTCGAGCGTGCCGGTGTCGTGCGCACGGCCTTGCTTCGCAGCGAGCGCACGCAACGTCGCGTGCGCAACGTCCGGACGTGCCGGCAACACCTGCAGCGACGTGATCAGCGAGTCGCGTCCGAACAGAGCGTGGAACCGGCCCGGATCGTCAGCGGCGACCGACAGCGAGGAGGCGTACGGCCAACCCTCGACAGCGAGGACGTCGTCGAGTCCGGCGACGGACCCGGTCACTCCTGGCCGGGTGTCGTCTTCGCGATCTGCATCAAGAACTCGAAGTTCGTCCGCGTCTTCTTCAGCCGGTCGAGCAACAGGTCGATCGCCTGCTGGCTCTCGAGCGCGTGCAGCACGCGACGCAGCTTGATCGTCACGGCGAGTTCGTCGGGCGAGAGCAGGATTTCTTCCTTGCGCGTCGATGACTGGTCGACGTCGACGGCCGGGAACACCCGCTTGTCGGCGATCTTGCGATCAAGTCGCAACTCGGCGTTGCCGGTGCCCTTGTACTCCTCGAAGAACACCGTGTCGCCGGCCGAGCCGGTCTCGACCAGCGCGCTGGCGATGATGGTCAGCGAGCCGCCGTTCTCGATGTTGCGCGCCGCGCCGAGGAACCGCTTCGGCTGGTACAGCGCGGTCGAGTCGACACCGCCGGAGAGGATGCGGCCGCTCGCGGGCGCACCGAGGTTGTAAGCGCGGCCCAGGCGGGTGATCGAGTCGAGCAGGACGACGACGTCGTGGCCCATCTCGACAAGTCGCTTGGCACGCTCGATCGAGAGCTCGGCGACCATGGTGTGGTCCTGCGGACGGCGGTCGAAGGTCGAGGCGATGACCTCGCCCTTCACCGAGCGCTGCATGTCGGTGACCTCTTCGGGACGCTCGTCGACGAGCACCACCATGAGGTGCACTTCCGGGTTGTTGATCGAGATCGCGTTCGCGATCGCCTGCATGATCATCGTCTTGCCGGCCTTGGGCGGCGAGACGATCAGCGCGCGCTGGCCCTTGCCGATCGGCATCACGAGATCGATGACGCGCGTGGTGAGGATGTGTGGCTCGGTCTCGAGGCGCAGCCGCTCTTGCGGGTACAGCGGAGTCAGCCGGGTGAACTCGACCCGGCTCTTCATCTCTTCCGGATTGCGTCCGTTGACGGTGTCGAGGCGCACGAGCGGGTTGTACTTCTCGCGCCGGTCGCCGTCCTTCGGCTGCTTGATCGCGCCGGTGACCGCGTCGCCGCGGCGCAGGCTGAACCGCCGCACGTAGGAGTTCGCGACGTACACGTCGTCGGGACCGGCGTAGTAGCCGCCGGTGCGGACGAACCAGGTGTTCTTGTCAGCGACCTCGTCGAGGATGCCGGCTACGGGGATCAGGACGTCGTCCTCGGACACCGTCGGCTCGACGTCGTTGCTGCCGCCGCCCTGCGCGGTTGCGCCCCGCTCGCGGTTGCGGCCGCGCCGGTCGCGATAGCGACGCCCGCGGCGGCGGTTGCCGTCGAAGTCGTCGTCGCGATCGGCGTTGTTGTTCTGGTTGTTCTGGTTGTTCTGCTGACCGCCGCCGTTCTGGTTGTTCTGATTGTTGGCGTTGCGGTCACGCTGACCTTGCTGGTTGTTCTGGTTGCCGTTCGCGCTGCCGCCGTTCGCGCTGCCGTTCTGGCTGACGCGCTGGCGATCGCTCTGGTCGCTCTTCTGCTCGGCGGGCGCGGAATCCGCCGCGTCGTCGGTCTTGGACTTGGCGTTGCCCTTGGTGTCGGTCTTGTTCTCGGGCTTGGTGTCGGACTTGGTGTCGGACTCGCTGTGCGCCTTGGCGGTGGTGGCGTCGGCCTTCGGGCTCTTCGCCTTCGCGGCGGTGCCGGTGTTGCCGCTCTGCGCAGCCTTGATGGCCGCGACGAGGTCGCTCTTCTTCAGCTTGGCGGTGGCGATGCCCATCCCGCCGGCGAGCTGCTGCAATTCCGACAGCAGCATGGTGTTCAGTGACGCGCGCTTGGCGCGCGCCGGGGTTGCAGACGTGCCAGCCGCATTCGTGCGATCAGCGGCAGGTGCCTGCTCCGAGATGTCGGTCACGGTGGTGTCGGATCCTTCCGAAGTGGCTCCGTCTCGCGGCTTGTGCGCGCAAGTCCGGGCCGGTGCTGCGGGCATCTCCGATCTCGCGGATTCGCCCGTCTTGTCGGGCCTGCGCTACCAGCGCGAGGTCCGGCAAGGGGTAATAAGTCGGTCTTGTCCCCCCGGGCATCGCAGATGCGGTGTCACATGGTGGGGAAGGCGGCGGGCCACTGTTGGGACGGCGCCCGGACCGATGCACAGAGCCTAGACGCTCCGTTCACCACCAGCAACACCAGTCCAGGCCATGGATATTCCGGGTTGATCACGATTGGGTGTGGGCCCGATTCGGGCTCTGAGTCGGGGCTGTGTCGCGCACCACTCTTGCCCCGCGGAGGTCGACCTCGAGACGGTGGCAGACCCAGGGTTCCGGCACCTGGCCGGCGACCTTCTCGACCTCGACCTGATCTCGAGCCAGGACGAGGACGCTCGGGCCGGCGCCGGAGACGACCGCGGCCAGGCCGGCCGAGCGCAGGCCGCTGAGCAGGTCGGCGGTGGCCGGCGCACCGGCGGCCCGGTACTGCTGGTGGAGTCGATCCTCGGTCGCGGTGAACAGCGCGTTGTCCGGCGCATCAGTCTGCGCCGGGCCGCCTAGCAGGGTCACCAGCAGTGCGCTGCGGGCGGCCGTGAACGCTGCGTCCGAGTGCGGAACCGTGGCCGGCAGCTGCCCGCGCGCGGCGCGCGTCGACGACTCGAACGGCGCCACTGCGACGACCGGAAGAATCGCCGGGTCGCCGGCCCGTACCGCCCTCGCCCGGCCGGCGTCCGTCCACGCGATCGTCAGCCCGCCGTACAGGGCGGCGGCCACGTTGTCGGGGTGTCCCTCGATCGCAGCCGCCAGCGCGAACGCGGCCGCGTCGGGCAGCGCCGCGTCTCCCCCGACGACCAGCGCGCGAGCCAGCACGACACCCGCAACGATCGCAGCCGCCGAGGAGCCCAGGCCACGTCCGTGCGGGATGCGGTTCGCGCAGGACAGTTCGATGCCGCGTGGCTGACCGCCGAGGCGAGTGAACGTCTCGCGCATCGCCCGGAGCACCAGGTGCGACTCATCGCGGGGCAGGCCTTCGCCCTCCCCCGCGATGTCGATGCTCATGCCGTCGTCGACGACGCGAGCCACGAGGTCGTCGTGCAGGCTCAGCGCCAACCCGAGACAGTCGAAGCCCGGGCCGAGATTCGCACTTGTGGCGGGGACCTGCACATGGACCGGTCCGGCGCGAAACGCGGGTTTCATGACTCGTCCTAGTCCAGTCCGAGCCGTACCGCTGCGGTTCGTGCGTCGACGGGGACGGTGATCGGTTTCGGCGCGCCGGCGATCGCCCACTCCGGATCCTTGAGCCCGTTCCCGGTGACGGTGCACACGACGACCGATCCGGCGGCCAGCCGCCCGTCCGCGGCGGTCATGAGCAGTCCGGCGATGCTGGCGGCCGAGGCGGGTTCGACGAACACGGCCTCGCTGCGTGCCACGAGCCGGTAGGCCTCGAGGATCTGCTTGTCGGTGACGGCGTCGATGAGACCGCGCGACTCGTCGCGGGCCTGCTCGGCGAACGTCCACGACGCGGGGTTGCCGATGCGGATCGCGGTGGCGATCGTGACGGGCGTGAGCACCGGCGAGCCGTTGACGATCGGTGCCGCGCCGGCGGCCTGGAAGCCGAACATCCGCGGCGTGCTGTCGACGACACCGTCGTCGGCGTACTCCTGGTAGCCCTTCCAGTACGCCGTGATGTTGCCGGCGTTGCCGACAGGAATGCAGTGCACATCGGGCGCTCGTCCGAGGACGTCACAAATCTCGAACGCCGCGGTCTTCTGGCCTTCGATCCGGAACGGATTGACCGAGTTGACCAGCGCCACGGGATAGTCGACGGCGAGCTTCTGGGCGAGTTCGAGACAGTCGTCGAAGTTGCCGTCGACCTGCAGCAGCTTCGCGCCGTGCACGAGCGCCTGCGCCATCTTGCCGAGCGCGATCTTGCCCTGCGGCACGAGCACGGCGCACGTCATGCCGGCACGCACCGCATAGGCGGCTGCGCTTGCGGACGTGTTGCCGGTCGACGCGCAGATGACGGCTTGCGCCCCCTCCTCGGCAGCCTTGGAGATCGCCATCGTCATGCCGCGGTCCTTGAACGAGCCGGTGGGATTGGCGCCCTCGACCTTCAGGTAAACCTCGCAGCCGGTGCGGTGCGACAGTTCCCGCGCGGGGACGAGCGGCGTGCCGCCCTCGCACAGAGTGACGTTCGGCGTCTGCTCGGTGACGGGCAGCCGGTCGCCATAGGCCGCGATCAGGCCGGGCCACGGTCGGTGCGTGCCTCGATCAGCCGTCACTGGCGATCCCCTCGACCCGCATCACGCTCGCGGCGCGTCCGACAAAGGGCATCTGGCTCAACTGCTGCACGGTCGTAGCGAGCGCGGCATCGCTGGCAGTGTGCGTGACGACCACGAGGGTCGCTGCGTCGCCGCGGCCCTCCTGGCGCACGGTCTGAATGCTTACCCCTTGCTCGGCGAACGCGCCGGCGACTGCTGCCAGAACGCCCGGCTCGTCGGCGACATCGAGGGCTATGTGATAGCGCGTCATCGCCTCGCCCATCGGCTGGATCGGCAACTCGGCATACGCGCTCTCGCCGGCGCCGCGGCTGCCGTTGAGTCGGTTGCGGGCGACCGCGACGAGATCTCCGAGAACCGCACTGGCCGTCGGCGCACCGCCTGCCCCTCGCCCGTAGAACATCAGCGATCCGGCCGCTTCGGCCTCGACGAACACCGCGTTGAATGCGTCACCGACTCCCGCGAGCGGGTGGACGCGGGGCAGCATCACCGGGTGCACGCGCACCGACACCCGCTCGGCGTCTGCGGCGCCGGTGCGCTCGCAGATGGCGAGGAGCTTCACCGTGCAGTCCATCGCGTTCGCACTCGCGAGATCTGCAGCGGTGACCTCACTGATGCCCTCGCGGTGGACGTCGGACATGGTCACGCGCGTGTGGAAGGCGAGCCCGGCGAGGATGGCCGCCTTTGCCGCTGCGTCGAATCCGTCGATGTCAGCGGTGGGATCGGCCTCCGCGTAGCCGAGTGCCGTCGCGTCGGCCAGTGCTTCGTCGAAGCCGGCGCCGGTGGCGTCCATACGCGAGAGAATGAAGTTGGTCGTGCCGTTGACGATGCCCATCACCCGAGTGATGCGGTCACCGGCGAGCGACTCGCGCAACGGCCGCAGCAGCGGAATGGCGCCGGCCACCGCTGCCTCGTAGTACAGATCGACACCGGCCTTCGCCGCCACGTCGTGCAAGGTCGCGCCGTCCTCGGCCAGTAACGCCTTGTTCGCGCTCACCACGCTCTTCCCGGCAGCCAACGCATCGAGAAGGATGCCGCGGACGGGTTCGATGCCACCGACGACCTCGACCACCACGTCGATGTCGTCGCGGGTGACGAGCGCGTACGCGTCGGTTGTCACAAGGTCGGCGGGCAGATCCTGATGCCGCGCCGGGCGGCGCACTGCCACTCCGGCGACCTCGAGCGGCGCACCGATCCGGGCTGCCAGGTCGTCGGCCTGCTCGTTGATCAGGCGCAGGACCTGCGATCCCACAACCCCGCAGCCGAGCAGAGCGACCTTTATTGCATCGCTCATCGATCCGCTCCTGGGTCGCTCGCTGCGCTCGGGCCCACTCCAGTATCGAGCGAAAGTAGGTCTGCCTCGGTCTCGCGACGGACGATGACGCGAGCGCCGCCGTCGCGCACGGCGACGACCGGCGGCCGCGGTACGTGGTTGTAATTGCTGGCCATGCTGCGGCAGTACGCCCCGGTCGCCGCGACCGCGATCAGATCGCCGGCACGGACGTCGGAAGGTAGCCAGGTGTCGCGCACGATGATGTCGCCGCTCTCGCAGTGCTTGCCGACGATGCGCGCCAACATTGGCGCGGCCTCGGACGAGCGATTCGCGAGCGCACACGTGTACTCGGCGTCGTACAGCGCGGTGCGGATGTTGTCGCTCATGCCCCCGTCGACCGAGACGTAGGTGCGCACAAGGCCACCGTCGAGAGCGACCCGCTTGACCGTGCCGACTTCGTACACAGTGATCGCGCTCGGCCCGACGATCGCGCGGCCCGGTTCGAGCGCGAGTCTCGGCACGCGCAGGCCGGCGGCACCGCACTCGCGCTCAACCATCGCGATCAGCCGCTCGACCGTCTGCTTCGGCGACTCGGGATCGTCGCCGGCGACGTAGGCGATGCCGAGTCCGCCACCAAGATTGATCTCGTCGACCTCCACACCGTGGCTGTTCCGCACTGCCGCGGCAAGACCGACGACGCGGTGTGCCGCCACCTCGAAGCCGGCCGTTTCGAAGATCTGCGACCCGATGTGCGAGTGGAGCCCACCGAGACGAAGGGACGGTGCGTCGAGCACCGCGGCGACCGCGCGCGCAGCCGATCCGTCGCGCAGGGAGAAGCCGAACTTCTGATCCTCGTGGGCCGTCGCGATGTACTCATGCGTGTGCGCCTCGACACCGACTGTGACGCGTACGAGCACGCGCTGCACGACACCGGCGTCAGCGGCGATTGCGGCCAATCGCTCGATCTCGTCGAAGGAATCGACGATGACGTGACCGACGCCCGCCTCGACGCCGCGACGCAGTTCGGCGCTCGACTTGTTGTTGCCGTGCATGCCGATGCGCTCCGCCGGGAACTCGGCCGCTAGTGCGACGGCGAGCTCGCCACCGGTGCACACGTCAAGGCCGAGGCCCTCCTGGGCGATCCACCGGGCCACCGTCGTACACAAGAACGCCTTGCCTGCGTAGTAGATGTCGAGATCGGTGAACGAGGTGCGGTAGGCACGGGCGCGACCGCGCAGGTCGTCCTCGTCGAGGAACAACGCGGGTGTGCCGTGCGCGGAGACCAACGCCGTGACAGCGCAACCGCCGACGTGCAACGTCCCGTCGACACGCTCGGCAGAGGTCGGCCACACCGATGCGTCGAGCGCATTCAGATCCGACGGCGCCGAGGACGGGTGCGCCTCGGGCAGCACGTCCGCGTGGCGCGGCCCGGCCGGATGCGCCGACCTAGACATGGGCCGACATCGTTACATCCGCTCCGGCGCGGTGACACCGAGCAGTTCGAGGCCGTTGGCGAGCACGACCCGCGTCGCTTCGTTCACCCACGCACGGGTGCGGTTCACGTCGGTGATCTCGTCGTCACCCTGCGGAACGATGCGGCAGTTGTCGTACCACCGGTGGTACTCGCCGGCGAGATCCTCGAGATAGCGCGCGACCCGGTGCGGCGCGCGCAGTTCGGCAGCGGTCGACACGACCCGCGGGAACTCGCCGAGCGCGGTGAGCAAACTCGTCTCGTACGGGCTCGTCAGCAATTCCGGCGCGAACACGTCGAGCTCGATGCCGACCGACTTCGCGTTCCGCGCGGCATTGGACGTGCGAGCGTGGGCGTACTGCACGTAGTAGACGGGGTTGTCGTTCGACTGCCGCGTGACCTCTGCGATGTCGAGGGTCAATGGAGTGTCGGCCGACCACCTGGCCAGCGAGTAGCGGCCCGCGTCGACGCCGACAAGATCGACGAACTCGTCAAGGGTGAGAATCGCACCGGCCCGCTTGGACAGCCGCAGTTCTTCGCCATCCTTGACGAGCTTGACGAGCTGGCCGATCAGCACGTCGAGCGTCTGCGTCGGATCGTCGCCGGCGCAGGAGGCGATGGTGCGCAGGCGCGCCACGTAGCCATGGTGGTCTGCGCCGAGCATGTACACGCAGCGATCGAAGCCCCGCGAGCGCTTGTCGAGGTAATAGGCGCAGTCGGCGGCGAAGTAGGTCTTCTCGCCGTTGCTGCGCACGAGCACGCGGTCCTTGTCGTCGCCGAAGTCGGACGTGCGCAGCCACACGGCGCCGTCCTGGTCGTAGACATGGCCCTGTTCGCGCAGTCGGTCCAAGGCACGGTCGACCGCACCGCTCTCGTGCATCGCACGCTCGGAGAACCACACGTCGAACTGCACGCGGAACCGCTCGAGGCTGGTGCGGATCGCCTCGAGCATCTGCTCGTAACCGGCCTCGGTGAAGGCAACGACGGCTTCCTCACCGGTGAGCTGGAGCAAGCCCGGATCGGCATCGGCGAGCTCTTTGGCGACCTCGTCGACGTAGTCGCCGTGATATCCGTCCTCAGGAACCGGATCGCCGTGCGCTCGCGCCAGCAGTGATCGGCCGAACCTCGCCATCTGCGCGCCGAAGTCGTTGACGTAGTGCTCCGAAGCGACCTCAGCGCCCGCAGCCTCGAGCAAGCGGTGCAGGCTGTCGCCGAGTGCGGCCCACCGGGTGTGCCCGAGGTGCACCGGGCCGTTCGGGTTGGCCGATACGAATTCGAGGTTGATGCGCTGGCCTGCGAGCTCCTTGCTGCGGCCGTACTCGCCGCCGGCGCTCACGATCTCGCGTGCCAGCACGCCGAGAGTCCCGGCGCCGAGGGTGATGTTCAAGAAGCCGGGTCCGGCGACGTCGACGCGCTCGATGCCCGTCGTCTCGCGCAGTCGCTCGGCGATCGACTCGGCAACCTCGCGGGCGGGTTTGCCCGCAGGCTTGGCCAGGCGCAGCGCGATGTTGGTCGCGTAGTCGCCGTGATCGGGATTGCGGGGACGCTCGATGACGACCGCGTCGGGAGCTGTGCCGGTGAACGCTCCGTCGTCGATGCAGGCGGCAACGGCCGCCGAGACGGCCGCGGACAGATCTGCCGGAGTCACTTTTCAATCGTAGTGGGGCGCGTACGAGCGTTTGTGTGGCGGCGGGGCCGTCCAGAAGCGGGGCACAGCGACGCCACCTTAGAATGAGCGCGTCCTTCCGGATCTCACCACGTCAGCGAGAACACACCACTCATGGCTCAAGCGAAAAAGCCGCGCGCCTCGGCCAAGAAGACGACCGCGAAGAAGGCAGGCGCCCGGCCGGCGGGCACGAGCCGCCCGCCGGCGTCCGCGCGTTCCGGACCGGTGGGCCGACCGCCGGCGCGCAAGCCCGGCAAGTCGATCGTCAACCAGCGGCAGACGCCGTGGACGCTGATCGCGATCGTCGCGGTGCTGGTGCTGTTCGCAGGCGGCATCGTCGCCTATGCGGTGACACGGCACAAAAGCCCCAGCACGAGCAACAGGTACCGCCTGCCCGAGATCGCTGCAGCGAAGGCGATCCCCGGCGTGATCTACAAGCAGGAGCCGCAGCACCTGCACGTGACCGGAACGGTCAAGTACGACATGAGCCCACCGATCGGTGGCAACCACAACCAGTACTGGGCGAACAACTGCGGGACGGTCTACGACCATCAGCTCGCGAACGAGAACGCCGTGCACATGCTGGAGCACGGGGCGGTCTGGATCACCTACAACCCGAAGACTGCGACGTCGGCGGACATCACCACGCTCAAGAATGATGTCGAAGGCGTCGCCTACCTCGCGCTCACGCCGTATGCGGGGCTGAAGACGCCGGTGTCGCTGCAGGCGTGGGGCTACCAGCTGTTCGTCCAGAAGGCCACCGACCCTCGCGTCCAGGAGTTCATCAACGCCCTGCGCGCGAACAAGAACTCGACCCCCGAGCTCGGCGTCAGCTGCTCCGATCCGTATTGGAACGCCAAGGCCGCCACGGAAAGCCGTCCAGGTCACCCGTTCGAAGGCGCCTGAGCTACGCTTTTCCGGTTTGCCGCCCCCGTAGCTCAGGGGATAGAGCACCGCCCTCCG
>CAVWFN010000010.1:0-35027 GCA_963754285.1 uncultured Actinomycetota bacterium
GTCGATATAGCGCAGGTTGATCGCGGTCCGACGGCGCGCATATGAAGCGTTCTCGGATGGCAGCCGTCGGCGAAGAGGACCTGATCAACCCACCGGATCGGCCGATGACCGGGCAACAAACCGGGGCGACAGACCGACGTTTCGCCACGGCGTAGAGCGGGGCCGCTGTTTTCGCGCCGGCAGCCCAATTTGGAGCAGCGCCCACAGATCCCGGCGTACGTCCCATGCTGGTCTCCGCGGAGTGGTTGGTGGGCGTGGTCAGGGGTTGAGCGCGATGAACTCGACGTCGGAGTTGTGCCAGACGCCGCTCACGGTGCGGGTATCCGGACTGGTCGAACCGTTGTAGTTCAGTTCGCTGATACGGATGGTGCCGGCGGCGGGATAGACGCCGCTGACGAAGGCGACGTGCCCGGTGCTGTCGGTGCCGGGGAAGCCCGGCTCGAACACGACTATCGAGTCGGTGTGCGGGACACGATCGACGTCGTAGCCCGCCCGCGCGGCGGAGGTATTCCAGTACTGCGCGTCGCCCCACACATCGGGGTAATGCCCGGTGTACACGTAGGCCGCATCCTCGGCGTAGTAAGTGCATTGCCCCTTAGGAAACAGGTTGGCGCTGCGGGTGGCGCCGACGGAGCGCACGCTGTTCGTGGCCCAGTCGGTAGCACCGGCGGCGGTGTATGTGACCACGTTTCCGCTGGGCAGCACGCACAGCCGGTAGCTGCCTTGACGCAGTGGGGGGTAGGAGGCCCACAGCGGCTTGCCGGTCGCGCTGTAGACGACGAGGTTTCCGTCGGTCTGCTGGACGGCCCAGGCATTCGCGTGTCCGAACGTGCCTGAGTCCCAAAGCGGGTGGTCTGCCGCGTCGTACTCGACGAGGTTGCCGTCGTCCTGCATGACCAACCGGAACGAGCCGTTGACCAGCTCCTGGTTCCTCATGATGTGGATGGACGAGTTTGCGCACCCCCCGAGGTTGGTGAGCGGCGCCGCCGCGGCGGGGTCAGCGATGACCGCGAAGCTCGCCGCGGTCAGCACCGCGGTGAGCGAACTCGCGGCTAACGTGCGGATTCGCATCGGAATCTCCTTCGTGGAAAAGTGTCTGCGAGCAAGTGTGGCGAGCGCCGATGAGCCTGCGCATGCGCAGATCTCCGTATCTTCCGGCCGATGCAGTGCGTTGCGGGCGGTGCCCGGTTGGCCCACAATGAGGCCACGCGGCCGCGGGGACGGCACATCGCGGCTGCGGATCGGTCCACGTTCGACCGGCGGCGAGAGCGAGGTCGCGATGCCGGAGGTGTCCGGGCTGACCGCTTCGCGCATGGCCGCTCTGATGGACCTCGTGCACGCGCTCGGTGCGGTGGGAGGGTCACCGAGCGACATCGTCGAACTGCTCCGGCGGATCGTCCCGAGCGACGACGTGAGCCGAGTGAGGATCGAACCGAGCAACCGGCGCACCACGGACGATTGCTGGTACTCCGACCTGCCGCCCACTGCCGCGCCCGGGCAGGACGCCGACCTGGATGAGATGTTCTGGACGGCGTACTGGACGGATCTCGTCTGCCGCTACCCGATGCAGTGGCGATCGGTTGGCGAGATCCTGTCCGCCCACGACTTCATGAGCGACCGCGAGCTGGCGCGGTCGCCGACCGGCGCACTGTTCCGGAGATACGACGTCAAGCACAACCTCATCGTGCCGCTGCGGATCGTCGGCGGCGTCGAGCTCCGCATCGAGCTCTTTCGGGCCGACGGGATCGCATACTCGGACACGGACAAAGCCGTCTCGCGCTGCTCCGTCCCATCGCGCTCTGGCAGGACCGCGTCACACGACCCTGCGCAGAGGTGCTGACCGCACGCCAGCGGGAACTTCTCACCTTGGTCGCCGAAGGCATGTCCAATCGCGACATCGCTGCCGCGCTCGTGCTGAGCGAGGGCACCGTTAGGCGGCACCTCGACAACATCTACCTGCGTCTGAGCGTTCGAACCGCACGGCCGCCGTTGCTGCGCTGCAGCACCTCGACGAAACCGCGGGTCCCTAGCCAGGCCGGCGAGTGGCGCATCTATCTCGCCACTCGATCCGCCTGCGACACCCGTCGTCCGACGGCGGCCACCGGAACCGCCACGAACAAGAGCGGTGCGTAGCGAGGTAGGCCCGCGACACAGCGTCGCAACGACGAATCACGACACGCGCGTGTGTCCGGGACGAAGCAATCACCCTCAACGCGAAGCAGCTCCCGAACCACATCTGGGTCCTCACCGGCGGACACAACTTCCATCCCAATCACTAGCAACTCCCATTCGGAACACATCGCGCCCGCTGTCGCGGCTGGCCAAAACAGCCGGATGCCGCGGAGAGCGCGCGATAGCCGTCCGATCTGAGCGAACGCCGCGCCTCGACCGTGACGCGCATATGAATCAATACCGAGCTCAGGACGGTCAAGATCAATCGACCGCATGGGACGAATTTGAGTACGCGACTTCACGGCGACGCCGCTACGTTCGCTGCATGGACGAAAGCGTGGAACGTGCGCGCCGCGTGGCGGCCTCGCTGGTGGGCATGAGAATTGACGAGGCCCGTGCATTGATCTCGTCGCAGCCTGGCGTGTATCTGCGTGAAGTGCCATGGGGCGCTGGGGTCGAGCAATCGTTCGGCTTCGGACGGATCACCGTCCACATACGGGACGAGCGGGTCGTTCGGGCCGAATTGGGTTGACGACCGGATGCCTCGGGTCGGTGATCTTGCGCAGCGGTTTCTTCAGCTGGCGGCCGGATCTGCCGCTGATCGGCGCTAAGTTCGGCGGTGTGAGCGATGGCGCACCGATCGAACTGCTCGGCCTCGACGCAGAGCGGGAGGTGATCCTGGCTCGTCGCGCAGGCGAGCCGTCGTTCGTATGGGTGCAGGATCTCGCAGACGCCCATCAAGCCGCAGCTTTGCGGGGCGGGACGTAGCCGTCAGTCATCTAGTCCATCACGAACTGCGCGCAGCCGGGATCTCACCGTGGAGTACAGGCCTCCGCGCCACTCCCACTTTCCTCGGTCAACGCATGCTCATGCTGCGTAGCGCGCGGAGCCGTCGATCTCGCGCACATCGACTCGGCGTCGCGGGCACGACAGATCAATCCGTATTCGTCCCCGCCGCCGGTTGGATAACCCGAATCCATCCGATCATCTCGATCGGCCAGGGGTGAGCTTCACGACAAGCACCGGAGCTCCAGAGTGGCGGTGACGTGCAACAGATCATCGAGCGCGACGCGTCGTATGAGTACGTTTTGGCGGAGGTGGAGGGGCTGATGAGCTGGTGTCGGGCGGTTGTCGGGTCGTTGATGCTGGTTGTCGCGTTGACCGGTTGCACCAGCTCGACCGTGACGACGGCCAAAACGACCACGGTGCGCTCGTTGGTCCGGGGCACATCACCATCACTCTCGGCGTCGTCGAAACTGTCGTCCGCGGCGTCGACGCCATCAGGACGGCGTTCTGAGTCGGGATCGTCGGGGTTACAGCCTCCGCTTCGCGGCCCGCAGATCGAGGATGCGCATCTGTTCTCGCGCGGACACGGCTATGCCGTCGCTGCCGGGCACCTGCTGTGGACCACCGACGACGGCGCGACGTGGCACGACATCACCCCACCGCACGCGGTTCCGGTCACCCCCGGATCTCTCGCGGTTCGTCCCGACGGGGACGCGTGGGTTGCGGTGACCACCTCGTCGACAGGGCCGGTGACGGTCTTTCACCGAGGATCGAGCGCTGCCGGATGGCAGTCCACCCGCGTCGCCGTGAGTGCACTTGGAAATCCGGACCGGACGGTCAAGCTGCACGCCGCGGTGTCCTTGGATTACCCCCCGCGACGGATGGCTGCTGATCGGCAGCGACGTCACCCATAGCTCTCGCGCCGAGCTGATGCGCACTCGCGACGGCGGCAGCACCTGGACGCTCAGCGCACCGGCATCGGCTGTTCCGGGCGGCGGCGCGATCACGTTCGTGTCAGCGACCGTCGGATACCTGGAGCAGTAGTAGACTCAACGGGATCTATTGGGACACCGACGACGGCGGCGAGCCTGCAACCTGATCTGTACCTGCCCCCACCCGCATCGCACCCACACGACATCGTGTCGATTGTCGATCCGCCCGTGCGCACCGGTGCCGGGACGACAGTCGTGGCCGCAGAGATCGAGACACCCGTCCAGGGAACTAGCGACGCAATCGCCATCTACACGAGCACACACCGCGGACGCCGCTGGACGGGCCGCTACCTCCCCGCCCGCGTGGAGAACGCCGGCTACACGTTCGCAGCACTCGCCGACGACCAAGCTGCGCTAGCCATCGCCGCCCCATCGCCGGCGCAAATCAGACCTGGACCATGCAGATCAGCACCAACAACGGGCACACGTTCACCAGCGCGGCAAGCACCCAGCACGCCTACGCGAGCAACCTCAGCCTGGGCGACCCTGAGCATCTGTGGGCGATCGCCCAGGCCGACGGCTGCAGATCCTTCAAGACCAACTGCTACGACACCACCGGCCTATTCGCCACCGCCGACGGCGGCCACACATGGCGCCAACTCCACGTTCGCGCCTAGACGCAACGCGGAGTTTGGGCCGGGCGAGCTCGACGCGTTCGCCGCGATCGCGTCCTTTCCAGTACGCCCGTTCTGCCAAGGAGTCTGGAAGTTCTGCAACCTGGCCGACGTAGAAATCGTGGCGGCGACACTTCGGTGACCGGCCTCCGAACGACTGGTGGGACCGCGGAGCTCCCAAGCAAGCGTGATCCAGGATTCGCGCGCGCTCGCAAATGACACGCGCAATAGCCTCGATATGCGCGCTCTGTCGTGCTTAGCGTCAAGTGCCAAATAATCGCTCGGCGCGTACTGGCCGCTCTGATCATTGGCACTGCCGGCGTAAGTGCACTGCCCCGCGCAGTCCCGCAACTGGGTGCCTGGCCCCTGCCGCTGACGCTTTGCTGCGCATCGGCCGGCACGCGCGAAATGATCGCTCACTTCCACGACCCGAGCGTCAGATTTTTACCCCTTCAGTCTCGGTCGATGGGGCGGCGTCCGAGCGCCTGCGTCGCGGTCTTGCGCCACTTCGGGATGGACTGCGGCGCGCAGTTGAGGACCGCTGCGGTCGACTCTGTTAAACCTCCAGCTCGGTCTCGACCAAGACCGGGATCTGGGCCTCCGCCTCGACGAAGGCGTGCAGTTCTGAGTAGACCTCCCCGTGGCCCTCGTCGCGTTCAATCTCGATGGCGAGTGCATAGGATTGCAGCGGGTCCTCGGTCGGCCACTGCGAAACGTTGCGGACCGCGATGACTAACTCCGCTCCGCGGGCTCGGTCGAACGGCTTACTTCGCCGGTACGTTCCGTAGTGGTGGGCGCCGCGACCCCGCTCCTGGTCACTGGGCTGGAGGTTCAACAGCTTGGAGCGTAGGGCAACGGGAACACCGTCTCCTGAGGCGCTTTCCTCCGCGACGTCATAACCAGAATGAGCCTCGCGATCATCGGCAGACGTATCGGCGTCGGTGTCTGCCCCGTCCAGACCATCGTCGTCGGTGGCAGCAGCGAGGAAGGCTTCGGCGACCTCATCCAAGGACGCGCCGAAGTAGGCGAACACGTGCATGCGGCTCGAGAGCGGGACTAGGCGGGTGGACCTCGATTCGGGGTCATACGCCAGAGCGATACTGACGCGTCGCTCCCCACCGGACTCGAAGAAGCTGGATGGCACCGGCACCCGGTAGAGGTGGACCGCGTCTGCCGGGATGCGGTTCTCGGCGATGAGCACGGCACGGTGGTCGCTGGAGGCCACCGCGCGCAGCGCCACGGGACGGCCGAAGCCGAGCACCGAGCGTTCCTCCCGACGTCGGGCAGCATGGTGGGGTGGCCTGAAGATAGTCGGCGGACTCACGACCGACAGTAGGACCAGGGCGCGGACGCCGTTGGCCGTGAGGCTGGCGTCGGTGGCCCATACCTGAGCCGCGATGTTGGCGACCACCGGTGCTGCGAAGCTCGTGCCCGACCGAGCTTCCAGGATTCGATCGGTGCGCGAAGATGCGCCTACGACGCTGCGCGAGTTCGATCCCACGAGCTCACCTGTCGAGGCGTTCCTCAATGCGTCGCCGCCGGGGGTGACGAGCTCGGGCTTGACCATGCGATTCACCCCCGGTCCACGCCGGGTGAGCGGACTCGGCGCACCGGCGGCTGCGACCGGTTGGAGGTCGATGTTCTCCCGTGGCGACCGAATCCCCTGCTCGTCGTCTAGGACGAGCGCGCCTACCGTGAGGGAGAGCGCGCTTGTCGCCGGGTCGAGGATGCCGGCGTCGTGGCGCGTCGGGTCCAGAAGCTGGTTGCGGTAGTCCTCCTCGGACGTGTTGTACGTCGCGAGGGCGTTGTTCCCGGTGCTGAAGATGACCACGACGCCCCGCTCACGGATGAACCCGTCCACCGCTGCCGCTAGGGGCGTCGGCCGGCCGCCGTCGAAGGGACGGCGTTCGTCCCCGATGGACACATTGATGACCTTGGCACCTGAGTCGGCGGCGAGCTCGAGGGCGTCGAGCAGGTCAGCCTCCCATAACGACACGTCCGGGAACGCGTTGTCGTCATCGAGCACGCGAACGCTTATCAACCGCGCATCCGCAGTCAGGAGGTCACCGTCGTCGAGTCGTCGCTCGAGCGGGCCGTAGAGAGCCAGGCTGGCCACGAAAGTCCCGTGACCCGCGACGTCGGCCTCCTCGTCGAGCAAGCCAACCGCCATGGTTTCGATGAGGGTTGGCGCGATGAGCGGGTTTCCTGCGCTGACCCCGCTGTCGATCACGGCGAGCAGCGGCGCATCTTCGTCCGGTGCCAAGACCTCAGGGATCGACGCTCTCGATGCCTGAGCAACATCCGCGAAGCCGAGGCTTGGGCGCGGCAGGACATCGGCGCGACGGACCTGCCACAGCGAGAAGACATCCTGGACCGCTGCGCCCGGGACGTCCGCGCGGATCAACGACAGTCCTGCCACTGCACGCACCGTTCGGTCGACCACGGATCCACCGGCCAGGCCGATCGCCTCAACGACCGCATTCTGCTGAGACCTCGCCTGCGCATCGTCCTCGGGGCACCACAGCTGGAGGTCGAGACGGACCGTCTCAGCGAAGGCATTCGCCAGCAAGGCCGATAACGCGGACGACGGCACCTCGGTCGCCTCGAATGGCCGGACCCAGCAATGCAGTCGAACAGCTGCTGATGCGCGGCAGTCCTGTCCTTGGATGGCGCTTCTGGCTCGGGTCTCCTCGTGGCCGCCGTCCTCGTCCTTGTGCTCCGCGAGCGGCCGCGGCCCTTGCCGGTAGGCGTCAAGCCGCTCCTGGAACAGGTCCAGCCCCACCTCGTCGGACGCCGCCACGACGACCCGGTCCTCGAACCAGTCGAGAACGTAAAGCTGAGCCACGCGGAGGCGCTCCTCGTCCGGAGGGGTGGTGAATTCCAGGACCAAGACCAACCGGGGATCAACGCCGAGCACTGGCACCCGCTCCGCGAAACCCGCTCGCAGCTGCCTCAGCTGGTTTTCCAGCTCTTCAGCGTGGGCGGGCTGGTCCGGCGTAGTTCACGAGACCTGACCCGCCGCCGGACGGCGCCGACGCGGGGCCTCGCGGATCTGCTGGCTCAGCCGCAGGTGGTCGCGGGAGCGCGACAACCCGAGGTCAAAGGAGCCCTGCGTCACCCGGCGACGTTATCCACAGCTGTGGAGCTTTGGTAGGAGGAAGGGCGGCGTGGCGCACTCACCCAGTTACGGACGGACCTGAACGGCTTCTCGCCGCTCGTCGAACCGCGCGACTGCAGCGTGAAGGTTGTCGTCAGTCACCATCTGCGGAGAGGCATTGACCACGGCGTCTCTCAAGGCATCGATCGCCACGCGCTCAACATCGGCCGAGCTCGTCCCGACGAGGATCTCCGACCACCTGTCCAGATCGGCGTGCACGTGGAACCGACGGAAGCGCCGCGCCAAGAGCTCGGCGATCCCCTCGGTGCCCAGAAGGTCGAAGCGCAGGACTTCGTCGAATCGTCGCCAAACCGCGCTGTCGAGCGTGTCGGCGTGGTTCGAGGTGGCGACCAGCAACGAGTCGCCGGTCATCGCCTCGAACGTCTGCAAGACAGTGGCAACTACACGGCGCAGCTCGCCGTGGTCTCCGGGCTGGGCGCGATCGGTGGCCAGCGCGTCGAACTCGTCGATGAGCAGCACGCATGGCGTGAGTTCGGCGAACCGCATGATGGCCTCTATGTTGCGCGCTGTCTCCCCGAGCAGCGAGGACGTCACCGCCGCGAGGCTGACGGCGGCGACCGGCAGCGACAGCGCTGCCGCGAGGGCGTGAGCGGTCGCGCTCTTGCCGGTACCGGCAGGGCCGAGGAAGAGCATCCGTTGGCGCGGACGGATGCCGTGGTTCGCCAGCTCGGACCGTCGCTCGTACTCAACGACGAGCGAGGCGAAGGCTTCACCCAGGCGGTCCGTGAGGACGAGATCTTCAAACTCGCATCGGGGCTTGACGAGGGCGAGCAGGTTGCGATCGTCGCGACCACGCGGAAGCGCGCGAAGGCTGCGCGTCTGGTCACCACCTGGACGGCGAGGATCCTTCAGCGCACGCTCTAGGTCGGCGGCGAGCAGGGTGTGGCCCTTGCGCAACTCGTCGTCAATGACGGCCCGGGCGGCGGTGATGAACCGCTGATCATCGCTTGCTGACCACGCAGCGAGGAGGTTGCGCAGCAAGCTGCTCCGAGCCATAGCTGCCTCCCGTAATGCGACCCGTGGAGTGTGGCCTGCACCTCCGACAGTAATGGTTGCCGGCCCAACTGCGGTCGACCGGCACGGACGCGGGCTGCGTCGAGCTGGGCGTGCGGGGACGGTACAGAAGGGCTCTTGTCGCCTTATCCGAGCGGGCAACCTTCGATCGTTCTGTGCGCGTTGAGCAGGACGCGATGGCCGAGCAGAATCGGCGATCTGCACGCTCGCGAGGCGACGGTTAGCGATCCACTTCCTCACGGGCTCGCTCCGTGAGTTGACGGGCCCACTTCACCGTCGTTCGTGATCTTGCGGCTGGAATCGCGACAACGCCGTAGTGCGCCTGGTCTTTGAGATCGATTAGGCGAAGGAACACAGCCGAGAGCTTTCGCCCGTCTGGGGTGGCTTGGGCTAGCAAAGATGACGCGGCACGATGGTCGTCGCCGCGATGGATCTTGCTGAGTCGGGCTGCGCAGATGGCATCGGATGCGGCGATGCCGGCCAAGACTGCGAGGGATGCGGCGACACCCGGCATCTCGGTTCGGTGAGCGTCGAGCAACACCAGTTCGGCGACTTCGACATATGCTTCCGCCGCCCGCGCTCGGACCCGTGCCTCGGTGCTCGAGGCGGGTGTCGTCCGCTGGGCTCTAGGCATGAGACGCCTTCGTACCCGCCCACATTGACGCGGTTGTCGTCGTTACGAGCTCGACACCATCGCGCAGAACTTCCTTGAGTAGCAGCTCGCTCGCATCGTCGGGCCGCCGCCACTGAACGAAGGAGAGATCCACAATTTGGAGTGGATTTCCGGTCCAAGATTCGGCCTTCGGCCGCAGGATGTCGAGCTGGCGTTGCCACTGTGGCTCCGGGTCGGCCCGGGCGCTCTCGGCGGCGTAATCGCCAAGCATGTCGCGAGCCGCGGCCCACCCCTTGCCACGCGGCTTCGGCTCACCAGGGAACAGTGGATGCACCAACAGCAGGTCAATGTCGCTGTCTTCGTCCCCATCGCCGCGAGCGGCAGACCCGAACACTGCCGCGTACAGCGGCCGAACACGCCATCCGCGGAGCTCGTCACGGAACAGTTTCCACAGCTTCTTGCGAAGCCCGGCAAGCTCGACCGCGATTTCCGCCGCTACGTGGTCACGGTTGAGCTCGTGGACCTGGTTGCGGCCCATCAGGGTTGCGCGCACGATCCCCTGTGCGATGAGCCGGGACAAGCTCTTGCGGATGCCGATCTCCGAGCCGCGCGCGGCTCGCTCGGCGACTTGTCCTACCGTGAGCGGCGTGCCGGCGCTAGCCAGAACGGCTAATACAGTCCCGTCCAGTTGGCCGGTCACTGCTCGTGTCGGATCAGATAGGTCCATATACAAAAGTATAGACAGATCTGTAATAGGATACGAGAGCGATCGGCCCCGTCAGACGGTAATGCCACGGTGAGGCAGGCTTGGGTCCGTCCACCGGCGAGAGCTGACGACCGTCTCGACGGTCGAAACCGCATCAACCGTCGTCGCGACTTGGAACTGGTCGGCTCGAAGACGCAAGTAAGCGTGCGCGGCCGCCGTTTCTGCGGCGCGGTCGAGGATGCGTGCTAGGCGGTCGGTCTCGTCGCTTGTCGCATCGTCGGGGGCGAGGTTGTCGACGTCGCCCGTCGCTTCAGTCGTGAGGTACAGGTGGTTGCCCGCGCGCGCTCGGGTGGCAGCGACGTAGAGGCCCTCGCGGGTTGCAGTGTCGTGGATCAAAGCGTGGGCGGTGTCGACGGTGCGGCCTTGGGCTCGATGAACGGTGGCGGCGTAGCCGAGTTCGACGTGGTCGCGGGTGTAGTCGGCGGGAAGCTGGATGGTGCAGTCCCGGTGATCGCTGACGGTGATCGACCCGTCGGTGTGCGTTGCCGTCACGGTCCAGGTGTCGCCGTTCTTGACCCACTGATCGGCGATGCGCAGTCGGCGGTCGTTGCGGCGGGTGACGACGGAATCGCCGACGCCAGCGGTGTGTCCGTCGGACAGCTCGGTGTTACCGGGCTCGACCGCCCCGGCGTCGCGGCGGTGCGCTTGTGCGATGCCGTTGAGTTCGCGGACGGAGGCGTCGTCGGTCGCGATGATGATGCTGTCCAGTCCGTGCTGGGTGTCGGTGTGCCAGGCGTCGACGAGGTCGTGGAGCAGCTGGTCGCGGTCGCCGCTGTGGACGCGGCCGTGGTCGAGGTAGGCGTTGATCGCGGCGGTGTTGCCGCTGCGGAGTTGGAGCGAGGCGTCGGCTTCCCAGTCTTCGGCGAAGCGATGGACGTCGGAGAGCGTCGGGGTGTCGCGTCGGTCGGTGGCGAGCATGTGGAAGGCGCCGCCGGCGTCAACGGCGCCGAGTTGGGCCCAGTCACCGACCAGCAGGACCTTGGCGTACATGTCGCGGGCGTCGTTGGCGATCATGTCGATCACCAGCGTGCCGGCGAGACTGGCTTCGTCGATGATCACCAGCTGGCCGGGCTGGATGCTCCACCGCTGTTGTTCGGCCTCGATGGCATTGCACTTCGCTCTGAGATCGCGTGCGAGTGCGGTGCTCGGGCTGGAGCACGTTGGCGGCGATCTCGCGTTCGAGTGCCGCGATCCTGTCGTCTCGCTCGCGGTTGCGGTCTTGTTCGACGAGCCATTTCGCGGTGTTCTCACACGCGATGCCGAGCTCGTCGGCGAGCACTTGTGCGGCCGCGGCAGAGGGAGCGAGTCCGATGACGGTGCCCGGCCCGTGCTCGCGTTCCCATGCGTTCTTCAGTGCGGCGAGGGTGGTGGTCTTGCCGGCGCCGGCGGGGCCGACGAGCAGATCGAGGGCGCGGCCGGAGGTGGCGATCGAGGTGATCGCTTCGCGCTGGCGTGGCTCAACCGCGGTTTCGTGGTCGAAAGATCGACAGTGCGAGGTCGTCGATGACCGGGGCGTCGAGGTCGCGGGCGGCGTCGAGCAGGCGGGTTTCGGCGTCGAGGATCGTGGCGGTCGTGTAGCGGGCGGCGCCACGGTGTTGCGGCACCATGCCGACCGGGTTGCCGAGAGGATTGTCGAGGGGAAGCGCGTCGCTGAGCGCGCGGTGCGTGATCTGTCCGACGACGCTCAGCCGGTCGAACGCAGTGGCGAAGCGGGCGCCGTGCAGCTGGCGGTGGACCTCGGCGAGCACGTTGGCTTCACCGAACACAGCGCGCTTCGAGGCGACCGCTTCGAGCGCAGATGCGGCGAGCGCGTCGAGCATCCCTGCCTCGAACGTGTCGCTCGACAGCGCGGGAAGCAGTCGCCGGTTCTGATAATCGGCGAGGCGAATCGCGCGGACATCAGCATGACTGGACGCGCGTGCGCGCCAGCCGGCCATCTGCTCGGCCAGGCTGTGGCGGGTCTTGTGCGGGCGGGTCTGCAGCGTGGCCTGTTGCCGCAGCCGGAGCACTTCGACGTTGGTCGGGTGTCGGCCGTGCTGTGCGACGAACGCAGCGACTAGCTCGTCCTTGGCCGCGTCGATCGCACGGGAGCGGGTGGAGAACTCATCGAGAAGTGCCGTCGGGATGCCGTCGATGTCCCAGCGTGGGGTGAGCGAGTGCTGCCGCGGATGCGTTGTCCAGGCGACGCCGAGGCGGTCGGTAAGCAGGTCCTGCAGCACTCCTTCGTGCAGTTCGGACAGCGCGACGGTGTAGCGGAACAGTGTTGCTCCGTCGAGTGATCGCCATATTCCGTCTTCGGTCTGGACGCGGTTGGCGACCACGACGTGGGTGTGCAGATGCGGGTCGCCAGCGCGGGAGTCCCAGTGATCGAACGCGGCCGCGATCAGTCCGCGCACCGGCACTTGCACTCGACCGCCGGCACCGATGCGGGTGAACGCGATGTTTTTCTCGGCCCAGCTCAGCGCGATGTCGATCGCGTCGCGGTGCGCGCGATGAATCGCGGCTTGGGTGTCGGCGTCGGCAAGCGCCCACAACACCGACACCGATTTGGGGACGCTGAAAGTCAGATCGAAGCCCGCTACGGCACGCCCCAGCCGTTCCTGTCGGTGCTGCTCGTCGATCGTGATCGCCGCTTCGGCAGCGGAGCGGTCCTGCGCTGACAGCGACGGCGGTAGGGCTGCGATTCGGTCTGCGATGCGTTGTCGCAGCGGTGCGGGAAGTCGTTGCGGGCGGCGCCCGAGCGGTTGCCCGGTCACCGGGTCGGACATCATCCCGAGCAGCCACCACAGTGCCTCCTCGGACACTTCCGTGCCCGACGCGACACCGGCGCCGTCTGCCAGACCGGCAAGCCCGGTGCCGAGAAACCGGCCGGGCGGCGTGCCGGACTCGAGGTAGTACCGGGTCAACGCTTGCGCGCTTGGCGCGGCTCCGTCACCGCGCGCGACCGACGACATCAAGTATTCGAAGCCCCTGCCAAGGCTCATCCGCCGGATCGACACCGTCATCGGATGCGGCCTGCTTCGAAAATATCGCCCATGCTCTGACGGCACTGGCGTCGGGGAAGCACTCACGAGTGCAAGACGCGTGGCGGTGAAGTGAGTGTCGGCGGAGTCGGGACGACTGGTGGAGGTCGTCTGGGTTTGGGTGGGTCGCGCTGGCAGGAGACGGTCTTGTTGAGGAGGGCGACTGGTCGGGTGGCAGGACGTGCATGACGGCTGGCGCTCAAGCTCACGGCCCGCGGTGGATCTTCGAATGGGGGCCACCGTGGGGGCCAGTAGTAGCGCACGGCCGCTTCACGTGGCAGGGTCGTCGGCATGAGAAACCCCGGATTCCGGGGTGCTCAGCCACCACCCGATCCGCCCGGAACGCCACGGCCGCAACTTGTAAGCGATAGGTCGTCGGTTCGAACCCGACAGGCGGCTCCAGAATCCGGGCGCTGCCGCACCGCGCCGGCCTCCCGCCGGAGGCGGCGGCGCTACCGACGTGAGCGACTACGACGGAGGCGGCTACACGGTGTCTCGGTGCGCGGGGTCGAGCAGCCCCTCGGTCATCAGCTGTCTCGCGAGCGCGATTCGCTGGTCGTCGTCGAGACCCGGGAGATCGGAGAGGCTGAATGCCGAATCGGAGGTGAGCACGAAGTGCATAGCCGTTGCGTAGTGCTGGGGACCCCGCACCACCGCGGTGCCGAATTGAATCGCGACTGCATCGGGGAAGTGGATCAGACGAGCCGCCGAGTCGTGACGGCGGACGACTTTCGTGTGAATGTCGATGTTCACGATGCCGTCGAGATCCTGGATCATCGTTCCGGGAGACGGATGACGCACCGCTCGCAGGTACTGGTCGTGCAGGCTCGCCGCGGCCTCGGCAGCCACCGCGGGCCCGCCGATGGTCGAGAGCAGACGTCCCAGTTCGGCAGCGAAGTCCGGTGCGGGCTGGTCGCGCAGGAATCCGACGGGAAGTGACCGGCGCAACTCAGGCCGTCGCAGCGCCTCGATCTGGATGGCACTGGAAATGAGGTCGGACCACGTCGGCGGGTGGATGCCCAGCGTGAGGTGCAACGACGAGGTCTCCGCCGACGATGCGGCCTCGTGGATCCAGCCGCGCGGTACGTACAGGCAGTCACCGGGATGCAACTTCACCGACATCGACGGATCCTGTCCCGACACGTCAACACCGTCGCTCGGTGTGGTGGTCGGCAGCGGATACGGGTACGGCGCGCCATAGAGTCGCCAATGCTTGGACCCGTGCAGTTGCAGGACCAGCACCTCGTGCGTGTCGTAGTGCGGTTTGAACGCTTGTTCGCCGGCCGGCGTCAGATAGGCGTTTGCCTCGACGCGGTACGACAACTCACGCACCATGGCTTGCACCAGTCGCCCAACAGACGGCGAAACGTGCTCGAGCCCATTCAGAATCAGAGATTGACCGCTCGCGTACAGACGGCGGACCGAGTGCAGGTCGAGGCTGCCGTCCTGGCGCACGTACTCATCCGGATGGACCGAATCGCCTCGCAGCGCGATTCTGATGCGGGGCGGGGTAAGCGAGCCGTACTCGAGGAGTTGGTCAAGGTCGCCGAGCCGCATCAACTCTGCGAAGTAAGTCGGATCGCTGCGTTGGATGTGCGCCGGACGCTGTTCCCACGTCTGGTCGAGAAATGTCGACCACGAACTCGGATGGACGAGCCAATCCATGGCCGACTGGGAGTCGCGCGCGGCGGCGGTCATGTCGCCTCCTCGTACTCGAATCGATCACGGAGCACGTCGAGGGGGTAACCCTGCGCAGCGAGATCGTGGCACATACCCGCGTACAGACGCTTGTACGCCGAACAATAGGCGGACGGATTGTCGAATCCGCGCTCTTGCGACCAGCGATTCTCCAGATCGCCACCGCGGCATACCTCGCGCCACTGACACGTCCGGCAGGCGGTCGGCAAGGTCGAGGTAGCTCTTTCAATAGTGCTGAACACGTCGCGCGACAAGAAGTCACGCAGCGACGCAGAGCTGATCGCCACACTCGGCGTCTCGGAGTACCACCCGAGCGCCGGCAGAAAAGTGTCGTCCACAGCCACAGTTCCGTCACTGCGGGCGACGATGATTTGGACGCGCTTCTTGCCGCTGGGAACGACGGCATCGCGCGGGGGCAGGGCCTCGTGAATATCGAAATGCGTGAGCGCATCACTGATGAAACGCACATACACATTCGGATCGTCCTCGGACAACCAACTCTCGAAGATCTCCAGAAGGGCATCACCATAAGGAATGGTTTCGGACTGCAAGACGCCGTCAGGGTCCTCGGCGTTCCGGTCCGGGAGCAGAAAGCTCATCCGGCAGATGCCGAGCCCGCGCAGGAAGCGATACACGTCCCGGTAGTCGTTGGCACGATCGAGCACGGTAATCGTCGATGGCATCCGCCGCGGATCCGACTCAGCCCACTTCCGAAGTCTCTCGAGGTTGGCGACGGTCTTGGCAAAGGTTGATTTGCCGTGACGATCCAGGCGGTATCGGTCTTGTGCGGCGCGGTCCCCGTCGATGCTCACACCGATGCTGATGTCAAAATCGGAGAATGCGGCGAGCCACTCATCGTTGAGAATGGTGCCGTTGGTCTGGATCGCGAGGCCCAGATCGGCCACGGGGTCGATGCTGGAGCGCAGTGCCTCACAGATCTGCCTGAATCTCGCCGGCGGCATCAGCATTGGTTCTCCGCCATGAAAGGCGAGTCGCACACGCGGAATCCGCAGTTCTCGGCACCCGTCGGCGATCCAGCTGCCGAGTTGTGCAGCGACCCTCTCGCTCACGATCGCTGGTCGTGACAGCGCGGACGAGTCACCCATGTTGAAGTAGTAGCAATAGGTGCAGTCGATATTGCACCGCTCTGCGATCTTGAAGACGACTTCGAGTGTCTCGACAGAATCTGGCAGGCTCGGATCGAACAGATCACGATCGTCTGCTTCGCCAGGCGGTGTCAATCGTGCTGCGCTCTGGGCGCACACGTCGCTAATCAGCGTTCAAGAGAACGCAATTGTTCAAGCTGAGATGCCTCGAAAATGAGCGCCGGGTTCGAGAATATCGCCGACTGGTTGTAGTCACCGCCGGTCTGGTTGTGGTTCCCCCCACCACTTTGCGTGTAGTTGCCGGTCGAGTCCTGGCTGTAATCTGCTGCAGCCCGCAGATTCGGCAACACAATGGTTGGGTTGATCAGACCGTTGACGATGGCGCCACCAACCATCTTTCGGAATTCGCTGCTGAACGCCTCGAGTTCGGAATCGGCCTTGTCGTTCGACTTCGCCATGGCAAACGCTCCCTCTGCGCGTATACCGCATCCGCCGGCGAGCGTCACCGGCTTGCGTCGCTCTGTCCGGCTCGCCTAGATTTCTCCGCGCGTCAGCGCGAAGTCAATGCCCCGCGGCACGGATACGTCGAATGAGCACATGCCGGGCATAGCCGCTGTTGTCTGCGGCGGCTGCGACCCCCGGCCCATAGTTTTTGGCGGGAGCTGGGCCCTTGGTCGTGCGACCCTCGTGACCATGGGGGGCACGATCGTCGGGCGGGACGCCGTGCTGGACGAGGCGTGGACGGCACTGCAGAAGCGGCGCGCTGTGCTGCTCGCGGGCCCGGCCGGCATCGGCAAGACGGCCGTGCTGCGCGAACTCGTCGATCGCGCTCGTGCCGAAGGTTATCTCGTGGTCGGCTGTGCGCCGACCGAGGCAGAGACCGCGCTGCCGCTTGCCGCGGTCGCCGATCTGCTGCAGGCGTTGCGCGACCGTGCACATGTGCTCCCCGAGCCGCAGCGCATCGCCGTTGACGCGGCGTTGCTGCTGGGTGCCAGCGATGTGACGCTCGACGAGCGGGCGCTCGGCGCCGCAACCCGCGCCTTGCTCGACGATGCGGCCGAACGCAACGGCGGGAGGCTGATCGTTGCCGTCGACGACGCGCCGTGGCTCGATCCGCCGAGCGAACGAGCCCTACGGTTCGTGCTCCGCCGCCTGACCGACGTCGCGGTTCTCGTGGGCAGTCGGATCGGACCCGATGACCCGGCACCGCTCGGTCTCGACACCACGCCGGAGCGGCTCACCCGGATCTCGCTCAACCCGCTCGGCGCCGGGCCGCTGCACCATCTGATCGCCGCGCATTTCGACGTGTCGCTCAGTCGCCCGCTCCTCGCCCGCGTCGCGCACGAGTCGGGTGGCAACCCGCTGCTCGCCATCGAGTTGGCGCGCGCGATCCTGCGCCTGCCGGTACCGCTCGCGCCCGGCGACGATCTGCCGGTCGCGGCGTCGATGCAGGATCTGGTCGCCGCCACGTTGTCCGGATTGCCACCCCCGAGCCGCGACGCGGTGCGGCTCGCCGCGCTGCTGTCGACCCCGCAGCTGCCCGACCTGGTCGCGGCCGGAGCCGACCCGACCGACCTCGATCCCGCCGAGGAGGCCGGCCTCGTCTCGGTCGGTGCCGACGACCGCGTCCGGTTCGCCCACCCCGTCCACGCCAGCGCGGTCCGCGCCGCGATTCCGGCCGGTACCCGGCGGCGGTTGCACGCGGCGCTCGCGGCCGTCGTCACCGATCCCGACGAACGCGCCCGGCAGCTCGCGCGTGCGACGACGACAGCAGATGCGCACGTGGCGGACGAGATCGACAGCGCCGCCGCCCGAGCCCGGGCGCGCGGAGCCGCGGAAGTCGCAGCCGGGTTCTACGACCGGGCCGCTGAGCTCACTCCGCCGACCGACCCGGACGCGCGGCACGCCCGGCGGCTGACGGCCGTCCACTGCCGGTTCGACAGCGGCGACTACACGAGCGCCGGCGCGCAGGCAGAGGCAATCGCGGCCGAGCTCAGCGGCGACGCCCGCGCCGACGCATTGCTGCTCCGCGCGTCGATCGCCTGGAGCGCCGACGCCGTTGCCGACGCCACCAGCGCAGCACGCGAAGCGCTCACCGCCGCGACTGCCGACACCCCGCTCGCCGGACGTATCCACGCTCATCTCGCGGTGTTCGTGGTCGATCCGGCGATCGCGGCCGAGCACGCTGTCGCGGCCCGCCGGCTGCTGGTGCCGAGTCGTGAAGCCGGCCCGTCCCATCGCGGCGTGCTCGGTCAAGACGACCGGGCGACCCTCGCGTCGGCGCTCATGCTGCTGTTCTTCAACGAGGTGCGTTCCGGCCAAGGGGTTCGCATGGAACTGCTCGACGAGGCGCTGCTGCTCGAGGGGGACGACCCGAGCTGGCTCGCCGGCACCGTCCCGGCCATCTTCTGGAAGGCCATCGATGATCACGAGCGCGCTCGGGTGCGGCTCACCTGGATGTACGAACGCGCGGTGTCCCTGGGCGACGAGCCGTTCCAGCACGAGCTGATGACCCACCTCGGCGAGACCGAGTTGTTCGCCTGCCGCTACGACGCCGCGCGTCGCTGGATCCGCGACGCGCGCGATCTCGGCGAACAGCTCGCGAGCGGCTTGATCGCCGAGAACTGGCTGGCCGGGATGGTGGCTGCCGGGGTCGGCGATCTGGACGTCGCGGGCGAGGCGGCGGCCGAGGGGTTGCGCCTTGCCGACGAGACCGACGACTGGTGGCGCCGGCGCATCAACCTGCTGCTCGCGGGCAACGTCGCGCTGGCCCGTGGACGCTTCGCCGATGCCGCCGCGAGATACGCCGAGCTCGCCGATGCCGTCGACGCGACCGGGCTGATCGAGCCGTTGGCCAACCGGTTCGAAGCCGACTGGGTCGAAGCCTGCGTGGGTGCCGGTGATCTTGCTGTCGCCGAGCGCGCGTACGCGCGGCTGCGTCGCCGCCACGAGCACCTGCCGCGGCCGTGGACGGCGCTCGGTCTCGCGCGTAGCGATGTCCTCATGGCAGCGACGGCCGGACGGCCGGTCGAGGAGCAGCTCGCGGCGCTGTCGGCCGCGCGCGACGCGGTGCCGGCCGACATCGTGCCGGTCGAGCGGGCGCGCTGCCTGCTCGTGGCCGGCTCTGTGCACCGTCGGTCACGACGCAAGAAACAGGCCAAGGACGCCCTCGACCAGGCGCTCGCCGAGTTCGACGCGCTCGGTGCGCGTGCGCTCGCCGACCGCACGCGCGCCGAACTCGCCCGTATCGGTGGACGGCCGCCGGCACCGCTGCAGCTCACCGCCACCGAAGAACGCGTGGCGCGGTTGGCCGCCGAAGGGCGAACGAACCGCGCGATCGCCGACGCGCTGTTCGTCAGCCCCAAGACGGTCGAGGCCAATCTGGCACGGGTGTACCGAAAGCTGGGCATAACGACTCGCGCCGAGCTCGGTGCGGTGATGGCGACCCGAGATAGGTAGGGAATCACCCGATTCCCTCGCGGCGGTTCGTTCCTAGCGTTCGCGCGGTGTCCACTCGCCTCTTCGCCATCGAGCGGTACGACGACACCGGCGCACATGTCACGCCGATCGAACCGTTCCCGGCCCTGCCGGCGCACGTCCACCTGGCAGGCGCGGTCTATCTGCCGGCAGACGAGGTCGTGATCGCGTTCGTCGAGGGAATCGACGAGGCATCGGTCGGTGCCGCCGTACTCGCGGCGGGGTGGCGAGTGGACCGCATCAGCCCGGCCAGCTGGCTCGAAGGAGACGCGCGATGAACTTCTGGCGCGGTAGGCGTCGACGTGTCGCGCTGATGTGCGCGCCGCTGATGATCGTCGGCGCATGCACCGGCGGCGGCCACTCCGACTCGGCGTCGACCGGGGCGGGCGGCGGCGGACCGGTCGTCCAACTCCGTCCGTCGGCGCCGCCGACCGGCGCCCAGCTCGCCTACGGCCAGTCGATCGGGCACATCCCCGGCGTGACCTACCAGCCCGACGTCGTCGTGATCGGCGGCGGTGCGTCGTCGATCCGCGCTGCCGACGGCAGCGGCCTCATCTGGACGATCGACGGCTCCGCGCCAGGGGCTGGCAGCCTGCACGTCGGCTCGATCATGGTGGCCAGCACGCTCGCGTCCGGTCGCGTCCTGCAGGTCCGCAACGTGGCCGGTGGCAACCGGCAGGTCGTGCTCGGCCCGGTCACGCTCACCGACGTCATCAAGGACGGAGACTTCGCAACGGACGGTGCCGTTGCCCTGAGCGATCCGCTCGACTACACCTATCCGTCCGATCCGAGCGCGCAGCAGATCCCCGCCCCGGCCGGCACGGACACGTCGCAGAGCGCCCACGAGACGCGGCTCGGCCGCGCGGACGCGCCGGGGATCCCGGTCCCGAACCCGCCGAACGTTCCGGTGCCGAAGGTGCCGGTGCCGAAGCTCCCGCACCCGCCGAAGATTCCGACCTACCCACCGGACGCGAGCGAGACGACAGGTATCAATCTCCCGCAACCGACCAAGCAGCCGAAGCCGTGGACCGAGGGCGATTTCACGCTGACTCCGCACTGTTGCTCGCCGATCGGCGTCAAGCTCCAGTACCACGGCACGGACGGCCGCATGGTCGGCGACCTGGGCTTCGACACCGGCAAGCCGCGGCTCTCGGCCGAGGTCAAGATCGGCGGGTCGAGCCTGATCATGGCCTCGCTGAAGCTCTACGACGCGGCCGATGCCTACTTCGATTTCGACGCAGCGACCGAGAACAGCAAGGGCGACAAGCCGACGACATTGTTCGAGATCCCGGAGTCGTTCCAGATCCCGCTGGGGCCGTTCTCGATCCAGGTGACCCTGCGGGTCAAGGCCTCGATCCAGCTCCAGGGGCGGGCCGTGCTGAAGTCAGCCGCCAAATACGCTCTGGACGGGCCGCTCGGCGTGACCTTCAACGGCCTGAAGCCGACGTTCTTGCACCCGAGCGTCAAGGTCGTCACCAGCGTCTCGAACAGCGCGCTCTCGCTCGGGGTGTCGACCAACGCCATCGCGCTCAGTTTCTACGGGTCGCTCAGCATCGGCTTCGGTACGCCCTTGTTCCATGTCGGGCCGTTCGTCGCTCTCGAGGCGGACCTGGCCTTCGACAAGGACGGCAGCCCACCAACCTCGTCGCTGACGGTCGGTTGTTCGGACGCGGGCGTCAAGATCACCGGCGTGTTCGGGATCGATTACTCGATCTCCAAACCGGTGAAGGACATCATCAACTTCTTCCTGAGGGCCGTGAACGTCAAGCCCATCACCACTCTCAAGCCCGGGCCGAGAGAGTCGTTCACCATCTGGGACCCCGCGGAGTCACAACGATGTCCGACTCGCAAGTGACACCGCGCCAATGATCGTCCGCCACGTGCTCTCGAACTCTGGAGGTTCGATGCTTCGCGCCTTTTGCCTCGCTCTCGGTTCGACTCTCTTCCTGGCGGCGTGCTCGTCGGGCGCGGCCAAGCCCGGCCCCACCGTCACTCGAATCGTCACGCGAACTGTCACCGTTTCGGCCTCGCCGAGTGACCCCGAGCCGAGCGGGTTCGGTGCGCAGTCGTTGCCGGATCCGTGCAAGCTGCTGCCGTTGGCCGACGCCACCACGCTCGCCGGTACGAAGCTCAACGCGCCGACCGAAGCCGGGCCTGCAGGTTCGCAGACTGCGTGCCAGTACACCGGGCCGACCACCGGTCCGGAGGCGCAGGTCGAGGTATTCGTCGGTGACGGCGCGAAGCAGCAACTGCACATCGACAAGGACAACCTGCACCACAAGTTCTTCACCGTCCCGGGCATCGGCGACGAGTGCGAGCAGGAGGACGACTTCGTTTTCGTGCAGAAGAACGGACTGTGGGCGTCCATCAACCTCGTGCTGCTCAACGATCCTGCGCAGAACAAGACTCGTCTCACCGCTGCCGCGCGCACGCTTGCGAACAACATGCCCTGACCGTGAGTTGCTTCCCCATGGCCACCGGGTGAACCGCAGATGAAAGGTCAGCCCGGATCTCGTCGACCCGGTGACGCCCGGCTCAGGACGGGGCAACACTCGCGTCGTGGGGAATGATCTGATCCTGACCGTCGTCGTCATCACGGCACTCGCCTTCGACTTCACCAACGGTTTCCACGACACCGGCAACGCGATGGCGACATCGATCGCGACCGGGGCACTCCCGCCCCGGATCGCCGTCGGGCTGTCGGGCGTGCTCAACCTGGCCGGCGCGTTCCTGTCGCTCAGCGTGGCGGCGACCATCGCAAGCGGCCTGGTCGACACCGGGCTGGTGACGCTGACGGTGGTGTTCGCCGGACTCGCCGGCGGCATCATCTGGAACCTGCTGACGTGGCTGCTCGGAATCCCGTCGAGCTCGTCGCACGCCTTGATCGGCGGCGTCGTCGGCTCCATGATCGCCCACGCCGGCGGGCACGCCGTGCAGTGGAAGGACCTGTTCGCGAAGGTGATCATCCCGGCCGGGATCTCGCCGATCGTCGCGGGTGTGGTCGCCGCGCTCGGAACGTATTTGATCTACCGGATCAGCCGCAGCGTGCCGAGCCGCACGCGCACGCACGGCTTCCGACTCGGCCAGATCGGGTCGGCGTCGATGGTGTCGCTCGCGCATGGCTCGAACGACGCGCAGAAGACGATGGGCGTCATCACGCTTGCGTTGATCGCGAACGGCACGTTGAACTCCGGCGCCGATGCTCCGACCTGGGTCATCATCAGCTGCGCCCTCGCGATCAGCATCGGTACCTACGCCGGCGGATGGCGAGTCATTCGCACCCTGGGCAAGGGGCTGGTCGAGATCGAGTCACCGCAGGGCATGGCGGCCGAGTCGTCCTCTGCCGCCGTGATCTTGATGTCGAGCCACTTCGGCTACTCGCTCTCGACCACGCACGTCGCAACCGGCTCGATCCTCGGCACGGGCGTCGGAAAGAAGGGCGCGACCGTGCGGTGGAACGTGGCCGGACGGATGGCCACGGCCTGGCTGCTCACCCTGCCGTCCGCCGGCGTCGTCGGAGCCGGGTCCTATGCGCTCGCCAACGGAATCGGTGGTGACGCCGGCGTCCTGGTCGTCCTCGCCGTGTTGATAGGTATCGGCGTCGTCATCTACCTGCGCTCGCGACGAACCGCCGTCCGGCATGACAACGTGAACGCAGAATGGGCCGGCTCCGTCGCGCCACCCGCGGATCGGCCCGCCGAACCGGTCGCGGCTTAGGAGACACGAACGATGAATGACTGGATCGACCTGTCCGCACTGGCGAAAATCGTCATCGGCGCGCTGATCTGTGGCGCCGGCCTGCCCGCGCTGTTCGCCGTCGGACTGCGACTGCTGCACGCCGGCTCGGGCCCGGTCGACGCCGAGTCGGACCGACTCGTCGGCAACAACCCCGCCGCCATCGCCGCCGCGTGCGTCTGCTTCGCCGTCGTTGTGGCCGCGATCGCCTGGGGTATCTACCTGATCGTCAACACCTGAGCGCCGAGAGGAAACCTCGTGGCTTCGCAGTCGTTCCTGTCGTCCATCATCGGATGGCTTCGCGCCGGCTACCCGGAGGGCGTGCCCCGGCAGGACTACGTCCCGCTGTTCGCCCTGCTCGCGAGCAAGCTCACGCACGACGAGCTGAACGCCATCGCCGAGGAACTCGCAGGCGGAGCCGATGCCACGTCGGCGCAGGCCATCCGCGACGCGATCGAGATGGTCACGCACGAGCGGCCGAGTGATGCCGACATCGCCAACGTCCGGGCGCACCTCGCGGCCGGCGGGTGGCCGCTGGCCGAACCGCAGCGGTAGCCGGTCTGGGCCGCCCTACGCGGCAGCCAAGTCGGCGGCTGCTTGACGATCGAATCCCTTGACGATCAACCAGACGCCCAGCGAGAACTCGAACGCGGCGACCGGAAGTGCCGACAGCCCGGCCACGGAGCCGTGCTGATCGATGCCGCCGAACAGGACGGCCAGGTAGCCCGCGACGAGGATCGGTGCCCCGACGATCCCGACGAGGCACAGACGTCGCGGTACCAGCCGCGACTTGTACAGAAGTACGCCCAGCACGAGGTCGCAAATCGCCGGAACGAAGCTTTGGCCCAGGAGGAATATTCGGTCGTACATGGCCACGAGCGCGTGGGTGCTCGACATCGCAGCGGCCCCCGCTCCGGAAGATCGCAAGGTCACGACCGACAGCAGGAACGCAACGCCGACGACGATGGTTGCGGACTCGACAATCCGCGCTGCCACGAGGCCGAGCGCGGCAGACTCGTTCTGCTTCTTGAGTATCGGGAACAACACGACAGCGGTACCGACGCCCGCGATGGCAACGACAACCTCCAAGAGCCCACCGACGATCGCCGAGGTGTCCGGGCCCGAGCCGAGGACGTAGTTGGCGCGCTTCACGGGCCGGTAGAGCGCGAGGGTCGGTATCGACACGAAGGTGAGCAGGTAGAACACGCCTGCGATCACCGCGGTTCGTCTGTGCTGCGCCGCAACTACTGCCGTCGGCGCCGCTGTCGTCTCGACGCTCACGCCGGGGCGCTGTGTCGCGTCGCCGCCGAGGGCGACAGATCGTGTGCCTGTCGTTCGGACCAGAGGGCATACCCGAGCCAGGCAAGCGCAACGCCCACCGGGATGGCGATCTTCGGCTGCGCGGCGTTGGACAGCTGGCTCGCGAGTGGAGCGAGCACGGTGCCGGCGGCGAACAGTACGCCGGCCCACCGCGGCAGAATCCCGCTCCGGAACGTCGCGACTCCGAAGAGCAGTCCGCCGAGAATGTAGATCGGTGCGGTCAGCGTCCAGACCGTCGGCAGGACTCCCATATCGAAGGTGCCTTTAGGGCCGGTGAACATCCCCATCCACGACTGCACGAACGACGGGTTGGTGGCCGCAACGCGCGGCAGGACGAAGGCCTCGACGAAGCTGAATCCCATGATCAGCACCAGCCACAGGCTGAACAGGAGGTAGCCGGTCAGCCCCAGCCAGCCGGACTTCACTGCCTGCCGCGCGTACAGCCCCGCCATGCCGAGCACGCCGAAGAAGGACACTGCACACGCAAGAACGTGCACGATCTGCCATCGGGTGCTGGTCACCGACGAAGCGAGATTGGGGGGATGGAACACGCCGACGAGCACGTAGCAGCTGCCGGCCACGATGGCGCACAAGCCCGCCAACCGCAGGAGACTGTAGGTCGAGATTTTCATTGGTCGCCGCCCGCGCCTTCGCTGTGCGGCGCGATCCAGACGGTCGCGTCTCATGCACAGCCGGGTCCAGGGGCTGCATGGACTGGCGAAACATAGATGGTTCGCCCATCCGTGCCCGGCACGCTACGCCCCGGCCACGTGCTTGGCGATGGACAACAGCGGCAATGCGGACAGTCAATTACTCGGCGAGGATCGCGCGTGCCTCGTCCGACTCGTAGAAGCGGGCGAACTGGCGGCGCAACGTCTCGGCCAACAGACCGGCCTCGTCGAGAGCGGCGATCGCCTGCGGCGCGAACCGCATCGCTTCCTCGACGAGGTCGGCACGGTCGATGCCGAACTCGCCCAGCAACGCATCGAGGGTCATGTCGCCATAGGTGTCGAAGATGTAGTCGACTCCGGTGTCGACCAGTGCGGCGAGATAGGTCTCATCGCGCACCTCCAACCAGCCGTCGTAGAGGATCGAGGCTGCGTCGACGAGATCGTCGTCGTCGATCGCATCGAGTAGCTCGCGGATCGTGCGTCCGGACGCCGAGTCCCAGACCTCGAGTACCGCAGCCTCGACGTCCTCGTCGGTCATTGAGGTGAGGATGTTCTCGCGCGAGCGCTGCAGGATGGCCACGGCCGCTTGATCTGCCATCTCACGGCTGCGCTGATCCGCCTCGCGCACGGCCCCGCCGGCGAGCTTCCCGCCGAGCGAGAGCCCGAGCGAGACTCCCGGGACCTTCTTGGCCAGGCGCAGGTTCGAATCGACGGCGCCGGCCATCAGCGAGCGCAGGTAGCCGGCCAGCCACGCCTGCACGCTCGGGCTTTCGGTGATCTGCACGGCGAGCCACTCGCGCACCGCGCGCAGCTCGCCGATCTTGTTCGCTGCCGCCGCGACGTGCCGGCGCGGCAGCACCGCGCCGAGCTCGACGTCGTTGGCCGGATGTGCCCGCACGCGCAGCGCGATCTCGCCCACGACGTCGGGGATCGCACCCGGCAACTCGAAGCGAGCCACGTACTTGCCGGCTACGGCCTTGACCTGCTCGCGGGTGATCACCTGCGCGAGCGTGAGTCGTGCCGCGTCGGCAAGCGCATGATCGACTTCACGCTCGACCAGCGCGGCGAATCCGGCGCCGCGCAACTCGTGGACGTGAAAGGCGACCTGGGCCTCGAGCAGGCGATGGGCGAGGTCAGGGGACGCGGCCATGAGCACATTGTGCGTGACTGCGTACCGGCGAGTAGCTTTGCCCACTCGCGCTACGGCAGGATCGAGGCATGGACGCCGATGCGATCGTCGTAGGTGCTGGTCTCGCCGGGCTCGTTGCGACGAGTGAACTGCTCGACGCGGGGCGCCGGGTGATCCTGGTCGACCAAGAGCCGGCACAGAACCTCGGCGGCCAGGCGTACTGGTCGTTCGGCGGCTTGTTCTTCGTCAACTCACCCGAGCAACGCCGCATGCGCATCAAGGACTCGGTCGATCTGGCCTGGCAGGACTGGCAGGGCACCGCCGGATTCGACCGCCTCGACGACGAGGACGTGTGGCCGCGACGGTGGGCCGAGGCCTACGTCCACTTCGCAGCAGGTGAGAAGCGGTCGTGGCTGCATCAGCGCGGCGTGCGGTGGTTCCCCATCGTGGGCTGGGCCGAGCGAGGCGGCTACACCGCCAACGGGCACGGCAACTCCGTCCCGCGCTTCCACATCACCTGGGGGACAGGACCGGGCCTCGTGGCGCCGTTCGCGGCGCGCGCACAGGAGGCTGCCGAGCGTGGACAGTTGCGTTTCGCGTTCCGCCATCGCGTCGACGAACTGACCATGACCGACGGCGCCGTCGACGGCGTGCGCGGATCGGTGCTCGCACCCTCGGACGTGCCGCGCAGCGCACCGAGTTCGCGCGAGGTCGTCGAAGACTTCGAGCTGCATGCGCCTACCGTGCTCGTGACCTCGGGCGGCATCGGCGGCAACTTCGACCTCGTGCGCGAGAACTGGCCCCCACGGATGGGCACCCCGCCGAAGAACATGATCGCGGGCGTCCCCGACTTCGTCGACGGGCGCATGATCGCGATCACCGAGGCCGCCGGCGGCCGCGTCGTCAACCGCGACCGCATGTGGCACTACGTCGAGGGCATCCACAACTACGACCCGGTCTGGACGAACCACGGCATCCGCATCCTGCCCGGGCCGTCCTCGGTCTGGCTCGACGCAACAGGCAAGCGGTTACCCGTGCCACTGTTCCCCGGCTTCGACACCCTCGGCACGCTCGAGCACATCATGACGACCGGCCACGAGCACACCTGGTTCGTGCTGACGAAGAAGATCATCGGCAAGGAGTTCGGGCTGTCCGGCCAGGAACAGAACCCCGACCTGACCTCGAAGTCGGTGCGGCAGGTGCTCGACCGTGCGCGCGCCGACATGCCGCCGCCCGTTCGCGCGTTCCTCGACAAGGGCGTCGACTTCGTCTCGGCGGAGACGCTGGACGAGCTGATCGAGCGGATGAACAAGGTCACCGACTCGCCGCTGCTCGACCCGCAGACGGTGCGCGAGGAGATTCTCGCCCGCGACCGCGAGATGGACAACGAGTACACGAAGGATCTGCAGGTCGCCGCGTTGCGCCAGGCACGCACCTACCTTCCGGACAAGCTCACGCGCGTTGCGTCGCCGCACAAGCTGACCGATCCGAAGGCCGGCCCGATGATCGCGGTGCGGCTGTCGATCCTGACGAGGAAGACGCTCGGCGGCCTCAACACCGACCTCGACTCGCGCGTCCTCGGCGCCGACGGCGCACCGATCCCCGGCCTCTACGCGGCGGGCGAGGTTGCCGGGTTCGGCGGCGGCGGCGTCCACGGCTACCGGTCGCTGGAAGGCACGTTCCTCGGTGGCTGCGTCTTCAGCGGTCGGGCGGCCGGCCGAGCGGCGGCCGCCGAAACCGCGTAGCTCATCGGGTCAGCGCGGCGTCGTCTTGCGCATCGCCAGCCCGGCGAGCGCGGGCAGCAGCTTCTGCACGTTGTCCCAGTCGGGACGCATCGTGATCGCGATGGTGCGCACGCCGGCGACCTTCACCAGCGTGGGGCCGTAGGCCAGCATGTTCGCGCCGAGCAGCAACGTCGCGTGCTGCCCGCCGACCGTCGTGGTGCTGGCGGACGCGCCGTGCTGCTCGAAGTCCTGGATGGTCGCCTGGATGCGATCGGCGGCGTCACCCGCGCTGCGATACAGGCTGACCCGGATCTCGGCGACCGGCGCCTTGCCGCGGATGTTGCCGTACTTGCAGTCGATGAAGGTGAGCCGGTTGATGGTCGGGTCGCTGCCACCGACGCCGTAGGAGATGCTTCCGGCGAGTTTCTGTCCGAGCACCTTGTTGATCGCGTCGGCGTTCAGCAGCGTCTTGCACGTGCCGGGCAACTTCGTGTACTTCGGCTTCGGCGGCGCCGGCGGGTGCTTGCTATGCGTGGTCACGTTCGCGACCGGCGAGGTCGACGGCGTCAGGGACGGCGACGGAGTCGGTGCAGGCGGGGTGGTGGTCACCGTCTTGTAGACGGTGTGCCCGGGGACGGTGCGGTGCGCGCATCCACTGGCCGCCAGGACGAGCGCAATCCCGGCCGCCAGGACGCGTACTCGCACCGTCATGATCCGACGGTAACTCCGCCATCGGGGCGATCGTGGCTTTACGGTCGGCGCGTCATTCCGCGATGCCGTGGTCCACAGCCCAGCGGGTGAGCTCGACCTTGTTGTGCAGCTGCAGCTTGCGCAGCGTGTTCTGGATGTGGTTCTGCACCGTGCGGTGCGACACGACGAGGGCCTCGGCGATCTGGCGCGCGGTGCGGCCGGTCGAGACCATCCGCAGGATCTCGGTCTCGCGGTCGGTCAGTACCGCCAGCGGATCGGGTTCGTCGCGCTTGATCCGGCGGTACTCGCCGAGCACCAGACCGGCCAGGCCGGGGGAGAAGGTGGCGCGACCGTCAGCGGTGCGGCGGACGGCGTCCAGCACCTCGGCCGCGCGGGCGGACTTGACGAGATAGCCGCGCGCCCCGACCTTCACCGCGGCGAGCACGTCCTCGTCCTCGCCCGAGGTCGAGAGCATCAGCACGCGCACCGATGGATCGCTCGCGACGAGCGCGGCTGCGGTGTCGACGCCGGACATGCCCGGCAACGCAAGATCCATCAGCACCACATCGGGTCGCAGCGCCGGTGCGGCGCGGACGGCGGCCTCGCCGTCGCCGAAGGCGCCGACGACGATGTAGCCGTTGGCGGCGAGATCGCGCTCGAGGGCATCACGCCAGATCGGGTGGTCGTCGACGATCATCACCGTTGTCCGGTCGTCGCTCATGTGAGCGGCACCGCCATCTCGACGACCGTCCCCTGACCGGGCGCAGCCGTGATGTGCACGCTGCCGCCGAGTTGCTCGATGCGTCCGCGCAGAGAGGACGCGACGCCAAGTCTGCCCTCGCGTTCAGCTTCGGCCAGGCGTCCCGGTTCGAACCCGACACCGTCGTCGCGCACGGTCACGCGCACCGCGTCGTCGGTGTCCTCGACGAACACCCACGCGTGCGCTGCCGGGCCGGCGTGCTCGGTGACGTTGTGCAGGGCAGCGCGGACGGCTGCGACGAGTTCGGTCGCCGCGTGTGCCGCAAGGGGCGGTGTCGTCGCGGGAGCCGACACGCTGACGCGGTCGCTGCGCAACCCGCGGAGTGCGGTTCCGAAGTCCTCGGGAGGTTCGCCGCGGGACGCGATCAACCCGCGCAGTTTCGCCTCCTGCTCACCGGCCTCGCGGGCCAACCGACCCCACTCGCCGGGATCGTCGCGTCCGGTCCGATGTACCAGCGCGAGGATCTGCAGCACGCCGTCGTGCACCGTGCGCGAGAGACGCTCGCGCTCGAGCAGGGCGCTGCGTGCGCCGGCTGCCGCTTCGAGTTGTGCCTCCGACCGGACAGCCAATGAGCTGACGTAGCCGACGATGCTGCCGGCGACGACGAGAATGATCGCGTCGTACACCGTCCGGCCGTCATAGCCGGCACGGACGATCACCGAGAACGCGGCCTGGACGAGCGCCGCGAGCAGTCCGGCGACCCAGCCGGCAACGATGCCCGCTTCGAGCGTCGGGCCGGCCGCCCAGATCGTCGTGAGCGTGGTCATGCCGCCGTGGCGTTGCGGCCCGGTCTGCGCCCAGATCGTGACGAGGGTGAGCGCGCCCGTGGCCGCGGCGTCGGCAACGACCAGCCACAGCCGGTGCGCTCGGCCCGTCCAGCCGAGCCACACCATCGCGACCGTGACTGCAGCCATCGCGGCGCCCGCGACTTCGGCGACGGCTGCGTGTGCGTAGAGGTCGGTCCACCGGACGTAGATCAAGTACAGGCAGAACGCCAGGGTGACGGCCCGGTAGACCGACGCGGCGCGCCACAGCGAGAGCCGGACGCCGTCGACTCCCATACGCAGACGATATTTCCCTTACGGATGCTTGGCGAAGTAGCTGCGCGCGCCGCGGGCGAACTGCCCGAACGCGAGGCGGTTGAGCGGGCGGCCGAGATCGACGAGGCGGCGCATTTTGGGCTGCGGCTCGACCGCGATCGTCCACGTCAGCCGCGATCCGGTCCCGCGCGGCTCGACGACGTAGTTCTCGGCGAAGCGTCGGTAGATGTTGCGGTTCGCCTCGTAGACCTCGAAGGCGTAGTGCTTGCCCTCGTCCCACGCTATGAACCGCTCGCGGACGGTCATGATCCCGAGCGGGAGCTTCACCTCGCGGGTCGTCCCCACCCCGAACGGACGTGGTGAGGTCCAGCGCAGCGACTGCACGCCCAGGCCCCATGCGGCGACGCTCTCGTCCGATGCGATCGATTCCCACACCCGCTCGGGCGGGACGTCGAGGTCGATCGGGAACTCGTAGCGGTGGTCCGCGGTCACGAAGAACGACTCGTCCACGGACTCGAGGCGATGCCAGGCCATGGATCGAGCATGCCCTACTCGCCGGTAATCCCGTACCCCGTGTAACAGGCGCGACACTCGGGTCGTGTAAGAGTGTGCGCGTGACGAGCACCCTGCCGATCGTTGACGACCCGAATCGGAACTACGGCGATCGCGTTGTCGCCGTCGAACCCGGCGGGGTGGAATTCATCCCGCTCGACGAGCGCCACGGCACGCCGCGGCAGCTGTTCTGGACCTGGACGAGCCCGAACATGGAGTTCGCCACGGTCGGTGTCGGGATCCTCGGCCCGCTGTATTTCGGTCTCGGCTTCTGGCAGTCGGTGGTGGCGATCGTGCTCGGCACCGCACTCGGCTCGATCGCGCAGGGTGTGCTCTCGACGTGGGGACCGCAGCACGGTCTCGTCCAGATGGTGATCAGCCGGAGCGGATTCGGGTTCCTCGGCAACATCCTCCCGGCGGGCATCAACTCGCTCGTCGCGGGCATCGGCTGGTTCGCGGTGAACAGCGTCAGCGGCGCGCTCGCGCTCAATGCGCTCTTCGACGGTATGCCGAAGGGCTTGTGCCTGGTCATCGTGGTCGTCGCCCAGATCCTGATCGCGTTCTTCGGTCACAACCTGGTGCACGCATTCGAGAAGTACGCGTTCCCCGTCCTCACCATCGTGTTCGTCGTCGCGTGCGTCGTCGCTCTGACCAAGGCGCATCCCGGTGCGGTGCACAACACCGGCGGTATCGGCGGCTTCCTCGTCATGTTCGGCGCGACCTTCGGCTACGCCGCCGGGTGGAACCCGTACGCGTCGGACTACACGCGCTATCTCGCGCCGGACACCCGCAAGACGCCGGTTGCCGTCTACGCCGGCCTCGGCGTGTTCCTGTCGTGCACCCTGCTCGAGATCACCGGCTCCGCTGTGGTCACCGCCGGCGGTACGGCGGTCGCGCCGTCCGCGTTCACCTCGCTGCTCTCGACCTGGCTCGGCAAGCTCGTCCTCGCGTGCATCTGCATCGGCGCGATCGCTGCCAACGCGATCAACATCTATTCGGGTTCGGTGTCGTTCATGGCCCTCGGCATCCGGTTGCCGACGCACGCCGCTCGCGCGGCCGTTGCCGTGGCGTTCGGAATCATCGGCTTGCTCGTGGCCTTCGGCGGCCTCAACAACGCCGGTGAGGACTACGAGAACTTCCTGCTGATCATCGCGTACTGGATCGGACCGTGGCTCGGCGTCGTGTTCGTCGACCGGATCCTGCGGCGCGGGCAGGACATTCAGGAGTTGCTGGGCGACAAGCGCTACACGAACTGGGCCGGCCCGATCGCAATGCTCGTCGGCGGTGCGTTGTCGATCTGGCTGTTCGCGGCACAGACCGACTACACCGGCCCGATCGCCAACGCCCATCCCGGCCTCGGCGACCTGACCTTCGAGGTCGGCTTCGTGCTGGCAGCAGTGTTGTATGCCGCGCTGTTCCGCACGTTCAGCGGCACGTCGAAGACCGCAGCGAAGTGACCGAGCCCGACTATCGAGCGTGGCTCGCAGTCGCGGTCGAGGAGGCGCGGGCGGGCCTGGCCGAGGGTGGCATTCCTATCGGCGGCGCGCTGATCGGTCGTGACGGCACGGTGCTCGGCCGTGGACACAACCTTCGCGTGCAGGACGACGATCCGTCGATTCACGGCGAGACGGCCGCGTTCCGCAACGCCGGACGGCAGCGCTCGTACCGCGGTACGACGATGGTGACCACGCTGTCGCCGTGCTGGTACTGCAGCGGGCTGATCCGGCAGTTCGGCATTTCGCGCGTCGTGATCGGCGAGGCGCGCACGTTCTACGGCGGCCACGACTGGCTCGCCGAGAACGGCGTCGAGGTCGTGCTGCTCGACGACGCCGGGTGCGTGCAGATGATGACTGACTTCATCGCCGCGAATCCCGAGCTGTGGAACGAGGACATCGGCGAGGAGTGAGCGCTCAGTTCGTCGGCCCGTGGGACGAGACCGAATGGCGCCGTCCACCGTGGGTCTTCGAAGACGCCGTCGAGGCTGATGAACTCGCGCGCACGGATCTTGCCCATCGCTGTCTCCGTGGTGCGGTCCGGCGTGCTGTCGTGACTACGTCGGACGGCTGCCGCCGAATTCGACACGGTCAAGCAGCTGGGTCGTCGGCCTTGCCGCTCTCGTTGTCGTCCGGGACGACAATCGTGTGGTCGATGGGGTAGGTGGCCGGGTCGACGAGGTAGGTCTTGCCGGCGGGATCGGTCCAGATCGTGGTTCCGTCAGGTCGTCGTTCCACGGTCCAGTCGGTGTCGTGCTTCATGTGGTGATGTCGGCAGCACAGCGCTTGGAGGTTGGGTTCGTTTGTCTGGCCGTTGTCGTCCCAGGCGAGGATGTGGTCGAGTTCGCAGCGGCAGGCGGGTCGGTTGCAGGAAGGGAAGCGGCAGGTGCGGTCGCGGGCGATGATGAAGTCGCGTAGGGCTGCGGGTGGCTTGTAGACGGTGCGGCCGTGGTCGAGGAGTTTGCCGAGTGGGTCGGTCACGAGTCGGCGCCAGGTGCCGGTGGGGTCGTCGGCCAGCCGCCGTGCCAGCGCGGCGGGGATCGGTCCGTGGCCGTCGAGCTCGGCGGGCTGATTGTCCTGCCCGAGCAGGGTCGACAGCGCGACCGAGACTTGGATCGTGGGACGTAGCCCGGTATAGCGCGGGAGTTGCGTCGTGGCCGGATTGTCGTCCGGAACGACAATCGAGTCGTCAGTAACGGTCGGTTCGGGTACGGCGACGTTGCGGCAGTGCGGGCAGGCATCGAAGCGATTCAACGCGTCGAGCCCCATCTGGACCAGGGCGTCGGCTCGGCGTTGATCCTTGGTGCGGTCGTCGTCCGGGTCGTGCTGTTCGGCGGCGACGTCGAGGGCGGTCATCAACGCCTGGGCGCCTTCGGCGGGCAGCACGGCTGCGAAGTGTGCGATGGCGGCGCAGTAATGGTCGGGGTAGGTGTAGACCCGGCGCTGCTTGAGGGCCTTGGCCAGGAAGGCGGCGAGCTGTTGTTCCATCGTTCGACGGTCGAGGGCGACAACTTCACGACGGACCTTGCGCGCGAACGCGGACAGGTCACGTCCGGCCGCGAACGGCACGCATGCCTTTTCCACGATCGTCGCGTCCTCGTCCGGCAGGTCGATGATCGCGTCGGCCAACAGTTGCACGTGCCGCATCGTGAGCCCTGTACCGGACTCGATCGACTCGAGCGTGACGGGGAGTCGGTGCACCAGGGTGCGGGCTGTTTCGATCCGCGACGTGACGCTCACGGCGGACTCGCCCAACGCTGCCCGCAGTTCGTCGCGGACGTATTCCTTCTCGACGACTGGTGCCGGCGAATCCTTGCGCGGGTCGTCGGCGATCGCCGCGATGAACCGCGCTTCGCGTGCCTGGACGCGCGCGATCTCGCGTCGCGCATCGAGCAACCCGGCGAACCGCTCATCCAGGGTGAGCGTCCACGGATCAACGTCATAGCTGGCAACAGAACCTTGTGTCATAACCCGCACGCTAACCGCAGGGTCTGACAATTCTCGGGTCTGCATGAGCGAGAATCGCGTTATTCCACAAGCAGATTCTCGTTGTCGTCCTGCACGACAACGGTCGCGCTCCTGCCGCCGGTCCGTGGTGTCGCCGTCTGTTTCGTGGGTGCACGAGCATCGAATGGGGTGGTCGACTTTCGTGGGCCAAGACTGCACCGCTCTCGCCCCAGCCTCGGCCGGCGGTGACGCGGCGGCTTACCTGGCTGTGGTCATCCGGCCGCTGTGGTTGCACGTGGTGCGATTGTCGTGCGGGACGACAACGGTCGCGTTCTACCGCCGTTCCGCGGGGTGGGCGGCGGTTTCGTGGGTGCACGAACTCGAATGGGTGGTCGAGTCTCGTGGGCCAAGACTGCACCGCTCCCGCCCCAGCCTCGGCTGACGCGCGGCTGCTGTGGTCAGGCCGCGCTGAGGATCTTGATCGAAGTATGGTTCCGGTCGATCCGCGACAGGTGGATCCGCGACCA
>CAVWFN010000011.1:0-9114 GCA_963754285.1 uncultured Actinomycetota bacterium
CACGCATCCGGTCGCAAGAGCGCGCCGACATCGCTGCACATCTGCACGACTCGGTCTTGCAGACACTCGCGCTCATTCAGCGCAATGCCGAATCGCCGCGCGAGGTTGCCCGGCTCGCCCGCGGCCAGGAACGTGAACTGCGCACGCTGCTCTACGGCGACCGCACGGCCAGCGGACAGTTGGGGGACGAATTGCGCAGGACGTCCGGCGAGGTCGAGGACGGCTACGCAGTGACCGTCGACGTCGTTGTCGTCGGCGATGCGGCGATGACAGAGGATCTTGCTGCCCTCGTGGCCGCCGCGCGCGAAGCACTTGTCAACGCTGCCAAGCACTCGAAGTCGACGGCGATCTCGCTCTATGCCGAGGTCGAGCCGGACGCGGTGCACGTGTTCGTCAAAGACCGCGGTGTCGGCTTCGACCCGAACGACATCGCCGACGACCGGCAAGGGCTGCGCGGCTCCATTACCGCCCGCATGGAACGCCACGGCGGCGCGGTCGAGATCATCAGCAAGCCTGGCGAAGGCACTGAGGTGCGATTGGGGATGCCGACCGGATGACCACCGTTGTTCTCATCGATGACCATGCGATGTTTCGCTCGGGGGTTCGGGCCGAACTCGGCACGCGCGTCGAGGTTCTGGCCGAGGCGGGCGACCCGTCGAGCGCGGTGGCTGCGATTCGCCAGCACCGTCCCGATGTCGTGTTGCTCGACGTGCACATGCCTGACGGCGGCGGGCTCGCCGTGCTCGAGGCGATAGGCAGCGAGCTGCCTGACACGCGCTTCCTCGCGCTGTCCGTATCCGATGCCGCCGAGGACGTCATCGCGGTCATCCGTGCCGGCGCGCGCGGCTACGTCACCAAGACGATCTCGGCCGATGACCTCGCCGACGCCATACGCAGGGTCGCCGACGGCGACGTCGTGTTCAGTCCCCGCCTGGCCGGTTTCGTGCTGGACGCGTTCCGCGATGCGCCGGTCACGCCGTCCGTCGACGACGAACTCGACCAGCTGACGCCGCGCGAGCGTGAGGTGATGCGGCTGCTGGCCCGCGGCTACGCCTACAAGGAGATTGCGTCCGAGCTGTTCATCTCGATCAAGACGGTCGAGACGCACGCGTCGAACGTGCTCCGCAAGCTGCAGTTGTCCAGCCGCCATCAGCTCACCCGGTGGGCAGCTGACCGGCGCATGCTGTGATGCAACCGTTCCGGTGACGAGATCCGTTTACGTGGTGTGACGAGGACGGCCGACCGAGACACGCAATTCCAGGACTATGTCCACGCCCGACGGGGCGTGCTGCTCAACATCGCAACGCTGCTGTGTGCGGGTGATCGCCATCGCGCCGAAGATCTGGTGCAGATCGCCCTCACACGCCTGTACACCGCGTGGCCGCGAGCCCGCCGCATGGACGTCGATGCGTACGTGCGACGGATCCTGGTCAACGCGCTGATCGACGAGAAGCGCCGCCCGTTCGCCCGGCGCGAGACACCGTTGCCCGAACCGCCCGAGCCGCCACGTCACGTCGACACCGATGTCGACGACGATGGTGCGTTGCGGTCGGCGTTGGCAACGCTGCCACCCGGCATGCGCGCGGCCGTCGTGCTGCGTCACGTCGAAGGCCTCAGCGTCGACGAAACCGCCCACGCGCTGCACTGCAGTGCCGGCACCGTCAAGAGCCAGACAGCCCGCGGGCTGGACAAGCTGCGCGACCTGCTCAGCGAACCGTCCCGCTCGACCTTGTGATCATGGAGATTCCGATGGACGACATCACCACTCGTCTCGCCGACCTGCACGACGGCACACCGCCGGCCGCGTCGGACGCAGTCGTCACCGCCGATGTACGCCGTGGCCGTCGAGCACTCGGCCGCCGCCGAGTTCGGATCGGCGTCGCCGCGAGCGCGGCCACCTTGGTCGCGGCCGGTGCGTTGACCGCAGGCCTGACCCACAACTCGACCGCGAGTCACGCCTCTGTCGACTCGCGCTCGATCCAGCTCGTCGACTACACCGGCACGCAGCCCCACGGGTTCGACGTGACGCAGGTGCCCGACGGCTGGGTGCTCAAGGACTCGACGCCGAACTATCTCGACATCGCCGAGCCGGCCGACAACACCGACGGCAGCGTGTTCGTCAACAAACTTGTCGTCATGCTGGAGTCGGTCGACGAGACCGGCGCACCGCAGGGCGCACCGGTGACGGTCAATGGCCATCCCGGCGCGATCGCCGACTCGGACGGCACGAAGACCCTGCGCTACTCCGACGGCACGCATCGGGTCGAGATCCAGGCCTGGAGCAATCTGCGTTGGAGCAATGACCAACTCGTGGCGTTCGCCGAGGGCGTGACAGTGACGTCCGCCGCGGTGCCGGGGCGTGGCTGACGCCACCCACATCGTCGTCGTTCGAGCTGCCCACCGCCCGCTCGTGGGCAGCTCGAACGGCGCATGCTGTGACGGTGACCGACTACGAAGTCGAGCTGACCCGCACGCCGCCCGTCCGCACTGCTGTCGTCGCCGCCGTGACGACGTGGCCCGAGTTCGCGTCCTCGTGGCGCCCGATGCTCGACGAGGTGTGGGATTGCCTGCGCTCCAACGGCATCACGAGCGGCTGCCGCAACGTGATGTTCTACCGCGACGACCGACCCGCCGTCGAGGTCGGTGTCATCGCCGATCCCGACTTCGCCCTCACCGGCCGCGTCGTGGCTTCGCGACTGCCGCGCGGCTTGGTGGCGACCACGACGCACCGCGGCGGCTACTCAGGGCTCGACCAGGCGCACCGCGCCGTGCGCGACTGGTGCGCCGCCAACGACCGTCCACTGACCGGCGAACGCTGGGAGGTGTACGGCCCGCACGACGACGATCCTGCACAGGTGTGGGTCGAGGTCAGCTGGCGGATCGCTGCGCGCAAACGTGCCGCCGGTAGCCCTGCGGCGCTGGCTCGGGCGATCGCTCCGATCCTCCCGGTGCGCGATCTCGGCCGCTCGCTCGCGTTCTACGCAAGCCTCGGGTTTGCCGTCACGACCTATGACGACGATGGCTACGGGTTCGCTCGGCTGGGCCGGGTCGAACTGCATCTGGGCGTCGATCCCGAGGCCCCGCCGACCTCGGTGTACCTGTTCGTGCACGACGCCGACAGTCTCGCCGCGACGTGGACCGCGACCGGCGCAGAGGTGCACCCCCCGGCCGACATGCCATGGCGACAGCATGAGGGCGTGCTCGTCGATCCGGACGGGAACCGGATCCGCTTCGGCTCGCCCGTCCGCAGGCGCAACTAGCTCAGACGGCGAGGCCGAGATCGACGGCCAACGCCTGCGGGTCGTCGACACCGATCAGTACGCGGTCGTAGTCGCCGGACGTGTTGATCACGAGGCCGGGCCCGGCGTGGTGGACGAGCACGAAGTCGTGGAACTTGCGGCCGTCGAGCGTGCCGCGCCACGTCCCGATCGCGAGCACGCCCGGGATGCCGGCACCGGGCATGCGTAGCCCGCGCAACTGGCCGAGCACGTCGCGCACGACGCGCACGCCGGTCACATCGGACAGCGGGACGACGACGCTCTCGCCGTGCAGCGAGAGGACGCGTTCAGGGACGGTGAGCTCGATGTGCAACGCACCGTCACGAATCGTGACAGAGCCCATAAACCACACAATACGGGCATGTGTCCGCGCCGTGGACGGCGGTCGTTCAGCGTGCTCCGCGGCAGACCTGCAGCACGGCCTCGGCCAGGTTCACGGCGTCGGGACCGAGTCCGTCGCGGTAGGTGTTGCGCACGGTGCGCTCGCGGCCGAGTTCGACCCGGGTGCCGCCCGCGTTCATTCGCGCGGTCTGGATCCGGCGCGAGACACGGGCGCGCTCGGCGACGATGCGGATCAACGCGGCGTCGAGGGCGTCGATCTGCCCGCGCAGCATGTCGATCGAGTCGCCTTGCGTCTCGGGGCTGTTGTTCACTGCTGTCGTCATTCCTTGCTCCAAAGGGTTCGTGGCGCCTCGGGCCCCAGGAACGACAAACGCCCCGAGGCTCGTGGCCCGGGGCGTCGTAGGTGAGTTGCTTATCAACCAGCGACGATGGGCACCAAGCGGCGGTACCCATAGAAAAATCGGCTGGTCTGCACACGGTCATCGTGGCACGCCGGTCCACCTGGTGACAACCGCATCCCAACCCGCGGGACGGGCCCGGGCCACGGCGCTGCGTCAGTGCGAGGCGCCGAGCTCGTCCTTCTCGGCGCTGGCCTCCGCCTCGGTGTCGGCGATGTGCGCTTCGATGCGGTCACGGGCGAGGCGGCTGCGCATCGCGATCACGTAGATGATGGCGGTGAAGACGAGCACCACCAGGAAGCCCCAGCCGAAGCCGAACAGCGCCCGGTTACCGGCCGCCGGGTCGGGATAGTCACCCAAGTAGCTGATCAGGGCCTGCCCGGCCAACCACGGCACGACCCACGTCGCGCCGGAGCGCCAGTCCATCGGTGGCATGTCGCCCTTGCCCGTCAGGTGGAACACCCCGAGCAGCACAAAGCCGAGCACGATGGCCACAAACAGCTTCCAGTCGACGTCCCACCCCGACCAGTACACGATCAGGTTCGACGCATAGAGCGCGAGGAACGGCAAGACGTCGCCGAACGGCACGCGGAAGGGCCGTTCCCGCTCCGGCAACTCGCGCCGCAAGGCGCCGATGACCAGAGTTCCTGCGCCGAAGGACAGCACCGTCGCCGAGGTCACGAACCCGACCAGCTGCTGCCAGCTCGGGAACGGCAGGAAAACGATCAAGCCGACGACGAACGTGACGAACAGGCTGACCAGGGGCACCCCGCGCGGTGTCGTCTTGGCAAGGATGCGCGGCGCGTTGCCGTTGCGCCCCATCGCGTAGGACACCCGGCCGGTCACAGTCGTGTAGATGAGCCCGGTATCGGCAGGTGAAATGACGGCGTCGACGTAGAGCACCGTCGCCAGCCAGCCGAGCCCGATGACCCCCGCGATGGCCGCCAGCGGTCCGAAGTCGCCGGCGAAGGCCAGCTTCGCCCAGCCTTTCGAGCTGGCGAGGTCGGACGGGCGCACGGCCGCGATGAAGGCGATCTGCAGCAGGATGTACAGCACGCCCGTGAGCAGCACCGACCCGATGACGGCAACCGGGATGTTGCGCCGCGGGTTGCTCGTCTCGCCGGCCAGCTCGATGCCCTGCCGGAAGCCGAGGTAGGAGAAGACCACGCCGCCGGTCGCGATCGCGGTCAGGACGCCCTGCATGCCGCTGGGTGCGAAGCCGTGACTGGTGAAGTTGCTCCCGTGGAACTCGGTCACCATGAAGGCGATGATCACCAGCAGGATGACGCCGATCTTCCACCACACGGCGACGTTGTTCACTCGGGCGAACCAGCGGATGCCGTAGTAGTTCACGACGACGAAGAACGCCATCCCGAGCACAGCGACGAGATAGCCCAGCGCGGTCAGCGTGTGGACCGTCTCACCCGACACGGTGTGCGACTTGGTGAACGGGGCCCATTTCGTGGCGTACTGCAGCGCTCCCTCGACCTCGATGGGCGCCGTTGTCGCGACCGCGACCCAGAGGATCCATCCCGTGGTGTAGCTGGCGAACGAGCCGTACGCGAGGTGGGGGAAGCGCGCGACTCCGCCTGAGATGGGGAACATCGTCCCGAGCTCGGCGAACACGAGCGCAATGATGATGATCATGACGGCCCCGATGACCCACGCGATGATCGCCGCCGGTCCCGCCAGCTGTGCTGAGGTGAGCGCGCCGAACAGCCAGCCCGAGCCGATGATCGAGCCGACACTTGCGAACAGCAGGCCGACGATCCCGACGTCGCGTCGCATCTTGTGGGGTTGCGACTGGTCGGTGGACCGGTCCTCCACAGCCGTCACAGCTACCTCCACTCGATCGATCTCTTGCCGTCGCCACGTACCCGTCCGTTCGGGTTCCCAAACGTCTGCTTCATCCGCGATGTGCAGTTCCAGCAGCTGACAGAGACCGGACGTAGGCTGGCCTCCTCATGACGGATCAGCTCTTCGAACTGCCGCCGGACCCTGCGCTGTCACGCCCGCGGCCGCGGCTCACAGTCGATCCGGCGAAGCTGCTGGACGGGTTGAATCCGCAACAGCGTGCCGCGGTCGTGCACCACGGCGGACCGTTGCTGATCGTCGCCGGTGCCGGGTCGGGCAAGACGCGCGTGCTGACCAATCGCATCGCCTACCTGCTCGCCGAGCGTGACGTGCAGCCCAGCGAGATTCTCGCGATCACCTTTACCAACAAGGCCGCCGGCGAGATGAAGAATCGCGTTGCGGCGCTCATCGGCCCCCGCGCGCGCTCGATGTGGGTGTCCACCTTTCACTCGATGTGCGTGCGCATCCTGCGCCGCGACGGCAAGGCACTCGGGCTCAAATCGTCGTTCTCGATCTACGACGCCGACGATTCGCGGCGGTTGCTGACGATGGTCGGGCGCGAGCTCGACCTCGACCCGAAGCGCTACCCGGCTCGAGCGCTCGGCGGGCAGATCAGCAACCTGAAGAACGAACTCGTCACCGCGGAGATGTGGGCCGACAAGGCAATGACTCCGCCGGAGAAGGTGCTCGCCGATGTGTACGCGCGCTATCAGCGGCGACTCGGCGAAGCGCACGCGCTCGACTTCGACGACCTGATCATGTCGACGGTCGGCCTGCTGCAGAACCACGCCGAGGTCGCCGAGACCTACCGGCGGTGGTTCCGGCACGTCCTCGTCGACGAGTACCAGGACACCAACCACGCCCAGTACGTCCTCGTCCGCGAACTGACCCGATCCACCACCGACCGGCCGCCGGCCGAACTGGCCGTCGTCGGCGACGCCGACCAGTCGATCTACGCGTTCCGCGGCGCGACGATCCGCAACATCCTCGAGTTCGAACGCGACTATCCCGACGCGACGACGATCATGCTCGAGCAGAACTACCGCTCCACGCAGACGATTCTCAACGCAGCGAACTCGGTGATCGCGCGCAACCCCGACCGCAAGCCGAAACACCTGTGGTCCGAGGCCGGGCACGGCGCGAAGATCCAGGGCTACGTCGCCGAGAACGAACACGACGAAGCGGCCTGGGTGGCGCAGCAGATCGAGCTGCTCGGTGACGACGGCGTGACGCCGTCCGATGTCGCGGTGTTCTACCGCACCAACGCGCAGTCACGTGTGTTCGAAGAAGTGTTCATCCGCCTGGGTCTGCCGTACAAGGTCGTCGGCGGCGTGCGGTTCTACGAACGGCGCGAGATCCGCGACGCGCTCGCTTACCTGCGTGTCATCGCCAACGTCGATGATCTGGTGTCGCTACGGCGCATCCTCAACACACCGCGGCGTGGCATCGGCGACAAGGCCGAGAAGGCGATCGAGTACTTCGCCGACCGCGAGGGCATCAGCTTCGGTGCCGCGCTCGAGGTTGCCGACTCGTCGTTCGGTCTGGCGGCGCGCTCGCTCAACGCGATCCGCGACTTCACCACGCTGCTGCTCGAACTGCGCGGACTGCTCGCGTCGCCCGACGGCACTCCGTCCACCATTCTCGAGGCAGTGCTCGACAAGACCGGCTACCTCGCCGAGCTCGAACGCTCGAAGGATCCGCAAGACGAAGGACGCGTCGACAACCTGCGCGAACTCGTGTCGGTCGCGCGCGAGTTCGAGGAACAGCGCGCGGGCACCGACGAGGCGACCTCGCTCGACGCATTCCTCGAACAGGTGTCGCTGGTCGCTGACGCCGACTCGGTGCCCGATGCGACCGGTGGAGTCGTCACGCTGATGACGCTGCACACCGCGAAGGGGCTCGAGTTCCCGGTCGTGTTCCTGTCCGGCCTCGAGGACGGCGTGTTCCCGCACATGCGCTCGCTAGGCGACCCGGCCGAGATGGCCGAGGAACGCCGGCTCGCCTACGTCGGCATCACCCGGGCGCGGGAGCGGTTGTACCTGTCGCGGGCGCTGTCGCGCTCGGCGTGGGGGGCGCCCTCGTGGAACCCGCCGTCACGGTTCCTCGACGAGATCCCGCCCGAACTGGCCGAGTGGACGGGCGAGGTCGGTCGTGCTCCGTTCGTCCCGTCCTACGGCGACGATGCGCCGTCTCGCTACGGCGACCACGGCTACCGGTCGAGCCCGCGAACTCCGTCCGCGCAAGCGCAGCTGGCGGCGGCACGGGGCAGCCTGCGCGGCGGTGCCGGCAACCGCGCCGTTCCCGCGCTCGCGGTCGGCGACCGGGTCAACCACGACACGTGGGGGCTGGGCAAGGTCGTCGACACCCGCGGTGCGGGCGACGGCGCGCAGGCCCAGGTCGACTTCGGCTCGTCCGGCGTCAAGTGGTTGATGCTGCGTTACGCGCCGTTGCAGAAGCTCTGACACCTGGTTGTCCACAGGGCGCTGACGGGGTTGTCCGGATCGGCTTAGGTTCGTCGGCATGACGGTGTTGGACGTGCGCCCGGTCGGCTACGCGCTGGCCGCGCGGACCGTCGGCGGCGAGATCGCGGGCGACACCGTCATGATCGCGGAGAACCTCGGCTACGACCTGGCCGGCTGCTACGGCATGGCCGGCAGGGATGATGTCGGCGCGAGATGGGGCACGTCCTACGACGCGGCCGCCGCGGCTGCACAGTCGGCGACGCAAGACGCGGCGAACGCGATGTTCTGCGTCGCGGCGCTGCTGGAGCAGACCGGCATCAACTACGCCGGTGCCGAGGCGGCGTGCATCCCGTGGGAGACCGCCGCACAGTCGCAAGCGCGGTGGGCTTCGTCGGCCGCGCCGTTGCCGGCACCGCTGCCGTCGGCGGTGGGGGCCGGGTTGCCCGAACCGTCCGGGTGGTCACTGCTGCAGCACGCGATCGGCCGGGTCTGGCCGGACGGACATCAAGATCTGTTACGCCACGCAGCGAACGCCTGGCGGTCGGCGGCGCGCACCCTCGAGGCGATCGCCCCTGACCTCGACCGTGCGATCGACGAGGTCGCGGCGCAGCGCGCGCCCGAGGTCGACGACGCGGTCGCAGTCATGCGGTCGGCGCAGAGTCATTTCCTCGCGCTCGGTCAGCGGTACCGCGTCTCGCCGCTGCCTGCGATGACTTCGCACACCGTCTCGACCAGGCGCACAGCGCGATCCTGCACGAGTGCGTCGAGTTCATCGACATC
>CAVWFN010000012.1:0-47542 GCA_963754285.1 uncultured Actinomycetota bacterium
TCTCGACGAGACCGGCCGTCTCGAGTTCGCGATAGGCCCGCGCGACGGTGTTGACCGCCAGGTCGAGTTCGTCGGCGAGCGCGCGAACGGTCGGCAGGCGGGTCCCGACTACCAGCGTGCCGTCGCCGATCTGCGAGGCGAACTGCGAGCGCACCTGCTCGAACGGCGGCACTGATGATGCGTGGTCGATCCGCATTCGACCAAATCTAGTGGCACGACGGATTCGTGTGTCTACCGCACATATGCGCATCGAATCAGTGGCCCGAAAACCGCTAGGCTGCCGTAATGCGCATCCTCATTCTCGGCGCCGGCGGCGTCGGTTCGGCCGCCGCGCTCATCGCGGCCCGCCGCAGTTTCCCCTCCCACGTCGTACTCGCCGACTACGACAAGACGCGTGCGGAGGCAGCTGCAGTCGCCACCAAGGACGACCGCTTCGTCGCCGCCCAGGTCGACGCGTCCGACCAGGAGGCGATCGAGCGCCTGATGGACGCCGAGAACATCGAGGTCGTGCTCGGGGCCACGGATCCGCGCTTCACGATGCCGATCTTCCGGGCCGCGCTGGCCCGGCGCATCCACTACGTCGACATGGCGATGTCGCTGTCGCAGCCGCACCCCGACCGGCCCTACGAGCAGACCGGCGTCATGCTCGGCGACGAGCAGTTCGAGCTGGCCGACGAGTGGCGTGACACCGGCAGGATCGCGCTGGTCGGGATGGGAGTCGAGCCCGGGCTCGCCGATGTGTTCGCGCGCTACGCGGCCGATCATCTGTTCAGCGAGATCGACGAGGCCGGTGTCCGCGACGGCGCGAACCTCGAAGTGAGCGGTTACGACTTCGCGCCGTCCTTCTCGATCTGGACCACGATCGAGGAGTGCCTGAACCCGCCGGTCGTCTTCGAGAAGGACCGCGGCTGGTTCACCACCGAGCCCTTCAGCGAACCCGAGGTCTTCGACTTCCCCGAGGGCATCGGACCGGTCGAGTGCGTGAACGTCGAGCACGAAGAGGTCATGCTGATCCCGCGCTGGGTCGAGGCGAAGCGCGTGACGTTCAAGTACGGGCTGGGCGACGAGTTCATCGACGTGCTGAAGACGCTGCACAAGCTCGGCCTCGACAAGACCGACAAGGTGAAGGTCGGCTCTGCCGAGGTCAGCCCGCGCGATGTCGTTGCCGCGTGCCTGCCCGACCCGGCACAGCTCGGTGATCGCATGACCGGCAAGACGTGCGCGGGGCTGTGGGTGCGGGGCACGGGCAAGGACGGCCGGCCGCGGTCGACCTACCTCTATCACGTCGTCGACAACGAGTGGTCGATGCGCGAGTACGGCGCGCAGGCCGTCGTGTGGCAGACCGCGGTCAACCCGATCGTCGCCCTCGAACTGATCGCGAACGGCGTATGGAAGGGTTCCGGCGTGCTCGGCCCGGAGGCCTTCGACGCCGTGCCGTTCCTCGACCTGCTCAAGGACGGTTACGAGTCGCCGTGGGGCCAGCGCGAGCAATGAGCAGATAGGTTCGCCGGCATGGCACGGTACGGCGCGCAATTCGGTCCGGACATCACGTTCCTCGGGGTCGAACGCTGCGACTGGGGTGAGCCCGCGACCTTCGACGGTGCGGACGTCGTCATCCTCGGTGCGCCGTTCGACGGTGGCACCTCGCATCGCGCGGGCACGCGCTTCGGTCCGCAGTACATCCGCCAGACCTGCTACCTGCCGCACAACGGGTCGCGTCCATCGCTGGCGATGCGTGTGGACGGCTTGCAGGATCTGAAGGTCTTCGACGCAGGCGACGTCGAGATGTACTCCGGCGATGCCGAGCGCTCGGTGCGCGACCTCCAGGAAGCGGTCTACGCGGTCGCGCGCACCGGCGCCGTCCCGCTCGTGCTCGGCGGCGATCACACGATCGCGTGGCCGGATGCGGCGGGCGTTGCGCAACACGTCGGCCAGGGCAAGATCTCGATGATCCACTTCGACGCGCACGCCGACACGGGGAACATCGAGTTCGGATCGCTCATCGGCCACGGCCAGCCGATGCGCCGCCTGATCGAGTCCGGTGCACTGCGCGGCGACAGGTTCCTGCAGATCGGATTGCGTGGCTACTGGCCGCCGCCCGAGACCCTCGACTGGATGGCGCAGCAACGCATGCGCTCGTACGAAATGAGCGAGATCGTGTCGCGCGGACTGGACGAATGCCTGACCGAGTCGTTCGGCATCGCGATGGACGAGTGCGACGGTGTGTTCTTGTCCGTCGACATCGACGTGTGCGACCCGGGCCACGCGCCCGGGACGGGCACGCCGGAACCGGGTGGGCTGACCTCGCGACAGCTGCTCGACTCGGTGCGCCGCATCGCCTACGAGCTGCCGGTGCTCGGGATGGACGTCGTCGAGGTGTCACCGCCCTACGACCACGCGGAGATCACCTCGTTCCTCGCGAACCGGGTCGTCCTCGAGGCACTGACCGGCATCGCCCGGCGCCGCCGCGACGCGCGCGACGGCACGACCTGGGACCCGCGCACCCCCCTCCTCGAGCGTTGACCTCCCGCGAGTGGTCACTTACCCGCCGAGTGGTCACTTATTAGTGACCACTCGCGCCATAAGTGACCACTCGGCGAGGGTGGTTGGGGTGCGGAGAGAGACGCACAGAGCGCACACAGCGAGCGATCAGCGTTCGTACAGCGTCGCGAGGGATCGTGAAGTCACACCACAAGGAGGCTCACGATGACCACCCCGGCCGGCCCGTTCGGCACCCGCAACCCGTTCACGTCCATCCCGCCCCGCTTCGACGCGGCGTACACCGCCTGGAACACCGTGGCGAGCTACGACGACTACGCGCTGGCCCAGCGCGCTGTCGACCAGCTCTCCGACGACGGGTTCCCCGTCGAGCACCTCGACATCGTCGGGTCCGACCTGCGCCTGGTCGAGCGCGTCACCGGGCGGCTCACCAAGGGTCGTGCAGCCGGCGCCGGCGCCGCGAGCGGCGCCTGGTTCGGCGTCATGATCGGACTGCTGCTCGGCATCTTCACCGCCGGCCCATGGTTCGGTCTGCTCCTCGTCGGCGCGATGATCGGCGCCGCCTGGGGCGCGCTGTTCGGTTACATCGGTCATGCGGCCACCCGCGGCGCACGCGACTTCGCCTCCGCGCGCACGCTGGTCGCCCTGCGCTACGACCTCGTCGCCCGCAACGGCTACGCGGACGCAGCTCGCAGCGGCCTCGAGACCGCCGGCCTCGTCGCGGCCTGACTGAGGGGGATTTCCCTTGACGGGCCTGCACAACCTACGCTGACGTAACCGTAGCTTCCCGACGAACGGAGATCTCGTGCTCGATGCGCCGGACACCGCCCTCGGCACCGAACAGCGACTGCTCCACGAGCTCGAACCGGTCGTTGCTGCCAATCTCGACCGCCACCTGGGCCTCGCCAAGGAATGGCACCCGCACGACTACGTGCCGTGGAGCCGCGGACGCGACTTCGCGTTCCTCGGCGGCGAGGACTGGCGCCCGGAGGATTCGCCGCTCGACCCGGTCGCGAAGACGGCGATGACGGTCAACCTCCTGACCGAGGACAACCTGCCCTCCTACCACCGCGAGATCGCGACCCGTTTCGGCCGCGACGGCGCATGGGGTCAGTGGGTCGGACGGTGGACGGCCGAAGAGGGCCGCCACGGCATTGCGCTGCGCGACTACCTCGTCGTCACTCGCGGCGTCGACCCGGTCGAGCTCGAGCGGTTGCGCATGGCGCACATGAGCGCCGGCTACGACTCGGGCGACAAGACCGCGCTGCAGGCTGTCGCGTACGTGTCGTTCCAGGAGCTCGCGACACGCGTGTCGCACCGCAACACCGGGGCGGCGACCGGTTGCCCGCTCGCCGAGCAGTTGCTGGCGCGTATCTCGACCGACGAGAACCTGCACATGGTCTTCTACCGCAACATCGTCGCCGCGGCCCTCGACCGTGCGCCGGATGCGACGATGTGCGCGATCCGTGACGAGGTCGTCGGCTTCCAGATGCCCGGCGCGGGCATGCCCGGATTCGCGCGCAACTCGGTGACGATCGCCAAGGCGGGAATCTACGACCTGCGCCTGCACCACGACGAGGTGATCTCGCCCGTCCTGCGGTTCTGGAAGGTGTTCACCCGCGACGACCTCGGCCCCGAAGGCGAGAAGGCACGCGAGGAACTCGCCACGTTCATGACCGAACTGGACGCCCAGGCGACGCGCTTCGTCGAGAAGCGCGACCGCAGACGCGCCGCCGTTTGACCGACCGCGGTCTGAGCTACTTGCGCCAGGCGTTCTTGCGCCGTTGGACGTCCCAGATCAGGGTGACGATCAGGCCCAGCGCGAAGGCCAGCAGCCAGAACGAGCCCGAGTGGTTGTAGTGCGTCGCGGTCAGCATGACGACGAGCAGGATGGCGATGAACCATCCGGTGATGCGGGCCGCGCGTCCCCACTCGCCGTGCCAGCCCCAGTCCTCGGGATGCTCCTCGGGATGGTGCGAGGCGTAGTCCGGCGGTGAGCCCAGATCGGGCTGCTCGCTGTGCGGGTTCAGTGCCACGGCCTCATTCTGGCACCTCGGTCACGCTCGATACCGTTGAGGTGTGCGAATCACAGGTCTCGGTCATGCCAGCGTCCTTCTCGAGACCGCACACGGTTCGATCCTCACCGACCCGTGGGTGAACCCGGCCTATTTCGGGTCGTGGTTCCCGTTCCCCGACAACTCGCACGGTCAACCGGGCATCGACTGGGAGCGCTTCGGCAGCGCCGACTACCTGTTCGTCTCGCACCTGCACCGCGACCATTTCGACGCCGAACAGTTGAAGAAGTACGTGTCGAAGAAGGCGACCGTCCTGCTGCCCGAGTACCCGACGACCGAACTCGAGGACGTGCTGCGTGACTGCGGATTCACCTCGTTCGTGAAACCGGCCTCCGGCGAGGTCATCGACCTCGACGGCCTGCAGGTCATGATCCAGGCACTCGTGTCGCCGACCGACGGTCCGATCGGTGACTCGTCGCTGTGGGTCAACGACGGCGAGCAGATCGTCCTGAACCAGAACGACGCGCGGCCTTCGGAACTCGACGCGTTCAAAGCACTCGGGCCCGTCGACGGCTACCTCGTGCAGTTCTCCGGAGCGATCTGGTTCCCGATGGTCTACGAGTTGCCGGCGCGGGCGAAGCAGGCGCTCGGTTCGACCAAACGTGCCCGCCAGTTCGACCGCACACTGCGCTACATAACCGAGCTCGATGCGAAGTTCGTGTTCCCCACGGCCGGCCCGCCGTGCTTCCTCGATGAGGAGCTGTGGGGGTTCAACGACATCTTCGGCGACGAGTCGAACATCTTCCCCGACCAGACGGTGTACCTCGACTGGTTGCAGACGCAGGGCCATGACGAGGGACGGCTGCTGCTGCCCGGCACGGTCGCCGACCTGGCCGACCCTGACTGCCCGGTCACGCATCCCTACGACCCGGCCGAGGTGTACGCCGACAAGCCGGCCTACCTGCGGGCGATGCAGGCACGCCGCATGCCCGAGGTGGAGGCGGCGAAGGCGACCTGGGCGCACCCCGAGATCGACATCATCGCCGAGCTGCGCGAGTGGTTCACGCCCCTGCTCGAGGAAGCCGACCACATCGCCGGCGGCATCGACGGGGGAGTGCGCTTCACCTGCGAGGACTCGGGGTATGACGGGGCACGCGGTGACGTCGATCTGCTGCTCGACTTCGTCAAGCGTGAGGTGCGCGAGTACGACGGCTCGAAGGTGCGCTATCGCTTCCGCACCCGCCGCGCATACGTCGAGCAGCTCATCCACGAACACGCGATCGACTGGGTCAACTCGCTGTTCTTGTCGTGTCGGTTCTCGGCGCAGCGGATCGGGCCGTACAACGAGTTCATCTACGTGTTCTTCAAATGCCTGTCCGAGGAGCGCCTCAACTACGCCGAGGGCTGGTTCGCCGAGCAGAACGAACTCGAGGCCGCCGAGACGATCAGCCTGGACGGGTGGGAACTGCAGAAGCGCTGCCCGCACCTGAAGGCCGACCTGTCGCGGTTCGCATCCATCGACGGCGAGACGTTGACCTGCCAGATGCACGGCTGGAAGTGGAACCTCGCGAACGGCAAGTGTCTGACCTCGGTCGGCCACGACATCCGCGCCGCGCGTGCCGGCGAGCCGGTGCCCGGTGAGCCGATGCCTCCGGTCGTGCACGACGACCGTCACGACCACCACGACGACGAGGACGGCTGAGCGCCGCGTAGGGCCGGCGGGACTCGAACCCGCACTGGCACGGACCTAAACCGTGTGCCTCTGCCAATTGGGCTACGGCCCCAGAGCTAGTCAGCTTACGAGGACCGCGACGCGCACTGAACGCACTGCGTCGCCTCGGGCCGCGCAGCCAGGCGTGCCGGCGGGATGGGACGTCCGCAGCTCACGCACGTGCCGTACGTGCCCTGGTCGACGCGGCCGAGCGCGGCATCGATCGCGGCGAGCTGATCGCGCGCCTGGGCGAGCAGGGCCATCGCCTGCGCGCGTTCGAAGCCGATGGTCGCCCCCTCCGGGTCGTGCTCGTCGTCGCCGGTCGTCGACGACGCGGAGTCGACGATCGCGTCCACGTCACGGCCCAGCGCGGCTATTCGTGCGAGGGTGTCCTCCCGCTCGGATTCGAGACGTTCGCGCACCTCAGTCGAGACCGAGGTCTCTGCGCAGCTTGGCGACGTGACCGGTCGCTCTGACGTTGTACTGCGCCTGCTCGATCTTGCCCTTCTCGTCGACCACGAACGTCGAGCGGATCACGCCGGTCACGGTCTTGCCGTACATCGTCTTCTCGCCGAACGCGCCGTAGGCCTTCAACGTCGTCCGGTCGGGGTCGGACAGCAGCGGGAAGGTCACCGAATCGCGGTCACGGAACTTCGCGAGCTTTTCCGGCTTGTCCGGCGAGATCCCGAGCACGGCGTAGCCCGCCGCGGCGAGCGAGTCGAGGCTGTCGCGGAAGTCGCATGCCTGCTTCGTGCATCCCGGCGTCATCGCGGCGGGGTAGAAGTACACGATCACCTTGCGCTTGCGGAAGTCCTTGAGCCTGACCGCATTGCCGTCGGCATCGGTCAGGGAGAAGTCCGGTGCCGGATCGCCGGGCTCGAGTCGCGTCACGCTGCGGAACGTTACTGGCCCGGGCACTAAGGTGGGGAGCCGACCAGAACCGGGGAGAGGACCTGACGTGGCCGAGCGTTCAGCGGACGAGATCCAGCGCGAGATCGAGCAGGCGCGCGTGAAGCTCGCCGGCGCGGTCGACCAACTCGCGTACCAGGCCAGCCCGAAGCGGGTTGTCGAGAACGTGAAGGTGACCCTCAAGCAACGCGCCCAGTCACCGCAGGGACGAGCCGTCATCGGCGTAGCCGGCGGCCTGGTCGTCGTCCTGATCGTGCGGCGCATCCGGAAGGGCAGGCGCTGAGCGCGGCGACTGCGGTCCTGCTGATCTCGTGCCGTGACCAGCCGGGCCTCGTCCACGCCGTAGCGAAGTTCGTCCTCGACGTCGGCGGCAACATCCTGCACGCCGAGCAACACACCGATCGCGAGGCCGGAGTCTTCTTCCAACGGGTCGAGTTCGACATCGACGAGGGACGCGTCGGCCGCGACGATCTCGCCGCCGCGATCGCCCCGGTCGCCGAGCGGTTCGGCATGGACATCGCAGTGCGTTTCAGCGATGAGCGTCCCCGCGTGGCGATCCTCGCCTCGAAGCAGCCGCATTGCCTGGGCGACCTGCTCGCGCGCTGGCGAGCCGGCGAGCTGGCAGCCGAGATCGCCGTCGTGATCAGCAATCACCCCGACCACGCCGCACTGGCTGAGTTCAGCGGCGTGCCGTACCGGCACCTACCCGTCGCGCCCGACGCGAAGGACCTGAGCGAGGGTGCACTGCTCGACGAACTCGCCCGCCACGATGTCGACCTCGTCGTGCTCGCGCGCTACATGCAGATCCTCGGCCCGGTAGTTCTCGACGCCTACCCGCACCGGATCATCAACATCCACCACTCGTTCCTGCCCGCGTTCGTCGGCGCACGTCCGTACCACCAGGCCCAACAGCGCGGCGTGAAACTCATCGGTGCGACTGCCCACTACGCCACGGCCGACCTGGACGAAGGCCCGATCATCGCCCAGGACGTCGAGCCGGTGACTCACCGCGACTCGGTCGCAGACATGGTGCGCAAGGGACGTGACCTGGAGACGGTTGTGCTCGCCAGAGCCGTCCGTGCCCACGTCGAGCACCGCACCCTCGTGTTCGGGAACAAGACCATCGTCTTCTCCTGAGCGTGTTCAGGGGGAGGTAACCAAGTGTTCATCGAATGCGCTCGCTAGTGTGCCAACCGTGGCTTTCCGTCTCGCTCCGCGCGACAGCGCTTTCTACGGCATGTTCACGGAGGCGGGCCAGAATGTCGCCGATTGCGCCGACATCCTGGCCGGGCTGCTCGACCCCAACGCCAACCGCAAGGCGATCGCGAAGCAGCTGCGCGAACGCGAGCACGTCGGCGACTCGGTCACGCACCGCATCATGCGCCAGCTCAACACCAGTTTCGTGTCGCCGTTCGACCGTGAAGACATCTATCGGCTCGCGTCCGCGCTCGACGACGTGATCGACGCTCTCGAGGCGACGGCCGACTTCATCGTCCTCGCCGACGTCGGCAAGCTCCCGGCGCTGATGGGCGAGCAGATCACGCTGATCGCCCGGTCGTCGCACGAGACCGCTGACGCGATGGGACGGTTGCGCACGTTGCGTGACCTCGAGCCTTACTGGATCGAGGTCAACCGGCTCGAGAACGAGGCAGACCGGGTCTATCGCAAGCTGCTGTCGCGGCTGTTCAGCGGCGACTACGACGCCTTGACGATGGTCAAGCTCCGCGAGGTCGCGGACGGCTTCGAGGAAGCCGCCGACGCGCTCGAACACGTCGCACACGCCGTCGAGACGATCGCGGTCAAGGAGTCCTGACCACGATGGACTCCACCGCACTGGTGGTGGTCATCGTCGTGGTGGCCCTGGGCTTCGACTTCACCAACGGCTTCCACGACTCGGCCAATGCGATCGCGACGTCGATCTCGACCAAGGCCCTCACCCCACGCGTGGCACTTGCCATGGCGGCGGTTGCGAACGTCGTCGGTGCGCTCATCTCGACCGAGGTCGCCAAGACGATCGGCAGCGGGATCGTGTCGCCCCCACAGCACCGCGTGGGCCTGGTGCTGGTGTTGTCGGCACTGGTCGGCGCCATCTTGTGGAACCTCGGCACCTGGTACTTCGGGCTCCCGTCCTCGTCCTCGCACGCGCTGATCGGCGGGCTGATCGGCGCCGCACTCGCGGCGTCCCAGTCCGTGCAATGGCAGGGCGTGACCGAGAAGGTCCTGATCCCCATGGTCGTCTCGCCGCTGATCGGCTTCGGGCTCAGCTACGCGTTCATGCTCGCGATCTTGTGGATCTTCCGGAAGGCGAACGCGGTACGCACGCAACGCGGATTCCGCTGGGCCCAGATCGCCTCGGCCGCGACGATGGCGTTCGGGCACGGCACGCAGGACGCGCAGAAGACGATGGGCGTCATCTTCGCGACCCTGGTCGTGTCCGGGCACCTCAACGGCTCGGCCGGCATCCCGTACTGGGTGATCGGCAGCTCCGCGGCCGCGATCTCGCTCGGCACCTATTCAGGCGGCTGGCGCATCATGCGCACACTCGGCCGGCGGATCATCTCGCTGACCCCGGCGAGCGGGTTCAGTGCGCAGGCGGTCTCGAGCGCGGTCATGCTCGCGACGGCGCACTACGGCCTGCCCGTGTCGACGACGCACGTGATCAGTTCGTCGGTGATGGGCGTCGGCGCCACACGGCGTCTGTCGGCTGTGCGGTGGGGCGTGGCCGGCAACATCGTGATTGCGTGGATCCTGACGATCCCGGCAGCCGGCATCGTTGCCGCCCTCGTCTGGTTCATCCTGCGCCCGATCCTCGTCTGAGCGCGAAGCGCACCGCGTCGCCGGGGCGCAGCTGCGCCGCCGCGTCGAAACCGGCGTCGGTCAATACGGCCAGCACCGGATAGCCGCCCGTCACCGGTGCGTCCGGACCGAAGATGATCGGACGACCGTCGGCGGGCACCTGGATCGCGCCGGGCAGCGTCGGCTCGCTGGGCAGTTCTCCCGAGCGTTCGCGCGCCAGGGCGCGGCCGTCGAGCCGCACGCCGATCCGGTCCGACTCGGCGCGCACGACCCACGGGTCGCCGGTCAGCCGGGTGAGAGCGTCGGTCGCGAACCAGTCGACGCGCGGGCCCGGCACGACGACGAGCTCGGTGGGGGCGCGGCGGGGAGCGGCGACGGACCCGCTCGGAGGGTCGTCCGGCGGCGGTCCGACTTCGAGCCGGTCGCCCGGTCGGAGCGGGGCCGGGCCGAGTCCGCTGAGCAGATCGGTGCTGCGCGAACCGAGCTCGGCCTCGGCGGCCCAGCCGCCGCGCACCGCGAGGTAGCTGCGCAGCCCGCGCGAGGGTGAACCGAAACGGACGACCGCGCCGGGGCGGGCGGTGAAGGCCGCGCCCCAATCCGCGCCGGGGCAGCTCGCGCCGGTGCACGCAAAGGTCGCCGCGTCGAGCGCGCGAACCGTCAAGCCCGCCCAGAGTGAACTCGAGCACCGCGGCATCGACGGGATTGCCGACCAGCCGGTTGGCCAGCCGGGCAGCGGCGCGGTCGAAGGCTCCCGAGCGCGCGACGCCGAGTCCCGCCCAGCCCGTGCGGCCGAGGTCTTGGACGCTCGCGAGCGGGCCGGGCTCGACAATCTCGATCATCGGCGCTCGAAATGCACTCGCGTGCCGGGCGCGAGCAGGGCAGGGCTGGGCCGGGTGGCGTCCCAGAGGGTCGCGTCGGTGCGGCCGAGCAGGCGCCACCCACCGGGCGAGCGCCGCGGATAGACGCCGGTGAACTCGCCGGCGATGCCGACCGCCCCGGCCGGGACAGCCGTACGCGGTTCGGCGCGGCGCGGCACGTGCAGTTGTTCGGGCAGCCCGTCCAGATACGCGAACCCGGGGGAGAAACCGCAGAACCGCACGACGTAATCGGCACTGCTGTGCAGCGAGATCACTTCGTCGGGCGTGAGGCCGAGCTCGGCCGCCACCTCGTCGAGGTCGTCGCCGTCGTAGACGACCGGCAGCGTCACCGCGGCGGCGTCGTCGTCAGCGGTGGCCGTGACTTCACGCGCGAAGGCTGCGCGCACGGCGTCGCGAGCACCGTCGGCGACGATCGCCAGCACGGTCGACGCGCCGGCGACGGCATCGAGCACGCCCGGCTCGGCGGCCAGCGCCGCACGCAGCGCGGGGACGAGGCGCGGGTCGTCGAGTTCGGCGAGGATCGCGTGCTCGCCGTAGTCGATGAGCCTCACGGCCGGAAGGCGGCGAGCTCGATGCCGGCGGCGGACAGCGCGGTGCGCACGGCGCGGGCGAGGTCGACAGCGCCCGGAGTGTCGCCGTGCAGGCACAGCGAAGCCGCCTCGACGGCGACCTCACTGCCGTCGATCGCCCGGACCCGCCGGTCGCGCGCCAATGCGACTGCCTGCCCGACGACTGTGGCCGGGTCCTGGTGGACGGCGCCGGGCTCGGTGCGGGATACCAACCGTCCCGCCGCTGTGTAAGCCCGGTCGGCGAACGCCTCGGCGACGAACGGCAGGCCGGCCGCCTGTGCCGCCCGGTCGAGTTCGGACGCGGGCAGCCCGAGCAGGGGCAGCGTGGCGTCGTAGGCGACGACCGCGCGAGCAATCGCTGCCGCCTGGTGCTCGTCGTCGGCCGCCGTGTTGTACAGCGCGCCGTGCGGCTTCACGTAGCGCACCGACGTTCCCGCCGCACGGGCGAAGGCGTCGAGCGCGCCGAGCTGATAGAGGACGTCGGCGTAGAGGTCATCGGCGGCGATGTCGATGCGTCGCCGGCCGAATCCCGCCAGATCGCGGTAGCCGACCTGCGCGCCGATGGCCACCCCGCGCGCCGCGGCGGCGGTGCACACCCGGGCCATCGTCGCCGGGTCGCCGGCGTGGAAACCGCACGCGACGTTGGCGCTGGTGACGACCTCGAGCAGGGCTTCGTCGTCGCCGAGGCGCCACGCGCCGAAACCCTCGCCGAGGTCGGCATTCAGGTCGAGCTGCACGCCCACAACCTAGTCGGTTACGGTAGTGAGGTTAGCCTAACCAACCTTGAGGACGGCGATGCTTCCCACCTTCGTCATCGGGCTGCGCGAAGGCCTCGAGGCCGCGCTGATCGTCGGCATCATTGCCGCGTTCTTGCGCCGGCAAGGCCGTCGTGACCTGATCAGGTGGGTGTTCATCGGCGTCGGCGCGGCGATCCTGCTCTGCGTCGCCGCAGGCGTGGCGCTGCAGATCTACTCCAAGGACCTTCCGCAGCGCCAGCAGGAGGGCCTCGAGACCGTGATCGGCGTTCTCGCCGTCGGCATGGTCACCTACATGGTCGTCTGGATGAAGCGGCACTCGCGCGAGCTCAAGGGCCAGCTCGAGACACTGGCGAACGACGCCATGGCGAGCGACGCGATGCACGGCGGGGGGCGTGCCGCGCGGGCGATGGTGTTGATGGCGTTCCTCGCGGTGCTGCGCGAAGGCATCGAGACGGTGATCTTCCTGCTGGCCGTGTTCGACCAGTCGACCAGCGGCGCCTCGGCAGGGCTGGGCGCTGTGCTCGGTGTCGCGGTGGCGATCGTGCTCGGCTACGGCATCTATCGCGGTGGCGTGCGGCTGAATCTGTCGAAGTTCTTCCGCGCCACCGGCTTCGTGCTGGTGCTGGTCGCGGCCGGCCTGGTCGTGAACGCGCTGCACACCGCGCACGAGGCAGGCTGGCTCAACGCCGGCCAGGGGTCGACCTTCGACCTGACGTGGCTCGTCAATCCCGGCTCGGTGCAGTCGTCGCTGCTCACCGGCATGCTCGGCCTGCAGCCCCGTCCCGTGGTCATCGAGGTCATCGGCTGGCTGGTGTACTTCGTGCCGGTCGCCACGTTCGTCGCCTGGCCGCCCGGACGCTCGCCGGCGCGCAGGTCGGTATCGCGCGCGCTGCTCATGGGCGGCGGACTCGCCGCGGTTGCCGCGGTCGTGCTGGCACTTGTCGCCCCGTCCGCACCCGCGCAGCGGCCGGCAACGGCATCGGACCAGGTCGTCCGGGTCGGTCCGGGCACGGCACAGGTTCGCGTTGCCGGCGGCACGATCGGCCTCACCAGAACGAGCAGCACCACGCACGACGGCGTGGTCACCGACGTCTACACCGCGACGACACCCGGCCGGCTCGCGGCGACGATGCCTGCGGCTGTCAGCTACGCCCGCGTTGCTGAACTCAACGGCGGTCGACTGCCGATCGGTGTGCAGCCGCGCCTGGCTGCGAACGCGACGTTGCGCTACACCGACCAGGTCCGTACGACCGTGTGGATCGCGCCGCGAACGCTGCGGGTGATCGACTCCCGCGAGGTCGAGCGCGTGAGCGCCGCGCTCGCGTCGCCGAGCGGTGGCACCTACCCGCTGAGCCGACCCGTCCGCACCGCGACGACCGGATTGCCCGTGCAGACGGCGCAGAGCGCGGCATCGGCTGCGCAGGCCGACGACTCGACCTTCGACCGCCGGGCGCTGCTGCTCGGGCTCGCCTGGACGTTCGGTGTGGTCGGCGCGCTCGCGCTGCTGGCCGGCCTGGCGCTCGCGGTGACCCCACGCCGGCGTCGCGCGCCCGCGGCACCGCCGGTGCGATCCCTCGTGAACAGTTAGGTTAGGCTTGCCTAACCTTCACTGCTGACGGGAGTCCCGATGTCCCCCCTCCGCCCTGTCGTCGCCCTCATGGCCGGCGTCGTGTCGATCGGCGCGCTCGCTGCCTGCTCCTCATCGGGCGGCGGCAAAGCCGCGACCGGCGGGTCGTCGAACACCACGACCGCGGCGAAGGTCGCGAACGTGACGATCACCGCGGCCGGCGGATGCCAGCTCGATACGACCCGGTTCGCAGCCGGCGGCGTCACGTTCAAGATCGAGAACAAGGACGCGACCGCGGTCAGTGAGATGGAATTGCTCGCCGGTGAGCGCATTCTCGGCGAGAAGGAGAACATCCCGCCGGGCCTCGGCGGCCAGTTCGCAGTGAACCTCACGGCCGGCACCTACACCGTCTACTGCCCGGGCGCGAACGTCGAGAAGCGTTCGATCACGGTCACCGGCAAGTCCGCCACGACGGGCGACGACACCCTGGCCGCGCTGCTCAAGACCGCGACCGACGAGTACCGCAGCTACGTCGACAGCCAGCTCGCGTATCTCGTGACCACAACGCAGAAGCTCGACCAGGCCCTGCACGGCACGAGCCTGTCCGCCGCGCAGACCGCCTACATCAAGGCCCGCCCGTACTACGAGAAGATCGAGCCGGTCGCCGAATCGTTCGTCATCGGCAAGAACAACCTCGACGCCGACATCGACGCCCGCATCAACGATGTTCCGCGTGCCAAGTGGTCCGGATTCCACCTCATCGAGCAGAGCCTGTGGGTGAAGAAGAGCCTGTCCGGCATGGGTCCCTGGGGCGACAAACTCCTCGCCGACGTCAAGCTCCTGCAGCAGAAGGCCAAGACCCTGACCTACCAGGCGCCGGACCTGGCCAACGGTGCGCAGAGCCTGCTCGACGAGGTCGCCTCGAGCAAGATCACCGGCGAGGAGGAGCGGTACTCGCACATCGACATCGTCGACATGGCCAACAACGTCGAGGGATCCGAGCAGGCCTACGCCGACCTGCAGCCCGCCATCCGGCGCATCGACCCGACGCTGAGCGCGACGATCGAGCAGGCCTTTGCCGCGCTTGACACCCTGCTCAACAAGTACCGAACGACGAGCAATGTGTCCGGCTACGTCTACTACACCGCACTCGACGACTCGGACAAGCGTGCGCTGGCGGCCGCGGTCAAGGCCGTGGCCGAGCCGCTGTCGAGCGTTGCCGGAAAGGTCGCGACAGGCTGATGGAGCAGTCCCGCAGAGTCTTCCTCGGCGGCGCGCTGAGCGCGGCGAGCCTGGCTGCCGCGGGCGGCGCCGGGTTCGGCTTCGCCCGCGCTGACGAACCCTCCGCGACCACGACGCCGACCGTCGTCCCGTTCTACGGCAAGCACCAGGCCGGGATCGCCACAGCCGCGCAGGACCGTCTTGCCTTCGCGGCCTTCGACGTCACCACGACCGACCGCACCGCACTGCAGACCATGCTCGCGCAGTGGGCGGCCGACGCGGAACTGATGACCAAGGGCCTGCCGATCGGCGCGGTCGAGACTGCGCCGGACAGCCCGCCGATCGACACGGGGGAGGCGCTGGGTCTACCGGCCTCGGCGCTCACGGTGACCGTCGGCTTCGGCCCGGGCCTGTTCGACGACCGGTTCGGCCTCGCGAAGCGTCGTCCGGCCGCCCTCGAGAAGCTCCCGCCGTTGCCGGGCGACGCGCTGGAGCCCGAGCGCTCCGGCGGCGACCTGTGCGTGCAGGCCTGCGCGAACGATCCGCAGGTCGCCTTCCACGTCATCCGCAACTTCGCCCGCATCGCCCGCGGTACCGCCGTGATGCGCTGGTCGCAGCTCGGCTTCGGTCGCACCTCGTCGACCTCGACCACGCAGACGACACCACGCAACCTCATGGGCTTCAAGGACGGCACGCGCAACATCAAGTCCGAGTCGACCTCGGAGATGGACCAATTCGTCTGGATCGGGAACGAGACCGACCAGCCGTGGCTCGTCGGTGGCAGCTACCTGGTCGCCCGCCGCATCCGGATGCTGATCGAGTCGTGGGACACCGATTTCCTCGCCGACCAGGAAAAGGTGTTCGGCCGCTTCAAGACCACGGGCGCGCCGCTGACGGGCACGTCCGAGTTCGACACGCCGAACCTGGCTGCCACCAAGCACGGCAAGCCGGTGATCGATCTCAACGCCCACATCCGCCTCGCGTCGCCGAAGAGCAACGCGGGCGAGATGATCCTGCGCCGCGGCTACTCCTACACCGACGGCATCGACCCGAGCACGGGGCTGCTCGATGCCGGGCTGTTCTTCATCGCCTATCAGAAGGACCCTCGCAGGCAATTCATCCCGATCCAGACGCGACTCGGGCAGAACGACCTGCTCAACGAGTACATCCGGCACACGGGCAGCGCGCTGTTCGCCGTCCCGCCAGGCCTGAGCGGGCCCGGCGACTACTACGGCAAGGTGCTCTTCAGCTGACAGACTCGCGAGTATGAGCTCACCCCACGAAACAGCTCCGCAAGGAACACTTCGCGCTTTCGCGGGGACCCCGAGATGAGCAGGCCTTCGTCGTACGCACACGAGATCTATCTCAACGGCATGGCCGGCGGCGTCCCGTCGGTCACGACCCACCCACTGGACCTCGAGGACGCCGCGCGCGAGGTACTCGACCCCAAACCGTTCTGGTACGTCGCGGGCTCGGCCGGATCGGGCGCGACCGACCGCGCCAACCGTGCCGCGTTCGACCGATGGCGCATCGTCCCGCGCATGCTCACCGGCGCCACCGAGCGCGATCTGTCGACGACCGTGCTCGGGTCGAAGCTGTCGGCACCGATCATCACGTCACCGATCGGGGTGCAGTCGATCGTGCACCCCGACGCGGAACTTGCCGCCGCCCGCGCCGCATCAGAGCTCGGCCTCGGCATGACGCTGTCGACGGTCAGCTCGATCACCCTCGAAGACGTCGCGAAGGAGAACGGCGACGGCGTGCGGTGGTTCCAGCTGTACTGGCCGCACGACGAGACCGTGTGCGTGAGCGTGCTCGAACGGGCTCAGGCCGCGGGCTACACGGCGCTGCTCGTCACCCTCGACACCTGGATGCTCGGCTGGCGCCCGCACGATCTCGACAACGGCTACCTGCCGTTCTTGAGCGGCGTCGGGCTCGCCAACTACTTCACCGACCCCGCCTTCTGCGCGCTGCTCGACAAGGCGCCCGACGAGGATCTGCGCGCCGCGGTCGCGCAGTGGCTGCCGATCTTCACCGGCAAGGACCACACCTGGGACGATCTCGCGTTCCTGCGTGAGCACTGGGACGGGCCGATCGTGCTCAAGGGCGTGCAGCATCCCGACGACGCACGCCGCGCGGTCGACGCCGGCATGGCGGGCGTGCTGGTGTCCAATCACGGTGGCCGGCAGGTCGACGGCGCGATCGGCGCGCTCGAGGCGCTGCCCGGCATCGCCGACGCTGTCGGCGACCAGATCGAGGTGCTGTTCGACTCCGGCATCCGCACCGGCTCGGACATCGTCAAGGCATTGGCCCTCGGTGCGCGCGCCGTGCTCGTCGGTCGTCCCTGGGTCTACGGGCTCGGCCTGGGCGGCACCGACGGCGTGCGGCACGTCCTGCGCGCCCTGCTCGCCGATCTCGACCTGTCGCTGGCGCTGTCGGGAAACCACAGCACGTCCACACTCGATCGGTCGATCCTGGCGCAGTGACTCGCCCCACGCCGACGGATAGGAAATAGTGCGGCCATGGCCCTGCATTCGGCGCGCGCGCCGCATCCGCGTCACTCGTCCCGTACCCGTCGCTCGACCGACGCCAACCCGTTCGTGGGCGAGGCGAACCCGGCCTTCGGCTCGCTCGTCGTGCCGCCGCACATCCGCCTGGCCGATCAGCCGGTGCCGCCCGAGGTCGCCTACCAACTGATCCACGACGAGCTGCTGCTCGACGGCAGCGCTCGGCTGAACCTCGCCACCTTCGTCACCACGTGGATGGAGCCGCAGGCCAGCCGCCTCATGGCCGAGTCGGTCGACAAGAACATGATCGACAAGGACGAGTACCCGCAGACCGCGGATCTCGAACGACGCTGCGTCGCGATCCTCGCCGACCTGTGGCACGCGCCCGACCCGGCCGAGGCGGTCGGATGCTCGACGACGGGGTCGAGCGAGGCGGCGATGCTGGCCGGCATGGCCCTCAAACGGCGGTGGGCAGCTCGCACCGGCGCCGGGCCCGAGCGGCGTCCCAATCTGGTGATGGGCTCGAACGTGCAGGTCTGCTGGGAGAAGTTCTGCCGCTACTGGGACGTCGAGCCGCGAATGGTGCCCATGGAGGGCGAGCGGTTCCACCTCGACGCCGCCTCCGCGATCCCGCACTGCGACGAGAACACGATCGGCGTCGTCGCGATCCTCGGCTCGACCTTCGACGGCAGCTACGAGCCGGTCGCCGAGATCGCTGCCGCCCTCGACGAGTACGAGCAACGCACGGGCAACCACGTCCCCGTGCACGTCGACGGAGCGTCCGGCGGCATGGTCGCGCCCTTCCTCGACCCCGAGTTGGTCTGGGACTTCCGGCTGCCACGGGTGGTGTCCATCAACACGTCCGGCCACAAGTACGGCCTCGTCTACCCGGGCGTGGGGTGGGCGCTGTGGCGTGACCACGACTCGTTGCCCGAGGACCTGGTCTTCAACGTGAACTACCTCGGCGGGCAGATGCCGACCTTCGCGCTGAACTTCTCACGGCCCGGTGCCGAGGTCGTCGCGCAGTACTACACGTTCTTCCGGCTCGGCCGCGAGGGCTACCGTGCCGTGCACCAGGCGGCGCGTGACGTCGCGATGTTCCTCTCCGCCGAGATCGGACGCACCGAGCAGTTCCGGCTCATCTCCGAAGGGGACGAGTTGCCGGTGTTCGCGTTCACGACGTCCGACTCGGTGAAGGGGTGGGACGTGTTCGCCGTCTCGGCCAAGCTGCGTGAGCGTGGCTGGCAGGTGCCTGCGTACACCTTCCCCGACAACCGCACCGACCTCGCCGTGCTGCGCATCGTGTGCCGCAACGGGTTCTCGCACGACCTGGCCGACCTGCTGTTGGAGAATGTGCGCCAAGCCGTCGCCGAACTCGAGCAGTCGGCGGCGCAGGGCAATCAGACCTCGGGCGCCTCGAGCTTCCGGCACTGACACACTGGCCCGGTGGGTGAGCAACGCCGAGTCGTCGTCCTCGGCTCGACGGGGTCGATCGGTACCCAGGCGCTCGACGTCGCTCGGAGCGCGCCGGACCGCTTCGCCGTCGCCGCCCTGGCCGCCGGCGGCTCCGACCTCGCCCTGCTCGCTTCGCAGGCGGCCGAGTTCGGCGTCCCGGTCGTCGGCGTAGGACGCGCGGAGGTCGCACAGGAACTGTCCGAGCGCCTCGCCGCCGTCGATGCACATCCGCGCATCGTGACCGGCGCCGGCGTGGTCGAGCTCGCCGCGAGCGACTGCGACGTGGTGCTGAACGCGATCGCGGGTGCTGCCGGGTTGCGGGCCACACTGGCAGCCCTCGACGCCGGACGGACCGTCGCCCTTGCCAACAAGGAATCGCTGGTGGCGGGCGGCCCGCTGGTCACCTCGCGGGCGCGTCCGGGGCAGTTGCACCCTGTCGACTCGGAGCACTCGGCGCTCGCGCAGTGCCTGCGCGGCGGCCGCGGGGACGAGGTGCGCAAACTCGTCGTGACAGCGAGCGGCGGCCCGTTCCGGGGCCGATCGCGCGCCGAGCTCGAGCACGTCACGCCGGCCGAGGCGCTGGCCCACCCGACCTGGGACATGGGCACGCTGATCACCACGAACTCGGCAACCCTGGTCAACAAGGGTCTCGAGGTGATCGAGGCGCACCTGCTGTTCGGCGTCGACTACGACGCGATCGAGGTCGTCGTCCACCCGCAGTCGATCGTGCATTCGATGGTCGAGTTCACTGACGGCTCGACCCTGGCCCAGCTGTCGCCGCCGGACATGCGACTGACCATTGCGCTGGCGCTCGGTTGGCCCGATCGCGTCCCGGATTCAGCCGCGCCGATGAACTGGACGGTGGCACAGCAGCTCACCTTCGAACCACTCGACGACGCAGCCTTCCCGGCCGTCGCGCTCGCCCGGCGGGTCGGGGCGGCCGGTGGCTGTGCGCCGGCCGTGTACAACGCCGCCAACGAAGCGCTCGTGGCCGCCTTCCACGCCCGGACGATCGGATTCCTCCAGATCGTGGACACCTTGGCCGATGTGGTCGATGAGTGGCTGAGCGAACACCACGACGGCGTCGGGAACCCAGGTACCGTCGAGGACGTAGAACAGGCTGATGCCTGGGCGCGTGCCCGGGCTGCCCAACTCGCTGGCTGAACGGACGGGAGGTCGCATGCTCTACGCCATCGGCGTGCTGATCTTCGCCTTCGGGTTGCTCCTGTCGATCGCGCTGCACGAGATCGGGCACATGGTGCCCGCGAAGAAGTTCGGCGTGAAGGTGACGCAGTACATGGTCGGGTTCGGCCCGACGGTCTGGTCACGCAAGAAGGGCGACACCGAGTACGGCTTGAAGGCGATCCCGCTCGGCGGCTACATCCGCATGATCGGGATGGTCCCGCCGGCCCGTGCGGACGGCAAGCGCTCGCGCTGGCCGCGGCGCATCTCGACCACGATCGAGGACTTCCGCCAGGTCAGCCGCGACGAGGTCAAGACCGTCGAGGACGAGCCGCGCCAGTTCTACCGGCTCACGCCCGGCAAGAAGATGATCGTCATGCTCGGCGGGCCGACCATGAACCTGCTGATCTATCTCGTCCTCACCGTGTTCTTGTTGACCGCGTTCGGCACACCGGAGTCGACGCCGACCACGAAGGTCGCCCAGGTCGTCAAGTGCGTCGTGGCGGCCAACGCGACTCCGAAGCAGATCAAGAACTGCACGCAGACGAACTCACCGGCAGCGCTCGCGGGGCTGCGTGCGGGCGACCAGATCGTGGCGGTCAACGGGGTCAAAGTCACGTCCTGGGACCAGCTCACGTCGATCATCGAGCCGTCCGTCGGCAAGACGCTGCAGCTGACGGTGCTGCGCAACGGGCACACGATCGACAAGACCGTCGTCCCGGTGCGCAACGTGAAATACATCAACGACACGTCCACCAAGACCAAGGACGTCGGGTTCGTCGGCATCGCACCGACGACCCGCTACTACTACGCCGACAAGGGCATCCTCGACGTGCCCGGTCAGCTCGGACACCAGATCGGGTTCGGGCTCAGCGCGCTCGGCCGCTACCCACAGAAGATCGAGTCGCTGTGGCAGACCGTGTTCGACGGCAAGCCGCGTGATCCACAGGGCGCCGTCGGTGTCGTCGGGATCGGGCGCATCGGCGGCCAGATCGCCGACTCGCACGTGCTGGGCGTCAAGGACAAGGCCTACACGCTGCTCAGCCTGCTGGCCGGGGTGAACCTGCTGCTGTTCTTCTTCAACCTGCTGCCGCTCCTGCCGCTCGACGGCGGGCACGTGGCCGGCGCGCTGGTCGAGGGCACGAGGCGGGGTTGGCGACGACTGCGTTCGCGCCGCGATCCCACGGCGACACGACGTCCGCAGATCTTCGTCGACACCGCGCAGATGCTGCCCGTGATGTACGCCGTAGCGTCCGTGCTGATCCTGGTGACGTTGCTGACGCTGTACGCCGACATCGTGAAGCCCATCAACGTCGGATAATGGAGTCATGGCAATACCCCTAGGAATGCCCGCAGCACCCCCTCCCGTCCTGGCCCCGCGGCGCAAGTCGCGTCAGATCAAGGTCGGCTCGGTCGCCGTCGGCGGCGATGCGCCGGTGTCGGTGCAGTCGATGACCACGACGCTGACAGCGGATGTCAACGCGACGTTGCAGCAGATCGCCGAACTGACCGCGGCCGGCTGCGACATCGTCCGCGTCGCGTGCCCGTCGGCCGACGACGCCGAGGCACTGCCGGCCATCGCCACGAAATCGCAGATCCCGGTGATCGCCGACATCCACTTCCAGCCGAAGTACGTCTTCGCCGCTATCGACGCCGGTTGTGCGGCCGTCCGTGTCAATCCGGGCAACATCATGAAGTTCGACGACAAGGTCGGCGAGATCGCCCGCGCAGCGTCGGACGCGGGTGTCTCGCTGCGGATCGGCGTGAACGCCGGATCGCTCGACAAGCGGCTGCTCGAGAAGTACGGCAAGGCCACGCCGGAGGCGCTCGTCGAGTCGGCGCTGTGGGAGGCGTCGCTATTCGAGGAGCACGGCTTCCGCGACTTCAAGATCTCGGTGAAGCACAACGACCCGGTCGTCATGGTGCGGGCCTACGAGCAACTTGCCGAGCAGTGTGACTATCCGCTGCACCTCGGCGTGACCGAGGCCGGCCCGGCGTTCCAGGGCACGATCAAGTCCTCCGTCGCGTTCGGCGCGCTGCTCTCGCAGGGAATCGGCGACACGATCCGGGTCTCGCTCTCGGCCCCGCCGGTCGAGGAGGTCAAGGTCGGGCTCGCCATCCTCGAATCCCTCAACCTGCGCCAGCGGCGGCTCGAGATCGTCTCGTGCCCGTCGTGCGGACGTGCGCAGGTCGACGTCTACACGCTCGCCGACAAGGTGACCGCCGGTCTCGAGGGCATCGAGGTGCCGCTGCGCGTCGCCGTCATGGGATGCGTGGTGAACGGACCGGGCGAGGCGCGCGAGGCCGACCTCGGCGTCGCGTCCGGCAACGGCAAGGGCCAGATCTTCGTCAGGGGCGAGGTCATCAAGACCGTCCCGGAGTCGCAGATCGTCGAAACGCTGATCGAGGAGGCGCTGCGGATGGCCGACGAACTCGGTACGTCCGGCAAGCCCGAGGTCACCATCAGCTGACCCTGCCTGGCGACTGTGCCGCTGGAATGGTCGCTGGTTTGCGACCTTGCACCCGGCGTCGTGGCTGGCGTGCGACTGTGCACCCGGCATTGTCGCTGGCGTGCGGCTTTGCACCCGGCATGGTCGCTGGAGGCCGTGCGAAGGCCGGTCCGAGCGACATTGCCGGGTGCAAAGTGGCGGTCCGGGCCGGCCGTTCCCCCGTACACCCGGCATCGTTGCTGGTTTGCGACCGTGCACTCGGCATCGTTGCTGGCGTGCGACTTTGCACCCGGCATCGTCGCTGGCGTGCGACTTTGCACCCGGCATGGTCGCTGGAGGTGGTCCGAAGGCCGGTCCGAGCGACATTGCCGGGTGCAAAGTGGCGGTCCTGGCCGGCCGTTCCCCGCGTACGCCGCGCCTTGGCCCCGTGGCCGCACGCTCGGAGCGCGATCTTTGCCGCCGGGGCCGGGCGGAGCCGTCTCCGGGAGATGGCTCTTCCTCCGTTATGATCGGTTTGGCGCACACCAACCGAGCACAGCGGAGGAAGACCTGATCGAGTGACGCGCATGCCGCGAGCTGCGCCTGCCTCGCGGCAACGCGAAATGCATCAGTGATGCATCCGGTGACCTGGGAGTGAGCTCCGGCATCAGTGATGCAGATCGAGTGGCCGCTGCGCTCGCCCACCGCGCTGGATCACGCACTTCGCACCTGGCAATGTCGCTCGCCGGCCCAGATCTGCCGACATTGACGACTTTGCCGGGTGCAAGGTCGCTGGCTGGACCGCCAGGCCGACATAGCCGGGTGCAATGTCGCTCCCCGGCCCAGATCTGCCGACATTGACGACATTGCCGGGTGCAAGGTCGCTGGCTGGCGCGCCCACAACGACATTGCCGGGTGCAAACTCGCTCAGACGGCACCGCCTTTGCCCCGCCAATGTGCGCTGGGACGGCCGAATCGCTGACATTGGCGGGGCAAAGCGGGAGGGGGCGGCCCGGGCGGTAGCTTCGAGGACGTGACGTTCGTGCGGCCGGCACCCTCGCGCGCCCCGCGCATCGAGGTCCTGGCCGCCGCGCACCGCGGCGAGGTCGAGCGGCTGGCCGCGGCCGACCCGCTCGTCAACGCGGTGGTCGCTGCGCGGCTGGCGTCCTGTCGCACGCTCGAACCGGCGCGCCTCGGCGGCGTGCTGCTCGGCTCGCGCCGCGACGGCGAACTGTCCGGCGCCGCGTTCAACGGCGGCAACCTGCTGCCGATCGGCGGCCGGCACGCCGACTGGACGGCCCTGGCCGAACAGATCGGGCAGGTGCGGCGGGTCTGCACATCCATCGTCGGCGCGGCCGATGCCGTGGCCACGATGTGGGCGGTGCTCGAACCGGTCTGGGGGCCGGCGCGCGCGATCCGCGCGAGCCAGCCGCTGTTGGCGCTGCACCGCGGTGACCCGATGACGGCCCGCGCCGATCGGAGGGTTCGGATGATGCACCCCGACGAGATCGGTCGCTACCTCCCGGCCGCCGCCGCGATGTTCGAAGAGGAGCTGGGCATCTCGCCGTTCGCCGGCCGCAGCGGCGGTTCGTACCGACACCGGGTCGAATCGTTGCTCGCCGGCGGGCGCTCGTTCGGCATCGTCGACAAGTCGGGCCGGATCGAGTTCAAGGCCGACATCGGCGCGCTCACCGACCACACCTGCCAGCTGCAGGGCGTGTGGGTGCGTCCGGACCTGCGCGGACGCGGTCTCGGCACGGCCGCCCTCGCCGCCGTCGTCGAGCATGCGCTGACCCGCGCACCGTCCGTCAGCCTCTACGTGAACGACTTCAACCTGGCCGCACGGCGCATGTACGCGAACATCGGCATGCAGCACGTGGCGACGCTCAAAACGGTTCTGTTCTGAGCGATAGCGTCGTGCAGTGACTCCACGCCGCATTGATGCAGTGATCTTCGACTGGGGCGGGACGATCACCCCCTGGCACGACATCGACGCGCTTGCCCAGTGGCACGCGGTGGTCGACGATCCGGACGCCGCGAAGAAGCTTCTGGCCGCCAACGACGAGGTGTGGGTTCGCAGCCGCGACGAGCACCGCAGCGCCACCATCACCGAGGTGTTCGGGCTCGCCGGTGTCGACCACACGGACACGATGCTCGAGGCCTACTACCGCTGGTGGGAGCCGCACACCCTCGCCGATCCGGACGCCGTCGGCCTGTTCACGGCATTGCGCGGGCGCGGCATCAAGATCGGCGTGCTGTCGAACACGATCTGGCCGCGCATCGAGCACGAGCGCATCTTCGAGCGCGACGAACTCACCGAACTCATCGACGGCGCGGTCTATACCTCCGACATCCCGTGGACGAAACCGCATCCGGAGGCCTTTCGCGCCGCTCTCGACGCGGTCGACGTGGACGATCCCGGACGGGCGGTGTTCGTCGGCGACCGCCTGTTCGACGACATCCACGGTGCAGCCAGTGTCGGGATGCGCACCATCCTCGTCCCGCACAGCAACATCCCGACCGAGCAGATCGGACACACCGTGGGCGATCCGGACGCGATCGCCCACCGCCTCGGCGACGTGCTCGACATCGTCGTGGCGTGGAACGAATCAGTTGCCGACGGGGAGGATGCTTGATCGCATGCTCGTTCGACTGCTGATCAAGTATCTGGCGCCCTACCGGCGCTGGCTGGGTGCTGTCGTGACCCTGCAGCTGATCAGCACCCTGGCGGCGTTGTACCTGCCGAGCCTCAACGCCGACATCATCGACCAGGGCGTCGCCCGCGGCGACACCGGCTACATCATGCGCATCGGCGGCTGGATGCTCGCGGTGAGCGTCGTCCAGATCGCCGCGTCGATCGCAGCGGTGTTCTTCGGCGCCCGTGCCGCGATGTCGTTCGGACGTGACCTGCGCGGCACGTTGTTCGGTCACGTGCTGCGCTTCAGCGCACGCGAGGTGTCGCAGTTCGGGCCGCCGTCATTGATCACCCGGACGACCAACGACGTGCAGCAGGTACAGATGCTCGTCGTCATGGCCTGCACGCTGATGGTCGGCGCACCGATCATGTGCGTCGGCGGTGTGATCATGGCCCTGCGCGAGGACGCCGGCATGGGCTGGCTGCTCGGCGTGAGCGTGCCGGTGCTCGCGGTCGCGATCGGACTGGTCGTCATGCGCCTCGTGCCCCAGTTCCGCGCGATGCAAACGCGCATCGACACGGTCAACCGCGTGCTACGCGAGCAGATCACGGGCATCCGGGTCGTGCGTGCGTTCGTGCGCGAGCCGGAGGAGAGCGTTCGCTTCGCCACGGCCAACGACGAACTGACTGCGACGGGAATCCGCGCCGGACGTCTCATGGCGCTCATGTTCCCGACCGTGATGCTGGTGCTGAACGTGTCGAGCGTCGCGGTGTTGTGGGTCGGTGCCGACCGCATCAATTCCGGCGCGACGCAGATCGGCTCGTTGACAGCCTTCCTGACCTACCTCGCACAGATCCTGATGTCGGTCATGATGGCGACCTTCATGCTCATGATGTGGCCGCGCGCGAGCGTGTGCGCCGACCGCATCGGCGAGGTGCTCGATACCGAGTCGTCGCTCAGCCCGCCGACTGAACCCGTGCGCGCCGTCGGCACTCGCGCCACCGTTGAGTTCCGTGGTGTCACGTTCTGCTACCCGGGCGCATCGGCGCCGGTCGTGCAGGACGTCACGCTGCGCGCGACTCCGGGCACGACCACCGCATTCGTCGGAAGCACCGGCGCCGGCAAGTCGACGTTGATCTCGTTGGTGCCGCGGCTGTTCGACGTCACGAGCGGCAGCATGCTCGTCGACGGCGTGGACGTGCGCGAGCTCGATGCACAACTGCTCGCGGAGCGGGTCGCGATGGTGCCGCAGAAGGCCTACTTGTTCTCGGGGACGGTCGCGAGCAATCTGCGCTACGGCCGTCCCGAAGCGACCGACGACGAGTTGTGGGCAGCGCTGCGCACGGCACAGGCGCAGGACTTCGTCGCGGCGATGCCGGGCGGTCTCGATGCGTCGATCGCACAGGGCGGTACGAACGTGTCGGGCGGCCAGCGGCAACGGCTGGCGATCGCTCGCGCACTGGTGCGCCGTCCCGAGGTCTACCTGTTCGACGAGTCCTTCTCGGCGCTCGATCTCGGCACGGACGCCCGGTTGCGTGCGGCCCTGCGCCCGGTGACGCGCGACGCGGCCGTCCTCGTCGTGGCGTCGCGCATCTCGACCATCGCCGACGCCGATCAGATCGTGGTCCTCGACGGCGGACGCGTCGTCGGCATCGGCCGCCACGACTACCTCATCGAGAACTGCCCGACCTACGCCGAGATCGTCGAGTCGCAGCTGTCCGCAGAGGACGCCGCATGACGACCCCGAAGCGACTGCCCGCGGCCGGCGGAGAGGCCCGCCGGCGTGGCGGCCCGCCGTGGATGGGTGCCGCCATGCCGACGGAGAAGGCGATGACCTTCGTGCCGTCCGCGAAGCGCCTGCTCGGTCGGCTGCGTCCGCACCGCGCGACACTGCTGATCGTCGTCGCGCTGGCGGTCGCCAGCGTGACATTGAGCGTGCTCGGGCCGGAGCTGCTCGGTCACGCCACCGACGTGATCTTCACCGGGTTCCTCGGGTCACGACTGCCGTCCGGCGTCCCGCTCGATCGCGTGATCGCCGAGGCCCGCGCGCACGGCCATGGCAACTACGCCGACCTGCTCGCCCGTGCACACGTGACTCCCGGGGTCGGGATCGACTTCGGCGCGCTGGGCACGGTGCTCGGCTGGGCCCTCGCGGTGTACGTCGTCGCGAACGTGCTCGCCTACCTGCAAGGCGTGCTGCTGACCCGCACCGTCAACCTCGCCGTGCGGCAGTTGCGCACCGACGTCGAGAACAAGCTCGGCCGCTTGCCGCTGCCCTACGTCGACAGCCAGCCGCGCGGAGAGATCCTCAGCCGCGTCACCAACGACATCGACAACATCACGCAGAGCCTGCAGCAGACGATGAGCCAGCTGCTCACGTCGCTGCTCACGATCATCGGCGTTGTCGTGATGATGTTCGTGATCTCGCCCCTGCTCGCCGTCATCGCGCTTGTGACGATCCCGGTGACGATCTTCGTGACGAAGGTGATCGCCAAGCGATCGCAACCGAAGTTCATCGCCCAGTGGAAGGCGACCGGACGGCTCAACTCGCACATCGAGGAGGCGTTCTCCGGTCACGAGATCGTGCGCGTGTTCGGTCGCCAGCGCGAGAGCGAGCAGGGCTTCGCCACGACTAACGACCAGCTGTACGAGGCGAGCTGGGGAGCGCAGTTCGTGAGCGGCATCATCATGCCGTCGATGATGTTCATCGGTGCGCTGAACTACGTTGCGATCGCGGTGATCGGCGGTCTGCGCGTCGCGTCCGGAACGATGTCGCTCGGCGACGTGCAGGCGTTCATCCAGTACTCGCGGCAGTTCACCCAACCGCTGACCCAGGTCGCGTCGATGGCGAACCTGCTGCAGTCGGGTGTCGCCTCGGCCGAGCGCGTGTTCGACCTGCTCGACGCGCCCGAGCAGCTGCCCGACCCCGCCGATCCGCAGAAGCCGCTCGAGCGGCGTGGCCGGGTCGAGTTCGAGCATGTCGACTTCAGCTACTCCAAGGACGAGCCGCTGATCGAGGATCTGTCGCTGGTCGCCGAGCCGGGGCACACGATCGCCATCGTCGGCCCGACCGGCGCGGGGAAGACGACGCTGGTCAACCTGATCATGCGCTTCTACGAACTCGACGGCGGCCGCATCACGATCGACGGCATCGACATCACCGCGATGCGCCGCGACGTGCTGCGCAGCGGCATCGGCATGGTGCTGCAGGACACCTGGCTGTTCAGCGGGACGATCTGGGACAACATCGCCTACGGCCGTCCCGGCGCTAGCGACGAGGATGTCGTGGCCGCCGCCAAACTCGCGTTCGTCGACCGCTTCGTGCAGTCGCTGCCCGACGGCTACGAAACCGTGCTGGACGAGGAGACGAGCAACGTCAGCGCCGGCCAACGGCAGCTGATCACGATCGCCCGGGCGTTCCTGGCCGACCCGGCGCTGCTGATCCTGGACGAGGCGACCAGTTCGGTCGACACCCGCACCGAGCTGCTCGTGCAGAAGGCGACAGCCGCGCTGCGTACGAACCGCACGAGCTTCGTCGTCGCGCACCGGTTGTCGACCATCCGCGACGCCGACCTGATCCTCGTCATGGACAGCGGCCACATCGTCGAGCAGGGCAACCATCAGGAACTGCTCGTCGCGCGCGGTGCGTACTTCGAGCTGTACAACACTCAGTTCACCAGCGCCACGACTGAGGAACCCGAGTTCGTATGAGCTTCGAGATCCGCTACGCACACCCCGACGAACTCCCCGCGGTGATCGACCTCGACGGGGCCAGCTTCGGCGCGCAGTACGACGACGACGACCTGCCCGACATCGAGCTCGACATCGAACTCGACACGATGCTGGTCGCGATGGACGGCGGGCGGTTGCTCGGCGTCAGTTGCGAGGTGCCGTTCACGATGACGCTGCCGGGCGGCGCGACTGCGGCGACCGGGATCACCTGGGTTTCGGTCGAACCGACATCGCGACGTCGAGGTGTTCTGCGCGCGCTCATGGAGCAGCAGGTGCGCACCCTGGCCGGTCAGGGCGTTCCGGCGCTGGTGCTCACCGCGAGCGAAGCGACGATCTATGCCCGCTTCGGCTTCGGCGTCGCGACCAGGGTCCGCAAGCTGCGCCTGGACCGCCGCGCGGCGCGCCCGGTGCAATCGATCGTCGAGCACGGCGTCGTCCGGATGAACTCCGCCGACGCGCGCGACGCGTTGGTGGCTCTTTACGACCGGTGGCGGCAAGTGACCCCTGGCGCACTCGACCGCAACGACAAGCGTTGGCAGCTGCAGCTGCTGGAACGGCCGTGGTCACAGCGTGGCCGGTCGGCGTTGTTCCACCTGGTGCACGAGGACGGATACGTCTCCTACCGGATGAGCCGCTCCTACGACGACCTGGGTCATCGCAACGTCTGCTCGATCGTCGACTACGTGGTGTGCACGCCGCAGGCGCACGCCGGCCTGTGGCAGGTGCTTCTCGACCTGGACCTGGTCATGAGCATCGAGAGCAACCGCGTGCCGCTCGACGACCCGCTGCCGCACCTGCTCACCGATCCGCGCCAGGTGACCACGACCGCGCTCACGGACGGGCTGTGGGTACGGCCACTCGATGTCGCCGGGCTGCTCGCGGCCCGCAGCTATGCCGTCGACCTCGACGTCGTGCTGCGGGTGCGCGATCCGCTGCTCGGCGACGGCACATTCCGCCTGACGGGCGGACCGACAGGCGCGACATGCGCTCCGACGAACGACGCCGCCGACCTCGACCTGGACATCGCCGCGCTGGGTGCCATCGCGCTCGGCGGGACGCGAGTCGCCCAGCTCGCCCGAGCGGGACAGGTGCTCGGGTCCGCGGCGCTCGTCGCACGCCTCGACCGGGCGTTCGTGGGCGACGTCGAACCGCAGTTCGGCACCTATTTCTGAGCTCTCACACGAGCTAGGGCGCACTCGTCCCCGGAAAGGCGACCACGGCGTGTGGGCTGCCCGCGATCAGGCGCCACCGAGTCGCACGCACCGCACTCGCGGTGAGCCCGCGCTGCGCCGTACGGCGCAGACCGCTAGTGCCGGACTGTTGCGCCGCGGCCGCGTACAGGAACCGCCATCCCGCAGCACAAGCGTCCTCGAGTTGGGGCGCGAGCTGCAGCGGCGCGACGCCGTACAGCCCGGGGTAGTCGCCCTGTGCCGGGTGCGGGGTCGCTCCGGTCGCGGCGATCGCATCGGCCGTGTCGTCGCGTAGCTGCTCGTGCAGGGCCTGGCACGACCGCGCGAGGTCCTGCCGGTCAGCAGGCAGCTGCGGACCCAACAGGGCGTATCCGAAGGCCGCCTGCTGCTCGGCGGCCAGCGCGTCCTGCCAGGCCGCGAGGGTTTGCGGGTCAACGTTCATCGGAGAAGCTCCGCGTGGGTGGCTTCGCACGCGGCGATGCTGGCCAGCAGCACTGCCGCCTCGTCGGACAGGCTCGCGGCTCGTTTCGCAGCCACCTGCGCCGCACGCGTCTCAGCCGTGCGCACGTCGGCAATGCGCACGCGGCCGGACGTGCTCGGCACCGGCGCGGACGATGCGCTGGGCTTGAGCGGATACATCGCATCGGCGGTGAGTCCCTGGATCGCCCGCAGGTGGGCGACATGGTCGGTGTGCACCTGTCGCAGCACGGTCGCCTGCGAACCGCTCACGTGCTTGAGCGCGGCCCCGACGGTCGCGATCAGCTCGCGTTCGACCCTGCTCGCAGCGTGCAATTGGTCGATGAGCGCGGTCGGCAGTGCCGCCGGCTTCGACTCGTCCGCGGACAGTGCCCACCACACCCCGCCGCCCGCTGCGGCGACGGCCAGAGTGCCCACGAGCAGGAAGCCGCGACGTGACGGCGGAGGCTGGGGCAGCGGACCGTGCGGGAAGGGGCGCTCGTCCATGGCGCAGCCAGTCTTGCAGAGCCGATACCCTGTTCAGCGCGACACCACCAAGCACGAACACCTGAACAGATGCAGGAGGGGGTCACGATGCCGCCGACCCGGGCCAACGCTGCCGCCCTGCACCTGCTCGAGGTCCTCGCGCCGGTCGTCGCCGCCACCGGGTACGACCTCGAGGACGTCACAGTGACCTCGGCGGGTCGGCGCAGCCTCGTCCGCGTGATCGTCGACGGCGACGGCGGTGTCGACCTCGATGCCATCGCCGAGGTGAGCCGCGTGGTGTCCGACGCCCTGGACGCAGACTCTCCGGGTGGGCCGGCCTTCGCCGGGCCGTACGTGCTCGAGGTGACCTCGCCGGGTGTCGATCGGCCGCTGACCGAGCCGCGCCACTGGCGCCGGGCGATCGGCCGCCTCGTCCAGGTACGGGTCGGGGGTTCGGACGGCGAGACCGTGACCGGACGAGTGGAAGCAGCCGAAGGCTCCGGAGTCGTGGTCGACGTCGACGGCGCAACCCGCGAGATCGCCTGGAACGAACTCGGCGCGGGCAAGGTGCAGATCGAGTTCAACCGTGGAGGTGAGCACTGACGTGGTCAGCGTCGACATCGCCGCGCTGCGCAGCATCGAGCGGGAGAAGGAGATCCCCTTCACCACCCTGCTCGACGCCCTCGAGACTGCGCTGCTCACCGCCTACAAGCACACCGCGCACTCCATGCCGCACGCCCGGGTCGCGATCGACCGCAAGAGCGGGGAAGTGATCGTCTGGGCCCAGGACCTCGGCCCGGACGGCGAGATCGAAGAGGAATACGACGACACCCCGACCGACTTCGGCCGGGTCGCCGCGATGACTGCGCGCCAGGTGATCCTGCAGCGGTTGCGCGACGCCGAGCACGACCAGACCTACGGCGAGTACTCCGGCCGCGAGGGTGACATCGTCACAGGGGTCATCCAGGCCGACGCCCAGGCCGCGCAGCGCGGAATCGTCCTGGTCGACATCGGCAAGGTCGAAGCGGTCCTGCCGCAGTCCGAGCAGGTCCCCGGCGAGACCTACACCCACGGCACCCGGTTGCGCTGTTACGTCGTCGGAGTGACGCGCGGGATGCGCGGGCCGCAGGTGACGGTCAGCCGCACCCATCCCAGCCTGGTCAAGAAGCTGTTCGCCCTCGAGGTGCCCGAGATCGCCGACGGCAGCGTCGAAATCGTCGACGTGGCGCGCGAGGCAGGGCACCGCAGCAAGATCGCCGTTCGCACGGAGGTGTCCGGCCTCAACGCCAAGGGTGCCTGCATCGGCCCGATGGGCCAGCGGGTGCGCAATGTCGTCGCCGAACTGCACGGCGAGAAGATCGACATCGTCGACTGGGCCGAAGACCCGGCCAAATACGTCGGCAACGCGCTTTCACCGGCCCATGTCCTGCAGAGCCGGGTCGTCGACGCGGTGACGCAGTCGGTGCGCGTGGTCGTCCCCGATTTCCAGCTTTCGCTCGCGATCGGACGCGAGGGCCAGAACGCCCGGCTCGCGGCCCGGCTGACCGGATGGCGCATCGACATCCACAGCGACAGCGAGGCCACGGCCCCCGCACAGGCGACGCCTCGCGACACGCCCGAGCGCGAGGGGTAGACTGGTCGATGGCCGTCTCATCGACGACGGCACACGATCCCGCTCCGTCAGGGCTCTCCCCGTCTCAGGGACCAGGCCCGATGCGGACGTGCATCGGGTGCCGGGTGCGTGCGCCGGCCACCGAGTTGCTCCGCGTAGTCGCGGCCGGGGACGCCATGGCGGTACCCGACCCGCGGCGTCGAGCACCCGGCCGGGGAGCCTGGATCCACCCCGTCCCGGAGTGCGTCGATCTCGCCGAGCGGCGCCGGGCGTTCGGCCGGGCCCTGCGGGCCGCAGGTTCGCTCGATCCGGCACCGGTGCGTGAGTACGTTGGAAGTCTCGACCCGAGGTAAACCGACCCGCGGCAATACCGCAGGAGTGATCAGAGCGATGAGCGTGCGATGAAGCGCCAGCGATGAGTACGTCCACCATCTAGCGGGCCGTGCGGGAAGCCGCCCGGCCCTTTCAAAGGAGTCACGTGGCAGGCAAGGCCCGCGTATCCGCGCTCGCCAAAGAGCTCGGAGTCACCAGCAAGGAAGTACTCGCCAAACTGCAGGAAATGGGCGAGTACGTGAAGTCAGCGTCCTCGACCGTCGAGGCACCCGTCGAGCGTCAGGTGCGCGAGGCGTTCCCCGCTCCTGCTCCCAAACCCGCCAAGAAGGCGCCCGCGAAGAAGGCTGCCGCGACCCGCGCGCCGGCCGCCGAGGCGCCCGCCGCACCGCCGGCAACGGCGCCCGCAGCTGCACCCGCGGCGGCACCGGCGCCGGCCGAGGTCGCACCGGCGGCGCCCGAGACGCCTGAGCCCGCCGCTGCATCGGCACCTGCGGCGTCGGCTGCTCCGGCAGCCCCCGCGGCGCCCCCGGCAAGCGCGCCCGGCACGCCCGGCGCACCTGCCTCCCCGGCCGCTCCGGGCCAGCCCGGCCCGCGGCCCGGCCCGCGCATCGCGAACAACCCCTTCGGTGTCGGCGGCAGCACCCCCGCCGCGCGTCCGGCGGCCCCGCGTACCGGTCAGCCGGGCACGCCCGGCCAGCCGCCGCGGCCCGGCGGCCGTCCCGGCGGCAGCGCCGGTCCTGGCGGTCCCCGGCCCAACCCGGGCATGATGCCGCCGCGCCCGAACCCGGGCATGATGCCGGGTCGCACCCGTCCCGGCGGTGCCGGCGGCGGCCGTGGCGGTCCCGGCGGCGGTCCCGGCGGCGGCGGTCCCGGTGGACGTGCCGGTGCTCCCGGCCGCGGTGGCGGCGGTGGCGGTGGCGGCGGCGGTTACCGCAGCGGCGGTCCCGGTGGCGGCGCTCCCGGGTGGAGCGCCCGGCGGTCCGTACCGTGGCGGCCCCGGCGGCGGTCGCGGTGGTGGCCGTGGTGGCCGCGGAGCCAGCACTGCCGGTGCCTTCGGTCGCCGTGGCGGCGGCCCGACGCGCGGACGCAAGAGCAAGAAGCAGCGCAGGGCAGAGTTCGACAACATGTCCGCGCCGTCGATCGGCGGCGTGCAGGTCCCGCGCGGCAACGGCGACGTCGTTCGCCTGCCTCGTGGCGCCTCGCTGTCCGACTTCGCGGACAAGATCAACGCGAACCCGGCCTCGCTCGTCCAGGTGATGTTCCACCTCGGCGAGATGGTGACGGCGACCGAATCGGTCAACGAGGACACCCTGCAGCTGCTCGGTGCCGAGTTGAACTACACGGTGCAGGTCGTCAGCCCCGAGGACGAGGACCGCGAGCTGCTCGAGTCCTTCGACCTCAGCTTCGGCGAGGACGAGGGTGAGGACGAGAACCTCGAGGCGCGTCCGCCGGTCGTGACCGTCATGGGTCACGTCGACCACGGTAAGACGCGACTGCTGGACGCGATCCGCAAGACCAACGTCATGGGCGACGAGGCCGGCGGCATCACCCAGCACATCGGTGCCTACCAGGTGCACGTCGAGCACGACGCCGGAGACGGTGTCCAGGACCGCGCGATCACGTTCATCGACACCCCGGGTCACGAGGCGTTCACCGCCATGCGTGCCCGTGGTGCGGCGACCACCGACATCGTGGTGCTCGTCGTCGCGGCCGACGACGGCGTCATGCCGCAGACCGTCGAGGCGCTCAACCACGCCCAGGCGGCCGACGTCCCGATCGTGGTCGCGGTCAACAAGATCGACAAGGAAGACGCCAACCCGAGCAAGGTGCGTCAGCAGCTCACCGAGTACGGCCTGGTGGCAGAGGAGTACGGCGGCGACACGCTGTTCGTCGACGTCTCGGCGCGGTCGAACCTGCACATCGACGACCTGCTCGAAGGCATTCTGCTCACCGCCGACGCCGCGCTCGACCTGCGGGCCAACCCCGAGCAGGACGCGCAGGGCATCGTCATCGAGGCCCGGCTCGACCGCGGTCGCGGTCCGGTGGCCACGCTGCTCGTGCAGCGCGGCACGTTGCACGTCGGCGACTCGGTCGTCGCAGGCGACGCGTTCGGACGCGTCCGCGCGATGCTCGACGAGAACGGCGACACCGTCGACGTGGCCGACCCGTCGCGTCCGGTGCAGGTGCTGGGTCTGACCTCGGTGCCCGGTGCCGGCGACTCGTTCCTCGTCGTCGACGAGGACCGCATCGCCCGCCAGATCGCCGACCGGCGCTCGGCTCGCGAGCGCAACGCGCAACTGGCGTCGTCGCGGCGTCGCGTGTCGCTCGACGACCTCGACAAGGCGCTGGCTGCCGGTGAGGTCGAGCAACTCAACCTCATCATCAAGGGCGACGTGTCCGGTTCGGTGGAGGCGCTCGAGGATGCCTTGGTCAACATCGACCTCGGCGAGGCCAAGGACGAGGTGTCGTTGCGGGTCATCGGCCGCGGTGTCGGTGCGATCACCGAGAACGACGTCAACCTGGCGATCGCCTCGGACGCCGTCGTGATCGGGTTCAACGTCCGTCCCGAAGGCAAGGCCCGCGAGGCGGCCGAACGCGAGGGCGTCGACATCCGCTACTACACGGTCATCTACCAGGCCATCGACGAGATCGAGGCTGCGCTCAAGGGCATGCTCAAGCCCGAGTTCGAAGAGGTGCAGCTCGGTACCGCGGAGGTCCGCGAGGTGTTCCGTGTGCCGCGCATCGGCAACGTCGCGGGTTCGCTCGTCCGCTCCGGCACGATCCGGCGCAACAGCAAGGCGCGCCTGGTCCGCGACGGTGTGGTCGTGGCCGACAACCTGACAGTCGACTCGCTGAAGCGGTTCAAGGACGACGCGACCGAGGTCCGCGACGGGTTCGAGTGCGGTATCGGGCTCGGCTCGTTCAACGACATCAAGATCGATGACGTGATCGAGACCTTCGAGCTGCGCGAGAAGCCGCGCGTCTGACCCACCGCCCGTCCCCGTGAGTGGTCAGTTTCGCGCTCAGTGGTCAGTTATAACTGACCACTGACGCTGAAACTGACCACTCACCGCAGCGCAACAGAGGAGTTCGTCATGGTCGATGCCGGCCGCGCCCGCCGCCTGGCCGGGCGGATCAAGCAGATCGTGGCCACCCACCTCGAAACCCACGTCAAGGACCCGCGCCTGGGCATGGTCACGATCACCGACGTCCGCGTCACGGGCGATCTGCACGACGCGACGATCTTCTACACCGTCTTCGGCGACGCCGAGGCGGTCGCGGACACCGCTGCCGCGATCGAGTCGGCCAAGGGCGTGCTGCGCTCGGAGGTCGGACGCCAGACCGGCGTCAGGTTCACGCCGACCCTGACCTTCGTGCTCGACTCGCTGGCCGACGACGCACGCCACATCGAAGAACTGCTCGCCGTCGCAGCCAAGGCCGATGCCGAGGTCGAGGCGGTACGCCAGGGCAAGGCGCCGGCCGGCGAAGCCGATCCGTATCGCAAGCCGCGCGTCGACGACGAAGACATCGACGGCTGAGCGACGCCCCGTCGTGAGCGACGAGCCAGAGCCGCCGCATCCACGGCCAGGTCCAGGGCCAGCGCCACGGCCACGGCCTGGTCCGCGGGCGGCCGCTCGCGAGGCACGCACCTCGCGCGCCGCGACCGTTGCCACGGTCGCGATCGTCATCGTCGGCGTGCTCGCCGCCGCACTGCTGATCGCGCTCGACCGCGCGCACAACGACAATGCCGGCCCGGGCTCGCCGTCGATCGCGGCGGCGCCGAGCTTCGGTGCTTCGCTACCGATCAGCTCACCCCCGCCGTCGACGGCGAGCGGGTCTACGGCGTCACCCGCGCACGCCGGCGACGCCGAATTCGCCGACGCCGGCGCGACATCCGCGCTGCTGAGCGCAGCCACCGACGCCATCCAGACCGTCGACAGCTACGACTACCGCACGCTCGACAAGAATCGAGCCGCGGGCGACGCGGTGATCACCGGTGCGTTCGGCTCGCGCTACGACGCCGCGCTGCGCGCACTCAGCGCGTCGGCGCGCAAGGCGAAGACCGTGCAGCAGGCGGTCGTGCAGAAGATCGCGGTCACCGCACTGTCCGGTGACACCGCCGGCGTGCTCGCGTTCGGTCGGCTCGACATCACGAACAGCGCGAACCCGGGTGGGACGAGCCAGCCGCTCGACGCCGGCATCACGCTGAAACGCGTCGGCACCGCGTGGAAGATCAGCGACACGACCGACCTCGTCAACCAGGGCACGTTCGTGGCCGCGCCGCCGGGTAACGCGGCCCTGCTGGCCGCCGTCACCGCCGGCGCGCACGAGGTGGTCAACCTGCTGTCTTATGCGCGCGCGACCTTCGACGCCGACTTCGCCCGAGCCATCGACGGCCTCACCGGCCCGCTGCGCACACAGCAGCAACAGCGCCGTGCCGATCTCGAGCAGACGATGAACCAGACCCAGACCGACTACGCCGGTGAGGTGCGCTCGGTCGGCGTCGAGAGTGCGTCCGGCTCGTCGGTCCTGCTGCTCGTCTGCGCAACCGGGTACTCCGTCCGGGTGGGGGCCGGCAATCCGATGTCGGGCACGGAGCGTTTCGAGGTCGGCGTCCAGTACGTCAACGGACGGTGGTTGGTCAGCGAGTACCTCGCGCTGCCGACGACGGCGTGAGCGACACGGCCGCCGAATCCGGCGGGCAATTGACGCGACGGCTCCTGGCGCTGTCGGCGTCGGCCGTGGTGGTGCTCGCCGCGGAACCGCTCTACCTGCTTGTCGACACCGCAGTGATCGGCCACCTCGGCTCGGTCGCCCTCGGCGGGCTCGGTATCGCCGCCGCCTTGATGGCGCTGCTGACCGTCGTCGGCACCTTCGTCGAGTACGGCACGACCTCGCGAGCCGCGCGCTGGTACGGCGCCGGACGTGAGGCGGACGCGATCAACGAGGGCGTGCAGGCGTCCTGGCTCGCCGTCGGCATCGGGATCGTGATCGTCGCGCTGGGCGAGCTGTTCGCGGCGCCGCTCACCGCGTTACTCGCCGGCGGCACCGGTGCCACGCAGCATGCCGCCGAGTCGTGGTTCCGCATCGGCGTCATCGGGCTGCCGGGCGTGCTGCTCGTCCTGGCCGGAAACGGCTGGATGCGAGGGGTGCAGCGCACGCGCGAACCGGTGGTGATCGTCGTGGCCGCGAACGCGGTCTCGGCCGTGCTCTGCCCGGTACTCGTGTACCCGTTCGGCCTCGGCCTGCAGGGCTCGGCGATAGCGAACCTGATCGCGCAGGCCATCGGCGCCACGCTGTTCCTGCGCGCGCTACGACGAGCTACGGATGGCAGCGTCCGTCCGCACGCGACGGTGATGCGAGCGCAGCTCGTCGTCGGCCGCGACCTGATCGTGCGCGCGGGCGCGTTCCAGGTCGCCTTCCTCACCGCGGCGGGCGTGGCTTCGCGATTCGGGTCGGCCGAGATCGGTGCGCACCAGATCGGCCTGCAGCTGTGGGAGTTCACCGCGCTGCTGCTCGACTCGTTCGCGATCGCCGCGCAGTCGCTGGTCGGCGCTGCGCTCGGCGGATCGGACGCCGCCGCCGCGCGGGCCATGGCCTGGCAGGTGTCGCGCTGGGGCCTCTATGCCGGAATCGGGTTCGCGGCAGTGTTCGGCGCCGGCTGGCTGCTGATCCCCGAGGCGTTCAGCTCGTCCGCCGACGTGCAGCATCAGGCGCATCTGCTGTGGCCGTGGTTCGTGGGCATGCTGCCCGCCGCTGGTGTCGTCTTCGCCCTGGACGGCGTGCTGATCGGCGCGGGCGACGTCGCGTTCCTGCGCAACATCACGATCGTCGCCGGCGTGTTCGCCTTCGCCCCGCTGAACCTCGCCGCGCTGCACTGGCACTGGGGAATCGGGGGAGTGTGGGCGGGGTTGACCGCGTTCATCCTCGTCCGGCTGATCGGCATGCTGTGGCGTGCACGCGGTGACCGCTGGATCGTTCTCGGCACCGGCGGCTGAGAGTGCCGCCGCCGGTGCCGCACCAAGTCACTGCACGGTCGAGAGCTGCTTCGACAGCGTCGCCGTCTGGAACGTGCCGATCCCGGTGGTGTAGTCGTAGCCGGGCTTCGCTGTGAACAGCCCGTTGCTGCCGAGCGTCACGTCGTTGAAGCCGGGGACGGGCTGCGGGTTCGCGTTGGGCACGTACGTCGGGGTCAACCCGTCGACCACGGTGGCCGGATTGACCTTGTCGTAGAGCCGGTAGAAGTCGTACGACGCGAGGCCCAGCTTGTTGGCGTGGACGCCCTGCATCCGCGCGAACAGGCCCATGACCAGCGGGCTGGACACGCTCGTCCCGCCGATCTGCGACGGCGTCGTGCTGCCGGTGTAGATCAACACGCCGGTGTTCGGATCGGCGTCGGCAGACACGTCCGGCAGACCGCGTCCGCCGAAGTTGTTGTACTCCCACGCCTGCCCGGCCGGGTTGGCCTGCAGCGTCCACGACGGCGCGGCCTCGAAGGCGGACACACCGCCACCGCCGCCGACCCACGCAACCTCGCTGGTCACGTTTCCGTCGGTGTCGGCGAGCAGCGTCGTGCCGCCGACACCGGTCACGTACTCACCGGAAGCCGGCCAGCTGTCGCCCGGGCCACCGCCGGGCACGCCGGTCGACGCACCCTCGGGGCAGAACGAACCGTTGTCACCGGTCGAGGCGAACATGCTCTGGCCCTGCAGGGCACCTTCTGCCAAGGAGTTGTCGGACGCGATCATGGCGCCGTCGACGAAGGCCAACGCATCGCACTCGCCGAGCGAGGCCGACAGTGTCAGCGCACGCTTCTGCGCGACGAACATGTTGATCGCGTGCGTCACCTCGGAGTCGGTGAACGTGCCGACGTCGTAGATGTAGAGCTGCTTGACCGCCTGCGCCTCCATGGTCGACATCTGCACGTCGAGGTCCCACTCGGCATTTCCGGTCAGCGGGTTGTTGTCGATGACGGCACCCTTCGGCGCGCCGTACACCACCGACACCGGCACCGCCGGGAAGTGCTGCACCTGCTCGGCGTAGCGCAGGTTCTTGATCGTGCTCGTCATGTCACCGCTCGTGACGACTGCGACGGAGGTGTTCTTGGCTGCCGGGAGGGTGGCGGCCTGGTAGACCTTCGCGATCTGCGCCGGCGTGAAGCCCGACAGGTTCGGCGATCCGGCGGCCTGGGTGTGCATGACGTGCGGCAGATTCAGCCGGACGTCGGACAGCCCGAGCACGGACGCCACCTTGCCCGACAGCGCAGCCGGCACTCGCGCCGGCGCGGTGTTGGCGTACACGCGTTGCCCGCCGACCCGGAACAGACCGATGGACGTGTCGAAGGCCCGCTGGACCTGTGCCACCGACCCGGTCGCATCGATCAGCAGCCGGTTCGGCGCCACCTGGATTCCGGTGAGCCCGCGCGAGGTGAGGTAGCGGGTGACCGCGCTGACGGTGGCCGAGGTCGGCCCGAAGCTCGTGCGAACCTGGGCGGGGGACAGGAAGTGCTGGTACTGCGCCGAACCGGGCGTGAGCTGGGCGGTGAGCAGGCGCTGCATCGCGGCCTGGTTGCGGAGCGGCAGCGCGACGCTGATGTGCAGTTGCTGGGCTGCCGGCGCGGCGCCGAGCGCGGTGCCGCGGATGTGCAGAGCGCCGGTGTGCGTCGTGGTCCAGGTCGGGGCGGACGCGGCCGCAGCGGGGACGGACAGTGCGAGCGAGCCCAGGGTGAGGCACGCGGCGGCGGCGGTGAGCCGTCGGATGGCAGGCATGGATGGTGCCTTTCGGTCGGTGCGGGATGTGCTGCGTCCAACGACGTACGGAGACGCCGAGTTACGGCCCGTCCGAGAGGGCGACCGTCGCCAACTACGGTCGGGGGGTGAGTGACGGGCTGGTGATTGTGGACAAACCAGGCGATATGACGTCGCACGATGTCGTCGCCCGGCTGCGTCGCCTGGCCAGGACGCGCAAGGTCGGCCACGCCGGCACCCTCGACCCGATGGCGACCGGAGTGCTGGTGCTCGGAGTCGGCAAGGCGACCCGCCTGCTGACCCACCTCGTGCTTGCCGACAAGGCGTACAGCGCGACGATCCGGCTCGGCCAGTCGACGGTGACCGACGATGCCGAGGGCGAGGTCGTGTCGAACGCGTCCGCGGCAGCGGTCACCGAGGACCAGGTACGCACGACGATGACGCGGTACACCGGGGACATCGACCAGGTACCGAGCGCCGTCTCGGCGATCAAGGTCGACGGGCAGCGCGCCTACCGCCGGGTGCGCGACGGCGAGCAGGTCACGCTCGCCGCCCGCCCGGTTCGCGTCGCCCGTTTCGAGCTGCTCGCGGCCCGTCGCGACGGCGACCTGCTCGACGTGGACGTGGTCGTCGAGTGCTCGTCCGGGACGTACGTACGGGCGCTCGCGCGCGACCTCGGTGCCGCGCTCGGGACGGGTGGACACCTGACCGCGCTGCGCCGTACCCGGGTCGGGCCGTTCGACCTCGACCAGGCGCGGACCCTCGACGAGCTCGCCGCCCTCGACGACCCGGTCACGCTCCCTCTCGCTGACGCGGTCCGCGCCGCAATGCCGGTGCGCACCGTCGACGATGACGAGGTCCGTGCGCTCTCGTACGGCAAGGCGCTGGCGGCGAGCGGCATCGACGTCGTGCACGGCGCCCTCGGCGTCGACGGCACAGCGGTCGCGCTGCTGCGTGACGACGGCGACGAAGCCCGTCCGGTGATCGTTTTCGCCCCCGCCGGGTAGGTAAAAGGGATGGGTGACGGCCTGGACGACGTGCGCTTGGTGCTGCCCGGCGTCCGGCTCGACACGCCCGAACGGCTGCGCGGCAGCGATCGCACCGAGGTGCACCGAGTGCGCGCTCGCTGGCCGGACGGGGGCGACACCACGGTCGTGGTCAAGCGGTTCGTGACCGCCGGCGAGGGGTGGGCGCGCGAGGCAGCCGCGCTCGCGACGGTCGCTCCCGATGTCGCGGCGCCGCGCGTCGTCGCCGAGGGCATCGAGCCGCCGGTGCTGGTGCTGACCGACCTCGGTGCAGGCGCGAACGTGGCAGACGCGCTGCTCGCCGACGATCCTGAGGCCGCCGCAGCAGCTGTCATCGCATGGGCCGGGGCGATCGCGTCCCTGCACCGTGCGACCCTCGCCAGCCGCGATCGGTTCCGGGCGGAGCTCGGCTTGCGGGCCGGCGACCTGCCGATCTCCATCCATGTGATGGCGACAGTCGTCCACGAGGTCGCCGCCCTGCTCGAGAACCAGTGCGCCCAGCTCGGCATAGCCGTCCCGCCCGGTGCCCTGGCCGAGCTACGCCAGATCCCACGCATGCTGCGACCTGACACGAACGCCGCACTGAGCCCTTCGGACGCGTGTCCGGACGACAATGTCGGCGTCGGCGACGACGTCGTGCTCGTCGACTTCGAAGCCGCACAATGGCGCCATATCGCGTGGGACGTTGCCTACCTGACGGTGCCGTGGCCCACCTGCTGGTGCTCGTGGCGCATGCCCGCGGACGTGTCCGAGCGTGCCGTGGAGCGCTATCGCGCGTCCATCGAGGACGCGCTGCCCTACGTGCGGACGTCTGAGTTCCGGCGCGATGTCGCGGTGGCAGCCGCGGCTTGGGAGCTGATCTCGACAGCGTGGCTGCTCCCGGAGGCACTGGCCGACGACGCACCCCCTGCCGATCGGTCCAAGCTCACGCCGACGCGGCGCGCGATGCTTTTGCACCGGCTCGGTGCAGCCCGGCGCAATCCCCACCTGCCGGCCGTCGCCGCGCTCGCCGACCGGTTGCGTGGCGAACTGGCGCAGCGCTGGGGCGAGGTACCGCTGGCCTACGCGCCGGCGTTCGAGGCACAGTGATCGACCACTCCGTCCTCGAGCCGTTCCTGGCGACGGTCTCCGAACGCAACCTGGGCATCGACGCCGTCCACGTGCGGGTGGGGGGTGAGCCGCCGATCGAGCATCGCGCCGGTCCCGATCACCCCCGCAACGTCCACTCGGTCGGGAAGACCGTGACCGCGCTCGCGGTCGGGCTGGCGTATGACGACGGCACCCTCGACCCGACGCAGACCGCCCTGTCCTACCTGCCCGGGCTCCGCATGCACGCCGCACCCGGCGCCGAGGCGATCACCGTCCGCGATCTGCTCACGATGACGGCCGGCAACGACTACCGATGGCCGGACAGCGACACGCGCCCGGGTGTCGACCACGCCGCCGAATTCTTCGCATCGCCCATGCTGGACAGACCGGGGCAGACGTTCCGCTACCGGGGGACCAACACCTACGTGCTCGGCCGGATCATCGCCGGCATCTACGGCGAGGACCTGCTCGAGTTCCTCGGAGCGCGCCTGTTCGAACCGCTGCAGATCGAGCCGCCCGAGTGGGAACGCTGCCCGCTCGGATACCCGATGGGCGCGGACGGACTGCTTCTGCGCACTCGTGAAGTCGGATCGGTCGCGCAGCTGCTTCTCGACCACGGTGCCGTCGCGGATCGCCAAATCGTGTCGGCACAGTTCATCGGCCGCATGACCGACGATGTCGTCGTCCCGTTGGCACACCGGGACGACCCGGAGTCCTCGCTGGGGTACGGCTGGCAGATCTGGCAGTGCACGCGTCCGCACACCTGGCGCATGGACGGGCTCTACGGCCAGTTCGGCATCGTCCTTCGTGACCTCGACGCATGCATCGCCCTGGCCGGTCACTACGCAGGCTCGACCGGAGACATCCTGCGCGCCGTGTGGAGCGAGTTGGTCCCGGCGATTGCCGCGCGCTGAGGCGGACCGGGCCGCACCACTAGGCTCGACCGCGTGCAGCGCTGGCATGGTCTCGACCTGGTTCCGCCCGGCTGGGGCCACTGCGTGGTCACGATCGGCGTGTTCGACGGCGTGCACCGCGGCCACGCCGAGATCATCGGCCGAGCGGTGACCCGGGCCCGTGAACTCGCGGTGCCGAGCGTGCTGATCACCTTCGTCCCGCATCCGTCCGAGGTCGTGCGGCCGGGGACTCATCCGCCCGTGCTGACCTCTATCCCGCGCCGGGCCGAACTCGTGGCCAAACTCGGCATCGACGTGTTCTGCGCCCTGCCGTTCACCCTCGACTTCTCGCGCCTGCCACCGGACGAGTTCGCGCACCGGGTGCTCGTCGAGCGGCTGCACGCCTCCGGCGTGATCGTCGGCGAGAACTTCCGGTTCGGCCACAAGGCAGCCGGCGACGTCGCGACGCTGGAGAAACTCGGCCGCGTCTTCGGCTTCCGCGCCGAAGGGGTCGAGCTGTTCGCCGACGAGGGCACTGTGCTGAGCGCGACCTACGTACGTTCGTGCGTCCAGGCCGGTGACGTCGCTGCGGCGGCTGCAGCGTTGGGACGGCCGCACCGGGTCGACGGCGTCGTCGAGCGCGGCGATCAGCGTGGCCGCAAACTCGGATTCCCGACCGCAAACCTGCGCACCGACGAGTGGGCGGCGATCCCCGCGGACGGCGTCTACGGGGGATACGTCGTGCGTCTCGACGAGGCCGGGCGCACGCTCGACGGGCCGCCGCTGGGCATCGGCGCCATCTCGATCGGCACCAATCCCACCTTCGACGTGCGCCAGCGCCGCGTCGAGGCCTACGTGCTCGACTACGACGGCGATCTGTACGGGGACGCGCTCGGGTTCGAGTTCACCCATCGGATCCGTGGCCAGGAGCGTTTCGACAGCGTCGACGCCCTCGTCGAGCAGATGCGCCGCGACATCGACGGCATCCGCGAGGTCGTCCCAGCCCCGTGAATCCGGACCGCCCGGGCGTGGGCCGCACGCGCCGTTAACACTGGTAACATGGACGCCGGCCGCCAAGCTGCGGCCCGCAGCAGCGTGCGTTTCGTCCTCCACTGTGACCAAGACCAGTGGTCCGCGCCTGCACCGATCACGAAGAGGAGCCGTCCGTGCCGCTGGCCGCCGACGTCAAGAAGCAGATCATCGCCGAGTATGCCTCCGTTGATGGAGACACCGGCTCCGCCGAGGTGCAGATCGCATTGCTGTCGCGCCGCATCAGCGACCTGACCGAGCACCTCAAGGCTCACAAGCACGACCACCACAGCCGGCGCGGCCTGCTGCTGCTGGTCGGACGCCGCCGCCGGTTGCTGAACTACCTCTCCGACGTCGACATCAACCGCTACCGATCCATCATCGAGCGGCTCGGCCTGCGCCGATAGCTCGACCGGGGAGCGACCGATCGGTCGCTCCCCTCTGCAATTCCGCAGAACAGCACGTCCGTACAACAACTCCACAACCGCCGGGCCCGACGAGCAATGACGGCCGGTCCTCGGTAGTGGCGGCCGGAACGTTCCGTCCGCTTCGATCGAAGACCGGCACCCGAAGACCACTCTCGTCGTTGCGTCGCCCGGCACGATGAGAAAGGTCTATCCGCATGACGGATGCCATCACTGAAACCGGTGTGTTCGAAACCGAAGCTGTCATCGACAACGGCAGCTTCGGCACGCGCACCATTCGTTTCGAAACCGGCCGCCTTGCCAAGCAAGCCGCCGGCTCCGTCGTCGCCTACCTCGACGACGACACCATGCTGCTGTCGGCCACGACGGCCGGCAAGCACCCCCGCGAGGGCTTCGACTTCTTCCCCCTGACGGTCGATGTCGAAGAGCGCATGTACGCCGCCGGGCGCATCCCCGGCTCGTTCTTCCGCCGCGAAGGACGCCCGTCCGAGGACGCCATCCTCACCTGCCGCCTGATCGACCGCCCGCTGCGTCCGACCTTCATCAAGGGTCTGCGCAACGAGGTCCAGGTCGTCATCACGGTCATGGCGCTCAACCCCGACCACGCCTACGACGTGCTCGCGATCAACGCCGCGTCCGCGTCGACGCAGATCTCCGGCCTGCCGTTCAACGGCCCGGTCGGCGGCACGCGCGTCGCGCTGATCGACGGTCAGTGGGTCGGGTTCCCGACGCACTCCGAGCTCGAGCGCGCCACGTTCGACATGGTTGTGGCCGGTCGTCTGCTCGACTCGGGCGACGTCGCGATCATGATGGTCGAGGCCGAGGCCACCGAGAACACGATCGAGCTGATCGAAGGCGGCGCAACGAAGCCGACCGAAGAGGTCGTCGCCGAGGGCCTCGAGGCCGCCAAGCCGTTCATCGCGGCGCTGTGCCAGGCCCAGAAGGAACTCGCCGCGTCCGCAGGCAAGGAGACCGCGGAGTTCCCGGTCTTCCTCGACTACAGCGACGAGGTCTTCGAGGCCGTCGACGCCGAGGTGTCGGCCGAGCTGGCCGGTGCGCTGACCATCGCCGACAAGCAGGAGCGCGAGGCCAAGCTCGACGAGCTCAAGGACCAGGTCAAGGCCTCGCTCGCCGACAAGTTCGAGGACCGGTTCAACGAGATCAGCCCCGCCTACCGCGCGCTGACCAAGAAGCTGGTGCGCCAGCGCATCCTGCGCGACAAGGTCCGCATCGACGGTCGCGGCCTGGCCGACATCCGCACGCTCTCGGCCGAGGTCGAGGTCATCCCGCGGGTCCACGGTTCGGCGCTGTTCCAGCGCGGCGAGACGCAGATCCTCGGCGTCACCACGCTGAACATGCTGGGGCTCGAGCAGAAGCTCGACACGTTGAGCCCGAACCGCACCAAGCGGTACATGCACAACTACAACTTCCCGCCGTACTCGACCGGTGAGACCGGTCGCGTCGGCTCGCCGAAGCGTCGCGAGATCGGCCACGGCGCGCTCGCCGAGCGTGCACTGGTCCCGGTGCTCCCGGGCCGTGACGAATTCCCGTATGCGATTCGTCAGGTTTCCGAAGCATTGGGTTCGAACGGCTCGACCTCGATGGGCTCGGTCTGCGCGTCCACCCTGGGTCTGCTCAACGCCGGCGTGCCGCTGAAGGCGCCGGTCGCGGGCATCGCCATGGGTCTCGTGTCCGACACCGTTGACGGCAACACCGAATACGTCGCGCTCACCGACATCCTCGGTGCCGAAGACGCGTTCGGCGACATGGACTTCAAGGTCGCCGGCACGAAGGAGTTCGTCACCGCGCTGCAGCTCGACACCAAGCTCGACGGCATTCCGTCCGAGGTGCTCGGTGCGGCGCTCAAGCAGGCCCGCGACGCGCGCCTGCACATCCTGGACGTCATGGCCGAGGCCATCGACGGCCCGGACGAGATGAGCCCGTACGCCCCGCGCGTGACCGTCGTGAAGATTCCTGTCGACAAGATCGGCGCGGTCATCGGCCCCAAGGGCGCGATGATCAACTCGATCCAGGACGACACGGGTGCGCAGATCACGATCGAGGACGACGGCACGATCTACGTCGGTGCGGAGGACGGCCTGTCCGCTCAGGCTGCGGTCGACCGCATCAACGCGATCGCGAATCCGCAGATGCCGAAGGTCGGCGAGCGCTTCCTGGGCACGGTGGTCAAGACGGCCGCGTTCGGCGCGTTCGTCTCGCTGCTGCCGGGCAAGGACGGCCTCGTCCACATCAGCAAGCTGGGTCGCGGCAAGCGCATCGGCAAGGTCGAGGACGTCGTGAACGTCGGCGACAAGATCCAGGTCGAGATCGCCGAGATCGACCAGCGCGGCAAGATCAGCCTCGTCCTGGTCGACGACGACAAGCCGGCCGA
>CAVWFN010000013.1:0-122395 GCA_963754285.1 uncultured Actinomycetota bacterium
CGTACAACAACTCCACAACCGCCGGGCCCGACGAGCAATGACGGCCGGTCCTCGGTAGTGGCGGCCGGAACGTTCCGTCCGCTTCGATCGAAGACCGGCACCCGAAGACCACTCTCGTCGTTGCGTCGCCCGGCACGATGAGAAAGGTCTATCCGCATGACGGATGCCATCACTGAAACCGGTGTGTTCGAAACCGAAGCTGTCATCGACAACGGCAGCTTCGGCACGCGCACCATTCGTTTCGAAACCGGCCGCCTTGCCAAGCAAGCCGCCGGCTCCGTCGTCGCCTACCTCGACGACGACACCATGCTGCTGTCGGCCACGACGGCCGGCAAGCACCCCCGCGAGGGCTTCGACTTCTTCCCCCTGACGGTCGATGTCGAAGAGCGCATGTACGCCGCCGGGCGCATCCCCGGCTCGTTCTTCCGCCGCGAGGGACGCCCGTCCGAGGACGCCATCCTCACCTGCCGCCTGATCGACCGCCCGCTGCGTCCGACCTTCATCAAGGGTCTGCGCAACGAGGTCCAGGTCGTCATCACGGTCATGGCGCTCAACCCCGACCACGCCTACGACGTGCTCGCGATCAACGCCGCGTCCGCGTCGACGCAGATCTCCGGCCTGCCGTTCAACGGCCCGGTCGGCGGTACCCGCGTCGCGTTGATCGACGGTCAGTGGGTCGGGTTCCCGACGCACTCCGAGCTCGAGCGCGCCACGTTCGACATGGTTGTGGCCGGTCGACTGCTCGACTCGGGCGACGTCGCGATCATGATGGTCGAGGCCGAGGCCACCGAGAACACGATCGAGCTGATCGAAGGCGGCGCAACGAAGCCGACCGAAGAGGTCGTCGCCGAGGGCCTCGAGGCCGCCAAGCCGTTCATCGCGGCGCTGTGCCAGGCCCAGAAGGAACTCGCCGCGTCCGCAGGCAAGGAGACCGCGGAGTTCCCGGTCTTCCTCGACTACAGCGACGAGGTCTTCGAGGCCGTCGACGCCGAGGTGTCGGCCGAGCTGGCCGGTGCGCTGACCATCGCCGACAAGCAGGAGCGCGAGGCGAAGCTCGACGAGCTCAAGGACCAGGTCAAGGCCTCGCTCGGCCGAGAAGTTCGAGGACCGGTTCAACGAGATCAGCCCCGCCTACCGCGCGCTGACCAAGAAGCTGGTGCGCCAGCGCATCCTGCGCGACAAGGTCCGCATCGACGGTCGCGGCCTGGCCGACATCCGCACGCTCTCGGCCGAGGTCGAGGTCATCCCGCGGGTCCACGGTTCGGCGCTGTTCCAGCGCGGCGAGACCCAGATCCTCGGCGTCACCACGCTGAACATGCTGGGGCTCGAGCAGAAGCTCGACACGTTGAGCCCGAACCGCACCAAGCGGTACATGCACAACTACAACTTCCCGCCGTACTCGACCGGTGAGACCGGTCGCGTCGGCTCGCCGAAGCGTCGCGAGATCGGCCACGGCGCGCTCGCCGAGCGTGCACTGGTCCCGGTGCTCCCGGGCCGTGACGAATTCCCGTATGCGATTCGTCAGGTTTCCGAAGCATTGGGTTCGAACGGCTCGACCTCGATGGGCTCGGTCTGCGCGTCCACCCTGGGTCTGCTCAACGCCGGCGTGCCGCTGAAGGCGCCGGTCGCGGGCATCGCCATGGGTCTCGTGTCCGACACCGTTGACGGCAACACCGAATACGTCGCGCTCACCGACATCCTCGGTGCCGAAGACGCGTTCGGCGACATGGACTTCAAGGTCGCCGGCACGAAGGAGTTCGTCACCGCGCTCCAGCTCGACACCAAGCTCGACGGCATTCCGTCCGAGGTGCTCGGTGCGGCGCTCAAGCAGGCCCGCGACGCGCGCCTGCACATCCTGGACGTCATGGCCGAGGCCATCGACGGCCCGGACGAGATGAGCCCGTACGCCCCGCGCGTGACCGTCGTGAAGATTCCTGTCGACAAGATCGGCGCGGTCATCGGCCCCAAGGGCGCGATGATCAACTCGATCCAGGACGACACGGGTGCGCAGATCACGATCGAGGACGACGGCACGATCTACGTCGGTGCGGAGGACGGCCTGTCCGCTCAGGCTGCGGTCGACCGCATCAACGCGATCGCGAATCCGCAGATGCCGAAGGTCGGCGAGCGCTTCCTGGGCACGGTGGTCAAGACGGCCGCGTTCGGCGCGTTCGTCTCGCTGCTGCCGGGCAAGGACGGCCTCGTCCACATCAGCAAGCTGGGTCGCGGCAAGCGCATCGGCAAGGTCGAGGACGTCGTGAACGTCGGCGACAAGATCCAGGTCGAGATCGCCGAGATCGACCAGCGCGGCAAGATCAGCCTCGTCCTGGTCGACGACGACAAGCCGGCCGAGACCGCAGCCGCCCCCGCCGAGTAGTACCGCCCGTTCCGACTTTGACCCTCTAACGGTCGCGATTCGCTCGCGATAGCAGCCGTTAGAGGGTCAAAGTCGTTCTCGGGACGGGTCAGTCGCCCTGCAGCCGCCAGTTCGGTGCGATCGCCTCGGCCTGGTCGATGCCGTCGAGCTGCTCGAGCTCCTCGACGCGCGGGCGTGTGAGCTCGTCCACCGACGCGTTGTACTTGCCGGCCGAGAGCGGGACCGCTGCGCTGATCAGTGCGTGCAGCTCGGCAAGGTCGCCGCGCAGATCCGACTGGACGAACTGCGTGCGCACCGCCATCATCCCGCAGCCGATGTCGACACCGACCGCCGCCGGGATGATCGCGCCGACTGTCGGAATCACGCTGCCGACAGTCGCACCCTTGCCGAGGTGCGCATCCGGCATCAGCGCCAGGTGCGGTCGGACGAACGGCATCGACGCGCTGCGCTCGGCCTGCGCACGCGTCTGGTCCTCGAGGATCGAGGCGAAGTTGACCAGCTTGGACACGTCCACCATCGTGCGGCGGGCGTCAACCGGTTAGGCAGGATGGACGCGTGGCGCGCGCGGGACTGAGTGGGCTGCGCGAGCTCCCGTCCGAGGTGCGCGCGCTGGTCGGTGTCGGCTTCATGGTCGCGCTGGGCTTCGGGCTGGTTGCACCAGCGATCCCGCTGTTCGCACGCGAATTCGGTGTCGGCAAGACAGCGGCCGGCGCGGTGGTCAGTGCCTTCGCATTGATGCGTCTCGTGGCTGCCCCGTTCGTCGGCCGCCTTGTCAACGCGGCGGGGGAGCGGGTGATGCTCGCCGTCGGCATCGCTGTGGTTGCGGTGTCGAGTGCGCTCGCCGGTCTTGCGCAGGAGTACTGGCAATTGCTCGTGCTGCGCGGCGTCGGCGGCGTCGGGTCGATCATGTTCAGCGTCAGCGCGTCGAGCCTGCTGATCCGCGTGACGCCGAGTCATCAACGCGGGCGCGCCCAGGGCCTGTGGGCGGGCTCGTTCCTGATCGGGCTCATCGCCGGACCCGCGGTCGGCGCGGTGGCGAGCTTTTCGCTGCGGCTGCCGTTCTTCCTCTACGCGGGCACGCTCGCCGGCGCCGGGAACGATCGCGCTGGTCGCCCTGCGTCACAGCGAGTTCGCCGCTCGCCAGACCACGGTGGCCACTCCGCTCGCTCTGGCTACGGCGCTGCGCGACCGCGCGTATGTTGCCGCGTTGGTCGCGTCCTTCGCGGGCGACTTCGCCGTTGTCGGTGCGCGCAGTTCGCTTGTGCCGCAGTTCATCACCGACGACCTCGGACGTGGGACGAGCTGGGTCTACGTCGCGTTCGTGATCACCAGTGTCGTCAGCGGTGCCCTGCTGTTGCCGTTCGGACAGATCGCCGACACCAGGGGACGCCGGCCGGTGATCATGGGCGGCCTCGCCGTCGGGGCCGTCGGCTTCATCCTGCTTCCGAGCTGGACGAGCGTGCTGAGCCTCGTCATAGCGATGATGCTGCTCGGCGTGGCCGGCGCCGCCGACGCGGTCGCCCCGGGCGCCGTGCTCGGCGACGTCGTCGGGTCGCGCGGCGGCACGGTCGTTGCCGTGTTCCAGATGGCCGGCGACCTGGGCGCGGTGATCGGCCCGATCGCTGCCGGTGCCGCTGCCGACGCGAACGGCTACGGCCTCGCGTTCGCCATCAGCGCCGCCGTGGCTCTCAGCCCGTTGCCATTTGTCCTGTTTGCCCGGGAAACCCTGATTCCGCGCACGACGAACTGACCGCTCGAGCTGTGACACGCCTGGCTCTGGCGGATAGTTCTCTTGTTATCCGGTAATGTCTAGCGTGACAACAGACAACATCGAACTGATGTTGATCCTAGATCCCCGAGGAGAACAGAGCCTGATGAAGACCCTGACGCGGCCCAGGTCGCGCCCGAGCCGACTGGCCGCTGCCGCGGCCCTCACCGGTGCCGTTGCGCTGGCGATCACTGGCTGCTCGTCCTCCGGTGGCGGCGCCAGCAGCAAGACGGTGAACCTGATCGGCTTCTCGACTCCCAAGCCGGCCTACGACGCGCTCGCCGCCGCCTTCAACAAGACCTCGGCCGGCAAGGGCGTGTCGTTCGCACCGTCCTACGGCCCGAGCGGTTCGCAGGCCAAGGCCGTGGCTGCCGGCCAGAAGGCCGACTACGTCGCGCTGTCGGTCGGCTCTGACATGTCCAGCCTCGTCCCGCAGTTCGTCGACTCGAACTGGGACCAGGGCTCGACGAAGGGCATCGGCGCCGACTCGGTCGTCGTCATCTGCGTTCGTCCCGGCAACCCGAAGCACATCACCGGCTGGGACGACCTGATCAAGCCCGGCATCGGCATCGTCACCGCCGACCCGGCGTCGTCGGGTTCGGCGAAGTGGAACATCCTCGCCGCCTACGAGCACGTGATCTCCGAGGGCGGGACGCAGGCGCAGGCCGAGGCCTACTTGGGCAAGTTCTTCAAGAACACCGTCTCGAAGGCCGACAGCGGTTCCGATGCCGCCAAGACCTTCCTGTCCGGCACCGGCGATGCGCTGATCTCCTACGAGAGCGAAGCGATCACCGCCCGTCAGGCCGGCGAGAAGCTCGACTACATCGTGCCGAAGCAGTCGTTCCTCATCCAGACGCCTGTCGCAGTCACGAAGACCGCGCCGACCGCGGCGAAGGACTTCCTGTCGTTCGTCGAGAGCTCGGCCGGACAGAAGATCTTCGCGAGCAAGGGGTGGCGGCCCGCACTGAGCGGCGTCACTCCCGGAACGGTGCAGGGTGCCAATGACCCGAGCAACCCGTACCCGCAGGTGCAGCAGCTGAAGACGATCGACGACCTCGGTGGTTGGACCAAGGTCAACGACGAGTTCTTCGGCGACAGCGGCATCGTTACCAAGATCGAAGGCAGCAGCTGACGATGGCTGTTCTCGACGCGCCCGACCCGGTCGCGCCGAGTGAGGGCACAGCCCTCACTCGGCCGGCCGGCCGAGGGGCGTCGACCGCAGGTCTGCGCATCGGCACCGCCTCGGGCATCGGACTGGGTACGGCGGTCATCTGGCTGAGTCTGCTCGTCCTGCTCCCGATGGCCGCGATCATCGCCAAGGCGTTCGGAAGCGGTTGGTCGACCTTCTGGGCTGACGTGACGACACCGGCGACGAAGAGCGTGCTCGAATTCACGGTGGTCAGTTCGCTCATCGTGACCGTGATCAACGCGGTGATGGGGACGCTGATCGCGTGGGTGCTCGTGCGCGACAACTTCCCGGGCAAGCGGGTGCTCGACTTCGTGATCGACATTCCGTTCGCGCTGCCCACGATCGTCGCCGGACTGGTGCTGCTCGCGGTCTACGGCACGGACACCCCGGTCGGCGTCGACCTGCTCGGTACCCGCCGAGCGATCGTGATCGCGTTGCTGTTCGTGACACTGCCGTTCGTCGTGCGGTCGGTGCAGCCGGTACTCGGGGCCCTCGACCTCGAGTCGGAACTGGCGGCCAGGTGCCTTGGCGCCGGGCCCTGGACCACGTTCCGCCGGATCGTGTTGCCTTTGCTCATGCCCGCGATCGGCTCCGGCGCCGCGCTGGCGTTCGCCCGTGCCATGGGTGAGTACGGGTCGATGTTGCTCATCTCGGGTGGACGGGCGAATACCACGGTGGCGTCGGTGCTGATCTTCCAGAAGTACGAGAACTTCGACTACACCGGGGCCGCTGCGATCGCCACAGTGTTGTTGGTCGTCAGCTTGGTCGTGATCGTGCTGCTCGACGTGCTGCAACGCAAGGCGGCCCGTCGTGGTTAGCACTCGGGCAAAGTGGCTCCAGCGGCTACTCGTGATCGCGTACGTCGGCATTCTCGTGCTCGTGCCGCTGTTCGTGGTGACCTATCGGACCGTCTCCGAAGGTTGGTCGGCGTTCATCGACGCGATGACATCGTCCGAGGCGATCACCGCGTTCCGGTTGACCTTCGAGATCGCGATCGCGGCCGTCGTGATCAACACCGTTTTCGGCGTCGGCGTCGCCCTGCTGATCACGCGGTACCGGTTCTGGGGACGACGGTTGCTCGGGCCGCTCACCGACCTGTCCGTGTCGGTCTCGCCGATCGTCGTCGGTCTCGCACTGGTGCTCGTCTACGGCCCGCTCAGCGGCTGGTTCGGCAAGGGCCTGGCGAACGCCGGCATCAACATCATCTTCGCCCTGCCCGGAATGATCCTGGCAACGGCGTTCGTGTCGATGCCGTTGGTGTTGCGCGAGGTGATCCCCGTCCTCGAGGAGGAGGGCATCGACCAGGAACAGGCTGCGAAGGTACTCGGCGCCAGTGCGTGGCAGCGCTTCCGTCGCATCACGCTGCCTGTGATCCGGCCCGCGCTCGCCTACGGCATCGTGCTCAGCCTGGCGCGTTGCATCGGCGAGTTCGGCGCTGTGCGTGTGGTTTCCGGCAACGTCGGTGGTGCTGGGCAGACGCAGACCGTGCCGCTGCTGATCCAGCAGGACAGCGAGTTCTTCGCACCGGGTACGTACCAGTTGTCGTTCGTCCTGATCGTGATCACCGTGCTTGCGATTGCCGTGGTCTCCATCCGGCGTAAGAAGGAGCATTCGTCGTGAGTATCGAAGCCACCGGCATCACCAAACGGTTCGGCGACTTCGTCGCGCTCGACGGTGTGGACCTGCACGTCGCGAGCGGCCAACTGACCGCTCTGCTCGGCCCGTCCGGCGGCGGCAAGTCGACGCTGCTGCGCATCATCGGCGGACTCGAAGAACCCGATGCGGGCCAGGTCAGCATCGACGGACGTGAGATCACCGGCGTCCCCGCACAGCGGCGCAACGTCGGCTTCGTGTTCCAGCACTACGCAGCCTTCAAGCACCTGTCGGTCTTCCGAAACGTCGCGTTCGGGCTCGAGATCCGCAAGCGCCCCAAGGACGAGATCCGCAAGCGGGTGCACGAATTGCTCGAGCTCGTCCACCTCGAGCAGTTCGCAGACCGGCTGCCGGCACAGCTGTCCGGCGGACAGCGCCAGCGCATGGCACTCGCCCGCGCCCTCGCGGTCGAACCGTCGGTGCTGTTGTTGGACGAGCCGTTCGGAGCGTTGGACGCAAAAGTGCGGCGCGAGCTGCGCGACTGGCTGCGCCGCCTGCACGACGAGGTCCACGTGACCACCGTGTTCGTCACGCACGACCAGGAAGAGGCGCTCGAGGTCTCGGACGAGATCGTCGTCATCAACCAGGGCCGCATCGAGCAGGTGGGCTCGCCCGCGGATCTCTACGACAAGCCGGCCAACGACTTCGTGATGGAGTTCCTCGGGCCCGTGACCACACTCGGCGGAAAGCTGATCCGTCCGCACGACGTCGAGCTGTTCACCACGCAGATCGAGGGGACGAGGCCGGCCAAGGTGACTCGACTGCAGCGGATCGGTTTCGAGGTCCGTGCCGAGCTGGAGGTCGGCGACGAGCATCCGTGGGCGCAGCTGACCCGCGGCCAGGCCGAGGGCCTCGGGCTGGTCGAGGGCGGCAACGTCTGGGTGCGCGCAGCCGGCTGAAGGTCTGCTTGATTCCGCGGGATTCCACCTGGTCCGGCCCGCTCGTCGCTGCGCTCGTCGGGGCCATCCTGCGATCGAAGCGCAAGCTCGCTGCGCTCGCGAGCGGCGGCCGTTCGGAGCGAGTCTCCTCGCCCGGTAGGGCTCGTCGGCTTGCTCCTCGCGTGCCTTTTCTACATTCTCCGCAATTTCTGGGAGAATGGTGTGGTGCAGATATCGGCGAAGTCGGACTACGCCATCCGTGCCTTGCTCAACCTCGCGGCCCATGAGCCCGAGCTGGTGAAGGTCGACGTGATCGTGCGCGAGCAGGGCCTGCCCCGGAAGTTCGTCGAGGCGATCCTGGGCGAGCTCAGGCGCGCGTCCATCGTGCGCAGCCAACGCGGCGCCGAGGGCGGCTACGCACTCGCCCGGCCCTCGTCCGAGATCACCCTCGGCGCGGTGATCCGTGCGGTCGACGGACCGCTTGCCGAGGTACGCGGACTGCGTCCGCACGAGACCACCTACGACGGCGTTGCCGAGCACCTGCCGGCGGTGTGGATCGCGGTGCGCACCAGCCTGCGGCGGGTGCTGGACGAGACCACGCTCGCCCAGGTGTTGAGCGGCAAGCTGCCCTCGCAGGTGCGCCGCATGGTCGAAGAGCCCGACGCCTGGCTACCTCGGTGAGCGAAGCCTGCGGCGTGAGCGACGCTTGCGGAGCGAACTAGAAGACTCGCTCATGCCGGCAGGCCGGTATCGAGCCAGGAGTGGTCCCGAGCGGAGCGAGTGGCCCGTGAGCGGATCGATGAAGCGGTGAAGCTGGAAGTGGCGCACGGCGACATCACGACCTTCGCCGTCGACGCGATCGTCAACGCGGCGAACTCCTCGCTCTACGGCGGCGGGGGAGTCGACGGCGCGATCCACCGCGTGGGCGGCCCGGCGATCCTCGCCGAGTGCCGCGAGGTACGGGCCGGCCGCTATCCGCGCGGACTGCCGCCGGGCGAAGCGGTCGCGACCGGCGCGGGGGATCTTCCGGCGCGCTGGGTGATCCACACGGTCGGGCCCGTGTACGCCGACACCGAGGACCGCTCGGGCGTCCTGCGCGCGTGCTACCGCTCCTCGCTCACCGTTGCCACGGACGTCGGGGCACGGACGATCGCCTTCCCGCTGATCTCCGCGGGCGCCTTCGGTTGGCCGGTGGACGAGGCCATTCGCATCGCGATCGACGAGCTCCAGGCGGGCAACGGCGAGGTGGCGGCGACCCTGGTGCTGTACGCACAGCGGACCTTCGAACTCGCGCAATCGATCATCAACTCGTGACCTGAGCCACTCTTGGAGTTAGGGTGGCGCCGTGGGACATATCGGGCCGGCACGCGCACTCTACGAGGTGCTGCCGTTGACACAGACCGTGCCGAATCCCGAGCCGATGCCGGTCCCGCACCCCGAACCGATGCCGGAGCCGATTCCCGGACCCGAACCCGTCCCGACGCCTGAGCCGGGACCGGGGCCGGACCCGGGTCCACCGTCGTCGTCGACGTAACGATGGGTCGGCAGTTCTCGGGGAACGAGCCGTTGGTCGGTGAGGTCGTCGGCCTGCGCACCTTCCGCGTCGACGAGACGGGGTTGCTGCTGCCGCTCTATTCCGAGCAGGCCTGGTACGACGGTGCCAACCTCGCGACCTGCGATCCGCCGGCCGGCGGAGCACGCCCAGCGCATCCGGTCGTCGCCGACGATTGCGAATGCGGCTTCTACGCCTACGGATCGGCGCACGCCGCCGCGCGCAACCGGCAGACCCGCTACGTGCAGGCGGTCGTGTCGTGCTGGGGACGGGTGGTCGCCGGCACGCAGGGCGTGCGTGCCGAATACGCGCGCATCGATGCGTTGTGGCTCAGCCCTGCCGTCCCGAAGTGGGTCAGCATGCGCATCGCGATGCGGTATCCGAGTGCGCGCATCTATCGCGAACGAGATGCGATGCTCGCCGAGCATCCGTTGTCGCAGTTGCCCTGCTACGAACTGCCGAAGCGTCCGTCGGTCGTCGCGCGGGTCGCAATCGCAGCGTTCGCCATCGCCGTGCTCGCGCTCGGGCTCCTGCCGTGGCGCTTGATCGACGGCGCAGTGTTCGTCGCCTGGGCCGGTGCGCTCGGCTGGATCGCACTGGCCGTCCTCACTGTCCTGACGCGACACCACCTGCCGGGCCGCGCCGCGTCGGTCGCGTTGCTGATGTTCGCAGCAGCGTGGCTGGCCGCCCCCGCGTTCGGTCTGATCGGCTGGCTGCTGCGGCTTCCCGTCCTGCGCGCGGCGCTGGTGGCGGGTGGCGGCTACCTGCTGGCGCTGCGTCCTGGGTACTTCCCGGTCGTCACGCTTCCACGCGCCCGGGCGTTCTGTGGGGTGCGCCCCTAAGATCGGTCGAATGAGCCCGTCCCGCGCCGTGACTCGACGGCTCGACGCGACGGGCGGCGGCGAGATCACCCGCACCGTGTTGCCCGGCGGTCTGCGCATCGTGTCCGAGGCGATGCCGGGGGTTCGCAGTGTCAGCGTCGGCGTGTGGGTGCCGGTTGGGTCGCGGGACGAGACACCCGCGCTCGCCGGCACCAGCCACTTCCTCGAGCATCTGCTGTTCAAGGGGACGACCACGCGGTCGGCGTTGGACATCGCGATCGACATGGACGCAGTCGGTGGTGAGTGCAACGCGTTCACCGAGAAGGAACACACCTGCTTCTACGCGACCGTCCTCGATCGCGACCTGCCCCTTGCCATCGATGTGGTCAGCGACGTCGTGTTGCACGCAAGGGTCACCGCGCAAGATGTCGACGTCGAACGCAGCGTCGTCCTCGAAGAGATCGCCATGCGCGACGACGACCCGTCGGACCTGGTGTTCGACGAGTTCTCGTCGGCGCTCTACGGCGACAGCCCGGTCGGACGTCCGATCCTCGGGACGGTCGAGTCGATCGCGGCGTTGACGCGAGCGCAGGTGCACGGCTACTACGCCCGGCGCTACCAGCCCGGCGAGATGGTGGTGTCGGTAGCCGGCAACGTGGCGCACGCCGACGTGGTGCGGCTGGTCCGGCGCGCGTTCGGCGAGGTCGCGGAACCGAGTGCGTCGCGAGCGCGACGGGCCATGACGCCTGGACGTCCCGACCGTTCGGTCGCAGTACTCGCCGACGACACCGAGCAAGCGAACCTGGTGCTCGGCATGCATGGCATGTCACGGCACGATCCGCAGCGGTTCGCGCTCGGCGTGCTTTCGGCGACGCTCGGCGGCGGGATGAGTTCGCGCCTGTTCCAGCGCATCCGCGAGGAACGCGGTCTGGCGTACTCGGTCTATTCGTTCAGCCACGCCTACGACGACACCGGGCAGTTCGGCGTCTACGCAGGCTGCCAGCCGGGCAAGGCCGACGAGGTGCTCACGTTGATGCGTGCCGAACTCGACGCGGTCGCGGGCGGGGGGCTGGACGCCGCGGAGATCGAGCGCGGCAAGGGACAGATGCGCGGCAGCGTCGTGCTCGGTCTCGAGGACTCCGGTGCGCGGATGTCGCGCATCGGCAAGAACGAACTGTGTTACGGCGACGTGCTCGGACTCGACCAGTTGCTCGGCGAGATCGACGCGGTCACGCCGGCCGACGTCGCCGATGTGGCTGCCGAGGTGCTCGCCCGTCCGCGCTGCCTGACCGTCGTCGGACCGTTCGGTGCGCACGACTTCGACGGCGCGGTCTGAGAGGGACGCGATGAGCGAACCAATGCGGGTCGGCGTGCTGGGTGCGCGCGGACGTATGGGTCAGCAGGTGTGTCGCGCGGTCGAGTCCGCGCCAGACCTCGAGCTGGCCGCGTCCGTCGACGTCGGCGATGCGCTGACCGACCTTCACGACGCGCAGGTCGTCGTCGACTTCACGCAGCCCGACGTCGTGATGGACAACCTGCGCTTTGCGATCGAGCACGGCATCCACGCTGTCGTCGGCACGACCGGATTCACGTCCGAACGGCTCGACACGGTGCGATCGTGGACGTCACGACATCCCGAGGTCGGGGTGATCATTGCGCCGAACTTCGGCATCGGTGCGGTGCTCTCGATGAAGTTCGCCGAGGTCGCGGCGCGGTTCTACGACTCGGCCGAAGTGATCGAACTGCATCATGCGGGCAAGGTCGACGCTCCCTCCGGGACGGCCGCCCGAACGGCGGCGTTGATCGCAGCGGCACGGGCCGAGGCCGGTATGGACGCGATGCCCGACGCCACGACACAAACGCTCGACGGCGCGCGCGGCGCGGATGTCGACGGCGTCCGCGTGCACGCGGTGCGTGCGGCCGGGCTCGTCGCGCATCAAGAGATCATCTTCGGTACCGAGGGCGAGACCCTCACGATCCGGCACGACTCGCTCGACCGCACGTCGTTCATGCCGGGAGTGCTGCTCGCGGTTCGTGCGGTTGGTTCGCATCCCGGGCTCACCGTCGGGATCGAGTCCCTGCTGGGACTGTGAAAGACCTACTCGCGCCCGGCCTGCGAGCGGTCTTCGTCGGTACGCGCGGACGCAACGGCTCTCCGCACGGGCGGCACTACTACGACGGCGCGGGCAACCAGTTCTGGAACCTGCTGCACCTGAGCGGCCTGACCCCGGTGCGCATCGATCCGTCCGACGACGTCACGCTGCCGTCGTACGGGTTCGGGCTGACCGATCTCGTGTGGCGTGACGACGAGGCCGATCTTGCCGCGCTGCACCGCGCGCTACGCAAGGCCCGTCCCGAAGCCGTCGCGTTCGTCAGCAAGACCGCAGCGACGTCCTACGCTCGCGAGACGCACGAGCGGTTGCCGCGCGACTACGGCCCACTGTCCTGGACGGTCATCGGCATCCCGGCCTTCGTGCTTCCCGGCCCGTCCGGAGCCAACAACGCCATGTCGGTGCCCTACCGCGCGGCCCTGTGGCGCGACCTCGCCGACTTCCTCGACTCGCTCGCTTAGCAAGCTCAGCCGCGGCCGACGTGGGTGTCGAGCCACTCGATGAGCGGGCTGATCGCCTTCCATGCCTTGGTGATCTCCGTCTTGGCCTTCGGCGTCGGCAGCCAGTCGGGAGCGCCGTACTCGCGATGCGCGGTGAGGGTCTTGTAGCGCAGCAGGTCAGCGCGCGGGTGGTCCTTGTCGTAGCCGGACGGCACCCGGGACAGCTGGTGGCCGCCGAGCTCGAAACCCTTGCGCCGCACCGATGCGAGCGCCTTTTGCAGAGCATTGCCAGGGACGTCGTCGTCGACGGCGCGACGCAGGCGGTCGACCTGCGCGGAGTCGGTGTCCCAGTAGCCGCCCGCGACGAACAGGCCGCCGGGCCCGATGTGCAGATACATCGACGTCTCGCCGAACCACAGGCCCTGATGCGTCTTGTACGGCGTCTTGTCCTTGCTGAAGCGCACGTCGCGGTACGGACGGAAGAACTTCGGCGTGCCGAAGTCCTTGGCCAGCGCCTCGGCAAGCGCCTGGAGCGGCGCCTTCACCTGTTCGTCATAGATGTGCTTGTGCTCGGTCCAGAACGCCTTGCTGTTGTCCGCTTCCAAGTCCTCGTAGAAGTCGAGCGCAGCGAACGGAATGCCGTCGAAACCCACCCGCACACACTAGGACGATGCCGTACCGGCCCGGCGAGGTCCTAGTACCTAAGGGCAATTGCCGCTAATTCCTCGGGCAACAGATCGTGATCACGTGCCCATCCCGACCGTGATCTCCGTAGCCGGCGCAGCCGCGCGTGGCGACGCCAAGCCGTTCGCCGCGGCAGGCGCGCTGGGCATCGCCGGGATCGCGCTCGACCTGGCCCGCCCGTGGCCACTCGCCGTTGCGGTCGACCACGCCATCGACGCGCGCCCGCTGTGGGGGCTGTCGCCGACCGGCGTCCTCGTCCTCGCCGCGACGACGCTGGTGGTGCTGACGGCCGCGGCGGGGCTGATCGACATGGCGGCCGAGCTCTACTCCGAGCGCGCGGCCGAGCGAGTCGGGTTCCGGCTGCGCCAGGAACTGTTCGACCACACGATGACGCTCTCGCTGCGCTGGCACGACCGCAACCGAGCGGGCGAGATCCTGTCGCGATTGACCACCGACGTCGGACGGGTGCTCGACGCGCTCGTCGCCATCGCCGCGACCCTCGTGCCGGACGCGGTCCGTGTCGTGGTCGTGCTCGTCCTGCTCGTGACGATCGATCCGCAGCTCGCGCTCGTGGGGCTCGGCGTCGTCCCGGTGCTTGCAGTGCTGGCCGTGCGGCAACGCCGGCGCGTGCGCGTCGCGCAGCACGAGGCGCGCACGCAGTCCGGTCGCCTCAGCGCCCTTGCGACCGATCTGTTGCGCAACGTCCGCGCCGTCCAGGCATTCGGACGACGCCACCGCACCGGCGCAGCATTCGCGGCCCGAAACCGCTCGCTGCGAGACGCCAACCTCGAGGCGGTCAGCACGTCGGCACGCTGGGCACCCATCGCCGATGTCGTGCTCGCGCTCGGATCGGGCCTCGTCCTGGTCGTCGGCGGAACGCACGTCGTGCAAGGACGCATGAGCACCGGTGAGCTGCTCGTCGTCATGAGCTACCTGGCTGCGCTCTACTCGCCGGTGCGCGGCCTGAGCCGGTTGTCGGGCGTGCTCGCCAAATCGAGCGCGAGCGCCATGCGGCTGCGCGACGTACTGCAGTGCCGCGAGGCGGTCGGCGATTCACCCGACGCGGTCGTTGCACCGTCGCAACCACGCACGATCCGCTTCGACGCGGTCGGGTTCGGCTACGGCACGCGCCGCGTGTTGGACGGGTTCGACCTCGATCTGCACGCCGGCGAGACCGTGTGCCTGTTCGGCCCGAGCGGCGCCGGCAAGAGCACTGTCCTGCACCTGCTGCTGCGCCTCTACGACGTCGACTCGGGAGCGATCACGATCGACGGGATCGACGTGCGCGCCATGACGCACCTGAGCCTGCGCCGCTCGATCGCGTTCGTCCCGCAGGATCCGTGGCTGTTCGATGCGTCGATCACCGACAACATCGCCTACGGCACCGACCGCGCGACATGGTGTGCCATCGAGGCCGCCGCGCGCACCGCGCTCGTCGACGACTTCGCCCGGCGGTTGCCCGACGGTTACGAGACCCGCGTGGGCGAAGGCGGATTGCAGCTGTCCGGCGGCGAGCGGCGGCGCATTGCCATCGCGCGAGCGATCGTGTCCGCGGCGCCCGTGCTCGCCCTGGACGAACCGACCGCATCGCTCGACGCGGCATCGGCGCAAGGCGTGGTCGCCGCGATCCGACGCGCGAGCGCGGGCCGCACCGTCCTGCTCGTCACTCATGATCGCGGGCTCGCCGCCGTCGCCGACCGGGTGATCCGGCTCGATCACGTCGAGTCACCGCCTGTTCCGTCCCTCACAACGACCGGGAGGAGGTGAACCAATGACCACCACGACACGTGTGAACGCGCCAGTGACACATCACGGACGCGACGACCACGGCAAGGGCTCGCGTAGCCGCAGCCGCAGCCGTAGCCGCAGCCGCTCGCGCGGCTGAACCGATCGTCCGGCCCGCTTCGGCGGGCCGGACCCGGATCTGGACAAGGACGCATTGTGCTCGCACTGGACTTCGACGCCGACAACCTCGGTGAGGACGGGCGACCGGTCAGCGCATTGGTGCCCGGGGACCGGCTACCGGGCGGCGCCCGGGCCTGGGAACTCCTCGGCCTGGGATACCGCTGCGAGACCTGGCTGGGCTGGTCGACGCGGCTGTGCGCGCCGGTCGTGGTGAAGTTTCCCCGTCCGGACCAGGTCGGCGAGCCTCGTGCCGCCCGCGCTCTCGCCCGCGAGGTGAGCGCCCTGCGCGACAACCTCCACCCCGCCCTGCCCAGGCTGTACCGCGACGGCAGCGACGAGGCGTTCGCGTTTCTCGAGGTCGAGTACATCGACGGGACGGCACTCGACGAGGACATCGAGCAGCACGGCCGCTACGCGCCGGTCGAGCTCGCGCTGTTCGTCGCGCAACTGCTCTCGGGGTTGCGCGCGATCCACGCCCACGGCTTCGTGCACGTGGACGTGAAGCCGGACAACGTCATGATCCGCGAGGGCCGTCCGGTGCTCGTCGACTTCGGCTCGGCTCGTCCCATCGGCTCGCTCCAACCGAGCGGAACGCTGATCGGCAGCCCCGGTTACGCCGCACCCGACCTCGAAGCCGGCGCACCGCTGTCACCCGCGATGGACCTCTACGGCGTCGGGACGGTCCTCTACGAAGCGCTCAGCGGCGCGCCGGCGTTCGAGCCCGAACTCCCCGCGGCCGACCGGCTCACCCCCGAACCGCTCGACAAGAGCGCGACTGCCGAACTCACGCTGCAACTGCTCGATCCGGACCCGAGCCGGCGTCCGGATCTGGACGCTGCCGTGCGCGAGCTGTCGCGCATCTGCGCCGAGGGCGGGCTGGCGTTCCGACCCGACTGGGTGCGCTGATTGCAGCCGTCACCTCAGAGTTCACGTCAGCGGTTACAGCGCGACGTGTAGCCGCAGCTCGCGCAACTCGCCGGCGCCGGTGTCGAGGGCACGCACCAGCCCGTCGGCCGCCCAGCCCGCGCCGATCAAGAACTCACGGGTGACCGTGTCGGCCTCGGGGATCCAGGTGATGGCGCGCGTGGTGCCGTCGCTGCGCGCGAGATCGACGGCGGCTGCCATCAGCCGTGAGCCGTGGCCGCGGCGTCCCCACCGCGGCTCGACCAGGATCGGTCCGACGGCGACGGTCGAGTCCGGCTCGTCCGGCTGCAGGTCGTCGGCGGGGGCGAGCGCGGTGAAGCCGACGACGTCGTGCTGCTCGAGAGCGACGAGCACGCGATGCTGCGGCGTCGGGGGTGCCGTGAGCGCATCGGTCCACGCCGCCAGCGCGGTCTCGGTGGTCACCTGCTCGAGGACGGCAGCGGGGAGGATCGAGGCGTAACCGTGCTGCCAGGTCGTGACCTGGATCCGCGCGACGTCACCGGCATCGGCAGGTCCGGCGGGACGCACGCTGACATCGGCCATGCAGCCGACCCTACGGTTTCAGCGGATCGGCGCTCCGGTCGGCACCGACGCATCGGCCGCGGCGCCGTCGGCCATGTCGTCCGGCTCGTTGAGGGTCTTGGCGGCGAACCAGCCGCCGGCTGCGAACACGACACCGAGCACGATCATGGCGATGCCGATGCTCACGCCCTGCGTGGCGAACTTCGTCAGAATCGTGACCGCGCCGGCCGCGCTCACCAGTCCCCAGAACCAGGCCGTGAACCGCCGGGCGTACTTCGCGCCGTACAGGCACAGGACGAGGCCGACGAGCAGCAGCAGGATCCCCGTCCCGATCTGCTTGGTGTCGGGCACGAGCGCGCCGATCCCGACCAGCATCGCGGGGATGCCGACCACGACGAACGGCACGGCCACGCCATGGCGCCCGGTGCGATCGAGGTACCACGCAATGAGGTAGTAGGCGATCGCGAAGATCAAGGACACCGCAGCGATGGTCTTCGTGTCGATGGACGGGATGCTCGACGATCCGCCGTTCACCGAACCCACGATCGACGACCCGAGGGCGTTCGTGCTCGGCCCGGCCTTGCCCACGGCGTACTCCCACAGGAAGAACGCGGCCAGACCGAGGTAGAACGTGTGCCCGCGCGCTCCGCGTACGAATACGTAGCTGATCAGGTAGGCGATGATGCTGACCCACACGACTGCGTCGGTGTTGACGACGTCACCGCCGGTCAGGTCGAGCGTCGCGAACTCCATCGCAACGGGGATGCCGAGCGCCGTCGCGGCGATGCCTGCGGTGACCAGCGGACCGGTGCGCGCGACCACGACGAGCCCGTAGCCGATCGCAACCACGATGAGTGCGAGCGCGAACCCGAGGAAGCGTCGTGAGTCGGACGAGGCGACCCCGCCGCCGCTGATCAGACCCGTCCGGACGCCGTCGACGATGTAGGTGAAGCCCCACACGAGGACGCCCACCACGACGAGGACGACACCGACGCCGGTGAGGGTGACGCCGAAGCGAGGTGCCGCGCGGTGCGTCGCCCGGGTGCCGAGCCGCTGCCACACGCTCGGGCGCGGGCCGGGCGCGGCCGGCTGACCGGGGTACCCGTGGGCGCCGTGCGGAAAGTGCTGGGGTGGCTGCTGCGGCGGGTACTGCTGGGGTGGGTACTGCGGCGGTGGGTACTGCTGCGGCGGGTACTGGCTGCCCGCCGGTTGACCGGTCGGCCCGTACTGCGGTGCGCCGTAGGGCCCGGACGGCGGGGGATAGTTCGGGTCCTGGGGGTACTGAGGCTCGTTCGGATCCTGAGGTCCGCTCATGATCGCCAGCGTAGAGCGAATTCTCAGGTTTGCGGGTGAGGACGCGCATGGTGTGGACGGGGTCCGGCGGGGAAGGATGACGAGCGATGTTCGAGCGATTCACCGACCTCGGTCGGCGCGTTGTCGTCTACGCGCAGGAGGAAGCGCGGACGCTCGACCATGCGGTCATCGCCTCCGAGCACCTGTTCCTCGGCGTCCTGGTGACGGACTCCTCGGCAGAAGGCGTCCTGGCGGCGACGCCGATCGACCTCGACCGGGCCCGTGCCGCGGTTGCCGCCTACCGCCCGCGGGCGTCCAAGCGCGACCTGCGTGGGCACACTCCGTTCACCCCACACGCCAAGCGGGCACTCGAACTCGCCGTCGGCTCGGCGGGCGACGAACAAGTCGGCCCCGCAGCGCTGCTGGTCGGCCTGGCAAGCGCCGACTGCGGAGCCACGGCGGTGCTCGCCTCACTCGGCGTCGATCCGCAGGTGATCGTGGCCGCGGCGCCGCACCCTGATCCCGCGGACACGACCAGGCCGATCCGAATCCGGCCGAAACGGCGTGCTGAGCCGCGCGAGGAGAAGTAGGTCAGCCGCGCCGGTAGCGCACCTCGGGAGTCGGGCCGCCGGGCATGTCAGCCTGCTTGCGCGCGCCGTCGGCCACGAACCCGGCGAGTTCGTAGAAGCGCCGAGCACGCTGGTTGTCCTCGAGCACCCACAGCACGACGGGCACATCGCCCAGCTGCACGAGCGCCTCGGTCATCAGCGCGCGTCCCGCGCCGGTCGACCACGCGTCGGGATGCACGTAGATCGCATAGACCTCGCTCGTCCCGTCCGGCAGGTCGTCGTCGCGGGCCGCGCCGAACATCGAGTAGCCGACGATCGCGTCGTTGGATTCGGCGACGAGAAACCGCGTGCGCCCGGCGTCGATCGAGTCGGCCAGTCGCCGCGCTGCCGCGTCCGCGTCGTAGTCGTCCCACGCGTCGACGGGCAGATGCGCCGCATACGTGGCATTCCACGACGCGATGCGGACGGTGAGGATGGCTGCCGCGTCGTCGCGACGGGCGGGACGGATCATCTGTCGCCGGCGGCGTCGGCCTCGGCGTAGGCCTCGCCCTCGTCTTCCTGGCGCTTCTCCTTACGCAGATGCAGGACGACAGCGACGATGATGATCACCGCCAGAATCGCCAGCGGAGCCCAGGTGAGCGTCGACCCGATCACGCCGAGCGCGCTGGCGAACGCGTAGCCCAGCAGCACGCACCCGGGGGCCCAGAAGATTCCGCCGACCGCGTTCCACAGCAGGAAGGTGCGGTAACGCATGCCGCTCATGCCGGCCATCGACGGCATGAGCGCGCGCATCAGCGCGGTGAGCCGGCCGAGCAGCACGGCCTTGCCCCCGTGCCGGTGGATGAACGCGTCGACCGCCGACCAGCGGCGCTCGCCGACCCAGCGGCCCAGCCGTGAACGACGCAGGGACGGCCCGAACTTCTTGCCGAACTCGTAGCCGACCGAGTCGCCGCCGATCGCGCAGACGACGGCGACGGCCATCATGACGCCGAGGTTGAGATTGCCGTACTTGGCGTTGCAGAACACCCCGGCCACGAGCAGCGCGGTCTCGCCGGGCAGCACCATCCCGACCAGGAGCGCGGCCTCGGCGAACGCCAAGCCGCCGGCGATCAGGTAGAGCCATTGGCCTACTGAGTCACCGATCGTGCGCAGGATGTGCTCGAACACGCGCACATGCTCCCACGAGCGGCCATGTCGGAGCTCCGCTCTAGGGTCGGGCCATGCCGTCGTCGCTGTCGCTGGCGCAGGCCCGCCGGATTGCGTTGGCCGCGCAAGGCTTCACCGATCCGCGCCCGACCGGACGAATCGACGCGCGACACATCCGGCGCGTGGTCGACCGGGTCGGCCTCCTGCAGCTCGATTCGGTCAACGTGTTCTGTCGCTCGCACTACCTGCCGGTGTTGGCGCGCCTCGGCCCGTACCCGCGCGAGTTGCTCGACACCCTGACGGCCCACACGTCCGGGCCGGTGCGGCGCGAGCTGTTCGAGTACTGGGCGCACGAGGCATCGCTGGTGCCGGTCGAGACCCAGCCGCTGTTGCGGTGGCGCATGGCCCGCGCCGCCGAGTCGGCCTGGGCCGGTGTGCGTCGCATCGCGAAAGAGAAGCCGCACCTGCTCGAAGACATCATCGAGCTGATCCGGGACGAGGGGCCGATCCGCTCGTCCGACACGGGCGTCGCGCCGATTGCGCCGCGTCCGGGGCACATGTGGAACTGGCATGACGGCAAGATCGCGCTCGAGTACCTGTTCTACGCCGGGCGGGTGACCGCGGCGCGCCGCGTGAACTTCGAGCGCTTCTACGACCTGCCCGAGCGCGTGCTGCCGCCACAGATCCTCGCGGCTCCGACGCCGGATCCGGTCGACGCCTATCGCGAGCTGATCCGCATCGCGGCGCGGTGTCACGGTGTGGGGACGGAGGCCGATCTGCGCGACTACTTCCGCATGTCGCACAAGGCGAGCAAGCAGGCGGTCGCCGAACTGGTCGAGACGGGCGAGCTGGTACCGGTCGAGGTCGAAGGCTGGTCGTCGCCCGCGTACCTGTGGCACGAAGCCAAGCGCCCGCGCCGGGTGTCGGCGCGGGCGCTGTTGTCACCGTTCGACCCGGTCGTGTGGTTCCGCGATCGCACCGAGCGGTTGTTCGGGTTCCGCTACCGCATCGAGATCTACACGCCCGCCCCGAAGCGGGTCTACGGCTACTACGTGTTGCCGGTGCTCCTCGGTGAGGCGCTGGTCGGGCGGGTGGACCTGAAGTCCGACCGGCAGGCCGGCGTGCTGCGCGTCCAGGCGGCCCATCTGGAACACGGACATGATCCGCATTACGTGGCCGAAGAGCTGGCCGCCGAGCTGGCGGTGACCGCTGAGTGGCTGGGCCTGTCGGGCGTCGCGGTGATGCCACGCGGCGAGCTGGCCCCGATGCTTGCCACGGCTGTCGCTCAGGCTGCCTGACCGGCGTCGCCGGCCCGGAACAGCCGGATGTCGCCGCTGCCCGTGCGCGCGCGCACCGTGATCGCCGTCCCGCCCTTGGACGGAACGTCCTCGATCGGCAGCTCCGAGCGCACGCGTCCCGACCCGGAGGTGACGTCAAGACGGGCCGACACGCCCTGCGGCAGTCCCACGCTGACCTGCCCCGAACCGGCGGTGAACTCGACGTCGCCCCAGGCGGCGCCGATGTGCGCGTCGCCGGAGCCGGCGCGCGAACGAACCGAGCCGCGGCAACTGTCGATCGACAGGTTGCCGCTGCCGAACCCGCACTGCACCGAACCGCCGACGTCGCCGAGGGTGACGGTGCCCGACCCTGCGCGCGACTGCACATTGCCCGTCACCGATCCCACGTGACTGCGTGCGCTGCCGGAGCGAAGCCGCAGGTCGCCGTCGACGGCATCGACCTCGATGTCGGCAGCGCCGGTCGCGAGGTCCGCATCACCGGTGTGGCCCTTGACGTGGATCCCCGCCGAGCTGGTCGTCAACCTCACCGCGGTGTGGGTCGGCACCTCGATCTCGACGTCCATGGCGTCGCGGTCGCGCTTCCACCCGCCGAGCAGGTCGGTGAGCCCGCCGCGGTTCTGCGCGACGACGGCCAGGGTGCGCCCGCGCATCTCGACGGCGGTGCGTTCGACGACATTGCTGTCGGGGTCGCGCGCGGTCAGCCGCACGACCGCCTCGGTGAGGCCGTCGCGTGCCGTCACGACCAGATCGCCGGAGGCGATGCGGACGAGCAGGTTGATCGGGCCGGACAAGGGAAAGGTCTTCTCGGTCATTGCAGGTGCTCCTCAGGTGTTGTGGTGGTCAGCCGTTGATCCAGCCGGTGATGCGGTGCCCGCTCGCGCGGGTGTCCCATCCGGCGGTGCGAGCGCGCGACGGGGCGAGTGCGCGCGACGCGGCGCGCACCAGCCAGGTGTTGACCGAGACCGAGTCGGCCTTGGCCGCCGATTCGACGTCGGCCTTGAGCGCTTCGGACAGCCGCAGTGAGATGCGCGCCGATGCGTCGGTGTCATCGGCGGCCGGCTCGTGGTGCGGCTCGGCGACGCGGACTTCGATGCGCAACTCGTCGCCGTCCAGGCGCACTGCGAGCGCGGGCGCGTCGGGGGAGTCGAGCAACGCCGCGGTGACCTCGTCGGCGGCGGCCGTGACGGCCGCGAGGATGGCGAGCCGGGTGGCGGGCTCGGCAGCCGCGGACAGTGCCTCGGCGACACGGCGGGTTCCGTCGTCGCCCAGGGCTGCTGCAGCGGCAAGTTGGGTCTGGACCTGAGCGACGTACGGTGACAGCTGCATGACATCACTATGACATCGTCGCGGCGTCAATGCAATGTCAGACTGCCGACGGGCTAGATTGCGCAGCGTGGCGCTACAGGTGGACGTGATCGCCTGGACGCAGTTCGCGCCCCCCGCCGATGTCGACTGGACGACCGACGCCGACGGCGGACAGGCGCTCGCCGAGTTCGCCGGGCGCGCGTGTTACGAGTCGTGGCACAAGCCGAATCCGGCCACCGCGACCAATGCCGGCTACCTGCGCCACATCCTCGAGGTCGGGCACCTGTCGGTGCTCGAACACGGGACGGTGACGGTCTACCTGCGCGGGGTGTCGCGCTCGTTGACGCACGAACTGATCCGGCACCGGCACTTCAGCTACTCGCAGCTCTCGCAGCGCTACGCGCCGTCCGGACAGGCGGAGATGGTCGAGCCGGACGTGATCGCCGACGATCCGGTGCTGCACGCGCGTTTCGAGGCCGCGACCGAGGCGTCGCTGGCGGCCTACCGCGACCTGCTCGCCGGTCTCGAAGAAAAATTCGCCGACACCGCGACGCCGACGCTGCGCCGCAAGCAGGCCCGGCAGGCTGCGCGCGCCGTCCTGCCGAACGCGACTGAGACCCGCATCGTCGTCACCGGCAACTACCGCGCGTGGCGGCATTTCGTCGCGATGCGCGCGTCCGAGCACGCCGACGTCGAGATCCGCGCGCTGGCGATCGCCTGCCTGCGCGAACTGCAGCGCATCGCGGCGAACGTGTTCGCCGACTTCGAGATCTCCGCGCTTCCGGACGGCACCGCGGTCGCGTCCAGCCCGTACGTCACCGAAGGCTGAACCTCGCTACGCGCGTGCTGTCCTGCACGAGCCCTTCATGATGATGGTCACCTGCGCCCACTGACGATCGATCCGCGTCGTCTCGGCGACGGTGTCAGCCGACCAGCTCGGCAACCGCGGCCGCAAACACCTCGGTGTGCCGATCGACATCAGCAGTGGATGTCGCGGGCGACATCAGCGCCATGTTGTGGAACGGCGTCAAGAGCACGCCGTGGTTGGCCAGATAGGTGTGCAGGTAGTCCTCCAGCGGTTCGTTGTTCGCCGCCGCGGACTCGCCGCCGTTGCGCGGAGCGGGCTTGCAGAACCGGTACTCGACGCGCGCGCCGAGCCGGCTTACCGACCACGGCAGGTCATGCGTGTCGATCACCGCGTCGACAGCGTCGCCGAAGCGGTCGGCGAGCGCGATCATCTCTGGCCACACCTCGTCGGTGAGCACCTGCGACAGCGTCGCGCGCATCGCCGCGATCGAGACCGGGTTGCCGGCCAGTGTGCCGCCGACGCCTCCCATGTCGACGAGGTCCAGTTCAGGCATGCCGGCGACCCGCTCGGCGAGTGCTGCGGACAATCCGTAGGCGCCGCAGGGGATTCCGCCGCCGATCGCCTTCCCGATCGTCACGATGTCGGGCTGCAGCCCCCACGCTTTGGTTGCGCCGCCGGGGCCGGCCGAGATCGTGTGCGTCTCGTCGTCGATGAGCAGCGTGCCGGTGCGCGTGCAGAGGTCGCGCACGGCGGACAGGTATCCATCGGCGGGCAGCACGATGCCGATGTTGGTGAGCGCGGGTTCCATCAGCACGCATGCGACGTCGCCGTACGACAGCTCGCGTTCGAGTGCGTCGACGTCGTTGTACTCGACGACTCGTGTCGTCGTTGTCGGGTCAACTGCCGCGCCGACGTTGCCCTCGCGAATCACCTGCGCGCCGTGCTCGTCGACCTTCACGAGCGTCTCGTCCACCGTGCCGTGGTAGCAGTACGAATTGACGAGGATCTTCGATCGTCCGGTCACGGCGCGCGCCAGCCGGATCGCCCACCGGTTCGCGTCGGTCGCTGTGAGCGCGAAGCTCCACGACGCCACGCCGAAGCGGCGCGCGAGCTCGCTGCCGACCCACGCAGCATCGGCCGTCGGCATCATCGTGGTGATGCCACGGGTCAACTGCTCGCGCACTGCGGCAACCGTCGCCTCGGGCGAATGCCCGGCCATCGCGCCGGTATCACCGAGTGCGAAGTCGACGTAGTCGATCCCGTCGATGTCGCGCACACTCGCCCCACGTGCCTCGTCGAGGTAGAGCGGGAAGCCGCCGGCGGCCTTGTTCATCCAGGTCATCGGCACGCCGCCGAACAGTGAAGTGCGCCCGCGCTCGTATTCAGCCGCGGAGCGAGGGTGCAGTTCGGCGAAGCGCGCTCGCTCGCGCACGAGCAGTTGCTGGACGTGGGACGCATCGATGCCGGCCATGCCGAAATCTCACCAGAAGATCGGCAATCGCCGATATCCTGGGGGTATGCCAGTCACCTCGGATCCGGCCCGGCCGTTCGGCCGGTTGCTCACGGCGATGGTGACGCCGTTCGGCGTCGACGGATCGCTCGACCTCGCTGCCGCCACGCGGCTGGCGACCCACCTCGTAGACGATCAGGGCAACGACGGGCTCGTCATCAACGGCACCACGGGTGAGTCGCCGACCACCTCCGACGGCGAGAAGGCCGATCTGATCGCTGCGGTCGTCGATGCAGTGGGAGACCGTGCGCACATCGTCGCCGGCATCGGAACGTTCGACACCGTCCACACGGTGCACCTGGCCGAGCAGGCCGCGAAGGCCGGCGCGTCCGGGGTTCTCGTTGTGACTCCGTACTACTCCAAGCCGCCGCAGGCCGGGTTGCTGATGCACTTCCGCGCCGTCGCCGATGCCAGCGAACTGCCGGTGATGCTCTACGACATCCCCGGACGCACGGCGACGCCGATCGCGACCGACACGATGATCGAGCTCGCAGCGCACGAGCGCATCGTCGCCGTCAAGGACGCCAAGGGCGACCTCATGGCGACCTCGCGGGTGCTCGCCGAGACCGATCTCGCCTATTACTCGGGCGACGACGGCATGACGCTGCCGATGCTGGCCGTCGGTGGGGTCGGTGTCGTCGGAACGTCCACGCACTTCAGCGGCCCCGGCACCAAGGCGATGATCGAGGCGTACGAGCGCGGCGATGTCACGTCGGCGCGCGCGCTGCACCGGGCGATGCTGCCGATCTACGCCGGCATCTTCCGCACGCAGGGTGTCATCCTGGTCAAGGCCGGACTGAAGCTGCGTGGCCTCGATGTCGGCCCGGTCCGTGCGCCGCTGGTCGACGCGACCGAGCACGAGATCAGCCATCTTCGGCAGGATCTGGCCGCCGCCGGACTGTGAGCGCGCCTCCTCAATAACCGTCGACCTCAAGGTTAGGGTTCTCGGGTGCCCGCCTCGTCCACACGTACTCGTCCGCCGGCCCGCAAGACCGCGTCGCGGGCGACGTCACGAACCAGATCTCGCCGCCCGGCGGCCCGCAAACCTGCGCCGCTGCTCGCGCCGTTCCGCGCGCTCGGCCACGTGCTGCGTGGGCTGTGGAAGGCCCTCGCAGCGATTGTCGGCGGGGTGGCTCGAGCCGCAGGCCGCAATGCCGCGACGGCGCGTGAGCTCGAGCCCGAGCACCGTCGCGACGGCGTGGCTCTCGGCGTCCTCGCTGTCGGTCTGATCACGGCGATAGCGGTGTGGTTCGGCGCGGCCGGTCCGATCGGGCACGGCCTCGCGATCGGGTTGCGCGCACTGATCGGCAACGGCGCCGTGCTGCTCCCCGTCCTGCTCATCGCCGCCGCCGCGCACATGCTGCGTCAGGCGCCGCTTCCGCAGGCGCGCGGGCGGATGCTCGTCGGCACGTTCGCGCTGCTGATCTGCGTCCTGGGCATGTTCGACCTGTGGGGCGGCTCGCCCACGACCTCGCCCGGACGCGCCCACGCCGGCGGCGCGCTCGGCCACCTGATCGGTGAGCCGCTCGCACGTGGGGTCGGCGCGGTGCTGGCCGTGCCGTTGCTGGCGATCCTCGGTTTCTTCGGGATCCTTGTCGTCACTGCGACGCCACTGCCCGTCCTGACGACGTACTTGCGCGAACTCGTCACCGGACGAGCGGCGCTCGACAGCGAATTCGATGTCGAGCCGATCGAAGAGGTCGCTCCGAAGCGGCGGCGCCGTTCGCGAACCGTCGCCGACGCGGATACAGCCCTCGACACCGCGCTCGCCGACGAGGCCACGACCGAGTTGCCCGCGGTGGGCGAGCTCGCCGCACTCGACACGGCGGCGCTCACGAAGCCGAAGCCGCGCAAGCCACGGGCGCCGAAGGTCGAGGAGGACCTGCCGCCGATCGACCGGCCGATGCAGCTCGAACTCGATCGCGGAGCGGGCCTGTACACGTTGCCGTCATTGAAGGATCTCGCACTCGGCACGCCCCATCTCGAGCACACCAAGGCCAACGACGAGGTGATCGCCGCGTTGCAGCAGGTGTTCAGCGAATTCGACGTCGACTGTGCGGTGACCGGGTTCAGCCGCGGCCCGACGGTGACGCGGTACCAGGTCGAAGTCGGTCCAGGCGTGAAGGTCGAGCGCATCACGAACCTGCAGCGCAACATCGCTTATGCGGTCAAGAGCGCCGAGGTGCGCATCCTGTCGCCGATCCCGGGCATGAGCGCGGTCGGTGTCGAGATCCCCAACGCCGATCCCGAGGTCGTGATGATCGGCGACGTGCTGCGTTCGCCCATCGCGCAGCGCGACCACCACCCGATGCTCGTGGCGCTGGGCAAGGACGTCGAGGGCGGTTTCATCGTCGCCAACTTGACGAAGATGCCCCACCTGCTCGTCGCCGGTGCAACCGGCGCGGGCAAGTCGTCGTGCATCAACACGCTGATCCTGTCGATCCTGACGCGCGCGACACCCGACCAGGTGCGCATGGTGCTGATCGATCCGAAGCGGGTCGAATTCGCTGCCTACCAAGGGATTCCGCACCTGGTCACGCCGGTGATCACCAACGCGAAGAAGGCCGCCGACGCGTTGCAGTGGGTCGTGCGCGAGATGGACATGCGCTACGAGGACATGGAGTCGTCGGGTGTGCGCCACATCGACGACTTCAACCGCAAGGTGCGCAGCGGCGAGCTGGTCGCGCCGCCGGGGTCCGAACGCGTCTACTCGGCCTACCCGTACCTCTTGGTGATCGTCGACGAGCTCGCCGACCTGATGATGGTCGCTCCGCGTGACGTCGAGGACTCGGTCGTGCGCATCACGCAGCTGGCGCGCGCGGCCGGCATCCACCTCGTGGTCGCGACGCAGCGTCCGTCCGTCGACGTCGTCACGGGCCTGATCAAGGCGAACGTGCCGTCGCGGCTCGGGTTCAAGACCTCGTCGTTGGCCGACTCGCGGGTCATCCTCGACCAGCCGGGCGCGGAGAAGTTGCTCGGCAAGGGCGACGCTCTGTTCCTGCCGATGGGTGCCTCGAAGCCGGCGCGCATGCAGGGCGCCTTCGTGACCGACGCCGAGATCAACGCGATCGTGTCGCACTGCAAGGAGCAATTGCAGCCGACCTACCGCGAGGACGTGACCGCGGCGCCGGCGGTGAAGAAGGACATCGACGAGGACATCGGCGACGACATGGACCTGTTCCTGTCCGCCGTCGAGCTCGTCGTCTCGACGCAGTTCGGGTCGACGTCCATGTTGCAGCGCAAGCTGCGCGTCGGGTTCGCGAAGGCCGGCCGGTTGATGGACCTGATGGAGTCGCGCGGCATCGTCGGCCCGTCCGAAGGGTCGAAGGCGCGCGAGGTGCTCGTCGTCCCCGACGAGATGGCCGGGCTGCTCTACGCCCTGCGCAACGGCGGCACCGCCGACGACCTGGTCGAGGCCGACGACGATGCGGAAGCGGCCACCCCTTAACGCCGACAGTGGTCAGTTCCGGCCTCAGTGGTTAGTAGCAACTGACCACTGACGCCGAAACTGACCACTGTTGTGGACGTTTCGGTGCGGAGCTCAGGGCCGGCGGTGCCGACCCGTGTAGAACATCTTGAACATGCGCAGGCCGCGCGTGCCCGGCTTACGGTGCCGGCCGGCGTACTCGCCGACGGCAGTCGGGAATCCGGACGTGGACGGAGCCCACGGTGTGTATGCGGGCTCTACCCGCTGGATCGTGGCCATGACGCAACACCCCCTTCGCCGGGAAACGCTAACCCTCTACTAGCACTTGAGGGCGCAGACACGCGCGGGATTGTCGCGACTTACAGCACGCGCAGCATTCGCGTGTTTCCGAGGGTGTTCGGCTTGACGTATTCGAGGCCGAGGAACTCGGCGATGCCCGGGTCGTAGGAGTGGCGCAGCGCGTCGTAGGTGTCGTGGTCGACCGGCGCTCCGTCGATCTCGCGGAACCCGTGCCGGGCGAAGAAGTCGACGTGGAAGGTCAGCGCGAACAGCCGTGACAGGCCGAGCTCGCGCGCCGTCGCGATGAGGTGGTCGAGGACGAGTGCGCCGATGCGCTCCCCACGCCGATCCGGGTGTACAGCCAACGTGCGGATCTCGCCGAGGTCGGCCCACAACACGTGCAGCGCGCCGCACGCGACGACGGCGCCGTCGTCTTCAGCGACGAGGAAGTCCTGCACGTCCTCGTACAGCGCGACGAGTTCCTTGGCCAGCAGCTTGCGCCCCGAGCCCGCGTAGATGTCGATCAGCGCCTTCATCGCGGGGACGTCGGCGGTGCGGGCGCGGCGGACGAGCACCGGTCGAACCTACGGCACGATGCGGCTCAGGTCCGTCGTCCCCCAGACGATGTGCCGGCCCGCCTGCCGGGCCAGCGCTTGATCCGTGCGCTGCGGACGTCCGCTCGGCCCGATGGCGAGGATCGTCACCCGCACATCACTGTCGCGGTACACGACGGCCGCTGGTTCGACGGCGTCCCGGCTGCTCGTCGGCTCCGCGACGAGTTCCAGCGAGTGGTCGCGACCCGCGTGCAGCAGCAGGAAGACCACATGGGACGGGCCCAGGATCACCTGATCCAGGCTGTACCCGGCGGGCAGCGCGTCGAGCCGGAACGGCGTGCTCAGGGCAATGTGCTGGTGCGGGCGGGTGGCCCGTGCCACCGCGAGGACATCAGCCGGACTCGGCACCCGACTGACGTCGCCGACCTGCTGCGCGACGGCCCATTGGTCGGGCGCGAATCTCCACGCCACCGCGTGGATGGGACGGTTGTGCTGGCGATATTGCTCCGTGCCGTCGGAACCGGCGTAACCGCGATGGCCCGACACTTGCACGACGACCTGATGGCCCAGTCGAGCAAACGTGTACGTATGCGGCGCCCACAAGGTCACCGCTACATCGCCGCCCGCCGCCCCGTGCGGCGTGCGCACCGTGACACTGCGCGCGCCGTCGCCCAACGTCTCGCGCGAGGTCACCGTGAATCCGGTCACGTCGAAGGAGGTGAACGCCGACGCGGGCAGCCCGGCCGGTGGTGTCGGGCGCTGGTGCCGATTCACATGGAGGATTGCCAGCGTTGCCACCAGCCCGAGCACGAGAGCCGCGGCGACCGCAGCGACCATCGGCCGTTGGACCCGCGGTCGACGCTGCGGCCGAACCGCGTCGGCTGTCGGGCTCCAGGTGGGTCCGTAGTCGACTGTCGCGGCCTGAACCGCCAGCGTCGAGCGCAGCAACCGCTCGAGGTCGTCGTCGGTGCGGGTGGGGCTCATCGGACATCCTCCGTCGTGAGGTCGCGATTGGTGCGAAGCGCAGCGAATGCACGCGCAGCGAGGCTGCGTACCGTTCCGGGCCTCGCGCCGAGCGCTTCGGCGATCTCGGCGTCGCTCAGATCGAGGTAGTAGCGCAGCACGAGAACCGCGCGCTGACGCTCGGGCAACGTGGCGAGTGCACGCCACATCGCGTCCTCCTCGCCGCCGTCCGGTCCCGGGGTCGGCGTGTCCGGCGGGTCGATGAGCACCAGCGCGGACGAGGCGCGGCGGCGTCGGTAGGAGACATGCGCATTCACGATCGTCCGCCGTGCATAGGCGACCGGTGCCTTTACGGTGAGCGTCTCGCCGAAGCGGCGATACAGCGCCGCGAACGTGTCCTGCACGAGGTCTTCGGCCAGGCCGCGGTCGCCGCACAGCACATACGCGAATCGGGTCAGCCCGATCGACTGCGCCTCGGCGAAGGCCGCCAGCGTCAGCGACGGCATCGCGGTGAGTGTCGGTTGCACATCCGTTTGAACGCTACGACGACCCGGATCTGCTGCACCTAGGCGTGGCTGTGGTCGTGGCAGGAGCTGTCTGTCCTGGCGGCTACGATTGGGCGTCGTGAATGAGGGCGCGCGCAAGGTCGCGGTGGTGACCCTCGGATGTGCCCGTAACGAGGTCGACTCCGAGGAGCTGGCGGCGACCCTCGGGGCGGGTGATTGGCAGATCACCGACGAGGACGACGCCGAGGTCGTACTGATCAACACCTGCGGCTTCGTCGACGCCGCCAAGAAGGACTCGATCGACACCGTCCTGGCCGCGAAGGACACGGGCAAGAAGGTCGTTGCGGTCGGTTGCCTGGCCGAACGTTACGGCGACGAGCTCGCCAAGAGCCTGCCCGAAGCCGACGCCGTGCTCGGATTCGACAGCTACGCCGACATCGCCGCGCGCCTGGACGACGTTGCCGCCGGGCGTCGCATCGAGGCACACGCACCGCGCGATCGGCGCACGCTGCTGCCGGTCACGCCGGTGCACCGCCCGTCCGCGTCGGCCGAGGTCGCCGTGCCGGGTCACGCGTGGCTGCCGGGAAAGCAGATGCGCAAGCGCCTCGACGACTCGGCGCTGGCCTATCTGAAGATCGCGTCCGGCTGCGACCGGCGCTGCACGTTCTGTGCGATCCCGTCCTTCCGCGGATCGTTCGTGTCGCGGCTGCCGGCCGACATCCTCGCTGAGGCGCACTGGCTGGCCGAGCAGGGTGCGCGCGAACTCGTACTGGTGAGCGAGAACTCGACGTCCTACGGCAAGGACCTCGGTGACCTGCGCGCCCTCGAAACCCTCCTGCCCCAGCTCGGCGCGGTCGATGGGATCGAGCGAATCCGGGTGAGCTACCTGCAACCGGCCGAACTGCGGCCGTCCCTGCTCGAGGCGATCGCGACGACGCCCGGCGTCGCGCCGTACTTCGACCTGTCGTTCCAGCACGCCTCACCGACCGTGCTGCGCCGGATGAAGCGATTCGGTTCGACCGACGCGTTCCTCGACATCCTCGAGCGGGCGCGCGGATTCGTGCCTGAGGCGGGCGCGCGCTCGAACGTCATCGTCGGCTTTCCCGGCGAGACCGAGGACGACCTGGCCGAGCTCGAGCGGTTCCTGACCGCTGCCCGCCTCGACGTCGTCGGCGTGTTCGGCTACTCGGACGAGGACGGCACCGACGCCGAGAAGTTCGACGACAAGCTGCCCGAGGACGAGATCGCGGCGCGGGTCGAGCACATCACGGCGCTGGTCGACGAACTCATGAGCCAGCGCGCCGAGGATCGCGTCGGCGAATCGGTGGAGGTGCTGGTCGAGGAGGCCGAGGAGTCGATCGGGCGCTCGATGCACCAGGGGCCGGAGACCGACGGCGTCACGCGGCTGACGGGGCCTGCCGAGCGCGGCAGGTTCGTCCCCGCGGTCATCGTCGACAGCGAGGGCGTCGACCTCGTCGCCGACATCAAGGGTCCGGCATGGTGACCGCGATGGTGACGCCGATGGTGACGCCGTGGTGAAGACGCCGGCCCGGCTCGATCTCGAAGCCGGCGAACCGGATCCGATCTCTGCGGTTCCGAACGAGGTATCCGCCTGGAATCTGGCAAACGCGCTCACCGTGTTCCGGCTGGTGCTCGTCCCGGTGTTCCTGGTGGCCCTGTTCTGGGGGAGCGGTCACCTGACCAGTTGGCGCATCGGTGCGTGCCTGATCTTCGGCATCGCGTCGATCACCGACCGCATCGACGGCGAACTGGCCCGCAAGCGCAACTCGGTGACCGAGTTCGGCAAGCTCGCCGACCCGATCGCCGACAAGGCGCTGATCGGCTCGGCGCTGATCGGCCTGTCGCTGCTGCACGACCTGCCGTGGTGGGTCACCGTCGTGGTCCTGGTGCGAGAAGTCGGGGTGACGCTGCTGCGTTTCTGGGTCATCCGGCACGGCGTGCTCGCTGCGAGCCGGGGCGGCAAGCTCAAGACCCTGCTCGAGGCCGTCGCCATCGGGCTGTTCGTGCTTCCCGAATGGGGCTGGCTGCGCGACATCGCCTGGGTGGTCATGGTCGCGGCCATCATCGTCGCGCTGGTCACCGGGTTCGACTACGTCGGCCGCGCGCTGCGGTTGCGCCGCACGTCACCGGCCGCCCGCGCGCAGGCCTGAACGGGAATCCGCGTCGCGCGTCGTGGCGTTGTAGTGGTGTTCGCCCAGAGCGGACACCCCGCACAACCCGCTGGCGCAGTCCGAGCCGGCCGGTACCGTGAACGACACGCAGCGCGCCGCATGTGCGCAATGCCAGCAACGAGGAGGTCGATGTCATGCCAGTGCTTCGTCAAGTGGTCGGCGACACCCTCCGCGCGTTGCGCCTGCGTCAGCGCCGCACCCTGCGTGAGGTCTCGGCCAGCGCGCGGGTGAGCCTGGGGTATCTGTCCGAGGTCGAGCGCGGCCAGAAGGAACCGTCCTCCGAGCTGCTGGCCGCCATTGCCGCGGCCCTCGAGGTCGAACTGTCCGACCTGTTCGCCGAGGTCGCCTCGGTGCTGCGACGCGAAGAGAAGCTGAACTCGGTCGGCATCATCGGCGGCGGACGCCTCGCTGCCGTCCCGGGCGCCGGGTCGGCGCGGATCACCCCCGCTCCGCCGGCCGACACGGCTGGTGGCGTCGCGGTGCGGACGGTCGCAATCGCCGCTGCCTGAGCGCAGCGTTAGTCACATCCGCAACATCCGTCACAGATCCCGGCGGGTCTGCGCGCGCCGCCACGGATTGTGTGCCTGCCGCGGCTAGCGTCCGGTCCATGGTCGATCCACTGTTCGACACGCTGTTCCGATCCACCGCGCGCCCCTCGGGACCGCCGCCGATCGCGTCGGCTGCGCCGGTTCGTGAGACAGGTACGCGCACCCGGGCAGGCAACGCGATGAACCGCACTCGGGCCGCACTGCTCGACGGCGCACGGCGCGCTGTCGAGGCGAGCGGCACCAAGATCACGATGGCGCAGGTCGCTGCCGCCGCCGGCGTCGCGAAGGCGACGCTCTACAACCACTTCCGCACCCGTGAGGCCGTGCTCGACGCGCTGGTGCTCGACGAGGTCGCGCGGCTGGCCGAGCGCGCCGCCGGGTTGCCGCTGGCAGACGCCCTGGCCACGACCGCCGCCGCACTGTCCGACAGCCCGCTGCTGCGCACGCTTGCGCGGGTCGAGCCCGCGACCGTCGCCGCCCTCGGTCGCATCGACCGCACCGCGATCGGCTGGCAGCGCGCCCGCACCGCAGTCGACGCCGCGTTGACCGCCGACGGACGAGGCGGTGGCGACTTCGTGTTGCGCTGGCTCGCGTCGTTCGTGCTCAGCCCGGCCCGTCCGGCCGGCATCGCCGCCGATCTGGCCGTCCTCGTCGCGGCGCTGCCCGACCTCCCCGCGAGCGCCGAGGTCGCCGCCTCAGCCTGAGGTCGCGCCCGGTTGGCACCGCGAGCACCAGTAGGTCGGGCGCTGATAAGGCTGCGCGCCTTGCTGGGCCAGCGAGATCGGAGTGCGGCACCGCAGGCATGGTTCGCCGGCGCGGCCGTAGACCCAGTGCTCCTCGCCGCGCCGGGTGCGTCCGGTCGTGGACTGCTCGGGATGGTCGCGGTTGGCCCGCAGGAACCGGTGCGCGGTCACGACCACTGCTTCGAGATTCGCTACCGAGCCAGTCGCAGTCCACGGATTGACGTGGGTCGCGAACAGCGCCTCGCACTTGTACATGTTGCCGATACCGGCCAGGTTGCGCTGGTCGAGCAGCGCCTCGCCGATCGCCACGTCCGGCGCCGTGCCGAGGTTGGCGAGGGCGAGGTCGAGATCCCAGTCCGGTCCGAGCAGATCGGGGCCGAGATGGCCGACGAGTTCGGCTTCGCGCGTCGTCGCGACCAGTCGCAGGTCGTGAATGCGGTAGCCGGTCGCCAGCCATTCAGTGTTGCCGAGCAACACCCGGATCATGTGGTCCGGATGCCGCCGCGCCCGCACGCCGGCGCGGGTCAGCTGCCACGTGCCGTCCATGCGCAGATGGCTGTGCAGGGTGAGGCCGGAATCGAACCGCGTCAGCACGTGCTTGCCCCGCGCGATCACCTCACGGACGGTCGCCCCGCAAAGTTCGGACGTCGCCAGTTGCGGTACGCGCAGTTCGGCGACAGTGAGCACGCGGCCGGACAGTGCAGCGTCGAGGCGGTGCGCGGTGAGCCAGACGGTGTCGCCCTCAGGCATCGATCACGCCGGGTCAACCACGCAGCCGCAGCCCGCGCGGCGTCGGCCGGAAGCCCGCGGACGCGAGTGCCTCGCCCAGCGGCGACGCAACGATCGGCAGACCGTCGGCGCGTTCGACCGCGAGCTTGCCGAGCGCTCCGTCACGCACAGCGAGGGCAAGGGCATCGGCGGCAGGCTGCAGAACGGTCGGGTCGTCGGTGAACGACAGCAGGCTGCGGCCGCCGCGTTCGACGTAGAGCACGCACGCGCCGTCGAGCAGGACAACCAACGCGCCGGCCTTGCGGGCAGGCTGGTGCCCGCGCCCGCCGCCTTCGGGCGCAGGTGCGCTCGGCCAGGGCAGCGCCGCACCGAAGGGGTTCGCGGGATCGGTTGCCGCGAGCACCAGCGCCGGCGCCGGCTCGCGCACGTCGGTGGGACGGGCTTGCCCGCGCAATCGATCGACCGCGCCGGGCAGCGCGAACTGGGCGGCGCCGAGCCCGTCGACGAAGTACCCGCGGCGGGCGCGTCCGGACTCTTCGGCGGCCTTGAGCACGGGATACACGCCGGCGAAGCCGCCGCTGATGCGCTCGGCCATCACCGATCCACGCGTGACCAGCCCGTAGCGGTCGAGCAATGTGTCGGCCGCCGCGAGCGCGCGGCGGGTCGGGTCGTCGTCTCTGGCCGAAAGCGCCGACCACCGTCCCGACATCGTGTACGGCACGCCGCTGCGCGAGGGTGCGGTCGTCGGGATTCCGGCCAGCCCGCCGTAGCGCCCGTAGCGGGTGCGGGGAGCGCGGGGCTTGCGTGCGTGCGCGGTGCGACCCGAGCCGTCGAGGCGCGCCCGCAGCGGCGCGAGCGTGTCGTTGGTGAGCGCACCCGCCCAGATCAGCTCCCACACGGCGCCGCTGACGTCCTCGTCAGAGGCGTCTTCGGTGCGATCGGCCAGCGCGCGGAAGAACATCGCCGAGCCCGGTTCGAGCGCGGCGACCAGCCTCGCAGCCAGACCCTCGACCGGTTCGAGCGGCGGCAGCAGCAGCGGGGCGAGTTCGGCAGGTGCCAGGGCGACCCAGCCGTCGTTTCCGGCCAACGCGCCCGCACCCGTCCAGACGACCTCGCCCGCCAGCGTGAGCTCGTCGAGCATCCTCGGGGCGTAGTCGGCCACACGTGCGGGCAGGATCAGCGATTCGAGCGCGCTCGCAGGCACCGGGACCCCGGCCAGCTGCTCGACGGCGCGCAGCACGCCGTCGACACCGCGTGACGACCGTGCGCCGACGCCCTGCCACGACGGGATGAACCGCGCCAGCGCGTCCGGCGGGACGGGTTCGACCTCTTTGCGCAGGGCGGCGAGGGAGCGCCGGCGCACCATGCGGAGCACCTCGGCGTCGCACCACTCGGTGCCGACCCCGTCCGGTCGGAATTCGCCCTGGATGAGTCGCCCCGCGGTGGCCAACCGCGCGAGCGCGGTCGCGACGACGGCGACGCCGAGCCCGAGACGGGCCGCGACATCGCCCGGGTGGAACGGCCCGTGCGTGCGGGCGAAGCGCGAGACCAGGTCGCCGAGCGGGTCCTTGACCGGTTCGGTGAACGCCTCGGGCACACCGACCGGAACCGCCGCGCCGAGGGCATCGCGCACCCGTCCGGCGTCTTCGATGGCGATCCAGCGTTGCTCGCCGGCGATGCGCACCCGGATGGCGCGGCGCGACTCTTCGAGCGCGGCGAGGTCGGCAGCGGTCGCCCCGCGAGCAATGGCCTCGTCGGTGGTGAGGTCGCCGACCGCGCGGAGCAGGTCGTGGACGGCGTCGGGCCCATCGGCGTGCCGCTCGGGGGCGAGTCGGGCGACCTCGCGTTCGACTTCGGCCAGCGAGTCGGCGTCGAGCAGTTCACGTAGTTCGGTGGCGCCGAGCAGCTCGGCCAGCATCGCCGAGTCGAGCGAGAGGGCCTGTGCGCGGCGCTCGGCCAGCGGTGCGTCGCCCTCGTACAGGAACATGCCCACATAGCCGAAGAGCAGCGACCGGGCGAACGGCGACGCGGTCGGTGTCTCGACCTCGACGAGCTTGACCCGCCGCGAGGACAGATCGCGCATGAGCCCGACCAGACCGGGGACGTCGTAGACGTCCTGCAGGCACTCGCGCATCGCCTCGAGTACGACCGGGAACTCCCCGAATTCGGACGCGACCTGCAGCAGTTGGTTCGCGCGCTGGCGCTGCTGCCACAGCGGTGTGCGCCGGCGCGGATCGCGGCGAGGCAGCAACAGCGAGCGGGCGGCGCACTCGCGAAAGCGTGACGCGAACAGGGCCGAGCCGCCGAGTTCGGACGTGATCATCGCCTCGAGCTCGTCGGGTTCGAAGATGGCGAGATCGGCGCCGGGCACCTCGCCGTCGGTGTCGGGCAGCCGCAGCACGATGCCGTCGTCGGAGTGCATCGACGACACGTCGAGTCCGAACCGCTCGCGCAATCGGGCACCGATCGCCAGTGCCCACGGCGCGTTGACCGGTGCGCCGAACGGCGAGTGCACGACCAGGCGCCAGTCGCCGAGCTCGTCACGGAATCGCTCGACGAGCACGGTGCGGTCGTCGGGCAGGTGCCGGGTGGCTTCGCGCTGCTCGGTCAGGTAGGCGATCAGGTTGTCGGCGCCCCACTCGTCCAGCCCGGCACGCTGCGCCCTGGCGCGGGCTTCGGACGGTTCGGCCTCGGCGACCTCGCGCAGGAACGCGCCGAGCGCGCGGCCGAGTTCGACGGGGCGGCCGGGGGAGTCGCCCTTCCAGAACGGCATGCGGCCGATCTGTCCCGGCGCGGGCGTGACGAGCACGCGGTCATGCGTGATGTCTTCGATGCGCCAGGACGAGGAGCCGAGCAGGAACACGTCACCGACGCGAGATTCGTAGACCATCTCTTCGTCGAGCTCGCCCACCCGGCGCCCCGGCCCCTCACCGCTGGCCAGGAACACGCCGAACAGCCCGCGGTCGGGAATGGTGCCGCCGCTGGTGACCGCGAGGCGCTGGGCGCCGCGGCGAGCGGTCAGCTCGCCCGTGACGCGGTCCCACACCAGGCGCGGACGCAGCTCGGCGAATGCGTCGGACGGGTAGCGACCGGCGAGCATGTCGAGGGTGGCCTCGAGAGCCGAGCGCGGCAGGCCGGCGAACGGAGCCGCCTTGCGCACCAACGCCTCGACGTCGTCGATGTTCAGCGGCTCGAGCGCGACCATCGCGACGATCTGCTGCGCGAGCACGTCGAGCGGGTTGCGCGGATAGCGCATCGACTCGATCTCGCCCGCACGCATGCGCTCGGCGACCACGGCGCATTCGAGCAGGTCACCGCGGAACTTCGGGAAGATCACGCCGCGGCTCACTGCGCCGACCTGGTGCCCGGCCCGTCCGACGCGTTGCAGCCCGGACGCGACCGAGGGCGGCGACTCGACCTGGACGACGAGATCGACCGCGCCCATGTCGATGCCGAGCTCGAGACTCGAGGTCGCGACGACGGCGGGCAGCCGGCCGGCCTTCAAGTCCTCCTCGACGAGGGTGCGTTGCTCGCGGGATACCGACCCGTGGTGTGCCCGGGCGATCACGACCTGCTCGGCAGGGGCGCCGGCACCGGACTGTGCCATCACCTGCGCCGGCGGGGTGTCGTCGAGGCGTTGCATGCCGGCGCGCTCGGATGCCAACTCGTTCAGTCGGGCCGTCAGGCGCTCGGCGAGGCGTCGTGAGTTCGCGAACACGATCGTCGAACGGTGCTGTTCGACCAGATCGAGCACGCGCTCCTCGACGTGCGGCCAGATGCTCGCGCGGTTGCCGGCACCCGCCGCCGGCCCCGAGAGGTCTTCGGTGAGCTCGCCGAGGTTGCTCATGTCCTCGATCGGGACGACGACCTCGAGATCGAACGTCTTGTCGATGGGCGGTTGCACGACCGTCACAGGACGTCCGCCGGCCAGGAATGTGGCCACCTCATCGACGGGACGCACGGTCGCAGACAGGCCGATGCGCTGGGCGGGCTGGTCGAGCAGCGCATCGAGGCGCTCGAGGGTGAGGGCGAGGTGCGAGCCACGCTTGGTCGCGCAGACGGCGTGCACCTCGTCGACGATCACCGTGTCGATGCCGCGCAACGATTCGCGCGCCGCCGAGGTGAGTAGCAGGAACAGCGACTCAGGGGTCGTGATCAGGATGTCGGCCGGAGTGCGGGCGAAGGCGCGCCGCTCGTCGGCCGGGGTGTCGCCCGACCGCATCGCGACGGTGACGTCGGGCTCGGGCAGGTGCAGCCGCGCGGCCGCCTGGCGGATGCCGGCAAGCGGCGAGCGCAGGTTGCGCTCGACGTCGACGGCCAGCGCTTTGAGCGGGCTGACGTAGAGCACCCGGCAGCGTCGCTTCGGGTCGTCCGGAACGGGCAGTGCAGCGAGGCGGTCGAGGGCCGACAGGAACGCGGCGAGCGTCTTGCCGCTACCGGTCGGCGCGACGACGAGCGTGTGCTCGCCACGTGCGATCGCGTCCCACGCGCCGTCCTGGGCCGGCGTGGGTGCGTCGAAGGCGCCCTCGAGCCAGGCCTGGGTGGCCGGCGAGAACCGCGTCATGCGTCCCAGTCTGCCGCGCCGCTCCGACAGTGGTCAGTTTCGTGCGCAGTGGTCAGTTCCAACTGACCACTGAGGACGAAACTGACCACTGTCGTGGGGTGGTGTCAGCCGGCGGCCAGGCGTGCGGTGAGCCGGTCACGCACCGCCGGCCAGTCGTCGTCGGTCATCGAATACTGGACGGTGTCGCGCCACGTGCCGTCGCGGCGCAGCCGGTGCTTGCGCAGCACGCCCTCATGCGTCGCCCCTAGCCGTGCGATCGCTGCCTGCGAGCGCTCGTTGTAGATGTCGGTGTGCCACACGACGCGCACGCAGCCGAGCTCGTCGAACGCGTAGCGCAGCAACAACAGCTTCGATTCGGTGTTGTGGCCGGTTCGCCACCAGGGCCGTCCGAGCCAGGTGAACCCGATCGCGAGCGTGCGCAGCGTCGGTGACACGTCGTAGAGCGAGGTCGAGCCGATCAACGCGCCGCTGGCCACGTCGAACTGTGCGTACGCGAATCGCGAGCCGTGCGCCCGCGCCGCGAGAGCGCGCGCGATCTGCCCCGCGGAGTCCTCGAGCGTCGCCGGCGGCCATTCGGTCAGCCAGCGGAACACCTGCTCGGCATCCTCGGGCGAGCCGGCTGCATCCAGGTAGCCGCGAGCGTGCTCGGCGGTCATCGGTTCCAGCCGCACCAGCCGGCCGGTGTGGACGGGCAGCACGTACCAGTCGTCGGGGGAGGTCACGCCGCGATCCTTGCAGCACACAAGAGCGGCCGGACGAGCCGATCAGCGTGAAGCGGCCCGAAGACGCCGCAGCATCCGGGCGTCCTCGAACCCGACGCGACGCGCGGCCGACTCGACCGTGCAGCCTTGCGCGATCAGGCTCTCGGCCCGCTCGACCCGCAGCGTCTGCTGGTAGCGCAGCGGGGTGAGCCCGGTTGCCCGCACGAACTGACGGGTCAGCGTGCGCTCGCTGATGCCGACCGATCGCGCGAGGTCGGACAGCCGCAACGCACTCGTGTAGCGCGCATCGATCAGATCCTGTGCGCGATGCACTTGATCGGACAGGTGCACCCGGTGCCGCAGCATCGCGCTCTCTTGAGCCGCCGAACCGTTGCGCCGGGTGAACACCACCATCTCGCGCGCGATGCGAGCCGCCTGGGCGGGACCGTGGCGCGTGGCCACGAGGTGCAACGCCAGGTCGATGCCGCTGGCGATCCCGGCGGAGGTGACCACGCGATCGTCGACGGTGAACAACACGTCCCGCACGACCAGCGCGCGCGGGTACCGCCGGGCCAGCTCGTCCTGGTGCTCGTGGTGGGTCGTGCAACGGCGTCCGTCGAGCAGGCCCGCCTGGCCGAGCGCGTCGGCACCGGCACACACACTCGCGACGGTCCCACCGCCGGCGTGGTGGCGGCCGAGCGCGTCGAGCAGCCGGCGGGGGAGCGGACCGTGTTCGGCCAGCGTCGCGCCGCCCCAGCCGGGCACGAGCATCAGGTCGTCCGGGCCGAGTTCGGGCAGCGCGGTCTCGGCCTGCACGGCCAGCTGTTGAGCGCTGAGCACGGTCGGCGTGGCCGCTACGTAGCGCAGCGTGTAGCCGAGTCCGGTCGAGAACACCTGAGCCGGTCCGGCGAGATCGAGCAGGTGCACACCCGGCGCGAGGACGAAGACGACGGTGGTCACGATCCGGTCATGCTGGCGACCATTGCATCGGTCGTCGCGATGGTGGCGAACTCGCGCTCACGCAACACGCGCTCGGTTCGGTCGATGATCTGCTCGGCGGGCAGGCCCTCGATTCCCGACGTCGTGGTCGCGTCGGTCACGAACGTCACGTCGAAACCGAGATCGCTCGCCACCCGCGCGGTGGTCTCGCAACATTGCTCGGTGCGGATGCCGCAGATGACGACTTCGCGGACGCCGTGCTGCACCAGTTGCTGCTGCAGGTTCGTCGTGGTGAACGCGTTGATCGATGTCTTGACGACAATCGGTTCGTCCGCGGCGGGTTTGAGATCGGACACCACCTGCACGTAGCCCTGCACCGGGTCGAACACGGTGTCGCTGCCGGGTTCGGCGTGCAGCACCCAGACCACACGATCGCCTGCCGCGCGCGCGGCGTCGACCAATCGGCCCACCTGGTCGGCGATCTGTGGATTCTGCATGTCGTCCCATTCGGGACGGCTGCGGAAGGAGTCCTGGACGTCGATGACGAGGAGTGCTCTGCTCATGCCTCGATCGTGCCCTGTTCGCGGCGCCGGCAACAGTCTCGATCTCGACCGCGGCCGGACGGATCCGGTCACCGATCCGACCCATGTCAGCGCGGTCCGTAGGCTGGTCTGGTGCGATTGACCGAGTTCTGGCGACGGATGGACGAGCGCTTCGGCCCCTCCTATTCCCGCAGTGTCGCCGCCGACTACCGGCTGCCCGCGCTCGGCTCGACGATCGACGAGGCGCTGCTCGCCGGGGTCGAGGCCAAGGAGATCTGGCGCGCCGTGTGCGCCGAGTTCGCGATGCCCTCGCACCTGGTCTGAGCAGGCCCGAATGTCGCCCGGCATTCACCCGGCGCGACACGCCGCGCAGGTTCTAACCCTTCGAACAGGTGTTCGCTAGCCTGTGTGGACGGCGGGCGCGTTCGTCCACAACCCGGCGATTCGCGCCGAAGTTGTCGGTGACCCGATCTAGCGTCGGCAGCCAAGACACAGGGAAGACTTTCGAAGGGGATCGGCGATGGCAGGCATGGACCGTGACAAGGCGCTCGAAGTCGCCTTGGCGCAGATCGACAAGCAACACGGCAAGGGTGCCGTCATGCGCCTGGGCGACCGCGTCGCCGCACCGATCGAGGTCATTCCGACCGGTTCGATCGCGCTTGACGTCGCGCTCGGTATCGGCGGGCTGCCGCGGGGGCGGGTCGTCGAGATCTACGGCCCGGAATCGTCGGGCAAGACCACCGTCGCCTTGCACGCGGTCGCCAACGCGCAGGCCGCCGGCGGCATCGCAGCGTTCATCGATGCCGAGCACGCGCTCGATCCCGAGTACGCCCGCGCCCTGGGGGTCGACACCGATGCGTTGCTGGTCAGCCAGCCCGACACCGGTGAACAGGCCCTCGAGATCGCCGACATGCTGATTCGATCCGGCGCGGTCGATGTCATCGTCATCGACTCGGTCGCCGCCCTGGTGCCACGGGCCGAGATCGAGGGCGAGATGGGCGACAGCCACGTGGGCCTGCAGGCCCGGCTGATGAGCCAGGCGCTGCGCAAGATCACCGGTGCGCTGAACAACACCGGCACGACCGCGATCTTCATCAACCAGCTGCGCGAGAAGATCGGCGTGATGTTCGGGTCGCCCGAGACGACGACCGGGGGCCGCGCGCTGAAGTTCTACGCCTCGGTGCGCCTGGACGTGCGCCGCATCGAGACGCTGAAGGACGGCACCGACGCGGTCGGCAACCGCACCCGGGTGAAGGTCGTGAAGAACAAGGTGGCCCCGCCGTTCAAGCAGGCCGAGTTCGACATCGTCTACGGCCAGGGCATCAGCCGCGAAGGCTCGCTGATCGACGTCGGCGTCGAACAGGCGATCATCAAGAAGTCCGGCGCCTGGTACACCTACGAATCCGACCAACTGGGCCAGGGCAAAGAGAACGTCCGCAACTTCTTGCGCGACAACCCCGACCTCGCCGACGAGATCGAGAAGAAGATCAAAGAGAAGCTCGGGGTCGGTGCCCACGTCGACGAGAGCGCTCCGATCGACCTCGCGCCGGCGCAGGTGGATTTCTGACCACTCCACCACCCGACCCTCGTGCAGCGGAGGAGGGCCCGCCGGGCGACCCGGAAGAGGTCGCCCGGATCGTGGTCCTGCGCCTGCTCGACCGCCGGGCCTACACGCGCAGCGAGCTCGAAGCGGCGCTGCGCAAGCGGGGCGTGCCGGACGATGCCGGCGCACGGGTGCTCGACCGGTTCACCGAGCTTCGCCTGATCGACGACCAGGCCCTGGCCCAGGGTTACGCGCTGGCCGCCCATCGCGAGCGCGGGCTGGCCGGCCGAGCGGTTGCGCTCAAGCTGCGCCAGCGCGGCGTGGATCAGGCCGACGTCGATGCCGCGGTCGAGCAGATCGGACGCGACAGTGAGTGGGCCACGGCGCGCACTCTGGTCGAGCGTCGGCTGCGATCGCTGAGCGGTCTCGAGCCGCACGTGCAGGCCCGTCGCCTGGTGGGTCTGCTGGCGCGCAAGGGGTACTCACCGGGACTGGCCCACGAGGTCGTGCACAGCGTGTTGCGCGCCGACGACACCGAACTCTGAGCCGCGCCCACAGGTCCGTTGCTGGCGACACGCCCAGCTTCAGCTAGCGCAGTGACTTGATTTGTGTCCAGCGCATTCCTAACCTCGCAGGTACCAGGAGTAGCGCTAATTTTTCATCTCTGCCCGGGAACTCGAACCCCCGACGACCCGGCGCAGCGCGATACGGCGGCATGCTGCGCCGTCCATAGCAATGACGTTCCGACTCGAAAGGTGGCCGATCCGACCAGCCGACGATCTCGGCGGTCGCTTACCGGCGCTGGGCATCGTGGGCCGTGACCCGCGAGTCTCAGCACAGGTGCTCGTTGCGTTTCCCTGGCACCCAGCGCACCGCGCTGGTGCGACCTAGCGGCCGCGGACAACCAGACAGGAGGCGCAGGCCATGACCGGGGTCTTGTACGCCGCCATCGGGGCCGCTTTCGTCGTCGGTCTGCTGTTCGTGCTCGCCTACTCGCGGCGTCCGACCGGGACAGCCCGGCACAGCGGGCCGGCCACGGTCGAGATCGTCCCCAACGACGCGACCGGCACCGCGACCCGCGCCGAAGTCGAACCGCTGCGCTCCTACGACACCGAAGCAGTCGCGCACCGCGCCCAGGTGCACGCTGAGACCGAGGCGTTGCGCCACGCTGCCGAGGCCGAAGCCGAAGCGACGCTGCGCGCGGCGCGTGCCGAGGCGCAGTCGGCCACCTTGGAAGCGCACGCCACGCGCACGCGCGCCGATGTCGAAGCAGGCGAGATCCTCGCCGAGGCGCGCGCCGCGGCCCAGCAGGAGATCGCTCGCCTGAGTGCCGATGCGCGCCGCCTGGAGGCCGAACTCGGTGAGCGTGACCGCCGCGCCGTCGAGCTCGAAGCGCGCCTCGAGGCCGACGAGCGTCGCCTGCGCGCGGAACTGACCGAGCTCGATACCTCGATCGCTGCGCTGAACGCCCGTCAGCGCGATCTCGACGCCCTCGACGCCGACCTGCGTCAGCGCGGTGCTGACCTCGACACCCGGGCCGCGGCCCTGGACGAGCGGGTCGGCGAGTTCGACCGCGAACTCGAGCGCGTGGCCGGTCTGACCGCCGAGCAGGCCAAGGCCGAGCTCATGTCGGGGGTCGAGGCCAACGCCCGCCGCGAAGCAGCGCTGCTCGTCCGGACGATAGAGAACGAGGCCCGCTCCGAAGGCACCGCGAAGGCCCGTGAGATCGTCGTCGAGGCCGTGCAGCGCGTCGCGAGCGAGCAGACGACCGAGACGGTCGTCAGCGTGATGCACCTGCCCAGCGACGACATGAAGGGCCGCATCATCGGCCGCGAAGGCCGCAACATCCGCGCCTACGAGACCGTCACCGGCGTCAACCTGATCATCGACGACACCCCCGAAGCCGTCCTGCTGTCGTGCTTCGACCCGGTGCGCCGTGAGGTCGGCCGCCTCACCCTCGAGCGCCTCGTGCTGGACGGACGCATCCACCCGCACCGCATCGAAGAGGCCTACGAGCAGAGCAAGGTCGAGGTCGACGACCTGTGCCTGCGCGCCGCGCGCGACGCCCTCGCCGATGTCGGCATCACCGATCTCGACGAGCGGCTGCTGCCCACGCTGGGCCGGCTCAAGTACCGCACCAGTTACGGGCAGAACGTGCTCGGCCACCTGATCGAGACCGCCCACATCGCCGGCGTCATGGCCGCCGAACTCGGCCTCGAACCGACACTGATCAAGCGCTGCGCCTTCCTGCACGACATCGGCAAGGCGCTCACTCATGAGGTCGAGGGCAGCCACGCGATCATCGGCGCCGAACTGTTGCGCAAGTACGGCGAGGACGAAGCCGTCGCGCACGCCGTCGAAGCCCACCACAACGAGGTGCAGCCCAAGACGATCGAGGCGGTGCTCACGCAGGCCTCGGACACCTGCTCCGCGGCGCGCCCCGGCGCGCGGCGCGAATCGCTCGAGGCCTACGTCAAGCGGCTGGCCCGCATCGAAGAGATCGCGACGCAGAAGATCGGCGTCGAGAAGGTGTTCGCGATGCAGTCCGGGCGCGAGGTCCGGGTCATGGTCCAGCCGAGCGAGATCGACGACCTCGCAGCGTCCGTGCTCGCGCGCGAGATCGCCAAGCAGATCGAGGACGAGCTCACCTACCCCGGCCAGATCCGGGTCACGGTCGTGCGTGAGTCGCGCGCGACCGAGATCGCCCACTGACCCTGATGCGCACACGAGCGGGCGCCGCGCTCGCGCTCGTGTGCCTGCTGCTCACGGCCTGCGCGCGCACGGTCGAGGGGACGCCGTCGAGGGTGGCGACCGCGCGGCTGAACTGTGCGCGCTCGACGAGTGACCAGATCGTCGCGTGCCTCGGTGACTCGCTGTCGCGGTTCTGGACCCACCAGCTCGGCCGGGCGGTGCAGTTGCGTTCGGTCGCCGACCCGAGCCCGGCGCAGGTGCCGGCGGATTGCCGCGAGGCGCTACACCTGCACACCGCATTCAGCTGCCCGACCGACGACACGGTGTACCTCACCGCGCCGTTCCTGCGGGCCATGCGCACGACCGGCGCAGCTGCACAGGCGTGGGTGCGCATCGCGACGACGCTCGGTCACGAGATGGGCCACATCGTCCAGTTCGCGGTCCATCCGGCGATGACCGGACGGCGACACGGCTGGGCCCAGTCGCGCTTCATCGAGCAACAGGCCGATTGCCTGGCCGGGGTGTGGGCCGCCTCGGTCGGCATCGACAACGACGGCCTTCCTGCGGGCGAACGCGACCGTCCTGGCGATCGTCAACAGCGCGTGGGAGCGGCGCTCGCACGGCACCACCGCCGTGCGGCTCGCGGCCGTGCGTCGCGGGCAGAAGGCGCGTGATCCGGCGGCGTGCGGGCTGCGGCTACCCGGCTGAGGTCGCCAGCCGAACCAGTTCACGGGCGACCGGCCACGCTCCGTCCGACGAGTTGCTCATGACCGTCGCCGTCCATGAGGTCCGCGGCACGTGCACGCTGCGGAACGAGACGCCCTGGTCGGCCCCCTCGGCGAACAGCATCGAGGCGTCCGCGCGCATCCAGAGCCCCATGCCATAAGCGAAGCCGGCGCCCGTCTCGACCGTGCTCGGCCGGGTCATCGCGGCCGCGCCGGGCAGTGCCGGCAGCGCCGTCCAGAACTTCCTCAGGTCGGCGACCGTCGTGTACGCGCCACCATCACCGCTGCCGACAACGGGAAGCGCGAACACGTTCGTGCGTCCATCGTCCAGGTAGCCGATCGCAGCGCGTCCGGGTAGGCGGTCCGAGCGCAGGTAGGCGGTTTCGGTCATGTTCGCAGGCTCGAACACCTCCCGACACACGAGTTCGGCGAAAGGCAGTCCGGCCGCCCGCTCGGCGAGCAGGGCGAGGACGACATAGCCGCCGTTGCAGTAGGAGAACCGCTCGCCGGCCGCGAACTTGGTCGCGAACCCGTCGAGCGCGCGGATGTAGGCCTCGGTGTTCTCGAGCGTCGACACGGGGACGTTGAGCGGTAATTCGTCGTCCAGGTCCTCGTCGCAGTAGTCGCCGATCCCCGACCGGTGGGTCAGCAGATGGTTGATTGTGACGTCGTCTGCGATCAGCGGGAGGTCGGGTCCGAGCAGCGACCGCGCCGTCGTCTCGAGCGAGAGCACGCGGTCGGCGATCAGGGCGAGCACAGTCGCGGCGGTGAACGCCTTGCAGCCGCTCGCCATTGCCAGTTGCGTGTCGACGGACATCGCGATGCGGTGCGCGCGATCGGCCAGTCCATAGGCCTGCTCGAACTCGATCCGGTCGCCGACGCTGACCGAAATCACGCCACTGAAGTCGTCGGCGACGTCGAGGTTCACGGCAACAGGTCGCGAATCAGCTTCTCCAGCGCCTCTTGCGCGGTCATCGTGCCGACGATGTAGCTGGTCGCGTCGCCGGCGTGCACCAGCCACGCGACGGTCTCGCGGCGATAGGGATCGACCGGGTCGGCCGGCTCGATGCGGATGTCCAGATCGGGGTCGCGGCGGTCGACGGCCTCGCGGGCGAGCGTCGCCACCTCACTGTCCGTGAGGCTCATGTGCCGATTGCACCAGATCCGGGCCCGTATTCTCGACTGGTTATGGCACGCACCTATGAGATCCGCACCTACGGGTGCCAGATGAACGTCCACGACTCCGAGCGGCTCGCCGGCCTGTTGGAGGACGCGGGCTACGAGCGCGCCGCCGGCGAGGGCGCCGATCTCGTGGTGTTCAACACCTGCGCCGTGCGCGAGAACGCCGACAACCGCCTCTACGGCAACCTCGGGCATCTCTACCCGGCCAAGGCGGCCAACCCCGACATGCAGATCGCGGTCGGCGGGTGCCTGGCGCAGAAGGACCGCGGACGCATCGTCGAGAAGGCGCCTTGGGTCGACGTCGTGTTCGGCACGCACAACCTCGCCGCGCTGCCCGTGCTGCTCGACCGCGCCCGCCACAACAAGCGCGCCGAGGTCGAGATCGTCGATGCGCTGCAGAACTTCCCGTCCGACCTGCCGACCCGGCGCGAGTCGCCGTTCAGCGCGTGGGTGTCGGTCTCGGTCGGCTGTGACAACACCTGCACGTTCTGCATCGTCCCGTCCCTGCGCGGCAAAGAGACCGACCGTCGCCCGGGTGACGTGCTCGCCGAGATCCGGGCACTGGTCGACGCGGGCGTCGTCGAGGTGACGCTGCTCGGGCAGAACGTCAACAGCTACGGCCGCTCGTTCGGCGACCGGTTCGCGTTCGGGAAATTACTGCGCGCGTGCGGCGGGATCGACGGGCTCGAGCGGGTGCGGTTCACCAGCCCCCATCCACGCGACTTCACCGCCGATGTCATCGCGGCGATGGCCGAGACACCCAACGTCATGCCGCAGCTGCACATGCCGATGCAGTCGGGCTCGGACGCGGTGCTCAAGACGATGCGCCGCTCGTACCGGCAGGCGCGCTACCTGCAGATCATCGCGGACGTGCGCGCGGCCATGCCCGACGCGGCGATCACGACCGACATCATCGTCGGCTTCCCCGGCGAGACCGAGGCCGACTTCGAGCAGACGCTCGACGCGGTCCGCGCGGCGCGGTTCGCGAGTGCGTACACGTTCCAGTACTCGCCCCGTCCGGGCACGCCGGCGGCGACCATGGCCGACCAGGTGCCGAAGGATGTCGTCCAGCACCGCTACGAGCGACTCGTCGAGGTGCAGGAACAGCTCTCGTGGGACGCGGCGCGCGAGCTGGTCGGACGCGAGGTCGAGGTGCTCGTGTCGTCGGCCGGACGCAAGGACGGCGCCACCGGCCGCGTGTCCGGACGCGCCCGCGACGGTCGCCTGGTCCACGTCGCAGGCGCAGCCGAACCCGGCGACATCATCACGGCGACCGTCACCTACGCGGCACCGCACCACCTCGTCGCCGACGGCGGCATCACGACTCGCCGGCCATGGCGCGGCGAGCCCGGCACGGGCCACGCGCCGAAGCAGCTGCTGACGATCGGTACGCGTCCAGCCGCCGGCTAGTCCGGCAGCAGCGCCTTGCGCGAGGCGACGTCCTCTTCGGCCCGCTTGATCCGGGCGGCGTCGCCGGCCTTGCGGGCCCGCTCGAGCTTCTGCTCGGCCTCGACCAGGCGCGCCCGCAACTCGGCGAGGAACGGGTTCGACTCGACGCTGGCCGCGCGCCACCCGGCGTCGACCGCGTCGCGCACCCGCTGCTCGGCGGCGCGCATCCGGTCGTCGACCCGGCGCATCGCCTCGCGGGGCACGTGCCCGATGTCGTCGAACTCGGCCTGCAACTCGCGCAGCGCCGACTGGGCCGCCTTCGGGTCGCTGATGTCGAGCGCCGCGGCCTTCTCGATGACCGCTTCCTTCTTGCGCTGGTTCTCGACCTGCTCCGCGTCGCGCTCGGCGAAGGTCTCCGAACGACGGGCGAAGAACGCATCCTGCGCGCCGCGGAACCGGGCCCACAGCGCGTCCTCGACATCGCGCGAGGCTCGCGGGGTGGCCTTCCACTGCTGCATGAGCTCGCGCATCGCGGCCGCGGTCTCGCGCCAGTCGCTCGAGCCGGACAGCTCCTCGGCGCGCGTGACGAGCGCCTCCTTGGCGGCCTTCGCCGTCCCGCGTTCGGCGTCGAGCTGCGCGAAGTGCTGACCGCGCCGGCGTCCGAACGCGTCGCGGGCCGCGGCGAACCGCTTCCACAGCGCGTCGTCGGTGCGGCGATCGACGCCACGGATCGCCTTCCACTCCTCGACGATCGCGCGCAGCCGATCGCCGGACACCTTCCACGACGTCGCCGACTCCGCGATCTGCTCGGCCTCGACGGCCAACGCCTCCTTGGCGGCCGCTGCGTCGGCGCGTGCCTGCTCGCGGGCGGCCTGCACTTCGCCGGCGCGCTCATCGGCCGCGGTCGACACGGCGTCGAGACGGCGTTCGAGCGCGGCGAGATCGCCGATGACGGCCGCGGTCGCCAGGTGCTCCTTCATCTCCTGCGCATGGGCGCGGGTGTGCGCGGGGTCGCCGCTGCCCGAAGCCAGCCGCTTCTCGAGCAGGTCGACCTCGGTCGCAAGGTCTTCATAACGGCGAACGTAGAACTGCATCCCGGCCTCGGCATCGCCGGCTTGCCACGAGCCGATCTCGCGCTCGCCGTCGGCAGTCTTGACGAAGACGGTGCCGTCGTCGGCGATCCGTCCCCACTCCGATTGCGAACTCACGCAAGCATTGAACACGATGCGCGTACCCCGATGCGTCGCCACTAGCCTTCGAGTCGTGATCGAAGCCGTCGCGTTCTGCCCGCAGGCGCCCGCGCTCGTCCCCGAGGTCGGCCGCGGTCTGGACGCCGAACTCACCGAGGTACGCACCGCGACCCGCACGGCTGTCCAGGACGCCGCGAGCCGGGGCGAGCAACTGATCGTTATCGGATCGGGCGAGACGACGCGCCGCCACGACCCCACAGCACGCGGCAGCTTCGCAGGATTCGGCGTAGCGCTGACCGTTGCACTCGGCTCGGACGAGCCGGGTCCGCTCGAACTGCCGCCGGCACTCACCGTCGGCGCGTGGGTGCTCCGAGACGCACTGGGTCCGGGTTGCGGAGCGTCCGGTTGGTCGGTCGGGTGGGACTCGACCGCCATGCGGATTGCGCCGGAGCGCCCGACCGTGCTCGTGGTCGTCGGCGACGGCAGCGCCCGGCTCAGCGAGAAGGCGCCCGGCTACCTCGACCCGAGAGCCGCGGAGCGCGACCAGCTGATACTCGATGCGCTGTGCTCCGGCGAGGGCGACCGGCTGCACCCGTATCCAGAACTCGACGACGATCTGCTCGTCGCAGGCGCCCGCGCGTGGAAAGCGACCGCGGGGGAGACCGAGGCGTTGTCGTTCGACGCGAAACTGCTCTACTCCGGCGCGCCGTTCGGAGTCGGCTACTTCGTGGCGCTCTGGACGCGATCCTCACCATGACCCAGCGCGTCGTCGCCGTTGTCGGCCCGACCGCGACCGGCAAGTCCGACCTGGCGGTCGCGCTCGCCCAGCGGCTGGGTGGCGAGATCGTCAACGCCGACTCGATGCAGCTCTACCTCGGTATGGACATCGGCACCGCCAAGCTGCCGGTCGCCGAGCGCGGCGGCGTCGAGCACCACCTGCTCGACGTCTGGCCGCTGACCAAATCGGCCGCGGTCGCCGAGTACCAGCAGCTCGCCCGCTCCGCGATCGCCGACATCGCCGGACGTGGGCATCTCCCGGTGCTGGTCGGTGGTTCGGGGCTCTACCTGCGCGGCGCGCTGGACCACCTCGAGTTTCCCGGCGAGTCGCCCGAGATCCGCGCCCGCCTCTACACCGAACTGGACGAGCACGGGGCCGCCCTGCTGCACCAGCGGCTGGCCGGCGTCGATCCGGCCGCGGCCGCGTCGATCCTGCCGAGCAACGCCCGCCGGATCGTCCGCGCGCTCGAAGTCATCGAACTCACCGGCAAGCCCTTCGTCGCCACGATGCCCGGCTTCGACTCGATCTACGACACCGTCTACGTCGGCCTCGACCGCACGGACCTGGACGAACGGGTCGAACAGCGCGTGCACCGGATGATGTCGCTCGGTCTTCTGGACGAGATCCGTGCTCTGTTGCCGGCCGGGCTGCGGACGAGCCCGACGGCGGGCAAGGCGCTCGGCTATGCCCAACTGCTCGCCGTCTTATCCGACGCCGGGGCGCTCACGGGCGATCTCGACGAGGCCGTCGCGATCACCGTCCGCGCCACCCGCCGATTCGTGCGGCGGCAGCGCTCGTGGTTTCGCCGCGACCCGCGCATCCACTGGCTCGACGGCGCTGCCGAGGGCCTCGTCGAGCAAGCACTTACCCTGGTCTGATGCACGTCCTGAAGGGTCACGGCACCGAGAACGACTTCGTCGTGATCCCCGATCTCGACGGCGCGATCGACCTCACTCCCGAGCTCGTCCGCGCCCTGTGCGACCGCCACCGCGGCCTCGGAGCCGACGGCGTGCTGCGCGTCGTCCGCAGCGAAAACGACCCAGAAGGCAGCGAGTTCGAAGGCGACGCCGAGTACTTCATGGACTACCGCAACGCCGACGGCAGCCTCGCCGAGATGTGCGGAAACGGAATTCGTGTATTTCTGCGATACCTAATGCGGTCCCAACTCGTTACAGAGTCAGCAGCGGTGGCGACACGCGGCGGGATCACGCGAGTGCGGTCCTGCACCGATGGCGACATCAGCGTGCATATGGGACTGCCCCTGGTCCTTGCCGACCGGCCGGTCGCCACCGCTGCGCCTACGTCCAAGCCCGCGATCGCCGCGGTGCGGATGCCCAACCCACACGTCGTCGTGCAGGTCGATGCCGACGAGCTCGAGGAGCTCGACCTCACTCGGGCGCCGGTCGTCGTGCCGCCCCTGCCGGACGGGCAGAACGTCGAGTTCGTCGTCGCGCTCGGGCCCGGTCACCTGCGCATGCGGGTGTACGAGCGCGGCGTCGGCGAGACCCGCTCCTGCGGGACCGGTATCTGCGCCGCGGTCGTCGCCGCGGCGACTGCGGCCGGTTCGCCCGCGGACGGCGGGACCTGGCGGGTCGACGTGCCGGGTGGCACGTGCCGCGTCATCTGGCATCAGGACGGGACGATCGAGCTGATCGGTCCGGCCGTGATCGTGGCCGAACTGGATCTCGACGAGGAGTGGCTGGCAGCGGTGGCCGGCGGCGACACAGTGATGCTCAGCCCCGCCGAGGCGTGAATCGGGTGGCCGCCCCGTGCCACCATGGATATCACGATGACAGAACTCAGTGACCACCTCGACGACCGCGCGATCGGCGACTACGAGCTCGAGGAACGCCAGGCGCTGCGCCGCGTTGCCGGGCTGTCGACCGAACTGCAGGACGTCACCGAGGTCGAATACCGCCAACTGCGCCTCGAACGCGTCGTGCTCGTCGGGGTCTGGACGACCGGCACCCTCGCCGAGGCCGAGAACTCGCTGGCCGAGCTCGCCCGGCTGGCAGAGACGGCCGGATCACAGGTGCTCGACGGCCTGATCCAGCGCCGCGACAAGCCCGACGCCGCGACCTACATCGGGTCGGGCAAGGCGAAGGAACTGCGTGACGTGGTCGAGGCGGCCGGTGCCGACACCGTGATCTGCGACGGCGAGTTGACCCCCGGCCAGCTGCAGCAGTTGGAGAAGGTCGTCAAGGTCAAGGTCGTCGACCGCACCGCCCTGATCCTGGACATCTTCGCCCAGCACGCCAGCTCCAAGGAGGGCAAAGCCCAGGTCGAACTGGCCCAGCTCGCCTATCTCAAGCCCCGCCTGCGCGGCTGGGGCGAGTCGCTGTCACGCCAGGTCGGTGGACGGGCAGCGGGCGGCGTCGGCATCGGTGGTCGCGGCCCCGGTGAGACGAAGATCGAGATCGACCGTCGCCGCATCACCTCGCGCATGGCGCGGCTGCGCAAGGAGCTGGCCGCGATGAAGACCGCTCGCGACGTCAAGCGGGCCCAGCGCCGCACGCGCCACATCCCGTCCGTGGCCCTGGCCGGGTACACGAACGCCGGCAAGTCATCGCTGCTCAACCGGCTCACCGATGCGGGCGTGCTCGTCGAGAACGCGCTGTTCGCGACCCTCGACCCGACAGTGCGCCGCAGCCAGGCCAGCGACGGGCGCGTGTTCACCCTGGCCGACACAGTCGGGTTCGTCCGGCACCTGCCGACCCAGCTGGTCGAGGCGTTCCGCTCGACGCTGGAGGAGGTCGCGGACGCCGATCTGATCCTGCACGTCGTCGATGCCTCCGACGCCGACCCGGAAGCGCAGATCCGCGCGGTGCACGAGGTGTTTGCCGAGATCGACGCGCTGCACGTGCCCGAACAGCTGGTCTTCAACAAGGTTGACGCCGCCCAGCCGGACACGCTGCTGCGCCTGCGCCATCTCGCGCCCGACGCGCTGTTCGTCTCGGCGCGCACCGGCGAGGGCATCGACAAGTTGCGTGCCCGCGTCGAGGACCTGCTGCCGCGGCCGGCCGTCGAGGTCGACCTGCTCGTGCCGTACACGCGCGGCGACCTGGTCGCGCGCGTGCACGACGACGCCGAAGTGCTCGACACCGAACACACGGCCCACGGCACGCGGCTGCGCGCACGGGTCAGCCCCGACCTGGCTGCGGCGCTGGCTCCGTTCGCGCGAGCCTGACCACGGATCCGATCCAGGACTCGCGCGCGAAGAATTGATTGCGGAGTCGTTGCGGCGCCGGGAGCGATTCTCGGCGTCGTCATCGCCTACCTCCCAGGGCTCTGGCGTAGGCTGGCGGGTAACGAAGCGCCGCCGCACCCGCTGTTAGGAGGAGGCCTTCTCATGGAGTTGTTCAGCCCCGGTCACCTGGTGATTCTGGCCATCGTCGTCGCCGTGCTGTTCTTCGGATGGAAGCAGCTGCCGGACATGGCTCGATCGCTCGGACGCTCGCTGCGGATCTTCAAGACCGAGATGAAGGGCATGAGCGAGGACGACAAGAAGCGCTCGGAGGCCCGCGAGGCAGTCACGCCGCCGCCGGCGCTGGAAGCCAACGGGACCACCGCGGCGCCGCCCGCGGCGGCCAGCCCGGCCGTCCCGCCGGTTCCGGCCGTCCCGCCGGTGGTCAGTGAGACCTCGGAGCCGGTGCGCGAGACGCAGCCGGTGACCAAGCCGTTCGAGTAACCGCTCGCTGTACGAGCGACACGACGGCCCGCGGCGTAGTGCCGCGGGCCGTCGTGTTCGTCGTGTGATCGTGCTGTCAGACCTTGCGCAGGACCGCGGTCACCTTGCCCAGCACGGTTGCCTCGTCACCGTCGATCGGTGAATAGGCGGCATTGTGGGGGAGCAGCCAGACGTGTCCGCTGCGGCGCTGCAGGGTCTTGACCGTGGCCTCGCCGTCGATCATGGCCGCCACGATGTCGCCGTTCTCGGCCGTCTGCTGCTGCCGCACGACCACCCAGTCGCCGTCAGAGATCGCAGCGTCGATCATCGAGTCACCGACGACCTTGAGCAGGAACAGCGAGCCGTCGCCGACGAGGGTCTTCGGGAGCGGGAAGACGTCTTCGATCATCTGCTCGGCCAGGATCGGTCCGCCCGCGGCGATGCGGCCGACCACCGGGACGAACACCGGCGCATCGCCACGCGGCGCGTCGTCGCTGACCGCCACGGCTCGCCGCACTGCCTTGGGGCGCTCGCCGTCCGAACCGAGGCGCATGTCGACCGCGCGGGGCCGGTTGGGGTCGCGGCGCAGGAAGCCCTTGCGCTCGAGCATGGCGAGTTGGTGGGCCACGCTCGAGGTCGAGGCCAGGCCCGCCGATTCGCAGATCTCGCGGATGCTCGGCGGGTAGCCACGCCGTTCGACCGAATCGCGGATCACGTCGAGAATCGCCTGCTGACGCCGCGTCAGCCCGGTCTTGGGATCGGGCAGTTCAGTGACCTTCGGACGCCCCGGCCCGCGGCGCTGCGGCTGCTCGGTCGCGGCTGCAACGGCCTTCGCGCCAGTCTTGCGGGCGGTTTTCGCCGGTGTCTTCGGTGTCGATTTCGCGGCGGGTTTGGCTGCGCGCGATGCCGCCTTCTTCTGGGTGGCCATGCGTCACTCCTGTCATTTGTTCGATAACGCAGACCGTAGCGCGGGTTGATAACAATCTCAAACACGTGTTCGAACGACACGCCGTCCGATCTGGATATTGTCAGACCCCGCTGGTACACCTTCGAATAGGCGTTCGATAGAACGCGCGTTCGATCACACAGGTGATCACCGAGCGAGAAATGAGGAGGCTGCGATGTCCGTCGCCACCGAGTTCGAACCGATTTTCGACATCCCGGAGCGGGCCCGCCGTACCCAGCGCGGGGCGGGGCAGGCGGGCCCGCCGCAACGGCTGGCAACCGTCACGACGCTGCACAGCCCGCCGGCCGACCCCGACGCCGCGCCGCTGCGGCTGACCCGTCGCGGCGTGCACGTGCTGGCGGCGGCGCTCGCCGTGCTGGCACTCGGGCTGGTCCTGATCGCCCGCGCGTCGGCCCCGGCGGCGGGGTCCGGATCAGCGTCGCGACCGATGCCCGACACGGTGACCGTGCACGCCGGCGACACGCTGTGGTCGATCGCCTCGCGGCTGGCGCCGCAGCGCGACCCACGCGCCGAGGTTGCCGACCTGCAGCGGCTCAACGGCCTCGGGACGGCCGGGCTCGTGCCCGGCGAGGTGCTGCGCACGCACTGACACCTGTCCCGCGCCTGGCTGTTCACTCGAAAACTTCTCGACACGCCGGTGTGGCGCTCTTGCGGAACATTCGTGTGCGATCTACGGTTGCACCCCTAGATGTAGTAGTTACAACGATGTGTTTCGTCCACAGCTTGGGGTTGACCGTCCACACGGCGTCCCCAAGTCATCCACAACCAAACCGGGTTCTGTCCACCGGCTCGTCCCCAGTGTCGGTGGACAACCCTGTCGACACCCGGCGTCTCGACCTGAAGGAGAGGGATTGGCATGCGGTGCCCCTACTGCCGTCACCCCGACTCCCGAGTCGTCGATTCGCGCGAGGTCGATGAGGGTCAGGTCATCCGGCGGCGGCGCTCCTGCCAGGACTGCGGTAAGCGGTTCACCACCGTCGAAGAGGCCACGTTGGCCGTGATCAAGCGCAGCGGCGTCACCGAACCGTTCAGCCGGCAGAAGGTCGTCAGCGGTGTCCGACGCGCGTGCCAGGGTCGGCCCGTGGACGAGGACGCGCTCGCGCAGCTGGCGCAGAGCGTCGAAGAAGCCGTTCGGGCGACCGGCGCGGCCGAGGTGCCCAGCGACGAGGTCGGCCTGGCCATTCTCGGGCCGCTGCGCGAACTCGACGAGGTCGCCTACCTGCGCTTCGCCTCGGTCTACCAGGCGTTCAGCTCCATCGACGACTTCGAAAAGGCGATCACCGATCTGCGCACCGACACGCGCGCACACCACACCGACTGAGCACCACCCCCACCACCGTCACTCACCGCTGATCCAGCAGGGAAGGAACCAGATGACCGAGGCAGCCCAGGAAACGGGACACAAGTCGGGCCAGCACACTGCGGTGCCGGCTGCCCCGACCTCCGCCACCACAGTCGCGAGCCCGGTCTATCCGCGCAACGGCCTGCACGTCGAACGGGTGTACACCACCGCCGGCGTGCACCCCTACGACGAGGTCAGCTGGGAGCGGCGCGATGTCGTGATGACCAACTGGCGCGACGGCTCGATCAACTTCGAGCAGCGTGGGGTCGAGTTCCCGGACTTCTGGTCGGTCAACGCCGCCAACATCGTCACCACCAAGTACTTCCGCGGCGCGGTGGGCACCGAGGTGCGCGAGTGGTCGCTCAAGCAGCTCATCGACCGCGTCGTGCACAAGTACGCCGCGGCCGGGCGCGAGAACGGCTACTTCCGCTCCGCCGAGGACGCCGAGCTGTTCGAGCACGAGCTGACCTGGATGCTGCTGCACCAGGTGTTCAGCTTCAACTCCCCGGTGTGGTTCAACGTCGGGACGACCTCGCCGCAGCAGGTCAGCGCGTGCTTCATCCTGGCCGTCGACGACACGATGGACTCGATCCTGAACTGGTACCGCGAAGAGGGTCTGATCTTCAAGGGCGGCTCGGGCGCCGGGCTCAACCTCTCGCGCATCCGCAGCTCGAAGGAACTGCTCACCTCCGGCGGCACCGCGTCCGGCCCGGTCAGTTTCATGCGCGGCGCCGACGCGTCGGCCGGCACGATCAAGTCCGGTGGCGCGACGCGACGTGCCGCGAAGATGGTCGTGCTCGACATCGACCACCCCGACATCGAAGAGTTCGTCGAGACCAAGGCGCGCGAGGAAGACAAGATCCGCGTGCTGCGCGACGCCGGCTTCGACATGGATCTCGGCGGCGCCGACATCACCTCCGTCCAGTACCAGAACGCGAACAACTCCGTCCGGGTCTCCGACGAGTTCATGCGCTCGGTCGACGAGGGCACCGACTTCGGCCTGCGTGCGCGCCAGACGCACGAGGTGATCGAGACCGTCGACGCCAAGACCCTGTTCCGCAAGGTCGCGCAGGCCGCGTGGGAGTGCGCCGATCCGGGCATCCAGTACGACGACACGATCAACGACTGGCACACCAACCCCGAGACCGGTCGCATCACCGCGTCCAACCCGTGCTCGGAGTACATGAGCCTCGACAACACCTCGTGCAACCTGGCCTCGCTGAACCTGCTCAAGTTCCTCGGCGACGACAACAGGTTCGACACCGACAAGTTCGTCAAGGCCGTCGAGTTGATCATCACCGCGATGGACATCTCGATCTGCTTCGCCGACTTCCCGACCGAGTCGATCGGCGTGAACACGCGCGACTACCGCCAGCTGGGCATCGGGTACGCCAACCTCGGCGCGCTGCTGATGGCCTCGGGTCTGGCCTACGACTCCGACGGCGGGCGGGCGATGGCCGGCGCGATCACCTCGCTGATGACCGGTACCGCCTACCGTCGCTCGGCCGAGCTCGCCGGCGTCGTCGGCCCGTACGCGGGCTACGCCCGCAACGCCAAGGCGCATGCCCGGGTGATGCGCAAGCACGCGGCGGCCAACGACGCGGCGCGTCCGCTGCACGCGAACGATCGCGAGGTCTACGCGGTCGCCACCGAGGAGTGGGCGCTCGGCAACAAGATCGGTGAGAAGAACGGCTGGCGCAACGCGCAGGCCTCGGTGCTGGCCCCGACCGGGACGATCGGGCTGATGATGGACTGCGACACCACCGGGGTCGAGCCCGACCTGGCGCTGGTGAAGTTCAAGAAGCTCGTCGGCGGCGGCTCGATGCAGATCGTCAACCAGACGGTGCCGCGGGCGTTGCGGGCGCTGGGCTATCAGGACGAGCAGGTCGAGGCGATCGTCGAATACATCGCCGAGCACGGTCACGTCGTCGATGCGCCCGGATTGCGCCTCGAGCACTACGAGGTCTTCGACTGCGCGATGGGGGCGCGGGCCATCAAGCCGATGGGCCACGTGCGGATGATGGCGGCGGCCCAGCCGTTCCTGTCCGGCGCGATCAGCAAGACCGTCAACCTGCCCGAGACCGCGACGGTCGAGGACATCGAGGACGTCTACTTCCAGGGCTGGAAGCTCGGCCTCAAGGCGCTCGCGGTCTACCGCGACAACTGCAAGGTCGGCCAGCCGCTGTCGGCGGGCAAGGGCAAGAACGAGGGTGCCGAGGCCAAGGTGGCCGACAAGGTCGTCGAGTACCGCCCGACGCGCAAGCGCCTGCCGAAGTCGCGGCCCTCGGCCACGACGTCGTTCACGGTCGGCGGTGCCGAGGGTTACATGACGGCCGGCTCCTACCCCGACGACGGTCTCGGCGAGGTGTTCCTGAAACTCGGCAAGCAGGGTTCGACCCTGGCCGGCGTGATGGACGCGTTCTCGATCGCCATCTCGATCGCGCTGCAGTACGGCGTCCCGCTCGAGACCTACGTGCAGAAGTTCACCAACATGCGCTTCGAGCCCGCGGGCTTGACCGACGACCCGGACATCCGGATGGCGCAGTCGATCCTCGACTACATCTTCCGGCGCCTGGCGCTCGACTACCTCGACTTCGACACGCGCTCGGCGCTCGGCATCCACACCGCCGAAGAGCGCACTCGGCAGCTCGAGACCGGCTCCTACACCCCGGTCGACGAGTCCGTCGAGGATCTCGAGTCGCTGGCCCAGTCGGCTCCGGTCGAGCGCAAGGCGACCGACGTGGTCGATGACGAGGATGCAGCCGAGCTGCCCGCCCCGTCCGGCGCGCACAGCTCGACCGAACTGCTCGAGATCATCACCGGCAGCAGCGCCGACGCCCCGCTGTGCATGAACTGCGGCACCAAGATGCGCCCCGCCGGCAGCTGCTTCGTCTGCGAAGGCTGCGGGAGCACCAGCGGCTGCAGCTGACCCGCCCCAACGAGTGGCGTTGATCAAACCGCCGATTCGGTCGATATCTGACCGGATCGGCGGTTTGATGTTGCGGTTGTGCGCGCGCTGACCGGGCCGCTCGCCGCAGACACCACGATCGCCACGCTTTGAGCGAACACGATGCTCGCAACGCACGACATCTGAAACCCTGACGAACGTGAGCCCGAGCATCGTGCTGATCCCGAGCCCATTGCTCGGCCCGGCGACGTGGGAGTCCACGGCCACGCGCTCGAGCGCCGGGGGCACAAGGTTGCGGTGCCTACCCTGCAGGGCGTCGCCACCAGCGCGGAGCCGTACTGGCCGGCCGGTGTCGAGGCGATTGTGCGATCGGCAGGGGATGGGCCGGTGGTGCTCGCGCCGCACAGCAATGCCGGGCTGTTCGTTCCGGCCGTGGTCGAAGCGCTCAGTGATCGGGTGCAGGGCGTCGTCTTCGTCGACGCACCGCTTCCGGGAACGGGTGCGGTTGCGCCGCGCGAGTTCCTGGCGGGACTGGCCGACGCGGACGGCACGGCTCCCGCCGTGGACGAGCTGGTGGGACGACGCCGATGTCGCGACGTTGTTCCCGGATGCCGAGGTACGTGCTCGGGTCGAGGCCGAACAGCCTCGACTGCCCTTGGCCTACTACGACCATTTGCCACCGGTGCGCGACGGCTGGGACCGGGCGCCATGCGCCTACCTCTGGTTCGGCGAACCGTACGACGCAGCGGCCGAGCTGGCGTCGGCGCGCGGCTGGACGACCAGGCACCTGCCGGGCAACCACCTGCACATGCTCACCGATCCGGACGCTGTCGCCGACGCAGTCATCGAGCTGGCCGCGCAGCAGGCGAGCTAGCCCCCCGGGACGTGGCGCCGAAACACACGCTCGCCCGTCGCTCGTCCGAGGAGCACCATGTCGCCATGAGCGACCGCGACACGTTCCTGGCCTGGGTCGGGACAGCGCTGCACGAGGCCGAGGTAGCGCTGCACAACGGCGACGCGGCTCCGCGCCGGGCCATCTGGTCACGCGCCGAACCGGTGAGCGTGTTCGGCGCATGGCGCAACGCGCGCGGCCAGCGCGAGATCGAGCAGTTGTTCACCGCCCTCGCGAGCGGCTTCTCCGACTGCGCGTCCTATCGCCTCGAGGTTCTCGAGTGCGATGTCGTCGGCGATGTCGCCTACACCGCCGGCCTGGAGCACACGTCGGCCTCGATCGACGGTGAACCACGCACCTACACGCTGCGGGTCACCCAGGTCTACCGGCGCGAAGGCGGCGAGTGGAAGGTGGCGCACCGGCACGGCGACAACTTCGACGACCCCGCCGACATGGCGGCGTCGATCGGCGACTGACCCGTACGCCGCGGCCGACCCCGACGCCGCTCAGTCCACGAGCGCCGAATAGACCAGCTGGCGCAGCTGCGAGCGGATCGGATACGTCGAGGACGGCAACAGTTGGGTCATGAACACGACCGTGATCCGCTCGACCGGGTCGACCCAGAACGCGGTGCTCGCGGCACCGCCCCACGCGAACTCACCGGCGGTCCCGAGCGTGCGAGACGCGACAGGGTCGATCAGCACCGAGAACCCGAGCCCGAACCCGACGCCGTCGAAGGGTGCCTCGGCGAACAGTGGCCGGCCGAACGCTTTCAGGTCGGCGTTGCCAGGAAGGTGATTGCGGGTCATGTAACGCATCGTGCGGTCACCGAGCACGCGCACGCCGTCGAGCTCGCCACGGTTGAGCAGGAATCGGGTGAAGCGGTGATAGTCCGACAGCGTCGAGCACAACCCGCCGCCGCCGGAGAGCCACGTCGGAGCGAGGAACGAGTCACCGAGTTCGCCGTTGCGGTTCAGGCCGGGCGTGTAGAGCGCGGCGAACCGGTCGGTGTCGCGTACCTGGAAGGAGGTGTCGTGCATGCCGAGCGGGTCGAGGACGAGCTCAGCGAACGCCGCGTCGAGCGGTTTGCCGGCGAGGACTTCGACAAGGCGGCCGAGCACGTCGGTACTGACGGAGTAGTTCCACTCGGCACCGGGCTGGAACAGCAGCGGCAGCGACGCGAACCGTTCGACCGCGCCGGCCAGGTCGAGGTCGGCAGGCGCCGACCACTCGAACCCGGCCGCTCGATAGAGCGCATCGACCGGATGCGCGCGGTGAAAGCCGTACGTGAGCCCGGACGTGTGTGTGAGCAGGTGCCACACGCGCAGCGGTTCGGTGACGGGGACGGTGACCGGCTTCAGATCCGACCCCCCGGCGAACACCCGGGTCTCGGCGAACTCGGGCAGGTACCGCGAGACCGGGTCGTTCAGCTCGAACGCACCCCGCTCGTACAGCGCCATCGCCGCGACCGACGTGATCGGCTTGGTCATCGAGTAGATGCGGAACACCGTGTCGAGCTCGACCGGCAGGCCGGCTTCGACATCGCGCAGCCCGCCAAGTTGCCAGGTGTGCGATCTGAGCGTCGCGCGCGACGAGCACTGAATAGCCCGGCAGCTTGCGGTCGGCCACGTACCGATCAAGGAGTGCATCGATCGAGGTGAGCCGGTGGTGGTCGAACCCGACCTGTCCCGGATCGACCTCGACCGCGAGGTCTGCGGTGGTGGTCATCCTTCGATCATGCACCGACAATCGACGTCGTGAGACTGCCGCGCTCGCTCGCCCGGTTCAACCGCGTCGTCACCAACCGCATCCAACGCTGGTGGGCGCCCTACCTCGCGCCCTGGATCATGCTCACCCATCGCGGACGGGTCAGTGGCCGCGAGTACCGCAATCCGGTGTTCGCGACCCGGCGCGGGTCGCAGTTGCGCATGGCAGTGCTCTACGGCACCGAGTCGGACTGGGTGCGCAACATCCTCGCGGCCGGCCGTGCGGACGTCGTCCGGCTCGGACGGCCGCTGAGCGTTGCCGATCCGCAGCTGGTCCCGACGTCCGGACGTGACGACCTGGGCTGGCTGGGACGGGTGGCCCAGCACGTGGTGCTCGCCCGCATCGTCTCCGGCCCGGGCGTGCGCAGTTTCGACGCGACGCGACTCGGTACGAGCGAAGCCGACGCCTGGGTCGGGTATTACCGCCATGAGTGGCGCGGCGTGCTCAGCGCGTCGGTCGCGCTGGTTGCGGAGGGCTTCGGCATGGGGCGCCGGCGCACCCTGCTCGGCGCCTGGTACGTGCTGCGCGCGAACCAGAAGTGGGCGCCCTACCCGCGCAACGACCCCGATGCGGCGCGCGAATACATGCGCCGCTTCTATGCGCTGGTCAAGGCCGACGGTGGACTCTCGATCGACCCGGTCGAGGCCGCCGCGCGCGAGGTCGACTGGTGGCGCATCCATCGCGTCCACCAGCGCGAGTCGGGGCTCACCGAGGACGACCTGACCACCTCCGTCGCACACCTGTACAGCTACGTCTATTCGGTACCCGAGTCCGCGGTGCACGACGCGGCGCGGCTGCGGGTCGAGGCGATGCGGCTCTCGGACCAATGGGTGGCTGCCGGGTGTGACCTCGCCGATCCGGTCCTCGCCGACGAACGTCGCACGCTCGTCGAGTCCTACCGGGCATTGCGCGCGGCGCTCGGGCGCTAGCCGGACTCACGCGGTTCGGTGCCTGCCTCCACGAGCCACATCGCCTGGTACGGCGCCAACCACAGGTTGCGGCCCTCGCCGACGGCCACGGTCGAGTCGGTGAGCACGTCATGCGCGGTGCACCAGCCGAGCGCCGCGACGCGATCCCACGGGAACGGGCGGGCGTCGTCGGCAACGTTGGCCAGCTCGAGCAGGTCTCCCTCGGGGTGGCGGCGCAGCACGGCAAGCACGGCCGGGTCGGACGGGTCGAGGACCTGCGACATGACCGAGGCATGCAGGTGCGGCAGGCCGGCACGCACCCGTGCGAGGTGTGACAGGCCGGCGAACAGCCGCTGCGGCACTGTCCCGGGCACACGGCGCAGCGCCTGCCGCGCGGCGTCCATTCTGGGACGGTGCAGCCAGCGGTTGTCGTTGCCATGGCCCGGTTCGTCAGCCCAGTGCGGGTCGGCGCGCAGACCGATCTCGTCGCCCATCCACACCACCGGGACACCGCCCCAGCCCAGCACGATCGCGTAGGCAAGCAGCACCCGTGCGATCGCGGCGTCGACCTCCTCGGGCGAGCGGGCGTCGTCGAGACCGGCCAGCGACGAGGTCGATCCGCTGATGCGCCGGTCGCCCGTGGCGGGGTTGGCCTGGAACACCACGCCGTGCGCGAACGAGCCCGGGAAGTTACCGCTGTAGAAGTCGGACAGGAACGAGCGATGGGCGAATCCGTCGAGGCCGACCGCCGCCGCGTCGCCGTCGTCGATCGCCCACCCGATGTCGTCGTGGCAGCGCACGTAGGTGATCCACGCTGTCGTCGACGGAACGATCGGCAGTTCCTGCAGCGCATGCACCGCGAGGCGGACGTCGCGGGTCGCGAGCATCGACCACACCTGCACCATCAGCGTGTTGTGGTAGGCGAGGTCGCTGACCTTGCCGTGGTGACGACCGCTGCCGAGGTAGTGGACGAGCTCGTCCGGGGCGACGATCGCCTCGGCCTTGAGCACGGTCGCCGGGCAGGCGATCCGGATCAGCGCGCGTAGCGCCTGGGTGATCGAGTGCACCTCGGGTTGGTTCTGACAGTTCGTGCCCAGCCGCTTCCACACGAACGCGATCGCATCGAGCCGAAGCACGTCGACACCGACGTTGGCGAGGAACAACACGATCTCGGCGAACTCGGCGAACACGTCCGGGTTCGACCAGTCGAGATCCCATTGGAACTCGTTGAACGTCGTCCACACCCAACCGTCGAGCTCGTCGTCCCAGCTGAAGTTGCCGGGCGCGAAGTCAGGGAAGACCTCCGGCAATGTGCGCTCGTAGGCATCCGGACCGATGCGATCGGCGAAGATGTGGAAGTAGCGGCGGTAGTGCTCGTCGCCGGCACGTGCGGCGACAGCCCACTGGTGTTCGCGCGCGACGTGGTTCAGGACAAGGTCGAGCACGAGGCTGATGCCGGCCTTGTGCAGGGTTTCACTGAGGCGGCGCAGATCGTCGAGGGTGCCGAGGTCGGCGCGCACCGCGCGGTAGTCGGCGACGGCGTAACCGCCGTCGCTGTCGCCCTCGCGTGGACGCAACAGCGGCATCAGATGCAGGTAGGTGACGCCGAGTTCGCGCAGGTAGGGCACCTGCGCACCGACGCCGTCCAGGGTGCCGGCCAGCCGGTCGGCGTAGGCCGCGTAGCCGAACATCGACTGCTGCTGGAACCAGTCCGGAGCGAGCGTGCGGGCCTGGTCGAGGCGGTGCAGCCGCGCGTCGCGGGAGGCATAGGCGGCGGCGGCCAGGGCGAGCAGGCGCTGCTCGAGCTGCTCGGTCTGTGCGGGCGTGTAGACCGCCGCCAGTCCCGTGCGCAGGTCGGGCCACCACCGCTCGCAGCGCAGCTGGAAGGTCTCGCGGCGCTCGGCGGACAGCCCGGCCGGGAGCGTCGCGTCGCTGGGCGTCGCCGCTGCGTCGTGCCCCGCGTCGTGCGCTGTGTCGTTCGTCGCGTCGTGCGTCGCGTCGTCGTCGCGTCGTCCGTCGCGTCCTGCACCCCGTCCGGCATTGCTCTCACCCCCCGATCGCGATCCTCCTCCGGGTAACGCCGGCCCCGTCAAGCGGCCGAGTTTCGGGCCGACCCTTGACCGGAGAAGGAGAGTTTCTTTACCTGGTCTTGACTTCTGGCGGGCTCGGAGGTGAGACTCGGAGGAGCGATCACCGATTCCGGCCCGGGGAACTAGGGCGTGGACATCGGCTCGCCCATGAACTCGGCAGTCCCGTCGCGGGGAGGGGACGGCCACCTCCGCACTCGAAGGACGCCGACACATGACCCTCCCCACCACACTGTCTTTGCTGCGCACCCGCGCCGGCGGCCTCGTGGCCGCCGTCGCCGTGGGCGTGTCGATGCTCGCGGCCGCCACGGTCGCGGCGACGGCGGCGCACGCGAACAACCCGGCCGGCCCGCACGACCCGATCGGGGTGCTCGAGACCATCGTGGCCAACCACGGCGGCAGCTACACCCTCAACGGCTGGGCCGCCGATCCGGATGAACTCACGACCAACGCCACCGTCCTGGTACTGGTCGACGGACAGAAGCGCGGGTCGGTGGTGACCTCAGTGGCGCGCCCCCGCATCGTGAGCCGGCACCACACCGGCCCCACCCCGGGCTTCACCACCACCGTGTCCCCGGGCACCGGCGTGCACAGCGTCTGCGTCGCGGTCGCCAACGCGTTGCAGGGCATGCCCACGGTGCTTCGCTGCTTCACGACTCCGCTGGGTTCGGCGGTCACGGGCAACCACGATCCGCAGGGCCAGGTCACCTTCACCGGCGCCTCGAGCGACACGATGACAGTCAGCGGACACGTCGGCGACCCCGACTTCTCGGCCAGCCGCCTCGCCGTCGTCCTCTACGTCGACGGCACGGCCGCCAAGACCGTCGACACCCGCTGGGGCAAGACCAAGGCCGGCACGATGGTCAACCACTTCGCGATCACGGTGCCCGTCTCGACCGGCTCGCACCTGGGTTGCGTGTGGGTGGCCAACATCGGCTTCGGGTCGAACAGCTTCCTCGGCTGCAACGCGGCCGACACCCGCGGCAAGGCCGGAACCGGCGCGGTGACGACGCCCGCGATGAACAAGTCGGTCGTGACGATCGCCAAGCGCCAGATCGGCAAACCGTACGTGTGGGCGGCAGCCGGGCCGAAATCGTTCGATTGCTCGGGCCTGGTCGTCTTCAGCTACGCGCGCTCGGGCATGCCGGGCATCTATCACCAGTCCGGTGTGCAGTTCAACGATGCGCGGCTGATCCCGGCCTCGCGGGCCGTTCCGGGTGACCTGGTCTTCTACCACGACAACCTCGGCAACGTGTACCACGTCGGCATCTACCTCGGCCCGAACAACACAGTGGCAGCGATCGACCCGGCAGAGGGCGTCAACTACCAGTCGATCGACTGGGGCTCGGCCACCTACGGCTCGTTCACGCACTCCTGACCCCCGGGCCGTCCAGTCGGGGTGGGCGTCCCCACCCCGGCTGGACGTGACCACCCGCGGCTGGCGATGATTCCTGTGACAGGAAGTCCGGCAAGGCGGGAGGCCGCACGACCCGATGGATCACAAGCTGCTGATCGACCTGATCAGCGTGCCGTTGTTCACGGGGGTCATCGGCTACATCACCAACTGGACCGGCGTCTTGATGCTGTTCCAGCCGCTGCGCTTCCACGGCGTGCACGTCCCCGGGCTCAAGGTGCTCTTCCCGATCCTGCCTCGGCGCGTGCAGGTGCTGCCGTTGATCCGCTATGACGGCGGGCTCGGCTGGCAGGGCATCGTGCCCTCGCGCGCGGACAAGATGGCGAGCATCGCCGTCGACAAGGGGTTGCTGAAGCTCGGCAACATGTCCGACTTCTACCGCGAACTCGAGCCCGACCGGATCGCCGAACATCTGGCCGGTGTCGCGCAGGCCGAGATCCGCGACGTCGTCGAGCAGATCATGCGGCAGGAGAATCCGCAGCTGTGGCACGACCTGCCGCCGCTCGTGCGTGAGGCCGTCCACGCGCGAGTGCGCCAGCAGCTGCCGGCGGTGATCCGCGAGATCACCGACGAGATCGGCGAGAACGTCGACCAGCTCATCGACGCGAAGCTCATGGTGATCCGCTACTTCGTCGCCCATCCCGAACTGCTCAACGAGCTGTTCATGATCATGGGCAAGAAAGAACTGCGGTTCATGCAGAACTTCGGGTTCTACTTCGGGTTCCCGATGGGCTTCGTGCTCGTCGGCGTGCTGCAGTTGCTGCCGTACTGGTGGGTGCTGCCGGTCGGCGGCGTGATCATCGGCTGGGTGGTCAACTACATCGGCCTCGAGATGATCTTCGAGCCGGCTCGGCCCACGTGGTGGGTGCCGTGGCGTCAGGGCCTGCTGCTCAAGCGCAAGGACGAGGTGACCGAGCTCTACGCGCAGATGATCGCGGACAAGGTGATCACGCTGCAGAACATCGGCGACGAGTTGCTCACCGGGCCGCGCAGCGACCGCACGAAGCAGATGCTGTTCGACCAACTACGCCCGGCGGTCGATCGGGCGGTCGGACCGGCGCGACGGGCGGTACGCGTGGCGATCGGGTCGCGCGAATACGACCAGATCCGATCGTCGGTCGCCGTGGAGGCGAGCACGTTCGCGCCGATAGCATTCTCCGATGCCGCCTTCAACAAGCGGCAGGCCGGGAAGATCCGGGCTTTCATCGCGGCGCAGATGCACGAGATGGGACCGGAAGACTTCGTCGAGATGTTGCGCTCGGCGATCAAGCAGGACGAGTGGCTGCTGTTCGTGCACGGCGGCGCGCTCGGGTTCTTCGCCGGGTGGCTGCATTTGTTGATCTTCGGAGTGTGAGATGAGCGAGGAACCGGAGCCACCGTCGGCCGGCGAGCTGCTGCGCGGCGCCGCAGGCTTCGCCCAGGTCGCCTGGAAGACGTCGTGGAAGCTCGCGTCCCTGACCGCGCAGGCATCCGTCCTGGGGACGAACTACGTCATGGGTCGGGCGGTCGCGGGAGAGTCGGCCGCGGCGATCATGCAGGAGGCCGTGCACGATCTACGAGCCGCTGCGTGGAAGGCGCTCGGGATCATGAGCGCCTCCGACCCGCGAGCAGCGGCCGCCGAACGCGCGCTGCGAGACAGCGACGTCGAAGACCTGCGCCGGCGTGGCGCCGAGCTGCTGAGACGCTCGAACGACGTCCATATCCTCGAGGACACCCATCCCGCGTTCGCCCGCATCCTGAGCGAACTCACGCCGGACGAGGCGCGGATCCTGCGCTTTCTCTATCTCGAGGGGCCGCAGCCCTCGATCGACGTGCGCACCGCCCGTCCACTCGGGATCGGTTCGGAACTGGTCGCCGCCGGGCTGAACATGATCGGCGAGCACGCCGGGTGTCGCAATCTCGACAACGTCGGTCAGTACCTCACGAACCTGCAGCGGCTCGGACTGATCGAGTTCTCCAAGGAGCAGGTGACCAACCCGCAGCGCTACCAGGTCGTCGAAGCGCAGCCGAAGGTCGCCGACGCGATGAGACATGCCGGACGGATGCCGAAGGCGGTGCATCGCAGCATCCACCTCAACGAGTTCGGCCGGACGTTCTGCGAGACGTGCCTGCCGGTGGGGGAGTTGCGTCTGATCGCCGAGGGACCGGCGAGCGGGCGACCCAAACCGCGCTGAGGCTCAGACAGTTGCCGGTTCCGGCTCGGCGAGCGGCGGTTCACTGTCGTGCGCCTGCCAGCGGGCAACCACGACCTGACGCAGCCTCGACAGGCCTATGCGCAGCCACGCCGCGCTGATGACGATCACGGTCGCGACGATGCCGTCGAGCCACCAGTGATTCGCAGTCGCGACGACGCAGAACACGGTCACTGCCGTGTGTCCGGCAGCGATCCAGCGGAACCGGCTGGTGCTGACCTTGATGGCGTACCAGCCCACAACGACAGCCCACGCGACGTGAACCGACGGCATCGCGGAGAGCTGGTCGACGGCGAGGCCGTTGCTGTAGACCGATTGGTTGTACAGCGCCGCCGTGTCGACGAAGCCGGGCAGCATCCGCGGCGGCGCCACCGGGATGAGCTGCACGAGCAGGCAGATCAACGTCGCCCAGGCCATCGTGGCGCGCACCGGGCGGTACTGGTCACGATGGCGAACGAACAACCACACCAGGAAGATCAGCATGGTTGTGAAGTGCATGGTGTCGTAGTAGAGGTTCGCGCCCTGCACGAGCAGCGGATGACCGAGAATCAGATGTTGCACGCTCTTCTCGGACGGCAGGAAGACGTCGTGCTCGAAGCGTTCTATCCAGTGCGCCCGGTCGATCGCGGAGTAGTAGCCGGTCACAGACCACTTCCCGGCGAGTTGCCACAACGAGTACAGCATCGCCAGGATCGCCGCCTCGAACGCGAACGGCGCCAGCATGCGCACCCGGCGCTGCGGGACGGCGTGCAAGGCAGCGCTGGCGACCACAAGCGCGCCGGCCAGTTCGCCCGCGTGCTGCCAGGTCAGCGACACCGTCTGCACGCGAACACTATGCCTGACGCGGCGGCCGATAAGCGCCAGCACTCGTCGGCACCACGCCCTAGGCTCAGTGCTGTGAACGATCGATGAGCCGCCGCATCTGGGCGGTGTTCGCCGCGATGTGCGTGATCTGGGGCATCCCGTACCTGTTGATCCGCGTGGCGGTCCGCGACATCTCACCGGGCACGTTGGTGTTCCTGCGCACCGCCATCGGCGGGCTCGCGCTCGTGCCGTTCGCAATCGCGCGGGGCGGGTTCCGGCCGGTCCTTCCGCACTGGCGTCCGCTCGTCGCCTTCGCCGTCGTCGAGATGGCGATTCCGTGGCTGGCGCTGTCCGAGGCCGAGCGGCAGCTGTCGAGCTCACTGACGGGCTTGCTCATCGCCGCGGTGCCGCTGATGGGCGTGCTCGTAGCCTGGATCGCCCGCTCGGGTGAGCAGTTCGAGCCGCTGCAGCTGGCCGGGTTGACCGTCGGCCTGGTCGGCGTCGGTCTGCTCGTCGGTCTCGACTTCGGGCAGGTGGACGCGCCGGCGCTGGTCGAGGTGCTCGTCGTCGTTGTCTGCTACGCGGTCGGCCCGGTGCTCATGGCGCGCTACCTGGCCGACCTGCCCAGCATTCCGGTCGCGTGTTCATCGCTGCTGGTCGTGGGCGCCATCTATCTGCCCTACGCGGCAGTGCGCCCGCCGACGCACGTCCCGGCCCAGGGCTGGTGGTCGGTCGCAGCGCTCGCCATCGTGTGCACTGCGCTCGCGTTCGTGCTGTTCTTCATGCTCATCGCCTCGATCGGCCCGGCCCGGGCAACCGTGATCACGTATGTCAACCCCGCAGTCGCGGTGCTGTGTGGCGTCGCGTTCCTGTCGGAGGACTTCACCCTCGGTATCGGCATCGGGTTCCCGCTGATCCTCGTCGGGTCCGTGCTCGGGGCCCGCAAGCGGAACCCGGATCAGTCGATCCTGACCGAACCGTTGGCGGTGTCGAACACGGCGGCGACAACGCCGGTGCCCTCGTCCGGCGAGCGCCAGGCGACCTCGACGCCGTCGAACGGCTGCTGAGTCGACGTCCCGAGATAGTCGTCGATGCGCGCCTCGTCGCCGGCTATCTCGAGTTGGGTCAGGCGCACCCGCGAGCCGCCCGACGAGGGATGGTCGGCCGGGTCGCTGTGCCACTCGACGAAGAACGGCAGCTGCGCGTCGTCGGCCACGTCGTTGACGCCGAGCTGCGACCAGCGCAGGTCGACCCCGTCCGGCCGCCGCCGATGTCCCGCGGCGGCGGTCCGGCCCAGCCGTGCCTCGACCGGTGCGATGTCGTCGACGGCGATGACCCATGCGAGCCAGCCGCCGCCGTCGTCAGTGCGATCACGCACTGCGCGCCCGAACGGCGCACGGTCGACAGCCGGGTGATCGAGCGCCGCGACGACCTCGAGGTAGCAGCCGTCTGCCAGCGGCAGCACGAAGTTGCGTGTGCCGAAGGACGGGTGGATGCCGCCGTCGATGAAGCCTGCGCCGAGTCGCGCGCCGAGGCTCTGCACGCACGCCCCGAGTCCCTCCGGGCCGGCGGCATAGCTGACATGGTCAAGACGCATGACGACATCGTGGCCCACCCGTCGCGGCTAGGAACACGCCGGGGTCACCTGGTGTGAATCACCACGAGATCGGCGGCATCGACTTCGGCGTCAATGCCGCCGGCGGCCAGCCAGGTGTTCGCAACGTCGTCCGCCGTGCGTAGTTGATCTCCCGCGGCGAGGCGTCGCACCAGCGCGGCTGCGAGCTGCCCCTTGGCGAACTTGCTCGGGTAGCTGACCACACCGCGCCCGCCGGCAGGCAGCGGTGACAGGACGCGCACGCGGACGGTGCGCTCGGCGAGTTCGCCACGCGGACGCCACATCGCGGCGTAGTCACCGGAGCGCAGGTCGACGACCAGGCCGCGACCGAGCAGCGCCGGCATGGCCTCGTCGAGCACCGGACGCCACGCGGTGGCCACAACGCCGACTCCGGGAAGCACTGCCTTGGCCGGCACGCGGTAGTTCGGGACCGGCTCGTCACCGCGCACCACGCCGAACAGGCCCGAGAAGGTGAGCAGCGTGCGCGCGGCCATGCGCTGTTGGCCGGCGTCCAGACCCTGGTGATCCAGGCCGTCGTAGACGGTGCCGGCGTAGCGACGCAGTGCGGGGAGCGTGCCGCTGCCGCGCACCGCCGCGTTCGCCGCGAGCGCCGCATCGGTCACGGCGGGCGGGAGCAGGAGCGCTGCTGCCGCCGCCTCACGCGGCCCCGAGACGAGCCGGTCGAGGGCCGCGAGGATGCGCTCCCTGCCGTCTCCGAGGCTCGCGTGCGGTGGGCGGGCGGAGAGCGGACGGCCACGTCCACCCGGATGCTTGGCCTCACTGGGCGGGAGCAGAACGCGCACGGCGCGCGACGCTACAGCCGCTGCATGAGGTGCGGCCACGCGGCTGCGAATCCGGCGTGCAGGTCGAGCCCGGCCACCTCGCTCACCGGCCACCAGCGCACCGCGACGCTTTCCGGGTTCGCCGGCTGAAGCGCCACGCGATGATCGGCGCGCGCGAGCACCGTCGTGTATGACCAGCCGCCGTGCTCATCGACCCATTCGTCGAACGGGGTCACCTGGACCGGGTCGAGGGTGGTCTCTTCGACGGCCTCGCGCAGTGCCGCGGCGACCGCGTCCTCGTGACTGTCCTTGGCGCCGCCGGGCAACGCCCAAGTACCGCCCTCGTGCGTCCACGCCGCGCGATGCTGCAACACGACCGCATCGCCGTCGGTGATCAGGATGCCCGCGGCGCCGAAGCGGCCCCAATGCCGGTGACCACGGCTGCAGATCACCCAGCCGTTGCCGTCGCCGCTCATGAGAACTCTCTGATCCGTGCTTGTTTTCCAATAGTGACGCCGACCCGCCAGGTCGCCTCTCGGCGGAAGGCCGCTCGTGGCGGCAAATGTGGGACCGGGGGCCATGAGCGGGCCGGCGTCACTGTCAACGGTACAGGCCGTCAACCGGCGCGGTCGGCCGTCGCGACCGGTGGTGCGCAACTATCCTGGACGGCGTGGAAGAGCGCCCGCACCGCCCGGCGCCGTACGCGGATCTGACCGGTTTCATCGACGCTGCCGGGGGCGTCGCGCCGAGTTCGCGCGCCGAGATCGCGGCCGCAACGGCCCACGTGCTCGTCTCCGCGGGCCGAGCCGACGCCGACGACCGGTTCGTGGCGTTGGTCGAGGCGGTGGGCATCGACACCCTCGGTGCGCTGTGGCGCGACAGCGACCCGGTCAGCCTGCCCGGTGCGCTGTGGGCGCTGTACCTGCTGCGTCAGTGGTCGCGCACCAACGCCGAGCAGGTACGCCTGCTCTGGCGCGCCGGCGCCCCGCTCGCACCCGCCGAGGCCGCCGTCGCCGGCGTTGCCGACGATGCCGATGCGGCCGACGTGCAGGCGGGTGCCGACGCGATCCTCACCGGCGTCTATCGCGGCGATCTCGCGGTCGCTCTCGAGCGGGCAGCAGCCGCGTTCAGAGTGCTCGCCGCCGGCCGACGCGACCGCGCAGACGCGATCGACGACACCGCGGCGCGCAACGCTGAGTGTGAGTTGGCGACCCGCAACGAGCGCGTTGCCGCCGACCTGGCCACTGCGGCTGCGCGGTGGCGTGCGGGCACGCTCGGCTGATTCGCGGACGCGCTACCACGCACCTGTGACGATTCGCGCCTAGTTCGTCCACAGCGTTCGGCAGCGTCCACAGTTCACGCTCGGACGCCCGTGGCGCACCGATCTCGACCACCGTGGACGCATGGCACTCGACACCGACCACGGCTCCGGTCGCCGTGACGCACCACCCTTGCTCCGCGTCACCGGCCCGGCCGATCTCGCCCAGGCGATCCCGTACCTGCTGGGCTTCCACCCGTCCCGCAGCCTCGTCGTGGTCGGGCTGCGGGCCAAGCGGGTGGCGGTCACCGCCCGCATCGACCTCCGCGACCTCCTCGACACCCCCGTGCTGCGAGAGACGCTCGCGTCCTTCGCGTGCAGCGGGGCCGAGAAGATCGTCGCCGTCGTCTTCGACGACGAGGTCGAACGCAGCGTCGACTGCGGTGAGCTCGCCTGGAGCGAGCTCGCCGACGAGGTCCATCTCACGGCTGGTGGGCAGGGGCTCGACGTCGACGAGGTCGCGCTGGTCAGCCGCGGCCGACTGTGGTCCTACGACTGCGCCGACCCTCGTTGCTGCCCGCCCGAAGGCCGACCGCTCGGCAGCGACAGCTCGCAGATCGCCGCGACAGCCGCGTACGCCGGATTGGTCGCGCTGCCCGATCGCAGTGATCTGGTCGCCCAGTTGGATCGCCGCGTCGATCCTGTCGAGCTCGACGGTGTGCTCGAGCAGTTGCGTGCCCGCGACAGGGCAGCCGCCGACGTAGCCGGTCGACGCAAGGAGGAGCGTGATCGTGCCGACGCCCGTGCGGTGGTCGATGCGGCTCGCGCCTTCGACGAGCCCGGACAGGAAGCGATTCTGACCGACAGCGAGCGGCTCGACTTCGCGGTCGCATTGCGCCGCATCCCCGTCCGTGACGCGGTCTGGATGGCGCTCGACTCCGGTCAGATCGACGGCCGCGCGCTGTGGCAACGGCTCGCTACGAGCCTGCCCGCGCCCTTCGACGCGCCGCCGCTGTTCCTGTTCGGGTGGGCGAGCTACCGCGACGGCAACGGCGCACTGGCACGCATCGCCGCCGACCGCGCGCTCGACAGCGACCCGTACTACAGCGCCGCCGACCTGATCCTTGCGGCGTTGTCACAGGCGCTCGACCCGCGCCTGTTGCCACGCTTCACGCGGCCCGAGGTCACAGAGGCACTGCACGGGGAACGACCGGGCGGGGCAGATCGGAGGCGCCGGTGAGTACGTCGTCGACTGCTGCGGCGCAGGCGCGACCCTCGGCGATCGCCCACACAACCAGTGATGCACCCCGGGTGGCGTCACCGCACGAGTACACACCCTCGGCCGAGGTGCGCCACGCGTCGTCGACCACCGCTGTGCCGCGCGCAGGCTCGCTCTCGACGCCGAGTGCGTCGAGCAACTCCGGGACGTCGGTACCGACGAATCCGGCCGCGAGCAGCACGAGTTGGGCCGGCAGCTCCGTGCGTGATCCCTCGACCGGACGGAACTCGCGCCGGGTGCCGACCCGAACGATCTCGACCCGTTCGACGACGACCCCACGAACTGCTCCGTCGTCGTCGGCGACGAACTCGACGACCTCGCGAGCCCAGGCCTCGTGCACGCCTTCGTCGTGGGCGGGTGAGGCACCGCGGGTGCTCGGGGCAGAGGGCCAGATCGGGTTCACGAGTCCGACGCGCGGCGCCGGGCGCGGGTTGTGGTCGAGCACCGTGACCGATGTGGCGCCCTGTCGGTTCGCCGTCCCGAGACAGTCGGCGGCCGTGTCACCGCCGCCGATGATGATCACGTCCTTGCCCTCGGCGCTGATGTCGGGCGTCTCGATGTCTCCGGCCTGCACGTGATTGCCCTGCGGCAGGTAGGTCATCGCCTGGTGCACGCCGGGCAGGTCGCGACCCGGGGTGGTCAACTCGCGGGGCGCGAGCGCGCCGACCGCGAGCACCACCGCGTCGAACTCGGCCCGCAGCCGCGACGCGTCCTCGGCCCCGATGCGCGCGTTGACCACGAACTCGGTGCCCTCGGCGCGCATCTGCGCGAGCCTGCGGTCGATGATGTCCTTGGGCATCTTGAAATCGGGGATGCCGTAGCGCAGCAGACCGCCGAGACGGTCGTCGCGCTCGTAGACGGTGACCGCATGCCCGGCCCGCGTCAGCTGCTGCGCTGCTGCGAGCCCGGCGGGGCCGGACCCGATCACGGCAACACTCTTGCCGGTGCGCTCGAGCGGCGGCTGGGGCAGCACGATGCTCTGGTCGAAGGCGCGCTCGACGATCGAGATCTCGACCTGCTTGATGGTGACCGGGTCGGTGTTCAGGGCGAGCACGCACGCCGCTTCGCACGGTGCGGGGCAGATCCACCCGGTGAACTCGGGGAAGTTGTTGGTTGCGTGCAGCCGCTCGCTGGCGCCGACGTAGTCGTCTCGGGCGACGAACTCGTTCCATTCGGGGATCAGGTTGCCGAGCGGGCATCCGCTGTGGCAGAAGGCGACTCCGCAGTCCATGCAGCGTGCCGCCTGCTCGGTCACGACTTCGTCGCGCGAGCGCAGGTAGATCGGCTGCCAGTCGCGGACCCGCTCAGCGGTGGGCCGCTTCGGCGTGTCAACGCGGTCGTACTTCAGGAAGCCTTGTGGGTCGTGTGCCACCAACGGCCCTCTCGGTGTCGACGGGGGGCAATGCTCCATCTGGTGCAGTGCGCACGAGGCGACGGTGGCTCGCGACTAGTGGCCGATGCTACCGAGAGCCGCCTCGGTCAGCTCAGTCGCACGAACACGTGGTCGCTCACGTCACGTGGCAGGGGGGTGCGGTCGCCGTCGGTCCACACCTCGACGCCGCTGCCGGCGCCGGTCACGTGCACTTCGTGGCCGGGCCGCAGGCCGGTGTCGCTGAGCTGGTGCATGAGGGCGGCGTCGGGCTGCAACTGCTCGCTGATGCGCTCGATGGTGACCGACTGGCCACCGCCCGCGCCCTGCAGCGCGGCGAAGGTGAGGGTGACCAGATCGCTGTGGTCGTCGGTCGCTCCGAACGGGAGGCCGAGGTCGTCCAGGCCCGGGATCGGGTTGCCGTGCGGGCACACGAGGGGCTTGTCCAGCATGGCCACGATCCGCCGCTCGACGGCTTCGCTCATCACGTGCTCCCACCGGCACGCCTCGATATGGACGTCCTCCCAGTCGAGGCCGATGACGTCGACGAGCAGGCGTTCGGCCAGCCGGTGCTTACGCATGACCCCGACCGCCTCGTGGCGACCCTTCTCGGTCAGTTCGAGGTGCCGGTCGGTGGCCACCTGGAGCAGCCCGTCGCGCTCCATGCGTGCCACGGTCTGGCTCACCGTCGGGCCGCTTTGCCCGAGCCGCTCAGCGATCCGGGCGCGCAGCGGCACGACGCCCTCTTCCTCGAGCTCGTACACCGTCCGCAAATACATCTCGGTGGTGTCGATGAGATCGCTGTGATGGTGACTCACGGGAGAAGCATATTCCGGCCACCTGACGCAGGGGCCGGAAATAGAGGCGTCCGTGACCACCAGCGCGACGAGCGCTTGCGCGAAGAGCCCGCCGCCGCGCGAGCGCCGGCGAACTTATTCGTCGAGGTAGTCGCGCAGGACCTGGGCGCGGGAGGGGTGGCGCAGCTTGGCCATCGTCTCGCGCTCGATCTGACGGATCCGCTCGCGGGACAGCTTGAACGCGCGGCCGATCTCGTCGAGGGTCTTCGGCTGGACGCCGTCCAGGCCGTAGCGCATCCGCACGACGGCGGCCTCGCGTGCCTCGAGCGTGTCGAGCACGTCGCTGAGCTGGCGGCGCATCAGGTCGGCCTCGACGGTCTCCTCGGCCTCGCTGGTGCTGCGCTTGTCCGCGATGAAGTCGCCGAGCGAAGCATCGTCGTCGGTGCCGACCGCCTGGTCGAGACTGACGAGATCACGCGAGAGGTCGATGAGCTCGCGCACGCGCTCCTCGGTGATGTCGAGCTCGTGCCCGATCTCGGCGTGCGTGGCCTCACGGCCCAGCGTCTGGTTCAGCTCGCGCCGCACCCGCTGCATCTTGTTGACCTGCTCCACGAGGTGCACGGGCAGTCGAATGGTGCGCGACTGGTCGGCCATCGCTCGGCTGATCGCCTGGCGGATCCACCACGTGGCGTAAGTCGAGAACTTGAAGCCCTTGGTGTAGTCGAACTTCTCGACCGCGCGGATCAGACCGAGGTTGCCTTCCTGGATCAGGTCGAGGAACGGCATGCCGTGGCCGGTGTAGCGCTTGGCCAGTGAGACGACCAGACGCAGGTTGGCGCGCAGCAGATGATCCTTCGCGCGCTCGCCGTCGGCGACGAGCAGCCGCATGTCGCGACGCCGTGCGGGCGTGAACGAGTTGTTCGAGCTCAGCAGGTGGTCTGCGTACAGGCCGGCCTCGATGCGCTTGGACAGGTCGACCTCGTCGGCGGCCGTAAGTAGCGCAACCTTGCCGATCTCGTTCAGGTACACGCGGACGAGGTCTGCCGACGCGGCCACCTCGTCAAGGTCTGCCGCCGGCGCGGCCTCGGACGGCCCCTCGGCAGCGATCTTCGCGGCGGTCGCCGTCGCGATCTGCGCCGGGGTCTCGAGCAGCGCGGTCGTCGAGCGACGCGGCTTCGTGGCCGTCTTCGTGGTGCGAGTGGACTTCACGGTCGGCTTGCTGGTCCGCTCACTCGCGCGGGCGGTATGGGTCTTGGTGCGGGCAGGGGTCGTTGAGCGACCGGCCGTGCGGGCACGACTGGTCACGGTCTTCGGTGTTGCCTTGGATGTTGCTGTCACGATCTTTTCGACCACCCCGGTGTCGGGAACTTCCGTCAACGATGACTTCGATGACGATCTGTTTCGGGTTCACTGTTTGAACGTTTCGAACCCCCTGTGGTGTTCCCGCGCTCTCAGAACTCCAGCAGGATCGTGATCGGGCCGTCATTCACCAGCTCCAACGCCATCTGCGCCCCGAAACGTCCCGTCTCCACGTGCGCACCAAGATCTCGTAGGGCAGCCACGACAGCGTCGACCAACGGCTCGGCGACCGGCCCGGGCGCTGCTGCCGTCCAGGTAGGCCGACGGCCCTTGCGGGCATCGCCATACAGTGTGAACTGGCTCACCACCAGCACGGCGGCCTCGCCGGGCAGGTCGGCGACGCTGAGTTCGTCACGAAGGACCCGCAAGCCGTGGATCTTCCGGGCCAGCGCGGCGGCCCGGGCCTCGTCGTCGTCACGCCCGATCCCGACGAGAGCGACGAGGCCCGTCCCGATCTGCGCGATCTGCTCGCCGTCGACGGTCACCGACGCGCGACTGACCCGCTGCACCACCGCTCTCACGCGGTCACCCGCTTCACTGGACGACCTCGAGCAGGCCCCGGCCGACCAGATCGCGGACGACCGGGGCGACCGCAGCCGCCACCTCTGCCGTTTCGGCGCCGGCCGTCGCCGCCAGCACGTCGACGAGCACGCCAAGCCGAAGCCGCCCGTCACACGCCGCGACCAAACCGGCCATCGCGTCGTCGGCCGCCACCTCCCACCGCAGCCCGTCCGCCTGCCGCAGGTGCACCGTCAGCTGGGTCCACCCGTCGTCGCCGACGAGGTCCTCCTGGACGCGCGCGAGACCCGTTCCGTGTCGCAACCGCGCAGCCAGCAGCGCCGCGTCGTCGTGGGCGGCCAGCCACCGACGCCGGGCCACCCAGGCATCGATATGAGGACCGCACGGCTGCTCGACCGCCTGCGGCACGTCCTCGCACACCACCTGTGGCGATGGGCCGTCGTTGCGCCACAGCGAGACGAGGCCCATGCCCACTGCGGCAATGCCCTCGCTCTCGAACCAGCCCAGCCATCGGTCATAGCGCTCACGCCAGCGCACCGTCCCAGGTGTCTCGCCGGCATCGCGCAGCCACAGCGTCACGTACTGCCCCGGATCGGCGATCTCGCGCTGCCACACCCACGCATCGCACGGCGCACCCTCGAGCCACCCCGCGACCCGGCCCGCCCAGTCGCCGTCGGCCGGAATGATCCAGTTCGCCAGCAGCGACGCAGTCCCGTCCGTGTCCAGCACGGCCGGTATTCCGCTGACCAACGCAGCGCTCGCCGCGTCGCCGGCCAGACCGCTGTCGCGGTAGTCATAGCCGCCGGAGCGGCGATCGAATCCGGGCGAGACGACGAACGGGGGATTGGCCACCACCAGCCCGAAACGGTCGTCGCCCACCGGGTCGAGCAGCGAACCCTGCCGCAGTTGCCACGCCTGGCCGGACAAGTGGGCGGTCGTCGCGGCGTACCGCAGGGCTCGGGCGCTGATGTCGGTGGCGACCACGGCGCCGGCGTGGGTGCCGGCGTGCAACGCCTGCACACCGCAGCCGGTGCCGAGATCGAGCGCTCTGGCGACCCCGCGCCGGATCGTCGCCTGCGCGAGAGTCACCGAGGCCGAGCCGACGCCGAGCACGTGGTCGGGCGCGAGCGGTCCCGGACGCACGTCTGAACCGAAGTCCGACAGCACCCACCACGGTCCGTCCGTGTCGGTCGCGTACGGGCGCACCTCGACGCGAGCACGAACCGAGTCACCGCTGACCTCGACCAGCTCGTGGGCCGCGGCCAGGTCGAGCGGACGCAGCGCCACCCGCGCGTCGTGATCGGACACTGTCTCGCCGAGCAGGAACAAGCGCGCCAAAGTGGCGAGCCGCTCGCCGCGAGGTAACGCGCGTGCCACGCCGGTGAGGTCGCCGCGCTGATGAGCCGCCCGTCCGACCGGTCCGAGCAGGTCGGAAACCCCGTCGACGGTGAAGTCGTCGAGCGCTTGACGCAGCAGTGCCAGCGACACCGTGCCGAGCAGGGGAGTGGTCACCGGGCCATCCTCGTACCGGGCGGGATTAAGTGGTTCTATGGGGTTGTGCGTCGAAGTCATGGTGATCAACCCGCGTTGATCACGACCGCGCCGCAAGATCGCAGCGACGAGTACGACAAGCGACGCAAGAAGTACGCGATCATGATGGCCACCCGCGCACTGTGCGTGCTCCTCGCCGCACTCACCTACCGCGTCTCGTTCGCGCTGGCAATGGTGTTCGTCGTCGCCGGGATCGTCCTGCCGTGGTGCGCGGTGCTGATCGCGAACGATCGCCCGGTCAAGCGGCGTGTCGCCGATCTCGGGTACGTAGCAGTGTCTACTGATCGTGCGCTGCCGGCGGGCACGGACGACAGGGTCGTTGACGGCTGAGAAATGGCTGGCGAGAGGATGGTCCGGTGAGTGAGACCGAGGTCGTCGAACGGCCGTCCCCCAGCACGTCCGACACCGACGACGGCGACGACGTGTTCCATTACGTGATCAAGTCGCACATCGTCGAGAGCGCGGTGACCGGCAAGATGGTTCAGGCGATCTGCGGCGCGGTGTTTCCGGTGACCAAGACGCCCAAGCCCGGGTCGCCTGTGTGCCCGAAGTGCCAAGAGATCTACGACGCGACGTCCTGACTTGACTCCGGCTCATCCGGCTCGTCGCTCGTCGAGATCCGCCGCCACTCCTTCGGGTTGAGCACCCGCGGCTTGCGCGGTTCCGACGGCTTGTACTGCTCGATCGCGGCGTTGAACTCCGCCCCGAGCAACACCCCTAGCGCAAGCACGAAGAAGAACAGCAACGCGGCGATCGGTGCCGCGATCGTCCCGTAGGCGGCGCTGTTGTGCTCGACGATGAACGTGATGTACGTGCGCAGCCCGGCCGATCCCGCGAGGAACACGAGGATCGCCAACACCGCGCCGGGCACCCCGCGCCGCCAGGGCAACCGCTTCGGTGGCGCGAGGTGATAGAGCGTGGTGAGCCCGACCAGCAACAGCACACCGACAACGGGGTAGTAGCCGTTGTCGATCAAGCCTCCCAGCGCCGCCCGCGAGCTCTTCGGCAGTACTCGTTTGAGCAGCGTCGGGCCGAGCACGAGCAGCGGTAACACGACGACCCCGATCGCGACCGAGCCCAGGAACAGCCACAGCGCGAGCAGACGGCTGCGAACCGCGCCGCGCAGATCACGCATGCCGTAGGCGATGGTGATGGTGTTGACGAAGGTGGCCGTCGCCGACGAGCCGGCCCACATCGCGATCAGAAAGCCGAGGCTGATGATGTCGGCCCGGCCGCTGTGCAACACGTCGTAGAGCATCGGATGGATGACGTCGTGCACCACCTGCTTGCTGAACGCCGAGTTCAGCGTGGCCTCGATCCGCGCCTCGGTGCGGTTCACCGTCGAGGTGCCGAACCAGCGCGACACGTAGCCGAGAGTCGCCACGAGCGCCAGGAACAGCGAGGGCAACGAGAGCAGCTGCCAGAACGCGGCCTCGGCCGACAGGCCCAGCACACGGTCCTGCCAGGCCTTCGCGATCGCGCGGCGCAGCAACACCGGGAGCAGGCGCAGCCAATGCGCGACGCGCATCACCGCCCGTCCCACAACATGCCGAACCGGGTCCACGAGAGACAAGTGTGCCGACTGCACCGTGCCTGCCGTCCGCATCTGGCGGCACGGGTGTGTCGCTTCCCATGACGGCGAGTCGTCTCCGGACGGTGATCACCACCCGGTTAGGGTGGGCGACCGCGGCAGCCGCGCCGCACGGTCAGGACACCACTACGCACGCCGGGGGAAGACGAAAGATCGTGGCAGCACCCCGGCAGCGTCCCCAGCCCGCGCTGCGCGCCTGGCAGCGCGCGGCGCTGGCCAGCTACGAAGCCACGGACGGGCCGCGCCGCGACTTCCTCGTCACGGCCACCCCCGGTGCGGGGAAGACGACCTTCGCGCTGACGCTTGCTGCCCGGCTGCTCGAGCGCCGCGCAATCGATCGCGTCGTCGTTGTTGCGCCGACCGATCACCTGCGCACCCAGTGGGCCGATGCCGCCGACCGGATGGGCATCGGTCTCGACGCCGCGTTGTCGAACGCGACCGGGCCCGTGCGCCCGGATCTCACGGGCTACGTGACCACCTACGCACAGGTTGCGGCGAAGCCGGCGTTGCACCAAGCCCGCACCATGCACAAGCGGACGCTGGTCGTCCTCGACGAAGTGCACCACGCCGGGGACGGCCTGTCGTGGGGTGAGGCAGTCGCAGCGGCGTTCGAGAGCGCCGCACGGCGCCTGTGCCTGACCGGAACCCCGTTCCGCACGCGCCCGGACGAGCGCATCCCGTTCGTCCGCTACGAGTCCGACACCGATGGCGGGTACCAGAGCAGCGCTGATTTCACCTACAGCTACCGCGAAGCGCTCGCCGACGGCGTCGTGCGCCCCGTCGTCTTCGCTGCGTACACCGGTACGTCGCGCTGGCGCAACAGCGCCGGAGAGGTCATTGCCGCCTCGCTCACCGACGCCGGCACCAAGCGCACCGAAGCGACGGCATGGCGCACCGCGCTCAACCCCAAGGGGCGCTGGGTGCCGCACGTCATCGCGGCGATGGACGAGCGCATCACGCACCTGCGCGACAACGGCGTCCCCGACGCCGCAGGCCTCGTGCTTGCCAGCGACCAGGACGACGCGCGCGAGTACGCCGCGATCGTCGAGCACGTGACCGGCCATCGGCCCGTGCTCATCCTGTCCGACGACCCCAAGGCCGCGGACAAGATCGCCGCGTTCACCACCGGCGACCAGCGCATGGCGGTCTGCGTTCGCATGGTGTCCGAGGGCGTCGACGTCCCACGGGCAGCGTGCCTGGCGTGGATGACGTCGTACCGGACGCCGCTGTTCTTCGCTCAAGGCGTCGGACGCGTCGTGCGTGCCCGGGGCCGACACGAGACGGCAACGGTGTTCCTGCCAGCGGTACGGCCGTTGCTCGCCCTGGCCGCGGAACTCGAGGACGAGCGAAACCACGTCATACCGCCGCCGTCGGCCGACGACCCGACGCTGCTCGACGTCGAACCGACCGACGAGGTCGAGACCGACGCCGAGGGCTATGAACTGGTCGACGCCGATGCCGCGTTCGCGCACGTGCTGCATGCCGGACGAGCCGTGGTGGCCGCGCCGGAGCTCTCGAGTGACGACGAGGACTTCCTGGGCCTGCCCGGCATCCTCTCGCCCGAGCAGATGGCCCAGGTGCTCGCGCGCCGCGACGAGCACGCCCGCAAGCGGGCGAGCTCGGTCGAGGCGGTGCAGCCGTCGGTCGAAGCGACCGCGTGGCGGGCCGGCGCCCAGCTACGGCGCGAGGTCAATCGCCTCGTCGGCGTGCTCGCGGCCAGACAAGGCAGCGCGCATGCCCAGATCCACGCCCTGCTGCGTCGCGCCGTACCAGGACCGGCCTCCGCGGCGGCCAGTGTCGAGGTGCTCGAGCAACGCCGCGACCACCTGCTCGGACTGCTCGGCGGCGCGGGCGCGTGAGGCGGCCCGATTCGGTCGACCGGGGCAGGCACTCGTCGCCGCTGTGCCGGCGATGTGACCCTCGCCGCGAATACCGATAAGCGGAATGGCGGGCTGGGTATCACCGGTTGTAGCTATTGCTCGATGTAACAGGATCGAAAAATTCTCCGTCGGGGTGTCGTGCACGTCACGGTCCTCGGCGGTGGTTTCGTTAGGCACCGGAGTACCGCAGCTACCGTCGCAAGCGGAGTGACGGCTCACGGTATGGCGTTACCAGCCGATACGTACGGTAGGACCACAGACAGAGAAGAGGTGCCGACATGACCCCCACCATCGACGCACGTGAATTGACCGCCCTGGACCGCTGCGACCGCTGCGGCGCACAGGCCTATGTCCGCACGGTCCTGGGCTCCGGCTCGGAGTTGCTCTTCTGCAATCACCACTGGCACCAGAACTCGGACCGCCTGCGTGAGATCGCAGTGACCATTCAGGACGAGACGAACCGTCTCGACGAGGTCCCCGCCGTCGCCGCCCTCGATGAGCACTGATCTCGGTCCGCACTGATTTCGCGGGCACTGACCCGCTTCGCAAGGCCCCGTCCGCGCCGGACGGGGCCTTGCTTTTATCGTGCGAAATTCGTCACCGTCTGCCCGGTTTAGGGTCTGCGTGAGGCGGGCAGACCAACTACATGATGACCTTGCTCGTGGTGTTCGCGGCCGTTGCTTTCGTTGTGCTTGCGGGTGAAGCAGTGCGTGGTCAGTGCCGACGGATGCTCGTTCGGCCGGTGCCGCTCGTGAGCGCGAACGACGTGAGTGTCGACGCGCAGGCAGCGACCGCGGTAGCTGCCTGAGGCAGGACACACCAAGCTCGAGTTACCACGGCGCCGTCCCCTTGCGGGGCGGCGCCGTTGTCATGCTTCCACGGTCGTCCTCCCACGGCGCGCGTGAACCGGTGAGTGGTCGAGGTCGTGTTCACCGGCGTGAGGCAGGACGAGCGCACGCCATTCACCACCGCGCTACGCCGCGCCCGCTACGACGCCTTTCCCGCCGGGCAGTACATCGGGCAGGAGTCGTTCATGACGGCGGACGAGATCCGGGTGCTCGCCGCACTCAGCGGAATCGGTCCGGCTACGTCCGTGCTCGATCTGTGCTGCGGCGTGGCAGGCCCGGGCCGCATGATCACGGCCGAGCGCGGCTGCTCCTACGTCGGTGTCGACTACTCGGCCAGCGCGCTCGACCTCGCCCGGGCGCGAACCGGCGCGTTGCCGTGCCGCTTCGTGCAGGCACACGTCCCGCCCGTACCCGTCGGGCGCTACGACGTCGTGCTGCTGCTGGAAACGATGCTGGCGATCCCCGACAAGGCGATGTTGCTGCGCGAAGTCGCCCAGGCGCTGGTGCCTGGCGGCCGGTTCGTCTGCACGGTCGAGGCCGGCGCGCCGCTGACCTGCGGCGAACGGGCGCGCATGCCCGACGCCGACACCGTCCACCTGGTCGACATGCGTGAGCTGACTTCGCTTCTGGCGGAGGTCGGTCTGTCGGTGACGTGGACAACCGAATGCACCTCGGCACATCAGCGGATCGCGGCGGCGTTACTGACGGCCTTCCGGGAGCGGTCCGCGCAACTCGTCCCGCAGATCGGTGCACGGGCACTCAACGACCTCGTCGACGCGCACCAGCTCTGGAGCGACTGGATGCGCTCCGGACGGGTGCGTAAGTACGCCCTGATCGCCTGCCGGGACTGAACCGACACCGCGCGCGATTCGTGGTCCACAACGAAGGCTGCTCCGCCGCGATCGGCCGCTGACAAGGAGGCCCCGGGTGCACAGCTCCACCTGGCGAGAGGTCGCCGTCGGCGCCGTGGCGACGTCGGCGCTGCTCGGCGGTCTGTCGTTCGCAGTCGATCTCGGGCCGGTCGGATGGGTTGTCGGCGTGCTCGCCGGATGCGGTGCGAGCGCGGCGCACGCGGTTGCGCGCCGTCGCTGCTCGCAGGCGAACGTCGGGCCCGCAGATCGGGTCACGTTGACCAGAGCAATGCTCGTCGCGGGCATAGCCGCCCTGGTCGTCGCTGATCGCTCCGGAGCGACCACCACCCTCGTCGTTCTCGCGTCGATCGCGTTGCTGCTCGACTGCATCGATGGCCAGGTTGCGCGACGCACCCGAACGACCTCGGTGCTGGGCGCCCGCTTCGACGCCGAGGTCGACGCCTTCCTCATCCTCGTGCTCAGCATCGACGTGTCGCGCGACTACGGCGGATGGGTCCTCGCGATCGGTGCCGCCCGGTACGTGTTCCTGCTCGTCGGATGGGTTCTGCCTTGGCTGGCAGCGCCGCTGACGGGCCGGTTCTGGGGCAAGACCGTGGCGGCTGTGCAGGGCATCGTGCTCACGGTTGCGGCCGCGGGAGTGCTGTCGCATCTCGTCGGCATGGCAACCGTCGCCATTGCCTTGATCTTGCTGGTGTCGTCGTTCGCACATTCGATCTTCGTGCTCTACCGCAGCGGCGCCGGCGCCCATACCCGGATCGTCGTGCAGTGGTCATCAGCAATCGCCGCCGCCCTCGTGGTCTGGGTCGTTCTCGTCGCGCCCGATCGCCTGGATGAGCTGACGCTCGCGACCTTCGCCCGGATCCCGCTCGAGGGGCTCATCGCCGTCGCGTTGTGGCTCGTCCTGCCGCAACGTCCGCGTCGGGTGCTCGCGGTCACGGCGGGGGTCGCGTTCGCTCTGATCACCGTCGTCAAGGTCTTCGACATGGCCTTCAACGCCCAGCTCGACCGACCGTTCAACCTGGTGTCCGACTGGGGCAACCTTGTGCTCGGGATCGGCGTCGTGCGCGACTCGGTCGGTCCGCGCGTCACCGACGAGTTCCTGGTGCTTGCGGCGCTCGGGCTGGTGGCACTGATCGCGGCAATCATCGCGTCGACACTTCGCCTCAGCAGCATGGCCGCGGGACATCGGCGACGCTCGGCGCAGGGGATCACGGTGCTCGGCGTCGCCTGGATCATCACCGCCGCCATGTCGCTGCAGACATCGTTCGGCGCGTCTGTCGCCTCCTTGAGCACGGCCCAGTTGGCGGTCGCGCAGGTCGACGCGGCCGACGCGGCCATCCGCGACCAACAGCAGTTCGAAGCAACCCTGCACTCGGCCGACCCGTCGGCGAAGATTCCCGCGTCCGATCTGCTTGCCGGGCTGCGCGGAAAGGACGTGCTGCTGGTCTTCGTCGAGAGCTATGGCCAGGTGGCGGTACAGGGCGCGAGTTACTCGCCGGCGATCGACACAGCACTGCGCAGCGAGACAACCACCTTGGCGCACGCGGGATTCTTCGCGCGCAGCGCCTTCCTGACGTCGCCCACGTTCGGCGGGTTGAGCTGGATCGCGCACGCGACGCTGCAGTCCGGGCTGTGGATCGACAGTCAGCAGCGCTACGACCAGCTCATGACCAGCAACCGGCTGTCCATCAGCTCCGAGTTCGGCAAGGCGGGGTGGCGCACGGTCAGCGACAATCCGGCGGACAAACATCCCTGGTTGCAGGGCAAGGCGTTCTATCACTACGCGCAGCTCTACGGTCGCTACAACGTCGCCTACCGCGGACCGAGATTCAGCTGGGCCGATATGCCGGATCAGTACACGCTGGCCAAGTTCCAGCACAACGAACTCGGCCCCGGTCATGCCCCGGTGATGGCCGAGATGGATCTCGTCTCGTCGCACACGCCGTGGACGCCGCTGCCGCGCATGGTGCCGTGGGACCGGCTCGGGGACGGCTCGATCTTCGATTCGATGCCGGCGCAGGGACTGTCTCCCGCGACGGCCTGGCAGAGTTCGGCGACTGTCAGCAGGCTCTACGGGCAATCGATCCGATACTCCATGGACGCACTCACGTCGTGGATCGCACGCGTGCACGACAAGAACCTCGTAGTGATGCTGCTCGGTGACCACCAACCTGCGACCACTGTCAGTGGGTACAACGCCACCCACGACGTGCCGATCTCGATCGTCGCGCACGATCCGAGCGTCCTGAACCGGATCGCACCGTGGCATTGGCAAAGCGGCTTGCTGCCGAGCCCCTCAGCGCCGGTCTGGCGGATGGACGCGTTCCGCAACAAGTTTCTCGGCACTTTCAGCAGTAGCACTGCGGCCCTGTCACGTCGGGCAAACCGATGAACCGCCACAGCGGCCGCGACGTATTCATCGATGAGTGAAGGGGATTGGCGATGGATATGAAATTCGATTCACGATCAGCCCTCCGGCTCGCATTGGCAGTGATTGCTGCGGCGGGTCTGGCGATCGACGCATGGGTGCACTTCGACCTTGCTTCCGGCTACGACAGCGTCAAGTCGAGCGTCCTGTCTCAGGGAGACCTGTTCCGCGTGGAGGGGGTCGGGGCCATCGTTGCGGGCGTTGCCGTGTTGGTCCGCCCACGGCGATACACGGCCGCTTTCGCGTTCTTGGTCGCTGCAGGCGGCACGGCCGCTGTGCTTGTCTACGCCTACGTCAACGTCGGTGCGTTCGGACCGTTCCCGAACATGTACGACCCGATCTGGTACACCGAGAAGACCCTCAGCGCGTGGGCAGAGGGAATCGCCGCCGTTGCAGCACTCGCTCTGTTCGTGGTCTTGCATGCGCGGGCACGAGCGACGTCGTCGCAGCCGCGCGTGAGCGGTGGCATCGCGCATTCGGCGCGCGGCTGACGGTCGATGCGAGCCGTCAAGGAACATGCGCTGGCCTTCTGGTTGCGAGAACCCGGAGTCGGTGAAATCAGGTCGGTGCCGATTCCACAGCCGGGCGAGGACGAGGTTCTCGTCCGAACTCTTCGTAGCGCCATCAGTCGCGGCACCGAGTCGCTGGTCTTCCGCGGCAACGTCGCGCCGAGCCAGTACGAGGCGATGCGTGCACCCTTCCAGGACGGAGATTTCCCGGCACCGGTGAAGTACGGCTACCTGAACGTCGGAGTAGTCGACGAAGGCGCGCGCCGGTTGCTCGGACGCAGGGTGTTCTGTCTCTATCCCCACCAGAGCGCCTACGTCGTTCCGGAGCATGCGGTGATCCCCGTCCCCGACGACGTGCCCGTCGAGCGGGCAGTGCTGGCGGGCACTGTCGAAACCGCCGTCAACGCCTTGTGGGACGCTGCACCGCTGGTCGGCGACCGTATCGCCGTCGTGGGCGCCGGAATGGTCGGCTGTTGCGTGGCGCGGCTGCTCGCCGGCATCCCGGGGATCGAGGTCACCCTCGTTGACATCGACGCAACGCGTGCGGAGGTTGCAACGGCGCTCGGCGTCGAATTCGCGACTCTCGACCAGGTTGATGGAGAGTGCGACATGGTCGTCCACACGAGCGGCACTCCGGCCGGACTGCAGCGCTCGCTCGAACTGCTTGCTGACGACTCGACCGTCATCGAACTGAGCTGGTACGGCGACACTCAGGTCGAGCTCGGGCTGGGCGGTGCGTTCCACTCGCGCAGGCTCACCATTCGCGGCAGCCAGGTCGGCGCCGTTGCGGCGGCACGGCGGTCCAGACGCACGCACGCCGATCGGCTGGCGCTGGCGCTGCGCCTGCTGCGCGACCCCGCATTCGACGCGTTGCTGAGCGGGTCGTCGCCGTTCGCGGAGCTTCCCGACGTCATGCCACGCATAGCGAACGGCGAGCTGCGCGCGTTGTGCCACACGATCACCTATCAGGAAACCTGACCGTCATGTTCAGTGTCACCATTCGAGGCCACGCGATGATCGCGCACAGCCTGCGCGGGGAGATTTTCGGTCCCGCCCAGCGATTGCACGGCGCAACGTACGTCGTCGAGGTCACCTTTCGACGCGAGTCGCTCTCGACCGACGGCATCGTCGTAGACATCGGACGCGGCGAGCAGGTGCTGCACGACGTGCTCGCCGATCTGACCTACTGCAATCTCGACGAACATCCTGACTTCATCGGCGTGAACACCACGACCGAGGTCCTGGCAAAGGCGATCGCGGACCGCATCGCCGACCGGGCACAGGCGGGCGACCTCGGCGAACAGCCTCACGAACTCGGCCTGCTGACGGTCACGTTGCACGAGTCGCCGACTGCTGCGGCGGGCTATGAGCGTCTCGTCTGACATGGGACGGCCCGGCCGCGCTCGGGTCGTTCACGTCATCGTTCCCGCCGTCATCGACGACCCGCTTCGTCCGAGTGGTGGCAACCGGTACGACCGCATGATCTGCGACGGTCTGAGAGCGACCGGGTGGGATCTCAGCGAGCACCTGATCCCGGACGCGTGGCCACGCGTCGGTGTGGCCGGCGCCGCCGTCCTCGCACAGTGCATCGCGAAAATCCCGGATCACGCGCTCGTGCTCGTTGACGGGCTGATTGCCGAGGCGGACGTCGATGTGCTCGTGCGCGCGGCACGGCGGCTGTCTCTTGCCGTGCTCGTGCACGGAATGCCGTGCGAGACGTCCGATGCCGGGCGGGCGATGGCGGCAGCGCACACGGTCATCGCCACGAGCAGCTGGGTCCGGGACCGATTGGTGCGCGCATACGCGCTACGGCCGGAGTCGGTCGTCGTCGCTGTGCCCGGGGCGGAGCAGCGGCCGCCCGCGGCCGGCACGCCGAGCGGCGGCCGACTGCTGTGCGTCGGAGCCGCGGCACCGCACAAAGGCCAGGACCTGCTGCTCGCCGCACTGAGCGCGCTCCGCAGCGAGCACTGGTGTTGCGAGTGCGTCGGCAGTCTCGAGTACGACCCGCCCTTCGCCGAAGGGCTCGTGCAACAGGCCGAACATGCCGGGCTGACGCATCGCGTTGCGTTCACCGGAGCCCGCACCGGCCCGTCACTCGAGCGGTGTTTCGACCGCGCGGACGTGCTCGTCCACCCGGCACGTGAGGAGGGCTACGGCATGGTCGTCACCGAGGCTCTGGCCCACGGCCTGCCGGTGATCACCACAGCCGCCGGCGGGCTGGTCGAGTCGCTCGGCACGGCACCGGACGGCGAGCTGCCGGGGCTGCTCATCGTGCCCGATGACGTTGCCGCACTCGTCCACGCGATCCGTGCGTGGCTCACCGACGCGCAGTTGCGGCAGCGACTGCGCGCCGCGGCGCGAGACCGGCGCGAGGTGCTGCCGAGTTGGGCGACGACCGTAGCCGCGATCGCAACGGCGTTGGGCGCGCTGCGATGACCCGCGTCCGGGTTGCGCCATCGTGGCTCGCCCTTCGCGAGCCCGCCGACTACCTTTCGCGCACACAGTCGTTGGTGGCTGAGGTGCGGCGTGCGCTCCCGCGTGAGGGCCCGATCATGATCCACGATCTCGCATGCGGTACGGGTTCCATGCTGCGATGGCTCGCACCGCAGCTACCCGGACCCCAGCACTGGGTCGTCCATGACCTCGACGCCGAACTGCTTGCACGACTCGATGCGACGCCCGACCTCACTGCCGAGGACGGCTCGCCCGTCACTGTCGAGATCCGCTGCGACGACGTGACTCGACTGCGCGCTGACCACCTTGCCGATGCCGATCTGATCACCAGTTCGGCGCTGCTCGATCTACTGACCGCCGAAGAACTCGACCGTCTCGTGGAAAGCTGCGCCGCGCCGGGTTGCGCCGTCCTCGTCACCACGACCGTGACAGGTGCGGTCGAACTGCTCCCGCAGCACCCGCTCGACGCCGCGATCGGCGCGGCTTTCAATGCGCACCAACGTCGCCCGGTCGCCGGAGGTCGCGCGTTGTTGGGCCCGGACGCCGCCGACGCAGGCACGCGCATGTTCAGCGAACGCGGTCGTGTCGTCGACAGGCACCCGAGCCCGTGGACGTTGGATGCTGAGATGCCCGAGCTCACCGCGGCATGGCTCGACGGTTGGCTCGACGCGGCGACGGAGCAGGAGCCGCGGCTGGCCGCAGACCTCGACGGTTACCTCGCGCAGCGTCAGGACGATCTTCTGGCCGGACGGCTGCGCGTTCGCGTCGAGCATTGCGATCTGTTCGTTCGCCCCGTCGGGACGCGATGAACCCGAAGACGATCACCTCCGTAGCCGTCAGTAGCAATCCTGACGCTGGGGGAGGTGCACCGATGGCGCGACGCGGCTGGGCGTGCGTGCGGCTGGTCGGCGTCGCGGCGATCGTGGTCGTGATCGGCGTTCGCCTGGGCACGGGCCCGTTCGTGAGCGGCATCCGGTCGATCAGCCTCGGCACCCTCGCGGCCTCGGCCCTCATCGGCGTCGTGACAACGATGTGCTGCGCGTGGCGCTGGTGCTTGGTCGCGCGAGGCCTCGGCGTCCCGCTTCGCTTCGGAGCCGCCGTGCCGGCGTACTACCGGTCGCTGTTTCTCAACTGCGCGCTCCCTGGCGGCGTGATCGGCGATCTGCATCGCGGGGTCCGGCACGGCCGCGGCGCCGGGAACGTGAGTCGCGGACTTCGCGCCGTCGCGTGGGAACGCACGGCCGGGCAGGTCGTGCAGGTGTGTTTCGTCATTGTCACGCTCGCGCTGCTGCCCTCACCGGTGCGCGGTGCCGCGCGCATCGCCCTCGCGTGTGTCATTGCGGGCGTCGTGATCGCGTTGTTGGTGCTGCCGGCGATGCCGAGCAATGGATCGGGCCGGGTCGCGCGCGTGCGCCGATCGATCCGTGCGGATCTTCGCTCGGCGGTGATGGCGCCCGCGATCTGGCCGACGCTGGTGGGCTCGTCGGTCGCTGTCTTCGCCGGGCACGTCGCCACGTTCGTGATCGCCGCCCGTGCTGTGGGAGTCAGCGAGTCGTTGCCGCGGTTGGTGCCGCTGGCGATGTTCGTGCTCCTGGTGGCAGCAGTGCCGGCCAATATCGGTGGGTGGGGGCCGCGTGAGGGTGCGGCGGCGTGGACGTTCGCCGTGGCCGGCCTGGGCGGAGCACACGGCGTCGCCGCCGCGACCGCGTTCGGCGTGCTGGCGGCCGCGGCGAGTCTGCCCGGTGCGGTCGTCCTGGTCGCCGGATGGTGGACGCGTCGCACGCCGGTGCGCCTGCGGCCCCTGGCGTCCGACGCACAGGAGCGGGAGCTGGCCCGTGCGGGAAGCGGTGCCTATGGCTGATCTTCCGTACACGGTGCTCAGCTGCGGCGTTTCGCTCGACGGCTACCTCGACAGTCCGACTCAGAGTCGCCTGCGGCTGTCGAACGACGCCGACTTCGATCGCGTCGACGCGATGCGTGCGAGTTGCGACGCGATCCTCGTCGGCGCGAACACGGTCCGAAACGACAACCCGCGGTTGCTGATCCGTGCAGCGCAACGGCAGCGTGATCGCGTGATGCGCGGCTGCGAACCGCACCCGCTGAAGGTCACCGTGACCAGCCGCGGCGACATCGATCTGGGCTCCGCGTTCTTCACCGCGGGCGACGGCGAGAAGCTGGTCTACTGTCCGGGTTCGTCCGTGACCGACGTCCGCCGGCGCCTCGCGAAGGTCGCCACCGTCGTCGACGGTGGTCAACCGCTCGATCTGCGCTACGTGTGCCAGGACCTGTCCGATCGTGGCGTACAGCGGCTCATCGTCGAAGGCGGAAACGCGATCCATACCCAGTTCCTCACCGGCGATCTGGCCGACCAGCTCGACCTCGTGGTCGCACCGATCTTCGTCGGCGACTCGCGCGCACACCGCTTCGTGGGCGACGGCGAGTTCCCGTGGTGTTCGGATCGTCGGGCGCCGCTGGCCGAGGTGCGCCAGATCGGCGATGTCGTTCTGCTGCGGTACGCGCTCTCGTCACGGTTCGGAACGGGGTGAGCCGCGTGACACGCCGCCGCACCAGCACGGTGATCCGATCGCAGGTGCCGCTGCCGCTTCAATTCGCCGACGGGTACGCGACCGAGGCCAAGCTGTTCACCTTCACCGGTCTCGCCGATCGGGGCGAGCACCTGGCGATCGCCCTCGGCGACCCGAGCGATGCGGCGGCGCCGCTGGTGCGGGTGCACAGCGAGTGTCTGACCGGTGACGTGCTCGGCAGCCAACGCTGCGACTGCGGCGCGCAACTGCGTGAGGCCGTGGAGCTCATCGCCGAGACCGGCGGGTACCTGCTCTACATGCGGCAGGAAGGCCGCGGTATCGGTCTGTACGCCAAGATCGACGCCTACGCGTTGCAGGACACCGGCCTGGACACCTACGAGGCCAATGTCGCGCTGGGCCACGGCGAGGACGAGCGCGACTACACCGCGGCAGCACAGATGCTGCATGCGCTGGGTGTGTCGACGATTCGCCTGCTGAGCAACAACCTCGACAAGGCCCATCAGCTGCGCCGGTGCGGCATCACCGTCAGCGAGCAGCTGCCGACGGGCGTGCACGTGTCGGCCGCGAACACCAAGTACCTGGCCGCCAAAGCCCGCCGCGGCGACCTGCTGAAACTGCCCTGCTGAACCCGGTCAGTCCAGGTGTTCGGCGGCTTCGCCGCCGTGGCTCGGTCCAGGTTCGGCGGCTTCGCCGCCTGCAACCTGTTCCCTCGCCTCGGGAGAACGAGCAAGCTCGCTCTCCGCTCGGCTCAGTCCAGGTAGTCCCGCAGCACTTGCGAGCGGGACGGGTGCCGCAGCTTGCTCATCGTCTTCGACTCGATCTGACGGATGCGCTCGCGGGTCACGCCGTAGACCTGGCCGATCTCGTCCAGGGTGCGGGGCTGACCGTCGGTGAGCCCGAAGCGCAGCTTGACCACGCCGGCTTCGCGCTCGGACAGCGTCTGCAGCACCGACTGCAACTGGTCCTGCAGCAGGGTGAACGACACGGCGTCGACCGCGACAACTGCCTCGGAGTCCTCGATGAAGTCGCCGAGCTGGCTGTCACCCTCGTCGCCGATGGTCTGGTCGAGGCTGATCGGCTCGCGGGCGTACTGCTGGATCTCGAGCACCTTGTCAGGCGTGATGTCCATTTCCTTGGCGAGCTCCTCGGGCGTGGGCTCGCGGCCCAGGTCCTGCAGCAGCTCACGCTGGATGCGGCCGAGCTTGTTGATGACCTCGACCATGTGCACCGGGATGCGGATCGTGCGGGCCTGGTCGGCCATCGCTCGTGTGATCGCCTGCCGGATCCACCAGGTCGCGTACGTCGAGAACTTGTAGCCCTTGGTGTAGTCGAACTTCTCGACCGCGCGGATCAGACCGAGGTTGCCCTCCTGGATCAGATCGAGAAAGGCCATGCCGCGTCCGGTGTAGCGCTTGGCCAGCGAGACGACCAGACGCAGGTTCGCCTCGAGCAGGTGATTCTTGGCGCGCTCACCGTCGCGGACGATCCAGCGCAGGTCGCGACGCATCTGGAGCACGAGCTTCTCGTTGGCTTCCTCGGCCTGACGCAACCGCTCGGCGCCGTAGAGACCCGCCTCGATGCGCTTGGCGAGATCGACCTCTTCCTCGGCGTTGAGCAGCGCGACCTTGCCGATCTGCTTGAGGTAGGCACGAACCGAGTCGGCCGAGGCCGTCATCTCGGCGTCCTTGCGAGCCTGCCGCAGCGCCTCGGACTCTTCCTCGTCGTCCCAGGTGAACTCCGAGGACTCTTCGCCGTCGGAGCTGACGTCGGCCTCGCTCGGGTCGGACTCGTCGTCGCCCTCGGCGGCCTCGGCGCCGGCGGTTTCCTTCTTGCCGTCTGCGCCGGCCGCGGCCTTCGTGGCTGCTGCCTTGCCCGCCGTTTTGGTCGCCGCCTTGGCGGCGCCCTTCGCGGGCGCCTTCTTCGCAGCTTCCTTCGTCCCGGCGTCCTTGGCAGCGCTCGGCGTCGCCGCCGCCTTCGGCGCTGACTTCTTCGCCGGCGCCGCCTTCTTCGCGGCGGGCTTGACCGCCGCGGTCGTCCGCTTGGTGGCCGTCCCGGCCGCTACGGCGGTCTTGCCACGCGTCGACGTGATGTCGGCGTCGGAAACTTCGTCAGCTTTCTGGCTGGATACCACTGGTGACCTTTCACCACAGGCGCTCGCGAACGTCAGGCGTCCGGACGCGATATGAATCTCCGCGTATCGCGGCTGGCAGGCGCGGTGGGAAACAGGCCGTCTGTTTGTTGGCTCATCGTTCGAGTCCAGTACGTGCGCAGTCCCGTTCCAATATTGTACTGCGGTCGTGGTGATCCGCAGGTCGAAGCCCGTCGAGCGCGCCGCGTGTCACTCGCCGTGCTTCTCGGCGGCAGCGATCGCCGCGCCGACGATGCCGGCATCGTTGAGCAACTCCGCCGGTTTGACCGGCGCATGCAGGTCGAGGCGCGGCACCCACTTGTCGGCGTCCTTGCTCACACCGCCGCCGACAACGAACAGGTCAGGGGTGAACAGGCTTTCGACGTGGGACATGTAGCGCTGCACGCGTTTGGCCCAGTCCTTGTAGGACATCTTGTGCTCTTCGCGCACCGAAGCCGCGGCTCGCTTCTCGGCGTCGTGGCCGTCGAGTTCGAGATGGCCGAGCTCGGTGTTCGGGACGAGCGTGCCGTTGTACATCAGCGCGCTGCCGATGCCGGTGCCGAACGTCAGCAGCAGCACGACGCCCGACACGCCCTTGGCGGCCCCGAACCGCGCCTCGGCGATACCGGCGGCATCGGCATCGTTGAGCACGTACACGTCGGTTGACGATCCCGTGGCCTTCGTGAAGCACTTGTCGACGTCGGTGCCGATCCAGCTCGGATCGACGTTGGCAGCCGACCGCGCGACCCCGTGCTGGATGACCGCGGGAAACGTCGCGCCGACCGGGCCGTGCCAGCCGGCGTCGGACACCAGCTTGGCGACGACCTCGGCGACAGCGTCCGGGGTCGAGGGACGGGGGGTGAGGATGCGGATGCGCTTGGTCAGCAGCTGCCCGGTCGTCGTGTCGACGATTGCACCTTTGATCCCGGTGCCGCCGATGTCGATGCCGAACGCCCTACCGGGCACGTGGCCTGTCGTGTCGCCGGCATCCGCAGCAGTCATGCCGATGACCATAGCGTCGTGTGGTGCGATGGCAGAGTGAGCGATCCGGCGACTGAGACCGCGGCGGACGCCGGTCACGTCGAGTTGGGACTGTTCGCCGTCGCCCTGGCCCGCGGTGCTGCCGAGGTCGTTCGCCGCGGCGCCGAGACGGCGATCGAGACCGCGTCGAAGACAACCAGCACGGATCTCGTCACCGATGTCGACCGCGACAGCGAACGCTGGCTGGTCGAGCACATCCGTGCGCGACGCCCGCATGATGCGATCCTCGGCGAGGAGGGCGGCGAACGTCGCGGCACGTCCCGGGTGCGTTGGCTCGTCGATCCGATCGACGGGACGGTGAACTTCGTCCTCGGGTTGCCGGTGTTCGCCGTGTCGGTCGCTGCCGAGGTCGACGGCGCCGTGGTCGCCGGGGCCGTGTGCAATCCGGTCACGGGCGAGATGTTCCACGCCACGCACGGCGGCGGGGCGTGGCTGGGAGATGTGCGCTTACGGGGCCCGCGTGACATCCCGATCGAGCGTGCAGTCGTCGGTACCGGATTCGGCTACGACCGCAGTCGGCGTGAACGCCAGGGGCAGGTCGCCGCCCGGTTGCTGCCGCTGGTCGCCGACCTGCGACGCATCGGGTCGGCCGCCCTTGACCTGTGCGCCGTCGCGGCCGGTCGGCTCGACGCCTACTTCGAGGCCGGCCTGAACCCCTGGGACTACGCGGCGGGCGCCCTGATCGCTACCGAAGCCGGCTGCTCCGTTTCGGGGCTGCGCGGGCGTGCGCCGACCGATGCGTTCGTCGCTGCGGCCGGCCCGCGGCTCGCGCGCGACTTCTACGAGCTGCTCGAGCGGCTCGGCGCGGACGACGTGCTCTGACCCGGAGCGTTAGCGGTCAGCAGCCGGACGTCGATCGAGGGTGGCTGGAGACCTTTCCGTACTTGAGGTGGTCGGTGCGCAACGCGCGCCGCACCGCCTTCGGCGAGGCCACCTGCTTGAACTTCAACCCGAGCGAGACGATGACGGTGTGACTCGAGGCGTCCGTCGCCTTCAGCACCGCGTGCGGCAGGTAGAGCCGCAGCAACGTCGCTGCCGCGAGCGAGCTCGGCCCGTAGCGGATCTCGGCCACCCCGGCGATCGCTCCGTGGCCGCCATAGGGAGCTCCGTCGTTCACGGCTGGGCCGCTGATCTTGAATCCGCGCTTGATCAGCGCCTTCTTCGTGTCACCCGCGATGCCCTTGCGATTGGTCGAGTTGACCACCTGCACGGACACCTTCCGCTCGTGCGGGACGACCGTCACCTTCGATGACGGCGCGCTCGACCCGGTCGTACAGGACGGCGTCGGCGAGGCGGCACTGTCCGTGCGGTGAATCACGCGGAACCAGACGATCGCGGTGAGCAGGCACAGCACCCCGATGAACGCCAGCGCAGGCAACGGCCGCCGACGTTCCGGAGCGGTCATCGTGTCGTCCTGCCTGGCATCTCGAGCGGCCCGGGAACCCCCGGTTTATCCGCGCCAGCCTAGGCCAAGGGCACGCCGGGAATGCGGATCGCCGCCCCGCGGTTCGTGTGAAATCCATGCGCGGTACGGTTCCGCCTTCCAGGCGTAGTTCGACGTGTTACGACGGAGGACCAGATCACAGATATTCCCCAGCTGATTCGGGCACAAAATCTGGGTCCCGTGCGTTGCACGCGCCGGACGGACCTTCGTGAAGCCACACGAACCGCGCAGACGTCCTGACCACCGCGCACCACCTACATCCCACCAGCACACCAACGAATACACACGAGACCAATCCCAAATGGGGGAGTGAAAGTAGATGGCGACCGACTACGACGCCCCGCGTCGCGGTGAAGTCGACGAAATGGGCGAGGACTCGCTCGAGGAACTGAAGGCCCGCCGCGCCGAGGCGCAGTCCGGCTCGATCGACGTGGACGAGACCGAACTCAACGAGGCGCTCGAACTGCCCGGCGCCGACCTGTCCAGCATGTCCGGCGAGGAACTGACCGTGCGCGTGCTGCCCAAGCAGGACGACGAGTTCACCTGTTCGAGCTGTTTCCTGGTGCACCACCGCAGCCGGCTGGCGCGCGAGCGCAACGGCCAGCAGATCTGCCGCGACTGCGCCTGACGATCCGCCGGGTCGACCGCCCGCTCGCTCATCTGCGGCCGAATCGCAGCATCGCACGGCGACGCGGCCGGCTCGACCGCGTCGCTGACGCTCCGGGCGGCCTCCGTCCGGTGACGAGCGGTTGCGCCAGCTGATCCGGTCTACAGACTCGCTCGCAGCCCGCCCCCGCCGTCGATCACGAGGGTCTGGCCGGTGATCCACGCGGCGTCGGCGGAGGCGAGGAACGCCACGGCGGCGCCGACGTCCTCGGGCTCGCCCAGCCGCTCGAGCGGGTACCGGCGGCCGCCTCGGCCTCGTCCGCCTCGTAGAGCGCGCTCGGCGAAGCGCGTCTTGACCACCGCCGGGGCGACCGCGTTGACCCGCACGCGCGGGGCGAGCTCCGCGGCCAGCTGCACGGTCAGCCCGATCAGCGCCGCCTTGCTCACGCCGTAGTAGGCGATCCCCGGCGCCGGGTCCAGACCCGGCCACCGAGGCGATGTTCACGACTGCGCCCCGGACCCGTCGCGCCCAGCCCGGCTCGAGCGCCGCCGCGTCCACCCCAGCGCCGCGAGCACGTTGACGTCCATGATCTTGCGGGCGGCCTCGTCGTCGAGCTCGGTCAGCGGGCCGTAGGCCGGGTTGATGCCGGTGTTGTTGACCAGCACGTCGAGGCGGCCGAATCGCGGTCGTCGGCTCGAACGCCTCGGGCTGGTGCTCCGGGTCGTCGGCGCGGCCGGCGACCGCCACGCGCGACCTCGTGGCCGCCGAGCGACGCCACGGCCTCCCCAGCGCCTCGGGCTTGCGGGCGGTGATGCCGACCCGGCCGCCCTCGGCCACGATGCGCGCGGCGATGGCCAGGCCGATGCCGCGGCTGGCGCCGGTGACCAGCGCGACCGTGCCGGCGAAGCGGCGCCGGGCTGTGCGGCGTGGCGCTCATAGCGCGAGCCTAGCGAGGCGCGTCAGCGGCAGGTCAGTGCGCTGATCAGCGCGCTGCGCGGACGAGCTCGACCACGCGCTGCGGGTGCCGGCTCAAGATCACCCAGTACGGCGTCGGGTCGTCCGGGTCGTCGAGCCACAGCTGCACGCCCGGGCCGATCCACGGCCGGATCGAGACGAACGCGGCCGGGTCGCCCTCGCGGCCCGACGACGCGGCGCAGCGTCGCGCGTCGAGCGCGACCGCGCCGCTGACGTCGGCCAGCGGGAGGTGCGCGCCGCGGATGCGCAGCTCGCCGTCGCTGATCTCCAGCGCGCCGCGGCCGAGCGACCAGACGATGACGACCGACAGCGGCAGCAGGATCGCCGAACGGCGATCCAGTCGGTCAGCGGCGAGCGAGCGATGTGGAACTCGGCGGCCAGCAGCGCCGGCGACGAACAGCGCCGACGAGGTACCACCACCACGGCGTGCGCAGCGTCTCGCGGTAGGCGGCATCGCCGTCGGCTGCGAGGCCTCTCGCTGCGCGCGTCACGGGGTCGAGGGTAGCGTTGCCGCCCGTGACCACGGCCGGCGCGCCGCGACGGTGCGTGCGCGTGCTCGTCCAGCGGCTCGACCCGACGTGCCCGCTGCCGGTCGTACGCGCTGCCCGGCGACGCCGGCGCCGACATCGTGACCGCCGTGGACGTCGTGCTCGACGCCGGGCGAGCGGGCCGTGCTGCCGACCGGCATCGCGATCGCCCTGCCCGAGGGGTACGCGGCGTTCGTGCACCCGCGCTCCGGGCTGGCCGCCCGGGCCGGCCTCGGCCTGGTCAACGCGCCGGGCACGATCGACTCCGGCTACCGCGGCGAGATCAAGGTCATCGTCATCAACCACGACCCGTCGCCGGCCGCTGCACCTGCGCGCGGCGAGCGGATCGCCCAACTGGTGTTCCAGCGGGTCGAGCAGGCGCCGATTCGTCGAGGTCGACGAGCTGCCCGAGTCCGGCCGCGGCGCCGGCGGGCACGGCTCGACCGGCGGCGCCGCGGCCTTGACCACGGCATCGCCGCGTCGGCGACGCGACGAGCGGCAGTAGCGGATTCGGACGCAAGTGGCGGTGCCGACGCGAAGGCAGAAGCGCACCGAGCGCGTCCAAGCTCGACGCGACCCCGCCGTGGGAGCAGCGCGTGCGCGAGGAGCCCGAGCCGACCGACGGGCCGTACGACGAGCGCGACGCGCCCGACGACGAGGTCGCGCGCGTCGACCTCGGCGCGCTGCCGTGCCGGTCGGCGCGGGCCTCGACGTGCGGCTCGAGGTCAACGAGGCGCAGCAGGTCATCGCCGCGACGCTGGCCGGCCCGCGACGGGCACGATGCAGCTCGGCGTGTTCGCCGCGCCCCGCAACGAGGGCATCTGGGACGAGGTGCGCGCCGAGATCGCCGCGTCGCTCGACCGCAGCAGCGCGGCACGCCGAGCGAGCGCGACGGACGGCGCCGTTCGGCACCGAGCTGACCGGCACGCTGCCCGGCGACGGCGGCGCGCGCACGCCCGGTGCGCTTCATCGGCGTCGACGGCCCGCGCTGGTTCCTGCGGGCGATGCTGGCCGGCCGGCGCCGCCGACGCGGCCAAGGCCGAGCCGCTTCAGGACGCGCTGCGCAGAGTCGTCGTCGTGCGCGGCACCGAGCCGCTGCCGGTGCGCGAGCCGGTGCCGCTGCGCTGCCCAAGGACATCGAGCTGCCCGACGGCGACCGACGACGGTGCGACCGACGACGGACGACGGCGCGCCGCGACGCGCGCTGACGCGGTTACGCTGAACCCGTGGGTAACCGACTGTCGCTGCTGCGTCGCCTGACCGCGAGCGCGCAGCGCCTCGACGCCGCCGAGCTCGAGGCCGAGGTCGAGATGACTGCCTGCGCGAAGATGCGCGACCTCAGCCGCGGGTGCGACGCACGGTCGTCCGGCCGGCTGCGGGCGGTCGTCTACACCCCGCGCGAACGTGCCGACGCTCGAGGCCGAGCTGTTCGACGGCTCCGGCGCGATCGAGCTGGTCTGGCTGGGCCGGCGCCGCATCGCCGGCATCGAGCCGGGCCGGCGAGCTGATGGCCGCGGCCGGGTCGGCGTGCACGACGGCCAGCTGGCCATCTACAACCCGTGGTACGAGCTGCACAGTCCGACGGCTGACCGAGCCGACGGCCCGAGCCGAGCCCGACCGAGTCGCGGCCGACCGATCTGCGCGAGACCTACCGCCAGCAGATGCTCGCCAGCATCGGCGGCTGGACCGGCACGGTCATCGCCGCGATGCCCACCGGTGGTGTTCGTCGTCGTCAACGCCACAGCCGGCGCTGCGCGTCGGCGATCGTCGCCGCGGTCGCCCCGCGTCGTGCTCGCCGGCTACCGGCTGGCCCGCAAGCAGTCGGTGCAGCAGGCGCTGACCGGGCTGTTCGGCGTGGTCGTCGCCGCGGTCATCGCCGCCCGCACCGGGCAGGCCCGCGGCTACTTCCTGCTCGGCATCTGGACGAGCTTCGTCTACGCCGGTGCCGTTCGCGGTCTCGATCGCTGGTGCGCCGCCCGCTCGTCGGCTGGCGTGGGAGTTCCTCGACCCGACGCCCGGCCGGACCCGGACGAGCCCGATCGGCCCTGGTACCGGCGCCGGCCGCTGCTGCGGGCCTACATGCTGGCCACCGTCGGCGACCGCGTCTTCCTGGCCCGCGGCCTGGTGCAGGCTGGCCCTGTTCGACGAGAACGCGACCGGCTGGCTGGCCTTCGCCCGGATCGCGATGGGCTACCCGCTCTACATCGCCGCGGTCGGCGTTCGGCTTCTGGGTCGTCGCCGCGCGCGCGCCAGCTGCCGTCGACCGCCGGCGAGCTCGCCGACCGCGCCGAGCGCGACCGGAGCCGGCTCGAGGCCGCTAGCCTCAGCCGACGACGGCGCGCGGATCGCGGGCTCGGCCTCGGGCAGCGCGACGAACAGCAGCTCGTCGCCGGCCTCGAGCGGCTCCTCGGGCGTGGGCGTGATCACCCGGTCGCCGCGGACGATGGCGACCAGCGCGGCGTCCTTGGGCAGCTCCAGGTCGCGCACCGCGCGCCCGGCGCACGGCGCGCCGCTCGGGCAGGGTGACCTCGACCAGGTTGGCCTGGCCCTCGCGGAGGCCGAACAGCCGCACGACGTCGCCGACCTCGACCGCCTCCTCGACCAGCGCGGCGAGCACCCGCGGCGTCGAGACGGCGACGTCGACGCCCCACGCCTCGGTGAACAGCCACTCGTTGGCCGGGTGGTTGATGCGGGCCACGACGCGGCGCACCGAGAACTCGGTCTTGGCCAGCAGCGAGACGACGAGGTTGACCTTGTCGTCGCCGGTGGCGCCGATCGACGACGTCGCAGTCCTCGAGGTCGGCCGTCCTCGAGGTTGGCGACCTCGCAGGCGTCGCCGAGCAGCCACTCGGCGCCCGGGATGCGGTCGGGGTGACCTTGCGGGGGTCCTTGTCGATCAGCAGCACCTCGTGGCCGTTGCCGATGCAGCTCGCGGGCGATCGAGCGGCCGACCGCGCCGGCGCCGGCGATGGCGACCTTCATCGGTGACCTCCCTCCGGTGCGCGCGGCGGCGACGTCGCGCAGCGGCTCGGCGTGCGTCGTCGGTGGCGAGCACGTGCAGGCGTCGCCGGACTGGATCACCGTGTCGCGGCTCGGGCAGCTGCGCCGACGCCGAAGCGGGTGACCAGGCCGACCCGGGCGCCGGTGGCCGCCTCGAACTCGGCGAGCGTGCGCCCGACCCAGCCCTCGTGCGGCGTCGACGTGCAGCATGCGCGACCGCGCCGGACGGGTCGCGCCACACCTCGGCGGTGGCCTCGCCGAGCACGCTCTTGAGCAGCCGGCTGGCCGTCCACGGGCACGGTGGCGACGGTGGGGATGCCCAGCCGCTCGTAGACCTCGGCGCGCTTCGGGTCGTAGATGCGGGCGACGACGTGCTGCGACGCCGAAGGTCTCGCGGGCGACGCGGGCGGCGATGATGTTGGAGTTGTCGCCGCTGCTGACCGCGGCGAACGCGTCGGCCTGCTCGATGCCGGCCTCGATCAGGGTCTCGCGGTCGAAGCCGACGCCGGTGACCTGCTGGCCGGCGAAGTCGTCGCCGAGCCGGCGGAACGCCAGCGGGTCCTGGTCGATGACCGCGACGCTGTGCTCGCGGCGCGACGAGCTGCAGGGCGAGCGACGAGCCGACGCGGCCGCAGCCCATGACGACGATGTGCACGGCGGCACATCTCCTCTCCGCACGGTGTGCGCTGCATCCGTCCTGCCCGCTTGCGGGTCGCGACGCGCGGACGCTACACAAGCTCGTCGGACGGCAACGCGTGCGCCCGCAGCGGCGCGGCGCGTGCGTATTCTGCGCGCTCGTGGCCGCTTTTGACGCGCGTGCTCAAGCGCCTGATCATCGGCCGCCCGGTGCGCTCGGAGCAGGCCGGGCACACGCTGCTGCCCAAGCGGCTGGCGCTGCCGATCTTCGCCAGCGACGCGCTGTCCAGCGTGGCCTACGCGACGCAGGAGATCCTGCTCGTCCTGACCCTCGGCGGCACCGCGTTCCTCTACCTCGCGCCGTGGGTGGCGGTGGCCGTCGTCGTGCTGATGGCCGCGGTGGTCGCTGTCCTACCGGCAGCTGGTGCACGCCTACCCGACCGGCGGCGGCGACTACGAGGTCGCGACGAAGAACATCGGCCAGCCGGCCGGCGTCGTCGTGGCCAGCGCGCTGCTCGTCGACTACGTGATGACCGTCGCGGTGTCGGTCTCCTCCGGCGTCGACAACATCATCTCGGCGGTGCCGTCGCTGCACGCCGACCGGGTGCTGATGGCCGTGGTGTTCGTCGTCGCTGCTGGCCGCGGTCAACCTGCGCGGGCTGCGCGAGGCCGGGCTGGCCTTCGCCGCGCCGACCTACCTGTTCGCCGCCGGCGTCTTCATCATGATCGGCACCGGGCTGTTCCGGACGATCGTCGGCGACGCCCCGGTCTCCGAGAGCGCCCAGTACGGCATCGACCGTGCAGCACGGCTACGGCTCGCTCGGCTTCTTCGCGCTGATCTTCTTCGTGCTGCGCGCGTTCTCGTCCGGCTGTACCGCGCTGACCGGCGTCGAGGCGATCGCCAACGGCGTGCCGGCGTTCAAGCCGCCGAAGGCCACGAACGCCCAGATCACGCTGGTGGCGATGGGCGCGATCGCGGTCACGATGTTCGCCGGCATCACCGCGCTGGCCCTGATCGCGAAGGTGCACATCACCGACCCGACGACGAACAGCTGCGACTCTGATCGGCGTGCCCGACTGCGCGACGCACGCCGCAGCGCACGGTCATCGCCCAGGTGGCCAGCGCGGTGTTCGGCGGGCCGCACTCGGTCGGCTTCTTCTACATCCAGGCGACCACCGCGCTGATCCTGGTGCTGGCCGCCAACACCGCGTTCAACGGGTTCCCGCTGCTCGGCGCGATCCTGGCCCGCGACCAGAACCTGCCCGCGCCAGCTGAACAACCGCGGCGACCGGCTGGCCTACAGCAACGGCATCCTCGTGCTGGCCGTCGTCGCCGGCGTGCTGATCGTCGATCTACAAGGCCGACGTCACCCGGCTGATCCAGCTCTACATCATCGGCGTGTTCACCTCGTTCACGCTCGGCCAGACCGGCATGGTGCGGCACTGGAACCGGCGCTGCGCACCGAGCGCGACCCGGCCGAGCGGCGCCGGCATCGTCCGCTCGCGGCTCGATCAACGGCTTCGGCGCCAGCCTGTCCGGCGTCGTGCTGGTGATCGTCATCATCACGAAGTTCACCAAGGGCGCCTACCTGGTGCTGATCGCGATGCCGATCCTGTACGTGGTGATGCGCGGCGATCAACAAGCACTACACGCGGGTGGCCGACGAGCTGGCCAGCGACGACGTCGGGCTGATGCTGCCGGCGCGCAACCACGTCGTCGTGCTGGTGTCCAAGGTGCACAAGCCGACGCTGCGCGCGCTGGCCTTCGCCCGGGCGACCCGCCCGGACACGCTGACCGCGCTGACGGTGAACGTCGACGACGAGGACGACCCGGGAGCTGCATGGCCGAGTGGGAGACGCCACGACCTGCCGGTGCCGCTGACCGTGCTCGAGTCGCCGTACCGCGAGGTCACCCGGCCGATCATCGACTACGTCAAGACAGCTGCGCGCAGACCGCCCGCGCGACATCGTCAGCGTGTTCATCCCCGAGTACGTCGTCGGGCACTGGTGGGAGCAGCTGCTGCACAACCAGTCGGCGCTGCGGCTCAAGGGCCGGCTGCTGTTCCAGCCCGGGCGTGATGGTGACCAGCGTGCCGTGGCAGCTGGACTCGACTCGGTGCCGCAGGCCGCGCGCCGTCGCGGCCCGCGACGGGCCGAGCCGGCGCGTGCCGCGGCACACGTCGGCGCCGGACCCGGCGACGAGGCGACGCCGTCGCACCGCGTCGGACTGCGACCGGGCCGCTGCTCGGCCACGCTCGAGCTCGAGGTCGGCCCGCCCGGCGCACGGCGGGTTCTGCGTCGCCCGCCACGAGGGCCGGGTGGTGTTCGTGCGGCACGCCCTGCCCGGCGAGCGGGTGCGCGCGCTGGTCACCGAGGACGCGCGGCGGGTCGTTCTGCCGCGCCGACGCCGTCGAGGTGCTCGCACGCGTCGCCCGACCGGGTCGCGCCGCCGTGCCCGCACGCCGGCCCGGGGCGCTGCGGCGGCTGCGACTGGCAGCACGTCGCGGCACCGGCGCAGCGCGCGCTGAAGGCGCGCGGTCGTGCGCGAGCAGTTCGCCCGGCTGGCCGGCCTCGAACGTGGCGAGCTGCTGGCGAGGTCGAGGAGCTGCCCGGCGGCCTGCTGGGCTGGCGCACCCGCGATCGCCTACGCCGTCGGCCCGGACGGCCGGCCGGGCTGCACCGGCACCGCTCGCACGAGCTCGAGCCGGTCGACGCAGTGCCTGCTCGGCGTGCCCGGCGTCGGCGACGCGACGTGCTGCGCGCAGCGTGGCCGGGCGCGACGGCGTCGAGGTGGTCCGCGGCGACGACGGCGCGCTCACGCGTGCTCGCCCACCGCGCCCGGACCGGGCCGCGCAGGCCCGCGGGCGGCGCCCGCCGGACCGGGTCGAGGTGGTCGACGGGCCGGCGCGCGTGCAGCACGCGCGTCGGCGGCGCGACTTCGAGGTCGCGGCGGGCGGGTTCTGGCAGGTGCACCCGGCCGCCGCCGGCACGTTCGCCGCGGCCGTGCTCGCGGCGCTCGCGCCCGCGGCCGGGGGAGACGGTGCTCGACCTGTACGCCGGCGCCGGGCCGCTGACCGCCGTGCTGGCCGAGGCGGTCGGCCCGACCGGGCGGGTGGTCGGCGTCGAGTCCGACGCGCACGGCGGTGGCCGACGCCGCGGCGAACCTGCCGACCTGCCGTGGGCCGAGGTCCGGCGCGGTCGGGTCGACGCCGCGCACGCTGGCCGAGCTCGACCTTGCGTCCCGACCTGGTCGTGCTCGACCCGCCGCGCGCCGGGGCCGGGCGCGACGGCGATGGCGGCGCTGCTCGACCTGGCGCCGCGCGCGGTCGGCTACGTGGCCTGCGACCCGGCCGCGCTGGCCCGCGACGTCGCGCGTCGCCGCTGGACGCGGGCTGGCGGCTGCGCGCGCTGCGGGCCTTCGACGCGTTCCCGATGACCCACCACGTCGAGTGCGTGGCGCGTCGCTGTCCCGCACCGGCCGGAACGCACTCCGCCTGAGGCCATCGCACGCAGGCACGTGCATCGCCCGTAGCCGTAGCTCTGTGACGTGACCCGTGCTCGCGGATCGCGCACGCCCGCCGATCTGCGCGGCGCTGAGCCGCGAGGAGCTCGACGCTGCTCGCCGCCGAGATCCGCGACCTGCTGGTGCAGACCGTCTCGCGCACCGGCGGCCACCTCGGCCCGAACCTCGGCGCCGTCGAGCTGACCATCGCCCTGCACCGCGTCTTCGACTCGCCGACCGAGCCGATCCTGTTCGACACCGGCCATCAGGCCTACGTCCACAAGATCCTGACCGGGCGCGCCGAGCGGATTCGACACCTTGCGCCAGACCGGCGGCCTGTCCGGCTACCCGAGCCGCGCCGAGAGCCCGCACGACTGGATCGAGAACTCGCACGCCTCGACCGCGCTGTCCTACGCCGACGGCCTGGCCAAGGCGTTCGCCGTGCGCGGCGAGCGCCGCCCGGTCGTCGCCGTCGTCGGCGACGGCGCGCTGACCGGCGGCATGTGCTGGGAGGCGCTGAACAACATCGCCGCCGCCGACCGGCCGGTCGTCATCGTCGTCAACGACAACGGCCGCTCGTACTCGCCGACCATCGGCGGCCTGGCCGAGCACCTGGCCGGGCTGCGGCTGCGTCCCGGCTACGAGCGGATGCTCGGCCGGGTCAAGGGCGCGCTCGGCCGCACCCCGGTCGTCGGCCCGCCGATCTACGACGCGCTGCACGGCGTGAAGCGCGGCATCAAGGACCTGGTCGCGCCGCAGGGCATGTTCGAGGACCTCGGCCTGAAGTACCTCGGGCCGGTCGACGGTCACGACGTCGACGGCGCTCGAGAACGCGTTCGCGCTGGCCCGCGGCTTCGGCGGCCCGGTGATCGTGCACTGCGTCACCCGCAAGGGCTACGGCTACCCGCCGGCCGAGAACGACGAGGCCGACCAGATGCACCAGTCGCGCGGCTTCGACCCGGTGACCGGCGTCGCGCCGTGCCAGCGGCGGCCGCACCTGGACGACGGTGTTCGGCGACGAGATCGTGCGCATCGGCGAGCAGCGCGACGACATCGTGGCGATCACCGCGGCCATGTGCGACCCGACCGGCCTGGGCGCGTTCGCCGCCGCTTCCCCGACCGCTTCTTCGACGTCGGCATCGCCGAGCAGCACGCCGTGACGTCCGCGGCCGGGCTGGCCTCCGGCGGGCTGCACCCGGTCGTCGCGCATCTACGCGACCTTCCTGAACCGCGCGTTCGACCAGGTGCTGATGGACGTCGCGCTGCACCGGCTGCCGGTCACGTTCGTGCTCGACCGCGCCGGGATCACCGGCGAGGACGGCCCGAGCCACAACGGCATGTGGGACCTCGCGCTCCTCGGCGTCGTGCCCGGGCTGCGGATCGCCGCGCCGCGCGACGAGCCGCCGCTGCGCGCCCAGCTGCGCGAGGCGGTCGCGCGCGACCGCGTCGCGCAGCTGGGCCCGCAGCCGCGTCTCGTCGCGCGGGGCAGCGATGTGTACGCCCGGGACGACGCCCAGGATCGCAAGATCCCACACGCCGTTGTGCGAGGGGCCGTCGTCGCCGGTGATCCCCGCCCGGTCGAGGACGAACGTGACCGGCAGCTTGTGCAGCGCGACGTCGAGCAGCACCTGGTCGAACGCGCGGTTGAGAAAGGTCGCGTAGACGGCGACGACAGGGTGCAGCCCACCCGACGCGAGCCCGGCCGCGGAGGTGACGGCGTGCTGTTCGGCGATGCCGACATCGAAGGTGCGCTGCGGGAAGCGGCGACTGAACTCGCCGAGGCCGGTCGGCTCGCACATCGCGGCGGTGATCGCCACGATGTCGTCGCGCTCTTCGCCGATGCGCACGAGCTCGTCGGCGAACACGTTCGTCCAGGTGCGTCCGGAGCTGGCCAGCGCAACGCCGGTCTCCGGGTCGAACCCGCGGGACTGGTGCATCTGGTCGGCCTGGTCGTTCTCTGCGGGCGCGTAGCCGTAGCCCTTGCGGGTGACGCAGTGGACGATGACCGGCCTGCGCAGAAGCCGCGGGCGAGCGCGAACGCGTTCTCGAGCGACTCGACGTCGTGCCCGTCGACGGGGCCGAGATACTTCAGGCCGAGGTCCTCGAACATCCCCTGCGGAGAGACCAGGTCCTTGATGCCCCGCTTGACGCCGTGGAGCGCGTCGTAGATGGGCGAACCGACGACAGGAGTGCGTTCGAGTGCGCCCCGCACACGACCGAGCATGCGCTCGTAGCCGGGACGCAGCCGCAGCTTGGCCAGATGGTCGGCCAGGCCGCCGATGGTCGGTGAGTACGAGCGTCCGTTGTCGTTGACGACGATCACGACCGGACGGCCCGCCGGCGGCAATGTTGTTCAGCGCTTCCCAGCACATCCCGCCGGTCAGCGCGCCGTCACCGACGACGGCGACGACCGGGCGCCGCTCGTTGCGGATGTCGAACGCCTTGGCCAGCCCGTCGGCGTAGGACAGCGCGGTCGACGCGTGCGAGTTCTCGATCCAGTCGTGGCGGCTCTCGGCGCGGCTGGGGTAGCCGGACAGTCCGCCGGTCTTGCGCAAGGTGTCGAACCGATCCGCGCGTCCGGTCAGGATCTTGTGGACGTAGGCCTGGTGGCCCACGTCGAACAGGATCGGCTCGGTCGGCGAGTCGAAGCTGCGGTGCAGGGCGAGGGTGAGTTCGACGGCGCCGAGGTTCGGCCCGAGGTGCCCACCGGTGCGCGAGACCGTCTGCACGAGCAGGTCGCGGATTTCGGCAGCGAGCAGAGTGAGTTCCTCGCGGCTCAGGCCGCGCAGGTCGGCAGGCGAGTGCACCCCGCCCAACACGTCACTCATAGAGGCTCAGAGTACGGGCAACACGCTGTCTGCGGTGCATATGGCCTCAGGCGGGGCGCGTCCCCGACCCGGGCGGGACGAGTGACGCGACGCACTCGACGTGATGGGTCATCGGGAAGGCGTCGAAGGCGCGCACCGCGCCGAGCTGCCAGCCGCGCGAGAGTGCGACGGCGACGTCCCGGGCCAAGGTCGCGGGGTCGCACGAGACGTAGCCGATCACGCGCGGCGCGAGATCCAGGATCGCCGCCATCGTCTGTGTGCCGGCGCCCGCGCGTGGCGGGTCGAGCACGATCACGTCAGGAGCAAGGTCGAGCTCGGCCAGCGTGGCGGCGTCGACGCGACCACGCCGCACGGCGGCCTGCGGCACGTCGGCGAGGTTCTCCCCCGCGTCAGCCACGGCCTGCGCGTCGGACTCGATGCCGACGACCTGTCCGGCCGGGCCGACCGCGTCGGCGAGCACCGCCGTCAGCGGTCCGGCGCCCGCGAACAGGTCGAGCGCAGTCTCGCCCGGCCGCGGCGCGACCGCGGCGACGAGGGCCGCGGCGAACGTGTCGAGGGCGGCCGGGTGCACCTGCCAGAACCCGGCCGCCGCGACCTTGAACTCGCGCACGCCGACGCGGTGACTGACGCTGCCGGCCCGTCGATGACCTCGACCCGGTCAGGAGGGCGCCGCCCGCGAGCCTGGCGGCCCGGTCCGGGGCGCCGGGCGAGCACGCTGACCTCATGATCACCGCGCACGGCCTCGACGCCCGTCGCTCCCGACGGCGCCGCACGCACGTCGGCGACCTCGAGCGCTCCGAGCGGGCAGTGCTGCACCGGTTCGAGCTCGTGTGAACGGTGCCGGTGCAGCCCGGCTGCGCCGTCGGGACCGATCGCGTAGGCGACGCGGGTGCGCCAGCCGAGCAGGCCGCCGGGCAATTCTTCGACCGTCTCGAGGTCCAGTTCGACATGGCCAGCCGGGCGAACTGCTCGCGCACGACCGCGGCCTTCAGTGCCCGCTGCGCCGGTGCCGACGCGTGCTGCCAGTCGCAACCGCCGCATCGGCCGGGGCCGGCGTGCGGGCACGGCACAGGGACCCGGTCCGGCGACGGTGCGAGCACCTCGACGGCGTCGGCCCGGCAGAACGACCGGCCACCGTCCTCGGTCACCAGCGCGCGCACCCGCTCTCCGGGCAGTGCGTGCCGCACGAACACGACCCGGCCCTCGCAGCGCGCGACACAGAACCCGCCGTGCCCGGGCGGGCCGATCTCGAGGACGAGCTCGCGGCCCGTCCAGTCGTCGGTCACGCGTCAGTCTTTGCCGGGTCCGGCACCGACCTTGTGCCGCGACACCGCCGCCGGCCCGTCCGGACGCGACAGCACGCGATCCTGGGCAGCCGAGCTCGAGTCGAGCTGCCACGGCACGCTGGTCACCATGACGCCCTGCTGGAACAGCAGCCGGCCCTTGAGCCGTAGCGCCGACTGGTTGTGCAGCAACTGCTCCCACCAGTGCCCGACCACGTACTCGGGAATGAACACGCTGACGATGTCGCGAGGTCGGTCTTCGCGCAGCGATTTGATGTAGCCGATGATCGGCCGGGTGATCTCGCGGTAGGGCGATTCCAGGACGGTCAACGGCACCGGCAGGTCGTGCTTCTCCCACTCGGCCATCAATGCCCTGGTCTCGGCCTTGTCGACGTTCACGGTGAGCGCGGTGAGCGTGTCGGGGCGGGTCGCCTTGGCGAACGCAAGCGCGCGCAACGTCGGCTTGTGCACCTTCGAGACCAGCACTACGACGTGGTTGCGCGCCGGCAGCTGCAGCCCTGTGTCGTCGCTGACGAGCTCGTCGGCCACCCGCTGGTAGTGCTTGTTGATCGCCCGCATGATCGCGTAGAGGATCGGCATCGCGATCAGTACGAGGTACGCGCCCTTGGTGAACTTCGTGACGATGACGATCACGAGCACCACGCCCGACAGGCTGGCGCCGAAGCCGTTGATCAGTCGCGAACGAACCATGCGGCGCCGTTCGGCCTGGTCGGTCTCGTCGCGCAGGTTGCGGTTCCAGTGCCGCACCATGCCGGTCTGGCCCAGCGTGAACGACGTGAAGACGCCGATGATGTAGAGCTGGATCAGCCGTGTGACGTCCGCCTTGTAGATCGTGATCAGCACTGCGGCCACAATCGCCAGGGCAATGATGCCGTTGCTGTACGAGAGCCGGTCGCCGCGGTTGTTCAGCTGACCCGGCAGGTTCTTGTCGCGGGCGAGGATCGCACCCAATAGCGGGAAGCCGTTGAACGCGGTGTTCGCGGCGAGTACGAGGATCAGGGCGGTCGTCGCCTGGATGTAGAAGAACCCGATCGAGTGCGGTCCGCCGAAGATCGCGCTGGCGACCTGCGCGATGACCGTGCGCTGTGGCGTGTGCCCGCAACCCGGTGGCGGGTTCGCGAAGTCACAGGTCGTCGACGTCGGGTCGGTGATGTGCACCTTCGCGATCAGGGCCAGCACCGTGATACCGACGAACATCGTGACCGCGATCGTGCCCATGAGCAGCAGGGTCACCTGCGCGTTGCGTGCCTTGGGCGGCTTGAACGCGGGGACGCCGTTGGCGATCGCCTCGACGCCCGTCAGCGCGGTACAGCCGGACGAGAACGCGCGGAGCGTGAAGAACATCAGCGCGAGGAAGCCGAGATTGCCGTAACCGGAGTGCGCGACGACGTGATAGTGCGCGCTTTCGGACACCGGGGCGTCGCCGACGATCACGCGGAACAGCCCGGTCGCGATCATGATGAACACGCCGCCGGCGAACAGGTAGGTGGGTGCCGCGAAGGCGAGCCCGGCCTCGCGCAGGCCGCGCAGGTTCACCGCGGTCAGCAGCACGACGGCGATGACCGCCATCCAGACCCGCCAGTGGTGCAATGACGGCACCGCGGAGATGACGTTGTCGACGCCCGACGAGACCGACACGGCGACGGTCATGACGTAGTCGACGAGCAGGGCGCTCGCGACGACGACGCCGGCGGCGCGTCCGATGTTCTTGCTGGCGACCTCGTAGTCGCCGCCGCCGGTCGGGTAGGCACGCACGAGCTGCCGGTACGACGCGACGACGGTGGCCATCAACACAACGACGGCCACGGCGACCCACGGCGCGAGGTAGAGGAACGCGGTCCCGCCGACGGTGAGGACGAGCAGGATCTCCTGCGTGGCGTACGCGACGCTGGACAGCGCGTCGCTGGCGAAGATCGGGAGCGCGAGCCGTTTGGCGAGCAACGTGTGACCCGCGGCGTCAGACGACATGGGGCTGCCGATGATGACCCGCTTCAACACTCGCGGAAATAGAGCCACGAGCGGGAGGATACGCACGCGCCGCGCCGCTGGGACGGGGCGCACAGCGTTTGCCTGTCCGTCGAGCTTGTGTAGCGTCCCGCTCGCGACCCGCAACGCGGGCAGGACGGATGCACCGCACCCCGTGCGGGGAGAGGAGATGTGCCGCCGTGCACATCGTGATCATGGGATGCGGGCGCGTCGGCTCGTCGCTCGCTCTGCAACTGGTGCGCCGCGACCAGAGTGTCGCGATCGTCGACCAGGACCCGAGGGCGTTCCGCCGCCTCGGCGACGACTTCGCCGGTAAGACGGTCACGGGCGTCGGGTTCGACCGCGAGACCCTCATCGAGGCAGGCGTCGAGGAAGCCGACGCCTTTGCGGCCGTGAGCAGCGGCGACAACTCGAACATCATCGCTGCGCGTGTCGCCCGCGAGACCTTCAACATCGCGCGCGTCGTGGCCCGCATCTACGACCCGAAACGCGCCGAAGTCTACGAGCGGCTCGGCATCCCGACGGTCGCGACCGTCCCGTGGACGGCCAGCCGACTGCTCAAGAGTGTGCTCGGTGAGGCGACCGCAGAGGCTTGGCGCGACCCGTCGGGCGCCATCGCGATGTTGCACGTGACCCCGAACGAGGCGTGGGTCGGGCGCACGCTCGCCGACTTCGAGAGCGCGGTCGGATCGCGCGTCGGCCTGTTGACCCGATTCGGCGCGGGCCAACTCGCGAAGCCGGAAACAGTTATCCAGTCAGGCGATTCGCTGCATGTGCTGACGCCCGAAGACATGTGAAGCGGTTGCGCGAAGTCGCGACCCGAGCACCGGAAGCAGGCACGGAATGAAGGTCGCCATCGCCGGTGCCGGTGCCGTAGGTCGTTCGCTGGCCCGGGAATTGCTGCAGAACAATCACGATGTGCTGCTCATCGACCGCGACAGCGCGAAGATCACCCCCGACCGCATCCCGGGCGCCGAGTGGCTGCTCGGTGACGCGTGCGAACTGGTCAATCTCGAGGACGCGTCGCTCGAGGACTTCGACGTCATGATCGGCGCGACCGGCGACGACAAGGTGAACCTGGTCGTTTCTCTGCTGGCGAAGACCGAGTTCTCGGTACACCGGGTCGTGGCACGCATCAACCACCCGTCCAACGAGTGGTTGTTCACCGAGGCGTGGGGCGTCGACCACGCCGTGTCGACGCCACGTGTGATGGCGGCGCTGGTCGAGGAGGCGGTCGAGGTCGGCGACATCGTCCGGCTGTTCGGCCTGCGCGAAGGTCAGGCCAACCTCCTCGAGGTCACCCTGCCCGAGCAGGCGCCCGTGGCCGGCAAATGCATGCGCGATCTCGAGCTGCCCAAGGACGCTGCGCTCGTCGCGATCATCCGTGGTCAGCGCGTGATCACACCGACACCCGAGGAACCGCTCGAGTCGGGCGACGAGTTGCTGTTCGTCGCGCTACCCGAGGCCGAGGCCGCGATCCGCAGCGCGATCATCGGCTGACGGCGCGGGCGGCACTGCGGGTTCCGGGGCTGACTCGGTCGGGTCGGCGACAGGTTGGGCGAGCTCGTCCTTGAGGTGGACGGGCAGCTGGTGTCGCACGCGCCGCACGACCCAGTAGCCGGCGCCGACCGCCGCGATGTAAAGCGGGTAGCCCATCGCGACCCGCGCGAACGCGAGCCAGCCCGTCGCGTTGTCGTGGTACAGCGTGGCCTGCACGATGCCACGCGCCAAGAACAATGCGGTGCCGATCAACGTCGCGATCGTGTACGCGCGCAGCAGCGGCCGGCGCCGGTACCAGGGCCGATCGGGGTCGTCAGGGTCCGGCGGTGACGGATCGAGGAACTCCCACAGCCAACCGACGAGCGGGCGGCGCACGACCACCGACACCGCGAACGGGACGGCGTAGAGGAAACTCGTCCAGATGCCGAGCAGGAAGTAGCCGCGCGCCTGCCCGGTGCGGGCTGCGATCAGCGCGGCGATGAGCACACCGAACAATCCCGAGATCGCCTGCTGGGTCGACTGCTTGCGGGCCAGCCGGTAGCCGGCCAGCGCGAGCCCGGTCGCGATCGCGCTGATGATCGCCACGCGCAGCGTCGAGACCGTGTTGACGATGACGAAGACCACCGTCGGCAACGCGGTGATCGCGGTCCCCGACCAGCCGCCGATGCTGTCGCGCAGTTGTTTGCGGTAGGTCTCGCGAAGATCGGTCTTGGACTTCGGCTGTTCGGGCTGCGACGAACTCACTTCAGCTCGTACCACGGGTTGTAGATCGCGCGGGCGCCGTTGTGCATGCCGACGCGCCCACGCGCGAGCAGCTTGCGGCCGGGCTCGATGCCGGCGATGCGGCGCCGTCCGAGCCAGACCAGGCGCACCACATCGGAGCCGTCGTACAACTCCGCTTCGAGCATCGGGACGTTGGCGGTCGGGGTGAACGTCACCGACCGCACGCGGCCGCCGACGACCGCGGTCGCACCCTCGGTGATGTCGCGCATCTTCGCGCACGGCATCTTCTCGACATCCGCCTCGAGCTCGGCGGCGTCGAGGCGGTGCGCGCTCGCCGTCAGGCGATGACGCAGCGACAGGCCTTTACCCACGAGTCCAGGGTAACCGCGTCAGGCGCTTGCGTCGTCGGTTGCGCCGTCAGTTCCGTCGTCGGTTGCACCGTCGGTTGTGTCACTGCCGTCGCCGGCCTGTTCGAGGGCGTCCTTGGGCAGCGACAGCGGCACCGGTTCGCGCACCGGGAGCGGGGTGTTGCCCCGCACGACGACGATCTGACGAAACGCCTCTTCGAAGACCTCGGCGTGGCCGGGGTCGGCGGCCTGGCCGGCCAGCATTGCCCGCAGGAACCAGCGCGGCCCGTCCACGCCGATGAACCGGACGGGCGTGCGTGCGCCGCCCTGCGCCGGGAGCACCGCGGTGAGCTCGGTGCCGAAGGAGCCGCCCTCGCGCTCGACCGGCTTGGCGCGCTGCTGGGTGAGCGACTCGTGGATCTCGGCGCGTACCTCGTCCCAGATGCCTTCGTTGCGCGGGGCGGCGAACAGGCCGATCTGCATCGTCCCGGCGCGGGAGCCGAGCGTCGCGGAGACGATCTCCTGCGCTTCGTTGACCTCGACCTGCAGGTCCAGGCCCGCGCCGACCGGGATGAGCAGCGCCCCGAGGTCGGCGCGCGCGATGTCGTCGGTGGGGGCGTCGCGCTCGTCCCACGGACCGGTCGTCGGCTCCGTTTCCTCGCGCACGCGCTGCTCCCACGGCGGAGTCGCGTCCAGCTTGGCCCGCTCGTTGCGCTTGGGAGCCTTCGACGGGCACCCTTCTTGCGTCCGAATGCCACTACTGCCGCTCCTCCTTCGCCGACGCGGACGATGCCGTGGTCAAGACTGCCGCACCGCCGGTCGACCCGTGGCCACCGGTGCCGCGGACCGACTCGGGCAGCTCGTCCACCTCGACGAATCGGGCCGTCTCGACCCGTTGGAACACCAACTGCGCGATCCGTTCGCCGCGGCTCAGGTGCAGCGCCGCCGACGAATCGTGGTTGATCACGATCACTTTGATCTCGCCTCGATAGCCGGAGTCGATCGTGCCCGGCGCGTTGACCAGGCCGAGGCCGGCCCGAGCGGCGAGCCCGGAGCGCGGATGCACGAAGGCTGCATACCCATCGGGGACGGCGATCGCGATGCCGGTGGGCAGCACCGCGCGCGCTCCGGGGTCGAGCCGGATGTCCTGCGCGGCCACGATATCGGCGCCCGCATCGCCGGGAAGGGCGTACACCGGCGGGGGCAGTTCGGCGTCCAGACGCTTGACGAGCACGGGCTCCACGGGCGGCAACGCTACCCTCGAAGCCGTGACCGCAAGCAGCGACGCCTCGCACACGGTGCAGTACCGCGAGACGCTCCGTCCGCCATGGTGGTGGTACGCCGTGGCGTTGTTCGTTGCCGGGCTGCTGGCCGCCGAGTTCCACATCAGCTCGCTCGCCCTGACCGATTACCTGTCGTTCGGGATCCTGCTGCCGCTCTCGGTCGTGATCGTGTGGTCGCTCGGCCGTGGCGCGCTTGTGATCAGCGACGGCGAACTGCGAATCCGTGACGCGCACATCCCCCTTGCCGACATCAGCGGCGCGGTGTCTCTCGACGCGCTGACCCTGCGCCGGGTTGTCGGCCGCGAGGGCGACCCGGCCGCGTTCGTGTCGATCCGTCCGTGGGTCGGACCGGGCGTGCAGCTGTGGATCGACGATCCGGACGACCCGACGCCGTACTGGGTGATCTCGAGCCGGCACCCGCAGCGCGTGGTCGAACTCGTCCGCTCAGCGCACTGATCAGCGCACTGACCTGCCACTGACGCGCTCTCGCTAGGCTCGCGCTATGAGCGCCACGCCGGACAACACTGGTCGACGTTTCGCGGGTAAGACCGCCCTGATCACGGGCGCGAGCCGCGGCATCGGTCTCGCCGTGGCGGCGCGCATCGTGGCTGAGGGCGGCCGGGTGGCGATCACCGCCCGCAAGCCCGAGCCGCTGCAGGAGGCCGCGGCGTCGCTCGGCGGCCACGAGGTCGCGGTGCCGATCGCCGGGCGCGCAGACGATCCGGATCACCAGCGCGAGGCGTTCGAGCTGATCGACCGCGAATTCGGCCGCCTCGATGTCCTGGTCAACAACACGGGCATCAACCCGGCCTACGGCCGGCTGACCGAACTCGACGAGGGTGTCGCCCGAAAGATCATGGACGTGAATGTGCTCGCGGCCCTGTCCTGGACGCGTGGTGCGCTCGAGCACGGGCTGGGGGCGTCGGGTCCTGGGGCAGTCGTGAACATCGCCTCGGTCGCGGGTCAGCACCCCGCGCCGGGGATCGCCTACTACGGCGTGAGCAAGTCGGCCCTGATCGGGCTGACGCTGCAGCTGGCCGCGGAGCTTGCGCCGAACGTGCGCGTCAACGCGGTCGCGCCGGCGGTGGTCAAGACGCGTTTCGCCGAGGCGCTCTATGCCGCGGACGAGGCCAAGGCGGCTGCTGCCTATCCCCTGGGTCGCCTGGGCGAACCCGAGGACATCGGCGCCGCCGTGGCCTTCCTGGCTTCCTCCGACGCCGCCTGGATCACCGGCCAGACGCTCACCATCGACGGAGGTGGAGGGCTGCGAGCGAGTCTTTAGATCACCGGATCAAGGCTGGGACGCAACCAACTACGTCACCCCGACGGGAGGCTCAAGCCCAAAGGAGCGTCAGCGACGACGGCTTCGAGCCGACCCCGCCGCTCGCGCGAGCGAAGCGAGCTTGCGATTTCGGCCGCAGGATCCCCCCGAGCGGAGCGAGGGGGGAGACCAGGTCGAACCCCGGCGGATCAGATCAAGCACAGTCTCTACAGATCGGCTGGCCGTTCTTCTGGCGGGCCAGGCGGCTGCGGTGGTGCACCAGGAAGCAGCTCGCACAGGTGAATTCGTCGTCCTGCTTGGGCAGCACGCGCACGGTCAGTTCTTCGCCCGACATGCTGGACAGGTCGGCTCCTGGCAGCTCGAGCGATTCGTTGAGTTCGGTCTCGTCCACGTCGATCGAGCCCGACTGCGCCTCGGCGCGGCGGGCCTTCAGCTCTTCGAGCGAGTCTTCGCCCATTTCGTCGACTTCACCGCGACGCGGTGCGTCGTAGTCGGTGGCCATCTACTGTCACTCCCCCATTTGGGATTGGTCTCGTGTGTATTCGTTGGTGTGCTGGTGGGATGTAGGTGGTGCGCGGTGGTCAGGACGTCTGCGCGGTTCGTGTGGCTTCACGAAGGTCCGTCCGGCGCGTGCAACGCACGGGACCCAGATTTTGTGCCCGAATCAGCTGGGGAATATCTGTGATCTGGTCCTCCGTCGTAACACGTCGAACTACGCCTGGAAGGCGGAACCGTACCGCGCATGGATTTCACACGAACCGCGGGGCGGCGATCCGCATTCCCGGCGTGCCCTTGGCCTAGGCTGGCGCGGATAAACCGGGGGTTCCCGGGCCGCTCGAGATGCCAGGCAGGACGACACGATGACCGCTCCGGAACGTCGGCGGCCGTTGCCTGCGCTGGCGTTCATCGGGGTGCTGTGCCTGCTCACCGCGATCGTCTGGTTCCGCGTGATTCACCGCACGGACAGTGCCGCCTCGCCGACGCCGTCCTGTACGACCGGGTCGAGCGCGCCGTCATCGAAGGTGACGGTCGTCCCGCACGAGCGGAAGGTGTCCGTGCAGGTGGTCAACTCGACCAATCGCAAGGGCATCGCGGGTGACACGAAGAAGGCGCTGATCAAGCGCGGATTCAAGATCAGCGGCCCAGCCGTGAACGACGGAGCTCCCTATGGCGGCCACGGAGCGATCGCCGGGGTGGCCGAGATCCGCTACGGGCCGAGCTCGCTCGCGGCAGCGACGTTGCTGCGGCTCTACCTGCCGCACGCGGTGCTGAAGGCGACGGACGCCTCGAGTCACACCGTCATCGTCTCGCTCGGGTTGAAGTTCAAGCAGGTGGCCTCGCCGAAGGCGGTGCGGCGCGCGTTGCGCACCGACCACCTCAAGTACGGAAAGGTCTCCAGCCACCCTCGATCGACGTCCGGCTGCTGACCGCTAACGCTCCGGGTCAGAGCACGTCGTCCGCGCCGAGCCGCTCGAGCAGGTCGTAGAAATCGCGCGCGAGCCGCGGGCCGGCCGCAGCGACGAACGCATCGGTCGGCGCACGCCCGCGCAGCCCCGAAACGGAGCAGCCGGCTTCGGTAGCGATCAGGGCGCCCGCCGCGTAGTCCCAGGGGTTCAGGCCGGCCTCGAAGTAGGCGTCGAGCCGACCGGCCGCGACGGCGCACAGGTCAAGGGCGGCCGACCCGATGCGTCGCAGGTCGGCGACCAGCGGCAGCAACCGGGCGGCGACCTGCCCCTGGCGTTCACGCCGACTGCGGTCGTAGCCGAATCCGGTACCGACGACTGCACGCTCGATCGGGATGTCACGCGGGCCCCGTAAGCGCACATCTCCCAGCCACGCCCCGCCGCCGTGCGTGGCGTGGAACATCTCGCCCGTGACCGGATTGCACACGGCCCCGGCGACCACGGCGCCGTCGACCTCGGCAGCGACCGACACGGCGAACACCGGCAACCCGAGGACGAAGTTCACCGTCCCGTCGATCGGATCGACGAGCCAACGCACCCGGGACGTGCCGCGACGTTCGCCGCCCTCCTCGCCGAGGATCGCATCATGCGGGCGTCGCGCACGGATGTGCTCGACCAGCCAGCGTTCGCTGTCGCGGTCGACATCGGTGACGAGATCCGTGCTGGTTGTCTTCGACGCGGTCTCGATCGCCGTCTCGGCGCCGCGGCGAACGACCTCGGCAGCACCGCGGGCCAGGGCGACGGCGAACAGTCCCAACTCGACGTGACCGGCGTCCGCCGCGGTCTCAGTCGCCGGATCGCTCACTCTGCCATCGCACCACACGACGCTATGGTCATCGGCATGACTGCTGCGGATGCCGGCGACACGACAGGCCACGTGCCCGGTAGGGCGTTCGGCATCGACATCGGCGGCACCGGGATCAAAGGTGCAATCGTCGACACGACGACCGGGCAGCTGCTGACCAAGCGCATCCGCATCCTCACCCCCCGTCCCTCGACCCCGGACGCTGTCGCCGAGGTCGTCGCCAAGCTGGTGTCCGACGCCGGCTGGCACGGCCCGGTCGGCGCGACGTTTCCCGCGGTCATCCAGCACGGGGTCGCGCGGTCGGCTGCCAACGTCGATCCGAGCTGGATCGGCACGGACGTCGACAAGTGCTTCACGAAGGCCACGGGATCGTCAACCGACGTGTACGTGCTCAACGATGCCGATGCCGCCGGTATCGCCGAGGCGCGGTTCGGGGCGGCCAAGGGCGTGTCGGGCGTCGTGCTGCTGCTGACGTTCGGCACCGGCATCGGCAGCGCGCTGATGTACAACGGCACGCTCGTCCCGAACACCGAGCTCGGCCATCTCGAACTCGACGGCCACGACGCCGAGAAGCGAGCCGCGGCTTCGGTGCGCGAAGAGCACAAGATGTCCTACAAGGACTGGGCCAAACGCGTGCAGCGCTACATGTCCCATGTCGAAAGCCTGTTCACCCCTGACCTGTTCGTTGTCGGCGGCGGTGTGAGCAAGGACGCCGACAAGTGGGTGCCGCGCCTCGACCTGCATGCGCCGGTCAAACCGGCGGAGTTGCTCAACGATGCCGGCATCGTCGGCGCGGCGATCGCTGCCGCCGAGAAGCACGGCGAGTGACACGCGGCGCGCTCGACGGGCTTCGACCTGCGGATCACCACGACCGCAGTACAATATTGGAACGGGACTGCGCACGTACTGGACTCGAACGATGAGCCAACAAACAGACGGCCTGTTTCCCACCGCGCCTGCCAGCCGCGATACGCGGAGATTCATATCGCGTCCGGACGCCTGACGTTCGCGAGCGCCTGTGGTGAAAGGTCACCAGTGGTATCCAGCCAGAAAGCTGACGAAGTTTCCGACGCCGACATCACGTCGACGCGTGGCAAGACCGCCGTAGCGGCCGGGACGGCCACCAAGCGGACGACCGCGGCGGTCAAGCCCGCCGCGAAGAAGGCGGCGCCGGCGAAGAAGTCAGCGCCGAAGGCGGCGGCGACGCCGAGCGCTGCCAAGGACGCCGGGACGAAGGAAGCTGCGAAGAAGGCGCCCGCGAAGGGCGCCGCCAAGGCGGCGACCAAAACGGCGGGCAAGGCAGCAGCCACAAAGGCCGCGGCCAGCGCAGACGGCAAGAAGGAAACCGCCGGCGCCGAGGCCGCCGAGGGCGACGACGAGTCCGACCCAAGTGAGGCCGACGTCAGCTCCGACGGCGAAGAGTCCTCGGAGTTCACCTGGGACGACGAGGAAGAGTCCGAGGCGCTGCGGC
>CAVWFN010000014.1:0-115378 GCA_963754285.1 uncultured Actinomycetota bacterium
GGAAGCTAAGCCTCTCAGCGCCGATGGTACTGCGCGGGCCACTGCGTGGGAGAGTAGGACGTCGCCGGACACACTTTGGACAAGGGTCGCCCGGTTTGCCGGGCGGCCCTTGATCCGTTTAAGGCACAAAACGACCGTGAAAGTAGAGCACGTGACTTCCTCATCTGGCCGTGACCGCCGCAGTTCCGGCGGCCGGCCGCGCGACGGCCGCACCGGTGGTCCGCGTCGCGATGACCGCACTGGTGGTCCGCGCCGTGATGACCGCACTGGTGGTCCGCGCCGTGATGACCGCACTGGTGGTCCGCGCCGTGATGACCGCACTGGTGGTCCGCGCCGTGATGACCGCACTGGTGGTCCGCGCCGTGATGACCGCACGGGTGGTCCGCGCCGTGATGACCGCACGGGTGGTCCGCGCCGTGACGACCGCACGGGTGGTCCGCGCCGTGACGACCGCACCGGCGGCCCGCGCCGTGACGACCGCACCGGCGGTCCGCGCCGTGACGACCGCACCGGCGGCCCGCGCCGTGACGACCGCACCGGCGGCCCGCGCCGTGATGACCGCGCCGGCCGGCAGACCCGCAGGCCGGCCGGCACCCACGAGGGCAGGCCGGAGCGAGACGCAAATCGATATGCTGCCGCGACCCGGGCCGAGCGAGGGCCAGAGCCGCCGGCCGGGCTGGACATGTCGATGCTCGATCGGCAGGTCCGCGCCGAGCTGCGCAGCTTGAGCAAGCCGAACGCCGAGGTGGTGGCCGCGCACCTGATCGCCGCCGGCCTGGCACTGGACACCGATCCGGCCAAGGCGCTGGCACACGCCCGCGCGGCACGAGGGCGCGCTTCTCGGCTCGCTGTCGTGCGCGAAGCAGTCGGCGTGGCGGCCTACCACGCGCAGGAGTGGACAGAGGCGCTCACCGAGCTGCGCACCGCTCGGCGGATCTCGGGCGATCCGCGCAACCTGCCGTTGATCGCGGATTGTGAGCGGGCTCTCGGCCGGCCAGGCCAGGCGATCCGCATGCTCAGCGACCCCGATGTCGCCAAGCTGGATCCCGAAACCCGAGCCGAGCTGCTGATCGTAGTTGCGGGCGCGCGCCGCGACGGTGGCCAGCTCGACGCCGCCTTGGCCGTACTGGCCCGAGGCGGGCTCAACCGCGACAGGCCGCGGCCCGGCGCGATTCGCCTCTGGTACGCCTACGCGGATGTGCTCGCTGAGCTCGGCCGTACCGAAGAGGCTGCCGGCTGGTTCGCCGCAGCGGCGGGGCTCGATGTCGAGGGCGAGACCGACGCCGCCGAACGCGCCGCCGACCTGCTGTAAACGGCGCGCGCATAGCACTGACGGGCGACAATTCGCCCGTCGATCGTCCACAACCGCGGCGTCATCCACCGCGTATCCGGTTATGCCCCGCGGGCGGCATGCGCGGCGCACGATGGCGCCATGACTACTTCAGTTGACGAGCCGGCCGACAACGCCGTGTTCCTGCGCGGCCGGTTGGCAGCCGAGCCGCTGACCCGTGAACTGCCCAGCGGCGATGAGATCCTGACGTTCCGGCTCACCGTCGATCGCCCGCCGGACGGTGCCGAGGCCCGTGCGCGGGTCGACAGCATCGACTGCGCCACCGTGGTGCCGCGGGCACGTCGCAGTGTCGAGCGAGCTCAACCGGGCGACGTGCTCGAGGTCAACGGTGCCTTGCACCGACGCTTCTGGCGTTCCAGCGCCGGATTGGGCAGCCGTTACGAAGTCATGGTGAGTTCGGCGCGCTCGGCTCGGCGTCGGCGAAACGACGCATGACCAGGCCAGAAGCCGGTTTCGGCGTGAACAGCGTCGACTTGCGTGGCATGCGTGCGCCGGCGGCAGCGACGGCCGCGACGGCTGCCACCGGGGTTGCGCGGAGGAGCACGGCTGTTGCCCCTCGCGCCCGTGCCGCACGGACCGCCTCGTCGATCGAATGCGCGTAGCCGACCGTGTCCACTGTGTCTTCCAGGCCCCAAACCTGTTCGACGAGCCCGCGATGAAGCACCGTCACATCGAGATCGGTGAGCGTCGCAGTCTCGCCCTCGTGCATGCTTGCTGCCCGGATGCGCCGTCCGGCGTCCGCGACGACCAGCGAGCGCTCACCGTCGGTCAACACCGCAGCGAAGCCCGCAGCCGGGTCGCGCTGTTCGACCTCGGCCAGCGCCTCTTCGGGCGAGCCGGCTTCGGTGACCTCGACCTCCCACCCCTCGAGCTTCTCGAGGGCCTCGACCAGCGGGAGCGAGACGACGCGATGAATCGCGTGCACCTGCGGGCCGTAGCTGCTCGAGTCGACGAGCAGGGTGAGGCCGAAGTCCCACGCGCCGGGGCCGCGCGATTCGCGCAGTTGCTGCTGCAGTTCGCGGTAAGTCGCATACCGGTGATGCCCGTCGGCGATCAGCGCGCGACGGTTCGACAGATCGTCGGCCACTGCCCGCAGCGTCTGCGCGTCCTCGAGGCGCCACAGCGTGTGGGTGATGCCGTCGTCGGTCGTCGCCTGCGCAATCGGATCGGCGTGATCGACCGAGGCAACCGCGTCGGAGGCCGGGCCGCCGCCGTCGTAGACGAGGTAGATGGCCTCGACGTTGGTCTCGGTCGCGCTCATCAGCGCAAGCCGGTCGGCGACCGGACCGGCCATGGTGTTCTCGTGCGGCAGGATGACGCCGTCAGCGGGGTCGCGAAGCTCGATCGCGCCGAGCAGCCCTCGCGTGGCCGCGCCCGATCCGTCACGCATCTCGTAGACGTAGAGAGCCGGATCGGTGTCTACACGCATGTGCCCGCGTTCCACCCAGGACTCGAGGCGCTGCGCCGCGTCCTGGTACGGGTCCGCGTCGCCGGCTGCCTCGGGCAGGATCACCGCGACGGCATTGTCGGGGTCGGCCGCGAGCAGCGCGGCCCGCTCGTCAGCATCGATGACGTCGTAGGGCGGGCACAGCAACGCAGCCAGGTCGGCGCCGTCGGCGGCGGGACGAAGAGCTCGCAGTGGCTCGAGCCGCAGGCCCCGGCGCGGCGCGGCAGAAGAAGCAGTCACGATGCTCGATCGTATCCAGGTCGTCTCTCGGCCCCGCGGCAATGGCAGGATCGGCCCCATGCGCGCGTCCTTGACGGCGAGCCGGGGGACGCTCGCGACGAGCTTCGACGTGGCTTTGCTGGACCTCGACGGGGTCGTCTACGTTGGCCGCGACGCGGTGCCGGGTGCGCCACAGGCGCTCGCGGGTGCACGCGAGGCCGGCATGCGACTGGCTTTCGTGACGAACAACGCCGCGCGCACCCCGGATTCGGTGGCCGAACACCTGACGGAGCTGGGCATTCCGGCCGACCCCGCCGAAGTGACCACCTCGTCGCAGGCGGCGGCGCACTACCTTGCCGACCGGTTGCCGGCGGGGGCGCCGGTCCTCGTGGTGGGTACGACCGGTCTTGTGACTGCGCTGCGCGAACGCGGGCTGACTCCGGTCTTCTCCGCCGACGACTCGCCACAGGCTGTCGTACAGGGCTACTCGCCGGAGCTGGACTGGAAGCAGCTCGCCGAAGGCGCAGTGGCGATCCGGGCGGGAGTGCCGTGGATCGCCACGAACCTCGATCCGACAGTGCCCTCGCCACGCGGTCCCTTGCCGGGCAACGGGTCGATGGTCGCTGCGCTGCGCCACGCGACCGGGGTCACCCCGACCTCGACGGGCAAGCCCGATCCGACGATGCACCGCGAGTCGGTCCAGCGCTCGGCGGCTCAACGTCCGATCGTCGTGGGCGACCGTCTCGACACCGATATCGAGGGCGCCGCGGCTGTCGGATGTCCGAGCCTGCTGGTGCTCACCGGGGTAACCGACGCCGCGGACCTGTTGTCGGCCGGTCCACGGCACCGACCCGATTTCGTCTCGGCGTCAGTGGCCGGGCTACTGGCCGAGCACCCCCGGGTCGACATGTCCGGGGCGACTGCCCGCTGCGGCGAGTGGGAAGCCACGGTCGACGGGCGGCGGATGACGTTGCGTACGGCAACGGATGAGGCATCGGGCGAGCTATCGGGCGAGCTATCGCGCGACGACCTCGACCCGTTGCGGGCGCTGTGCAGTGCCGCCTGGACCGCGGCAGGTGACGCCGACGGTGCCGAGTGGCAGGTGCGGGCGGAGTCCGACGCGGCTCAGAAGCACCTTGCCGAACTCGGGCTCGGGTGAGGTCGCGCTAGAAGATCGAGCGCAGCTTGACCAGGTCGAACACGCTGGCATCGATCTTGATCCGGCGGTTGGCCCAGGCCGTTGCGAACTTCGTGCGGCCGGCGACGAGGTCGACCAGGTCGTCGCTCGACATGGTCAGCCGCACCTGCGCCTTGGGTGCCTCCGAGTCGCCGTCGATCTGGTGAATGTCCGTCAGCGTCCCGTCGTGCAAATGCCCGACGAAGGTCACGTCGAGATCGGGAAGTCGACACGAGAGGGTGCGATCGAGAGTCGTGCGTTTGGCGGGATCGGTGTCGTCAAGGCGCTCGGCAAGGGCGCGGAAGGCGGTATCGCACTCCTCGACGCTGGCCATCGATCCTCCGGACGCGGTCGCGACTGCACTGTCGGTGTGACTTCGGGTGTGGCCGCGCGGCGGACCTGGGCACCTGTGCGCGACGCTACCGCAGTCGCTCAGGAGGTACCGTCGAGACCCGCGAGCCAGCGAAGGGGACAACCACCGTGCAGCCGACACCGCAGGACCAGCCCGACGCGTCTGTGGACGAGTCGACCGGCGGGCCGGCCGACGGGTCGACCCAGGTCGGCACCCCCGACGTGGCGACGCTCGATCTCGCGATCCTCGACGGACTGGCCGGGCGGCCGCTGCAGGAGCATGCCGAGGTCTACAACCAGGTGCATGTCCAGCTACAGGAAGCGCTGCGCGAGATCGACGACGCGTAGGCGCCATCAGACCTCGTGTGCTGCTGATGCCTTCCCGCGTCCAACGCCTTGATGCCGAACTCGTCCGGCGTGGGCTTGCGCGCTCGCGTGAGCACGCGGCGACGCTGATCGGCGCCGGACGGGTCGAGGTACGTGGCGTGATCGCCCGCAAGCCTGCGACCGGAGTGACCGCAGACGCGGCAGTGCGTGTGCTCGAGGACAGCTCGGACCCCGACTACGCCTCGCGGGGCGGTTTCAAGCTGGCCGGCGCCCTCGAGGTCTTCGACGGGATCGCCGTGCCGGGGCGGCGCTGCCTCGACGCGGGCGCCTCGACGGGCGGGTTCACCGACGTGCTGCTGCGCGCCGGCGCCCGTGAGGTCGTAGCCGTCGACGTCGGGTACGGCCAGCTCGCGTGGAAGCTGCGCTCGGACGACCGCGTGGTTGTGCACGACCGCACAAATGTGCGCGCGCTGACTCCCGATGCGATCGGCGGGCCGGCGTCGCTGACCGTCGCGGATCTGTCGTTCATCTCCCTGCGGTTGGTGCTCACCGCGCTCACCGCGTGCACCGAACCTGACGGTGATCTGCTGCCGATGGTCAAGCCACAGTTCGAGGTCGGCCGCGAGCGATTGGGCAGCGGCGGCGTCGTGCGCGACCCGGCCTTGCGCGCCGACGCCGTCGTCGGGGTGGCCGCCGCCGCGCGCGAGCTGGGTTGGCGGACCGCGGGAGTGTGCATGAGCCCGTTGCCCGGGCCTTCCGGGAACGTGGAATTCTTTCTGTGGCTGCGTCGCGAACCGCGTGTCGAATGCGGCGAGGACGGGATCCGGGCGATCGTGGAAGGCGCGGTGGCGTCGGGGCCGCACTCGCAGTCACAGCCGGAGACCGGGACGGGGGTGGAGTGATGGGCGAGTCAGGCCGATCCGTGCTGCTGGTCGCGCACACCGAGCGCCGCCAGATCTGCGAGGAGGCGACTCGCGCGTGCACGCTGCTCGTCTCGGCCGGCCTCGCCGTGCGCATGTTGGCCGACGAGGCCGAGCACGTCGATGTCCCCGGCGTCGTTCCGGTCAGCGTCGGCGACGCCGCCGACGGTGCGGAGGTCACGCTCACCCTCGGCGGCGACGGCACGTTCCTCCGGGCAGCCGAGTTCGCCCGGCCGGCCGGCGTGCCGCTGATCGGCGTGAACCTCGGCCACGTCGGCTTCCTCGCCGAGGCCGAGCCCAACGCGCTCGACGCCACGATCGAAGCCGTCGTGCGCCGCGAGTACGAGGTCGAGGAGCGCGCCACCGTCGATGCCACGGTGCTCGTCGACGGTGCAGTGCAGTCGCGCGCGTGGGCGCTCAACGAGGTGTCGATCGAGCGCACCAACCGCGAGCGCATGCTCGAGATCGCAGTCGCTGTCGACTCGCGGCCACTTCTACGGTTCGGGTGCGACGGCATCTTGTGCGCCACGCCGACCGGCTCGACCGCCTATGCGTTCTCGGCCGGCGGACCGATCGTGTGGCCCAACGTCGACGCGCTCGTCCTCGTGCCGAACGCCGCGCACGCGCTGTTCGCCCGTCCGGTCGTCGTCGCGCCCACCTCGACCGTCGACATCGACCTGCTCAGCGCCGGTCACGAGGGCGCGATGAGCAGCGACGGACGTCGCTCGGTGCCGGTGCCACCCGGCTCGCGCGTGCAGATCAGCAAGGGCGAACTCCCCGTTCGCATCGCCCGCTTCGCCGGCTGGAGCTTCGCCGACCGGCTGGTCACCAAGTTCCAGCTTCCTGTCCGCAGCCTGCGCGAGGCGACGCCCCAAGCGGCGACCGACTCGCCGGAACTGTGACGCTCGAGGAACGCTGATGCTCGAGGAACTGCGCATCCGCGGGCTCGGCGTCATCGAGGACGCCACGTTGCCCCTCGGGCCCGGCCTGACGGTGGTCACGGGGGAGACCGGCGCCGGCAAGACGATGGTCGTGTCCGGACTGCTGCTGCTCTTCGGTGGACGGGCCGACGCGGCCCGCGTGCGATCGGGCTCCGACCAGGCCACCGTCGACGGCCGGCTCGAGCTCGACACGGACTCGGCGGCAGCGGTGCGTGTGCGCGACGCCGGCGGCGAACTCGATGATGAGGACGGCGGCAGCGCCGGCGGCGGTGGCAACGGCAGCGGCAGCGGTGCCGCGTCGTCCGGTCTCGTCCTTCGGCGCACCGTCAGCGCGGCAGGTCGCTCCCGCGCCCACGTCGGCGGCGCACCCACGCCGATCGCGGTGTTGGGCGAGCTCGCCGAGCACCTGCTCACTGTGCACGGCCAGTCCGATCAGTTGCGCCTCGCCCGGCCGAGCGAACAGCGCGCGGCACTGGATCGCTACGCGGGCATCGACCTCACCGAGTTCGCCGCCGCCTACCGGTCGTGGCGAGCCGCGGCGGCCGAACTCGACGAACGCCGCGCCCACATCGGCGAACTGCGCCGCGAAGCAGATCTGCTCAGCCATGGTCTGGCCGAGATCGAGGCAGCCGCTCCGTTGCCCGGCGAAGACACCGACCTGGCTGCCGCCGCCGGGCGCCTCGCCCACGCCGACGCGCTTCGCCTGGCGGCGCACCAGGCGCACGACGCGCTGCTCGGCGACGCCGACGACCCGATCGCCGACTCAGCCGACGTGGCTGCACTGCTCGGCACGGCCCGTCGCGCGCTCGATCAGCAGGCCGGTGCCGATCCCGAACTCGACGCGCTCACGGCCCGGGTTGCCGAACTGACCGCCCTGGCCGTCGAGCTCGGCGCCGACTTCGGCGCGTACGAGGCCGGTCTCGACGCCGATCCGCAGCGCCTCGAACAGATCGAGGCGCGCCGCGCCGTCCTGATCGCGCTGGTGCGCAAGTACGCGGACGGTCCGGAGGGCGACCTCGACGCTGTGAGTGCGTGGTCGACGCAGGCCGCGCGGCGCCTGGCCGAGATCGACGTGTCGGACGAGGCCCTCGCCGCACTCGCCGCTCGCCGGGACGAACTCGGCGCCGAGGTCGACCGGCTCGCTGCCGACCTGACTGCGCGGCGCACCGCTGCGGCCACCCGCTTGGGCACCGCGGTCACGACCGAGCTCAACGGCCTCGCGATGCAGCACGCGACCTGCTCGGTCGAGGTACGCCCGCGCGGCGCCGTGGGCGCCGACGGGGCGGACGAGATCGAGATCCTGCTGCAGGCCCAGCCCGACGCACCGGCGCTCGCGCTGGCCCGCGGCGCGTCCGGCGGTGAGCTCTCGCGCGTGATGCTGGCCATCGAGCTGTGCCTCGCCGGCACCGCGCCCGTCCCCACCATGGTCTTCGACGAGGTCGACGCCGGCGTCGGCGGCCGGGCTGCGGTCGAGGTCGGCCGTCGGCTGGCCCGCCTCGCACACGGCTCCGGTCGACCGCAGGTCATCGCGGTCACCCATCTCGCCCAGGTCGCCGCGTTCGCCGACACCCACATCGTCGTGGACAAGCGCTCCGACGGCACTGCCGCCGTCACCGCGAGCGACGTCCGCGTCGTGACCGGCGACGAGCGCCGCGCCGAACTCGCCCGCATGCTCGCCGGCACCGACTCCCGCACGGCGCTCGACCACGCGGCCGAACTGCTCGCCGATGCGGCGGGTGCAAGCCCCGGCGCACCCGCTGACGAACCCGTGAGAAAGCCGGTGAAAAGCCGCCGATGACCGCGTGGCGCGGCCGGAACAAGCGCCGTCGAGTGGCAGCATGGGATTCCATGAAGGTGAGCTCCCTGCGCCGTCGCCCGGCCGGCCTGCCCGGCATCAGTGGCGTCGCGCGACTCGACCGGCGCAGCACCAGGCTCGCCGGGCGGCTCAATCCCGGCGACATCGCGATCATCGACCACGTCGACCTCGACCGGGTTTCGGCCCAGGCGCTGATCGCCGCCCGTCCCGCCGTGATCATCAACGCCCAACCGAGCATCTCCGGGCGTTACCCGAACCTCGGCCCCGAGGTCATCGTCGAGGCCGGTATCGCCCTGGTCGACAACGTCGGTGCTGAGATCTTCGGCGCGGTCAAAGAAGGCGCTCGCGTCCGCGTCGACGGCGATCTCGTCCTGATCGGCGAGGACGTCGTCGCCCAGGGCACCGCGCAGAGCACCGAAACCGTCGCGGCGCTGATGACCGAGGCCAAGCGCGGGCTGGCCACCCAGCTCGAGGCGTTCGCGGCGAACACCTCGGAGTACATGAGTCGCGAGAGCGACATGCTGCTCGACGGCGTCGGCCTGCCCGACGTACGCACCAAGTTCGCCGGCAAGCACGTGCTCGTGGTCGTGCGCGGGTTCAACCAAGACAAGGAACTCAAGGCGCTCAAGCACTACATCCGCGAATACAAGCCCGTGCTCATCGGAGTCGACGGCGGCGCGGACGTGTTGCTCGAGGCCGGCCTCAAGCCGCACATGGTCGTCGGCGACATGGACGCCGTGTCCGATGCCGCCCTCGCCACCGGCGCCGAGATCGTCGTCCATGCCTACCCCGACGGCCGCGCGCCGGGCCTGGCCCGCGTGCAGGATCTCGGCATCGCGACCGTGACCGTTCCGACCAGCGGCACGAGCGAAGACGTCGCGATGCTGCTCGCCGACGACAAGGGCGCCGAACTCATCGTGGCGGTCGGCACGCACGCCACCCTGACCGAGTTCCTCGACAAGGGCCGGGTCGGCATGGCGTCGACGTTCCTCACCCGGCTTCGCGTCGGCGGCAAGGTCGTCGACGCCAGCGGGGTCATGCGGCTGTATCGCAACCGGATCTCCGGCGCCGCCCTGCTGCTGCTGGTGATCGCGGCATTGCTGGCGGTCGCGGCGGCCCTGGCCGCCTCGCACGTCGGACGCAACTACCTCACCGACATCGGCCAGCAGTTCGACCACCTCTACCACTGGGTTCAGGACTTGTTCTCGTGATCAGTTTCCGTTACCACGTCGTCTCCCTCGTCGCCATCATCCTCGCGCTCGCCGTCGGGATCGTCGTCGGCACCACCGCCCTCAACGGCCCGATCACCAGCGACCTGCGGCATCAGGTCGACGGCCTCAAGAAAGACCGCGCCGATCTGGCGAACCAGGTGAAGACGCTGCAGGGCGACGTAGACACGGCCGGCCAGTTCGTGACGACCTTCGGTGGGCAGCTTGTCGCCAACTCGCTGAAGAACCAATCGGTGCTCGTCGTCGCACTACCCGGCACCAGCTCGGGAATGCTCGACGGCATCGGCAACGAGTTGACCGCGGCCGGCGCCAAGATCACCGGGAAGCTCGAGCTGTCCAACGGCTACATCGACCCCGGTCAGGCCGACGCGGTGCTGGGTCTGGCCACCGGGTCTTCGCGGCCGATGGACATCACCCTGCCCGAGCACACCAGCGACTCGAGGGTGCTGCAGGCCGCGCTGCTGTCGTTCGTGCTCACCGGCAACGGTCAGGCCAGCGACCTCAAGACCGTGCTGTCCGGGTTCTCCGGACTGCACATGATCAGCTCCGATCCGTCCGGCATCGAGCCGGCCAAGAACATCGTCGTCCTCGGCAGCGGCGCGAGCCCGCACAACGACTACGCCGGTGGCGCCGAACTCGACCTCGTCTCGCGGCTGTCCAGCGACGGCGGAAAGGTCGTGGTCGCCGGCGATGCGGGGTCTGCACAGAGCAACGGTGTGATCGCCGGCGTGCGCACCGGGCCCGCCAAGTCGACGGTGTCCACGGTCGATGACGCCGACACCGCGTTCGGCCAGGTGTCCACCGCGCTCGCGATGGCCGGTGCGATCAACTCGCAGGTCGGGCACTACGGTACGGCTCCGGGAGCACAGGCCCTGTTCCCGACGACGAGCAAGTAGCCCCGACCGATCAGGAGCCGCGTGCAGCTGCCAGGCCTGCCGTCCCTCGCCGACCTGGCGGGGTTCATCCGGCAACGCCTGGTCGCCGCCGATGCCCGGTGGCGCCGCGGCGAACCCGCCGCAGCGAGCACCGATGCGCCCAACGCGCCCGCAGACCTCGTCGTTGTCGCCGCTGCGGCCCCATTCGCGGCAACCTCGTTCGCGCGGGCTCGACTACTGCGACAACTGCACGCCTGCGGGCTGCTCACCGAGCGCGAAAGCGAACAAGCAGAACAGCTGCTCGGCGTGGCGGGTTCGGGCTGACCCCACGGTGGTCGCCGAGATGTTAAGGTGGACTTCCGTGGATCGAACGCCTGCACAGACCCGGCACCTGTTCGTTACTGGGGGCGTCGCCTCCTCGCTCGGCAAGGGGCTCACGGCCTCCAGCCTCGGATCCCTTCTCAAGGCACGCGGCTTGCGCGTCACCATGCAGAAGTTGGACCCGTACCTCAACGTCGACCCCGGCACGATGAACCCGTTCCAACATGGTGAAGTGTTCGTCACCGAGGACGGTGCCGAGACCGACCTCGACATCGGCCACTACGAGCGCTTCCTCGACACCGACCTGGTCGCCTCCGCCAACGTCACGACCGGGCAGGTCTACCAGTCGGTGATCTACAAGGAGCGTCGCGGCGAGTACCTCGGCGACACCGTCCAGGTCATCCCGCACATCACCAACGAGATCAAGTCCCGCATCCGGGCGATGTCGGCCCCCGACGCCGACGGCAACGTGCCGCACATCGTGATCACCGAGATCGGCGGGACGGTCGGCGACATCGAGTCGCTGCCGTTCCTCGAGGCCGCGCGCCAGGTGCGCCACGACGTCGGCCGCGACAACTGCTTCTTCCTGCACGTCTCGCTCATCCCGTATCTCGCCCCGTCCGGCGAGCTGAAGACCAAGCCGACCCAGCACTCCGTCGCCGCGCTGCGCAGCATCGGCATCAGCCCGGACGCGATCGTGTGCCGGGCCGACCGCGAACTGCCCGAAGGCCTCAAGCGCAAGATCTCGCTGATGTGCGACGTCGACGCCGAAGCGGTCGTCGCCGCAGTCGACGCCCCGAGCATCTACGAGATTCCCAAGGTCCTGCACGCCGAGGGCCTCGACGCCTATGTCGTGCGCCGGCTGGGCCTGCCCTTCCGCGACGTCGACTGGACGGTATGGGGCGATCTGCTCGATCGCGTCCACAACCCGCGCGCCGACGTCACCGTTGCCCTCGTCGGCAAGTACATCGACCTGCCCGACGCGTACCTCTCGGTGTCCGAAGCGCTTCGCGCCGGAGGGTTCGCGCAGCGTGCGCACGTGAGCATCCGCTGGGTGCCCTCCGATAACTGCGAGACGCCCGCCGGCGCCGCGGCCGCACTGGCCGGAGTCGACGCGATCGTCGTCCCCGGCGGGTTCGGCATCCGCGGCATCGAAGGCAAGCTCGGGGCGCTGCGGCATGCGCGCGAGCGGCGCATCCCCGCGCTGGGGCTGTGTCTCGGCCTGCAGTGCATGGTGATCGAGGCCGCGCGCAACCTCGCCGATCTCGAGGGCGCGAGCTCGGCCGAGTTCGAGCCGGACACGCCGCACCCGGTCATCGCGACCATGGCAGACCAGGTCGCGATCGTGTCCGGCGATGCGGACATGGGCGGCACCATGCGCCTCGGCGCCTACCCGGCCGCGCTCACGGCCGGCTCGGTCGTGGCCGACGCGTACGGCGCGACCACCGTCTCCGAACGCCACCGCCACCGCTACGAGGTCAACAACAGCTACCGGCCCAAGCTCGAAGCGGCCGGGCTCGTCATCTCCGGCACCTCGCCCGACGGCCGGCTGGTCGAGTTCGTCGAACTGCCGCGCGAGACCCACCCGTACTACGTGGGAACGCAGGCACACCCGGAACTCAAGTCGCGTCCGACCCGCGCGCACCCGCTGTTCCGAGGCCTTATCGCAGCAGCTCTCGACTACAGCGACGAGGAGCGACTGCCCGTGCAGATCCATGACGACGACGAGTCCGACGAACCCGGCGATGCGCACGTCAACGGAACGGCCGTTGCAGCGTCGCTGACATGAGCGAGGCCGATTTCGCGGTCGTCGATTCGACCTCCCTGTTTCAGGGCCGCATCGTCGGCGTGCGCGAGGACGTCGTCCGGATGCCGGACGGGTCGCACGCCAAGCGCGAGATCGTCGCGCACATGGGCGCCGTCGTGGTGGTCGCGCTCGACGCGGACGAGAACGTGGTGCTCGTGCGCCAGTACCGCCCGGCGGTGCGGGCCTGGCTCACCGAACTGCCGGCCGGCCTGCTCGACATCGACGGCGAACCGGCGCACATCGCGGCAAGCCGCGAACTGGCCGAAGAGGCGCAGCTGTCGGCCGCGACTTGGCACACGCTTCTCGATCTGTACACGTCGCCGGGATTCTCGGACGAGACGGTGCGGGTCTACCTCGCGCGCGATCTGGAGCCCGCACCTCGTCCGGACGGCTTCGTCGTCGAACACGAGGAAGTCACGATGACCGTCAGCCGGATGCCACTGCGCGATGCGGTCGCGGCTGCGCTCGCCGGCGAGATCACCAACGCTGCATCGGTGGCCGGTGTGCTGGCCGCGGCCGCTGCCCGCGCCGACGACTGGCGTGGCTTGCGCGCAGCCGACCTGCCCTGGCGCACACCGCGATGACGGTCGTCGGTACCGCGCGCAGTTCGGGTCGTCGTCTCGAACCGACGCGGGTGGTGCGTGCCTACCTCGACCATCTCGCCGTCGAACGTGGCTCGGCGGCGAACACGCTCTCGTCCTACCGGCGCGACCTGACGCGATACGTCGACTTCCTCGAGGCAGCCGGCGTGACGTCGATCGCGGACGTCGATGCCGCACAGGTGACGGCGTTTCTTGCCTACCTGCGCACCGGCGACCCCGACCACCCCGCGCTGTCGGCGTCGTCGGCGGCCCGTGCGGTCGTCGCGGTGCGCGGCCTGCACCGGTTCGCACTGGTCGACGGCCTGGTCGAGGTCGATGTGGCGCGGGAAGTGAAGCCGCCGGTGGCCCCGCGGCGATTGCCGAAGGCGATCGCGGTCGAGGACGTCGAGCGCCTGCTGGAGGCGGCCGGCTATCCGGGCACAGCGCTCGCATTGCGTGACCGGGCGCTGCTCGAGTTGCTCTACGCCTCGGGGGCGCGCATCTCCGAGGCGGTCGGCCTCGCGGTCGACGATGTCGATCTTGCCGAGCGGACTGTGCTGTTACGCGGCAAGGGCGGCAAGCAGCGCCGGGTGCCGCTCGGGTCGTTCGCGGCTCGGGCGCTGGAGAGCTATCTCGTCCAGGCCCGTCCCGGACTGGCGAGCGGGGGCAGCGGGACGGCGATGTTGTTCTTGAATTCGCGCGGCGGCCCGCTGTCGCGACAGTCGGCCTGGGTCGTGCTGCGCACCGCCGCAGAGCGCGCCGGCCTGGCCGGCGGCATCTCGCCGCACACCCTGCGGCACTCGTTCGCGACCCATCTCATGGAAGGCGGCGCCGACGTGCGAGTCGTGCAGGAACTGCTCGGCCACGCCTCGGTGACGACCACGCAGATCTACACCTTGGTCACTGTCGATCGGCTGCGCGAGGTTTACGCGACTGCCCATCCGCGCGCACTGGGATGACACGCGAGGTGAGGTAGCCTCGCGTCGTCGGACGGCGGCTTTGGAGGTACGACGCTTTATGGATAAGTCGACATCCTCGGGTGGCGAGCCCGGCTCCGGCGAGTTGTTCGCCGTGTCTCCCGCCCCGTCGGCAGACCCCGCGATCGCCCGCAAGAAGCGGGAGCTGATCACTCCCGCGCCGCTCGACCGGCACGGTCCGGCGCGCGTGATCGCCCTGTGCAACCAGAAGGGCGGGGTCGGCAAGACCACCTCCACGATCAACCTCGGTGCCGCCCTGGCCGAGTTCGGCCGCCGCGTGCTGCTGGTCGACTTCGACCCGCAGGGCGCACTGTCGGTGGGTCTGGGCGTTGCGCCGCACCAGCTCGACCGGACTGCCTACAACCTGCTCATGGAACGCGGCGTCACCGTCGACGACGTTCTGCTCAAGACCAGCGTCGCCGGCATGGACCTGCTGCCGAGCAACATCGATCTGTCCGCCGCCGAGGTGCAGTTGGTCAACGAGGTGGCGCGCGAGCAGACGTTGGCCCGGGTGCTGGCGCCGGTCGCCGACGACTACGACTTCGTGCTCATCGACTGCCAGCCCTCGCTCGGACTGCTCACGGTCAATGCGCTCACCGCCGCCCACGGCGTGATCATCCCGCTCGAGTGCGAGTTCTTCTCGTTGCGTGGCGTGGCGTTGCTGATCGACACGATCGACAAGGTGCGTGAGCGGCTCAATCCCGGCCTCAAACTCGACGGCATCCTCGCGACGATGTACGACGGACGCACGCTGCACGGTCGCGAGGTGTTCGCCCGGGTCGTCGAGGCGTTCGGTGACACCGTCTTCGACACGGTGATCACCCGCACCGTCCGATTCCCGGAGACGACGGTGGCCGGCGAGCCGATCACGAGCTGGGCACCGACCTCGGTCGGTGCGACGGCCTATCGAAACCTGGCCCGCGAAGTCATCGCCCGCGCATTGGCCAGCGCATGAGCTCGCGACGCGCCAGCCTGCCCGGCGCTGCCGAACTGTTCCGAACCACCGCGCCGGCAGCCGAGCCGCAGCCGGCGCCACCCCATCCCGGGGTCGGTGCGATCGCGTCCGTCCCGGCCCCCGAGCCCGAGCCGGTGACCTCCGATCGCGCCGAGCGACCGGCGCGCCGTATGCGTGCGGTCGGCGATCGCAGCCCGTCGGGACGCGAGCGGCACGAAGAGAAGATCACCGTCTACCTCGCGCCGGAGGAACTGCTCGCTATCGAGGCGGCGCGCCTGCGGCTGCGCGGCGAGCACGCTCTCGCCGTCGACCGGGGACGCATCGTGCGCGAAGCGGTCGCGGTCGTCCTCGCTGACCTGGAGGCGAAGGGGGAGTCGTCCATCCTGGTCCGGCGGCTGCGCGAGAAGTGAGCCTATCTGCTGAAGATGCCGTCGAGATCGAGACGCTGAGCACCGAACCGTCCGCCGACGAGGCGACCAACGGTGGTGACGGCTCCTTCCGGGTTCGACTGGCCAACTTCGAAGGCCCGTTCGACCTGCTGCTGAGTCTGATCACGCGGCGCCAACTCGACATCACCGAGGTCGCGCTGTCGCAGGTGACCGACGAGTTCCTGTCCTACATCTCCGGCGCGGCCGCATGGGATCTCGGCCAAGCGACCGAGTTCCTGGTCGTGGCGGCGACCCTGCTCGACCTCAAGACGGCGCGGCTGCTGCCGGCCGCAGAGGTCGACGACGAGGAGGACCTCGCACTGCTCGAAGCGCGGGATCTGCTGTTCGCCCGGCTGCTGCAGTACCGCGCCTACAAGCTCGCCGCGGCCTACCTCGCCGAACTCGAGCGCGCGCAAGGCCGTCGCTACGGGCGCGCCGTCGAACTCGAGCCGCGCTTCGCTGCCCTGCTGCCCGAGGTCGTGATCGGGCTCGATCGGCAGCAGTTCGCAGATCTTGCCGCGGTGGCGATGAGGCCTCGGCCGATCCCGACGGTGTCGGTCGATCACGTTCACGCACCGAAGGTCAGCGTCCGTGAGCAGATGACGATCCTGCGGGCGAGGCTGCACCGCGGCGGTTCGGCAACCTTCCGTAGTCTCGTCGCCGACTGTGCGTCCAGGCTCGAGGTGGTCGGCCGGTTCCTGGCGCTGCTCGAGCTCTATCGCGAGTCACTGGTGGCTTTCGACCAGGCGGCCGCGCTGGCCGAGCTGCGGGTGCGCTGGATCGGGACCGAGGACGCCGGTCCGAGCGAGGACGACGAGCAGAGCGTGGACGAGGAGTACGGGTGAGCGAGCACGAAGGTCTGGACGCTCCGGCTGACATGCCGCCCGACGTCGATGTCTCGGAAGAAGAGACCGACGAGCCTGCGGCAGCAGTCCTCGGCGATCCCGCCGAACTCGACGCGGCGCTCGAGGCGATCCTGTTCGTGGTCGACGCGCCGATCGATGCCGCCGGCCTCGCAGCCGCGCTGCAGGTGCCGGTGCCCGAGGTGAGCGAAAGTCTCGGCCGACTCCGTGCCGGCTACGACGAGCGCGGTGCCGGCATCGAACTGCGCGAGGCGGCCGGGGGAGTGCGCCTCTACACCCGTGCGAGCGTCGCCCCGCACGTCGAGCGGTTCCTGCAGGACGGGCAGCGCAGTCGCCTGTCGCAGGCAGCACTCGAAACCCTCGCGGTGATCGCTTACCGGCAACCGGTCACCCGCTCGCGGGTCTCGGCGATCCGCGGGGTGAACGTCGACGGCGTGGTGCGCACGCTGCTCTCCCGCGGGCTGATCATCGAAATCGGCACGGAAGCCGAGTCCGGCGCGGGACTGTTCCGGACCTCGGACGTGTTCCTCGAACGGATGGGCATGCAGTCGCTGGACGAGTTGCCCTCGCTGGCACCGTTGTTGCCGGAACTCTCCGGCCTGGACCACGACGAACTCTGAAGTAGAGGTCGAAACTCTGAACAGCAAGGACGACCAGGGCGTGCGCCTGCAGAAGGTGCTCGCCGCTGCCGGGATCGGCTCTCGCCGGGTGTGCGAGGACCTCATCGCCGCCGGCCGGGTCAGCGTCGACGGCGTCCAGGTGCAGGAGATGGGTCTTCGGATCGATCCGGCCACCGCGATCGTGCACGTCGACGGGGCGCGCATCAACGTCCGCGACGACCTGGTCTACCTGGCCCTGAACAAGCCGCGTGGCGTGCTGTCGGCGATGACCGACGACCGCGGGCGCAAGACCGTCGCGGATCTGGTCGCCGATCGCCTGGCGGGTGGCCAGCGGCTGTTCCACGTCGGTCGCCTCGACGCCGACAGCGAGGGCCTGCTTCTGCTGACCAACGACGGCGAGCTGGCACACCGGCTCATGCATCCGTCCTTCGGGGTGAGCAAGACCTACCTGGCGACCGTGCCGGCGCCGGTCGGGCGGGGCGTCGCACGACAGTTGCGCGACGGTGTCGAGCTCGACGACGGGCCCGCGCACGTCGATTCGTTCCGCGTCGTGCAGACCTCGGGCGGACGCGCCATCGTCGAAGTGGTGCTGCACGAGGGCCGAAAGCACATCGTGCGCCGGTTGCTCGACGCTGTCGGACACCCGGTACAGCGCCTCGTACGCACCGCGATCGGGCCGGTGCGGCTGGGCGGCCAGCGGGCGGGCAGCGTGCGCGAGCTGACCAGGGAGGAGCTGGCCGGGCTCCATCAATTAGTCGACAAACCGGTTTAGCGACAGAGCGACATCTCGAGATGACGAGAAGGTAGGGCGAGTATGACGGTGCGGGCGGTCCGCGCGGCGATCCAGATCGACGGCAACGAGCGCGACCAGATTCTCGAAGGCGCGTCCGAGCTCGTGCGCGAGATGTTGCGGCGCAACGAGCTGACCAACGACGACCTGATCAGCATCGTGTTCACCGCGACGCCGGACCTGACCGCCGAGTTCCCGGCCTATGCAGCGCGGCTGATGGGCATGACCGACGTCCCGCTGCTGTGCGCGACCGAGATCGCAGTGCCCGGAGCAATGCCACGGGTGTTGCGGCTGCTCGCCCATGTCGAGACCGAACGTTCGCGGGCCGAACTTGCGCATCCGTACCTGCGCGGTGCCGCCGCATTGCGGCGCGACCTGCCGCAGTAGCCGCTGGCTGTTCTCTGGAAGCTCAGTCGTTCCAGCGGTCGGAGGTGAGGATCGCGACCATCTGCGCGATCGTGAGCGGCGGCTTCGAGCCGACCTGACCGGCGCCCTTGGGGTCGGCGGCGTTGCTCACGTGCATCACGAACTCGATGCCGTCGCTGGTGACGTATTCGGCCTGCTGTGTGACGCCGCCCGGGTCGGTCTGGAGCGCCTCGGAGCCCGTGGACAACGAGGCACCGTTCGGCATGGACCTCACGTCGCACTTCACCCGGTCGAGGTCGTCACACGATGCTCTTGTGCCGCGGCCGGCGCGATAGTCCTGAATGTCGAAGCCGCCGCTCACGCCGTCGACAGTCATGCCGCCGACGAGAACCGGGCCTCCGGGCCGGAGGGTGACGGTGTAGCTGGCGGCATTTCCGGCGACATCGTGGAACGCGGCAGCGAACCTCTGCTCGAAGTCGGCGCTCGAGGACTGATGCTTGGCACGGGGCGCCGGCACTGCGTGGTCGAGGGGTGGGGCCTTCTTCCCGGCGCTGAAACCCCTGCCGCCGCCGTGCCGGGTGTGGGCGCGCGGAGGCGCCCGGTGGCCGCTGTGCGCAGACCCGCCCGCCGGCGCGGCCGTCTTCCGCGCCGGGCCGGCGGCGAGCCGAACGGAGACGAGAACGGCGAGTGCCAGCACGACGGCCACGCTGGCGGCCACGAGCAGCAGGGGCGTCCTGCTGCGCCCGGGTCGGCGGTTGGGTTCGGTCAGCGGGTGCTCGTCGGCGCGGCGTTCGAGTTCGGCGAACGCGTCGTGAAGGGTGTCGATGCCGACGTTGGCGCCGGTCTGCTCGTCGCTCATGATTCGTGCTCCAGGGTCGAGGTGATGCGCGCCCGCGACAGGGTCGGATCGACGCGCAGGGTGGCAAGCGCCCGCGAGATCTGGCTGCGCACCGTGGGTTCACGGCAGCTCAGATGGGCGGCGATGTCGGCGTCGCAGAGCCCGACGTAGTAGCGCAGGACGACCGCGGCGCGTTGGCGCCGTGGCAGCGCGGCCAGACGACGCAGCATGGCGTCGCGCTCGGCGTGGTCGGTTGCCGGGTCGGGAACGGTGCGCGCGTCGAGGTCCGGCTCGATGTGGGCGTGCGGCCGGGTGCGGGCCAGGCGGCGGTGCCACGACACGTAGTCGTTGACGATCATCCGTCGTACGTACGCATTCGGTTGGTCGAGCTGCGAGATGCGCTCCCACCGCTCGAAGGCACGCCCGAGGACGTCGGCGACGAGTTCGTCGGCGAGCCAGGGGCGGGCGGTGAGCACAGTGGCGAAGCGCACGAGAGCGCGGTGCTGCTGCCGGACGTAATCGGCGAAGTCCACAGCTGCCGCACCTCCCGAATCTCTGGTGATTGCACCCCTCAACGGCCCAGCATGGCGATCTGTTGCATTTCGGGCTGGTGCATTTTCGGGCTGGAATCCGCTCGTGCGCACCGGCGCTTCGACCTCGACCTGAGGCAGAGTCGGTTTGATCGCGTGCCGATCCGTATCCTCGTCCCTCGTGAGTACTGCCCGCTTCACCGGTGTGATCGCGATGGACGGTCCCTCCGGCACGGGCAAGTCGACCGTGGCCCGCGGGGTCGCCACGCGGCTCGGGGCGCGCTACCTGGATACCGGCGCCATGTACCGCGCCGCCACCCTGGCAGTGCTGCGGGCCGGAGTCGACCCGGGCGACGGCGTCCGGGTGACCGAAGTGGTCGAGCGTGCCCACATCGACATCGGCACCGACCCTGCCGCGCCGGCGGTGCGACTCGACGGCACCGGCGTCGATCGTGAGATCCGTTCGGCCGCGGTGACCGGCGCCGTCAGCGCCGTCTCGGCCGTGCCGGCAGTGCGGGCGCACCTCGTCGCCGCCCAGCGGGCCCTGATCGACGACGGCCCGATCGTCGTCGAGGGCCGCGACATCGGTTCGGTCGTCTGGCCGACCGCGCGCCCGAAGGTGTTCCTGACCGCCAGCGCGCAGGTGCGCGCGCAGCGCCGGGCCGGCGAACTCGGCACCGCCGGCGACGGTGTCGCCGCGGTGGCCGCGGACATCGAGCGCCGCGACCATCTCGACAGCACCCGGGCGGCCAGCCCGCTCACCCAGGCCGACGACGCCGTCGTCGTCGACACCACCGAGCTAGAAATCGATGAAGTGATCAACCGACTTGTCGACATGGCGATAGATCAATGAGTGACCCCGACAGCGAGGTTCACGTCCCGATCGTGGCGGTCGTCGGCCGTCCCAACGTCGGCAAGTCGACGCTGGTGAACCGCATCCTGGGCCGCCGCGAGGCCGTCGTGCAGGACATCCCCGGCGTCACCAGAGACCGGATCGCCTACGACGCGACGTGGGGTGGGCGCGAGTTCACCCTCGTCGACACCGGCGGGTGGGAACCTGATGCCCGCGGGCTGCAGGCGATGGTCTCGGCCCAGGCCGAACGGGCCGCGGCCAGCGCGGACCTCGTGCTGTTCGTGGTCGACGGGCGCACCGGCGCGACCGAGACAGACCTGGTCGTGGCCCGCACACTGCGCCGCGCCGAGCGCCCGGTCGTGCTCGCCGTGACGAAGATCGACGACGAGCGCGGCGAGGCCGATGCCACCGAGTTGTGGTCGCTGGGCCTGGGCGAGCCACACCCGGTGAGTGGGCTGCACGGGCGCGGCAGCGGCGATCTGCTCGACGCCGTGCTCGACGCCCTGCCCGATGCGCCGCGTGAGCGCGACGACGTCGAGGACGGCCCGCGCCGGGTGGCGCTGATCGGGCGTCCCAACGTCGGCAAGTCGAGTCTGCTGAACCGGCTGACCGGCGAGGAGCGCTCGGTGGTCGACTCGGTTGCGGGCACGACGATCGACCCCGTCGACAGCCTGGTCGAGCTCGGCGGGCAGACCTGGCGCTTCGTCGACACGGCCGGGTTGCGCAAGCGGGTGCGCCAGGCCAGCGGGATGGAGTACTACGCGAGCCTGCGCACGGCAGCCGCGATCGAGTCCGCCGAGGTCGCTGTCGTCCTGCTCGATGCGTCCGATCCGCTCAGCGAGCAGGATCAGCGCGTCATCACCGAGGTTGTCGAGGCCGGCCGCGCGCTCGTTCTCGCGTTCAACAAGTGGGACCTGCTCGACGAGGACCGCCACGATCGGCTCGAGCGCGAGATCAGCCGCGACCTCGCCCGAGTTGCCTGGGCGCCCCGCGTGAACGTGTCCGCAAAGACCGGCCGCGCCGTCGACCGTCTCGCTGCGCAGTTGAGGGTGAGCCTCGCGTCCTGGGATCAACGCATTCCGACCGGCCAGCTGAACAGCTGGCTCGGCGAGGTCGTCGCACGCACCCCACCACCGCCGCGCAGTGGCAAGGCGCCCCGGGTGCTGTTCGCGACGCAGGCCGACACCCGTCCGCCGCGATTCGTCCTGTTCACGACGGGGTTCCTCGAAGCCGGCTACCGCCGCTTCATCGAACGGCGGCTGCGCGAGGACTTCGACTTCACCGGTACGCCCATCGAGATCTCGGTGCGCGTCCGTGAGAAGCGACGCGCTGCGATAAAGTGATCGCTGCTTTGTGCAGCAGAATTCGCAGCAGCAGTGGCAAGACACGACCGGGACGTGGCGCAGCTTGGTAGCGCACTTGACTGGGGGTCAAGGGGTCGTGGGTTCGAATCCCGCCGTCCCGACCCATCCCGACCCGAGCGACGGGAGGCGCGCATGACGATGCCTCCGCAAACGCCTTCCCAGTCCTCCCGGACCGCAGCCGACGGCGCGCAGGAACCTGATGCCGGTCGGCACGGCGTGCTCACCGTCCCGAATCTGCTCAGCGTGCTGCGCCTGCTCGGCGTGCCGGTGTTCTTGTGGCTGCTGCTCGGCCCGCACGCGGACGGGTGGGCGCTACTCGTTCTCGCGCTGTCCGGGGTGACCGACTGGGCCGACGGAGTGCTCGCACGCCGACTCAACCAGTACAGCGACCTGGGCGCCCTGCTCGACCCGCTCGCCGATCGCCTGTACATCCTCGCGACGCTCGTGGGGCTCGTGCTGCGTCACATCCTGCCGCTGTGGCTGGCGATCGTGATCGTCGGCCGAGACCTGATCCTCGGAGTCGGGCTGCTGCTGCTCAACCGCCGCGGCATCGCAGTGCCGCAGGTGCACTACCTCGGCAAGGCCGCGACGTTCTGCCTGCTCTACGCGTTCCCGCTGCTCTTGCTCGGCGCGCACACCGGGACGCTGTCCGCGATCGCCCGTCCGATCGCGTGGGCGTTCACGATCTGGGGCACGGCGCTGTACGTGTGGGCCGGCGGGCTGTATCTGTGGCAGACCGCGCAACTGTTGCGTGCTGGACGAAGCCAAGTGGCCACATGAGCTCATCCGATCGGAACGCTCCGCGACGGGTCACGACGCAGCAACTCGTCGACCTCGTCCTCGATCCTCGCGACCCCGGTTACGAAGCCGCTGCGGCGCGGCACGGCGGAAAGGCGCCGCGGCACTGGTACGACGAACCGCTGGTCGCGGTCGGCGCGCTCATCGTCGGGTTCGTGCTTGCTGTCGCGTGGGTGCACACGCACCGCAGCGCGCCCGAGGAGGCGGTCGTGCACGACAAGTTGGTCGCGCAGGTGCGCGCTGCAGAGGGGACGGTCCAGGATCTGTCGAACAACGAAGCGGCCCTCTCGAGCCAGGTCGACCGGATCCGCAACCAGGCGCTGGCGAACTCCGGCCCGCTGCTGCGAACTCTGCAGAATGATCAGCTCGCCGCCGGCTTCACGGCCGTGCACGGGCCCGGCATGGAGGTAACCCTGTCCGAGCCGACAGTGACCAGCCAGCCGTCCGACCCGGCCGGCCGGGCCAGCCGAGGGCCGATCGCCACCAGCCATATCCTCATGGACAGTGACGTGCGCAGTGTGGTCAATCAGTTGTGGTCCGACGGCGCGGAGGCGATCGCGGTGAACGGCATCCGGCTCACCCCGACATCGGCGATCCGCTTCGCCGGCGACGCCGTGCTCGTCGACTTCCAACCGATCAGCTCGCCGTACAAGATCGACGCGATCGGGAACTCCGACCAGCTCGTCACCGGCTTCGCGGCCAGCGACGTCGCGAGCAAGTACCAAACTCTCGCGAGCGTGCGGGGAATCGGCTTCACGTTCACCCAGGCCAGCTCACTGTCGATGCCCGGCAGCCCGAGCACGGCCCTGCGCTACGCGCGGGCGGCGCGATGATCGGCGCTGCCGCCCTCGTCGTCGGCATCGTCGTGGGACTGATCCTGCGTCCCACCGTCCCGACCTGGCTCGAGCCCTACCTGCCGATCGCGGTCGTGGCCGCGCTCGACGCCGTCTTCGGCGGCGTGCGTGCACGGCTGGACGGCGTGTTCGACGCGAAGGTCTTCGTGGTCTCGTTCGTGTCGAACGTGCTCGTCGCCGCACTGATCGTTTACCTCGGCGACAAGCTCGGTGTCGGTAGCGAACTGTCCACCGCCGTGGTCGTCGTCCTCGGCATTCGCATCTTCGGCAACGCGGCGGCTATCCGCCGACGGGTCTTCCGTGCCTGACGACCCACGCGCGGCGCCGAACGAGGATCGCGGAGCGAGAAGCGTCCAGCGCCGGCGCACCTTCACCGCGATCATCGCGGTGCTGACGGCGCTGCTGGGCTTCGCGATCGTGCTGCAGGTGCGACAGAACTCGGGTAGCGACAATCTGTCCAACCTGCGCGACGACGACCTGGTCGGGATCCTCGACGACCAGAACGCGCGCGCCGACCGGTTGCGCCAGCAGATCTCCGGTCTCGAGACGACGCTGAGCCAACTGCGCAACAGCGGAGATCGTTCGGCCGCCGCACGCAAGCAGGCCCTGCAGGACGCCCGGGCGCTCGGCATCCTGCTCGGCACGTTGAAGGCGACCGGACCGGGTGTCGTCGTGACCGTGTCCGATCCGGCCGCGAAACTCGGGCCCGAGGATCTGCTCGATGTGATCGAGGAACTGCGCGGTGCGGGCGCCGAGGCGATTCAGTTCAGCGGCGTGCGGGTGTCGACCGACACGGCGTTCACCGGCTCCGCGGGGCACGTTGCCGTCGACGGCACATCGGTGTCCTCGCCGTACACGGTGCTGGCGATCGGCGATTCGAAGACCTTGGACACCGCGCTGAACATTCCCGGCGGCGTCGCCGACGCGGTGCGCAACGCGGGCGGACAACTGACCGTCGACGAACGGGCCTCGGTACTCATCACGGCGACCAGGCCACTGCCGACGCCGAAGTACGCCGTCCCGTCCGGGCACTGATCGCGCGTCGGTAAGGTCTGATTGCGCCAGCAGCCGGCCAGCCGACTCGATGAAGCGAGGCTCCGATGTCCGACGTCCCTTCCGACCTGAAGTACACCGCCGAGCATGAATGGGTGCGTGCGGGGGAGGGCGCGAGCGTGCGTGTCGGCATCACCGACTATGCGCAGGAAGCACTCGGCGACGTCGTCTACGTGACGTTGCCCGACGTGGGCGCGAACGTCACCGCGGGCGCAGCGTGCGGCGAGATCGAGTCGACCAAGAGCGTCTCGGATCTGTACGCACCGATCTCCGGCACGATCACCGCGCGCAACGATGCGCTCGACGAGCAACCCGAGTTGATCAACTCTGCACCGTACGGCGACGGGTGGATCATCGAGATCGAGCCGAGCGATTCGACCGAGGTCGACGGGCTGCTCGATGCTGCCGCGTACGGCACGCTCGCGAACTGACCAGACGACTTGACTGCGCTCTCACGCGCGCGATCCACACTCGTCCACAGACCGGTCCACAGCTGCGTCCACAGCGCTCGGCGATGTCCACAATGCAGTCCACAGCCGTGCACAACCATCAGGCAGACTCACTCTCTAGTCTCGATTGACCCTCGGCTTGCGACGGGCCTAGGCTCGGCCAACCGCGATCTCGACGACACCGATTCGCATTCGACAGGTCGGAGCGCGCGTTGACTGCGATCGACCGGCAACCTCTTGATCAAGATCCGAACCCCGATGTCGTTTCAGATGAAAGGTGAGCGAGTGTTCTGCACCGCGTGTGGCACCGAAAATCCACCAGGCAGTCATTTCTGCGCGAACTGCGGAGCCGAATTGCCGGCGGCCGGCGGCAACGCGGGCGGTGGTGGTGCCGACGTGACGCGCACCATCTCGACCGGGGGTGCACTGCCCGACTCGGACAGCGACGCGTTCTCGGCCGAAGCGCACCAGGGTGCGGTCGACGCGCTCCCGGCCGGCTCGGCACTGCTGGTCGTCAAGCGCGGGCCGAATGCCGGCAGCAGATTCCTGCTCGATCAGGACGTGACCACGGCGGGTCGACACCCTGACAGCGACATCTTTCTGGATGATGTGACCGTGTCACGCAGGCATGCAGAGTTTCGTCGCGAAGGCAGCGGTTACACCGTTCACGACGTCGGCTCGCTCAACGGCACCTACGTCAACCGCGAGCCGATCGATGCCGTGCCGCTCGCCGGCGGCGACGAAGTGCAGATCGGCAAGTTCCGCCTCGTCTACCTGACCGCCGCGGTCCGCGCCGCCGGGGCGTCAGCGTGAGCGCCGCGGCGCACGGGAGGGGCGCCGCTTCCTCGGCGACGTTGACGATCGGGGACGTGCTCGCGCACCTCAAGCCCGAGTTCCCCGATCTCACGATCAGCAAGATCCGCTTCCTCGAGGGCGAGGGTCTCGTCCAACCCGAGCGCACCCCGTCCGGCTATCGCAAGTTCTCGGCCGCGGACGTTTCGCGGTTGCGCTACGTGCTCGCCCAGCAGAAGGACCACTACCTTCCGCTGAAGGTCATCAAGGAACAACTCGAGGCGATCGACCGCGGGCTCGTCCCGGCCGGATCGCAAGGCACGTCCGCGCCGCGCGTCCCACACGTGTCGATCGCGACGATCGAGGACAACGCGCCGACCTCCGACCACTTCCGGCCCGCACCGGCCGCGATGCGTCTCTCGCGCGAGGACCTGCTCAACGCTGCCGGCCTGCGCGGCGAGCAACTGTCCGAGCTCGAACAGTTCGGCCTGATCACGAAGCGTCCCGGCGGCCACTACGACGACGACGCGCTCGCCGTCGGCAAGATCGTCGCCGAGCTCGCGCGCTTCGGACTCGAGGGACGTCACCTGCGGGCGTTCCGCACCGCCGCCGAGCGCGAGGTCGGGCTGTTCGGCCAGGTCGTCGGCCCGATGTCGCGTCAGCGCGGCAACGAGGCCAAGGCGCGTGCCGAAGAGACCGTGCGCGAACTGGCCGCGCTGTCGGTGCGACTGCACGCAGCGCTGGTGCAGATCGGGCTGCGCGAGGTCATCGGCGGGGCCTGATCGGTCACTGTCGCGGTGTAGCGTCGAAGGACGAATGACGACCGTGGCGGACGGGGGTGATCGGCGTGGCGATGCATGCGATGCGAGTGGTGGGCGTACGCGTCGAACTGCCCGCGAACACTCCGGTCGTGCTGCTGCGTGAAGAAGACGGCGTGCGCTACCTGCCGATCTGGATCGGCGCGGCCGAGGCCTCGGCCATCGCCTTCCAGCAGCAGGGTGTGGAGGCTGTCCGTCCGCTGACCCACGACCTGCTGCGCGACGTGATCACCGCACTCGGCCAGCGCCTCGAGGCCGTCCACATCACCGAGATGCGCGATGACATCTACTACGCCGAACTGCGCTTCAGCGGTGGGGTGTCGGTCAGCGCGCGGCCGTCCGACGCGATCGCGCTGGCGCTGCGCTGCGATGTCGAGATCCTCGGCAGCGACTCCGTGCTCGACTCGGTCGGGATCGAGATCCCGGACGAGCAGGAGGACGAGGTCGAGAAGTTCCGGGAGTTTCTCGACAACATCTCGCCGGACGATTTCGCCGCGGACGGGTGACGGATCGGCCAACCCTCAACCTGCACGTGAGGGTTATTGTCGGCGCGTCGCGTTGACCCGTCCGGGGGGCGAGCCCTACCGTCAGGTGTCCGCGAATCACGCGCATGGTATTCACCCCGAACGGGTCGCGCGCTGACCGCCGGGCAGCGGGGGTAGGAGGCCGAGAATGGACGACGGTATGAGCGTTGAGCACGGTGCTGGGCAGGGTGCGCCGCACGATCGTGTGCCGGTTCAGGGTGCGCTGTTCGAGGATCCGAACACACCGCCGTCCGACGGCGAGATGATCGGCTACCGCGGCCCGACGGCCTGCTCGGCGGCCGGCATCACCTACCGCCAGCTCGACTACTGGGCACGCACCGGGCTGGTCGCGCCCACCATCCGCTCGGCGTCCGGGTCGGGCAGCCAGCGGCTGTACTCGTTCAAAGACATCCTCGTGCTCAAGGTCGTCAAGCGGCTGCTCGACACCGGGGTGTCGCTGCAGAACATCCGCACGGCCGTCGAGCACCTGCGTGCTCGCGGCGTCGAGGATCTCGCCGGTGTCACCCTGCTCTCCGACGGCGTGAGCGTCTACGAGTGCCACTCGTCGGAAGAGATCGTCGACCTGCTGCGCGACGGCCAGGGCGTGTTCGGAATCGCGGTCAGTGGCGCCTGGCGCGAGCTGGTCGGATCACTGGCGAACCTGCCGAGTGAACGTGCCGAGGGCGGCGAGCAGACCATCGCTTCGACCGTCAGCGACGACGAGCTTTCGCGGCGCCGACTGCGCAAGACCGCCTCGGCCTGAAACACTCCCGAGGACAGTCCCGGCATCTGGGCCGGGAGTCCCTCGGGAGGGGCGGCTTGGTGAAGGCGGCGAACGACACCGTCCCGCGGCGTATCGGCCGCGTGGCGATCGGCGTGCTGCTCGCCGTCCTGGTCGTCGGCACCATCGCCACGTGGTCGCTGCTTCGCTCGACAAACGAGGTTGATCGGCTCGCATCCGGCTACGGCCCGGCCGACGATGCCAACGCCAGCGCGCTCACCTACATGCTCGACGTCGAGACCGCGATCCGCGGGTACGCGCTGACCGGTAATCCGGCCTCGCTCGGCCCGTATCACCGCGCGATCGGCCGCGTGCTGCCGACGATCGACGCGGTGCGCACCGACACTCACTCGGTCGGCGACAGTTCGCTCGACGGTGTGATCGCGCAGGAGCGTCGGGTGGCGCAGGCGTGGCTCTCGCACGTCGGACGCCCCGCCGCGCGAAGTGTCGTCGACGCACGGCACGAGGCGCAGACGACCTCGGCGCGATTGCGCTTCGACGCGTTCCGCCGTGCGAACGCCGCGGTCGCCGTGCGCCTGGACACGACGCGCAAGAACCTGCGCTCGGACACCGAAGCGCTGTCGAACTGGATCGTCCCCATCGCGGTTGTTGCCGTGGTGCTCGTCCTGCTCGTGTCGGGGTACTTCACCTTCCGAACCGCGCGATCGGTCTCGCGTCCGCTGACCGCACTCTCGTCGGTGGTGCGCCGGCTCGAGGACGGCGATCTGTCGGCCCGGGCCGACGAATCGCTCGGGCCCGTCGAGGTGCGCGCGGCATCGCTCGCGGTGAACAGTCTCGCGTCCGAACGCAGCCGCACTGCTGACCAACAACGCCTGGACGACCGGCTGCGGATGGAGGTGCGCGAACTCACCGCGGCGGTGCGCATCGGTCAGGACGCGCAGGCGGTCGGGCGCACCCTGGTCGCCGGACTGGGCCGGGTGTTCGCGCTGGACGTCGCCTGGCTGATCACGTTCGACGACGGCCGCGTTCCGGTGTTGAGCGAGCGCTGGCGTCGCGAGGACAGGCAGCCGCAGCGTCCGAGTGCCGGCGAGGACGAACTGGTGCTGCACGGGCTGGCCAACCGGCTCTGGCATGCCGGGACCGTGGTCGGTATCTCCGATCACGAGACCCAGAGCACGGGCGAGCGGATCGACCCCGTCGCGCAGGTGGGCCCCGCACGCGCGTCGGCCATCGCGGCGATCGGTGAAGGCAACTCGGCGCTCGGCTTGCTGTGGCTGGCGTCGACGTCCGGCCCGCGGACGTGGACCAGCGCCGAACTCGGACTCATCCAGCACGTCGCGGGCGAGCTCGCGCAAAGCCTCGTGCAGAACCACGTCCTCTCGCAGCAGCGTGCAGCGATGCGCCGGCTTCGCGAGGCCGACGAGGCCAAGACGGCGCTGGTGTCGACGGTGTCGCACGAGCTGCGCACGCCGTTGACCTCGATCATCGGCTACCTCGACCTGCTGCTCGACACCTACGGCCGCGAGCTCGACGGCGATCTCGTCGAGATGCTCCATGTCGTCGAGCGCAACGCGACCCGGCTGCGGTCCATGATCGAGGACCTGCTGCGCCAGTCCGAACTCGAGGCCGAGCGCCGTCTGACCGCGCTCGACCGCGTCGACCTGGCGATGGTGCTCGATGACGTGCGCGAGACGATCGCGCCGTTGGCGGACAACGCTGAACTCGAGCTCGAGGTTCGCCGTCCCGATTTCGGCTCGGTGATCGTCGAAGGTGACGAACGCGAGCTGACCCAGGCACTGGTCAATCTCGCGGCGAACGCGGTGAAGTTCACCAAGCCCGGCGGCCGGATCACGGTGTCGGCCGGCCGCGACGCCGACGGGGTCGAGATCCGGGTGAGTGACTCGGGAATCGGGATCCCGCAGGACGAGATCCCGCATCTGTTCGAACGGTTCTTCCGTGCCCGCAACGCGCGCTCGGCAGTGATCCCGGGGACGGGGCTGGGGTTGTCGATCGTGGCCGACATCGTGGCGCGCCACCACGGCAAGATCGATGTGCAATCGACGCTGGGGGCGGGGACGAGTTTCCTGATCCGGTTCCCGCTCGTCGAGAGCTGATCGATCGCCGTCGGCTGGTACCGTCGAAGGCGGCCGTCGATCCCGCGTGGGAGAGCTGTCAGGCAGTCAGGACAGCGCCGAAGGGGCAACCTCCCCGGAACCTCTCAGGCACCAGGACCACGCGGAGCAGGCCAGTCTGAAGGGCTCGTCCCGACAGGAGGGGAAGCCGCACGCCGGCCTGGTGTGAGGTCTTCTGCCTGACGTTGGAGAGCCCGTGACCGACCCGCACGCCAACTCCCGCACCGCGCTCGAGCCGCTGGCCGATCTCGAGGGGCATGACGCCTTCGTCGCGCGGCACATCGGTGTCTCGCCCGAGGCCGATCAGCAGCACATGCTCGACGCGATCGGTTACGCCAGCCTCGAGGACCTGATCGGCGACGCGGTGCCCGCGAGCATCCGCGAGAAGCTCGCCCTCGGCTTACCCGCGGCCGCGTCCGAGGCAGAGGTGGCCGCCGAGTTGCGGGCGCTGGCCGACCGCAACCGCGTGCTCTCGTCCATGATCGGGCTGGGCTACTACGACACCATCACGCCGCCGGTGATCCGGCGCAACGTGCTCGAGAACCCGGCCTGGTACACCGCGTACACGCCCTACCAGCCGGAGATCAGTCAGGGTCGGCTCGAAGCGCTGCTGAACTTCCAGACGATGGTCGAGGACCTCACCGGGCTGCCGGTCGCGGGCGCGTCGATGCTGGACGAGTCGACGGCCGCGGCAGAGGCGATGGCGCTGGCACACCGCTCGCAGAAGAAGGGTGACACCTTCGTCGTCGACACCGACGTGTTCCCGCAGACCCTCGACGTCGTCCGTACGCGGGCGCTGCCGCTGGGGCTGAAGGTGATCGTGCACGACCTGTCGGAACCGCTGCCCGACGGCGACGTGTTCGGCGTGCTCGTGCAGTACCCGGGCGCGTCCGGTGTGGTGCGCGACGTCGAGTCGATCGTGGCGGCCGCACATGAGCGCGGCGCGCTTGCCGTCGTTGCCGCCGACCTGCTCGCGCTCACGCTGCTGAAGTCACCCGGCGAGTGCGGCGCGGACATCGCCGTCGGAACGACGCAGCGCTTCGGGGTGCCGCTCGGCTTCGGTGGCCCGCACGCCGGTTACCTGTCGACGCGTTCGGGCCTGGAACGCCAACTGCCCGGACGGCTTGTCGGAGTGTCGGTCGACGCCGACGGCGCACCCGCGTATCGGCTCGCGCTGCAGACCCGCGAGCAGCACATCCGCCGCGAGAAGGCCACGTCCAACATCTGCACCGCGCAGGTGCTGCTCGCCGTGATCGCGTCGATGTACGCCGTCTATCACGGGCCGGACGGACTGACTCGCATCGCGCAGCGCGTCCACCGGTTCGCGTCGATCCTCGCTGCCGGCCTGCGCAGCGGGGGAGTCGAGGTTGCAGAAACACCGTTCTTCGACACGATCACCGCGCGTGTGCCGGGCCGCGCCTATGCCGTGCTTGCGTCGGCACGCGAGGCCGGAGTCAACGTGCGGTTGGTCGATCGCGACACCGTGTCGATCGCGTGTGACGAGACGACGACGCGTGCACATGTCGAGGCGCTGTGGCTGGCGTTCCGCGTCGACACCGAACTTGCCGAGCACGACGCGTCCGCTGACGTCGTGTACACGCGAGGGACGCCGTTCCTGACGCACCCGGTGTTCACTGCGCATCACAGCGAGACGGCGATGCTGCGCTATCTGCGCCGGCTGGCCGACCGCGACTACGCACTTGATCGCGGCATGATCCCGCTCGGGTCGTGCACGATGAAGCTCAACGCGACCACCGAGATGGAGCCGGTGACCAATCCCGGATTCGCGAACATCCACCCGTTCGCGCCGGCCGAGCAATTCGAGGGTTACCGCCGGCTGTTCCGCGATCTCGAGCAGTGGCTGGCCGAGATCACCGGCTACGACGCGATCTCGCTGCAGCCGAACGCCGGCTCGCAGGGCGAGTTCGCCGGGTTGCTCGCGATCCACAACTTCCACCGTGCCAACGGCGACGATCATCGCGACGTCTGTCTGATCCCCGCATCAGCGCACGGGACGAACGCCGCGTCGGCGGTGATGGCCGGGCTGCGCGTCGTCGTGGTGAAGACCGGCGGTGAGCAGGGCGAGGTCGACCTCGACGATCTGCGTGCGAAGATCGCCGAGCATTCCGGCGCGCTCGCGGCGATCATGATCACCTATCCGTCCACGCACGGTGTCTTCGAAGACCACATCGGCGAGATCTGCGGGCTGGTGCACGAGGCCGGCGGGCAGGTCTATGTCGACGGCGCCAACCTCAACGCGATGGTCGGGCTCGCCCGTCCGGGCAAGTTCGGGGCCGACGTGTCGCACCTGAATCTGCACAAGACGTTCTGCATCCCGCACGGTGGTGGCGGACCCGGCGTGGGGCCGATCGGTGTGCGCGAGCATCTCGCCCCGTACCTGCCGAACCATCCGCTGCAGGAGTTGGCCGGCCCGGCAACGGGAAGCGGCGCGATCTCCGGCGCACCGTGGGGGTCGGCGTCGATTCTGCCGATCACTTGGGCCTACATCCGGCTGATGGGTGGCGAGGGCCTGACGGCGGCGACGGGTGCGGCGATCCTGTCGGCGAACTACATCGCACGGCGGCTGCGCGCACATTTCCCCGTGCTGTACACCGGAGCGAACGATCTCGTCGCGCACGAGTGCATCCTCGATCTGCGCGCGATCACGCGCGAGACCGGCGTGACCGTCGACGATGTCGCGAAGCGTCTGATCGACTACGGCTTCCACGCGCCGACGATGTCGTTCCCGGTCGCCGGGACGCTGATGGTCGAGCCGACCGAGTCCGAGGACCTGCACGAGATCGACAGGTTCGTCGACGCGATGATCGCGATCAAAGGCGAGATCGACCGGGTCGGCGCGGGCGAGTGGCCGGTGCGCGACAACCCGCTCGCGAACGCGCCGCACACCGCGCAGAGCCTGGCCGGCGCCTGGGCAGCACCCCTACGACCGTGCGCTCGCGGCCTATCCGGCCGGCGTCGATCCGCGGTCGAAGTACTGGCCGCCGGTGCGTCGCATCGACGGCGCGTTCGGCGACCGCAACCTGGTCTGCGCCTGCCCGCCGGTCGACGCCTACGCCTGACGCTCCGCCGTCCAGCTGGTCGGACTTTGCACCCGGCAATGTCGCTGACAGCGGCTGATCTGACCATCCGAGCAACTTTGCTGGGTGCAAAGTCGAGCGCCGGCGGCGTATGACCGACTCAGCGCCGGGCCACTCCACGGATTGTCGGCCGCACGGTCGGCAAGGCGCGCGGCATCGGTTCGTGGACGAGCTGCTCGACGGTCAACGCCGAATCGGCGAGCAGTTGCTCCGTGCGCCGGTTCGGATGGCAGCCGGCGGCGAAGTACCGGTGCGGCAACTCGACGGCGTCCTGGAAGCGGGCGAGCCACGGGTTGTCGACGCTGCGGACGTGCTCCATGAACAGGTATGCCCCACCCGGCTTGAGCACGCGCGCGATCTCGGCCAGCGCCGCGCGCGGATCGGGAATCGAGCAGTGCACGAAGGTGGCGGCGACCGTGTCGAAGCTCGCGTCGTCGAAAGGCAACTCCTCGGCGCCCGTGCGCACCAACTCATACGTTCCGACTGCCGGCGGCCGGGTCGGCGAGCTCGGTGCGCAGGTGCCTGATCATGTGCGGGCTCGGCTCGGTGACGACCAGCTCGGTGACCGAACTCGGGTAGTGCGCAAGGTTGTGGCCGCCCCCGGCGCCGATCTCGAGCGTGCGGCCCCGCGCGGCTGACAGCAGGTCGGCGCGCCGCTCACCTTGCCCAGCGCGTTCGGACAGCCCGATCAGGACGGGGTAGTACAGCGCGAAGAAGCGCTCGTTGAGCCCCAGCGGATCGCGCACCGGTCAGCTTGCGAGCATGGCATCGATCGCTTCGCGCACCTCGGGCGCGTCCGGCTCGGTACGCGGACCGAACCGGGCGACGACGCTGCCGTCGGCGGCAACGAGGAACTTCTCGAAGTTCCACTTGATGTCGCCGGCCTCGCCGGTCTCGTCGGCGACCGACGTGAGCTGCTCGTAGATCGGGTCACGCGACTCGCCATTGACGTCGATCTTGTCCGACATCGGGAACGTGACGCCGTAGGTCGCCGAGCAGAACTCCTGGATCTCGTCCGCCGAACCTGGCTCCTGACCGCCGAACTGGTTGCAGGGGAACCCGACAACCGTGAAACCGCGGCCGGCAAGTTCCTCGTGCAGCGCTTCGAGCTTCGTGTACTGCGGGGTGAGTCCGCACTTGCTCGCGACGTTGACTACCAGCGCTGCCTTGCCACCGGTGAAGTCACCGAAGGTGGTGCGGTCGCCCGCAAGTGTGGTGACGGAAAGGTCGAGCAGATCGCTCATGTACGTGCTCCTTCATGTCCGGTAAGGCGAATGAGTTCGGCCTGCATACGCGGCATCAGCGCCTGCAGACCCTTGATCGGACGCACCATCACAGTGAACCCGGTCAACTTTCCTGAGTCGTTCCAACGGATCATGTCGACTCCATGGACGACGACACCGTCGAGATCTGCCTCGAACTCGAGCACCGCACTCGAGTCGGTGTACCACTCGTCGACGTAGCGCAGCGTCGGTCCGAGCACCGCGATCGCTGCCGTCAAGTACATCGTCGTTGCCGCCCGTCCCTGCTGCGGAGCGAACACGGCGGGTGATCGGAAGACGACGTCGTCGGCGAGCAACGTCGCCAGCAGGGACGCATCGCGCGTCTTCGCGACGTCGAGCCATGCGCGCAGCGGATCGGGCCGCATCGCGGTCATCGCGGTTCAGTCACTTCGAGCGCGCGAGCAGTCACACCCTGCACACTATTCATGCCCGCCAACTCGTCCTGCTCCGGCGACTCACTCCTGCTCGTCGTTCTCGGCGATTTTGCTACCAGCAGGTGCGCGGCCAGGCCGAGTCCGCGCTGGGTGCCGCGGTGCCGGACGCCAGCCGTGATGACGGGCGCGCGTGCGGGATCGCGTGATCATCGACTGGGTGAACTGAGCTGCGCTCATCGACGTGGTCATCAACGAGGATCGCCTGCTCGCAGCATCCGAAGCTGGGCCTGGGCGGCCGGCAGAAGAGGTTGCCATGAGCACGGCTCCATTACTCAACCACGGTCGTAACTTCGTGTGGGTCGCTCGGCTCAAGGCCAGACGGCGTCTTGCGCCGGCGGCCCGTCACCGGAGTTTCCGACCACCGACCTGCACGTCGAGCGAGCGAGTACTGATTCGAGTCGCCTTCGACGGCGGCGACGGCGGCGCAATCGGTACTGACGCCGCGGTGCACCTTCGCGACGGAAGTGGGCGTTGGCGTCGCATCGGGTGGAACGAGATCGCCTCGGCACAGTGGTCCCGAGCGTCCGCGGACACCGTGCTCCGGTTGTGGACGGATGCCGACGGTGGTGCGCGGACGCGGCTGCCCACTGGCGAGCGGTTCTGCGCTTTCGCTGCCGAGCGGGTGTCCTCAACGCAACTGCTCACCTGCCGCGTCGAACTCATCGGCGCCGTCGGCGCCGCGGTGACCGCGGTGACGGGCTCAGTCGATGACTCGGTTATCTGGCACGTGCGGCTCGATCCCGGGATCGACGTGGACGATCCCGCAATCGCGTCCGCGCTCGACAGTGCGCTTGCTGAGATGGGTGCCATTGCCGGTTGCTGAGCTCCTTCGATCGCGCGGGCGGTAGGCCGTCTGATCTGAACCGCGCAGTTGTTGGCGCCGTAGGACAGACGGCAGGCCAGATCGCTTCATCGCGTGCGCGCGTACGTTGATGGAGTGGTCGACCGGTCCACAGGGCCAGTGGCCACAGCGGTAGGGAGTCCTGCAATGCGCAAGCCTGCGTTGGTAGTCGTCGGCGTGGTGATCGCGTTGGCCGGGTTGCTCTTTACTCTGCAGGGTGTCGGTCTCATCAAGGGCAGCGCGATGAGCAACACGACGTTCTGGACGGTGGGTGGCCCGGTCGTCATTGTTGTGGGTGTGTTGGTGGCCGGTATCGGTGTCCGCGGTCGCGGACGTGGCCGGTAAGTCAACCCTCGTGGCCGCATGGGACGACCATGAGTGACGAACCGCGGGGCTCGCCTGTCGGACGTCGCACGATTCTGGGCGTTGTCGGGTTGGGCGTTGTCGGGGTGCTCGGCGGCAACTGGGCGCAGAACGCGCTCGCTCGCTTGCTCGGTCCGCTGGAGAACCGCGACCCGACCGGATTGATCGCGCTCTTTCCGCTCGGTGATGCGTTTCGGTTCTATTCGGTCACCGGCTCCGTGCCGACGCGCACGACCGCCACCTACCGACTCGATGTCTCAGGCCTGGTCGCGCATCCGACGACCTACTCGTATGCGGATCTGCGCGCGATGAAGCAGACGGCGTTCGTGCGCGACTTCCAGTGCGTGACGGGTTGGCGCGTTCCGCAGGTGCAGTGGAGCGGCGTGCCGCTGTCGGCGGTGTTGGACCGAGCCGGCCCGACCGGCACCGCCACAGCGGTCCGATTCCGCTCCTTCGACGGCACCTACACCGAATCGATGACGCTGGCCGAGGCCCGCGGATCGGAAGTGATCATCGCGTTGGAGATGCTCGGCGCGCCGGTCACGCATGACCACGGCGGCCCGGTTCGGATGTACGCGGCGTCCATGTACGGATACAAGAGCACCAAGTGGCTCTCTGGTATCGAACTGACCCACGAGGAGATACCCGGCTACTGGGAAACGCGGGGCTACCCCATCGACGGCACCATCCAGAATTAGCAGACGACCAGCCATCATGACGCCACCACGTCCCGAGCCGCCGGGCACACTGCGTCGATTCGGCCGTATCGAGCGGGCGGTGCATTGGACCGTCGCCGCATTGATGATCGTCTGCATCATCACTGCAGCGATCCTCTACAACGGCGCTCTCGCGATTCGCGTCGGGCACCGTCAGACAATCGAGCTGATCCACGTCTATTGCGGCTTCGCCCTGCCGATACCGATCCTGCTCGGCCTCGTCTCGAGGACCTACCGGGCCGATCTGGGTCGCCTGAACCGCTTCGCGCCCTCGGACTGGCGCTGGTTGCGCTCGCGGCGCCGGCGTGCCGGGACGATCCGCGTCGGCAAGTTCAACGCGGGTCAGAAGCTCAATGCCGCGCTCACGGCCGGCGCGATCCTGGTTCTGCTCGGAACAGGCACATTGATGTACTTCGTCGGGCTGGTTCGGCTGTCCTGGCGCACCGGAGCCACGTTCGTGCACGACTGGTTCGCGCTCGGCCTCGGGCTACTGGTCCTCGGGCACATCTACTTCGCCATCAAGGACGCTGAAGCACGCCGAGGCATGCGCACCGGCCACGTCTCGATCGGCTGGGCCGAGCGCGAGCACGCCGAGTGGGCCGAAGATGAGCTGAAATCCCGGCAGTGATGATCTGCATGGCGCGGCTCGGCCCGGTCCGCCGCCGTTTGTGCAAGCACCGGTTCTGACTCAACAGAACGGTGGTTTGGCGCGTTGAACATCGGGATTATCTCCACGGGCGGGAGCCGATGACGTTCGACGAGTTCACCAGGCAGCGGCTGCCCGGGTTGGCACGGTTCGCGGCGATGATCTGTGTCGATCGTGGCCTTGCCGAGGATGTCGTTCAGGAGGTCCTTCTGCGCGTGCACCGACGGTGGGCTGAGATCGACCGGCTCGCTCATCCTGATGCGTATGTGCGCCGGATGATCGTCAACGAGTACCTATCGTGGAAGCGGAAATGGGCTCGGGTGGTACCGACCGAGATCGTGCCGGAGAACGAGATCGGTGCGGACCCTTTCGACCAACTCGGCGACCGCGCACAGTTGGCGGCCGAGATGGTCCGGTTGCCACGGCGCCAACGTGTGGTCGTGGTCCTGCGGTTCTACGGCGGCCTGAGCGACGCTGAGATCGCGGCCGACTTGGGCTGCAGTCAAGGCACCGTCCGCTCCCACATGTCCCGGGCGTTGGCGACGCTGCGGGTCCAACTTGATGTACCGAGCGAGGTGGATGAGCGATGAACGACTCACGCACTGAGGCCGACGTGCGAGCGGCCCTCGATCTGCTTGCTCAGGACGCGCCGGACGTCGCCGATCTACTGCGCCCTTTCACGGCAGGGAGACAGCGCAGTCGGGCGTATTGGCTGGTTCCGCTCGCTGCCGCCGTCGTCGCGGTTCTGGTCGCGGCCGGCATCGCCGCGCTGTATCTCACTCACTCGGCGCGGCAATCGACCGAACGTGACAGGGCGACCATCCACCCGAGTTTGCCGAAGGGTATGCGGCTGGCCAGTTACGGCCAGGTCTCGGTTCAGGTCCCTTCGAATCTGCCCACGCGGACCTCGCTGTGTGGTGGCCCGGTCTCGCACGAGGTGGTCGCAACCGACGGAGCCGCCTACTACTGCCCAGTAGCGACTGATCGCCTCGCGGCTCGTCCCGGAATGGTGATCTGGTTCAGCGCGCGCAATGAAGGGTCGCCCTACGCAAACATCTCGACATCTCCCGCGCGGGTCGACGGGCAGCCGGCCTGGCGCGGATATGCCGCCGGCCGCCCCGGTCTCGGACGAGGAGTCTCCGGCGTGGTCAGGCTCCCGAACGAGTCCATCACCGTCGGGGTCACTGCAGCCACGCGCCAGCAAGTCGACAGCGTGCTTTCGTCGATCCGCGTTGCCAGCCACGACGCACTTGGATGCGCCGCCACATTGCACGCGGCGACCACGAGCCCCCCTGGTCCCGCCAATCTTCTGGTGCCCGGCCAGCCGATGTTCACCGTGCGATGCGTCTACTCGACCGCCAGCAGCATCCAAGGTCTGTTGATCGGGAGCTTTGACCTGGGACCGTCCGCGACCCGTCAGCTCGTTGCAGCCCTGAACGACCTGAGCCCGGATCCCTGCAACTGCGTGCACGGCGGGACACCCGAACCAGGACTTGCAGAGGTGCTCTATTTCCACTACGGCGATCAGTCGACCGTGCGCATCACCGGAACGCTCGGGGCCGGGCTGGACAGCTACTCGAACAGCAAGCGCGAAGTAGCCAACTACGACGGGACAATCGGCCAGATGCTGGTAAGGCTGAGCAACCGACGCTGAGACTCGCCCCGTCTGGGGCTAGTTCACAAGATCAACGATCGCGCACTCATCTCGGCGGATCCGGTCGTTGATCTTGACCCACATGCGCCCGGGATTGATTCAGATGCGACCGCCTTGCGGACCTGATCAGGAATGTCGACGGGCTCAAACCGCTGGCCTAAAACCGAGGTTCGATACGTCCGCGCCCCGCGGCCGGGCTGCCACCGGTGTCGTCATGGAGTGCCGTAATGGGCTGCGACGACATCGAACGCGGCTTTGGCGTCGTAGCGCTCTCCTGGCCAGCGTTGAGATTCGATGCGGTGCGGAAGTCCCTTGACCAGGCTCATGCCGTCCATGTCCCTGTCAAAGCGCGGGTTGTCGTCGTAGCAGGTGTCCGGCGTCGAAAACGACGCGACAAACCAGCCGGCGACAGCGGAGCCCTCGAGGATGCCGAGCGTCTCGTCGAGTTCGGTGGCCTGACCAGGCTCATCGCGGACGTAACCGGGCTTGTTGCGTACCCGCACGAGCCTGCCAAGGAACTGGTGGAGCACGAAGCTGGCGGTGTCGGTGATCCCTAACCCGAGCGCCCCGGATGCAGAGGCTCCGGCGTAGGTGCGCATCCCGACCTCGCTCACCACAACCGGGAGGCCGGTAGCCAGATGCGGTTCCAGCATCTCCAGGTAGCGGTCTTTGACCCGGTCGTCTCGGTAGTGATCGACGCCGACAATGTCGAAGGACTGCCAGTCGGGCCGCTCGAACGACAGCGACGCGTAGGTGAGAGGTCCTTCGAACACGGAGCGCAGTTCCGCGGCGAGCATGGTGAGGTACCGGGCCAGGTCGCCGCTGTGGAGCAGGGCCGGGTCGGCCTTTATGCGTGCGAGGCGGTCGGTGAGACGTTTGCCCGGCACGAGCCTGCGTACGAACAGCGTTGCCTCGCTGCCCGCGACGAAGGTGACCTGCCCGCCCGGGCGCCTCCGCAGCACTTCGGCATGGCGCGCCATAGCGACCGTCCTCCGAACGGTCTCCGCCGGGTCATAGTCAAAGACTGCCGGCGAATACCACAGCCCGAGTCCGGCTTCAACGACCGCGGTCGCGACGGTGTCGAGCCGAACCGGGTCGCTGGCGACGACACGCACATGGGTCGCGTGCAGTTCGTCGCGGATCACCTCGACTTCTCGACGCATCACACGCTCGTCCAGGTGGCGGCGGGTCGGACGCTGGCCGCGACCAAAGACCGTGCCGGCGTCGTAGATCACTCCCCGAATCCGAGGTGTCACCCTCCCATCATCGTCCGCGTCGACGTCGAGCATGTTGGTCGGTCGGTTATGCGTGTTTCGACCTAGTCGCTCGGCATCTACCGAAGCCGCAAAGGATTCGGTGTTCTACCGATGCGTGGGGGAGTCGCACGGTATGCGCCTGACGGTCCGACCTGATCGTGTGCGATGGAGCGCGGCAGGTAGTCGCTGCGCAAGATGGTGGCGGCGAGTTCGCCGCGGCTGCGGGTTCCGGTCTTGGTGAAGATCGATTTGAGGTGGTCTTGGATGGTGGCGGCGCTCAGGTGCAGGGTGGTCGTCATCTGTTTGGTCGACAGTCCGCGACAGACCAGTTCGGTGATCGTAGTTTCTCGGTCGGTGAGCCCATGCGCGAGCATGATCAGCGAAGCGGTGTCGGCCGGGTCCGCTGCGTCGATGATGACCGCTACCGCGTCGGTCGGGTCAGTGCTCATCCACGAGGCGTGCAGGACTGCCCACCGGCCGAGGCGGGTCCGTACCCGTAGGCGCGGCAGTGCCGGTTGGGCTGCGTGTAGATGACGCAGCCGCAGGGCCAGGGTCGTGATCTCGACAGGAAGCTCGGAGCCGTCCGCGGGGACTCCGAGTTCTTCGAGCCAGCCTGCGGCCGCCTCGTTCATGCCGGTGAGTGTTGCGTCGGCGGCGAGCAGCACGAGCCCCGGACCCTGCCCTGGGTCTTCATAGGTGCAGGCCTGAGTGAGCAGTCCCATGCGAATGCCTTCACCCAAGTGCGGGGCGATGCGTTGCACGAAACGTGCTTCCTCCGGTGTGAACGCCGACCGCGCCTCGCGGTGCAGGCACAGATATCCCCAGCACCGTCCGCGAGTGCGGAGGACTGCCCGAAGTTCGTCTTGTAGCCCCAGCGGGGCGAAGATGTCGGTGTAACGCTGACTGCGTGCCGGCTTACCGTCGGTCGCGGTCATCAAGGTGGCGACGGACGCGGGCTGCTGGGCAAGATCGGTCCACTTGTTCACATCGTCGTCGAGGAACTCGTTGGCGATGAAATAGCTCCCCGACTCGGCCGGCAGCCCTTCCCTGAACGCTTGGGTGAACAGCATCGTGGCGGGATCGACTGCAGCCCACCACAGCGCGTCGACAGGGACGACCTGCCGCAGCCGGGGCAGCACCTCGGCCCGCAACGCTTCGGGCGCGAGCCCGGAACGGCATGCCTTGATCACTGCGTCGGTGAGATTGTCGAGCGCTGCTCCAGCGAGCATCGGCCTCATCTCCCTAACCGCACTCTAGGCCTGCGCGACTACCTCGTAGCTCGCGCGCGCAGTCAGTTCCACCCCGGTAGCCGCGACTGTGGTCGCACGGCTCTGCTCGGCGAACCGATCTGTTGCCTGCGCCGCGGCCTCGGTCTCCCACAGGGTGACCGTCAGTGCCGAGCCGGCCTGATGGTCGACCAGGAAGACCACACCGGCGTTGCCGGGCAGCCCCTCGACGAACCCGCGCACCGTGTCGGCGGCGTGATCACTCCACTTCTGCAACGCCTCAGGTGATCCGGACCAGGTAGATGATCGTGCGAACATATGTCGCCCCTTTCCTCACCCATCACTGTCGCCGCACCGGCCCCGAATGTCTGTCCCAGAATTCTGGGGGGGCGTGGCCCAACCCGAAGCGCGAGCGCCGGTACGGGATTGCGCAGTCGCCAGCGATGCCGACATGCTGACGATCTGCACGCCGGCCGGTGTTGAGAACTTCTTCCGCGCGGCCGGCCACGACATGGCTGCTCCCAAACCAGAGGGATGGACGGTCACCCTTGCGACCCTTGCCGCAACGGCAGCAACATCCGGACGGCAGATACTCGGTCCGCCTCCTGCGTGAGACCGCATCCCGCGTCATCGCACAGTCCGGAGGGACGAAGCCTGCGCGCACCTTGCACAGGAAACGCGCGCACCATGGAGGAGTCATACCTCCAAAGATTGGCGCAAGCGCCATGGCAAAGATCGATCTGACCAAACACAGCGGCCGAGTGCGACGGCCCGGCGTGCCCGCCGGCCCTGTCCAGGCTTACATCCTGCTGGCCTTCGGCGTGCTCGATCTCCTCAACCGATCGCCCATCGGGGCGGTGTTCGTCGTACTGGGCTGCTACGTGCTCTACCGCGGCAGGGCCGCCTCCGTACCCGTCCCGGACTTGGGCGCGGTCAGCACGCGCCGCGCCGATCAGGTCATGGCTCTAGCCACGACCGCGCTCCCCGACTGGTGGACCATCGATCAGTACCGCGCTCGCGTAGTGCCGATCGGTGACGCCGGCCAGCCGGCCTTTCCGCTGGTCGATCTGCAGGGCCACGTCACTGGCGCGCTCTCGCGTGCCGACCTCGACCAGGTTGCGCGCACCACCACGACCGATGTTCGACTGCGCGACCTGGCGCGGCGCCGCCGTCGTCCAATGGTGATAGTCACCCGGGACAGCTCGCCCAACGCATTGGCAAACGCAGTCGTGCGGCACGATGCGATCGCCGTTGTCGTCAACGCCGACCAGCACCCGCTCGGCGTAATCACCCGGTCCGAAATCGCGCACGACGAAGGACGTAGCTGCTTAGCGTGCATACGTATCAACTTGCCTGTGCACCATTCTCACCATCGAGGGCTATGGCGCGCGGTCGGCGTGAGATCCGGTCACACTCTTATCGCGCGAATGATCAGGTCTTCCTCTCCAGTGGTCGGTTCGCCTGCGCCCCGGCGGGCACAACGGAGGAAGACGTGATCAGCCCGGCTGCTCTTGTGCTCGACCAGCGGCTCAATCGTTAGTAGGCAACCATCCGGGATGTCCGTTTGCGTCACCAGGACGATTCGTCGTGGTCAGCCGGGTCGAAGCTCCGCGCGTTGAGCAGTCGTCGCCAACGTGGTGTAGCACATTGTGAAACTGCCGCCGAGTGCATCGATCGCGACGCCGACCTCACCGAGGATTTCGGCCAACTGGTCGGGACGCACTCGGGTGAGGCCGCCGGTCGTCGGAAGCAGTGCGAGCCATTCGTCGCGCGCGTAGCGCCGGTCCCAGTCAAATCGCCACTGGGCAGGTTCGCCGAACTGGTTGGTTTCTCGGATCGTGTCGGCGATCTTGGCGTATGCCGCTAGGTAGGTCTGCACCGGGCGGCGAGCGGGATGGTTGGCGAACGGCGAGTCCGGCACCACCCGTCGAAGGGCCGAAGCGAACGGCTCTGCCACCTCGATCGGCGGTTCGTAGAGATGGCTGAAGATCGCAAGTCGCCCGCTCGGACGCAGAACCTGGGCCGCCTTCGCGACACCAACGATCGGGTCGACCCAGTGCCACGATTGAGCTGCGACGACCGCGTCGAACATCCGGCCGGAGGAATCCCAGTCCTCGAAGGCTGCGATCTCGACGGGCACGCCGTGCTCGCGCGCGAACTCGGCCATGCGTTCGTCGGGGTCGATCCCGAGCACGTTGCAGCCCGCGGCTTGAAACTGACGAGCCGCAATGCCGGTGCCGCACCCGACGTCGAGGACGGCGCGACCCGGGATCTCGGCAATGACGCGCTCGACCAGAGCACTCGGGTATGCGGGCCGCGCCTTGTCATACAGCCTTACGTCGATGCCGAACGACTCGGCCATCGCTCGGGCTTTGTGCAGCTCGGTCGGCGACCTCTGCGACCGGCCCGGTGACGGCGCTGACATGTGCCCACGTTACTCAGCGGGGCTCGCCCGACGCTCCTCGGCGATTACGATCGAGTGACCCGCCGCAGCCGGTCCGGACGTACGCGGTCAGCGGTTGCGCGCCGCTTCGAGCGCGCGGCGGGTGAGCACGCGGGCGAGATGCCGTCGATAGTCGGTGTCGGCGTTCATGTCGTCGACCGGACTGGTGCCGTCGGTGGCGAGTTCGGCTGCCTCGGCGACCGATGCGCCGTCAGCCAGCGCGGCCTCGGTGGCACTCGCCCGCAACGGGACGCTGCCCATGTTGGCCAAGGCGACTCGGTCGCCGACAGCGGCGACGCCGACGATCGCCCAGTCGTTCGCACGGCGGGTGAACTTCTCGTAGTGCGCACCGCGCGGCCCCGTCCGCGGCACCCGGATCTCGACCAGCATCTCGTCGTCGGCGAGCGCGGTCTCGAAGTAGCCGGTGAAGAACTCGCGCGCGGGCACGTCGCGTCGTCCGTTCGGGCCTTGAATCACGAGCGTTGCGTCGGACGCGAGGACGGCCGCCGGCAGGTCGGCGGCGGGGTCGGCGTGCGCCAGCGATCCGCCGATGGTGCCGCGGTTTCGGATCTGCGGGTCGCCGACGTACGCGGCGACGATCGAGATCAACGGAGCTTCGGCGCGCAGCACATCGGACGTGACGAGATCGCGATGTCGGGTCAGTGCGCCGATCGCGACGTCATCACCGTCGACGCGCACGTACGACGACTCGGCGATGCGGCGCACGTCGATCAACACCGACGGCACGGCCAGACGCAGTTTCATCATCGGCAGCAGCGAGTGGCCGCCGGCGAGCAACTTCGCTTCGTCGCCGTGCTCGGTGAGCAGGTCGATCGCGTGGTCGGCGGACTCGGCGCGCACGTAGTCGAAGGGGGCGGGAATCATGCGGTGGCCGCCTTGCGTTCGCGTGCTGCGGCGAGCACCGCGCGGACGATGTTGTGGTAGCCGGTGCACCGGCACAGGTTGCCTTCGAGTCCGGTGCGGACGTCGTCCTCGGTCAGGTCGGGATTGCGTTCGACGAGCGCCGTCGCTGCCATGACCATGCCCGGTGTGCAGAAGCCGCACTGCAAGCCGTGTTCGGCACGGAAAGCACGTTGCACCGGATGCAGTTCGTCGGTGCTCGGCGCAAGCCCTTCGAGGGTGGTGATCGCCGCGCCGTCGGTAGCGACCGTGAGGACGGTGCACGACTTCACCGCTTCGCCGTCGACGTGGACGGTGCAGGCGCCGCACGATGTCGTGTCGCAGCCGATGTTGGTTGCCCGCAGCCCGCACACGTCGCGCAGGTAGTGCGCGAGCAGCAGACGCGGTTCGACATCGTCGGTCCGTGCATCGCCGTTGACGGTGAGCTCGACCTGCATCAGTTGTTCCTTCCGGCCGCGTCATTGATGGCTCGCCAGACCCGCATCGGACTGGTGGGCATGTCGATGTGCCGCACCCCGAGGTGAGCGACGGCGTCGATCACCGCGTTCTGCACGGCCGGCGTCGCGCCGATCGTCCCCGCCTCGCCGATTCCCTTGGCGCCCAACGGGTTGTAGGAGGTCGGTGTCTGACTGTCGACGAGATCGAAGCTCGGCAGCTCGGTCGCCGACACGATCGGATAGGACGCGAGCGTGTTCGTGGTGGGGTTGCCGTCCTCGTCGAACAGCACCTCTTCGAGCATCGCCTGTGCCGCACCTTGCGCGAGACCGCCGTGGCGTTGCCCTTCGGCCAACAACGGATTCATCACCGTGCCGGCGTCGTCGAGCGCGATGAGCTTGGCCAAGCGTGCCTTACCGGTCTCGACGTCGACCTCGGCAACGGCGACGTGCGCGCCGAACGGATACGTCGCTCCGGGCGCAGTGAACACGCTGCGCACCTTCAGCTCGTGATCAGAGGCCAGCGCGGCGAAGCTGACACCCGAATCGGGGACGCCGCGAACGGCGACACCGGCGAGGTCGGTGTCGACCACCAGGTCGTCGACCGAGACCTCGAGCCGGTCGGCGGCGAGTTCCTTCGCACGCTCGACGAGTTCGCGGGTGGCCTGTTGCACGGCGGCGCCGCCTTGCTGCAGGCTGCGCGATCCGCCCGTCCCGCCGCCTTCCGGGACGAGGTCGGTGTCGCCCCAGATCACCTTGATGCGGTCGATGGGAATGCCCGTCTCTTCGCTGGCGAGCATCGCCCACACCGTGGCATGGCCTTGGCCGTGCGGCGACGTCCCGGTGAGGATCGTCGCGCTGCCGTCGGCGTGCACCTCGATGGTGGCGTTCTCTTTCGGCGCGCCTGATTCACTACCGCCGCCGGTGATCTCGACGTAGACCGACAGACCGATGCCGAGTTGCACCGGATCGTTCTGGTCGCGGCGACGCTGTTGCTCGGCGCGCAAGCCGGCGTAGTCAGCCGCATCGAGCACCTTCTCGAGCGCGGCGGGATAGTCACCCGAGTCGTAGGTGGCGCCGCCCTTCGTCTTCAGCGGCTCGGTGAACGCGGGCAGCATGTTGCGGCGGCGGACCTCGGCGGGATCCATGCCGATCTCGGCGGCGAACAGGTCGACGGCGCGTTCGATCGCAGCCGTGGCCTCGGGACGGCCGGCGCCACGGTAGGCGCCGACCGGGGTGGTGTTCGTGACGACGCTGACGAACGAGGTCTGCAGGTGTGCGATGTCGTAGACCGCGGGCGCCATCATCAACGTCAGTGTGGGCAGCAAGGCGCCGAATTTCGGATAGGCACCGGAGTCCTGGAGCACGTGCAGCCGGTAGGCGGTGATCCGTCCGTCCCTCGTGCCGCCGAGCGTGACGGTCTGCACCTGCGCACGGCCGTGCGTCATCGCGACCATGTTCTCGGAGCGCGTCTCGACCCAGGTGACCGGACGGTCGACGATCTTCGCCAGGCGCGCGACCAAGGCGTGGTCGCTGTCGGCGCCGAACTTGGCACCGAACGCGCCACCGACGGCGGGCGTGATGACGTGGACCTGCTCGATCGGGACGCCGAGCATCCCTGCCAGTGAGCGCTGCGTGCCTTGCGCGCCCTGGTTAGGGATCCATGCGGTGAGCCGGTCGTCGTCGCCCCACACCGCCGCTGCGGCACGCACCTCGAGGGGTGCGACCGCGACGCGCTGGTTGAGGATCTCGTGGCTGATGACCGCCTCGCAGTCGGCGAAGATGTCCTCCTGCGCAGCGGGCAGTTCGCCGAAGCACACGTTCGTCCCGACCTCGGCGAACAGCACGGTCTCGTCGGTCAGCGCAGCTTTCGGGTCGACGACCGCAGGCAACGCTTCGTACTCGACGTCGACGAGCTCGGCTGCGTCCTCGCCTTGGTAGCGCTCGTCGGTGAGCACGGCGGCGACCGATTCGCCGACGAAGCGCACGACGTCTGTCGCCAGCAGCGCCTGGCCGAAAGCCTCGTCGTACACCGGCAACGGCGGACGCTGGCTGACCGGGTCGTCGAGTTCCGCGGCTGTGAAGACGGCGACACAACCGTCGGACTCGAGTGCTGCGCTGGTGTCGATGTTCACGATGCGCGCGTGCGCGATCGGCGAGCGCACGATCGTGAGCCGCAGCGCGCCGGCGAGGCGGGGGTCGTCGATGTCCTCGGTGTAGACCGCGCCGGTGGTGAGGAACTCGGGATCCTCGACCCGCTCGACCCTCGTGCCGAGGATGCTGCCGCGGGGGAGATCAACGCCGGGAGCAGAAGCAGTCACAACTCCACACTATTCACGGCCGGTAATGCCTCGTGACCCACCCGCGCCGATCTTCATACCTCGATCAACCGGGTCGGCCATGCGATTAATTCGTTATGACCGATCGCGAGTGGCCACCGACGGCAGAGGCGTTGATGCGGTCGCGGTTCGAGGCCTTCCGAGACGCTGACGGCGAGTGGCTGCTTGCTTCCTGGCACCGATCGACGCGACCGGCCGAGATCGATCTTCGAGGCAACCCCCGCTGGCGCGGCCTGCAGATCGTGGACGTCGTCGACGGTCAAGCGAACGACGCGACCGGCATCGTCGAATTCCGCGCGACGTACGTGGTGGCTCCAGGCGACGTCCGGGTGCTGCACGAGCGATCGCGGTTCGTCCGTGAGGGCGGGCGGTGGTACTACGTCGACGGCGACGTCGCAGACGGCGCTTGATCAACCTGCCGATCCGGTCGATTCCCGACCAGATCGCCGAGATGATGATCGGCATCGGGCCGGCGACGCCGGAGGATGCTCGCGACGGCCGTTCACACGACGAAGATCAGGAAGCCTGCGAATTTCAGAGGCGTCTCCGCGCAGGATCGCCGGCCAGGCGCCGCGAGCGAGTTCCGTCTCGACTGACCACGCGACTCGCGGTGGCGAAGGCTACTGCGCCGACGAGGCTGACTGCTGCCGCGAACGCCCACGCGATGGACGGCGCGTCGGTTCCTGGAGCGGGAGCCTGGTGCGTCAGGCCCGCGATCAGCAGCAGGATGGCGATCCCCAGTGCCGTCCCCAGCTGTGCAGCCGTGTTGACCACACCGGATGCGACGCCTCGTTCGGCCACCGGGACGGAGGTCGCCAGGCCGGTCGCGGCAACGGAGGACAGGCCGATACCGAGACCGCCGACGGCGACACACAATGCAAGCGCCCACGCCGACCTCGCACTGACAACGAGCGCTGCGTCGAAACATCCGATCGCTGCCAGGCCGACTGCGATGACACGCTGCGAGTTCCAGCGCGAGAGCGCGGGCGCGGCTAGGGCCGATCCGACGATCACGGCAAGGCTGAACGGCAGCAGTAACAGACCCGCGGCGAGCGGGCTGCGGCCACGGGTGTTCTGCAGGTAGAGCGTCGCCAGGGTGATCGCGGAACTGGTTGTTGCCGTGTTGAGCAGGCTCGCGATGGCGCCCTGGCGAAGCGATCGCAGCCCGACCAGCGGGCTCGGAAGCAGCGGTGCATCAGCTCGTCGATCCAGCACCGCGAACAACACGGCGGCGACAGCAGCGGCGACAAGCAAACATGCGCCGAACGCGGCGCTGTCACGTCGCGGCAGGAGCGTCGTCGCGACCACGAACAACATCACGGCGGTGGTAAAAGCGACAACGCTCGGCAGTGCCAGCGTCCGCGGGCGGTCGCCGGGCGTGCCGGCTCCGACGAACACCGCGACGCTGAGGGCGAGGACGATCGCGAGCGGAAGAAACGCCCAGAAGACGACGCGCCAGCCGGCCGCCTCGGTAATCACGCCGCCGACAACGAAGCCGCTCGCGCCAGCGGCTGCACCGGCGGCACTCCACATGGCAACCGCGCGCTGCCGCTGCCGTCCCTGTGCGGTCATGGTCGTCAGCAGCCGTAGGGCGGACGGTACGGAGACAGCCGCAGCGCTGCCCTGCAGACACCGCGCCGCGGTCAGCATGACGACCGAGCCTGCGGTGGCTCCCAGGAGTGCGGCGACGGCGAACAACCCCAAGCCGACGAGGATGATGCGTCGGTGGCCGTACCGGTCACCGAGCCGAGCGCCGAGCATCAGCAGGCCACCGAAGAACATCGCGTAGCCGGTGGCGATCAGGCTGCCCGCCGAGTCGGACGCGTGCAGATCGGCGAGCATCCGTGGCAGCGCGGTCACGACAACGGTCACGCCGAGTACGTCGACGAACTGGACGAGGCACAGAGCGAGGACAGCCGGGAGCCCGACGGAGTGCCCTGCCGTGGTCCGTGCCGTCATCGTGTCGACGCTAACGACCACCACCGACACCCGCGTGAGGCTTCGCGGCCGCCTCTGGATCGAACGGCAGCGCCACACCGACGATCTGAGACGATGAGGACGTGGCTCAGAAGACGATGACGGCGATCCGCTTCGCCGCGGCACTGGACACAATCGGCGACTCGACGCTCGCGCGGCTGCCCAAACACGCCAGCGAAGCCCTGCCCTCGCGAGGACAAGTCGCTGTGCATGCAAGGGCAAACGGTCACGAGTTCGAGACGGTCGTCGAGCCGGACGGCCGCAGAGGCCACTGGGTCAGGGTCGATGAGGGGCTCCAGCGCGCCGCCGGACTTGCGCCCGGAGACCGCACCGAGTTCGTGCTCGAGGTGCGGCAGGAATGGCCCGAACCAGACGTTCCGTCCGACCTGGAATCGGCGCTGGACAGTGCCCCACAACGCATCCGCGACATCTGGGACGACATCACGCCGATGGCACGCTGGGAATGGGTGCGCTGGGTCAACGCGACGGCCAATCCGGCGACGCGCCGGCGGCGGGTCGAGGTGAGCATCTCGAAGATGGACTCCGGCAAGCGCCGCCCGTGCTGCTTCGATCTGTCGGCCTGCACCGACCCGGCGGTGTCCACGAGCGGGAAATTGCGCGCGGCGAATTGAGCCACTTCGGGCGCCCGATGACGAAATGTCAATGCCCGATCAATTCGATGCGTCGGATTTGAGCAAATTCATGGGCTCAGGTTCGCGCCAAACCCGCCGATGATCATTTACAGTTCCGCCCGGCGCCGATCATCTGGTTCGACCCCCTGCCACGGTGAAGTCGCCGCGTGAAAGGCAATCCAACTCTGTGTCTGTGCTGTTCCGCCCTCGACCGCGTCTCGCGCTCGTCGCTGCCTGCATTGCCGTCGTCGGCCTCACGATCGGGCTGAGCGGCTCCGCCAGCGCAGATTCGGTCCCCGCCGCTGCCGGGGAGTTCGTACCGGTTGCAGCCGCCAACGTCGTCGACACCACGGTCGGGCTCGGCTGGTCGGGCCAGTTGCGGCCCAGCGCCACGCAGTCGATCCCCGTGACAGGAGTCGCCGGAGTTCCGACGACGGGCGTCACTGCGGTCATGCTGCAGATCACCACGTCCGACAGCACCAGAACGTCGGTCAACACGAACGGCAACGTCTGGGTGTGGCCTGCGGGGGCGGCACGGCCCCGGTTCGCGGTCGTCGCGAACGCGCCGGCCAACTCCGTCGCCGACAACACGGCGATCGTGCAGGTCGGCACGGGCGGGCAGATCTCCTTCTACAACGGACCCGGTGGTTCGCCGGTCGACGTCTCGGCCGATATCGAGGGTTACGTCACCTCGGCAGCCACGCAGGTGTCCGGCGCGACCTTCGCTCCGCTCGCGCCGACGCGCATCATCGACACGACGAACGGGACGGGCGGACGCTCGACGCCACTCACTTCGGACGCCCCCTGGACCTTCGATGTCTCGGGCATCGGTGGGATCCCGTCGTCCGGCGTGACCGCAGTCGTCCTCGATGTCGGCACTGTCGCCACGAGCTCGAATTGCTGGCTGCAGGTGCAGCCCGCAGACACGGACACCGGCGCGTCGGGATACCCCCGCGTCGACACGTATGCGACGTACACGGCGCAGGGGTTCGCGGTCGTCGCACCCGACCCGAGCGGTGACCTGACCTTCTCCACCAACTGCGCTTCGACCGACGTCCATGTCGACGTCGAGGGGTACTACCTCACGAGCATCAATGGCGCGAGCGCCGACGTGTTCGTCCCGATCACGACTCCGACGCGGGTCGTCGACACACACACCAACGTCGGGGTCACCGGCAAGCTGACCGCGGGTCGGGTGGTCCGCGCCAAGCGCGCTGTCGCCGTGCGCGGAGTCGGCGGCGTCCCGGCCCGCGCCGACGCCGTGGCGCTGAATCTGACCGCCCTGAACGCGTCCGCGGTGGGCGCCGACACGGTGTGGCCGGACGGCACAACTCGGCCGGCCACAACCTCCGTGATCGCCGACCCGGCCGTGATCAACACCAACCTGTCCTTCGTCCGGCTCGGTACCAGCGGCAAGATCGACATCGCCGACTCCAGCGACACCCCGACCCAGTCGAACGATCTGTACGTCGACGTCGAGGGCTACTTCCTGCACACCGCGGCGACCGACACCCCGTTCGGGACGGCGCAGTACTTCCCGGCGACATGGGGTGACACCTTCTACAACACGGTGGACACGAACGGGAACATCCTCGCGACGGTCAATGACACGAAGGGTCTCGATCTGTCGTGCGGAAGCAGCGACATCGGGATCATGAACGCGGCGGGCGACGAACCGACCTCGCTGGCTTTGTCGATGACCAACTGCATGACCGACTTCGGACCGATCGCCGGCGGCGGCCCCGGCCACACACCGGACGGGTGCTCGTGGAAGACCGGCGGCATCACCCGTATCGGACAGGTCATCTATGTCGCAGTCGCGCGTCAGTTGAACGCCTGCTCGACGGGGCACGAGTCCAACGGTCTGCAGCCGTCGTACAACTCGAGCATCATCAAGTCCACCGACAACGGCGTGACCTGGACGAATGCGTTCGGGGTGACCAGCCCCAACGGCGCGGCGCCGAAGTGGGTCGCCAAGCTCGGGCGGTTCCAGGCGATGTTCCCGGGCCAGACTTTCCCGGCCCCGTTCTTCATCCAGTACGGGCCGGGGAACACGCAAACCGTCGACGGCGGCAACAAATACGTCTACGCCGTCTCGACCGACGGATACGCCTACGACGGCAACTTCCTGCACCTGGCGCGCGTTCCGGTGAACCAGGTGATGAATGCGAGCGCCTGGCAGTTCTACCACGGCCGCGTCGGCGGATCGGTGCAGACCTGGACGAAGTCACCGGCCGGTGCAACCCGTGTGCTGCAGGCCCGACACGGCCTGAGCCAGCCGGCCATCCAGTACGTGCCGGCGCTCAAGCGCTACGTCCTGACGACGTTCTACTACACGCAGCCAGGCAGCAGATTCCCCACGCTGCATCAGACGCCCTACACCAGGTTCGAGATGTACACCTCGCCCAAGCCATGGGGCCCGTGGACGCACGTCTACGACCACGGCACCCAGCGCAGCCTGTGGTGCACTGCCACTCCGTGCACTCTCATGTCCCAGCCTGACGACACTGCGTTGTCTGTCGGGACGCCCGATGACTGGTTAGGTTTCTACGACCCGGCCCTCGTCCAGAAATTCGTGTACACCCATTCGCTGTCGGACCAGGCGCTGCTCACGTGCGGGGACTGGATGAACCGCAACAAATATGCTGGCGAGAATCTGTACAAGCTTCACGTCCTGCCGTTCAACCTGGCTACCGTGGTCGGCTCATGACAAAGCATCGATCGACGGTCAGGCATCGGTGGCGCAGCCGCACGCTCGTCGCCGCGATGGCGCTCGTAGCGTCCGCCGGGCTGCCCTCGGCCATCCGCGCCGGCGCAACGTCGAGTCCCGCCGCCACCGAATCGACGGGTGCGTTCGCGACGCCGCACTACTTCTCCGGAGTCACCGACGACACGTTCTACAACACCGTCGGGTCGGATGGTTCGATCATCTCGACGGCCAACGATTCGACGGGCGTGAACAACTCGTGCACGTCGGACGGACGCGACATCGTGATCCTGAAGATGCGCGGTGCCGACCCCGGTCACTTCCGGGTCTCGACTGTGAACTGCATGGACAGTTACGGCCCGCGCGGTGGCGGCAAGACCCCCGACGGGTGTTCGTGGAAGACCGGCGGCATCACTCGGATCGGTAACACCATCTACCTCGCCATCGCCCGCCAGCTGCACCGATGCTCGGTCGGCGGTCAGCTCAACGGGCTGCAGCCGTCGGTCGACGCCAGCATCATCAAGTCCACCGACGGCGGAAGGACGTGGACCAACCCGTGGGGAAAGACCAGCCGCGACGGTGCGGCTCCCGGGTGGGTAGCCAAGGTGCATCGCTATCGCGCGATGTTCCCCGGCAACCAGTTCTCGGCGCCGTTCTTCATCCAGTACGGGCCGGGCAACTCGCACACGGTCGACGGCGCGAACAGGTACCTGTACTCGGTGTCGACGGACGGTTACACCTACGACGGCAACTACCTGCACCTGGCTCGCGTCCCGTTGAACGAGGTCCAGCAGGCGAAGGCGTGGCAGTTCTACCACGGTCGTGTCGGCGGGAGCGGTCAGAACTGGACCAGCTCCCCGGTGGGCGCCACCCGGGTGCTCCAGGCCAAGCGCGGCCTGAGTCAGCCGGCGATCCAGTACGTGCCGTCGCTCAAGCGCTACGTGCTGCTGATGTCGACGTTCTCGCGCGCGCATCCCGACTTCCCGACGCCCGCCGAGACCCCGTACACGCAGTTCCACATCTATACCTCGCCCAAGCCGTGGGGACCGTGGACGAACGTGTTCCACCACTCCGGCCAGCGCAGCATCTGGTGCAGCGGGAGCCCGTGCCCGCTGACCGAGCAGCCGGGCTCGAACCAGCTGGCGATCGGCACACCCGAGGACTGGCTGGGTCTCTACGACCCCGCGCTTGTGCAGAAGTTCGTGTTCACGCAACCGCTGTCGAGGCAGGCGCTGTTCACGACCGGCGACTGGAAGAACGCCAGGCGCTATAAGGGCGAATACCTGAACCGGCTCCTGGTCGTTCCGTTCGACCTCGCGGCGCTGGCGCACTAGCGGCGAGCTGCCGTCTCATCGCGGACGCTCATCGTCCGCATTGCGGGCTAGCGTTCGTGACATGGCAGCAGTGCGCACCGAACCGCTTAAGAACACCCAGCCGCTCGCGCGGTTCGACTTCGACGCGTTCTTCGGCGCGCTCGATGCGGCGCGTCGTGAACACGGTCTCGGTTGGTACGAGCTGGCCGACGAGCTGTGGGAGCAGTCGGCCGAGCTCAACGCGCACCGCGACGACCATCCGTTGTGTGGGGGAGCCGTCTCGCGCCAGGGCGCGCGAGGGGAGACCTCATGTCAGTACGCCCTGTTCATGCTGCGCTGGCTCGGCCGCGCGCCCGAAGAGTTCCTGACCGGACCGGTCGCGGACGTGGGCGAGATCCGGCTCCCGGCTGCGGGGCGCGGCAGCCGGTTGCGGTGGGATCTCGCCGAAGTGCACGCCGAGTTGAACCGGCAGCGTCAGGACCGCGGTCTGACGTGGGCGGAGCTCGCCGACGTCCTGGATACGACGCCGGCGCGCCTGACCAACCTGCGCACCGCGCGGTTCACCGATCTGGCGCTGGCCATGCGGATCACTCAGTGGCTGCGCCGGCCGGCTGCCGCATTCATTCACGCCGCTGACTGGTGACCGTCCTCAGGCGAACACCGCATCGAACATCCCGGGCTCGTAGGACCCGCCGCGCTGGTGTGCGATCACCGCGAGCCGGTTGGCGGCGTTGATCATCGCGACCAGGCACAGGAGCGCGACCAGCTGATCGTCGTCGTAATGCTTGCGCACCTGTTCCCAGGTGTCGTCCGAGACTCCGGTACTCGCGTCGGCGAGGCGGGTGCCTTCCTCGGCGAACGCGAGGGCAGCCTGCTCGGCTTCGGTGAAGACCGTCGACTCGCGCCAGGCCGCGACGAGATTGAGCCGCACCGCGGTCTCGCCGGCGGCCGCTGCGTCCTTCGTGTGCATGTCGATGCACCAGCCGCAGCCATTGATCTGACTGGCGCGCAGCGACACGAGTTCTTGCGTCGACTCCGGCAGGGTCGAGTGCCGGATCACCATGCTCGCGTTGGCGAATCTCTTGGTGAACTTCGCCCCCAGCTCGTTGCTGAACATGTCCAATCGGGTGTCCATGACGTCGTCCTCACTCGTAAGGGTTGGTTGCGACCATGAGATGCCGATGACCCAGGCTGTGTGACATCGGAGGGGGTGTCACATCTCAGCGCGTTCCGGCGTCTGATGTGCGACGGTCGACAGGAATTGGAGGATCAGGCGATGGACGACAGCGAGCCGGTCGATGCCAGCACGGCTGCGTTCGTCGCGCATCGCAATCTGCTGTTCACGGTCGCTTACGAGATTCTCGGATCGGCTGCCGACGCCGAGGACGTGCTGCAGGAGACATGGCTGCGCTGGGCGGGTGTGGACATCAGCACGGTGCGTGAGCACCGCGCCTACCTCGTCCGGATTGCCACCCGACAGGCGATCACGCGGCTGAGAACGCTCGGCCGGCGCAAGGAGTCCTATGTCGGCGCGTGGTTACCCGAACCGTTGCTCACCACGCCTGATGTCGCCGATGACGTCGAACTGGCCGAGAGCGTGTCGATGGCGATGTTGCTGGTGCTCGAGACGCTCGCGCCGACCGAGCGTGCGGTGTTCGTGCTGCGCGAGGTGTTCGCCCTCGACTACGACGAGATCGCAGAGGCAGTCGACAAGAATCCGGCGGCCGTGCGGCAGATCGCGCACCGGGCACGCGATCACGTCGCCGCGCGACGCCCGCGGGCCATCGTCTCAGCGGACGAGTCGCGGGACGCGCTCGACGCCTTCCGGCGCGCAGTCGAGACGGGCGACCTGCAGGGACTGCTCGACATACTCGCGCCGGACGTCGTGATGATCGGCGACGGCGGCGGGATCAAGCAGGCAGTTCCGCGTCCGATCGTGGGTGCGGACAAGGTCGCCCGACTGCTCGCGAGCGGGTTCGGCAAGATCCCGGGAGTGGCACGGCTCGATCCGGCGCAGGTCAACGGCCATCCGGCGCTGATCATTCGTCTCGACGGTGAGTTGGACACCGTCGTCGCGTTGCACCTCGAGCAGGGCCGCATCACCGGGCTCTACGCCGTCCGCAACCCCGAGAAGCTGTCGCACATGGATCGCGAGACCGCGTTGCAGCGATAGGACGCTGCATACTCCCTGCATGGACGTCAGCCTGGCCGAGATCGGCAGGATTCCGATCGATCTGCGGATCGGCGTGACGGGACACCGCTGGATCCCCGACGATGCGAACACCCGCGCGACCGTGCGCGACGTCGTCGAGCGTGTCATCGCGGCGCACAGCCACCCGGTGCTGCCGGCCACGACCACAGGGGTCACGGTTGTCTCGGCACTCGCCGAGGGAGCCGACCGGATCGTCGCGCACGTCGGGCTTGATCTCGGCGCCCGGCTCGAAGTCGTGCTCCCGCTGGAGGCCGATGACTACGAGCGTGATTTCAAGCGCGATGCCTCGCGCGCCGAGTTCCACGAACTCTGTGCGCGTGCCGCGTCGGTGCAGGTGGTCGACGCGACGCCGTCGCGTGACATCGGCTACAGCTCGGCCGGCCGCACGATGGCCGATCGCATCGACGTCCTGATCGCCATCCATGACGGTGAACCGGAGCGCGGCGCAGGTGGCACGGCAGAGATCGTTCGGTACACGCACTCACTCGGAATCCCCGTCGTCGACGTGCGGGCGACGCGGGATGCCGCGACCGCGCTGGCCGCGCCGACGACGTTGCCGGACCTGTCGACGGTGCCACTTGCGCCGGACGCACAACGGCGCCTCGACGCGTTCAACGCGGCGCGGCTGACCGATCGCGAGCAGCGGGCCGCGCGCGAAGCGATCGAGGCAGAGCCCGCACAGCCGTTGCTGCTCTACTTCCTGCGCGCCGACCAACTCGCGTTGCGCTACCAGTCGCGGCACCGGCGCGCGATCTCGATGCTGTACGCGTTGTCGGCTCTCGCCGTCGGCGCGGTCGCCTTTCAGCACGTCTTCTTCGAATCGCAGTACTGGCTCGGCTGGATCGAGTTCGCGGCACTCGTGGTCGTGTTCGCGATCTCGCTGCTGCGCGTCTCATTGCTCGGACGTTGGACGTCAGCTCGCTTCATCGCGGAGCGATTGCGTTCGGCGATGTTCTTGTCGCGCGTAGGCGGTGTCCCGACGTTCGCGTCCATTCCCGGCAGCCGCGACGAACAGCGTCCCGGCGCTGACTGGGCAGGGCGCGCAGTACGCGAGATCTGGTTCCGCTGCGCGACGACCGTCGAGGTCGATCTGCTCGCCGAGGCACGGACCATCGCGTCCGATCTGGTCCAAGACCAGATCAAGTATCACGAGAAGCGGCGCGACCGGTGGGAGCGGCTGCAGCGACGCACCACATGGCTTGCGATCGGGTTGTTCGGGCTGAGCGTGGTGTCGTCACTCGCACACAGCTTGAACGTGCTGCCCGACAATTGGCCCGATGTCACCGTCTTCGTCTCGATCGTGATTCCCGCGGTGGCTGCGGCGATCAGCGGATTCGCTGCGCAGTCGGAGTTCGGCAGACAGGCCATGCAGTCGGCACATGCTCTGCGTGAGCTGCAGCGACTGCAGGTGGTGTTGAGTTCTGTCCAGACCGAGGCCGAGGTGCCGACGTTGCTGAACCAGCTCGACGCGCTGATGCACGGGGATGCCGCAGAGTGGTACGTATCGGCCAGCCTGCACGATGAGAAGCTGCCCGGCTGATTCCCTCGACCCCATCGGGTGACCGATACTGCCCAGAGCGGATCAGGCTGATTGCCGGGGGGAACGGTGCGATTCGGGCTAGTCGTGTGGATCGCCGATGTCGCGTTGGCCGCGCAGACGGCACCGGCGCCCATCGGCGTGCTTCCCGCGACGGTGGCGCTCGACGCCGGCGGGCAATGGATCGGGGGCGAGGCCGCGTCGACCCAGCCGCGGGAGCGGCAGGTGCGGTCGATGCGGTGGTGGACGCAGGAGGCCCACACCGAGGTCGCCGGTGTCAGGCTCACCGGTGCGGCCTATGTGGCCTCGCTCGTGCTTGCGCACGCCGCCACGATCCGCAGCACTGCGGGAGCCGACGCACAGCTGGTGCACGTAACGCTCCTCGTCCCCGGAGACGCCTGGTCGGGTCTGCCGGCGGCGCTGTCATTCGCGTTGCCCGAGGTGGACGTGCACGTCGTCGCGACGGCCCGTTCAGTGGCCGGTCCGGCCGAGCGCACGCAGGTGATCGACTGGCGTGGCGGCGCGCCCGAGGTGTCGCTCGTCGAGGGTGATCACGTCCGGACGACGATGCTCGACAGCGCTGAGACAGTGGCCGCTGCCCTCGACGCCGACTGCGCGACTGTGTTGGTCGCGCCGGCCAGCGCGGCGTCCAACCTCGCTCAGTGGCTGCGGCAGTCGATGCGAGTCGATACGACGGTTGCGATCGAGGAGGTGTTGACCCGGGTCGCCCGGTCGGTCGAACTCGCTCCGGAGCGCCAGAGCGTCGCTGTCGACGACGACGTGCAGTTCAGCGTGTACCGGCCGCGCGTCGTGCGGCCGGCAGTGCCGGAGAAGCTCGTCGCGTTCGCGCACAAGAGCGATGTGTACGAAGAGGACGGCCGCGTCGTCGACCCGAGCGCCGAAGTCGCGCGACAGGCCGAAGCCGTGCTCGGTGACCTGTCGCGGCACGCACGCACGATTGCCGACTCGAGCGTCCCGATCATGCGCGGCGACACGCTGAGGTTCGTCCCGGTCGTGGACGGGATCGAGTTCAATCCGACCGCGCTGGAGTTCCGCTGGGTGCGCGGCGTGCATCGCGAGGTGTTCGAGTTCCGCGCCGACCCGTCCCTCGACGGCCGTATCGCGGCCGGTCGCATGTCGGTGTTTCTGGGCATGGTGCTGATCGCTGACGTCAGCCTGCGGATCCGCGTCGACAGCGCAGCGCCGGATCCAGCGCCGGATCGCACTCGCGCAAACGTCTACGGCAAGGTGTTCCCGTCCTACTCGCACGACGACAAGATCGTCGTTGACCAGGTGATCTCAGCTGCGCGCACCCTGGGGCACACCTACCTGCGCGATGTCGACCAGCTGCGCTCGGGGCAGGACTGGCAGCGTGAGATCGAGCGCTACATCGACCAGGCGGACATCTTCCAACTGTTCTGGTCGCCGCGATCGATGTATTCGCAGTATGTGCGACATGAATGGACCTACGCGCTCTCACTCGGACGGCCCGACTTCATCCGTCCGGTGTACTGGCAGTCACCGCGGCCGAGTGCCCCGCCGGACCTGCCGCCACCCGACCTCGACCGGCTGCATTTCATGTACTTGGCCAGCGAGGAGCCGCCTGCCTCGGTGGCCGGGCAGTACTCGGTGAATCCGCCGCCGACCCAGCAGTACTCGGCGCCCGTGGGCGGCCCGCCGCCGTCCGCGCCGACGCCGGCCCAGCCGGCAGGTCAGCCGGCAGCTCAGCCGATCAGCGAGCTCAGCCGGCACGGGCCGGCGGCCGTCGACAACGCGGCCTCGCCGGCATAGCGGCCGGTGCAGCCGTTGCCGCCGCGGCCACGATCGCGGTCACGCTCGGTGTCAGCGGTCCGGGCACAGTGGTCGGGCTCGGCCACGGCGCGGCCTCCAGCACGCATGCGGCCGGCGGGCCGCCGATCACCGGCGCGCAGTCATCGTCTGCCGTGTCCCCGCCGACCGGGCGCGTGCCCGATCTTGCTCGCTCGAAGCTCGCGGTCGACGATTTCTTTGCCGACCTGAACCGCGACGATGTCGACGGTGCGCTCTCGTTGGTGTGCACCGAAAGCCAGGAGCAGTTCCGTCGCGCGGTCGACAACCTCACCGGTGTGCGGTGGGGGCCGCCGAAGCTGATCCGGCACACCGTCGAGGGCGAGCAACTTCTGCTGCGGTACACGATCCAACGACAACGTGGTTCGGCCACGAGACGGTTCCAGCTGCTGGTCACCATGATCAGCGAAGACCTTCACCCGGTGATCTGCGCGATCACCGGGTGAAGGTCGGAGCGATGTGCGGGTCGGAGCGGTTACTTCATCGTGCGGAAGCTCGCCGCGATCGGCCGGTAGGGCCAGGTCTTGATCTCGTTGATTGCGCGGGTCATCTCGAAGTGGTTGGCCTGGTCGTGCATCCACGGCTTGCCGATCCACAGGTAGGCGTCCACGAACCTTGCGGCGAAGTGCAGCGCGTTCGCGTGCAGCTTGAACCGCGGGTCGGTGACGTGCCAGGTCGGCGGGATGCCGAGCGTGACGCAGTGCGTCTGGGTCGTGGTGGTGCATTCCGGAGCGCTGTTGAATCCGGGGCCGGTCCCACCGTGCTGCATGTAGTACGGGTGGGTGAACGGACGTCCGTTGCCCGAGGTGTTGATGACGAAGTGCTTGCCCGGGAAGCCGGCCTTGGCGAGCGCGTTGACGATGGCGGCACCGTGGAAGATCTGGTTGCCGGTGCCGTCGAAGTGGGTCGAGTTCAGTTCGAAGCCGCGGGCGTACTGGATGCCGGCGTTCTCGAGCAGGTAGGCCGAACGATCGACAGGCGACCAGTCAGCGGCGCCGGCGTCGATGTACACGCTGGTGTTCGGCAGGGCGCTGAGGACCTGCGCGGCGTAGGAGACCAGCTGGAGCGGGATCAGCGACGCGTTGGGCACGCAGAACGCGAACGGCAGGTCGGGCTGGAGCACGATCGCGGTGCGAGCGCTGCCGACGCCGGCGGCGAAGTTGTTGATCCACTGCTTGTAGCTGGCCTGCTGGTCGGCCGTGGGCAGCGTCTTGCAGGCGCTGCTCTCCCAGGGCTGCAACCGGAAGATCGCCATCTGGACGAGGACGTCGGGGTTGCCCTGCTGAACGTTGGTGATGTAGTTCTGCACGCTCTGCTGGATCTGGTCGTTCGGATACCAAGCACCGAACGTGCGTGTCCGTGGCTCGATGGCGATCGAGTGGATCAGCGCCTGGTCGGTTCCGCTCGAGGCCCGATAGGCGTTGAACAGTTCGTCGGTCTTGCCGCTGTAGTAACCCCACGGGTGGTTCGCGAGCGGGTTTGTGGGGTTCTGGACAACGGGGTCGATGCGCGGCGCCATGATGCGGGCGATGTTGCGCTGGGGGGCGGGGGCGGCCGAGGCGGCGGGGGAGGCGGCGACGGCGGTGAGGGCGGTGGCTGCGACGGCGGCAGCGACGCAGACGAGACCTCGTAGGGGGCGTGACGAGATGGCGTTCATGTCTTTCCCATCGGCGGGGGCGGGGGAAACTTGCGGGGAAGTTGAGAAAAACTTGCCACGAACTTTCCAGCCGGCTGAGCAGAAGTAACGAAACGGCCTTGCTTCGGCACGATTTGGCAGATCTTGCTCCGTTTCCGGACTGCGTGTGACAGCTGTTAAGAACTTGAGCGTTGCGGAGAGATGTCGTCCGCCGTCAGGCCGAGCGCGGTCAGATCGTCCGGGAGCAGCTCGCCACGGACGAGTGCCGCCCCGCAGCGCGCCAGCGCCGCCGCCAGCTGGATGCCGTAGCCGCCCTGCCCGGCATACCAGAACAAACCGGGCAGATCGGCGTCGTAGCCGACGACCGGCGTGCGGTCGGCGACGAAGCTGCGCAGCCCTGCCCAGCTGGCCCGGACATGCCGGATGTCGAGGGTCGTCAGTTCGTTGATCACGTCGATCGCGCGCGCGATCTCGAGCTCGTCCGGGCGGGCGTCGGAGGGATCCTGCGGGGTCTCGTCGGCCGGCGAGCACAAGACCCGGCCCGCCTCGGGCTTGATGTAGCAGGTCTCGTCGACCTCGTCGATCATCGGAGCGCCGACGCCGGGCGGTGCGTCCGCGATGAACGCCGTGCGCCGCAGCGGTCGCAGGCCGATCGGCGCCGCCCCGAGGATCGACGCCACGACGTCGGCCCACGCGCCCGCGGCGTTGACCACGGTCGGCGTCGTCCAGGTCTCGTCCTCGCTTCGAATCGACCAGACGCCGCCGGCGCGATGTGCCGAGTTGATACGGGCGCGGGTGTGGATCACGCCGCCGCGTGCACGCAGCCCCCGTACGTAGTGCTGGTGCAGTGCATGCACGTCGATCTCGGTGGCGTCCGGTTCGAGCATCGCGACCTCGACGGCGCCCGGCCGTAGCAGCGGCTGCAGCGCGCACGCCTGGGCACCGTCGAGCAACTCCACGTGCGGCGCGAGCGCGCGCACCTGCGCGTAGCGCTGTTCGACGGCCGCACCGCGACCGGCGCCGCCGACGCACAGCATCGGCAGCGGGCTGAGCACGCCGAGGTCGTCGAGGAACGCACGGCTGCACACCGTGAGCGCGCGGACGGCGGGACCGCCGTAGCTCTCGAGGAACATCGCGGCCGAGCGGCCGGTCGTGTGATAGGCGAGCGTCGCTTCCATGTCGAGCAGGGCCACGCTGCGATCGGTAGCCAGTTCGCAGGCGATCGAGACGCCGGCCATCCCGCCGCCGATGACGATCGTGTCGTAGCTGGGCACGCCTCGATTGTGGTGGTGGGATGCTCGTCGCATGCCAGGAGGCCCCGTCTCGTCGACGTATCGGTTCGTCATGCTGCTCGCGACCCCGATCGTGCGGTGGTGGGGACGCCTTCGAGTGCACGGTCTGGAGTTGTTGAACACTCCGGAACCGCTGTTGCTTTTCGCGAACCACGACAGCCGCTGGGATCCGCTGGTCGCCGGAGTGGCCGCGCGCGGGGTGCAGATCCGCGCACTCGCCAAGTCCTCGTTGTGGGACAACCGCGTCCTGGCGGCGATCCTGAACGGAATGGGCCAGATCCCGGTCGAGCGGGGGCGCGGCGACCTCACCGCGCTGTCGGCGGCCATCGAGCAGTTGCAGGACGGCGGCTGTGTGGGCGTGTTTCCTGAAGGCACGATCTCGCGCGGTCAGGTGATGAAACCGCACAGCGGCGCGGGGCGGCTCGCGATCGCGGTGCCGACGGCGCGCGTCTTGGGCCTGCGCATCACCGGGGCGGTCGGAATAGCGCGGTTCCCGCGTCGTCCGCGCATCACCGTCACCTTCTTCGAGCCGTCCGGAGGTCAGGCCGCCGAGGGAGAGAGCGCGATCAAGCTGACCCGCCGCGTCATGGCCGACGTTCGCAGCGAAGCCCCCTTCGTCAGTGCGAAACGCGCGAAATCTGCCACCTGAGCGGTCAGCGCCGCTGGTGACACAAGCTGTGTCCGTCCGGACAGAGGTAGTAGGCGATCCCGGGCTCGAGCGGCGTTCGTCCCAGGATGCGGTAATCGATGCCAGCCTTGCCAGAAGCCAGCGTGATCACCCACGGCGCGGTGAACGTCCAACCGCCGTCGTAGCCCGCGAACACGTCGTTGGCGCCGGCCGCGTAGCCGGCGCGAAATGCATCCCGTGCGATGTGCCGGTCCTTGGCGGCCAGTTCGGCACCGATCTGGAACGCGCGTCCTTGTTCGCGTCCTTGTGCGGCGCCGTCTCGCAGCCCGTCGATGTAGGTGCCGATCGATACCCGTGGTGCGTGCGACGTCGGTGCGGTGGCGCGTCCGAGCAGGAACAACGCTGCCCCGATCGCCAGCGCGACAACGACGATCGCCAACACCTTCACGTGGCGTTTGATCACCGGATTCACCCCGCTCGCATCGAGATGCTCCTACGCTACGGGCGCCGGTAGGGTCGGCGCGGTGAAGGCCGTGACGTGCACCGATGCCGAACTCACCGTCGTCGATCTGCCCGATCCCGAACCCGGCCCGGGGCAACTGTTGATCAAGGTGTTGCGCTGCGGGATCTGCGGATCTGATCTGCATGCACGGCACAACTGCGACGAGCTCGCCGACATCACCGCCGAGGTCGGCTACGACGGGATCTTCCGCTCGCGCGACTCCATGGTGCTCGGTCACGAGTTCTGCGGCGAGGTGCTCGACCACGGTGTGAAGACGAGTAAGGCGATGCCGTCCGGCACCCGCGTCGTCGCGTTCCCGCTGCTGCGCCATCGCGGCGCGGTTCACCCCACCGGGCTGTCTATGTCGGCGCCGGGCGGCTACGCCGAGCGGTTGCTCGTCGAGCAGTCGCTGACGTTCACCGTCCCGAACGGGCTGTCGGACGAGATCGCGACGTTGACCGAGCCGATGGCCGTCGGCCTGCACGCGGTGCGCCGCAGCGACATCAAGAAGAATCAGGTGGCTGTCGTCATCGGCTGCGGACCGGTCGGGCTCGCCGTGATCGGCATGCTCAAGGCAAGCGGAGTGCGCACCGTGATCGCGAGCGACTTCTCGGCCTCACGGCGAGCGCTCGCGACCGAGCTCGGCGCGGACGTCGTCGTCGATCCCGCGCAGGAGTCACCGTTCGCGTCGGCCGGCGACCACGGTCACCTCACCAACGCGCCCGAGGTGTTCGACCTGGCCGTAGGGACGATGGACAAGCTGCGCCGCATCCCGCTCGTACCGTGGCACCGCATCTGGCAGCTCGCCGACGCGACCGGGCTCGCCACGCCCAAACATCCGGTCATCTTCGAATGTGTCGGTGTGCCCGGCGTGATCGATCAGCTGATGAGCGCCGCGCCCCTGTTCTCGCGCATCGTCGTGGTCGGCGTGTGCATGCAGCCGGACACGATGCGTCCCGCGATGGGGATCAACAAGGAGATCGATCTGCGGTTCGTGCTCGGCTACACACCCGCCGAGTTCCGCGAGTCGCTGCACCTGCTCGCCGACGGCAAGGTGAATGCCGCGCCCGTCGTCACAGGCACAGTCGGCCTCGGGGGAGTGGAGGCCGCCTTCACCGCGCTCGGGACCGCGGAGCAGCACGCGAAGATCCTGATCGACCCGGCGAGTGAGGTCAGCGCGCCAGCTCCGCGATGATCTTCTCGGCCTGCGCGACGATGCCGGTGATCAATTCGGCGCAGGTGGGCAGGTCGTCGAGCATCCCGACCACCTGGCCGCTCGCGAGTACACCGGCGTGCGTGTCGCCGTCGACGAGTCCCGCGCGCAGCAGCATCGGCGTGTTGGCTGCCATGATCATTTGTGCCCAGGTCTGGTCCTTGCCGTGCTTGGTCGCGAGACCCTCGCGAACCATGTCGCGCCAGCGCAGCTTCGTCAGCTTCTTGAACCTGCCGGCGTTGCGCACGGCGTGAGCCAGCCCGACCGCAGCGCTCGACGAGTCGAGCCGCTCGACCAGCTCGGTGCGCAGGACGCGGTGCGGCATCCCGTCGACGCGCTTCGTGACGACTGTGCCGTCGAGGCCGTGAGTGAGATAGAGCTGCTTCACCGAGTCCGGGACTGTGCTCTCGCGAGTCAGCAGGAAGCGGGTTCCCATCGCGATGCCAGCGGCGCCGTAGGCGAGTGCGGCGGCGAGACCGCGTCCGTCGAAGAAGCCGCCGGCGGCGATCACCGGGATGTCGACCGCGTCGAGCACCGACGGCAGCAGCAATGTCGTCGCCACACCGCCGGTGTGGCCGCCGCCCTCGCCGCCTTGCACGATGACGGCATCGGCACCCCAGTCAGCAACCTTGCGGGCATGCCTGGCCGCGCCGATGGACGGGACGACAACACGATCGGCCGCCTTGAGCCGCGCGATGAACTCCTGCTTGGGTGCGAGCGCGAACGAGGCGACCTTCACGCCCTTGTCGATGAGCAGATCGACCCGGTCGGAGGCGTCGGCGGCGTCGGCGCGCAGGTTCACCCCGAACGGACGAGTCGTGCGTGCCCGCACCTCGTCGATCGCGCGGACGAGTTCGTCGAAGGTCATGGTCGCGCTGGCCAGGATGCCGAGCCCGCCGGCTTCGGCCGTCGCGGTCACGAGCCGCGGACCGGCGACCCAGCCCATGCCGGTCTGGACGATCGGGTGCTCGACACCGACCAGCTCGGTCAGCGCCGTCCTCAACTCGGCACTTCCTTCTCGCGGTATCCCTTCGGGTCGATCACTTCACGCAGTAGCTTCAGTTCCTCGTCCGTCGGCTCGCGCGTGACGACGACGTCGTCGACCGCGAGGGCACAGCCGGTCTGCGCGCGCACGTCGTCGACGTTCACGCCGGGGTGGGTGCTGACAAGACGCAGGGTGTGGTCGGGACCGCAGAAGTCGAGCACGGCGAGGTTCGTGACGACGCGATGCACGTCATGGAATCGGCTCGACACCCCGATCGCGCGGTCGTAACCGACGCCGGAGGCGAAGTCGACCGCCTCGACGAACACGCGCGGCGAGTGCTTGGCGACCCAGTAGCTGGTGCGGTGGTTGATCGTGTTGCCCGGTGCGCCGCGCGAGCCGAACATCTGCCGGGTCGGCCGGTCGTGTGCACCGAAGCAGGAGATGTTCTGGTTGCCGTGGCTGTCGATCTGGTTGGCGCCCATCACGACGTGCCGTCGTCCGCTCGCGACGACATCGAAGACCATGCGGTACGGCAGCCAGCCTTCGATGTCCGACGACTCGCCCAGGCCGGGAGTGTCGGCGAGCAGGAACGCCTCTCCGTCGGAGAGCAACAGGTCGGGTGCGCTCGTCAACCGCGCGAGCCGCGCGCCGATCGAGGGCATCGTCCCCATCGGGCTGGCGAGGATCTCGCCGTCGTCGGCGAACAGGTCGGCGCACGCGGTCGCGCACACCTCGGCGCGGGTGATCACGAAACAGCCTCCTGGTAGGCACGTTCGTCGCCGGCCAGGTACTTGGTCGCGAACGCGGCCCATGCGTCGGAATCGGCTGCCGCTGCTGCGTATTCGCGTTGGAACGCCTCGTCGCGACCGTAGTCGGGCACGCAGGACGTGAAGTGCGCACCGTGCGGCGTCTCGACGACGCCGTCGACCATCATGCGGTTGAGCAACAGGGCCTGCGGTGCGACGGCCGCGACGAGTTCGTCCGTTGCGACGACCTGTTCGCACGAGACGAAACGCCGTTCGGCGGCCAGGCAGAACAGGTCGTCGAAGTACGGGTCAGGACCGAGGTAGGCGGCATTGCCGCGTGCGTCCGCACGGTTGAGATGGACGAGTGCGACGTCGAGCGGCAGCGCGGGCATCGCGATCAGCTCCTCGCCGTCGTCGTACGGCGAAACGACCGTGCGCAGACCGGGATAGTGCGTGGCGACGTCGGAGCCGAGACCGGCGCGCGTCGGCAGGAACGGCAACCGTTCTGCCGCGGCCCGCAGACCGGCGACGACCATGCCTTCGTCGAGTTCGCGCACCGCGATCGTGCCGGACGTCCGGGCGCGCGAGAACCACGGGTCATAGGCAATCGAGTCGAGAGAGACGAAACCGAACACGAGCTCGCGAACCTTGCCGGCCGCGCACAGCAGGCCGACGTCCGGACCGCCGAACGACACCAGCGTCAGGTCGGTGACGTTCGAGCGCGCCAACGCGCGCACCAGCGCCATCGGCTTGCGTCGCGAACCCCAGCCACCGATACCGACAGTCATGCCGCTGCGGATCTCACCGATCACGTCGTCGATGGACGTGCGCTTGTCGGCCATCAGCGCTGCACGAACGCGTCGCGGTGCTCGTCGGAGACTCCGGCGAGATTGAGTTCGAACGTGAACCCCTGTTCGTAGCGATAACTGCGGTGCACCGGTTGTGTGTCGATGCCGTTGATCGCCTCTTTCGCACACCGGATGATGCGGGTGTCCTTGGCCGCGATCGCCTGCGCGACCTCGAGCGCAGCGGCGTCGAGTTCGTCGCGGGCCACCACGCGGTAGATCGAGCCGTGGTGGTGCAGCGTTGCGGCGTCCAGGGTCGAGGCGGTGTAGTACATCGCGCGCATCAAGTGTTGGGGCACGAGCCGCGACAGGTGCGTGGCTGCGCCGAGTGCGCCGCGGTCGACCTCGGGCAGGCCGAAGGTGGCGTCGTCGCTGGCGACTACGACGTCGGCGTTGCCGACCAGTCCGATGCCGCCGCCCAGGCAGAAGCCCTGCACGGCTGCGATGACGGGCACCTCGCAGTCGTAAACCGCGCCGAATGCCGCGTAGCAGCCGCGGTTGGCGCCGATGAGCGCGTCGTAGCCCTCGGTGCGCTGCATCTGTTTGATGTCGACTCCGGCGCAGAACCCGCGTCCCTCGGCGCGCAGCACGACCACATGGGTCGCGCGGTCGCGTCCGGCCGCGAGCAGGGCGTCGGCCAGGTCGAACCAGCCCTGCACGGGCAGCGCGTTGACCGGCGGGTAGTCGACGGTGACGACGGTGACGCCGTCGCCGTGCCGGTCGGTGCTGATCGCCACTGGATCGCTCGCTTTCCTAACCAAGCAATTGCTTGGTAGGTTAGCACGGTGGCGGACTGGGGGCTCGACGGCGCGGTCGCCCTGGTGACCGGGGGAGCCCGGGGTGTCGGCCGCGGGATCGCCGAGGTGCTCGGCGAGGCGGGTGCGCGGGTCGTCGTGTGCGGACGCACCGCGCCCGAGGCCGAGATTGCCGGCGAATTCCGCGCCTGTGACGTCCGTGACCCGGACCAGGTCGGCGAGCTGATCGCGTCGATCGGTCGGCTCGACATCGTGGTCAACAATGCCGGCGGGTCGCCGTCCGTACGGGCTGACGAGGCGAGTCCGCGCTTCCACGCGAAGATCGTCGAACTCAATCTGCTGGCGCCGCTGCTCGTGGCGCAGGCCGCCAACGCCGTGATGCAACGCCAGGACTCGGGTGGCGCCATCGTGATGGTCAGCAGCGTGAGCGGGCACCGCCCCTCACCGGGAACCGCCGCGTACGGCGCTGCGAAGGCCGGCCTCGACAGTCTGACCGGGTCGCTGGCGATCGAGTGGGCGCCGAAGGTGCGCGTGAACTCGGTCGTCGCCGGGCTCGTGCACACCGAGCACAGCGCGGTGCACTACGGCGATGCGGCAGGCATCGCGGCGGTGGCGCGCACCGTCCCGCTGCAGCGGCTCGCCGAGCCGCGCGAGATCGGCGCGTGCGTCGCGTTCCTCGCGTCGCCGCACGCGTCCTACGTCACCGGCGCGACTCTGCTCGCGCACGGCGGCGGCGAACGGCCGGCATTTCTGGATGCTGCGCAGACGAAGGAGTCCTGATGGGGTTGTGTGACGGCAGGGTCGTGATCGTGACCGGTGCCGGGCGAGGCATCGGACGCGCGCACGCGCTCGCGTTCGCGGCCGAGGGTGCAGCGGTCGTCGTGAACGATCTCGGCGTCGGGCTGGACGGGTCCGGCGGCGAGGCAGGTCCGGCGGTCGAGGTGGTCGACGCCATCACCGCGTCGGGTGGGCAGGCGGTCGCCAACGGCGACGACGTCGCGAGCTGGGACGGCGCTGCTCGGTTGATCGCATCGGCGCTCGAGCACTTCGGTCGGCTCGACGTGCTCGTGAACAACGCAGGATTCCTTCGGGATCGCATGCTCGTCAACCTGGGCGAGGACGAGTGGGATGCCGTGATCCGGGTGCATCTCAAGGGTCACTTCGCACCGATGCGGCACGCGATCGAGTACTGGCGCGGCGAGTCCAAGGCCGGCCGTCAGCCGAATGCACGGGTGATCAACACCTCGTCCGGCGCCGGCCTGATGGGCAGCATCGCGCAGGGCAACTATTCAGCTGCGAAAGCGGGTATCGCCGGACTCACCCTCGTCGCGGCCGCAGAATGGCAGCGCTACGGCGTGACCGTGAACGCGATCGCGCCCGCAGCGCGCACACGCATGACCGAGCAGGCGTTCGCCGACACGATGGCCGCGCCCTCGGCAGGGTTCGACGCGATGGCGCCGGAGAACGTCTCGCCGCTGGTCGTGTGGCTCGGCAGCGCCGAGTCGGCACACGTCACCGGCCGGGTGTTCGAGATCGAGGGCGGCACCGTGTCGGTCGCCGACGGCTGGCAGCACGGCCCGTCCCGCGACAAGGGCCAGCGCTGGCGCCCGGTCGAGCTGGGTCCGGTGGTCGACGAACTGCTGGCCGAAGCCCCGGCGCCCGCGCCGGTCTACGGGACATAGCCACCGCTGGTTGCCAGCCGCTCCGGACGAGGGATGCCGTGCCGTCGCAACCAGCCCCTCGCTGCGCTCGGGGCGGCCAGGCCCATCCACGCTCCTTGCACGGCATCCCTCGCCCTCCGCTGCGCTCTGTGGTCGCTTTGCGGTTGCGCGACATGTGACGATCGCCGGCGTGAGCACCGTGATCGAGGGCGACCGCAGCCTGCCGCCCGGCTACCGGCATCCGCATGCGTCCGAGCAGGCGCGGCGGATCGCCGAGCGCGGGTTGGTCCTTCGCACCCAGGTCGGGTCGGGCGTGCACGGCACGGCGATTGGTGGCCAGGACGACCGCGACGAGATGGGGATCTGCCTCGAGCCGAAGGAGTTCGTGACGGGCCTGGCTCGTGTGCCGGCCGGATCTGATGCGACGAACATGACCGTGCCGTTCGAGCAGTACGAGCGGCACACGGTGTGGGACGAGCCCGGCGGACTGAGCAATCGCTCGGGCGCGGGCGATCTGGACGTCGTCGTCTACTCGGCACGCAAGTGGGCGCGGCTGGCACTCGCGGGTAATCCGACCGTCCTGCTCGTGTTGTTCGCGCCGGATGACGAGACGATGTTCCGGAACGCGGCGGGTGTCGAGCTCGTCGACAACGCGCACCGCTTCGTGTCGCGTTTGGCCGCGGACCGGTTTCTCGGATATCTGCGCAGGCAAAGGGCCGCGATGACCGGCGAGGTCGGCGCGCACACCAACCGTCCAGAGCTGGTCGCCGCGCACGGCTACGACACCAAGTTCGCGATGCATGCGCTGCGGCTCGGTGTGCAGGGCATCGAACTGCTGACGACCGGGCGCATCACCTTGCCGGTGCCCACGCGCGATCGCGAGCGGCTGCGGTCGATCCGGCGCGGCGAAGTGCCGCTCGCCGACGTGGTGGCGGCGATTGCGGCGGCTGAACGCGAACTCGAGCGCCTGAGCGCGAGCGATGCGGTAGCCGACCAGCCCGATCGGGAGTGGGTCGACGGGTGGTTGCATCGGAGCCACGTCGCGTACTGGGCAGAAACGCCTTGATCAAGAGGCCGTTTTGGTCGTTATTCGACCAGAACGGCCTCTTGATCAAGCCCCTTCGACGCGCTTCTTCAATTCGCGTAGCGAGTTCTTCAGCGACTGGTCGCGGATCAGCTTCTTCATCGGGCCGGGGACGAAGAATCCGACCTCGGCCACGATGTCGACGGTGACCTCGGTCGAGCCGTCGTCTCCGGCCACGAAGGTGTACTCGCCGGTGTTCTCTTTGAGATCGCCGCTCTCTTGCGCCCAGCCGAGGCCGGTGGGCAGGTCGTAGTGGTACTTCACGATGTACTCGACCTTGCGGACCTTCGCGTCGACCTTCATGCGCACCCGTGAGCCGCGACCCTCGTCGTCGCGGTCGAGCACCTCGCACTCGAGCACGGCGGCCTGCCACTCGGGGAACGACTCGAAGTCGGTGAGCGCGGCGATGATCTTGTCCGGTGGCGCCTGGATGGTGTCGGTCAGGCCAGCGCTGTCGTTGCCCATGAAGGTCAGATCCTCTCGATGATGGTGCCGGTCGACAGTGCGCCGCCGGCGCACATCGTGATGAGTGCGGTGGTCGCGTCGCGTCGTTCGAGTTCGTGCAGTGCGGTCGTGATCAGGCGTGAGCCGGTGCTGCCGACCGGATGGCCGAGTGCGATGGCGCCGCCGTTGACGTTGAGCTTGTCCGGGTCGGCGCCGTGCACCTGCAGCCACGACAGCGGGACGGACGCGAACGCCTCGTTCACCTCGAACAGGTCGATGTCACCGACCGTCATTCCGCTGCGCTCGAGCAGGCGCGTGGTCGCCTGCACCGGACCGTCCAGGTGGTAGTAGGGCTCGGCGCCGACGAGGCATTGCGTGACGATGCGTGCGCGCGGACGCAAGCCGAGCTCACGTGCGCGGTCGGCGTCCATCAGCATGACCGCGGCTGCGCCGTCGGAGATCTGCGACGACGTGCCCGCGGTGTGCACCCCGTCATCGAGCACGGCGTTGAGCTTCGCGAGGCCCTCGACGGTCGTGTCGCGCAGTCCCTGGTCGCGCGTGACGGTGCGCAGTTCGCCGGTGGGCTTGCCCTCGTCGTCGAGCACCGGCGCGTCGACGCCGACGACCTGGCTGTCGAAACGTCCTTCGTCCCACGCCTGCTTGGCGTTGCGCTGCGAGCGCGCACCGAACGCGTCGACGTCGGCGCGGGTGAGCCCGCGGCGTTGGGCGATCCGTTCGGCTGCGAGGTACTGATTCGGCAGGTCGATGTCCCAGTCGTCCGGCTTCGGCTTGCCGGTCTGGCCGACGTTCGCGCCGAGCGGCACGCGCGACATCGCCTCGACGCCGCAGGCGATGCCGACATCGATCGCACCCGTCGCGATGAGTCCGGCGATCAGGTGGTTGGCCTGCTGCGCCGAACCGCATTGGCAGTCGACGGTCTGCGCGCCCGTTTGCCACGGCAGACCCGCACTGAGCCAAGCAGTGCGGGTGACGTTGTTCGACTGCTCGCCGGCCTGGGTGACGCAACCGCCGACGACCTGCTCGACGAGTTCGGGGTCGATCCCGGTGCGGGTGACTATCGCCTGCTGGGCCGCCGCGAGCACCTCGGTCGCATGCAGCCCGGCGAGCCAGCCGTTGCGCTTGCCGATGGGCGTGCGGACAGCCTCGACGATGACGGGAGTGCCCATCCGGTCAAAGTAGAACACGTTCTGATTTGCTGCAAGCGGACTTGGCGCTGGACTTCCTGTTGCGCGCGCGAATGTGCTTGAATGCCGCTAGAACGTGTTCCAGTTATCTCAGGAGGCTTCACGTGGCTGTGCCGCAGCTCCCGGACGACTTCGACGTCAATGACCCCGATCGTATGCAGCGTGGAATGCCGCATGCCGAGTGGGACGAACTGCGCCGCACGGCGCCGGTGTGGTGGCAATCGCAGCCCAAGGGCCGCGACGGATTCCCGGACGAGGGCCACTGGGTGCTCACGCGCCACGCCGACGTGAAGGAGGTGTCGCGGCGGGCGGACGTGTTCTCGAACTGGGAGAACACCGCGATCGTGCGCTTCCACCCCGAGACGCCGCGCGAGGACATCGAGATGCAGCGCGTCATCTTGTTGAACATGGACGCGCCGCAGCACACCCGCATGCGCTCGATCGTGTCGCGCGGGTTCACGCCGCGGGCGGTCAACAGCCTCAAGGACGCGTTGTCGTCACGTGCGCAGAACATCGTGCAGCAGGCGATCACCACGGGCGGCGGCGATTTCGTGACCGACGTCGCATGCGAGCTGCCGTTGCAGGCGATCGCCGAACTGCTCGGCGTTCCGCAGGAGGACCGGCTCAAGCTGTTCCACTGGTCGAACAGCATGATCAGCTACGACGACAGCGACGACAAGGAAGCCACCCAGGGTGCGATGGTCGAGATGATCACGTACTTCATGGAGCTGGCCGAAGACCGCAAGGCCTGCCCCGCCAACGACATCGTGACGAAGCTGGTCACGGCTGACATCGACGGCCAGGAGCTCACGTCCGACGAGTTCGCGTTCTTCACCCTCGTGCTGTCGGTCGCCGGCAACGAGACGACGCGCAACGCGATCACGCACGGCATGGTCGCGTTCCTCGAGCATCCCGAACAGTGGGAGCTGTACAAGCGCGAGCGTCCCGAGTCGGCCGCGGACGAGATCGTGCGCTGGTCGACACCGGTCGTGGTGTTCCAGCGCACCGCCAAGGAGGACGTCGAACTCGGCGGCCAGCAGATCAAGGCGGGCGACCGCGTCGGTATGTACTACGCGGCGGCCAACTTCGACCCCGATGTCTTCGACGATCCGTATACGTTCGACATCATGCGCGACCCGAACCCGCACCTCGGCTTCGGCGGCACCGGCCCGCACTACTGCATCGGTGCGAACCTCGCGCGCATGGAGATCAACCTGATCTTCAACGCCATTGCCGACCACCTGCCCGACATCGGCTTGCTGGGTGATCCGGAGCGGCTGCGGTCGGGCTGGCTGAACGGGATCAAGTCGCTGCCCGTCGAATACAAGTGCCCGGTGGCGCACTGACCGACCCGCTCGACTATCCCTGGACGGACGGCGTAGCTCTCGCTGCACCCGGCCCGCGGACGGGGCGTGCGGTCGTGTCCGTCGGCAGCAACGCTGCACCGGCTGTGTTGCGGGACAAGCTGGCACGTCACGGCGTGAGTACCGATGTTGCGGTCGCGCCGCTGCGCCTGACCGGCATTGCGGTCGGCCATTCGGCGCACATCAGCGTTCGTGGATACATCGCGGCCGCTCCGTACGCGGCACCCGGCCGCGTTGCCGACGTGCACGTGTCATGGCTCGACGACGACCAGCTGGCCGCGCTCGATGCGACCGAGCCGAACTACGACCGGATCACGTTCGGCGAGTTCGACCTCTACGTGTCGAAGTGGGGAGTGCTCGGCGTCGCGGGCGTGCCGATCGAGTTCACCACGCAGCGGGCGTTGTACGAGGTGCTGGCGCGCAACGGAGCAGACGACGGTGCGATCGACCCGTCCGATGCGCCCGGCACAATCGCGCGGCTGCAGCAGCCCGACGTCCGTGAGCAACTGCGAGAGGCATGGGCCGACGGCGGCTTCGTGGTCAGCTCCGGGCTGGGCGACAGATAGCCGACTTTGCACCTGGCAATGTCGTCGGGTGCCGACATTGCACCTGGCAATGTCGTCGATCGGGCCGTCCGGGCGTCGTTCAGCGACGATGCCGGGTGCAAAGTGCTCACGCGCGCGACGGCGGCGGTCAGGACGAGGGCGGTTTGGCCGTCGCTATGGTGCGGTCCCATTCCCAGATGGCGCGCAGCGATTCGATCTTGCCTGCGTCGTCGACGCGGTAGATGACCACGCAGTCGGTGTAGGCGGTGTAGCCGTTGGACAGCGTCGTGTGGAAGCGAGCCACGTTCGCGCATTCGTTGCCGGCAGCGAACGAGTCGTGGATCTCGAACACGAAGCGCTCGACCGGCCCGATCGTGAGATCCCAGAACTTCGAGCGTGCTTCGGCGCCGCGGTGTCCCTTGCCCTCCGGATCGAACATCGACGGCCCGACCGGATCCTCGATCGTCGCGTCATCGGCGAACAGTGCGAGCCACGCGTCCTTGTCCTTGCGCGACACCGCGTCGTAGCTGGCCAGCGACGCGTCACGCGCCGGGTGCGACTCCTTGGACGGCGCGTTCCATTCGATGACCGAGTCGCTCATGACAGCGCCTTACTCATCGGTCTCGTCGGCGAACTTGCGCACGCCGTCGAGTTTGGTCTGCAGGTCTGCGTCGAAGCCCGCCCCGTAGAACAGCCACGGGACGACGATGATGTCGGTGACGCCGGCGTCGAATTGTTCGCGATACCCGTCGACTCCGAACCGGTCGATGCACACCGCCTGGATCTCGAACGGTTCGTCCTCGCGGCCGGCCTCGCGCAGCAGCTCGTCCAGCCGCTTCTTCGTCGCGACCAGATCCTCGAACTTGATCATCGCGGACGTCCAGCCGTCCGCGACACGCACAGCACGCTTGAGCGCGACCTCGGTGTGCCCGCCGACGTACCACGGCATCTTCGCCGACGGTGCCGGGCTCATCTGCAGTTTCTCGAAGTCGTAGAACTCGCCGTGGTGCTCGACCATGCCACCGTCGAGCACCAGCTTGATGACGTCGATCATCTCGTCGACCCGCTTGCCGCGTCGCTCGTACTGCTCGCCGCACCAGCGGAACTCCTCGGGCGACCACCCGATCCCGACGCCGAACCCGAACCGGTTCTGCGTCAACGCAGCAACGGTGAGCAGTTGCCGCGACAGCAACAGCGGATTGCGAGAACCGAGCTTCAACACCTGCGTGTACGAGCGGATCGTCGTCGTCGCCGCACCGATCGCGCCGGCCGCGATCAGCGGATCGGGCCACGGGGTGTCCTGGTCCCACATCCGGCTGCCGTCCGGCGTGTACGGATAGTCGGCCGACACGTGCTCGGAGTAGAACAGCGAGTCGGGCAATGCAATCGAGGTGAACCCGCACTCTTCCGCGACCTGCGCGAGCGGGACGATGTGCTCGAGCGGGCTCATCGCCACGGCGAGCGAGAATTGCCTATCAGACAAGCTGATCAGCTCCCACTACCCACATCGCGAAGAACTGCGAGCCCCCGCCGTACGCGTGGCCCAGCGCCTTGCGCACACCGTCGACCTGGTGGTCGCCGGCCCGTCCCATCACTTGCATCGCGGCTTCGGCGAAGCGCAACAGTCCGGACGCGCCGATCGGGTTCGAACTCAACACGCCGCCCGACGCATTGATCGGGAGCGACCCGTCCAACGCGGTCTCGCCGGCCTCGGTGAGCTTCCAGCCCTCACCCTCGGGCATGAACCCGAGCGTCTCCAGCCACATCGGTTCGAACCACGAGAACGGGACGTAGATCTCCGCCGCATCGATCTCGTTGCGCGGATCGGTGATGCCGGCCTGCCTCCACAACGCTGCAGCCGCATCACGTCCCGCCTGCGGATTCACCTGGTCACGACCGGCGTAGGTCGTCGGCTCGGACCGCATCGCCGTCGCGTGAATCCACGCCGGGTTGTTCGCAGCCTTTGCCGAGTCCGCGTCGCCGATCACAACGGCGCACGCACCGTCGGAGGACGGGCACGTCTCGTCGTAGCGGATCGGATCCCACAGCATCTGCGACGCCTGCACCGACTCGACGGTGATCTCGGCCTGGCGCAGATGGGCGAACGGGTTCTTCGCGCCGTTCTGCCGGTCCTTCGCCGCGACCATCGCGCCGATGTGGTCCGGTGCGTTGCTGCGGCGGATGTAGCTGCGCACGTGCGGTGCGAAGTACCCGCCCGCGCCGGCGTTGACCGGCATGTTGAACGGGACGGGGATCGACAGCGCCCACATCGCATTCGACTCGGACTGCTTCTCCCACGCGACCGCGAGCACGCGCTTGTGCACGCCGGCCTGGACGAGGCTGGCGGCGACGATGCCGGTCGAGCCACCGACGGAGCCCGCCGTGTGCACGCGCAACAGCGGCTTGCCCACTGCGCCGAGCGCGTCGGCGAGGAACAGCTCGGGCATCATGACGCCCTCGAAGAAGTCGGGCGCCTTGCCGACGACGACCGCGTCGATGTCGTCCCAACCGACGTTTGCATCGGCCATCGCGCGGTCGACCGCCTCACGCAGCATGCCGGCCATCGACACGTCCTGGCGCTTCGCGCGGTGGTGGGTCTGACCGGTGCCGAGCACCGCGGCAGCCTGCTTGCTCATGATTTGCCCTCCAGGACACACACCAGGTTGTGTTGCAGGGCCGGGCCGCTGGTCGCGTGGGCCAGCACCCGTCCGGCGTCACCGGACATCACGTGCCGCGCGGCTTCACCGATGCGGACGAGGCCGCCGGCGAACATCGGGTTGCCCGCGAGCGCACCGCCGGAGGGGGTGATGCGCACGTCGTCACCGAGTCCGAGCTCGCTGCGGAGCAAGAGCTCCTGGTGCGTGAACGGGGTGTAGAGCTCGGCGACCTCGACACCGTCGATGCCCGCGGCGTGCGCCGCCGCCACGGTGGACGGCGAGGTGACCAAGTCGCGGCCGCCGATGCTCGCGGAGTCGACGCGGTGCGCGATTCCGCTGATCCATGCCGGGCGCTCGACCAGCTCCCGCGCGCGGTCGTCGGCGGCGAGCACGATCACCGAGGCGCCGTCGGTGATGGGCGCGCAGTCGTGTCGACGCAGCGGATCGGCGAGGTAGGGCTCGGCGAGCAGTTCGTCGACGTCCTTCGAGCCGGTCAGTTGCGCGGCGCCGTTCGTCTCGGCGTCGCGCCGCGATCGCACCGCGACCTCGGCCATGGCCCGCTCGCTCCACGCGCCCGACTCGATGCCGAGCCGTGCTTGCAGCCCGGCGATGCCGATCGAGTCGGGCCACAGCGGCGAGAGCACGTACGGGTCGAGCTGCAGAGCGAGCGTGCGGCGCAGATTGCCGGCCGACGACTTGCCGAAGCCGTAGACGAGTGCGGTGTCGACCTCGCCGGTCTGGATCTTGATCCAGGCCTCGTACAGCGCCCATGCCGCGTCGGCCTCGACATGCGATTCGTTGATCGGCGGCACCGGCCCGATCGCATCGATCGCCGAGATGAACGAGAACGCCCGTCCGGCCAGATAGTCGGACGATCCCGAGCACCAGAAGCCGATGTCGCCCTTGGTGAGGCCGAGCCCGCCGAGCACTTCGGCGAAGATCGGCACGAGCATCTCGACGCCGTTGGTCGTTGCTTCCGAGTGCCGCACCTGTGGCGACTGTGCAAAGCCGACTACTGCTACATCTCGCATCAGAGATGCTCCTTGAACGTGTCGTACTCGGCGTCCGGTTCGCCGGTCGGACGGAAGTGGTCGATGTTCTGCAGCGTCGGTCCCCACTCGTCGCGGGGCTTCCAGACCGCTTCGACCTTCATGCCCATCCGCACGTCCGACGCTTCGGTGTCGAGGATCAGGTGCAGGAACGGGATGTCGGCACCGTCGAGCAGCACGTAGGCGCACACGTACGGCGGCTTGATCTTCTGTCCGTAGAACGGGACGTTCACGATGCAGAACGTGGTGACGATGCCGCGGTCGGGCAGTTCGACCTCTTCGTGGGTGGGCACGCCGTCAACCGGGCACGCTCCGCGCGGCGGGATGTAGACCTTGCCGCACTTCGGGCACCGCTGAGCGAGCAGCTTGCCCTGCTCGAGGCCGAGCAAGTAGTTCGTCTCTTGCAACGACGCGGTGTGCTCCACGCTCATCTCGATCGGCGTCGTCGTGATCGTCACCGGCGCCACGTCACCGCGCGTCACCTCCCGCGCGTCACCGGTGGCGGGTTCGAAGCACACGATGTCGGTGACTGCCCCGGCGCGCTCGTCGGCCCAGCGGGCGCGCACCCGCATGCCGGTCGAGACGTCGTCCGCGGACTCGACGTCGAGGGCATGCAGCATGGCCGTGTCAGCACCGTCCAGCTTCACGAGCACCCAGGCGAACGGGTGATCGAGCGGTTGGCCGGGGAGCGGGTCGGCGGCCCACGACCAGGTCTGCACCACGCCCTCGTCGGCGACGTCGACGAAATCGGTCAGCGCCTCGTGCGTGATCGGGTCGAACTCGACCGGCGGGACGTGCACGGTGCCGTCGGAGCCGCGCGCGCCGACGATGCGGGCGCCGGCGAGGCCGGTCATGAAGGCGCCGAGCGTCGGGCCGAGCGAGCGGGTGTAGGCGAAGCTGAGTTCGATGGGGGCAGACAGTGGTGCCGCGACACTCATGCTTCGCAGTGAAACACGTTCTCGTTCTTGGGACAAGATGAGCTTCTCGGGCAGCAACGCCCGGCTTGTTCAGAACTGGTACACGTTCTAGATTGGTCGCGTGGCTGACACCGGACTCTGGAACATCGCGCGCGAACAACCCGACCTGACCGCAGTCGTCGATCCGAGCGGTCGAGAGATCACCTACGCGGGTCTCGCCGCCGACGTCGACCGCTACGGTCTGGGTCTGCAGGCCCTCGGTCTCGGCCACGGCGACGTCGTGGTCGCGATGCTGCCGAACAGCATCGAACTCGTCGCCCTGTACTTCGCGGCCCTCGAGTGCGGGCTCTACATCGTCCCGATCAACTGGCACCTCACCGGGCCGGAAGTCGCCTACATCGTCGAGGACAGCGAGGCGAAGGCGTTCATCGGGCACGAGCGCTTCGCCGACGCGGCCACGATCGCCGCAGCGGCGCTGCCCGCCGACGCACGCTTTGCGGTCGGTGAGATCGCCGGCTTCCGGCCGCTGTCCGAGCTCGAGGGCGGGGACGGGCGTCCCGACAACCGCACGCTCGGCGCGCCGATGGTCTACACGAGCGGCACGACCGGCAAGCCCAAGGGCGTGAAGCGACCGCTGACCGGGCAGAGCCCTGATGACGTGCCGGTCGCCTCGTCCGCGTTCTTCTCGATCTTCGGCCTCGCTCCGTTCGACGACCACGTGCACATCTGCGGATCGCCGCTCTACCACACGGCAGTGCTCAATTTCGTCGGCATTTCGATCCAGTTGGGCCACACGGCGGTGCTGATGGAGCGCTTCGACGCGGAAGAGATGCTGCGCCTGATCGAACGCCACCGCGTCACGCACAGCCACATGGTGCCGACCCAGTTCACGCGCCTGCTGGCCCTGCCCGAGGACGTCCGGGCGAAGTACGACGTGACCTCGTTGCGCGCGATGATCCACGGTGCGGCGCCGTGCCCGGACGAGGTGAAGCGGGCGATGCTCGACTGGTGGGGACCGGTCGTCATCGAGTACTACGCAGCGACCGAGGGCGGGGGAGCCTCGATCTCGGCGACCGAGTGGCTGTCGAAGCCGGGGTCGGTCGGCAAGGCGTGGCCGTACTCGGTGATCAAGATCCTGGACGACAACGGCGAAGAGGTTGCGACCGGCGAGACCGGCTTGGTCTACATGCGGATGGGCCAGTCGAGCTTCGACTATCACAAGAGCGAGCAGAAGACGCGCGAGTCGCGCGTCGGCGACCTGTTCACCGTCGGCGACATCGGTTACCTCGACGAGGACGGTTACCTGTTCTTGTGCGACCGCAAGAGCGACATGATCATCTCCGGCGGGGTGAACATCTACCCGGCCGAGATCGAGGGCGAGCTGGTCATGCACCCGGCCATCGCCGACGTCGCGGTGTTCGGTGTACCCGACGACCAGTGGGGCGAGGCCATCAAGGCCGTGATCCAGCCGGCCGACGGGGTCGAACCGACCGAGCAACTCACCGCCGACATCAACACGTTCGCTGCGGCACGGTTGGCCAAGTACAAGCTGCCGAAGATCGTCGAGTACATCGACGAGCTGCCGCGCGACGACAACGGCAAGCTCTACAAGCGCAAGCTGCGCGACCCCAGCTGGGCCGGTCGCGCGAAGGCGATCTAAACCGTAAGGATGAGCTTGCCGGTCACGTGACCGGCCATGAGTTCGCGGTGCGCGTCGGCGGCCTCGCGCAGCGGGTAGGTGCGGTCAATGATCACGCGGAGGGCCTGTTCGGCGACCGCCTCGACGAGCATGCCGCGCGCGGCACGACGGATATCGTCGCCGGGGTCGGCACCGGGTCCGCCGCCGATGAGGTGGATGCCGTCGTCACCGCGTCCGAAGGCGGCGATCGAGACGATGCGGCTGTGCAGCGGGACGAGCTCGAGCGAGGTGTCGATCGCCTCGTCGGTGCCGATCAGGTCGGTGGCGGCATCGACGCCCTCGGGCGCGAGCGCACGCACCCGATCGGCCAGCCCGGGTCCGTAAGTGACAGGAATGGCGCCGAGGTCACGCAGCAGGTCGTGCTTGGACGCGCTCGCGGTGGCGATGACATGTGCCTTCCGGGCGACGGCGAGCTGCACGAGCATCAGCCCGACGCCGCCGGCGGCGCCGTGCACGAGCACTGTCTCGCCGGGACCGACGTCGGCCGCGCTCAGCGCGTGCACCGCGGTGGTGCCGGTCAGCATCAGCCCGGCCGCATCCGTCCACGCGACCTCGGCCGGCTTCGGCGTGATCTCGGCAGCGTCGACGACCAGGTTCTCGGCATACGCGCCCGGTGCACGGAACGCGATGACCTCGTCACCCACGGCGATGCCCGTGACGTCGGCGCCGACGGCGGTGACGACCCCGGACGCCTCCGATCCGACGGGGCGGGGGAGCTGCGAGCGGTCCGCGCCGAACGCGCCGCTGTAGCTCTTGTAGTCGATCGGGTTCACCCCGACCGCATGGACGGCGACCCCCACCTGCCCCGGACCGGGCTCCGGGACGGCGACATCGATGACGGACAGGACCTCAGGACCACCGAAATCGGTGGCGACGACGGCTGCGCTCACATCGCCGCCAACGCGCGAGGGCGCCCCTAGATTCCGCGTTTCCCCGCTGGTGCTCGGTTGGGACGCGCGAAAGCGAGCGTCAGCGGGGAAAGCCCGCGCGGTTTCCCCGCTGGTGCTCGGTTGGGACGCGCGAAAGCGAGCGTCAGCGGGGAAAGGGTCAGACGCCGCGGAAGTTCGGGGTGCGCTTCTCGGCGAACGCGCGCGGGCCTTCCTTGGCGTCCTCGCTCTGGAACACGGCCATGCCGAGCTTCGCGTCGAGACGGAACGCCTCGTTCTCGTGCAGCCCCTCGCTCTCGCGGATCGTGCGCAGGATCGCCTGCACGGCCAGCGGCCCGTTGGCGGCGATCAGAGCGGCGAGCTCGAGCGCTTTGTCCAGGGCCTGGCCGTCCGGGACGACGTGCCCGATCAGGCCGAGTTCCTTGGCCTCGGGCGCTTTGATGTGCCGTCCGGTGAGCAGCAGATCGGCAGCGACCGTGTACGGGATCTGGCGCACCAGGCGCACTGCCGACCCGCCGAGAGGGAACAGTCCCCAGCGCGGCTCGCTCACGCCGAACCGGGCGCTCTCACCGGCGACGCGGATGTCGGTGGCCTGCAGGATCTCCGTCCCGCCGGCGATCGCCGGGCCCTCGACGGCGGCGATCAGCGGCTTGGACAAGCGGCGTCCCTTGAGCAGCGACTCGATCACCGACAGGTCCATCGATCGCGCCGAGTCGCCCGGGTGCGACGACGTCATCGCCTTCAGATCTGCTCCGGCGCAGAACGCCCCGCCCGCCCCGGTGAGGATGCAGACCCGGATGTCGGGATCGGCGTCGACCCGGTTCCACGCCTCGGTCATCCCGGCCAGCATCGGCCCCGACAGCGCGTTGCGGGCCTCGGGCCGGTTCATGGTCACGATCAGCACGTGGTCGCGCTGCTCGACGAGGCAGTGCTGGTCGTCGGGTGTGGTCATCGATTCCTCACATCGCCGGGTTGCGCAAAACGATAACACGTTCTAGTTTTTGCGCATGGCCTACAACATCGCCGATCTGTTCGAACACGCGGTGGACTACTTCCCGGACCGGCTGGCCATCGCCTGCGGTGACGACGAACGGACCTATACCCAGCTCGAGGAGCGCGCGAACCGGCTTGCGCACCACCTCGCCGCTCATGGCGTCAGTGCCGGCTCGCACGTCGGGCTGTGCATGCGCAACGGCATCGAAGCGATCGAAACGATGCTCGCGGTCTACAAGTTGCGAGCCTCGCTGGTGAACGTCAACTACCGCTACACCGCGTCCGAGATGCGCTACGTGCTCGACAACGGCGACGCGGTTGCGCTTGTGCACGACCGTCGCTACGCGCCGCAGGTGGCCGACGCGCTGCCCGGCGCGCCGCAGCTCAAACACGTCGTCGTGCTCGACGACGGGTCGGACGAGCAGTTCACCGGAATCGACTACGAGACCGCGCTCGCCGAGGGCGGTCCGGAGCGCGACTTCGAGGAACGGAGCAACGACGACGTCTACATCCTCTACACCGGCGGCACGACCGGCATGCCCAAGGGCGTGATGTGGCGCCATGAGGACGTCTGGCGCACGCTCGGCGGCGGCGTCAACTTCGTCACCGGCGAGCCGCTCGAGAACGAGTTCGCCCAGGCAGAGATGGGCAACATCACCGGCGGCATGGTGCGGCTGTGTCTCGCTCCGCTCATCCACGGCAACGCGCAGTGGGCTGCGCTGATGGCGCTCTACGGCGGCGACACCGTCGTGCTGCTGCCGCAGTTCGATCCGGACGTGGTGTGGCAGACCGTCCAGCGCCGCAAGGTGAATGTCATCGTGCTGATCGGCGATGCGATGGCGCGGCCGATGATCGAAGCCTTCGTGCGCGGCGACTACGACGCGTCGAGCGTGTTCGCAGTGTCGAGCAGCGCCGCGTTGTTCTCGCAGACGGTCAAAGACCAGTACCTCGAGCAGTTGCCGAACAGCGTCGTCACCGATGCGGTCGGCTCGTCCGAGACCGGGTTCATGGGCATCGGCATGGTGACCAAGGACGGCGAGCAGGCCACGAGCGGCGGGCCGCGGGTCAAGCCGACCGAAGACTGCATCATCATCGACGAACTCGGCGCGCCGCTCGCGAAGGACAGCACCGACATCGGCCGGCTGGCGCGCGGCGGCTACGTCCCGCTCGGCTACTACAAGGACCCCGAGAAGACCGCCGCGCTGTTCGTCGAGATCGACGGCAAGCGCTACACGGTTCCCGGCGACTTCGCCCGCTACGAGGACGACGGCACGATCACGTTGCTCGGACGCGGAAACGCGTGCGTGAACACCGGCGGCGAGAAGGTGTTCCCCGAAGAGGTCGAGAGCGTGCTCATGGCGCATCCCGGATGTGTTCGACGTGCTCGTGATCGGTGTCCCCGACGAGCGTCTCGGCCAGCAGGTCGCGGCCGTCGTGCAGCCGCGTGAGGGCACCGCGCCGGCCTACGACGATCTCGTCGAGCACGCCCGCAAGGACCTGGCCGGCTACAAGGTGCCGCGCCGCATCTGGCTCGTCGACGAGGTGCATCGACTCGCGACCGCGAAGGCCGACTACGGCTGGGCCCGTAAGTACGCGACCGACCATCCGGAGGAAGCTCTGTGCGCACCCCGCTCTGCGACCAGTTCGGCATAACGCACCCGATCTTCGGGTTCACGCCGTCCGAGCACGTTGCCGCGGCGATCAGCCGGGCCGGCGGGCTCGGCGTGCTCGGCTGCGTGCGCTTCAACGACGCCGAGGAGCTCGACGCCGTCCTGAACTGGATGGACGAGAACACCGACGGCAAGCCGTACGGCGTCGACATCGTGATGCCGGCCAAGGTTCCGACCGAAGGCACGGCCACCGACCTGTCGAAATACATCCCCGACGCCCACAAGGACTTCGTCAAAGAGACGCTCCGCAAGCTGGGTGTGCCGCCGCTGCCCGACGACGACGCCCCTGGCGCAGCCGGCGTGCTCGGCTGGCTGCACTCGGTCGCGCGCAGTCACGTAGACGTCGCCTTGAAACACCCGATCAAACTGATCGCGAATGCGCTCGGCTCACCGCCCAAGGACGTCATCGACGAGGCGCACGCCGCAGGTGTCCCGGTCGCCGCGTTGGCGGGCAAGGCGAAGCATGCGCGCGCCCACGTCGACAACGGCGTCGATCTCGTGATCGCGCAGGGCACCGAGGCCGGCGGACACACCGGCGAGATCGCAACCATGGTGCTCGTACCCGAGATCGTCGACGCAGTCGGCGACGACGCGCACGTGCTCGCCGCCGGCGGCATCGGCTCGGGACGGCAGATCGCCGCAGCGCTGTCGCTCGGCGCTACCGGCGTGTGGATGGGCTCGTACTGGCTCACCACGTCCGAGTACACGCTCGGAGCAGGCGACACCATGAAGCAGGCACTCGTCTCGGCAGCGTCAGACGAAACCGTGCGCTCGCGCATCTACAGCGGCAAGCCGGCGCGGCTGCTCAAGTCGCGCTGGACCGACGCATGGGCCGAGGACGACGCGCCCGATCCGTTGCCGATGCCACTGCAGAACCTGCTCGTCGGCGAGGCGCACCAGCGGATCATGCAGGCCGGCGACCCGTCCGTGATCGCGATGCCGGTCGGTCAGATCGTCGGACGCATGAACGCGGTCCGTCCCGTCGCCGAGCTGATCGACGAGCTGGTGGCGGAGTTCGACGAGACCGTGGGACGCCTCGACAAGTACCGGTGATCACGGCATTCGAGAGTGCGCGGCTCGGGCCGGTCACCCTGCGCAATCGAACGATCAAGGCAGCGACCTTCGAGGGCATGACGCCGCGCGGGCTGGTCACCGACGAGCTCGTCCAGTTCCACCGCCGGGTCGCGGCCGGCGGAGTCGGTATGACGACCGTCGCCTACTGCGCGGTCGCCCCGGAAGGGCGAACCGAACGTCGACAGCTGCACTGGCGCGACGAGGCGATGCCCGGCCTGCGCCTGCTCACGCACGCTGTGCATTCCGAGGGTGCCGCGGTGTCGGCGCAGATCGGTCACGCCGGGCCCGTCGCGGACGGCCGCAGCAACCGCCTGCGTGCGCTGTCGCCGAACACGATGTTCTCGCCGCTGTCGCTGCAATTCACCAAGCGCGCCACCGTCGAAGACCTCAACCGGGTGGTGGCACAGCACGCCGACGCCGCGCGCCGCGCGGTCGAGGCCGGGTTCGACGCGGTGGAGGTCCATCTCGGGCACAACTACCTCGCGAGCGCGTTCCTCAGCCCGCGGCTCAACCGGCGCCACGACGCATACGGCGGCTCGCTCGAGAACCGCGCACGGTTTCCGCGAGCGATCGCGCGCGCGGTGCGTGACGCGGTCGGCGACCGCATCGCCGTCATCGCGAAGCTGAACCTCGACGACGGTGTGCGTCGCGGGCTGCATGTTGACGAGGCGATCCAGGTCGCGCGCTGGCTCGAGGCCGACGGCTCGCTCGACGCGCTCGAGATGACGGCGGGTTCGTCACTGCTCAACCCGATGTACCTGTTCAAGGGTCCGGCACCGCTGAAGGAATTCGCCGCAGCGATGCGCGAGCCGGTGCGTACCGGCGTGCGCTTGTTCGGCCGCACGCGGCTGCACAGCTATCCCTACGAGGACGGCTACCTGTTGCGCGACGCCGCCCGCGTGCGCGCCGCGATCGCTCTGCCGATGATCCTGCTCGGTGGCGTCACGAACCTCGAGGTCATGGACCGCGCGTTCGCCGCCGGCTTCCAGTTCGTCGCGATGGGACGAGCGCTGCTACGCGAGCCGGATCTGGTCAACCGGCTCCAGCACGATCCGTCCCTGAAGTCGAGGTGTATCCACTGCAACCGGTGCATGCCCACGATCTACAGCGGCACGCGCTGCACCGAGGTGTGACGCCGGGGCACCGGCTACTACACAGCAGCCGGTGCCCCGAGCATCGGAACTACGGGTTCGACGATGTCTGCGGATCGCCGGCAGCCGGCGTTCCTGACCGACCGAAGACGAAGTTCTTCGCCACCAGCGTGCCGTTGCCGACGACCTCGTCGTACCCGCCGGACCGTCCGCCGGAAGCGGTGTACGCGGTCTGGTAGTACCCGTTGTCGCCGGGGATCTTGGCGTTGTAGACGCGATATCCCAGCGTCCCCTTGCGCTGCTGGTAGCCCAGGCGGTACAGCATCGGGTCGACGTTGCCGGACCGGCCACCGCCGTGCACCTCGTTGTACAGCGCGAGCGTTCCGGCGAAGGCCGGTGCCGATGCGCTGGTTCCGATCGCCCCGACGAGGTTGCCGCCGAAGGCTTCGGCCACGGCGCTGTCCTCGGGGTTGCAGTGCTTCGAGATGCCCGCCGGACATCCGCCCATCTGCAGGCTGACGTCAGGCTGGCTGCGGTACCCGGTCGTGTTGGTCGTGTACTGCTTCTGCCAGCTCGGCTCCTTGACGATCGTGCTGAAGCCGCCGCCCGATCCCCAGTAACCGCCCGACACGTTCGCACCGGTCCCGTACGGATCGAAGGGCACCAGGGTGTCGGCCGAGGCGTTCTCGCTGACGTACTTGGAGGTGAGCTTGTTCTTCTCGAACGTCGTCACCAGGTTCGTGCCGCCCACCGACGTGACAGCGGTGTCGCCGGACGGAGTGCTGACCCCGAGCTTGAACGACGTCCCGCTCGCACCCTGCAGGTAGGACGGCGTGGTGCACTGCTTCGCACCGAAGTCGCCGGACGAGGCGATGAACGTGATGCCCTGTGACACGCCCTGCAGGAACAGATCGTGGTACGCCTGCAGAATGTGCAGTTGGCTGTGCCCGTTGTTGAACGGCGCGGTGTAGAACTTCTCGCACTCGCCGAACGACATGCTGGCGATATCGACAGCGTTGTCCTCGTCGATGGCGGTCAGACCCGCGAAGACGTCCTCGTCGCTCAGCGACGGCAGGCTGTAGACGACGATGTGCGCCTTCGGTGCCATCCCGCCCGACTGCTGGACGTCGAGGCTCACCTCGAACGACGCGTCGCTGTTCGGGTCGAACGGTGCGCCACCATCGACTTCTCGAACCGAGACGGTCGGCGGGGTGAGGCCTTCGTGCGTGAAGTACGCCTTGGTGTCGCTCGGGCTCGGCTGGGTGGCCATCAAGATGCCGATGGTCTGGCCGGCGCCGGTGGCCTTGTCCTTCGAGGGCGGGCCGTAGGCGGGGTAGCTGTAGGCCTGCTTGAGATCGTCGAACCAGTACGGCCCGTACGCGCCGTAACGGTTGGCCGGGCGTGCCGTCGTGGTCATCCGGATCGCGCGCTGGATGTCGATCGGCGTGCCGCCCACCGCCGCAATGGCGCGGGGGACGGACATGACCGACGTGCTCGCAACACGCGCGCGGCCGCCCGAGCGGACGTTCTGGAACCTGGTGCCGAAGGCACGGCCGATGTCAGCCGCGCGCCCGGTCACCGCAACGGCCTCCGCACCGGCCGGAGCCACCACGAGGTGTTGCCCGCGCAGCGCGTTTGCCAGCCGCCGCACCTGCGCGGCAGTCACGCCGTAGCGCGCCCGGAATGTGTTCGGCGTGAGCCACTTGTGATAGCCGGCCGATCCCGGCCGTGTCTGCGCAGCGACAAGCCGGTTCAATTCTGCGCGGTGACGTAGCGGCATCGCGACATCGACGGTGATCGGCGCGGCCGAGGCGACGGCGCCGAGCACGGTGAATCCTCGCGCGTGGCCGGGCGCGGCGCCTGGCCGCGCGTGCGTCGGCGCTGCAGCGGCGAGGGCGGGGAAGACGAGCGTCGCGGCTGCGACCCCCACAACCACGCCTACGTATGCCTTGTGCTGATGATGACGACGAATCATCGAACCCCCCGGTTCCGGGCGGCCTGATCGATAGGCCGCGCCCGACCCGGACGCTTTCATTGATCAGCTGGACATTCAAGGCCTTGGGCCTCGAAAGTGCTCAGTGGAGGTAGCGATTGCAGACGTTGATCTGCCGCTGCGTCGACGCGTGGCTCATGCACTGGTCGTACTGGGTCAGTTCCGTCGACACGTGATGCACCGTCGTGACGACCGCGATCAGCCACGCGGTGCCGGCGATCATCGCGAGCACGCCGAGGATGAGACCGGCCTTGGCCTTTCCCCAGAGCTTCCAACCGATGGCGCCGAAGATGATCGCCAGCAAGCCGCACGGCCACCCGATGAACCAGCACACTCCCGGGATCAGGCCCATCACCAACCCGACGATCCCGAGCACCAGCGACGCAGTGGCCAGACCCCCGTGCTGCTTCTGCAGCTGGTAATACACCGGTGGGTACCCGCCCATCGGCGGGTACTGCGGATTCGGCGCAGCACCGTACCCGGGCGGCGGTGGACCGTATCCGGGTGGCGGTGGTGGCGACGACACGAGGTCACCTTAGGGGGGCATACAGCCCGTCGCGACCCGAAGGCCTATCTCGCGAGCTCGACCCGCGCAACGTCCTCGAGCTGCGCCTCGTCCTTGGTCGGCGCGGACTTGCGTAGGCGCGTCTCGGCCTGCCGCCCGTGCGCGATGAACTCTGCCATCTCGTTTCCGAAGAACGGGCCGTCGAGACGCTGCCATGTGAACGACGGCTTCGGAACCTTCGCCACGACGGCGAGCAGCAGGTGCAACGTGCGTTCTACGAAGCGGCTCCAGAAGATGCGGAACGCGATCTTCATGAAGAACGGCACGTAGTTGTGCAGTGGCGAGCAGGTGAGTTGGTAGACCCGCGAGCGGGTCGGCTCGGGGAAGTGCGCTTCGGCGGCGTACGCATGGTGCACGTCGCCGGAGAGCACGCAGATCGTCGCCGGTGCGTCGGGACGGCGTCCGACGTTCGCGATGAGCTCACCGAGCGCCTCGAACGACTTGCGGAACGACGCCCAGTGCTCGAGGTCGGCCGCGCGGCGCAACCACTCGCCGAATCGGGTCAGCCGCTTGCCGGGTTTGCCGTCGCACAGCACCTCGTCCCACGCCTCCACGTCGTGCAACGCCCGGCCGAGCAACCAGGGGAGCGACGTGCCGATGAGCAGGTGGTCGTACTCGCCGTCGGTCTGCTTCTCGATCCAGGCGAACTCGTCGCGGCTGACCATGCTGCGTTGCCGGTCGGCGAGGATCCGTCCGCACCGCGAGTCGACCATCAACAAGCGCACCCGGCCGAAGTCGCGGCGGAATGACCAGCGGGTGCCTTTCGCGCCGTCGGCCTCGGCGTCGGCGTGCGCGGCGAATTCGCGCAACAGGGGAGCGACGTCGGTGCCCTGCACGCGCACCTGCTGGTACAGGTCGTTGTCGCGCAGCTCGTCGGGACCGAGATTGCCGAGGTGCTGGTAGATCCAATATGTCGACAGGGCGCCGACGATGCGGTCCTGCCACCACGACGTCTGCTGCATCTCCGTACGCCATTCGTGCGAGGTGTTCCAGTCGTCGCGCACATCGTGATCGTCGAAGATCATCGAACTGCCGACGGTCGACATCAACCACCGCACGTCCGGATCGGTCCATGACTCGAGGTAGAGCCAGGTGTATTCCTCGAAGTCGGCCACCTCGGTGCCCGGCCCGTCGTCGGTGATCTCCCGCTTGGCACGGATGCGGCGTTGTGTCGCCTCGGTCGTCTCATCCGCGTAGACCTGGTCGCCGAGCATCAATATGCCGTCGGGCCAGGTGCTCTCGTCCTGACCGGCGAGCTCGCGGGCGTAGGCCGCCAATGAGTCGGCGTCGAAATGGCGGTCGTCCAATTTCGTGGCCGCACGGCTGTAGCGGCACGACCCGAACGCGAGCCGGATCTTGCTGTCGTCGCCCTGCGTGCGGATGCGCGAAGGCGGACGCGACGAGTCGATCGGCGGCCACGCCCGTTCGCCGTTCAGCGCTACCTCGTAGGGCTGCGAACTCGCCGGCGCGAGGCCTTCGACGGTGACGAGCGCGTAGTGGTGCCCGCCGGCCAGCCAGGTGCGCTCGCGCGCTCCGAGGATCTCGACCTCGCACGGTTCGTCCGTCTCGACGAACACGGTGGCGTCGGTCGTCCCGACATGGCGCAGGACGGGTCCGATCAACAAACGCGGCATACCGCCTCATACCCGCTACCCACCGGTTACCCACCCGATTCCGCGAGTGGTCATTTATGGCGCGAGTGGTCACTTATAAGTGACCACTCGCCGCATAAGTGACCACTCGCGAGGAGGGAGCGGAACTTACGCCGGAGTGACGGCCAGCTCGGCGCCCAGGTGGCGCAGGTGCGTGGTCGCGCCGCCGAGCGCGAACTCGTTGCGCTTGGCGGCGACGAAGTAGCGGTGCACCACGCCGTCCATGTCGATGCCCGTGCCGCCGTGCACGTGGATGGCGGTGTGCGCGACGCGGTGCCCGGCGTCGGCCGCCCAGAACTTCGCCGTCGCCAGCTCCGCGGTCGCGGGCAATCCCTGCGAGAGCCGCCACGCGGCTTCCCACATGGTCAGGCGGACGGCCTCGACGTCGATGTAGGCGTCAGCGAGGCGTTGCCCCACGGCCTGGAAGCTGCCGATGGGCTTGCCGAACTGCTCGCGCTCGCGCGCGTAGGCGGCGGTGAGTTCGAGCGCGCGTTCCAGCACGCCGAGCTGATGTGCACACAGGCCGACGGTGTAGCGCGCGACCAGTGCGGCAACAGCCTCTGCGTCGCCGACGACGCGGTCGTCGTCGAGTCGCACCGTGGTGAGTTCGAGCGAAGCCTCGGTGTCGCCGTCGACGATGCGTTGCGCCTCGATCGAGACCCCATCGTCGCTCGCACGGATCAGGAAGATCCGCGGCCCGTCCGGCGTCGCGGCGGGGACGAGGAACAGCTCGGCGATCGTGCCGAACGGCACTGCGGCCTTCGCGCCGGACAGCACCCAGCTCGCTCCCGACCGCTCAGCCCGCGTCGACGGAATCGCCGGCGCATCGCCGAGCTCTTCGCCGAGAGCCACCGTCACGAGTGACGAACCGTCGGCTGCCGCGGTTGCGAGATCGTCACGTCCAGCTGCGGACAGCGTGCGTGCGGCGGTCGCGATCGTTGCCAGGTACGGGACGGGCGCCACCAATCGGCCGAGTTCGACGAGCACGGCGGCGTCGCCGAGGACGCCGAGCTCCGCACCGAGCACGTCGGCGCCCGCGAGGGCCGACCACAGGTCGCGGTCGAACCGGACCTCGGCGTCGTCCAGAGCACGCAACCGCTGCTGGGTCAGGTGATCACCGGCAATGGTGCGCACGAGCGCGGCGAGATCCTTCTCGTCGGACGGGATCGTGAAGTCCATCGTCTACCGCTTCCCGAGGGGCAGCCGCAGACCGGCCGCCGCGATGATGTCGCGCTGGATCTCGTTCGTGCCGCCGCCGAAGGTGAGGATCAGCGACGAGCGAGCCATTCGCTCGACCCGCCCGTGCAGCACCGCCGCGGACGATCCCGAGCGCACGTAGCCGTTCGCGCCAAGCACCTCGGTCAACAGCCGGTAGGCCTCGGTCGCGAACTCCGTTCCGAACACCTTGGTCGACGACGCGTCGGCCGGGTTGACACCGTCGCCGGATGCGATGCGCCAATTCATCAACCGCAGGAACTGAGCGCGCGCATGCACGCGCGCAAGATGCACCTGTACCCACTCCTGGTCGATCACGCGGCGCCCGTCGGCGAGCTTGGTCTGTTGCGACCATTCGTGCACCTCACGCAACGCGCCGAGGATCGGAGCAGCAGAGGTGAGCGCGACGCGTTCGTGGTTGAGCTGGTTCGTGATCAACGACCAGCCGCCGTTGACCTCGCCCACAACCGCGCTCGCCGGCACGCGCACGTCCGAGTAGTAGGTGGCGCTGGTCGTCGGGCCCGACATGGTGTGGACCGGCGTCCACGAGAACCCGTCCGCCGTCGTGGGCACGACCAGGATCGACAGACCCTTGTGCCGGGGCGCCTCGGGATCGGTGCGGCAGGCCAGCCACACGTAGTCGGCGTACTGGATCAGGCTCGTCCACATCTTCTGGCCGTTGATGACCCACTCGTCGCCGTCGCGCTCGGCTCGCGTGCGCAGCGAGGCGAGGTCGGTGCCGGCACCCGGCTCGCTGTAGCCGATCGAGAAGTGCAGCTCGCCCGAGGCGATCTTGGGCAGCAGCGTCGACTTCTGCTCGTCGGTCCCGTAGCGCATGATCGTCGGCCCGACAGTGTTGATCGTCAGGAACGGGACGGGCGCGCCCGCGATCGCCGCCTCATCGGTGAAGATCAGCTGGTCGAGCATCGACGCGCCGCGGCCGCCGTACTGTTCCGGCCAGCTCAGCGTCAGCCAGCCGTCGGCGCCCATCTGGCGCACGACGTCCTTGTAAACGGTCCCGTCGCCGTAGTCGCCGCCGCTGGCCAGGGCCGTGCGGCGTTCGGGCGTCATGAGCGTAGCGAAATAGTCACGCAGCTCGTGGCGCAGCCGCTCCTGCTCGGGGGTGTAGCCGATGAACATCCTCGGGCTCCTCAAGGAACTGAAACGCGTTCTAGCAAGCCTAGCTGTCAGAGTGGCAGGCCGTCGAGACGAGGCAGGGATTATGCCGCTCGCAGGCCTCGCACGCCGCGTTGCGACTAACTAGAACGCGTTCTATAGTCAGGCCGACATGAGTGCCCGGCCCGGTGCCGGGTCACGACCAAGTCATAACCGAGCGCACCGCAGCGGCGACCGCGTCGTTATTCCGGGCACGCAAGCCTGAAACACGCCGGACATCACGGGGCAGCGGGGCCACGGGGACTGCCGAGAGGAACGGACGCCCATGCAGGTCAAGGTCGACACAGACCTCTGCGAAGCCAACGCCGTCTGTTGCGGTCTGGCTCCGAACGTGTTCGAGCTCGACGACGACGAGATGTTGATCATCAAGGTCGATCAGGTGCCCGCCGACGAGGTCGAGCGGGTCGACAAGGCGATCGCGCGGTGCCCGAAGAACGCACTTGCGGCGAGCTGACGATGTCCACCACGAGCCTGGCGGGCAAGGTCGCGATCGTCACCGGCGCGGGCGCAGGGCTGGGCCGGGCCGAGGCGCTCGCCCTCGCCTCGGCGGGTGCATCGGTAGTCGTCAACGACGTCGCACCCAGCGATGTCGTCGATGAACTCGAGGCCCGTGGCGCCAAGGCGTTGTTCGTCGCCGGCGACGTCTCGCAGCGCGAGACCGCCGACGCGCTGGTCGCAGCCGCTACCGAGCACTTCGGCGCGCTGCACGTCGTGGTCAACAACGCCGGCGTCACCCGCGACCGCATGTTGTTCAACATGTCCGACGAAGAATGGGACACCGTCATCGGCGTCCACCTGCGCGGCCACTTCCTGCTCTCCCGCAACGCGGCCGCGTACTGGCGCGCGCAGTCGAAGGCGACCGGCGAGCCCGGATACGGACGCATCGTCAACACCTCGTCCGAGGCCGGCCTGACCGGCTCCGAGGGCCAGCCGAACTATTCCGCCGCGAAAGCCGGCATCACCGCGCTGACGCTGGCCGCGGCACGTAGCCTGTCCCGGCTGGGCGTAACGGCGAACGCGATCTGCCCGCGCGCCCGCACCGCCATGACGGCGGGCGTGTTCGGCGCTGCGCCCGATGACGCCGGCGTCGACCCGCTCTCGGTCGACCATGTCGCACCGTTCGTCGCCTATCTCGCTTCGCCGGCCGCTGGATCGATCAACGGCCAGGTCTTCGTCGTCCACGGCGGCATGGTCGCCTTGCTCGCCGCACCGGCGGTCGAGGCGCGGTTCGCCGCGGACGACACCGGTTCTGCGCTCTGGTCGCCCGAGTCGCTCGACGCGGTCGTCGGCTCGTACTTCGCCGACCGCGACCCGAGCCGGACGTTCGCCGCCACGGAGGTGCTCTCGCTCGCATGAGGAATCACTCACGGACTCGACGCTGGCTCGCGGTCGCCGGCGCGGTGACGTTGCTGACCGCGTGCGGCTCGCAGGTGCCACCGAAACAGTTCATCGGCGCGCAGGGCGATGTCGGCGCGGCCGGCGGCGGCTCGGCCGGCGCTGCCGGCGGCGGTGTCGCCGGTGGCGGCACGGGCGGTGGAACCGGTGGTGGCTCGGTCACGGGTGGCGGAACCGGTGGTGGCTCGACCGGTGGCGGTTCGGTGACCGGTGGCGGAACGTCAGGCGGTGGCACTGTGACCGGTGGCGGAACGTCCGGCGGTGGCGGCACCGGCGGCGGATCGTCGCGCGGCGGCGGTTCGAGCGGCGGCGGCACGACGGGCGGTGGCGGGTCGACCGGCCACGGCGGAAGCGCCCAGCCGGCCGCGGCGAGCTGCGCCGGATTCCAGAACGGCGACCACATCAGCAGTTCGACGATCCAGCTGGCGAACATCGCCGACACCAGCGGTCCGGTTTCCGGCCTGTTCGCCGGAGCGCAACAAGGCGTGAAGGCCTACGTCGCCTACTTCAACTCGTACTACAGCATCTGCGGACGCAAGTTGGCTGTCGAATACCTCGACAGCCAGACGAGTTCGACCGGCGATCAGCAGGCGTCGACGACGGCCTGCAACGACGCGTTCGCGATCGTCGGTTCGATGGGTGCCTTCGACGACGGCGGAGCGCAGACCGTCACCAAGTGCGGCATCCCGGATCTCCGGGCGGCGACCACTGAAAGCGCCCGCCTGCAGTCGCCTGTCGTGTATTCGGCGCAGTCGCTGAATGTGAACTATCAGCCGACGACCTACGCCGACTACTACAAGAAGGCGTTCCCGGGTGTCTCGAGCAAGGCCGCCTACCTCTACATCGGCGCCGGAGCCGGCCAGGCGAACGGCGAGGCCGCGATCAAGATGCTGAAGTCGCGCGGCTACGACATCGTCTACTCCGCGGCGGTGCCCGTCACCGAGACGAACTACACGGGCTACGTCGCCAAGATGCAGTCGGCCGGCGTGAAGTACGTGCAGTACACCGGCTCGGCGCAGCAGGCTGCGTCGATCGCGAAGGCGATGGCGCAGCAGAACTTCCACCCGATCTGGGTACTCGACCCCGAGGCGTACAACACGGCGTACACGCAGGGCGCGGGTTCGGCGGCTGAGGGCACGCACATCTGGATCAACTCGCTGCCGTTCGAAGAGGCCAGCCGCAGTCCCGAGATGCAGCTGTACGAGCAGTGGTTGCAGCGCACGTCGCCGGGAGCAGCGCCCGACTACTTCGGCATGTTCGCGTGGTCGGCGGCCCGGCTGTTCACCGATGAGGCGCTGCAACTCGGCGGCAAGCTCACGCGGCAATCCCTGCTGCAAGCGCTGTCCAAGGTCGACAACTGGACCGGCAACGGCATGTACGGGCCGCAGCACGTCGGGAGCAAGATCACCGGAACTTGCTACAACTTCATCGTCTACAAGGGCGGTAAGTGGGTCCGCGAGGGCCCGAGCGGCTACACCTGCGGCTCCACGGTCAAGGTCGGGTAAGTCGTGATCACCTTTCTCGCCTACACCTTCACCGGCCTGTTCACCGGCGCTGCGTACGCGATCGCCGCGTCCGGGCTGGTGCTGACCTACACGACGACCCGCGTCTTCAACCTGGGCCACGGCGCGATCAGCATGGTGTGCGCGTTCTTGTACTGGCAGTTCACCGTGCAGGAACACATGAACGGGTTCCTCGCGCTGATGCTGATCTTGCTGGTGATCGCGCCTGCGATCGGCCTGGTGATCGAACGCGTGCTAGCCCGCAATCTCGGCGATGCGCCCGTGAGCGTGAGCCTGGTCGTCACGGTCGGGTTGTTCGTCGGGCTGGTCGGCGTCGCGCAGCAGGTATGGCCGGCGACCGTGTCCCGTTCGATCAACCAGTGGTTCCCTGGCGACGGCATCACGATCGGGTCGTACAACCTCAGCTACCACCAGCTGATCACGATCCTCATCTCGATCGCCGTGGCAGCCGGACTGTACGTGTTGCTCAACCGCACCCGCACCGGCACCGCCATGCGCGCCGCGGTCGACAACCGCGAGCTGCTCTCACTGTTCGGCGGCAGTCCTCGGCGGGTCTCGACGTACAGCTGGGCGCTTGGGTCGTCGCTGGCAGCATTGGCAGGAATCCTGCTGGTCTCGACGGTAGGCCTCGACTACTACGAGCTCACCTTCCTCGTCATCAACGCGTTCGCCGCGGCGATGTTCGGACGGTTGCGAAGCCTGCCGCTGACCTTCGTCGGCGCGATGGCGCTGGGGCTTGCACAGGGCTATGTGTTCTATCTGCCGTCCTGGTCGACACTCGACGGCATCCGGCAGTCGCTACCGACGATCATGCTCTTCGTCGTCTTGATCTTCGTCCCGCAGGTTCGTCTGCGCGTCGGGCAGATCAAGGGCATCCTGGCTGCGCCCGTACCAACGGCACGACGGTCGTTGCAGTACGGCGGCGGGCTCATCGTCGTCGTGCTGCTCGCGGTGCAGGTGCTTTCGGACACCAACCAGTTGCGGCTGGGCAGTGCGCTCACCTACGCGATGGTGATGCTCTCGCTGGTATTGCTCACCGGCTACGGCGGATACGTGTCGATGGCGCAGCTGACGTTCATGGGCATCGGCGCCGCAGTCGTCGCGAAGCTGAATACCACCTCGCCGATGGCAATCGTCGTGGCTGTGTTGATCGCGGCAGCCGTCGGTGCGCTGGTCGCTCTGCCCGTGCTCCGACTCACCGGGCTGTATCTGGCGCTCGCGACGTTCGCGTTCGCGCAGCTGATGGACAAGCTGGTGTTCCAGACGAACTTCATGTTCGGCTTCAACGGCAGCCTGAACGCGAAGCCGATGTCGCTGTTCGGCTACAGCTTCAGCTCCACCGCCTCGTACAACGTGCTGTGCGCTGTGGCGTTCGTGCTCGTCGGAGTGCTCGTGCTCGCGGTGCGACGCGGCCCGATCGGACGCGTGCTCATCGCGATGCGTGACAGCCAGGCCGCCTGCGGCACGCTCGGGCTGAACCAGCGCTGGTTCCGGGTCGGCCTGTTCGGTGCGTCGGCCGGCATCGCCGGTCTTGCCGGGGCGTTGCTCGCCGGCGTTCGCGGCACGGTCGACGCCGCGAGCTTCCAGGCCTTCAACGGCCTGCTTCTGCTGCTGCTCGCCGTGGTCAGCGGCGTGACCTCGGTGACCGGCGCGTTCGTCGGTGGCACGCTGCTCATGCTGCTCCCTGTGCTGCAGTCGCAGTTTCCGACGCTGGGCGGGCTCGAGTTCCTCATCATTGCGGTCGGCGCCGTCACCCTCGGGCGCAACCCGAACGGACTGGCGAACCTCGGCTTCACCGCAGGCCGTTGGGTGCGAGACCGGTGGCCTGCGCAGTTCCGGATGCAGCGTCGCCGCCCGCTCGCCGACGACGACGCTGCGACCACCGGCTACGTGATCAGCGACTACACCGACATTCCCGAGCCTGAGCAGGTGATCGGCCATGGCGTTGCTTGAGGTCGCCGGTGTGACTGTTCGCTTCGGCGGCGTCACCGCGGTCAACGACGCGAGCTTCTCGGTCGAGCAAGGCACGGTCACCGGGCTCATCGGACCGAACGGTGCCGGCAAGACGACCCTGTTCAACGTCATCAGCGGACTGCAGTCACCCACTTCGGGACGAGTGCGCTTCCGCGACCACGACGTCACCCGTTCGTCGGTCAACTCGCGCGCACGGGCCGGCATCGGCCGCACGTTCCAACGGCTCGAGGCTTTCGGTTCGCTGACGGTGCGCGAGAACGTGTTGGTCGCGCGCGAGATCAAGGGCGGCGTGCGTGGTTGGTTCGGTCGGCGCCCGGACGCGATCGTCGACGGACTGCTCGAACGTGTGGGCATCACGCAGTACGCGCACCAGCGCGCGGACTCCGTCCCGACCGGTGTCGCGCGCCTGCTCGAGATCGCCCGCGCGCTAGCGATCGAACCGCGCCTGCTGCTTCTGGACGAACCGTCGTCCGGGCTCGATGAGGCCGAGACCGAGAACTTCGGTGCTCTGCTGCGCGAGCTGGCCGCACATGGCACCGCGATCTTGATGGTCGAGCACGACATGGATCTCGTGATGGGCGTGTGCAACCTGATCCACGTCCTCGAATTCGGACGCGTCATCGCGACCGGAACCGCCGAACAGATCCGGTCCGACCGCGCTGTGCAGGCCGCCTACCTCGGCTTCGGCGACGACGCGGCGGCGCCGGCGATCGACGACACCCAAGTCATCCCGGCGGTGCAGTGATGCGCGAGGCCCCGATTCTCGAACTGATCGACGTGCACGCCGCCTACGGGCGCATCGAGGTGCTGCGCGGGGTCGACCTGTCGATGCCCCGTGGAGCCGTGGTTGCTCTGCTCGGCGCGAACGGCGCAGGCAAGACCACGCTGCTCAAGGTGATCAGCGGGCTGATGCCCGTGACCTCCGGCGACATCCATCTTGCCGGCACGCACGTGCTCGGCGCCTCGCCGGACGAACTCACCCGGGCCGGCCTGTGCATGGTGCCCGAGGGCCGCGGAGTCTTCCCGAACCTCACCGTCGAAGAGAACCTCTGGCTCGCGTCCTACGCCGGCGTGCCCGTCGAGCGCATTCTGACCGAGGCGTATGCGCGGTTCCCGCGTCTGAAGGAACGGCGCCGGCAACTGGCGGGCAGCCTGTCCGGCGGTGAGCAGCAGATGCTCTCGCTCTCGCGCGCGCTCGCCGCCAAACCTGCGTTGCTCCTGCTGGACGAGCTGTCGATGGGACTTGCGCCGCTGATCGTCGAGGGGCTCTACGAGTCGGTGACCGAGATCGCCGAAGAGGGCGTGTCGATCCTCGTCGTCGAGCAGTTCGCGAGCGCTGCGCTCCGCGTTTCCGACTACGCCGCCGTGATGCACGGCGGCCGCATCGTTGCGACCGGCGAACCCGCCGAGATCGAAGAGCAACTCAGTGAGCTCTACTTCGGAGGAGCCGCATGATCAGTCCGACGAGCCTCAAGTGGATCGCCGGCGGCGTCGTCGTCGCCAGCGCCACGCTGCTCTGGCCCGGCCCCGCCGGCGCGACGTCGAAGCTGGGCGGCTACACCGCCAGCGTCGACGCGTCGGTCGTGCACATCGAACTGTATGAGCCGGTGATCCCGGTGCCGGCCTCGCCGCAGGGTGAGTTGAGCATCGGTTACGCGCAGGCGACGGCGCAGTCGGGTACCACGCGCGCGCTCGCGAGCTATCTGTGGCCGGGCGCTGTCGTCGGCGACGGCTTCGACCAGATCACCAACCAGCCCGGCTCGACCTATCCGGTGCAGGTGAACTCGCGCTACCCCGCGACGCAGCAGGCGCCGAAGTCGAACCGCGCGCAGCTGACCAAGGGCAACGGCATGCAGACCTATGCCGATCCCGATCAGGCGCGTGCGACGACCAGCGGCCTCGGCATCCATGCCCCCGACACCAATCCGCTCGCCGGTGCCGGGTCCGGGCTCGGTCAGCTCGTGAGCAACGAGCCGGCACCCGGCGGTGGCTCGAACCCGCTGCCGCTGCCGTCGTCCGCGCCAGTGCCGACCACAGCCCCGTCCGGTCTGCCGAAGGCACCGACGCCGCCGAAGTCACCCGTGCCCGTGCCGGCGCCGCTCGCCGCACTCGCAACAGTGCACGGCATGACGAGCACCGCGAACATCGACGCGCGCGGTGCGCGCGTCATCTCCTCGGCGCTGGCGACCGCGAAGGAAGTCGACCTGCTCGCCGGCCTGATCACGCTCAAGGACGTCACGGTCGACACGCGCATCGTGAGCAACGGCAAGCACGCGACCAACGTCGGCGGCGTCACGATCTCGGCGATGTCCATCGCCGGAAAGCCGATCGCGCTCGGTAAGAACGGGCTGCAGATCACCGACAAGAAGGCACCCGTGCCGGACGTCCCGACCCAGGTGACGGCCGGTCTCAAGCAGCTCGGCATCTCCTTCTCGATCTCGCCGGCCAAGCAGTCGACCAAGGGTCCGAGCGGCACGTTCAGCGGTCAGGGCATGACGGTCACCGTCAACACCGCAACGCTGCGCAAGAAGCTCGACAGCCCGGTCAACACGCTGGCGAAGAGCCTGCCGTCCGATCTGACGACGCAGCTCGCGCCGGTGTTCGCGCTGCGTCCGAAGATCGTCTTCAAGATCGGCGAGACACGGAACAGTGCGACGTCTGCACCTGCGTTCGTCATCCCGCCGATCACCACGCCGCCGGTTGCGCACGGCGGTGGCGGTGCGGTGCCACCGGCTGCCGGTGGAGGCGGCGGGTCGACCGGCGGCCTGGGCGGTGTCACCGGCTCAGGGACGACCACGGGCGGCACAACGACGGGCGCCACCACGACCGGAACCGGCACCACAGGCGCAGGCGGGACGTCTGGCGGTGGTAGCGGCACTGTTGCGTCGGCCCAAGCGCCGACCGCGTTGAGCCTGCCGGCGCTCGGAACGATGCCGCGGTTGTTCATCCTCGGCGGGCTGGTGCTCGCCGCGGGGCTGGGCTGGGCGCTGCAGACTGCCGGCGGCTCGCTGCTCGGCGGCACATCGTCGTGCGCGTACGGCCTGCGCAAGGGCGTGCCGAATCTGCGGAAACCGAACGGATAGAGGAGAAGGAGCCAGCTGATGGCCACCACTACGGCGCCGGCGCGCCGGAACCCGCCGCCGTCCACCCTGCGCCCACCGGCTTCGACGCATCCGTCGGTGTTGCAGGAGGGCGCTCGTCGGCTGCAGTTCTCGCTGTTCGTGGCGGGCGCGGTGCTGATGCCGCTCGGCATCATCGCGATCGGACTCGGCTGGTACGGCGTCGGGCACTCGCACTACGTCTACGACCAGAACACGTATCTGATCAGCGGTGGTCTGCTCGGGCTCGGGCTGGTCTTCCTCGGCGGCTTCCTGTACTTCGGCGCGTGGCTCGCGCGGATGTCGGGGGAGCAGCGCGAGAACTCTCGCGCGATCGCCGACGCAATGTCGGTGCTCGCGGACGCGTTGGGCCAGGGCCGGCGCCTCGGCGCCGGTGAGCAGTCAGGCGGCACGTCGATGGCCGCGGCTGCGGCCGCAGCCGCGGCGGCAGCCGTCGCGGCATCGCAGCAGCACGGTCCGCGCGAGGTGCTCGCACCGCCGCCGCCGGTGGCGACGCCGGCGACACCGGCAGTGCCGCCAGCACCGCCGGCAGCGCCGATGAATGTGCCGTTGAGCGAGGACGACGTACTGGTCACGACAGCCGTGGGGACGACGGTGCACAGGCGTGACTGCGCCTTGATCGAGACGCGCGAAGATCTGCGCGGCTACCACGGCGACGGGCAGGGCACGACGACCTGCCGCGTGTGCCGGCCGGAGGTTGGCAATGCCTGACCTGCAGGATCGCGTAGCGATCATCACCGGCGCCGCCCGCGGCCAGGGAGCGGCTGCCGCGCGTCGCTTCGTCGCCGAGGGAGCGCATGTCTTCATCGGCGACGTGCTCGACGACCTGGGCAAGGAGGTCGCCGATTCGCTCGGTGAGCGCGCGTTCTACCGTCACCTCGACGTCACGAGCGAGGACGACTGGGCGGCCGTCGTCGGCGAGGTGCTCGAGAACTTCGGCCGCATCGACGTTCTCGTCAACAATGCAGGAATCCTGCGCTTTGCCGCGCTGCCCGACATGCCGCTCGATGACTACATGCGCATCGTGAACATCAACCAGGTCGGGACGTTCCTCGGCATGCGGGCGGTGTCGAAGTCGATGATCGCGGCCGGGTCGGGTTCGATCGTGAACATCTCCTCGGTCGAGGGTCTGGCGGGCATGGGAATGCTCACCGCCTACACCGGCACCAAGTTCGCCATCCGCGGCATGACGAAGGCCGCCGCGATGGAGCTGGGCCCGTCCGGCGTGCGGGTGAATTCGGTGCATCCCGGGATGATCGACACCGACATGGTCAAGGACGCCGCGGGCGGCCACGAGGTCGACCTGACCCCGGTCGCGCGCAAGCGCATCCCGCTGCGTCGCCTTGGTCATGCCGAAGACGTCGCCGAACTCGTCCTGTTCTTGGCGAGTGACCGTAGCTCGTACTGCACCGGCTCGGAGTTCGTCGTCGACGGTGGCGCGACCGCGACGCACGCCTTCTACATGGGGTGAGCTACTCGGGCAGCACCGGCAGGCCGCGTTCGTCGAGCGGCCAGAACGGGTTGTGGGCGACTTCCCATGCGTGCCCGTCCGGGTCGGCGAAGTAGGCGTGGTAGCCACCCCACTCGGTCGCCTGCGCCGCCTTGACCACGTTCGCGCCGGCAGCCTCGGCCGTGGCCACCGCGGAATCGACGGCTTCACGATCGGCGAGGTTTATCGCGAGCGTCACCCCGCGGAAGGCGGGTGGTTCGGTACGCGGCAGCTGGGCGTCGTCAGCGAGATCGTCTGCGCCGTAGAGGCCGAGCAGTCCGCCCGCGGTGCGGAAGAAACTCACCTCGCCGGGCGCCGAGGCGGACGACAACGGGAACCCGAGCGCCTCGTAGAACGCGGTCGACGCGGCGACGTCGCGCACCCCGAGCGTGACCAGAGTGACAGCCGGAGTCAGAGCCATACCGGCACGCTAACCGGCATTGCCGACAACGCCGGGTTAGGGTGAAGTTGCCAAGAGAAAGGGGAGCTGACGATGCCCACTCACGACAGCGGCCAGAGCCGGCCCCAGAAGCAGCAGGACGAGGTCGCCGAGGTCGATGCCGAGGCGCAGTCCGACGTGGCCGAGCGGCACGAGAAGCTGACCGAGGACGTGGACGCGATTCTCGACGAGATCGACGATGTCCTCGAGACGAATGCCGAAGACTTTGTACGTGCGTTTGTCCAAAAGGGCGGCCAATAGCGGCTCGCCTCGGCTTGATCTACACGGGATTACGGTCGAACTTCGACCGTTTTCCCGTCTTGATCAGGGCCCGGCCGACGGGCGGGCCTGCACCGTTGCTGGGTAGGGTCGCTGGTGACCGTCCCACCCAGCGAGGAGCAACGTTGAGCAACGAGCGACCCGGCGTCCACGGGATACTCCGGTACGCGACGTCACCGGGTTCGTCGTCGTTCGCAGAGTTCCTCTCCGCAGCAGCACCTGACCTGCTGCCGCGCGCGCACGCGAACAACGCCGATCTGCCGCACGGCACGACGATCGTCGCCGCTACCTTCGACGGCGGCGTGGTCATGGCCGGCGACCGCCGTGCCACTGCCGGGAACCTCATCGCGCAGCGCGACATGGAGAAGGTGTTCGCGGCCGACGATTACAGCCTCGTCGGCATCGCCGGCACGGCCGGCCTCGCGATCGAGATCGTTCGGCTCTACCAGGTCGAACTCGAGCACTACGAAAAGATCGAAGGCACTCAGCTCACCCTGGACGGCAAGGCGAACCGGCTCGCGACGATGATTCGCGGCAACCTGGCGCAGGCGATCCAGGGACTGGCGGTCGTCCCGCTGTTCGCAGGATTCGATGTGGACGCATCGGATCCGGCCGACTCGGCGCGCATCTACAGCTTCGACGTTGCCGGCGGGCGCTACCCCGAGCGGTACTTCCACTCGGTCGGCAGCGGGTCGCTGTTCGCCCGCGGCGCGCTGAAGAAGCTCTGGCGTCCGGGCCTCGACCGGGCGGGCATCGTGCGCGTCGTCGTCGAAGCGCTGTACGACGCTGCCGACGACGATTCGGCCACCGGCGGCCCCGACATCACCCGCGGCATCTATCCGGTCGTCCTCATCGCCGGTGCCGACGGTACCGAGCGGGTCGAGCAGGACGAACTCGCCGACGTCGTTCGCGAGATCCTCGCCGACCGCGTAAACCGTCCGGGCAGCTGAAGGAGATCTCGCAATGTCCATGCCCTTCTATGCCTCGGCCGAGCAGATCATGCGCGACCGGTCCGAGTACGCGCGCAAGAACGTGTCGCGCGGACGCGGCGTCGTCGTGCTCAAATACCCGGACGGCATCCTGCTCGTCGCCGAGAACACGTCCAACACGTTGCACAAGATCAGCGAGATCTACGACCGCATCGCGTTCGCCGGCGTCGGCAAGTACAACGAGTACGAGAATCTGCGCGTGGCCGGCATCCGCCTCGCCGACCTGCGGGGCTACTCCTACGACCGCCGCGACGTGACGGCCCGCGCGCTGGCCAACGCGTACGCGCAGACCCTCGGCGCCATCTTCACCGAGCAGCAGAAGCCGTACGAAGTCGAGATCTGCGTGGCCGAGGTCGGCGACAACTCCGACGACGATCAGCTGTACCGACTGACCTACGACGGCACGATCGTCGACGAGCCGGACTATCTCGTCATGGGTGGCCAGTCGGAGGCGATCGCGACCGAGCTGCGTCGCAACTTCACCGCGGGCGCGTCGCTGCACGACTGCCTTGTCGCGGCTGTGTCGGCACTGGGTTCGGCCGGTGGCAGCGACGGGAAACCGCGCGAGCTGCCCACGTCGCAGCTCGAGGTCGCCGTGCTCGACCGCACCCGCGGCAAGCGCAAGTTCCGTCGCATCACCGGCGCCGCGCTGACCCAGTTGCTTCCCGCGGCGAACGGGACGACCGACTCCGCCGCAACCGAACCGGCCGACGAGATCGACCCCGACGACCTGCCGTAGCCGACAGTGGTCAGTTTCGACCCGCAGTGGTCAGTCGCAACTGACCACTGCGGCCACAACTGACCACTGTCGTGACCACTGGCGACGGGCTCAGGACGTGACGATCTCGCCGTTCTTGACGGTCACGTCGACCTTGGCCAGGGGCGCCGGCGCGGGTGGCTGGATCACGGCGCCGGTGAGCGCGTTGTAGATCGAGCCGTGGCACGGGCACACGGCCCGGTTGCCGTCAGCCGCGACCGTGCAGCCCTGGTGCGTGCAGATCGCGCTGAAACACGCGACGGTGTTCGCGGTCGGACGCGACACGATCACCGGCTTGCCGCCCGCGTTGGCCGAGATGGCCTTGCCGACCGCGATCGCCGAGACCTTGGCGACCTGCGTCCCGGACTTGGCGGGCGCCCCCGACCCCGTGGATGTACCGCCGCCGCATGCTGCCAAACCAACGACGCCGACCGCGCTCGCACCTGCCGCGAGCGCTGCGCGCCGAGAAATTTCCGAAGTCGTCATATTTGCTGGTACGGGGGTCCCTGGTAGCCGGTTCACGATCAACGACGTTACGTGGCTCATGCTGAACCGATGCCGTGCGAGGGACGTGTCAGTGACATGTACGTCTCACGGATGGAGCTATGAGTGCCACACTCGTGGACCTGAGCGACGACCAGCTTCTGCGCACGCTGCACGACGAGCACGCCCACGCTTTGTGGACGTATGTGGTGCGGCTGACCGGTGGTGACCGCGCGAAGGCGCAGGACGTCGTCCAAGAGACGCTGCTACGGGCGTGGCGCACCCCATCCGTCCTCGACCAGAGCAAGGGCTCGCCGCGCGGGTGGCTCTATACGGTCGCTCGCCGCATCGTGATCGATGAGTGGCGTTCGTCGCGCACGCGTCCCGAGATCGTCACCGATGACCTGCCCGAGCCGCGCCGCACCGGCGACCTCGACGCCATCGCCCAACATGCTGTCGATCGTGATCTCGTGGTGTCTGCGCTGCGTACGCTGTCACCCGAACACCGCGAGGTCGTCGTCGAGTGTTACTTCCGCGGTTCGTCAGTTGCCGAAGCCGCGTCCGCGCTGGGAATCCCACCCGGCACGGTCAAGTCACGCACCCACTACGCCCTGCGCGCCCTGCGCTTGGCAATCGACGAGATGGGAGGTAGGTCGTGAGCACCGCCGATCCGCACCGCTTCGATGACGCGGCCTACGTCCTGGGTGCGTTGTCACCCGAGGAGCGGACTGCGTTCGAAGCGCACCTGGCCACGTGCGCCGAGTGCACCGATCGCGTCCGCGAGATCGGCACCATTCCCGCTCTGCTGGCCGGTATCACCGAGTCCGATCTCGTCGACGAACCGATGCCGGACACACTGTTGCCCTCGCTCATGCGACGCGCGAAAGCGCACCACCGTCGGCAACGACTGCTGATCGGATCACTTGTCGCGGTAGCGGCGGCGTGCATCGCAGCGCTGATCGTCGCCGTGTGGCCCTCGTCGACGACACCCTCGCCGGCCCAGCACAACTTCGTTGCAGTCGCTGCGAACAGCCCGGTCCAAGCCAGTGCGACGCTGACCGCGAAGGCGTGGGGGACCGTCATCGACGTGCGCTGCCACTACCTCGAGGAAGACACCAAGTGGCACTTCCGCTACGACCTCGTCGCGTATGACCGGCAGGGCAAGCCGCACATGCTCGGTGACTGGAAGCTGCCGCCGGACAAGGACATCGACTACCGCACGGGCACGTCGTTGACCCCGGCCCAGATCACGCGCCTCGACATCACGCTGTCCAACGGGCAACCGGTGCTGCGCCTCAAGCTCTGACTAGAGCAGGTCGGGCTTGACCCACGGCTCGCCGTGCACGTGGTGGGCGAGCCACGCCCACACCGTCTCGTACCAGACGCGGGCGTTGCCGGGCTTCAAGATCCAGTGTCCTTCGTCGGGGTAGTAGAGGTAGGACGACTCGACGCCGGAGCGCTGCAGGTCGTACCAGAGCCGCAGTGCCTCGCCGATCGGCACGCGGTAGTCCTTGTCGCCGTGGATGACGAGCATCGGGGTCGTGATCGCCTTCAGGAAGTGATGCGGCGACCAGTCGGCATAGCGCTCGGGCTGGTCGGTCGGCAGGCCCCATTCGCGCGCCCAATACGCGGGATGGTCGGTCGTCGCCTGGAACTGGTCGAGCGCCCACAGGCTCGCGTGCGTCACGATGCACCGGAACCGATCGGTGTGCCCGGCGACCCAGTTGGCCATGTAGCCGCCGTACGACCCGCCCATCGCCGCGGTCTTGGTCTCGTCGATGTCGGGACGGGCGACGACGGCGTCGGTGATCGACATCAGGTCGCTGTAGGGGTTGCCACCCCACTGTCCCCAGCCACGGTCGATCATGGCTGCGCCGTAACCGGTCGACAGGGCCGGATCGGGCAGCAGCACGGCGTATCCCTTGGCGACCAGCAGCCACGGGTTCCAGCGCCACGCCCAGGCGTTCCAGCTGTTCAGGGGCCCGCCATGGATCCACAGCAAGAACGGCGCGGGGGAGTCGGCCGAGGCCTCGTCGGGCAGGGCCAGCCACCCTTCGATCGTCGTGCCGTCGGCGGCTGCCGTCGACACCCGCTCGAGCCGGCCGGGAGCGTCGGTCTTGCCGGGTGCGTCCAGCACGAGCGGCTCGCCATCGGTCGCGCCGGCGTCGAGGCGGACGGGACGAGGCGGGCTGTCGACGGCGTCACGCAGCGCGAACAGCGTTGCGCCGTCGGGGTGCACGCGGACGTTCGCATAGTGGCCGTTCGCGGTGACGCGGGTGGTCTCGCCCGACGCGACGTCGACGCGGAACACCGGGCAGTGGCCCTGCTGGTCGGCGGTGAAGAAGATCGCGCTGCCGTCGGCGGAGAACTGTGGACTGCCCGGCCACAGGTCGGGGTCGGTGACCAACTCGCGTCCTTCGCCGGAGGACAGATCGATCAGCCACAGCGAGTACTTCGGCGCGTTGTCGTAGTCGGAGTCGATCCCGCGCACGCAGATCACCGAGGCACCGTCGCGCGAGACCGATGGTGTCCCGTACGACACGTGCGGTTCGTCCGCGAGCGTGCGGGTCGACCCGTCGGACGTGTCGATCGCGATCAGTTGCGCCCGCGGGTACCCCGGCTCGTCCGGCACGTTCCAGCTGACCACGACGGTCGAGCCGTCGGGGGTGAGGGCGAACCCGGTCTCGTCGAGCGCGCGTCCCGGGTCGGGGGTGAGGTCGACCGGGTCGGCGTCGAGGTCGTGCAGCGCGAGCAGTCGAACCTGATCAGGGCCGAGATCGTGATCCCAGAACCGCACCGGTGACTCGGTGTGCAGCACCGCCGTGACCTTCTTGTCCTTGCGTGCCGTGCGCTTGGTCTCGTCCGCCTCGGCGTCGGACGTCCCCGCGAACGCCTTCGTCGCGACGACGACGGTGCCGGACGACAGCGCGACGCTTGTCGCGCTCACGCCGCCCGGGCGTTTGAGCACACGCTCGGATTCGCCGATCGCGGGCAGCCGCCACAGTGCCGGTGGCTCGTCGTCGTCGGCGTCTCGCCCGGACGTGAACAGCAGCGATCCGTCCGGCAGGAACACCGGCGCCTTCTCGCCCTTGCTGGAGCGGGTCAGGCGACGCGCCGGCCCACTCCCGGCCTGATCGAGCTCCCACAGCGAGCTGACGAACTTGTCGGCGTCGTCATTGAGATCGCTGACCGCGGCGACCAGCCTCGACCCGTCCGGGGACAGGGCGAGGCCGTCGACGCGGCTGACCGCGAGGAAATCGTCGAACGAAGCGAAACCACTCATGCGCCTCACGTTAGTGAGGCCGCGGTCACCCCTGCGTGACGGGCAGGACGAGTCGCTGGCCGGGGCCGCCGGCGATCGACACCGGGTTCGATGTCATGCCACCGCGGTAGTTCGGCGACCCGGAGGCCACGATCAGTTCGAGGTGGTGGCCCTTGGCGAAGCGGTGCACGATGCCGGGGAGCCGCACGGTGAACGGCTTCGACACGTTGGCCACGCGGATCGGCGCCTCGAGCGCCTTGATCAGATGGCCGGAACCGTCAGCCGCGACGTCCTTGACCTTCACGAACAGCACCAGCTGACCCGCCGGGCCGGTGGACTGCGTGCCGGCGGCCGACGCAGAGTCGACTGTGAGGGTCACGCGCGGTGAACCGACCACGACCATCGCATGAGCGAGCTTGGCGCCGTCCCAGGTCGCGGAGTTGGCCGGCGAGTCCGTCTCGGGTGGGCCCTGCTTGCTGTAGCTGCCGATGACGTCGACCTTGTTCACCGAGGTCGGTACGCCGGCCGCGGGAGTCACGAACTGCTGCGCGGCGGTGTCGAGGTGCTTCGCGCTGGTGCGCAAGGTCTTGTCACCGGACAGATAGAACGTGCGCAGGTGCCCGACCGGGAACGTGTTGGACGCCTGGTAGGCCGGCGTCGCGATGCCCTTGTAGTGCACCCAGTCGCGGAAGTAGCTGAACTGCGGGCCGGTCGACGTGGCGGTGTGGCCCTTCAGGTAGTGGTCGAACCACGCCGCGACCCGCTGCGTCTCGTACTGCGTGCGCGGGTTCGGGTTGGCCAGGTTCAGCTCACCGGGCGCCGGGGTCGACTGCGAGTGCCCCCACGACTGCCAGATCATCTTGACCGGCGTGTGCTGCGCGCGCAGGGCCCGGTAGTTGGCCACGGCCTCGTTCAGGTTGAACAGCGTGTCGTTCTCGCCCTGGATCAGCAGCGTGGGGATGCGGATGCGCTTCATGTAGCTCGCCACCGACGCGTGCCGGAAGGCTTTGAGCGCGTCGGGCTGGAAGTAGCCGGTCGATCCGCCGGTCACGAGCGCAGGGCACACGAACGTTGCGAAGTTCGGGCAGCCGAGCAGCCGCGTCGGATCCTGCTGTCCGCCCGAGAGCCCGTCGGCGGCACCGTCGGCGGAGAACAGCAGTCCCCAGGTCAGCTTGATCGCGCCGGGGTTGGACGTGGTCACGCCGCGCACCTGGTCGGTGTTGTTCGGGGCGAGTGAGTAGGTGAGGTCGTTCCAGGTGATGAGCGGGACGATCGTGTCCAGGCGCGGGTCGTCGTCGGCGACGGCGAACTGGATCTCTCCGCCGTACGAGCCGCCGATCATGCCCACGCGCGGGTCGTAACGATCAGCGTGGCCGAGGTGGTCGCGCTTGTCGTGGATGACGACATTGAGCGGAGCAACCTTCTGGGTGTGGTTCGCGTCGGTGAAAGCAATGCCCGGCGCACCGCCGAGGAAGGAGACCAGCTGGCTGCCCGCGCGTCCGTCGTAGGACGGGTCGTCCAGGGTGATCTTGCAGCCGCTGCCGCCGAACCCGAGCCCCGAGTAGGACAGCACCTCATACCCGCGGCTGGCGAACGCCTTGCCGATGCCGGCCTGGTCGTCCTTCGAGCCGCCGAACCCGTTCGTGGTCAGGATCGCGGGTACTCGATGCGTCGGGCTGGCGCCGCTGGGCGTGTACAGGTCACCGATGATGTCGCAGGGCGTACCGCCCTTGGGGCCGGTGTGCACGAGGAAGTGCAGCGTGCGCACGGTGTACTTCGGGGTTGCGGCCGACGTAGGGCCCGCGCCGACAAGAGCGGCGGCCGCGGTAGCGGTCAGGGCGGTGGCTACGGCGGCGGCGACGGTGCGGCGCATGGCGCTCCTCGACATTGGGGTTACCTGCAAGTAACAACGAGATGACTCGCGATGGGTTATGCCCCGACACGCCGTCGCGTCTATCCGCTTGCGGGTTCCAGAATCTCGTCGACGAACGGCCCGACCAGGCGGGTGACCGCTACGGCCGAGTCCTCAACCGTCTCGAGGGGGACGAGTGCGTGGCTGATCGCGAGCCGGGCCAGGGCCGCAGCGACCAGCCGGGCGTCGTCGCGACCCACCTGCGGCCACACGTCCTGGATGAGATCGCCGACCCGTTCGGTCGCGACCGCAAGACCGGTCGCGGTCAGCAGGCGGATCAGCTCGCCGCCCTCGGCGTCGGCGACGATGACGCGCACCAGCGGCTCGTCCGAGGCGAGCTTGAGGAACAGTCCGAAGGCGCCCGACAGCGCGGCGCGTGCGTCGTCGTGGTGTGCGCGGACGTGTGCTTCGACGGCGCCGACGAGCGATTCGATCTCGCGCAGGACGTAGGCCTGGACGAGCTCCTGGCGGGTGCCGAACTCGTTGTAGACGGTCTGGCGGCTCACGCCGGCGGCGCGGGCGACGTCGGCCATGGTCGTCGCCGACCAGCCGCGCTCACGTACAAGCGTGTCGACCGCGTCGACGATGGAGTCCCGAACCGTCAAGTGGAAACCTCGATGAAGTCGATCTTCTCGCGCACACCGCAGTCGGGGCAGGCCCAGTCGTCCGGCACGTCCGTCCACGAGGTACCCGGCGAGAACCCCTCACGCGGGTCGCCGGTCGCCTCGTCGTAGGTGTACCCACACACCTCGCAGCGATACGCGCTCATGACCTCTTCACGTTGGCGAGTGTCGCATCGCCGCCGTAGTGGGCGAGCACGCGCGGGTCCATCACCCGGCGCCACAGCGGCGGGAAGTACGCGAGCACGATCATCGTCGCGTACCCACTCGGCAACTGCGGTGACTCTTCGAAGTGGCGCAGTGCCTGGTAGCGCCGCGTCGGGTTCGCGTGATGATCGCTGTGCCGCTGCAGGTGATACAGGAACAGGTTGGTCGTCACGTTGTTGTTGTTCCAGCTGTGTCGCGGCGTGACGCGTTCCCACCGTCCGTTGTCGAGGCGCTGACGCAGCAGGCCGTAGTGCTCGAGGTAGTTGACCGCCTCGAGCAGACAGAATCCGAAGACCGCCTGGATCAGCAGGTACGGCGCAATCGCGACACCGAAGGCAGCGATCAGTGCCGCCCACAGCACCACCGTCATCGCCCACGCGTTGAGGATGTCGTTGCGCAACGACATCGTGTGCTTGCCCATGCGGCGCAGCCGCTTGCGCTCGAGGCTCCAACCGTTGCGCAGCGAGCCGAGCACCGTGCGGGGCAGGAAGGCCCAGAACGACTCGCCGAGCCTCGAGGACGCCGGGTCCTCCGGCGTCGCGACCCGGACGTGGTGGCCGCGATTGTGCTCGATGAAGAAGTGCCCGTAACCGGTCGGCGCGAGCGCGATCTTGGCGAGCCAGCGCTCGGCGTGCTCCTTCTTGTGCCCGAGCTCGTGCGCGGTGTTGATCGCAACGCCGTTCAGCGTGCCGAGCGTGAACGCGATGCCGAGCTTGTCGACCACGCCGAGGCCGCCGTGGAAGGCGATCAGCCAGCAGCCGGTGACCAGCGCGACGTACTGCATCGGCAGGAACGCGTAGGTGACCCAGCGGTAGTAGCGGTCCTGCTCGAGCCAGGCGATGACGTCGTCGGGCGGGTTGGTCGGGTCGGCGCCGATGGCGAGATCGAGCACCGGGATCAGGACGTAGATGAAGATCGGTCCGATCCACCAGAACAACCCGAGTCCGGTGAGGTTCGCCAACCCCCAGCCGGCGAACAGGAAGCTCGGGACGACGGCCCCGATCAGCCACAGGTACCGCTTGCCGTCGCGCCAATCCGGACGCTCGGTGCTGCGTACCGCCCGTCCGGCCAAAGTCGCCGTCATCGTGGACACCTCCGCGTGGTCGCTTTACACGAAGGTGCCATATGTAAAGCGACCACGCAAGGTGGGGCTACTCGCGCAGGTAGCTGATCGAGAAGTTCGTGCCACCGCTCAGCGCGCTGGTGTGGTCCTCGAAACCGCCGGAGTTGCTCGCGTCCAGCGCGACCGGGTTGGTGCTGCCGAGCGTGTTGCCGTCGACGGTCGAACCGGTGAAGTTCACCGAGCCGAAGTTCGGGTACGCACCGGTCGGCGACTCCATGATCACCTCGACGCTGGCGTTGCTCGCGACCAGCGTCTGGTTGGTGGTCTTCGTCCAGCCCTGGGTGTTGTCGGTGAGCTTCAGGCCGTAGGACGTGCCGCTGCGCGTGACCGTCGCGGTCATCGAGTCGCCGGGTGCCACCGGGTTGCTGTAGTAGACGGGCGAGGCCGGATACATCTCGTACCAGCCCTGGTAGACCGGCGACCCGCTCGAGCAATCGGTCGCCACGCCGGTCTGCTCGACGGTCGGGGTGCCGTAGCCGTCGATGCCGACCCACGGTGCGAACAGGTCATTGGTGGAGTTGCACGTGACGCTCGGCTCGGTCCAACTCGAGGTGACCGAACTGAAGCCCGAGCCGGTGGCGGCAAAGCCTGACCAGTTCTGGCCGTCCTGGTTGTAACCGTTGCGCACGACCTTCGCCTGCAGTGGAGTGCCGATGGCCGGGACCGAGATCGGCTTGAAACGCAGCGAATGGTGGTCGGGCGCAGCACTCGCGGCGGAGGGGACGAGGGCGAGCGCGGCCGCGACGAGAGCGGCGAGGAGGGCGGCGATGACGGTGGCCGGCCGGCGCAGGGTGGCGAGCACGGTGGCGTCCCTTCCGTTGGTTGCAAAAGGTGCAAATCGGACAGTGTCGACCCTGAACCTATCCCGCCGCGCCACCGTCGGCAACGCGGCGAGTGCGACCTGATGGCAACCTTGTCCGGCTACGGTGGACGCATGCAGCGGCGGATCTTCGGGATCGAGAACGAGTACGGCGTCACGTGCACGTTCCACGGTCAGCGCCGGCTGTCACCCGACGAGGTCGCGCGCTACTTGTTCCGCCGGGTCGTGTCGTGGGGCCGCTCGTCCAACGTGTTCTTGAAGAACGGCGCACGGCTGTATCTCGACGTCGGCAGCCACCCCGAGTACGCGACTCCGGAGTGCGACACGCTGGAGAGTCTGGTCGCGCACGACAAGGCGGGAGAGCGAATTCTCGAGGGGCTCGTCGTCGACGCCGAGAAGCGGCTGCACGACGAGGGCATCGCCGGCGACATCTACCTGTTCAAGAACAACACCGACTCGGCGGGCAACTCCTACGGCTGCCACGAGAACTATCTGGTCGGCCGGCACGGCGAGTTCACCCGCCTCGCCGACGTGCTGATCCCGTTTCTCGTTACGCGCCAGCTGATCTGCGGCGCGGGCAAGGTGCTGCAGACGCCCCGCGGCGCCGTCTACTGCGTGAGCCAGCGCGCCGAACACATCTGGGAAGGCGTGTCGTCGGCGACGACCCGGTCGCGTCCGATCATCAACACCCGCGATGAACCGCACGCCGACGCCGAGCGTTACCGCCGCCTGCACGTGATCGTCGGTGACTCCAACATGAACGAGTCGACCACGATGTTGAAGGTCGGCTCGGCGCACCTCGTGTTGCGCATGATCGAAGACGGCGTCACCTTCCGCGATCTCACCCTCGAGAACCCGATCCGGGCGATCCGCGAGATCAGCCATGACCTCGCGGGCACCCGTCCGATCCGGCTGGCAGCCGGACGCACTGCGAGCGCGCTCGACATCCAGCGCGAGTACTACACGCGCGCTGTCGATTACGTCGAGCGCACCGGCTCGGACGCCTCGTCCAAGCGCGTGCTCGAACTGTGGGGACGCACGCTCGACGCGGTCGACAAGCAGGACCTCACGCTGATCGACCGCGAGATCGACTGGGCGACGAAGTACCAGCTGATCGACCGCTACCGCGCCAAGCACGATCTACCGCTGTCGTCGCCGCGGATCGCGCAGCTCGACCTCGCCTACCACGACATCTCGCGCAAGCGTGGGCTCTACTACCTGCTGCAGAAGCGCGGCGCCGTCGACCGGATCGTCTCCGATCTGTCGGTCTTCGAGGCCAAGAGCGTGCCGCCGCAGTCGACCCGGGCCAAGCTGCGCGGCGACTTCATCAAGCGCGCGCAGGACAAGCGCCGCGACTTCACCGTCGACTGGGTGCATCTCAAGCTCAACGACCAGGCCCAGCGCACCGTCCTGTGCAAGGACCCGTTCCGCGCCGTCGACGAGCGGGTCGAAAAGCTGATCGCCTCAATGTGAGCGA
>CAVWFN010000015.1:0-7526 GCA_963754285.1 uncultured Actinomycetota bacterium
TACGACGCACCAATCCGGCGATCGTCAACGCGCGCAGCACGTCGTACACAGCTTGGTGTGAAACCTCGCCGAGTTCGCTTCGGACGACGCCGATCAACGAGTCGGTGTCGGCATGCGGATGGCTGTGCACGGCGTCCAGGACGGCCACCCGCGGACGGGTCACGCGCAACGCCGCCCGGCGCAACATGAACTCGTACTCCGAGGTCGCCGGCACGAAGCCGACGCTACCCGTTATCTGGAATCAATCAAGATCCGGGGGTCACTCCCCGAGCGCGCTGCCGCCGCTCCAGCCGTGCCACCGTTCGAGTTGGACGTGGACGCTGACGCGCGGTCGCTCGCGATTGCGGTACGGCTCGCCGGTGTAGTGCTGCGAGAGCCGGTCGATGTCGCGCAATCCCTCGTCCTCGACGATCGACACCACCCGTCCCTGCACGCTGACGTGGGTGTACCAGTCGTTCTCGGCCAAGGCGGTCAGCGAGACGCGCGGATCGCGCGCCAGGTGTTCGAGCCGGGCACGCTTGGCGTCGAGACCGAGCAGGATCGTGCCGTCGGACTCGAGCAGATACCAGGTCGCCACCGTCACCGGCCGTCCGTCCGCGGCGATGGTCGCCATGACAGCCGGGTTGGGACGAGCGAGCAACTCGAGCACGGACTCGGGGAGCGGGGTCGTGGGCAACAGAAACCTCCGTCGGTTGATTGGTTCTCAGTATCTCTTCCGGGTATCCAATGCATCCGCTGAGTGACATCACCGATCCACAGCCGCCGTGACGATCGTTGCGAGCCGTGGAACCCAACTCGGCCCTGCTCGTCATCGTGCTGTTCGCGGCGGCGATCGGATCGCTGATCGTGCTCGTGCGCTACGCCAACATCTTCCTGCGCATCGGCACCGGCGTCATCGCGCTCGTGCTCGCCACCGTCGGTGGGATGGCGGTCGTCAACGACTACTACGGCTACTACCAGACGTGGAGCCAACTCAGCGCCGATCTGACCGGCAGCTACGCCCAGTTCACCTCGGCCGCACTCGGCAACCGGGTCGATCCGAAGCTGGCCGGCAAGGTGATCTCGGTGCCGCTGCCCGGGGCGGCCAGTGGTATCAACCGCGGCGGCTACGTCTACCTGCCTCCGCAGTATTTCCAGCACGCCTACGCGCACACACACTTCCCCGTGGTCGAGCTGCTGCACGGCACGCCGAGCTACAACGCTTCGTGGCTGGTGCACATGCACGTCGACGCGTTGGCCAACCAACTGATCTCGCATCACTTGATGGGCCCGATGGTCATCGTCATGCCGCAGACCTATTCGGGCCACACGTACGAGGAATGCCTGAACTCCTCGCGCGGTCAGGACGACACCTATCTCACCGATGACGTGCGCCAGGACATCGAGAGCCGGTTCCGGGTGAGCACGACTCCGTCCGAGTGGGCGGTGTCGGGAATCTCCTCCGGCGGGTACTGCGCGGCGAACCTGGCGTTGCGTCACCCGTCCATGTGGGGTGCGTCGGGCATCATCAGCGGCTACTTCCGTCCCGAGGACGGACCCGCCGCGCAGGTGCTGAACTACAACCAGGTAGCCGAGGATGCGAACGACCCGCTGCTACTTGCTCGCCGGCTCACCGCACAGTCGGAACCGTTGCCGTCCTTCTGGTTGTCAGCCGGCCTGAACGACCCTGCCGACATTGCCGGAGCGGAGGCATTCGCTGCGGCGCTGCACGGCATCGAACGCGTCACGATCTTCCGCGATCCCGGTAGTCACGACTTCTACTCCTTCGGGCCGGCATTCGCCCGAGTGCTGCCCTGGGCGTGGAGTCAGATTGCGCCGCCGACCTTGCGCGTGCGCTTCCCGATCGCCGGTGGCGTGACGAACCACAGTGTCACTGTGCAGGCGACCGGCAAGAAGCCGAAGGTGCTGGCAGGCCAGGCGCACAACCACGAGCCGACCACAACGCGTCGCAGCGAACGCCGACTCGGGACGCATTGAAAATCGCCCGCGCCGGCATGCGGACATTGGCACTGGCGACAGTCGCGATGCTGTCGGCCTGCTCTGCGCTCGGTGTCGGGCGAGCGACGCACCCGTCCGCTGTGAGTCAGGCCGACCGCGGGACGATCCGAACGGTCGCGATCGCCGGCGTCCACTCCGGGTTCCACGCGCGACGCGCCGTGGTCTACGTCCCGGCGGTCGCACGTCGCGCCGGTGCACCGTTGCCCGTCGTGATGTTGCTCGGCGGTAATCCGAGCGCGCCGACCGACTGGACCGCAAAGTGGCGGATCGGCTCGTTCCTCAACAGCTTCGCCGCGGCCCATGGCGGACGGGCACCGATTGTCGTGATGCCCGACGAGAACGGCACGTTCCGCGGCGACACCGAATGCGTCGACTCACCGCGTGGCAATGCGGAGCAGTACTTGACGATCGATGTCCCCGACTACATCCGTTCGCACTATCGCGTTCGCGCGTCACGGTGGGGGATCGCCGGGGTCTCGGAAGGTGGCATGTGTGCCTGCGTGCTCACGCTTCGTCATCCGGCCCTGTTCGCCGCGTTCATCAACATGTCCGGTCTCGCACGTCCGTCGATCGCCGAGCAAGACAGTGAGCAGCCGACGGTCCACGCGCTGTTCGATGGATCGCAGCAGGCGTTCGACGAGCACGACGCGGTGCAACTGCTCGGCTCGCGCCACTACCCGTCGGTGTCGGGTTGGTTGGGCGCGGGCCACGCCGACACCGGGGTGCTGCAGGCGCAGTCGGCGATCATGAGCGCGGCGCGATCTGCCCGCGTCCCGATGAAGCAAGTGGTGCTGCCGGGTGCGCACAGCCTCGGACTCTGGCTGCGCATGCTGCCCGCCGCGTTCCAGTGGCTGTGGCAACGGTTGACGTGATGCCGAGGTGGATCAGGTGCGTGGATTGAGCGTCACCTTGAAACCACGGAAGATGTCGACGGCTTCGGGCCAGTCGACGCGGCGCTGATCACGCGTGCCATCTGCGCCGCCGGCCGAGACGATGCCGCGTGCCTGGCGCTTGCCGCCGGGCTGCATGGCAAACACGGTGCCGCCGCTGTCACCGTCGTGAGATCCCCAGCCGTTGCGCACGTCGATACCTTCGACGCCGCGCACCCAGTAGCTGCCCATGCGGAATCGGATGTCGTCGTCGGTCACCTTGATGCCGCACGGCGTGGGATGTCCGAGGTAGTAGGACGCCGCGCCGGCCTGACAGACGTAGTCACCGTCGTAGGAGTACGCCGTGCTGGTGAGCGGACGCCACGTCGACGTCCCGCTGACATCGCCGTTGTTACCTGTGCCTTCGATGACCTCCGCGTCCCATTGCAGGATCTTCGAGGTCACCTTCCCGACGTAGTTGCCGACCTTGCCGTTGCCGTAATGACCGGGCGTGCCGGCGCCGGTGTAAACACGCTTGCCGACGCCGAAGCAGTGCGCTGCCGTGATGAGCACCGGATGGTGGTCGGACTTCCTGATCGCGGGCAGCCCCGCCGTGCAGAACCGCTTGCCGTCCGTCGTGAGGACGTCACCACCGATGAACGGTGCGCTGTCGCGCCACTTGACGGCACGCCACGACTTCGCCACATCGGGACGCGGGACGTCGCGGTAGCTGATCGGGATCCCTGACGCGGCCGTACGTGCGGCTCGGACGGGTGTACTGCGCCCGGACAGTGAGACGACCAAGTCGCCACGGCCGGGCGACACGCCAACCGATACGACTCCAGCCGGGTGTGGGCCGTCGACGTAGTGATCGACCGCAGCATCGAGTGCCCGGCGGCTGTGCGCGGCGAGCGCCGTCCCGACGCGCGTCCACGCAAGGTGTGGGTGCGCAACTCGCGCCGCGTTGCGGATCGACCGACCTGCCGCCGCGGTCGTCGCCAGCACGACGGTGCGCCCCGCCGAGGCGTCGATGTGTACGCCCGCGTACGAGTCCGAGAACCGCGACCGTCCAACAGCGTCCAGCGCGCTCGCGAGGGCGCGCAGCGGCTGCAGCAGCCGCGCCTGCACCGTGGGCGCGAGTGCGGCGAACGGCACCGGCGTGGCGCGGGTTGGCGACGTGCTGTGTGCCGCGGTTTCCGGCACGGCCACCGCCCCGAGCGTTGTCACGACACAGCACACAAGAGCCATCGAACGGCGCACGCGCATAGCAAGATCCAATTCACCGCGGGTCGAGCGATGTTAGGCGCGCGACCGCGCCCTGTGCACGTTCCGATAGTGCGCTGTGCGTCGACTGACTACTGCAGAACTAATGCCCGATCTCGTATCGCACATGCGTCGCCCACGGCGACGCAACGACCTCCGCGGGCGTCAGACCCGGGTCGGCGACGCCGTCGAGCAGGCGTTCGCCGGCGCCGAGCAAGACGGGGATGATGTCGAGCAGCAACTCGTCCAGAGCATTTGCGGCGAGGGTCTGCTGAACCGCACTCGCGCCACCGGCGATGTCGACGTCGCGGTCACCGGCGGCGGCGTGGGCCTGCTCGAGCGCCGACTCGATTCCGTCGGTGACGAAATGGAACGTCGTGCCGCCGAGCATCTCGATCGGGTCGTGCGGATAGTGGGTCAGCACGAACACGGGTGCGTGGTACGGCGGTTCGTCGCCCCACCAGCCCCGCCAGTCGTCGTCCCACTCGCCGCGGATGGGCCCGTACATGTTGCGGCCCATCACATAGGCGCCGATCTCCGGGCGGACGAGATGATCGCGAAACGGCGCGTCGACCTCGTGGCCGGGTTTATCGGCGTCGAAATGCCACTGGTGCAGGCGAAGGCCGCCCACGCCGATGGGATTCTCGCGGGTCTGGTCGGGCCCGGCGACGAAGCCGTCGAGCGAGATGGACAGATGCGCGGTGGTACGTCCGGTCATGAGCAGACGGTAACCGCGGCTCGCGCATAACGGGTCGACGCCCCGCTCGTTGATCCCTCGTGCCCAAGCTGATGCGAATTGCCGTCACCGCCGCCGTGGTCGCGGCCACCGCCGTGACCCCGTTGACGACCACAGGCGTACCTGCTTCGGCGGCGTCGTCCGCGTGCCCCTGGATGAACCGGCACCAGTCGCCCGCGCGACGCACCGCCGAGCTGATGGCCAAGATGACGCTTGCCGACAAGATCCAAGAGGTCACCGGGTCGTCCTACAGCGACCAGACCAACCACGGCGCCGCCGGCATCATCTCGGCGAACACGGCCCTGTGCATCCCGGCGCTCGTGCTCAACGACGCCGGAGCAGGCATGGGTGACCAGCAGCAGCTCGTCACGGCGTTTCCCGACGGCATCGCGCAAACGGCGTCCTGGGACCGGCGCCTGACGACGCGCTACGGCCGCGCCCTGGGCACCGAGGCGTTCACGAAGGGCGTCAACACCGTGCTCGCGCCGGGCGTCGACATCGACCGCACCCCGCTGAACGGACGCAACTTCGAATACGCCGGCGAAGATCCCTACCTTGCCGGGCAGACGGCGGTCGGAGTCATCCGCGGCATCCAGTCGAAGCACGTCATCGCGACCGTCAAGCACTACGCCGCGAACGACCAGGAGACCAACCGCATGACGGCGAGCTCCGATGTCAGTCAGCGGACGATGGAAGAGATCGACCTGCCCGCCTTCCGCGCGGCAGTGCAGCAGGGTCATGTCGGCTCGGTGATGTGCTCCTACAACCGGTTCCGCGGCGTGTACGCGTGCCAGAACCCGACCTTGCTGCACAAGTACCTCGAGAAGCAGTTCAAGTTCAACGGCTGGGTCATGAGCGACTGGACCGCGACGCACTCGACGGTGCAGTCGGCGAAGGCAGGCCTCGACATGGAGATGCCGATCGGGCAGTACTACGGCTCGAAGCTGCAGTCGGCGGTGCAGGCGGGCCAGGTGCCGATGCGGGTGCTGAACGGGATGGTGCATCGAATCCTGTTCACGATGTTCCGGATCGGCCTGTTCGACCACCGACCCGCAGAGGGCACGGACGCCGCGTCTGCCAACGCGTCGACGCCGGCGAGTATCGCCACGGCGAAGCAGGTCGCCGAAGAGGGCACCGTCCTGCTCAAGAACGCGCGGCGGGTACTGCCGCTGACCGGAAAGGGACGCACCATCGCTGTCATCGGCGACGCCGCTGGTCCGTCGGGCGCAACGCTCGCGTCGCAGGGTTACGGGTCGGGACACGTACCCGAGTTCGGCTACCAGGCCGGCGTCGTGAGTCCGTTCGACGCGATCCAGCAGCGGGCCGGCAGCAACGGCGACACGGTGACCTACACGCCGAGCACCAGCGCCCAGGCTGCGGCCACCGCTGCCGGCGCCGCGAACGTCGCCGTCGTGTTCATCAACGACGTCGAGACCGAGGGCGCGGATCGTCCCGACCTCGTTGCGCACAGCGGCACGTGCTCGCTCGTGAACGGCTGCACCTACGACAACGTCGACCAGAACGCGCTCGTGTCGGCAGTCGCGGCCGCGAACCCGCACACGGTCGTCGTCGTGCAGAGCGGCGGGCCGATCGTGATGCCGTGGCTGTCGAAGGTCGCCGGCGTGGTCGAGAACTGGTACCCGGGGCAGGTCGACGGCAACGCGATCGCGCCGCTGCTCTTCGGCGACGCCGACCCGTCCGGGAAGCTCCCGGTCACCTTCCCGAAGCGGCTCACGGACGGCCCGGTGCGCACAGCGGCCCAGTACCCGGGGGTCAACAACAAGAACGGCGTGCCGCAGGTTCGTTACAGCGAGGGCCTGCTGGTCGGATATCGCTGGTACCAGGCCAAGCACATCGCGCCGATGTTCCCGTTCGGGTTCGGGTTGTCGTACACCACGTTCCGATTCAGCCGCCTGCATGTGCAGCCGTTGTCACGCGGTGCCGTGATGGTCACCGCGCGGATCACGAACACCGGGCACCGCGCGGGCGCGCAGGTCGCGCAGCTCTACGTCCATCAGCCCGCGCGCACGGGTGAGCCGCCACGTCAGCTCGAGGACTACCAGCGGGTGTCGCTGCGGCCGGGCCGCAGCGCGACCGTGCACCTGCGCCTCACGCCGATGGCGTTCTCACACTGGAACACCCGCGCGCACGCCTTCCAGGTCACGCCCGGCTGCTACGGCATCGGCGTCGGCGACTCGTCCGCGCACCAGCCACTGCACATGAACATCGCTCGCGCCGGAGGGTCCTGCTGACGTCCCGCGTCGGATAGCGTGTCGTCGCTGATCATGTTGCGGCGGACGCTGGGGGGATTGTCCGATGACGGTGCTGTTCGTCCTGGTTCTGCTGCCCCTGTTCGTGTTCACGGTGGGCCGCCTGTGCAGTCGGCTGCTCGGCATCCGGCTCGGCGCGCTGCACAGCGTCGCCATCGGCGTCGTCGGGTGGATCGCCGGAGTCGCGGCGGCCGCCGCTGCGATCGGCACGAACACCTCGAGGGGCCGCTCGCTCGACCTGTCGGGGTTCAACAACTGGGCCGCCGCGTTCGCGACAGCGATCTTCTTCGGCGTCCTCGCCGCGATGCCGGTCGCGATCCTGCTCGACCTGCTGACCCGTAAGCAGCACGAGCGCGCGCCGGGCCACCACTCGTTCTGGCTGAGCCCGGT
>CAVWFN010000016.1:0-25228 GCA_963754285.1 uncultured Actinomycetota bacterium
ACCCGCATCGAGCTGCGTTCGCTCGACTCGGCCTGCAATCCGTACCTCGCCTTCGCGCTCATCCTCGCCGCAGGTCTGAAGGGCGTCGAGCAGAACTACGAGCTGCCGCCCGGCGCCGAGGACGAGGTGTGGTCGATGTCCGACACCGAGCTGCGCGCGCTGGGCTACGACGAGCTGCCGCACAACCTCGCTGACGCGCTGCGCGCGATGGAGACGAGCGAACTGGTGGCCGAGACGCTCGGCGAGCACGTCTTCGACTTCTTCCTGCGCAACAAGAAAGAGGAGTGGGTCGAGTACCGCGCCGAGGTCAGCCCGTTCGAGTTGCGCCGCTATCTGCCTGCTCTGTAACGGCTGGCGGCAGCGCGGCCGCCGCTGGCTAGGCTCGACAGGTGGCCGTTCTCGTCGTTCAGCTCGACGCCTCGGATCCGCCCGCCCGCCTCGGTGACTGGCTGCGTGCTGCGGGTCTCGAGTTGGACGTGCGCGCGCTCGATGCCGGTGACCCGTTGCCCACCGACCTGCAAGGCCACGACGGCCTCATCGTGATGGGCGGCGGGATGGGCGCTCTCGACGACGACGCCGCGCCCTACCTGCCCGCGGTCCGGGCGCTGCTCCGGACGGCGGTCTCGGAGCAGGTACCCACCCTCGGCGTGTGTCTGGGGCACCAGTTGCTCGCGGTCGCGAACGGGGGCCAGATCCGCCGCATCCCGGACGGTCCCGAGGTCGGCGCGCAGCTGGTGGCCAAGCGCACCGCTGCCGCGGACGACGTGCTGTTCTCCGCGTTGCCGATCACCCCGGATGTGCTGCAGTGGCACTTCGACGAGGTGCACGTTCTGCCGCCCGGCGCCGTCCAACTCGCCAGCTCGCCGGCCTGTGAACACCAGGCGTTCCGGCTGGGTCGCCTCGTGTGGGGCATCCAGTTCCACATCGAGACCGACGCCGCGATCGTGCGGGCGTGGGCGGCCGAAGACTCCGGTGAGCTCGCCGATTACGACCTCGACGCCATCGTCGATCGCGCTGTCACCATCGACGACGACCTCGCCGAGGTGTGGGCGCCGTTCGCGGCCCGGTTCGCTGACGTCGTGCGTGATCCCGCGTCCGTCCCGGAGCCTCGCGGCGCGCCGAGCTCGACGTCAGGGCCACTGAGCGATCCGGCAGCGATCCGTGCTGCCCTGGCAGCCGAAGCGAACGCTGCGCGTGGACTGCTGCCGATGCCGGGCCTGCGTCGGCCCGACGATGGCTGACACCACGCCGCTGCGTCGCAGCGCACTGCGGCTGGCCCGGCTCGCGTTCAGCGACGGTGAGCGCGCCGCGCAACTGCTCGCCGAAGCTCCACTGGCGTGGTGGGACGTCGCCGACAACGCGCCGGTCGACGACGACGCAGCGAGAATCATCTCGGCGATCGGACGCGCCGCAGCTCCGGATGCCGCGTTGGAGACCCTCGCGCGACTCGTCGCGACGCCGGCCGGTGCCGAGCTGCGCTCGGTGCTCGCCACCGATGCGCAGGTGCGCGCGCGGTTGATTCCGCTGCTCGGCACGTCCGTTGCACTCGGCGACCATCTCGTGGCGCATCCCGACGCCTGGCGCGGGCTGGCCGGGCCGGACGACTTCCCCGGCATGTCGCGACGGCTGCACGAGTCGGTGGGCGCCGACCCGAGCGTCCCGACATCGGGAACGGACGGCGCGCGCGCCACGGTCGTCGGCGCCGCCGCGAGCGCGGCATTGCGAGTGGCCTACCGCCGTGAGCTGATCGCGATAGCCGGGCGAGACCTGTCGGGCGAGCTGGATCTGCGCACGGTTACGAGCGCGCTCGCCGACCTCGCCGGCTACACGTTGCAGGCTGCGCTGGCGGTCGCGGCAGCGACACTGCCCGACGACGCGGAGCCGTGCCGGTTGGCGATCATCGCGATGGGAAAGACCGGGGGGCGCGAACTCAATTACGTCTCGGACGTCGACGTCATGTTCGTCGCCGAGCCGGGACGCTTCGACGACGACCCCGCCGACTCCGACCGAGCGCTACGCACGGCGACGACGCTGGCAGCCAACACCATGCGGCTGTGTCGCGAGGTTGCGTGGGAGGTCGACGCGGCGCTGCGGCCCGAGGGCAAGGACGGCGCGCTGGTGCGCACGCTCGCCAGCTACGAGGCCTACTACCAGCGGTGGGCGAACACCTGGGAATTCCAGGCGCTGCTCAAAGCGCGGGCCGTGGCCGGCGACCTCGAGCTGGGCGCACGGTACGAGGCCGCGATCGGCCCGTTCGTGTGGTCTGCGGCCGAACGTCCGGACTTCGTTGCCGACGTGCAGGCGATGCGGCGTCGCGTGGTCGCGCACATCCCGTCGGCCGTAGCCGATCGCGAGCTCAAGCTCGGCCCAGGCGGGTTGCGCGATGTGGAGTTCGCGGTGCAACTGCTACAGCTGGTCCATGGTCGCGGCGACGACGCGTTGCGCGGCGGCGCCACTTTGCCGGCGCTGGACGCGCTGCGTGACGGAGGGTACGTCGGTCGCGACGACGCGCTGAGTCTGGCGGACGCGTACACGTTCCTGCGCGCCACCGAGCATCGGTTGCAGCTGCGCCGCCTTCGGCGGACCCATCTCGTACCGGCGGATCCGGCGCAGCTGATGTGGCTCGCGCTGGCGATGGGCTATCGCCCCGACCAGCGAGGCGATGCCCGTGCGGTCTGGAAGGCCGAGTGGGCACTGCACACTCGGGAGGTGCGCCGCCTGCACGAGAAGCTGTTCTACCGTCCGCTGCTCGAGGCGGTGGCCCGGGTGCCGTCGGCCGATCTGCGGCTGACCCCCGAAGAGGCCGGGCGGCGGTTGTCGGCGCTCGGTTTCGTCGACCCGGCACGTGCACTGCAGCACCTGGACGCGCTCACGTCCGGTCTGTCGCGTCGCGCCACGCTGCAGCGAGCGTTGCTGCCCGTCCTGCTGTCGGACTTCTCCGACGCACCCGATCCGGACGCCGGGCTGCTCGCATACCGGCGCGTGTCCGACGCGCTCGGAACAACGCCCTGGTACCTGCGGCTGCTGCGCGACGAGGGTCAGGTCGCATCGCGACTTGCCCACCTGCTCGGCACGAGCCAATACGTCGCGCGCATGCTCGGCCGCGCTCCCGAAGCGCTGCGCATGCTCGCTGCCGACAGCGAACTCACGCCGCGCGCCCCGGGCGAGGTCGCCGCGACGATGCACGACACCGCCGTGCGCCGCGATGACCCCGTCGAGGCCGTCGCTGCGATTCGAGCGGTGCGCCGCACCGAGCTGTTGCGGACCGCGTTCGCCGACCTGCTCGGTCTGATCCCGGTCGAGGCGGTGTGCGAGGCGATCAGCGCCACCACCGAGGCGACGCTCGAGACTTCGTTGCAGATCGCCGTGCGGGCCGTCGCTGCCGACCGTGATCGCGACACGCTGCCGTTGCGGTTCGCGATCATCGCCATGGGACGCCTGGGCGGCTCCGAAGTCGGCTACGGCTCCGACGCCGACGTCATGTTCGTCTTCGAGCCGATCGGCGAATCCGACGAGGACGTCACGCGGATCGCGCAGGATGTCGCCGGCCGTCTGCGTGCCTTGCTGTCCGCGCCGTCGTCGACCGACCCGCCGCTCGGCATCGACGCAGACCTGCGCCCGGAAGGCCGCAACGGTCCGCTGGCGCGATCGCTCGCGTCCTACGAGCAGTACTACCAACGCTGGTCGTCACCGTGGGAGGCGCAGGCGCTGCTGCGAGCGCGCTTCGCCGCCGGCGACCGCGAGCTCGGGCAGCGGTTCCTCACGATGATCGATCCGGTGCGCTATCCGGCGCAGGGGCTCAGCGCGTCCGACCTGATCGAGATTCGCCGCCTCAAAGGTCGCGTCGACGCCGAAAGGCTGCCTCGCGGTGCCGACCCGTCCACGCACACCAAGCTCGGCCGTGGCGGGCTGGCCGATATCGAATGGACGGTGCAGCTGCTGCAGTTGCAGCACGCGGGGCGCATCGAGTCGCTGCGCACGACTCGCACGATGGACGCGTTGCATGCAGCGACCGAGCACGGCTTGCTCGATCGGGCACAAGCCGCCGCATTGTCGACCGGCTGGCGCCAGGCAACTCGATTGCGCAACGCGATCATGCTCGTACGCGACAAGGCCGAGGATCAGATCCCCTCGCAGGGCACTGCGTTGTTGGCGGTCGGCAGCGCGCTCGGGTATGCGGACGGGTTCGATCCGGGCGCGGTGATCGACGACTACCGTCGTGGCGCGCGCCGGGCGCGCAAGGTCGTCGAAGAGGTTTTCTACGCCCGGCTCGACTGACGCCGCTTTGCCGCCAGGCGCGAAGGACGCAGGTTCGGCAAGGGCGGGTCGGGACGTCCGAAGTCGGGTGCATCCCACGGCGGCGTGTAGGCACCATGGCCCGAGAGCACTGCCTGGATGCCGAACGCGATGACCACCGTCGCTGCGCCGCCGATGGCGTCGATCAGGTAGTGGTTCGCGGTGCCGATGATCACGAACACCGTGAAGAACGGATAGATCAGACCGAGCATGCGCACCCACAACCGGCGGGCGCACATGAAGACTGAAATGCCGGCCCACAGAGCCCACGCGGTGTGCAGGCTCGGCATCGCGGCGTACTGGTTGGAATGCGCGGCGATCTCGGGGTCGGCGAGTGATCCCCAGGTGTGGAACTTGACCACCGTGTCGATGTAGTCGGAGCCCGGCAGCAGCCGCGGCGGCGCCACGGGGTAAAGCGCGAAGCCGGCGAGCGCGATGAGCGTCAAGGTGAACAGCACCGTGCGCGCGCCGCGATAGATGTGCGGGCGCTGGATGAACAACCAGACAAGCACGCCGAGCGTGACGATGAAGTGCAGAGTCGCGTAGTAGTAGTCGAGGATCTGGGCGACCCATTCGTGCACCGCGACCCACTGGTTGACCGACAGCTCGAAGTTGACGCCGATGATGTCTTGCAGGTGCTGGATCGACAGGCCGTGCCGGATCGCGATCGAGGCCTGCTGCGGAATCGCGTTACGGCCGATGCTGTAGATCCAGTAGCCGATCGCGATGATCGCGACTTCCTGCCACCACACCGGACGGCGGAAGCGCAGCAGGCGGCGGGGGAGTACACCAGAGAAGCGCCTGCGTCCCGTTCCGGGCGCGGCGCTGCGCAGGTCGGTGCGGCTCACCACACCCTCATCTTTCCACTTACGTACGACACAGATGCGATCCGGCACGGCCCGGGCTCAGGGCGACGTGGCCTCGGCGGCTCGCACCAGCTCGGCCGTAGCCGCTCGAATCTCGGGCAACGGGGCGGCCAGTGCCTGATTGCGCCCGATTCGTTGCGTGAGTGATGTCACAGGAGCGCCGGGCTCGACCCCGTCCGCGTGGTCGCCGACGATCAGCGCGACGCGGCGTCCGGCGTCCGCGCAGAGCCGCACGACGCCGATGGGTGCCTTGCCGGACAGGCTCGAGCGGTCGAGGCGGCCCTCGCCGGTGAGCACGAGGTCGGCGGACGCGATCCGCTGCGCGAGGCCCAGCCGTTCCGCGACGACATCGAAGCCCGGTCTGATGCGGGCACCGAGCGCCGCCAGCCCGCCGGCCAGTCCGCCGGCCGCACCCGACCCGTCCAGGTCGCTGATGCGCGCGTCGAATCGAGCGCGGTAGACCTCGACCAGCTCGCGCAGCCGCGCGGTGAGCACGTCGACGGTCGCGGAGTCGGCGCCCTTCTGCGGTGCGAACACCGCAGCCGCGTCGACGAAGCGGGTCGTCACATCGGCCGCGACGGTGACCGTGTCGAGCGGCGCACGCGAGGTCAGTTCGTCAACGGCACCCAGGCCGCCGTCGGTGGTCGCCGACCCGCCGACACCGACAATCACCTGGGTCGCGCCGGCATCGAGCGCCGCCGCGATGAGTTCACCCGTCCCCATCGTCGTCGCGGCGACCGGGTCGTTGCGTCCGGCGACCAGTGCCAGCCCGGACGCGGTCGCCATCTCGATGACCGCGGCCGTGCCGTCGAGCAGCCAGCCGGCATCGACGGGCTCGCCGAGCGGTCCGGTGACCGTCGTGGTCCGGTTCGCGCCGCCGAAGCACTCCAGCAGGCCTTCGCCCCCATCGGAGATCGGGGCGATGTCGCACTGCCAGCCGGCGTCCGCGGCACCGAGCGCCATGGCCTCGGCGATCTCGCGGGCGGTCGCCGACCCACGGAACTTGTCGGGGGCGGCCAGCAGCAGCGGCACGAACCGGATCCTAGGCGTCAGCCGACGACCACCTCGGTCGGCCAGTTCGCGAAGACGACCGAGCCACCGTCGACGTGCGTGCTCAGTTCGACCGGACCGTTCGGACGCAGGTACAGGTCGTAGTCGCCTGCCTCGAGTTCGCCGAACACCGCCGACGCGACGGGCGGCCCGTGGCGGCCGTCGCGGGGTCGGTTCACCACAGCGACGTGCGGCAAGTGCGCGACACCGTCGTGGTCGTACGGACGGATCTCGACCTCGTGTCCGAGCAACTGCGACGGCATCGTCACGACGAGCGCGCCGATGTCATCGCCGATGTCGAGCAGCACCGCGCCTTGCCCCGCATGGCTGTTGTCCTCACGCGCGGTCATGACTTCGGCGTCCCGGGCTTCGTCTGGTAACCACCAGCCGGTGTGCCGAGGTACGGGAAATGGTCCAGATACGGCGCGTTGGTGTTGTGCGTGCCGTCGGTCAATTCGCCGGCTGCCTTGTCGGGCTTGTAGCTCTTGTCGACCAACGGGATCGTTGCCCCGGCGATCGCCCGGAGCTCGATCGCGACGACGTCGTCCATGACACGCCGTCCGTTCGGGAAGCCGGACGCGTCGCCGCCGAGCAGGCCGAACTTGCTCGGCTTGTCCGAGGGCTTGATGGCCATGTTGAGTCGGAGCATGTCCGAGAGCACCGGACCGGTCGTGTTCTGGAATCCCGGCACGATGCCGGCCGGGATGCCGGTGAGCAGGATTGCCTCGAGGTCGGCTCTCGGCTTCTTGTACTTCGCCAGGTGCGGGAACACGCCCGGGTAGAGAGCGGGCAGCAACCCTGCGAGCTCCGGATGGGCGACGTACTTGGCGAACTGCTTGTCGCCGTGCGGATGTGCGTGGTTCCAGCGGTCCTTGTACGCCATGGGCACGACCACCTCGTTGAAGAGCGGGTTGCCGAGCCGCGAGACCTGGACCCAGGGCCCGGTGCCGTCGTAGGTCGCCGTCTTCGAATTGAACACCGACGACTTCTGCCGATACGTCGTCGCCCAGACGCCGATCACGGACTTCGCGTCCATGGCGTTGGTCGGGTTGTGGTGATCGACCGTGAGATCGGTCTTCGGCACCTGGAGCGCGATCGTGTGCACGTTGAGTCCCTGGGTGCCGTTGACACCCACTGCGTTCGCGGACGGGATCAGGTGCAGGTGCTGGAACGGGCGCAGCGCGCCGAGGTCGAAGATGCTGCCGAGGTCGACGTAGAAACCTTCGGCACGTTGACCGGCGAACACCTTGCGGCCGTGGCCGATGTCGTGGACTGCCTCGCTGGTGAAGTGCGCGTACTTGGGTGTGCTGCGGATGCCCACATTGACGGGCGGGACCCGCAGGCCCTTGGCGAGCACGACCGGCTTGCCGGCACCTTGCGTGCGGGTGACCCGGTAGAACTGCGGCCGATTCCAGGTCGTGTCACTGATCGACTTGATCGGGCCGGTGTTGTACAAGAACGTGTCCGGGTTGCGGATCTCGGTGTGGAAGTGGAATCGGTAGGTGATGTCGCCCTGCGCATCGCCACGGTTGCTGATGTGGATGGCGTAGGTGACGTCGTCGCCGAACTCGTAGAAGTTCGGACCGCCCTGCGGGTTCTGGAACGGGATGAAGTTGGCGATGAGCGTGACCTTGTCCGGTTCGTCGCGACTGACGAACGCGTAGACGTCGGTGTTGTCGGCAACCGGGTCCTTCGAGATTTCCGGTGCTTCGCGATGTGATGACATGTCGTCCCCCTCAGAAAGCCGCGCGCGCGAGGCGGGCGACGAGATCGGCATCGTGGACGACGATCTCGCGCTCATCGACCATCAATGTGATGGTGTCGCCCCGGACATCGGCGACGTGCGCGACGAGCGTGCCGCTCGCCTCTTTCGGTACGTGCGACATCGTGTTCGGCCGTGTGGTCGCGGCCTGAGCGCTCGGCGCGATGGCCGTGGCTCCGACACCGACCGCACCTACCGCGGCCGTCGCCAGGAACCCTCTTCGTGTCGACTGGTCCATGTCGTTTTCCCCCTTGTTGGACTCGGATCCGTCACGCGAGACTTCGTAGACCGGCCCGCTACGGTTTCCTGCGTCACATGGCAACTTGTGCGCCTGGTCAGATGGGCAGCGCCGTGCGACTATCCCGCCCGTTCAGCGCTAGCAGCCGGGATCGTTCGGTACGACCACAACGTCCGGTTTTGCGCCGGTCTCGGCGCGATGGACGAGGTCGCGCACGGTGTCGTTGAATGCCGAGCTGTGCGAGCGGTACTCGTGACAGCCGCCCTGCTTCAGGCCGCCGATGACGCCATGAATGGTGGCGTGTCCGTTCGCGTCGATCGTCAACCACGGGCTGCCGCTGCTACCGCCGACGAATCCGTGACAGTCGAAGGTCGGGAAACCCTTGATCTCGAACACCTTGGCCACGCACGTGACGGGTTCGTCGTTGCGTCCGGCGTTGTAGGCGACAACCGTCACGCTGCTTCCGACGGGCGGTGCAGCGCCGAGCGATTCGCTGCCGGTGACGTCGGCCAGTTCGGTCTTTCGTCCGTTGACGATGTTCGGCGCGACCGTGAGCACGGCGTAGTCGGTGGTGGGGTCCTGGTCGTGTTGCCACGCAGCCAGGACGTAGGCGCCGGTCACGTGCCACACGCCGTCGCGCGAACGGCCGTCGCGGTATGACGGCGCGAAGGTCATCCCCGTACCGTCACCGCGCACGCAGTGTGCCGCGGTGATCACCGTGTTGCGAGAAGCGCTCGCGATCACGCTGCCGGTGCAACCGTGCACGCCGTTGGAACCTCCCCGGAACAGCGCGCCCACCGTCGCGAACGTCGGCAGGTCGGGCGTGTGCGACGCACGCGGCGTGCTGGGCGCATCCGATGGACTGGTGCGGGTGCCGCCGACAGCGGCGACGCGATGCGCGGTCTGCGGTGCACACCCGGTCAGGACGGCCGCCATGAGCACCACACAGGCAGCGCTCACAGCCGGGTTGCGGACCTGCACGCGCGACATGATGCCTGTTGCGCCTGAGCCCGGCCGAAGAACGAGCGCGCGATCAGAAGGTTCACCTGAGCCTCCTCATCGGCTCACAGGCAGCCTCCTGAAGCTTGGGACTCGTGCGAGGGTGGATTGCGCGACACGGCCCCGATGCGGTGAGCCGTACGTCGACGGTGCTCGGCCTCGTGATGCTCCTCGGCGTGGTGGCACCGGACATGCGCGGCTCAGCCCTGTACGGCGACTTCGTCCCGACCCCCGCGCGCGCGACGGCCGAAGCCGTGGTGGCGGTGTCGGGGTGGATCTTGCTCCGGCTCGCGCGCGGGCTGCGCAAGCGCAAGCGTGCCGAGTGGCGCATCGCCGTTGTCGTCTGCACGGTGGTCACGACAGCGGATCTAGTTCGTGCCGAACGGCGTCCGGTCGAAGCGGTTGTCACCGGCCTGCTGCTTGCAGCGCTGCTCGCGACACGCTCGCAGTACACCGTGGGCGGTGATCGACACGGTCGGTGGTTCGCCGTCCGCGCCGCGGGGCAGCTGCTCGGTGTCGCCACCGTGCTCGGAGTCGTGATGCTCTACCTGCCCGGACACGTCCCGTCCACGGTCTCGTTCTGGGCGCGACTGCGCGAGGTGGTGTACTCGTTCGTCGGTGTGGGCGGCTGGATTCCCATCTCGAGTGATCACTATGCCGACCTGTTGCACGCGATGTTGCTGCTGTTCGGACTTCTCGCGGTTGTCGTTCTGGTGGCGATCGGGCTGCGCACGGTAGAACCGCCGGCGCTGCTCGACCCCGCCGATGAGTCGCGCATCCGCGAACTGTTGGCGCGGCACGGCGCACGTGACTCGCTGGGCTACTTCGCCTTGCGGCGGGACAAGTCGGTCGTGTGGTCGCCGACCGGCAAGGCAGCGATCTCGTATCGAGTCATCGACGGAGTCGCGCTCGCCAGCGCGGATCCGATCGGCGATCCCGAAGCGTGGCCGGGTGCGATTGCGGCCTGGCGCGCACTGGTCGACCGCAACGGGTGGACGCCGGCAGTGATGGGCTGCAGCGAGCTCGGCGCGACGGTGTACCGACGCGAGTACGGGCTGTCTGCCGTCGGCCTCGGCGACGAGGCGATCGTGCAGACCACGGATTTCTCGCTCGACGGACGCGCGATGCGTGGTGTGCGCCAAGCATGCGCACGCGTCGAGCGGGCCGGCTATTCGATCGACGTGACCCGCACCGGTGACCTGAGCGCCGACGACATCGCCGAGGCCCGCACGGCTGCCGAGTCGTGGCGCGGCGACCCTGTCGAGCGTGGCTTCTCGATGGCGCTGTCGCGTGTCGGTGACGCCGCAGATCCGAGATGCGTTCTCGTGCGAGCGCGACTCGACGGGCGATTGCGCGGGCTGCTGCATTTCGTCCCGTGGAGTGACACGGGCATCTCGCTGGATCTCATGCGTCGCGATCGCACGTCCGACAACGGGTTGAACGAACTGATGATCACGCGATTGCTGGCAGCCGCCCCGGACCTCGGCGTCCATTCGGTGTCGCTGAACTTCGCCGTGTTCCGCGATGCCCTCGAACGCGGCGAACGGATCGGTGCCGGCCCGGTACTGCGGTTGTGGCGCCGCGTGCTGCTGATCGCGTCGCGCTGGTGGCAGATCGAGTCGCTCTACCGGTTCAATGACAAGTTCCACCCGCAGTGGGAGACCCGGTTCTTCTCGTACTCGCGGGTGCGCGACATCCCGCGCATCGCCCTTGCCGCGCTCGAGGCGGAGGCGTTCGTGGTGCGGCCGCGCAGCCTGAACCGGATCGTCGGACGGCAGACGCTGAGCCCGGTCGCGGCGGTCGGCGGCAGCGCCGCAGACCTGTCCCGGCGGTAACCTGAGCGACACGACGCGCCGGCCGAGGCGGCGCTCGGGTGAGGGGGCCATGCGTTCTTCGGGTTCGTCACTCGCATCCGTGTCCGTGTGGGCGCGGATCGGGCAGGGCGTGGCCGTCCTGCTGATCGCGGGATACCTGATCTGGACGATTCCCGGCGTGCGCCCCAAGCCCGGTTTCAACGTGCCCTACGACGGCGTGCTGCAGGGCGCCGGCTACGCCGCCGTCGCGGTGCTCTGCGTGCTCGCCGCGGTGCGACGCTCGACCAGCGTCGCGTGGTGGCTCGTGACGGTCGGCGTCGTGTTACGCGCATTCGGATTCGTGATCACGCTCTGGTTCCTCAGCATCAAGCATCCGCTGCCGTTCCCGTCGATCGCTGACGCCGCTTGGGTGCTCTCGACGATCGCGTTGATCGGCGCGGTCGCATTACGGCTGCGCGATCTCGTGCGCCGGATGCCGGTCTTCGTCGTTCTCGACGGGCTCACCGGCGCGCTGGTCGTCGTCGCGATCGCCGTTGCGGTGCTGTCGCACGCGGTCAGCACGCTGTCGGCCGATGGGATCCCGCGGTCCGAGATCATCGTCAACGTTGGGTATCCCGTGCTCGACACGGCCCTGCTGGTTGCGGTGGCGACACTGCTGACGTCAGTCCGCGGTCGAATGACGCGGTCCGATCTCGTCCTGGCGGCAGGCTGCGTCGCCTTCTCGTTCATCGACATCGTCTACGTGATCGAGCTGGCGAACGGAAGCTGGCGACCCGGAACACTGCTCGCGTCGCTGTCGCTCGTGGCGACGGCGTTGATCGGCTCGTCCGTGTGGAGCGCAGCGGACGTCCAACGCTGGCGCAAGCGCCGGGTGGGCGAAGTGATCGGCTGGCAACCGCCAGGCGTCGGCGTGCCGGCCGCGTTCGCCGGTGTCGCATTCATCGGCCTCGCAGAGGCAGGTCTGACCGATGCGCCCGTCGCATCGATGGCGGCATTCGTCGGTGCCGGTGCGGTCGCGATAGCGCGCGGAGTGCTGACTCTGCACGACGATCGACGCGAAGCCCATCTGGTGATCGGCGCCGCGAGTGAAGATGTGCGCCGGTTCCAGGCGCTCGTCGAGGCCTCCACCGACTTCATCGGTTTCGCCGACGTGGCCGGCATCGTCGCGTACATCAACCCGGCCGGTCGGCAGATGATGGGCATCGGACCGGACCGCGACGTGACCACGCTGACCGTGGCGCAGCTGTTCCCACGGTTGAAGGGCGACCTGTTCGCCACCCGCTGGCCCGATCTCGTCACGCGCGGTAGCCATCAGGACGAGTCGGAGATCGTTCCGCTCGACGGCAGTCGCCACATCCCGGTCGCGGTGTCGACCTTCGTCGTGCACGATCCCGACTCCGGTGACGCGCTCGCAGTGGCCACCATCCAGCACGACATCAGCGAGCGGCTCGCCGCCGAGGGTGCAGTGCGCGACCTGGCCGACCAGCGTGAGCGGCTGCTCGATCGGTTGGTGCGCGCCCAGGAGCAGGAACGCGCTCGCATCGCCGCCGACGTGCACGACGATCCGGTGCAGGCCCTGGCTGCTGTCGACCTGCGCCTCGGTGTGTTGCGACGACGGTTGGCCGCCGAGGCGCCGGATCTGGTCGAGGCGGTCGACGTGGTGCAGCACTCGGTATCGAGCGCGAACGGACGGTTGCGCGATCTGCTGTTCGATCTCGAACCGCCGTCACCGCGCGCGAAGCTTGCCGACGCGCTCGCCGATGCCGCTGAGTTCATCTTCGCCGGCAGCACGACGCACTGGCGAGTCGACGGTGATCGCGACCTCGACCTGCCCGAGCCCGTCCTGATCACCGCGTACCGCATCGGCAAGGAAGCGCTGGTCAACGCACGTAAACATGCCGACGCCCGGATGGTCGTCATCCGCGTGAGCCTCGACGGCGATCAGGTTGTCGTCTCGATCTCCGACGACGGGCGGGGGATCGAGCCGGACGACGTGCGAGAACGCCCTGGACACCTCGGCCTGGCCAGCATGCGCGACCGCGCGTTGATCGCCGGCGGAGACCTCGACGTCCGCGCGCGCGCCGGCGGTGGCACCGAGGTGCGCCTCGTGCTCCCGATCGTCGAGATCCCGACGCCCGCGAGGGCCGCGTCGAACTGATCCGCCGCGCCGGCCGTTTACGCGACCTTCGCCCGAACGTCACTTCCGGGATCTTCTGCGGGTAATCGCAGCGGCGATGCTGGGCCGATGAACAACCTCAGCCGCCGCCGGTTTCTCAAGCTCAGTGCGGGCGCCACCGCAGCGTCCGTACTGACGCCGGCCATAGCTCGTGCCGCTGCCATCGAAGGCAACCATCGCACCCGTTCGATCCGCGACATCGAGCACATCGTGGTGCTCATGCAGGAGAACCGCTCATTCGACCACTACTTCGGCACGATGCGCGGGGTGCGCGGTTTCGGCGATCCCCATCCGGCGACGCTTCCGTCCGGCAAGAGTGTGTTCCACCAGCCCGACGGCGCGAGTGAGGTGCTCCCGTTCCATCCGGACGTGCCTGATGCGGGCCTCGCGTTCTTGGAGGATCTCGACCACAGTTGGGAAGGCGGCCACGACGTACTCGACCACGGCCGCTACGACCAGTGGGTACCGATCAAGAGTGCGCCGACGATGGCGCACCTGACTCGAAGCGACATCCCGTTCCATTACGCGTTGGCCGACGCGTTCACCCTGTGCGACGCGTACCACTGCTCGCTGCTCGGCCCGACCGATCCGAACCGGTACTACTTGTGGACGGGCAGTTGCGGCGGCGCCGGCCAGGGTGGCGGACCGGTGATCGCGAACGACGAACTCGGCTACTCGTGGGGTACGTATCCCGAGCGCACTCCAGCGCGCCGGCGTGAGTTGGAAGGTGTACCAGGACGCCGGCGACGGGCTCGACAAGGCCGGGGTCGTGGGGCTGGACGAGCGACGCGTACATCGGCAACTACGGCGACAACTCGCTGCTCTACTTCACCCAGTACCAGAACGCGAATCCCGGCGACCCGCTTTACGACCGCGCGCGCGTCGGGACGAACGCGAAGCAGGGTGAGGATCTGTTCGCGATGCTGCGTTCGGACGTGCGGCACAACAAGCTGCCCGCCGTGTCGTGGATCGTTGCACCCGAGGCGTACACCGAGCACCCGAACTGGCCGGCCAACTACGGCGCCTGGTACGTCGCACACGTCCTCGACGCGCTCACGTCCAACCCGGACGTGTGGAGCAAGACCGCGCTGTTGCTGACCTATGACGAGAACGACGGGTTCTTCGACCACATGGTGCCCGCGTACGCGCCGATGACCGCGGCCGACGGTGCATCGACGGTCGACACGTCACTCGAGATCTTCCACGGCACCAGTGGAACCGCGGGCGGTACACCCGGGCAGCCCGGGCCGTACGGACTCGGGCAGCGGGTACCCATGCTCGTTGTGTCGCCGTGGAGCAAGGGTGGCTACGTCAGCTCCGAGGTGTTCGATCACACCTCGGTGATCCGCTTCATCGAGAAGCGATTCGGAGTCGGCGAACCGAACATCTCGCCGTGGCGCCGTGCCGTCACCGGTGACCTGACATCCGCGTTCGACTTCGCTGCTTCCGACTACCGGCTTCCCGCGTTGCCGAACACGGCCGGCTACGCCCCGCCGGATCGTGACCGTCATCCCGATGTCGTCCCGGTCCCACCGGCGGATCAGCAGCTGCCCGACGCAGGAGAGCGGCGTGCGGCGCGCGCGTCCGGTGCCCTACGACCTCGACCTCAAGGTCGGTGCGAAATCTGGCGCACTCACGCTCAAGTTCGTGAACCGTGGCAGCGGCGGCGCTGTCTTCCAACTCCGCAACCGAGGTGCTGCGATGACCGTGCAGATGTTCACCGTGGGTGCGCGCCACGACCTGAGCACTGCGATCGTGTCCCTGCACGGCTACGACCTCGAGGTGCACGGGCCCAACGGCTGGTACCGGCAGCTGGCCGGTTCGGGCTCGGCTGCGCCGGAGGTCTCCGTTCACCGGCGCGGGCGCGGGGTCGAGTTCGTGATCGACAATGCCGGCCCCGACGCCGACGTCACCGTGCTCGACGCGTACACCGGTCGAAGCCATGTCGTCCATGTGCGCCACGGCGCGTCCCTGCCGATCGCCGGGTACTACGACGGCTGGTACGACCTCACCTTCACCACGAACCTCGACAAGCGGTACTTGCGACAGTTTGCCGGGCACGTCGAGAACGGCTGCGCGGGCATCACCGACCCTGCCCTCGGACGGTAGCCGCGGCTACTGGCAGCCGCGTTCAGGAACCAGGGATCAGCCGTTGTGGCGAGGCTGCTCGAGTTCGGTGATCAGTCGCTTGAGCTGACGGATCTCGTCTCGCAGCGCCGCTTGTCCGGCTTTGGTGAGCCTGATCCAGGTGCGGGCACGTCTGCCCTCGTAGCCCTTGTCCATCGTGATCAACCCGGCCCGCTCCAGGGTGGACAGATGTTGTGACAGGTTCCCGGCCGTCAGTTCCAAGGTGGTGCGGAGATAGCCGAACTCGACCTCCCGCGCTTCATGCGTGATCGTCAGGATCCCCAGCCGGACGCGCTGGTGCACCACGTCGTCGAGGCCATTGACCGGATGACCCGTCATGCGGCGGGAGGCGCCTCGGTGGCGAGGCAGTTGCACGACTCCGAACAGTGCCGCACCGAGCAGCAACAGGCTGCTCTCGATGATCAGATGCGGCGCAAAGGACCATGGTGACGGGCCGGAGATCCGCCAGCCGAAAGTGACTCCGCCGATCGCGACGACCAGGTAGACCACGGTGAAGCCGAACAGCGCCACGCTTCGGTCGACGCCGGCCAGCACGAGCAGGGCAAGGCCGATCGCGCAGGCCGGTGCAGCGAGTCGGTAGACGTCTTCCCCTTGCAGGTGCCAGCCGACGATGTCGTACTCGCCGACGAGCACCGTGTGGGCTGCCCAGATCGATGCGACAGTGACTGCGATCGCAAGGACGACGCCCGTGATCACGTAGGGACGAATGCGCGTACCCACCCCGCGAGCACGCGACAGCCGAACATAGAACGCCGCGATGACCACGTAGGCGACGATCAGCGCGATGGGCCAGTACACGAACGCGGACGAGTTGTGCGCAACGCAGACGCGGGCGAGCGGCGAGCCGGGCCGCTCGAGGAGACAGGCACTTGATGCCGGCCGCGTGTCCGGTCCGCGTGACCGGGATCGCCACGAGCGTCACGACTGCGAAGACGAGCAGTGGGAACCACGACGCGCGCTGACGGCGCCGCACCCGGCGCGCAAGATCTCGCGACAACGACAGCTGCCCACGCGGGTTGCTGTCGTCGAACGATCCGATCGCGGTCATGCAAATAGGTTTGCATTACAAACCTGACTTCGCAAGCCCGAGGAGATGAACACTCAGAACGTTGTGAGACCTTGTGCCTTTGCCGGCCAGCCGGTGTAGCCCTCCGCGAGATACCGCGACCCGGCCTCGGACGCGACGATGGACGACAGTTCGCCCAGCTGTCGCTGGTTGTCGAACGCGCTGCCGCCGGGGATCCGGTGCAACATCGTGGTCATCCAGTACGAGAAGTGTTGCGCCTTCCACACTCGTGCCTGGGCGCGCGGCCCGTAGGTGTCGAGCGCGCCGTCGTCGCCGTTGCGGAGCGCTTGCTCGACAACCTCGGCCAGGATGCGCACGTCGGCCAGCGCGAGGTTGAGCCCCTTGGCGCCCGTCGGCGGGACCGTGTGCGCCGCGTCGCCGGCCAGGAGCAGGTTTCCGTAGCGCATCGGCTCGCACACGAAGCTGCGGAAGCGCAGCACTGACTTGTCGGTGATCGGCCCTTCCTTCAGCGCGAAACCGTCGTCACCCGCAAGGCGTCCCTGCAACTCGGCCCAGATGCGGTCCTCGCTCCATGCGTCGACGTCCTCGTCCGGGTCGCACTCGAAGTACATCCGCTGCATCGTCTCGGTGCGCTGGGAGATCAACGCGAACCCGCGCTCGGAGTTGGTGTAGATCAACTCCGGCGCAGAACGAGGTGCCTGGCACAGGATCCCGAACCAGGCGAACGGATATTCACGCGAGAACTGACGACGTTGCTGCTCGGGAATCGCCTGCCGGCACATGCTGTGCGACCCGTCCGCGCCGACGACTATGCGAGCGCGCATCTCGACCGATGCGCCGTCGGCGCCGGTGAACGCCACCCCGGGCCGGTCGCTGGTCGGATCGAGCAGCGACGCGTCCCGAATGCCGAAGCGGACGTCGCCGTGATCACGTTCGCGCGCGTTGGCGAGGTCGATGAACACGTCGGTCTGCGGATACAGCCAGGCCGATGCATCGACGAGGCCCCGGAAGTCGATGCGGTGACTGCGTCCGCCGAAGCGCAACGAGATCCCGTCGTGGGCGTGTCCTTCGCGCAATACCCGGTCGGACGCGCCGGACTCGATGAGCAGTCGCACGCTGTCGTCCTCGAGGATCCCGGCGCGCACGGTGTTCTCGATCTCGACGCGCGTTCGGTTGTCGATGACAACCGACTCGATGCCGGCAACGTGCAACAGGTGAGAGAGCATCAGCCCGGCCGGACCGCCGCCGACGATGGCAACCTCTGTCGACTCTGCGTGCGTGGCGGGCATGGCTCGAAAACTAGACAGCACCGACCAATGCGGTCGATGCCGCCCTCCCGCCCAGTGGAAGACTGGCACCGAGTCGGCCAGGTCGGAAGGACGTCATGTCGGGCAATGCGCTGCACCCAGGCCGATCGGTGCTGTCCCGTGCCATGGCAGTGCTCGACGCCTTCGACGCGACGCACCGCAGCCTGACCGTCACCGAGGCGTCGATACGGTCTGACCTACCGCTGACCACCACGCACCGGCTGCTCGGCGAACTGGTGGCAGTCGGCGCGCTCGAGCGGCGCGGTGACCAGTACGTGATCGGCCACCGCATCTGGACCCTCGGACTGCTCGCGCCGGTGCAGACCGGTTTGCGCGACATCGCCGCCCCGTTCCTGCAGGACATCTACGCGGCCACGCAGGCCACCGTGCACCTCGGAGTGCGCGAAGGCATCGAGGTGCTCTATCTCGATCGGATCGCGGGGAACCGGTCCGTCCCCGTGGTCAGCACCGTCGGTGGCCGACTGCCGTTGCATGCGACCGGCGTGGGCAAGGTCCTGCTCGCCTGGGCGCCGGACGAGGTGCGCGAGCGCGCGCTGGCAGACCTCAATCGAGTGACCCCGTACACCGTGACCCACGTCGGGCGGATCTACGAGCAGCTGCGCCGCATCCGTGAACAGGGTTACGCGACGACGTCTGAGGAGATGTCACTCGGGGCATGTTCGATCGCAGTGCCCGTGGTCCGGGGTCATGCAACGGCAGCGGCCGCCGATCGGGACCGCACGGACGTCGTCGCGGCGTTGGGCCTGGTCGTGCCCGAACTGGGCCGGCATCGGCAACGGCTGCTGGCAGCGTTGCAGGTCGCGGCGAGGGGCATCGGTCGCAGCCTGCCGGGTTGACCGCAGCTTCCGCCCAGCGGGAGGGTGGCATCGCGACGGGCGCACGGGCCAACCTAGTGTCATGGTCATGTCGAGCACGCCCGCTCCGGTTGCCGTTCCAGAGCAACTGGCCGAACAGGACGAGATCACTGCCGAGATCGCCGCGCAGGACGGCAACACCGACGGGCCGCAACCGCGCATCGACTATCCGCCGTACCGCAGCAGCGTGCTCAGGCACCCGCTCCAGCCGCCGGTCACGACCGATCCGGAAGCCGTCGAGCTGTGGGCACCAGCGTTCGGGCACCGCGACGTCGCCCTCGACGAGCACGACCTGACCATCCAGAGCCGCGGCGAGCCGATCGGTGAACGCATGATCGTCACCGGCCGCGTGGTCGACGGCGACGGCCGGCCGGTCGCGCACCAGCTGGTCGAAATCTGGCAAGCCAACGCCGGCGGCCGCTACGCGCATCAGCGCGACCAACATCCAGCGCCACTGGATCCGAACTTCACCGGCACGGGACGCTGCCTGACCGATGCGGACGGCGCGTACCAGTTCGTGACGATCAAGCCCGGACCGTATCCGTGGCGCAACCACCGCAATGCGTGGCGGCCGGCGCACATCCACTTCTCCCTGTTCGGCACCAACTTCACCCAGCGGTTGATCACTCAGATGTACTTTCCCGGCGACCCGCTGTTCCCGCTCGACCCGATCTTCAACTCGATCACCGACCCGAAGGCTCGCGATCGACTGATCGCGACCTACGACCACGGCGTGACCCGCGACGAGTGGTGCACGGGCTACCGCTGGGACATCGTGCTGTCCGGCAGCACGAGAACCTGGACCGAGCCGGAAGGCGAGCGCCGATGAGCCTCCCACCGACGCCGGGCCAGACGATCGGGCCGTTCTACGGCTTCGCGCTCCCGTATGCCGGCGGCCCCGAACTCGTCCCGCCGGCGTCGCCGAACGCGATCCGCATCCACGGGCGCGTGTTCGACGGCGCAGGCCAACCGATCCCGGACGCGCTGATCGAGATCTCGCAGCTCGACGACCAGGGACGGTTCAGCAGCGAGGCCGGGCTGCTGCGCCGCGACGGCTGGACGTTCACCGGCTGGGGTCGTGCGGCGACCGATCCGACCGGCACCTACTCGTTCTCGACCATCCGGCCGGCACGCCTCGACGGACGGGCGTCCTTCCTCGCCGTCACCGTGTTCGCCCGCGGGCTGCTCGATCGGCTGTTCACCCGGCTCTACCTGCCCGAGGACAGCGCGGCACTCGAGACCGACCCGCTGCTGGCCACGTTGTCGCCGGAGCAACGCGCGACACTCGTCGCGGTCGCTGACCCGACTGGTTACCGCTTCGACATCGTTTTGCAGGGCGAGGGCGAGACCGTGTTCCTCGAGCACACGAGCGCCGCGAGCGACCGGTGACCGGCGCCTTCATCTTCGACGCGGTCCGCACTCCGTTCGGGCGGTTCAACGGTGCGCTGGCCGGCGTGCGGCCCGACGATCTCGGCGCGGTCGTGATCACCGGCCTGCTGGACCGTTCGCCTGCGTTGGACCCCGCCGCGATCGACGAGGTTCTGTTCGGCAATGCCAACGGCGCAGGCGAGGACAACCGCAACGTCGCCCGCATGGCGAGCCTGCTCGCCGGTCTGCCGACATCGGTCCCCGGTTCGACGATCAACCGGCTCTGTGGGTCGAGCCTCGACGCCGCGATGAGCGCGTCACGGCTGGTCGAAACCGGCGACGCCACCGTGGTGATCGCCGGCGGCGTCGAATCGATGACACGAGCTCCGTGGGTATTGCCCAAACCTGATCGCGCATTCCCCGCCGGCAACACGACAGCCGTGTCGACCACGCTCGGATGGCGTCTGGTCAACGAGAAGATGCCTGCCGAGTGGACCGTGTCGCTCGGCGAGGCCAACGAACAACTGCAGCAACGGTTCGGAATCTCGCGCGAACGCCAGGACGAGTTCGCGGTGGCATCGCACCAGCGCGCCGACGCCGCGTGGAACGACGGCTTCTACGACGAGCTCGTCGTCTCCGTCCCCGGCGTCGAGCTGACCCGCGACGAGGGAATCCGTCCCGATAGTGCGGTCGAGAAACTGGCCGCACTCAAGCCGTCGTTCCGGCGTGACGGGACGATCACTGCCGGAAACGCGTCACCGCTCAACGACGGCGCGTCGGCCGTCCTGATCGGCTCGGACGATGCGGCGACCCTGCTCGGGCGGCAACCGGTTGCGCGCATCGCGGGTCGCGGAGCGTTCGCACTCGACCCGCAGGACTTCGGCTATGCGCCGGTAGAGGCGGCCAATCGCGCGCTGGCCCGTGCCGGCATCGGATGGGACGACGTGGCCGCGGTCGAACTCAACGAGGCATTCGCGGTGCAGTCGCTCGCGTGCATCGACGCGTGGAAGGTCGACCCGGCGATCGTGAACGCCTGCGGGGGCGCGATCGCGATCGGTCACCCGCTCGGCGCGTCCGGCGCGCGGATCCTCGGCACCCTGGCCAAGAGGCTGCGGATCGACGGCGTCCGGTGGGGCGTCGCCGCCATCTGCATCGGTGTCGGGCAGGGCTTGGCGGTCGTCCTCGAGAACGTCGACGCGGCGTGAGCAAGGCACAGGTCGTCGCCGACGCTGATGCGGCGGTGGCGGGTATCGGCGACGGCGCGACCGTGCTCATCGGCGGATTCGGAACTGCCGGTCAGCCGATGGAACTGATCGACGCGCTCCGCCGCAGCGGCGTCACGGGGCTCACCGTTGTCAACAACAACGCGGGCAACGGTGACGTCGGACTGGCGGCACTGCTTGCGGCGGGGCAGGTCCGCAAGATCATCTGCTCGTTTCCCCGGCAGAGCGACTCGTGGGTGTTCGACCGGCTCTACCGATCCGGGGAGCTCGAACTGGAGCTCGTCCCGCAAGGCAATCTCGCCGAGCGGATGCGCGCAGCAGGCGCAGGGATCGGCGCGTTCTACTGCCCGACCGGTGCCGGTACGCCGCTGGCGCAGGGTAAGGAGACGCGCGTGATCGACGGCCGCGAGTACGTGCTCGAGTACCCGATCCACGGTGATGTTGCGTTGATCAAGGCTCACCGTGCCGACACCGCCGGCAACCTGGTCTATCGCAAGACGGCTCGCAACTTCGGACCGGTCATGGCGGCGGCGGCCGCGCTCACCGTCGTCCAGGTCGACGAGATCGTCGAAGCGGGTGACATCGACCCCGAGGTCGTCGTCACCCCCGGCATCTACACGGACCGGATCGTGCGCATCCCGGTCGGCATGCAGAAGCGAGGGGCGGCATGACCGACCAGCCGCTGTCGAAGGACGAGCTCGCGGCGCGGGTGGCACGCGACATCGCGCCAGGCTCCTACGTCAATCTCGGCATCGGCCTGCCTACGAAGGTCGCCGACCATCTCGATCCCGCAGCGGGCGTGGTTCTCCACACCGAGAACGGCATGCTGGGCATGGGCCGCGCGGCGCACGACGACGAGATCGACTATGACCTCATCAACGCCGGGAAGATCCCCGTCACCGAGACGCAGGGCGCGTCGTACTTCCACCACGCAGACAGCTTCGCGATGATGCGCGGCGGCCACCTCGACGTGTGCGTGCTGGGCGCGTTCCAGGTCTCGGCCAGCGGTGATCTCGCGAACTGGCACACCGGTGCGGACGATGCGATCCCGGCCGTCGGCGGCGCGATGGATCTCGCCATCGGTGCGAAAGACGTCTACGTGATGATGAATCTGTTCGCCAAGGACGGGACGTGCAAGCTCGTGAACGAGTGCACGTACCCGCTGACCGGCAAGCGCTGCGTCACCCGCGTCTACACCGAACACGCCGTGTTCGTCATCGGTGACGACGGTGTGCGCGTCGAAGAGACCTTCGGGATCAGCGCTGCCGATCTTCGCGACAGAGTTCCGATCCCGCTGCACTTCGAGATCACCGTCGACTCGGGTGCGTCGTGAAGCCCGTCCGGTTGGCGCCGAACACGCTTGCGTCGTTCTACAGCGGTGCGGGACGCATCGCCCAATTCCGCGGCGATGACTCGGTCGACTCGACGCACGCCGAGGACTGGATCGCCTCGACCACGACGCGATGGGGTACCGCGGAGACTGGACGGACCCGGCTTCCCGACGGCACAACGCTCGCTAGCGCCTTCGAGGAACATCCACACGACTGGCTCGGGCCGACCTATCTCGAGCACTACGGCGCCGCGGGAGCGCTCCTCGTCAAGTTGCTCGATGCGGGCGATCGACTTCCGCTGCACGTTCATCCCGATCGCAGCTTCGCCGCCGAGCATCTCGCCTGCCAGTTCGGCAAGAGCGAAGCCTGGCTGATCCTGGACGCCGAACCTGGATCGAGCGCCCATCTCGGATTCTCCCGGGACCTGAGCGCCGCCGAACTCGACCAACTCGTCGCCGACCAGGACACGACGGCATTGCTCGAGGCCTGCCACCAGATCCCGTTGAACGCGGGAGACGTGGTGTTCTGCCCCGGCGGCATCCCGCACTCCATCGGCGCCGGCGTGCTGATTCTCGAGATCCAGGAAATGACCGATTTCTCGATCATGCTCGAGTGGGCGGGATTCCCGCTCGACCCCGATGCCGTGCATCTCGGTCTCGACCGCACCACCGCGATGGGAGCGGTCCGGCACGAGGCGCTGTCGAGTAGCGAGGTCGAAGCACTGCGCGGACAGTGCGTGCTGCCGCTGGCCTCCGGCGAGCCCGGCGTGAGTCAGCTGCTCCCGCCCAGCGCCGGCGGACTGTTCGCAGCGGAGCAGATCATCACTGAGTCACCGGCCGGCGGCCTCGATCTCGACGCGCGGTTCTCGGTGCTCGTGGTCAACGAAGGTGTCGGCGAGCTCCGCGGCGAGTGGGGAGCGATGCCGATCGCCCGTGGCGACGTGCTCGCGGTTCCGTATGCAGCGGGTGTCATCGAGATCGCCGGGGCGGTATCGGCGATCCGGTGCTATCCGAGCTGACTGTCGACGTCTCCGGTGGGTCGAGTGGCTCGACGCAACAGCATCGGCTGTCGGTGGTGTCAAATGAGGCGTGGGACGGGGACGGCGTGGGGTCATTGCGGCCGCAGTTGGCCTCGACACTGTTGTGCGGGTGCACGCATTCGTCTCCTGCGCCGGCGGCGACGGTTCACGAGACTCCGTCTGCAACCGTGCCAGGCGCGCCGTCCGATACGGCGTCCAGGGAGAGTGGACGCATCACGGGGCGCGTTCTGGTCGTTGTACCAGCGGGCGACACCAGCCGCCGCGTTGGTCAGGAAGCCGTCGTAACGCTTCGGGGGACGACGCGTCGCCGGGTGCACACAGATGGCTCGGGCAGGTTCTCGGTTGTCCTGCCCGCGGGACGCTATTCGGTCTCGGCTCGTGCGCGGCGCCCTGTGCCGGCGATATGCCCGACGCCGAGGCGGGTCGCTGTCGTCTCGGGCCACACCTCGCCGGGGAGGATCGTCTGCCTGAGCACCATCGGATAGGCAAGCCTGTGATGGTCGCGGTCAGCTCGCCATCTTGTGCGCGAGTCGCGTCGCAAGCTTCTGGTTGACCCCATCGATGACGACGAAGGTCTGTGCAGGCGTCGAGGTCACCGGGACGGAAACCACCGTGTCGTCGCTGAGGTAAGCCGTGAAGTCCGAGCACTCGGTGAGCATGTCCAGGCTGCACGGCGGCTTGGCAGACGTCTGGACATCGTTGAACACACCCGATTGGTTGCCCGTGTTGTGCCGCAACGTCCAGCGATGCATCTTGTCGGCGGCGGCCCGGCTGAGCGAGACCGAGAGCTTCCAGCCGGCGTCGGTGTCGGACGGCGGTAGCGGTTCGGCATGGGTGACGTCGTTGCCGGTGAAGATGGGAGCGCCGAGAAGAAGGACATCCGAGTCCGAGTCGCACGCGACCCGGTCGACACTTCCCGCGAGCACCGGCGGGTGCGCACAGTCGACGCCGCGAAGCGCGTCCGCGAGCTCGGCCTTTTGCTGCCGGCTCAACCGGTAGTAGTTGTATTCCGTTGTCGGCACGCGCAGCGCGCCGAACGGATCGGCGCGCACCGCAGTGGCGTGCTGGCCGGGCATGATCAGGGGGCGCGCCTGGAACCAGTCGCGGTCGGGCTGCCGCCGCCACCAGACGACGTGCAAGCCGACAGGGCAAGGGCAGCAGCGACGACCAGCGATGCCAGTCGCAGCCGCATGCCGCCTCCTCTGGCGACAGGCTAGGCGGGCGCGTCGGCGTTCATCCAGCACGCGCGCTCAGTTGATGCCGAATCGAATCCGCCCGGAGCACCGAGCAAGCTCGGCTCCGCTCACTCCTAGACGTCGTGATCGCGCCTGCGGCGCTCAACGACGTCGTCGTCGCTCGGGAGCACGAGCAAGCTCGGCTCCGCTCGCTCCTAGACGTCGTAATACAGCTCGAACTCGTGCGGGTGCGGACGCAGCCGGATCGGGTCGATCTCGTTGGTGCGCTTGTAGCTGACCCACGTCTCGATGAGGTCTTCGGTGAAGACACCGCCCTCGGTGAGGAACTCGTGGTCGGCCTCGAGCGCGTCGAGTACGGCGTTGAGCGAACCGGGCACCTGCGCGATCGAGGCGGCCTCGTCCGGTGGCAGTTCGTAGAGGTCCTTGTCGACCGGTGCCGGCGGCTCGATCTTGTTGCGGATGCCGTCCACGCCTGCCATGAGCATCGCCGAGAACGCGAGGTACGGGTTGCAC
>CAVWFN010000017.1:0-14945 GCA_963754285.1 uncultured Actinomycetota bacterium
CTTGAGGATCTGGGTCTGCAGCGTCTGTCGCAGGTCATGGGTGAACGTGCCTGTCGTACACGCGAGGTCTTGCGAAACCAAGCCGTCGAGCTTGCGGTAGTCGTAGGAGTTGATCTGCACGAAGCATTTCTTGACTGCGGCGAGCACCTGCTCCTGGCGCACGGTCCGTGCCGAGGACGAGTCGTTCGGCTTGGCCCAGTACACCCCGTGGCTGGTGACGACGAGAAACACGGCCAGCACGAGGATCGCGACCGCGAGCACGCCCGCAGGAATCCAGGCAGCCCCCGATCGCCGGCGTGGCTGGTCGTCGGACGGCTCTCTCGCGAGGTCGGCCGGCTCGGTCTCGGGTGGCGCCTTGGCCACCGCGACCGGCGCCACAGGCGTCGCGGGCCGTTCCGACGGATCCTGCGGTTGCGGGGTTTCCGACGGCGTGGTCGTGGTCTCGGGACGCGGCACCGGCCGGCCGCCGATCCGGCGGGCCCGGCTGGTCGGCGACGGGCGCCGTGTCGAGTCGGTCACTGCACCCCCACCGCCAACAGGTCGGAGGCCAGCCACTTGTTGCCGGACTTGACCATCGTCAGCTCGAGGCGCTGTGGTGTCGTGATCGGGCTGGTGACGTTGTCGACCACGTGCGAGCCGTTGATGGTGACCAGGATCAGCACCTGGCCACCCGACTCGCTCTCGAACGCCGACTCGATGACCGAGGACTTGAGATCGAACTTGCCGGCCGTCATCGCCGAGAGGTAGTCGGCCTTCTTCGACATCAGGTCCTTGCGCAGCGTCCCCGTGGTGCCGTTGAGGGCGCGGGTGAAGTCACTCTGGTACTTGGCCCGCGACAGCGTCGTCAGGTTCGCCGCCTCGATCGCCCCCGACTGCACCGCCTGCAGCTGGTCGGCGGTGGGCGACACCGCGTCCGAGGCGGAATTCTTCGAATCACTGGCCCGCACCGACGACACGTGCACCAGCAACACCACCAGCACCGCTGTGATCAATCCCAGCACGCCGGCGGCGTACCACGCGGCGGTGTTCTTGGGCGGACTCTCAACGGACGACATCTGGTTGACGAAGCTCCTTGACTGTCGGTCGGTGCCCGGTCCGGCACCTGAGGTGGGCCGTGTGCTCAGTGCAGCGCGGAGGTCAGGAACGCGACCCAGGCCTTGTCACCCATGGCGCCGACCCCGTTGAGCCGGGTGCTGAGGACCTCGGTGTTGTGCGTGATCCCGCGAGGATAAGCGACGCCTCCGCCGGATGCGCTGAGCGGATCGCCGCCCGGGACGTTCTGCGAGCCGCGCACATTGACTCCGCTGCTCTCCGGTGCCGAACAGTGCGCCGCCACGTTCGGCGCCTCCGGGGTCAGATCGGACGGGCTGCGCAGCACGGTCCCCTGGTAGCCCTCGCTGCCCTTGGTCGGATCACCGCAGTCACGAGGCGTGGTGTCGGTGACCAGCCCGAGCGCCGCCGTCGCGATGCTCGGATTGCTCGCGTTGCGGATGACCGACTGGCCACCGGCAGCCAGCGCCGGGTACAGCTCGAAGACCTCTTCGATGCCGTCGCGGTGCCGGACCATGATCGTGCCGATGGTCGCGAGGTTGGCCAGGGTCACGCCGAGGTCGGTGCGGTTGTCCTGCACGAACTTGCGCACGACGCCGAGCGAGGACGGTCCGGTGTTGAGCAGCCGGCGGATGTCCGGGTCGCTCTTCTTCAGCTGGGCACTGAGCAGGTTGAGGCTGTGCGCCCAGCTGTCGATCGGGTCGCGGTCGTCGAGCTGGGTCTGCAGCACCCCGGAGCTCTGTTCGATGAGGGCGACGGTCTGCGGGAGGTTCTGCTCGGCGGCATCGAGCAGTTCGCGCTGCGAGTCGATCAGGCTGCCGAGATCCGGGCCACGGTTCGCGAACGCCTTGTACAGCTCGGACACCGTCGTGCGCAGCGCCGGCAGGTTCACCGACGTCACCAGCGAGTCCATGTTCGACAGCAGCGCCTCGGCCGAGATCGGGATCGTGGTGCGGCTCATCGGGATGATCTCGCCGCCCTTGAGGTAGGGCGGGTTGTCATTGGCCGGGATGAGGTTGACGTACTGCTCGCCGATGACAGACCGGTCGGACACGGCCGCCGCCGTGGTGACCGGGATCTTGGAGCTGGCGCAGTTGTCGATGTCCAACGCGACCTGCACGCCGTTGGGCAGCAGCGTGAGCGAGCCCACCCGCCCGATCGCGACGCCGCGGTAGGTGACTTCGGCGTTGCTGAAGATGCCGCCGGAGTCGGAGAAGTCGGCATTCACGGTGCACGAGCCGCCGCTGAAGAATCCCTTGAACAGCCCGACGTACTCCGCGCTCACGTACGACACCCCGAGCAGGGTGATCAGGACGAACGCGATCAGCTGGATCTTGGCCCCGCGCCTCAGCATGGCCGCATCACCCGCCCGCCCCGACGAGGGTCGGACCGGTCATCGTGCTCGGCAGCGACCGCGTGCCGGCCGACTGCGGCGTGACTCCCTTGACGACACCGCACAGTTGCTTGTTGACGCCGCACAGCTCGTCGGACAGGTTCAGGTTGAGATAGAAGGCCAGGTTGGCGTAGTCGCCGTGGACCGCCTCGAGGGTCTTCTTGAGCGGGAAGGGGAACGTGCCGGCGATCTTGAGCGCACCAACGAGGTTGCTCCCTGCCGCGGTGAGCTGCTCGACCGCGGGCGCAAGATCCTTCAGCGAGGCGACGAAGTTGCGCTGGGTCGCGTTGATCACGTGCGTCGCGACGGTGCCGAGGTTGGCCAGGCTCGTGAGCATCTGGGTCAGCTTGGACCGGTTCTGGCGAAGCACTGCCAGCGCCTGCGGGAACGTGGCGAGCGCGTTCGTGATCGTCTTCTCGTTCTGCCGCAGCGTGACCGCGAGCTGGTTGACCTTGGAGAGCGAGTCGATGATCTGGTTCTTCTGCTGATCGAGAGTGCCGACGAACGTGTTGAGCTGGCCGATCAGGTCACGCACGGACGACTCGTTGCCGTCGAGCGCCTTGTTGAGCTCGGTCGTGATGATCTTGATCTGTTGCAGGCCGCCGCCGTTGAGCAGCAGCGACAGGGCACCGAGCACCTCTTCGGTCTCCGGCGCCGAACCCGTGCGGGTGATCGGGATCGTGTCACCGCTCTTGAGCGGAGCGGCCGACGGCGCGTCGAGCGGCTGCTCGAGGTCGACGTATTTCTCGCCCAGAAGGCTCGTCTGCTTGATCATCGCGCGGGCGTTCGCCGGCAACTTCACATCGGAGTTGACCGTCACCGTGACCTTGGCCGTCCAGCCGTTGGTCGCCTTGTCGCCGGAGTTGTCGTTCGGGCTGCTCAGCGAGATGTTCTCGACGCGGCCGACCGGCACGTCGTTGAGCTTCACCGCCGATTGCGGGACGAGGTCGAGCACGTTGTCGAAGTAGAGGGTCAGGGTCAGCGGATGGTCGCCTACATCGGCACCGCCGGGCAGCTGCATGCCGTACAGACCGTGGAAGCCGCAACCGGTCAGCAGCATGACCGCGACCGCGATGGCGGCGGCGAGTCGAACGCGCAGACGGGTATGCATCATGAGCCCCCCGTGATCACGCCGCCGGGCAGTCCGGTGCCGACCGGCGGAGTGGGGATGCCGCCGCCACCGCCGCCGCCACCACCGCCGCCGCTGCCACCGCCGGAGAGCGTGCCGACGAGGTTGTTGATGGCCTTGCCGAGCGGGCCGCCGACCAGATTGCCCGGGAGGCCGAGCAGCTTGGTGAGCTGGCCGGGGCTGATCTTGCCGAGCACCTTCGTGCAGGTCGATTTGAGCACGCCGGTGATCGGGCCGAGCGGGCTCTTGACCGTGTCCGGGACGCCGGGGATCAATGACGGGTCGAGCAGCGCGCAGATCGTGGCCGGGTCGGTGAGCGAAGCGAGGTTGCTTCGAGTGCCCAGCCCGCCGATGTCGGGCTGGTAGGTGTGCACCAGGTTGGCGAGTGCCGCCGGAGCGACGGCCAGCGTCTCGTTCAGCGACGCCTTCTCGTTGACGAGGGTGTCTGTCAGCGTCCGGAGCCCGTGGAAGTCGGTCTTGAATTTGGCGGCGTTCGTGTGAACGAAGTCGGCGACCGTGTTCAGAGCGATCCCGAGGTTGTGCAGCGCCGCGCCGAGGTCGCTGCGCTCGCCGGCGAGGTCGCCGGCGACCAGTGCCAACTCGCTGTTGAAGTGGCGCACCTGCGAATCGCTGTCCGCGAGCGCCTTGGTGAATTGCTGCAGATTGCGCACGGTCGCGAACAGGTCACCGCGTCCGTTGGCCAGGGTGCGAGCGGCGGCGGCGAGCTTGGTGATGCTGTTGCCGAAGTTCTGCCCGTTGCCCTTCAGGTTGGCCGCGGACACCTTCACGAGGTCGTTCAGGGCGCCGTGCTTGTTCGCGCCCTTCGGCCCGAGCGCGACCGAGAGCTTGCTCAGCGCGGCGTAGATGTCGTCGAGTTCGGCGGGATAGGCAGTGCGCTTGACGCCGAGGGTGGCATTGGCCGGCATCACCGCCCCGCCCTTGTACACCGGGGCGAGCTGCAGGTACCGGTCACTGACGAGCGAGTTGGCGACGATCACGGCGACGGCGTTGGCCGGCACCTTGTACTTGCTGTCGTACTCCATCGTGACGGTCACTGTCGCGCCGTTCGGGTGGACGCTGGTGACCTCGCCGACGTCGATGCCGAGGATCTTCACCGGCGTGCCCTGGTAGACGCCGACCGCCGAGGCGAACTGCGCGGTGATCTTCTTCGTCGATCCTCCGCTGAGCACGAAGTACAACGTTGCGCCGGCGACGATGGCGGCCAGGACGACGACCACCAGCGTGTTCGTCATCTTCTTCGGCATCTTGGCCATCATGAACAGGACCCCGTTCCGCTGGGGCTTTCGGAACCGGACCCCTGGGACAGCACGCCCGCGACGCTGAAGTTGCAGATGTAGTTGTCGAACCAGCGGCCGTTGCCGATCGTGTTCGTGAACACGCGGTAGAACGGGCCGAGCAGGGACAATCCGCGGTCGAGGGTCTCCTGGTTGCGGTTGAGCAACCCGAGGATGCTGTGCAGCGCGTTCAGGAGCGGACCGATCGTCTTCTGGTTGTCGTGCACGAGCCCTTCGAGCTGGATCGAGAGCGTGGTCGTGTTGACGAGCAGCGAGTGGATCGCGTCGCGTCGGGCGTTGAGCTCGTCGAGCAGCAACCCGCCGTCGCTGAACAGCTTCTGCAGTTGTTCGTCACGCGAGGCGAGCACGCCGGTGACGTCGTTCGCGCGAGCGAGCAGGTCACGCAGGGCCTGGTCACGCGACGAGATCGTGTCGGAGATCCGACTCAGCCCGCGCAGCACACCGCGCACCGACGGCGGGGTGTTGCGGAAGGTGTCGGCGAGGGTCGTGAACGACTGGGCCAGCTTCGACGTGTTGATCGTGTCGATCTTGTTCGTCAGCTCCGTGAAGGCCGGGTAGACGTCGAACAGCGACGACGTGCGCCGCAGCGGGATCGCGTCGTGCGGGTTCTGCGGCTGCGTGCCCATCGAGTTGATCGAGAGGTACTTCGAGCCGAGCAGCGTCTTGAGCTTGATCTCGTACGTGCTCGCGTTGCCGATGAACGCGTTCTTGATCTTGAAGGTGACCTTGACCCGACTGCCGTCGAGATCGGTCGTCTCGACCTGGCCGACCTTGACGCCGGCGACCAGCACCACGTCGTTCGGCTGGAGGTTGGCGTCTTCGGTGAAGTACGCGGTGTAGGTCGTGCCACTGCCGATGATCGGCAGCGACGACGCGTTGAACGCCGCCCACAGCAACGCAACGATCATGACCAGCCCGATGGCGCCGATCGGCAGCGGGTTGCGTGCGCTGAACGGCTTGCCGCCCACGCTCACCTTGCGGGTCTTCATCTTCGTCCCGCTGTCATCGCTCATCGGTCCACTCCTGGACCACTCACTGCGCTCGGGCCTACTCCCGGACCGAACCGTTCCTTCGCCACGGACTGTGTTTCCTGGTTCTTCGCGCGAGCGCTCATCACTGCTCACACCTCGCCTTGCTGGCGGGCTTGAGCGGGATGTTCATGACCTTGCCGCCGGGCAGCGTGATCGTGCCGCTGGTCGAGCACAGGTAGAAGTTGAACCACGAGCCGTAGCTGGCGGTGCGGATGAGCGGACCGATGGTCGCCGGCAGCTCGTTGATGACGAACTGCAACGTGCCGCTGTTGTCGTTGAGCACCCCGACGAGCCCGGTGATGTCCTTGACGTCGCGCGCCAGTGGCGCACGTGCCTGGGTCAGCAGGTTCGAGGTGTTCGTCGCCAGCTTGTTGATGCCGCCGATGGCGTTGCCGATCGTGTACCGGTCGTGCGCGAGCCCCGAGATGAGGCCCTGCAGCTGGATGATCAGGTTCGACAGCTCGGTGTCGCGCTGGCCGATGGTGTCGAGCACGGAGTTGAGGTTGTCGATCACGTCGCCGATGAGCTTGTCGCGGTTGGCGAGGGAGTTCGTCAGATCGGCAACGACGTTGAACAGCGACTGCAGGCCGCCGCCCTCGCCCTGCAACGTCTCGATGATCGCGCCGGACAGCTTGTTGATCTGATCGGCGTCGAGTCCCTGGAACAGCGGCTTGAACCCGGCGAACAGCAGCGTCAGGTCGACCGGCGGCGTGGTGCGGCTCGTCGGTATCGCGACGTTGGGGTCCTGCAGCTTCGTGCTGTTTCCCGCGCCCTGGCTTACGTCGAGGTAGCGCTGGCCGACGAGGTTGCGGTAGCGCATCTTGATCTCGGCCGAGTCGGGCAGCGGGCGCGACTTCTGGACCGTGAACGTCACCTCGGCGATGTTGTGGCGCACGATCGAGATGCTGCTGACCGTCCCGACCCGCACGCCGGCCACACGCACGTCGTCACCGACGTTGAGGCCTTGCGCATCGGTGAAGTCGGCCTTGTACGTCTGGGTGTCACCGAAGCTCGTGTTCGCGATCGTCACGGCGAGCACGTAGGTGGCTGCCGAGGTGACGAGCAGGAACACGATCAGCTTGATCAGCGGAGCGAGGAGTCCTCTCATTTTTCGACCTTCACCACCTGTCCACGGAGCAGGGGGGCGGCGAGCATCGTCGCAATGGGAGGAACCTTCTGTGGTGTCGTGCCGTAACTGCTCGCGATGAGCGAGTTGACCATGGCGTTCTCGACGGGCGAGCCCATGGCACTTTGCGCGATCGCGGAGGAGTTCATGCCCTGCGACTTGCGCTGCGCGCACGGGTCGTTGGTCAGGGGCGCGCCGTCGTTGAGGCAGCGGTACTTCGGCGGGATCTGGAAGTAGCCGTTCTTGCCGATCGGTGCGGGATGGTCGGGCAGGCCGAAGCAGTTCGGTCCGAAGCCGGTGATGTACCTCGGTTGCTGGCCGGTCTTGTAGCCGCCCGCGTTGTTCGCGTCGAGGACGATCTGCAGGTTGAACTGGTGGTTGCGCAGGATCGTGTCGGTCAGGTTGCCGAGCTTGTTCAGGCCGGCGAACAGACACGGGAACTCGGGTGAGTACGTGTCGAGCAGCGAGTAGATGCTCGCGCTGGTGTTGACCACGGTGATCATGCGCTGCTCGTTGTCGGCGAGGAAGCTGCGCAGCACGTTGGCGGTGTCGGTCGACGTCAGGAACAGCTGCGAGATGGAGTCGCGCTTCTCGATGGTCGTGCGCGCAGAAGTCTCGAGATTGCGGAACGTCTGCAGTAGGTCGGGCGCGACGCCGTTGTACTCCTGGGCGACGTTGCCCAGCTTCACGATGTCGCTGACCATCTGTTTGGCGTGCGGATTCAGCTGCTTCAGATAGCTGTCGAGTTGGACGAGCGAGTGCCCGAGTTCTGTGCCTCGGCCCTGCAGCGCCTCGGCGATCGCGGTGAGGGTCGCGTTGAGCTCGGCCGGTTGAACAGCGGTGAGCAGCGGGAGCAGGTCGCCGAACACCTTTTGCGCCTCGAGGGCGCCCTTGGTTCGGTCCTGTGCAATGACGTCACCGCCCTTGATCGCCGGCCCGGGATCGGGCGGGATCTCGAGCGCGACGTACTGCTCACCGAAGATCGTCTTGGGCAGGATCTGCGCCGAGACGTTCTGCGGGATCTCTTTGACCATGCTCGGCTCTAGGGCGAGGGTCACGCTGACGCATTCGCGGTTCGGGTCGGCGCACGCGCTGCCGGAGGCGACGTTGACGTCGCGCACCTCGCCGACGATCAGACCGCGTTCCTTCACGTCGGACGAGGCCTGCAGCTCGTTGCCGGTGTGATCGGTCTTGAGCGTCACGAGCACGACCGGGGTGAACTTCTTCTGGTAGATCGCGATCGACAGCCAGATCAGCGACCCGATGACCACCAGGTAGCCGATGCCGAGCGCGCGCCGCAGCACGACGCTCTTGAACGATTCCTTGGCCATAGCTACCCGGCCAACCTGACGCTGACGGTCGAGCCCCAGATCGCGAGGGACAGGAAGAAGTCGATGATGTTGATGATGACGATCGCGCTGCGCACCGCACGTCCGACGGCGACGCCCACGCCTGCCGGACCGCCGCTCGCGGTGTAGCCGTAGAAGCAGTGGATGAGGATCACCGCGATCGCGAAGATCAACACCTTCACGAAGGACCAGACGACGTCCAGTGGCGGCAAGAACAGATGGAAGTAGTGCGAATAGGTGCCGGGTGACTGCCCGAAGTAGAAGACCTCGATCGAATACGTGGCGATGTAGGACGACATCAGCCCGATCACGTACAGCGGGACGACGGCGATCAGGCCGGCGAGGATTCGCGTGGTCACGAGGTAGGGCAGGCTCGGCACGGCCATGACCTCGAGCGCGTCGATCTCTTCGCTGATGCGCATGGCGCCGAGCTGCGCGGTGAAGCCGCACCCGACGGTGGCCGACAGGGCCAGTGCAGCGACCAGCGGTGCGATCTCGCGGGTGTTGAAGTAGGCGGACAGGAAGCCGGTGTAGGGGCCGATGCCGAGCTGGTCGAGGGCGGTGTAGCCCTGCAGACCGACCTCGGTGCCGGTGAAGAAGCACAGCGCGACGATGACGCCGATGGTTCCGCCGATGACTGCCAGCGAACCGCTGCCGAAGACGACCTCGGCGAGCAGCCGCATCGTCTCTTTCTTGTAGCGGCGAATCGTGCGCGGCGTCCACGCCAGGGCGCGCAGGTAGAACGACATCTGCTCGCCAAGATTGTCGAGCAGGCCGACCGGTGCCTTGATGGCCCGGCGCGCGGTCGCGACGAAGTCGGAACTCACTAGCTCCCCTTCGCCGGGACGATCTCGAAGTACACGGCCGTGATGACGAAGTTGACGACGAACAGCAGCAGGAAGGTGATGACGACCGACTGGTTCACCGCGTCGCCGACGCCCTTGGGGCCGCCACCGGCGTTGAGGCCCTTGTAGGAGGCGACCACACCGGCGATCAGCCCGAAGATCAACGCCTTCAGCTCGCCGGTGTAGAGGTCGGGTAGCTGCGCCAACGCCGAGAACGAGGCGAGATAGGCGCCGGGCGTGCCGCCTTGCAGGATCACGTTGAAGAAGTAACCGCCTGCGACACCGACGACGCAGACGAGGCCGTTGAGGGCGGTCGAGACGAGCATGCAGCCGAGCACGCGCGGCACCACGAGGCGTTGGACGGGCGAGATACCGAGCACCTCCATGGCGTCGATCTCGTCACGGATCTTGCGGCTGCCGAGGTCGGCACAGATCGCCGAACCACCGGCGCCGGAGATCAGCAGGGCGCACACGATCGGGCTCGCTTCGCGCACGATGGCGAGCACGCTTGCCGCACCGACGAACGACTGCGCGCCGATCTGCGTGGACAGGCTGCCGAGCTGCAGCGCGATGACCGCGCCGAACGGAATGGCGACCAGGGATGTCGGGACGATGGTGACGCTCGCGATGAACCAGGCCTGCTCGATGAACTCGCGCACCTGGAACGGGCGCTTGAACGTGAGGCGCCCGACGTCGAGGAACAGCGCGAACAGGCGACCTACCTGCCGCACTCCCCCGACGGGTGAGAGCGAGACCATCCGGCGCTAACCCCGCCCGCTCGCGGAGTCTGCGGTCTGCGAGTTGTCGGACGAGCCGGCGGTCGCGGCCGGCGACACTTCGGCAAGTTGCTCGTCGCTCATCGACTGGGTGATCTCATCGGCCTTGCGACGACGCTCCTCGTCGTCCTCGAGCGCGCGCTGGATCGCCTGCTGGGCGTCCTCGGGCAGCGTGTGCATCAGATCCCTGACGCGTTGCTGCCTGCGCAGTGCGCCCTTGCGCTCGGGCACACCCGGCGAGGGCTGCATCTGCGGCGGGATGCCTTCGACCTCTTCGACTCCGCCGGCGTGGTGACCCGCCTCGAACATGGCCTTCTCGGCCGCCATCGTCGCGGAGTCCTTCTCCTCGCTCATGCCGATCGGGCCGTCCATACGGCCGTTGAGGAACTGCTTGACGACCGGCTCCTCGCTGGTGAGCAGCACCTCGCGAGGTCCGAACATCACCAGCTCGCGACGGAACAGCATCCCGAGGTTGTCGGGCACTGTGCGCGCGAGGGTGATGTTGTGCGTGACGATCAGGAACGTCGCGTCGGTCTGCGCGTTGATGTCGAGGAACAGCTGGCTGATGTAGGTGGTGCGGACGGGATCGAGGCCGGAGTCGGGCTCGTCGACCAGGATGATCTCGGGGTCGAGCACGAGTGCGCGGGCCAGGCCGGCGCGCTTACGCATACCGCCGGAGATCTCACCGGGCAGCTTCTTCTGCGCGCCCTGGAGACCGACCATCTCCATCTTCTCGTTCACGATGTCCGAGATTTCCTTCTCGGACTTCTTGGTGTGCTCGCGCAGCGGGAAGGCGACGTTGTCGTACAAGGTCATCGAGCCGAACAGCGCGCCGTCCTGGAACAGCACGCCGAACAGCTTGCGGGTCTCGTAGAGAGAGCGCTCGGAGCAGTGCGCGATGTCGACGTCGCGGATGAACACCGAGCCCTTGTCCGGCTTGAGCAACCCGATCAGGGTCTTCAGGAACACCGACTTGCCCGTACCGGACGGTCCCAGCAACGCCGAGACTTCACCCGGAGGCAACGTGAGCGTCACATCACCCCAAATACGCTGGCTCCCGAAGGACTTGGTCAGATCGGTGACGGCGACCTCGACACCCACGACCCTGTCTCCTTCCTCGGCCCGGCGACCGAACGGCCCCACGCAGGACCTGCGGTGGCGCGCGCCACACCGACGACGCCGGTGTCACTACGCTCAACGACTGCCCTACTGAACGGTAACGCCCGCAAATAGTCCAGCCGGGACACACTGTCGCATATTTTCACCAAGACCGCGCGAGGGCTGTTGAGGGGTTGTCAGCGCGGACGTGATACCCCCGGCGTTGTCACGTGTAACGCGCTGAGCTTCGGCTGAAGGCCCGCTTTGTCGGGGCTGTACCAACCTGGGGTGTGCGCTGGTGAGACGCGCGTCGCACGGCGTGCCCGGCGCCGGCCCTGCGGTACCGTCACGCCGTGTCGCTGACCCACCTGTCCGCGCTCGAGTTGGCAGCAGCGATCCGCGAGCGCCGGGTCAGCGCGGTCGAGGTCGTGGACGCGCACATTGCGGTGCTGGAGCGCATCGCCGACCGCAACGCCCTCGCCGAATCGCGCTTCGACCTGGCCCGCGAGGAAGCCGTCAGAGCCGACGAGCGCGTCGCCGCGGACGAGCCCGACCTGCCGCCGTTGCTCGGCGTCCCGGCGACGATCAAGGAGTTGATCGCGGTCGAGGGGATGCCGCACACCGGTGGCTTCCCGCACCGGCGCGGGTTCCGCGAGCCGGCCGACGCCCCGGTGGTGGCGCGGCTGCGCGGCGCGGGCGCCATCGTGCTCGGCGTCGGCAACACACCCGGGCCGTTCTACTGGCTCGAGACGAACAACCGCATCTACGGACGCACGTCCAACGCCTATGACCCCGAACGCACCGCCGGCGGGTCGTCCGGCGGCGACGGCGCGATGGTCGGCTCCGGCGCGGCGCCGATCGCCCTGGGCTCGGACATGGGTGGATCGATCCGCGTCCCCGCCTTCGTCAACGGGATCTTCGGGCATCTGCCCTCGCCCGGTCTCGTCCCGATCACCGGGCACTTCCCGATGCCGTCCGGTCAGATCCGGCGCACCCTGTTCATCGGGCCGCTCGCCCGGCGGGCGCGAGATCTCGCGCCGGTGCTGCGCATCATCGCCGGACCGGACGGCCACGACCCCTATGCGGTCACGATGCCGCTGGGCGACCCCAACACGGTGGCGGTGTCAGGGCTGCCCGTGCTCGTCGCCAGTGAGACCTCGACGCTGCCACTGCAGCCGGTGATCGCGCAGGCGCTCGATCGCGCCGCGCGGCTGCTCGGCGACGCCGGCGCGAAGGTCGAGGAGGTGAAGCTGCGCAGCCTGCGCTGGGCGCTGGCCCAATTCGGCGCGGTCGCGTGGAGCGAGTTCGACCTGTTCGCGTCCTGGTCGGCGCTCACCGCGCCGACCAAGAAGCCGAGCCGGTCGCGTCCACCGCTGCGCATCGCCGCGCCGGCAGCCGTGCTGCAGCTGGTCGAATCGGCACCGCTGCAGTTCGTCCGGACGAGGGCCGCGCGCCGGCTCGTCGACGCCGCGCGCCGTGCGGCGGACGCGCTGGCCACCACGATCGGCGACGGCGTGCTGCTGTACCCGCCGTTCCCGCGCGTCGCACCGCGGCACCGCACGACGCTGTGGCAGCCGTGGCTGGCGACGAACACCGCCGTGTTCAACATGTTCGGTATGCCGGCGACGCAGGTACCGCTCGGGCTCACCGACGAGGGGCTGCCGCTCGGTGTCCAGGTCGTGTCGGCGCCCGGGCATGATCACGTGAGCATCGCCGTAGCCCTCGAACTGGAGCGGGCGGCGGGTGGTTGGGTGGATCCCCAGGACGTGAGGCGTGATGACTGATTCTCTCGAGCAGCTATTGGGCGCGGCACCCCCGGCCGGGGTGGCCGCGCTGTCCGACGCCGACCGGGCGCAGTTGCTGGCCGTGATCAAGAGCGCGCGTCGCAAGCAGGCCGAAGACCTCGAGGCGTCCTTCCACGCCACGCTCAAGCACGTCCCGTTCCCGCTGCGGGGCGTTGTGAAGAAAGCTTTGCTCGGGTGAGCACCTCGACGGCGGAGATCTTCAAGCTCGCGCACCAGCTGGGCGTCGACTCGTCCACCCTCGACTTCCTGGCGCCGCTGCCCGTCGACGACCTGCGCACGCTGCGGCAGCAGATCGGCGACTACCTGTTCGAGGCCGACAAGCACCACTTCACGAAGGTCGCGGCGATCTCGCGGCTCGTCCCGGTCGCGATCGCGGCGAAGGTGACCGAGTTCGCGCTGCCGCCGATGATCGCTGCCCGGACGGCCGAGTTGCTGGATCCGGCCAAGGCGGCCGAGATGGTGGGGCGGTTGTCCGACGGCTATCTCGCGGACGTGAGCGCGGCGATGGACCCGACGCGGGCGCCCGAGGTGATCGCGCGCATCCCCCCGGCGCACGTGTCGAAGGTCGGCGCCGAGTTGGCCCGGCGCGGCGAATGGGTGGTGATGGGCGGCTTCGTGTCGGTCGTGTCGGGCCCGTCGCTGCAGGCGGCCGTCGCCGAACTGAGCGGCGAGGAACTGCTGCGCGTCGGGTTCGTGCTCGACGACCTGAACCGGATGGACGAGATCGCAGCGTTGCTGTCCGACGAACAACTCGATGGGATGTTGGGCGCCGCGGTCGAGCACGACCTGTGGGCCGAGTTGGACGGAGTGCTGGCGAGCCTGACCGGCAAGCAGGCGGACCGCATCGCCGGTCGCTACGCGCTGGCGGCCGCGCAGACGCGGGCGGAGATCGACGCCGCACCGCTCAGCGCCGAGGCACGGGCGGCGCTGGCTGCGTGATCGAGCTCGTCCACGTCGTCCGAAACGACTTTCTCGAATCCCGGCACGAGGGCAGCATCGTCGTGCTCGGCGAAACGACGACGGCGGCCGGCGAGGTCGACGCGCCGGTGTTCCCGCGGTCCTCGCTCAAGCCCCTGCAGGCCGTAGCGATGGTCGAGGCCGGCTTTCCCGGACGAGACGCGTCGCTCGCGCTCGCGTGCGCGAGCCACGACGGCGAGCCGATGCACGTCACTGGCGCGCGGGCGACGCTGTCAGCCGCGGGGCTGACCGAGGACGTGCTGCGGTGTCCGCCTGCCCTGCCGGATTCGCAGGCCGCGCTGCTCGAGTGGGTTCATGCCGGCGGCGCGCCTGCCTCGATCTGTCACAACTGCTCGGGCAAGCACTCGGCGATGGTGGCGACCTGCGCGGCGAACGGCTGGCCGGTGGGCGATTACGTCGACCCGGCTCACCCGCTGCAGCAGGCCATTCGGGCCCGCATCGAGACACTGGCCGGGCCTGTCTCGGCGGTGGCCGTCGACGGGTGCGGGGCGCCGGCGTTCGCAGTGACCCTGCGCGGGCTGGCCCGGGCCTTCGCGAGCCTTGCCACCGCCGCGGACGGAGCGCCGGCCCTGGCTGCCGCGGCAATGCGCGACCACCCGCAGTTGATCGGGGGCACGCAGCGCGCGGTCTCGCAGCTGATGGCGGCCGTCCCCGGGTTGATCGCCAAGGAGGGTGCCGAGGGCGTGTGGGCCGCCGCCCTGCCCGACGGGCGGGCCTTTGCGTCCAAGCTGTCCGACGGCGGCGCGCGGGCGCTGCCGCCGGTGCTCGCCACCGTCCTGCGCCACTGGGGCTTCGAGAACGCGACGATTGCGAAATGGGCGGCGCCGCCCGTCCTCGGTGGGGGTGTGCCGGTCGGCGAAGTGCGCCCGGCGCCCGACCTGACCGCCCTGCTGGCCACCTGACCTTTTCCCCGCTGGTGCTCGCTTTGCGCTGCGCCAACCGAGCACTGGCGGGGAAAAGCCGCCGCTCTTCCCCGCTGGTGCTCGCTTTCGAGCGCGGGAACCGAGCACTGGCGGGGAAAAGGCGAAACGGGACGGACGGGCGCCGTT
>CAVWFN010000018.1:0-19741 GCA_963754285.1 uncultured Actinomycetota bacterium
GAAGCCCTGGGGTGCGAGTGCTTCGAGCCGGGCGGTGTCGAACTGCAACGTCTCGACGAGCCCGGCCATCGCCGGCAGCAGCAGGTGCAGGGTGTCGATGGCGTCGAAGACCGGTTCCTTGTCCTCCTGCAAGTCGCGGTTGTACGCAAGCGGTAAGCCCTTGAGCGTCGCCAGCAGCCCGGCGTGGTCGCCGATGAGGCGGCCGGCCTTGCCGCGGGTCAGCTCAGCGACATCCGGGTTCTTCTTCTGCGGCATGATCGAACTGCCGGTCGAGTACGCGTCGTCGAGCGTGACGAAGCCGAACTCCTTGGTCGCCCAAATGATGATCTCTTCGGCGATGTGCGACAGGTCCACGGCCAGCATCGCAGCGACGAAGGAGAATTCGGCCACGACGTCGCGCGAGGCCGTCGCGTCGATCGAGTTCTCACTCGGCGCCTCGAAACCGAGTTCGGCCGCGACGGCCGCCGGATCGAGGCCGAGGGACGACCCGGCCAGCGCGCCGGCGCCGTACGGACTTGTGGACGCGCGCACGTCCCAGTCCTGCAGTCGAGCGACGTCGCGCGACAGTGCCCAGCAGTGTGCGAGCAGGTGATGTGACAGCAGGACGGGCTGTGCGTGCTGCATGTGCGTGCGCCCCGGCATTGCCACGCCGAGGTGTCGGTCGGCCTGGCCGCGCAACGCGTCGATGACGGCCAGGACCTCACGCGCGACGGCGCGCGCCTCGTCCCGGAGGTACATGCGGATCAGCGTCGCGATCTGGTCGTTGCGCGAGCGACCTGCGCGCAGGCGGCCGCCGAGTTCAGGACCGGCGCGCTCCATCAGGCCGCGTTCGAGCGCGGTGTGCACGTCCTCGTCGGCGGGGACGGGCTGGAACGAGCCGTCGGCGACGTCGGCGCCGAGCCGGTCGAGTGCGTCAAGCATGCCCGCCAGTTCGGCGTCGTCGAGCAGGCCCGCGCTGTGCAGGACGCGGGCGTGCGCGCGTGAGCCGGCGAGGTCGTGTTGGGCCAGTCGCCAGTCGAAGTGCGTCGAGAGTGACAGGGCCGCGAGCGCGTCGGACGGTCCGCCGGTGAACCGGCCGCCCCACAGGGATTGGTCAGTCAACGCCGGACTCCATCGCTGCGTCGTCGAGCACCGTCTCGTCCGGGCCGAGTTGGCGGTTCGCAGTGATCTGCGCGGCGCCGGCCTCGTTCAAACCGGCCGCGTCCAGTTCGCGGAACAGATGAGTGCGGCCGAGCAGCACCTCGCTCTGCGCCGCGTACTGCTCGAGCTTGGACCGCGAGTCGGCGATGTCGAGATTGCGCATCGTGAGCTGCCCGATCCGGTCGACCGGGCCGAACGCGGCGTTCTCGGTGCGCTCCATCGACAGCTTGTCCGGGTGGTAGGACAGCTCGGGCCCGCTGGTGTCGAGCACCGTGTAGTCCTCACCGCGTCGAAGCCGTATGCGCACCTCCCCCGTCACCAACGAGGCGATCCAGCGCTGGATCGACTCACGCAGCATCAGCGACTGCGGGTCGAGCCAGCGGCCCTCGTACAGCAACCGGCCCAGTCGGCGTCCTTCGGCGTGGTAGTTGGCGATGGTGTCCTCGTTGTGGACTGCGTTGAGCAGCCGCTCGTACGCGATCCAGAGCAGCGCCATACCGGGCGCCTCGTAGATGCCGCGCGACTTCGCCTCGATGATGCGGTTCTCGATCTGGTCGGACATGCCGAGGCCGTGGCGCCCGCCGACCACGTTCGCCTCGTGGACGAGCGCGACGGGGTCGGACAACTCCATCCCGTTGATCGCGACGGGACGGCCGGCGACGAACCGCACGGTGACGTCTTCGGAGTCGACCCGCACCGACGGGTCCCAGAACCGCACACCCATGATCGGCTCGACGGTCTCGAGCGAGACGTCCAGGTGCTCGAGGGTCTTCGCCTCGTGGGTCGCGCCCCAGATGTTTGCGTCGGTGGAGTAGGCCTTCTCCTTGCTGTCGCGGTAGGGCAGTTCGTGCTCGGTGAGCCACTGGCTCATCTCGGCGCGGCCGCCGAGTTCGCTCACGAACCGGGCGTCGAGCCACGGCTTGTAGATGCGCAGGCTCGGGTTGGCGAGCAGGCCGTAGCGGTAGAACCGCTCGATGTCGTTGCCCTTGAACGTCGATCCGTCGCCCCAGATGTGGACGTCGTCGTCGTGCATCGCACGGACCAGCATCGTGCCGGTGACCGCACGTCCCAACGGGGTCGTGTTGAAGTAGGCGCGGCCGGCCGAGCGGACGTGGAACGCCCCGCAAACGAGGGCGGCGAAGCCTTCTTCGACGAGTTCGCGTCGGCAGTCGACGGCTCGGGCGACCTCGGCGCCGTATTGCACGGCGCGTGCCGGGACGCTGCTGATGTCGGGCTCGTCGTACTGCCCGATGTCGGCCGTGTACGCGCACGGCACCGCGCCGTGCGAGCGCATCCACGCGACGGCGACGGACGTGTCGAGTCCGCCCGAGAACGCAATGCCAACGCGTTCGCCGGACGGGAGTGCGGTCAGAACCTTGCTCACGAGGTGCAGTCTCCAGGGTGGGTCATGGTTGGGCGAGGGTCAGGAAGTGATGGGCGAGATCGGCGCCGCCGAGCGGGTCTCGGGCGATGACCAGGATCGTGTCGTCACCGGCGATCGTGCCGAGCACCTCGGGCAGCCCGGCTCGATCGAGAGCGCTGGCGAGGAAGTTGGACGCCCCGGGCGGGGTGCGCAGCACGACGAGGTTCGCACTTGCCTCGGCCGACACGAGCAGTTCGCCGAGCAGCCGCGAGAGTCGGTGCGGCGGATCGTCGTGTGCGGTGCGTGCCGTCAGCGGCGAACCGTCCTCGGGGACGACGTACACAGGCAGGCCGCCGTCGGGCGAACGCAGTTTCACCGCGCCGAGCTCGTCCAGGTCACGCGACAGCGTCGCTTGCGTGACGGAGAACCCGCTCGCCTCGAGTGCCGCTGCGAGTTCGGCCTGCGAGCGGACGGTGCGCTCGCCGAGGATCGCCACGATGCGATCGTGCCGCGCGGCGCGGGTGGCGGTCGGCGCGCTCATCGGGGTACTCATGTTCGTTCCAGCAGGAAGGTGAGCAAGGCCTTCTGCGCATGCAGTCGGTTCTCGGCCTCGTCCCACACCACACTGTTCGGCCCGTCGATGACGTCGGCCGCGATCTCCATGCCGCGATACGCCGGCAGGCAGTGCAGCACGATCGCGTCGTTCGACTTCGCGACTGCAGCGGCGTCGACGGTGAACGGACGGAACGGCTTTGCCCGTTCGGCCTTCTCGGCCTCCTGCCCCATCGACACCCACGTGTCGGTGGCGATCACGTCGGCGCCCTCGAAGGCGGTTGCCGGATCGCTGGTGATCGAGATCGTCGCGCCGGTATCGGAGGCGATGCGTCGTGCGGCGTCCAGGACGTCGGCATCGGGCTGGTAGCCGTCGGGACCGGCGATCCGGACGTGCATCGCCGCGGCTGCGCCGCCGAGCAGGTACGAGTGCGCCATGTTGTTGGCCGCATCGCCCGCGTAGGTGAACGTCAGCCCGCGCAGCTGCTGCTTGTGCTCACGGATGGTCAGCAGGTCGGCGAGGATCTGGCACGGGTGGAACTGGTCGGTCAGCGCGTTCACGACCGGCACCGTGCTGTGGGCGGCCATCTCTTCGATGCGGTCCTGGCCGAAGGTGCGCCACACGATCGCGGCGACCTGACGGGTGACGACGCGCGTGACGTCGGCGATCGACTCACGTTCGCCGATGCCGGCCAAGCGGGTGTCGATGGTCAGCGGCTGGCCGCCGAGTTCGGCGACGCCCGTCGCGAACGAGAGCTGCGTGCGCAGCGTCGGCTTGTCGAAGATCAGCGCAACCGTCTTCGGTCCGTGCAGCGGCTGATAACGGTGCCTGTCGGTCTTCATCTCGGCGGCCAGGTCGAGCACCTGCGCGAGTTCGTCGGGCGACAGGTCGTCGTCGCGCAGGAAGTGCCTGATCATGCGCGGGCCAGAGCGTCGACCAGAATCGGCAACGCCTCGTCGACGTCTGCCTCGGTGAGGATGAGCGGCGGGGCGAGGCGGATCGCGTCCGGACGCACGGCATTGACGAGCAGACCGCCCGTCCGAGCGGCTGCCTCGACCACGGCGGCCTTGTCGGCAGTGAGCGCCAATGCGCGCCACAGACCGGCACCGCGCTGCTCGTGCACCAGCGGGCTGTCGATGCCGTCGAGCACGCTCGCGAGGTGCTCGCCGACACGCTTGACGTTGTCGAGCAGTTCGTCTCGCTGGATCGTGTCGAGCACTGCGAGCGCGGCGGCGCACGACACCGGGTTGCCACCGAACGTGCTGCCGTGGTCGCCCGGTGCGAACAATTCGCCGACGACGCCGACGCCCACGCAGGCGCCGATCGGCAGCCCACCCCCGAGTCCCTTGGCGAGAGTGATGATGTCGGGACGTACGCCCTCGGCCTGGCTGGCGAACCAGTGCCCGGTGCGGCCGATGCCGGATTGCACCTCGTCGATGACGAGCAGGGCTCCGGTCGAGTCGCAGATCTCGCGTACAGCGGTCAGGAAACCTGATGGTGGCGCGATGATGCCGCCTTCGCCGAGGGTGGGCTCGACGAACACCGCTGCCGTGTCGTCCGTGACGGCAGCACGCAATGCTGCTACGTCGCCGTAGTCGACGAACGTGACCGGCCCCGGCAACGGCTCGAACGGAGTGCGCTTGGGCGGGTTTCCGGTCAGCGACAGCGCACCCATCGTGCGTCCGTGGAACGAGCCGTTGCACGACACGATCGCCTTGCCGGGCCGGTGTTTACGGGCGAGTTTGATCGCGCACTCGTTCGCCTCCGCACCGCTGTTGGCGAAGAAGACGCGAGCGGGCAGCCCGAGCAGCGCGACCAAACGTTCGGCCAGCGCGACTCCGGGCTCGTGGATTGCCAGGTTGGACGAGTGCGCAAGCCGACCGACCTGTTCAGACACGGCCGCCACGATCGCGGGATGGGCGTGGCCGAGACTGGACACCGCGATCCCGCCGACGAAGTCGAGGTATTCGCGTCCCTCGTCGTCCCAGACGCGGACGCCCGAGCCGTGATCGATCGCGATCGGCGGCGTGCCGTAGTTGGGCATCATCACCGATTTCCAACGGGCTTCCAGACTCACTCGTCCCCCTTTGTTGGCAGCACCATCGTGCCGATGCCGTCGCTGGTGAACATCTCGAGCAGCAAAGCGTGTGGCACGCGCCCGTCGAGCACGTGTGCGCGCGGGACGCCACCTTCGACGGCACGCAGGCAGGCTTCCATCTTCGGCACCATGCCACTGGCGAGGCTGGGCAGCAGCAGCGCGAGTTCGTCGGCGTCGATCGTGCTGACCACCTCGGTGCTCTCGGGCCAATCGGCGTAGAGACCCTCGACGTCGGTGAGCACGATCAGCTTCTCGGCCGCGAGCCCGACAGCGATCGCGGCTGCGGCGGTGTCGGCGTTGACGTTGTAGGTGAGCCCGTCGCGTCCGCGCGCGACCGTCGCGATGACTGGGATGCGTCCCGCATCGACCAGGGCAACGATCGCCGACGGGTCGACGGCGACGACGTCGCCGACCTGTCCGATATCGACGTGCTCGCCGTCGACCACTGCGCCGCGGCGTTCGGCCGTGAGCAGGCTCGCGTCCTCGCCGGACAGGCCGATCGCGAAGGATCCGTGGTCGTTGAGCAGGTTCACGATCTCGGCGTTGACGTGCCCGGTGAGCACCATGCGCACTATCGACACCGTCTCCGGCGTCGTCACGCGCAGGCCGCCGCGGAACTGCGACTCGATGCCGAGCCGGTTGAGGTGTTCGGTGATCTGTGGGCCGCCGCCGTGCACGATGACAGGACGCAGTCCGGCGTAGCGCAGAAACATCACGTCTTCGGCGAAGGCAGCCTGCAAGTCGGGGCTGGTCATCGCGTTGCCGCCGTACTTGATCACGACGATCTTGTCGTGGAAGCGTTGCAACCACGGCAGCGCGTCGACAAGGACGGCTGCCTTCTCGAGTGCGAGTTCCTTACTCACGAGCTGTAGGCCGAGTTCTCTTCGACGTAAGCGTGCGACAGGTCGTTCGTCCAGATGGTGGCGGTGTACTCGCCCGCGTGCAGGTCGGCGCGGATGTGGATGTGGCGCCCTGTCAGGTCGACCTGGGCGCGGTCTGCGCCGGCCGCTCCCCCACGGCAGATCTCGATGCCGTTCATGGCAACGTCGAGACGATCGGGTTCGAAGGCGGCGGAGGTCGTCCCGATCGCGGCCAGCACACGCCCCCAGTTCGGGTCGTTGCCGAACAGTGCGCACTTGAGCAGGTTGTTGCGGGCGATGCTGCGTCCGACCTCAACCGCGTCGTCCTCGTCAGCGGCACCGACGATCTCGATGCGCACCTCTTTGGTGGCTCCTTCGGCGTCGGCGAGCAGTTGTGCGGCGAGGTCCGCGGCGACCTCGTGCAGCGCGGCGGCGAAGTCGGTGGGGGCCGGGGTGATGCCCGAGGCGCCGCTGCTCAGCAGCAGCACGGTGTCGTTGGTCGACATGCAGCCGTCGGCATCGACGCGGTCGAATGTGCGCCGGGTTGCCGACCGCAGGGCCTGGTCGGCGGTGAAGGGGTCGACCACGGCGTCAGTCGTGAGCACGCACAACATCGTCGCGAGGCCCGGTGCCAGCATCCCGGCACCCTTGGCCATGCCACCGACCGTCCAACCGTCGACGGTCACTGCGGCTTGCTTGGTGACGGTGTCGGTCGTGCGGATCGCATCCGCAGCGGCGGCGCCGCCGTCGAGGGCGAGCGCGCCGGCGGCCGCGGGGATGCCCGCGAGCACAGCGGGCATCGGCAGCCGCTCGCCGATGAGCCCGGTCGAGCAGACGGCGACCTCGCCGGCTCCGACGCCGAGCGCGGCCGCGACCGCTTCGGCGCTTCGATGGGTATCGGCGAATCCTTCGGGTCCGGTGCAGGCGTTCGCGCCGCCGGAGTTCAGCACGACGGCACGCAGGCGCTGGTCGGTGATGACCTGCTCGGTCCACAGCACCGGCGCGGCCTTGACCCGGTTGGTCGTGAACACGCCCGCCGCGACGTCGGACGGCCCGTCGTTGACGACGAGCGCGAGGTCAAGAGCGCCCGATTGCTTGATCCCGGCCGCGATGCCCGCGGCGCGGAAGCCCGCGGCCGAAGTGACGCTCACGGTGAAACTCCGTCGGTGGAGAGGCCGGCAGTTTCGGGCAGGCCGAGCATCAGGTTGGCGTTCTGCACTGCCTGCCCGGCGGCACCCTTGCCGAGGTTGTCGATCGCACTGGTGACGACGATGCGGCCCGAATCGGCGTCGCGCACGACCTGCAGGTGCGCGCTGTTGGATCCCGATGTTGCGGCTGTGTGCGGCTGACTGCCAGGCGGAAGCACATGGACGAACGGCTCGTTCGCGTAGGCGGCGGCCAGGCATTCGTACGGATCGTCGTCGCCGAGCGGCACGAGCGATACCGACGCAAGGATCCCGCGCGGCATCGGAGCGAGCATCGGCGTCATCGTCAGGCTCGTCAGACCTGCGGCCTGCTTGATCTCGGGGACGTGGCGATGCACGCCGACCTTGTATGCACTCACGTCGCTCATGACCTCGCTGCCGAGCAGGTGCGGCAAGCTCGCGCGGCCGGCTCCGGACGTGCCACTCGCCGAGGTCACGACGACATCGGCCGGCGATGCCAGCCCCGCCGCGACCAATGGCGCGGCGGCAAGAATCACCGCGACCGCGTGGCAGCCCGTGTTCGCGACGCGCGTCGAGGCAGCGATCTCGTTGCGCTGTCCGGGCAGTTCGGGCAGACCGTAGGTCCACGGCTCGTGATGATCGCCGCCGTAATACTTCTCGTGCGCCGCGGCGTCGACGAGGCGATGATCAGAACCCAGGTCGACGAGCCGCTGGGCCGGGTCGAGGCTCGCAGCCAACGCCGACGACGCACCGTGCGGCAACGCCAGGAAGACGAGATCGGCGCCACCGAGGGCTTCGGCGCTCGTCTCGGCAAAGCGCAACGACGCCATCGAAACCAGGTTCGGGTGCAGCTCGCCGACGAGCTGGCCGGCGTTGCCGTGAGCGGTGACGGCAGCGACCTCGAGATCGGGATGCGCCGAGACCAGGCGCAGCACCTCGCCGCCGGCGTATCCGCTGGCTCCGGCGATCGCGACCCGATAACCCATACGCACAATTATGCATCACGTCGCAATTTCATGCAGCGTCGCCCTCGTCGCGGCCCACCGGCTCAGCCCGCTGTCACAGCGCGAGGCGCTCAAACACGTCGGCTAGGTGCGCAACCGGGCACCCGTTCGTTCGGCCGCGAGGGCAATCGCAGAGTCGCGCGCCGAAGTCGCCTCGTCCAGGGTCAGCGTGCGGTCCGGAGCGCGCAGGCGCAGTTCGAACGCGAGCGAGACGAGACCCGCGCCGAGGCGTTGCTCGTCGCGATAGGTGTCGAACAGCCGGACGGATTCGAGCAGCGGCCCCACGCCCTCGCGCAGCGCGGCGAGCACGTCAGCGGACGGCGTCCTCGCGTCGACGACAAGCGCGACGTCGAGCAGCACCGGCGGGTACGACGAGATCCGCGGAGCGACAACCGGCCCGGGGGGTGTGAATTCGTCGAGCACCAGCTCGACTGCACACGTGCGCTCGGGCAGGCCGAACGCGGCGATCACGCGAGGGTGCAGCTCACCGGCGTAGCCGATCACCGTGTCGCCGAGCAGCAGCTCGGCACACCGACCGGGATGCCACGGCGCCTTCTGCGCCGAGCGGACGGTGATCTCGACGCGCGCCGCTCGGGCGACGACGCGCGCGACCTCGACCGCGTCGGCCCAGGATGCCGGCCGGGCACCGCCCGACCAGCCGCGCTGCTCGATATCGCCGCACAACACGGCCGCGATGTGCCGCGGTTGATCAGGCACCGCCGCATAGATCGCCGCGATCTCGGCGTCGCTGGGTCGCGTCGCGATCGAGGGGGCGGGCGCGGGCCGGGCGTCCGGGCTCTTTCGGAACACCAGGCCCGTCTCGACGATCGAAAGGTCGCGTTCACCGCGTCCGAGATTGCGCAACACCACGGCGAACAGGCTGGGCAGCAGCGTCGTGCGCAACAGCGGTTCGGCTTCCGAGAGGGGGTTGACGATGCGCAGCGCGGCGCGACGGGGGTCGTCGTCGGACAGACCGAGGTCGTCGAGCGCCGACGTTGCCATGAACGGCGAGCTCAACACCTCGATCAGGCCGTGCGCACCGAGCGCCCTCGAGACCGCGCGGCGCAACTCCTGGTCGTCGGTCAGCCCACTGCCGGCGTGCGGCCGCGGCAGCACTGACGGGATCTGCTCGTAGCCGACCAGCCGCACGACCTCCTCGACCAGGTCGGCGGGCAACAACAGGTCGGGACGCCACGTCGGCGGCCGTACCTGCAGCACCTCGCCGCCCTCCACGGCGCAACCGACGACTTCCAACGTCGCGACCACCGTCTGATGGTCGATCGGCAACCCGGCCGTCTCGCCGGGCCGGGAGGCGCTCATCGCGATCAGCGGCGGCGACTGCGAAGTGCCGACGACCGTATAGCCCTCGACCGCACGCGCGCCGCCGTACTCGACGAGCAGATCGACGCACCGTTGCAGCGCGACACCGGCGATATCGGGGTCGACGCCGCGTTCGAAGCGCCGCGACGCCTCGCTCGACAGCTTGTGCCGTCGAGACGTGTGCGCGATCGAACCCGGATCCCAGTGCGCCGCCTCGAACACAACGGCGCTCGTCTCGGCCCCGATCTCGGTGGACGCGCCGCCCATCACCCCGGCGAGCGCGATCGCGCCGGTGTCATCGGTGACGACGAGGTCGGCCGGATCGAGCGCGCGGACCTGATCGTCGAGCGTGGTGAGCTTCTCCCCCGGCTGTGCGCGGCGCACGCCGATCGGGCCGGACAGCTTGGCCCGGTCGAACGCGTGCAGCGGCTGGCCGGTTTCGAGCATCACGTAGTTCGTCACGTCGACGGCGAGCGAGATTGCGCGCACGCCGCACAGCTGCAGCCGCTTGGTCAGCCACGCCGGCGACGGTGCCAACGGATCGAGACCCTCGATCGCACGAGCCGAGAACCGATCGCATCCGGTCGGGTCGTCGATCGAGATCTCGTAGGCCTTGCCGTCGACCTCGGGGAGCGTCACCTCGATGTCGCGGAACGCAACATCGACCGCGGCCGCCGATTCGCGCGCCAGCCCGCGGATCGACAGGCAGTAGCCGCGGTCGGTGGTGACCGCGACGTCGAGCACTGCCTCGCGCATCCCGAGCACGTCGAGCGCGTCGTCACCGGGCGCGCCGGCGTCCGGGGCGAGCACGAGGATCCCCTCGTGGTCGTCGCCGATGCCGAGCTCACGAACCGAGCAGATCATGCCGTCCGAGATGTGCCCGTAGGTCTTGCGGGCGCTGATAGCGAACCCACCGGGAAGCATCGCACCGGGCAGCGCGACGACTACGAGGTCGCCCGCTGCGAAGTTGCGCGCGCCGCAGACGATGCCGCGCGGTGCCCCGTCAGCGGAATAGTCCTCGCCGACGTCGACCTGACACCAGCGGATCGTCTTGCCGTTCTTCTGCGGCTCGTCCTCGAAGGACAGCACGCGTCCGACGACGAGCGGGCCACTGATGCCTTCAGCACCGGACTCGACGCCTTCGACCTCCATGCCGACCCGGATGAGCGCGTCAGCAAGCGCGCGCGGAGACAACGTGCCCGGCAGATCCGCGTGTTCGGCCAGCCAGGAGACCGGTGCTTTCAACTTTCCATCCCGAATGCAGCAGTGAAGCGGACGTCGCCCTCGACGAGGTCACGCATGTCGGACGCGTCGTTGCGGAACATGACCGAACGCTCGATGCCCATGCCGAACGCGAAGCCGGAGTAGCGCTCGGGGTCGATTCCGCACGCGGTCAGCACGCGCGGGTCGACCATGCCGCAGCCGCCCCACTCGATCCAGCCCTCGCTGTTGCAGGTGCGGCACGGCCGATCGGGATTGCCGAGCGACTCGCCGTGGCATACGAAGCACAGCAGGTCCATCTCGGCACTCGGTTCGGTGAACGGGAAGAAGTGTGGACGCAGGCGGGTGCGGCTGCCGGCGCCGAACATCTGCACGACCATGTGGTCGAGCGTGCCCTTGAGGTTCGCCATCGTGATGCCCTCGTCGACGACGAGGCCCTCGATCTGGTGGAAGACCGGGGTGTGCGTCGCGTCCAGTTCGTCGGTGCGGAACGTCTTGCCCGGGCATACGACGTAGATCGGCGGCTCGCGGCGCAGCATCTCGCGGATCTGGACGGGCGAGGTCTGGGTGCGCAGCACCAGCCCCGAGTCGACCGATTCGATCCAGAACGTGTCGCTGAGGTCGCGCGACGGGTGGTCGGGCGGGGTGTTGAGCGCGTCGAAGTTGAGCCAGGCCGCGTCGACCTCGGGGCCTTCGGCGATCTCGTAACCCATCGCGATGAAGATGTCCTCGAGCCGCTCCATGATCGTGGTGAGTGGATGCCGTGCCCCGGCCGGACGGCGGCTGGTCGGCAACGTGACGTCGACGGCCTCCTCGACGAGCACGCGCGCGTCGCGGTCGGCTTCGAGTTCGGCAGTGCGCCCGGTGAGCGCCTTGCGCACCTCGGCCCGAGCTGCCCCCACGCGTTGGCCGGCGGCCTTGCGGGCGGCGGGCGGGAGCAGCCCGATCTCGCGGTTGGCCAGCGCCAGTGGCGACCGGTCGCCGTCATGGGCCAGCCGGGCTGCGTTCAGCGCGTCGAGATCTGCCGCCGCGGCAAAATCTGCCAGCGCCTGTGCGACGGCGGCGTCGATGGCCTCCGGCTGCAGGGACGCTGCTTCGACCGGGTCGAAGTCCTTGGGCGACATGGCGACGAGTCTATGGGGACGCGCCGAGCGGGCTCGACGTGATTACCCCGCATACGTCCTACGGTTGGCGCGTGTCACAGCCCGCCGACGAGCCGCTCGATCCGGCCTACCTGCCGATCGCGCACCTCGGGCGCGAGCGTCGAGCGACGACGAGGACCACGACGGCGACCACGACGACGATGGGTCGCCGCACCGCCCGGCACATCTGCGCGCGATCGTGATCACCGCAATCGCCGTCGTCGCGATCGGCCTGGTCGTCGGGATCATCGTGTTCAACTCGTCCGCGCCGAAGCTGGGCCGTGGCGCCGCCACCGCATCGGACGCCGCGGCCACCTTCGTCGCCGCGCTCAACAACGGCAGCGAGAAGGCTGCCGCGGCAATCGCGTGCGACAGCTTCGCCGATCCCGCGAAGGCGGCTGCGCGCACCGGCAGCGACCCGGGCATCAGCTTCGCGCTCGGCCGGCTCACGTCCGTGTCGGACTCCGCCGCACACGTGTCGGTGCAGGAACGCATCGAGCTGCCCGGCGGGCAGATGCACACGCAGCTCTTGACGCTGGTCATTGTGCGTTCCAGCGGCCGCTGGTTGGTGTGCGGACGAGTCGGTTAGCTCCGGTGCGCGCGGGCGCTCGCATACAGACAGACCGCGGCAGCGGCGGCGAGGTTCAGGCTCTCGGCCCGGCCATGGACGGGGATCCGCACCGAGTGGTCCGCGGCGGCCACCACCGTGTCGGGCAGGCCGTGCGCTTCGCTGCCGAACAACCACAGGGACGGTTCGGCGAGCACGCCCGCGTCGATCAGCTCATCGAGGTCGGTCGCGCCTGCGCCCGTGGTGGCGAGCGTGACCAGCCCGCTGCCGAGGACTGCCTCGAGGCTCGCGTCAACGCACACGCGCAGATGGAAGAGGCTGCCGGCCGTGGCCCGCACCGCCTTGCCGTTGTAGATGTCGACCCCGCCGACGATCACGACGGCGTCGGCACCGGCCGCATCGGCCGTGCGCAGGATCGTCCCGGCGTTACCGGGGTCGTTCGGTTCGACGAGCACAGCCACCAGGCGGGCGGCGTCGAGGGCCTCGCTCAGCGGCACGTCGATGCGGCGGCAGACGGCGACCAGCCCCTGCGGGGTGACCGTCTCGGACAGGCCGGCGGCGTCCTTGACGCTGATCTCGGACGACTCGCCGGTCAGCTCCGGGTAACGCTCGCGGGCCGCTTCGGTGGCGAACAGTTCATCAACCACTCCGGCGGCGAGCGCCTCGCGCACCGCCTGGGCACCCTCGGCGAGGAAACGCCCGGTCTCGTGCCGCGCGCTTCGCCGGGTCAGGCGGCGCGCGGCGACGAGCCGGGCGTTCTGGCTGCTGAGCAGGATGCTGCTAGGCCGCTGCGGACTTCGCGTCGGCGACGGCCGCCTTGGCGACCTCGGCGAGCGCGCTGAACGCGGTCGAGTCGTTGACGGCCAGATCGGCGAGCACCTTGCGGTCGACGGTCACGCCGGCCAGGCGCAGGCCCTGGATGAAGCGGTTGTAGGTGATGTCGTTCGCGCGAGCCGCAGCGTTGATGCGGGTGATCCACAGCTGGCGGAAATCACCCTTGCGTGCCTTGCGGTCGCGGTAGGAGTAGGTGGCCGAGTGGAGCAGCTGCTCCTTGGCCTTGCGGTAGAGACGCGAGCGCTGCCCGCGGTAGCCGGACGCGGCTTCCAGGGTCGTCCGGCGCTTCTTCTGGGCGTTGATTGCTCGCTTGACGCGTGCCACGGTGATACCTCGTTGGGTCGGGCCGCCTGCGATGAGGCGGCTGGGCCGAAGGGGGACGAAGAGCGGTCAGCGACCGAGCAGCTTCTTGATGCGCGGGGCATCGGCCGGATCGACGTCGGTCATTCCGGCGTGACGGCGACGGAAGCTGCTTCCGCGCACGGGTGTCGAGGCAAAAGCAGCTCCAGCCTTGCGATGTGCGTGCAGGCTTCGCACGCGACCGGACTTGGTGACCTTGAAACGCTTGCTCGCTGCACCGTTCGGCTTGAACTTGGGCACTTGATCTTCCTTCGGTAGTCGGTTCTTACTCGGCCGGTTCGGCCTCGACCGCGGCGGGCACAGACGGATCGGCGGTCTGCGGACGCGGCTGGCGTTGGGGCTTGGCGGCGTTGCGGTGTGGGGCCACCACCATGATCATGTTTCGGCCGTCCTGCTTCGGTGAGGATTCGACGAAGCCGAGACCCGAGATGTCCTCGGCCAGGCGCTGCAGCAACCGGAACCCGAGTTCGGGACGGGACTGCTCGCGGCCGCGGAACATGATCGTGACCTTCACCTTGTCGCCCTGCTTGAGGAACCGCTCGACGTGACCCTTCTTGGTCTCGTAGTCGTGCGAGTCGATCTTCGGGCGAAGCTTCATTTCCTTGATGACGGTGAGCGCCTGGTTGCGACGGGCCTCGCGGGCCTTCTGCGCGCTCTCGTACTTGAACTTGCCGTAATCCATGAGCTTGCAGACGGGCGGGCGCGCCATCGGCGCCACCTCGACGAGATCCAGGTCGGCGTCGGCCGCCAGTTCGAGGGCCTTGCCGATCGGCACGATGCCGACCTGCTCGCCTTCGGGACCGACGAGACGCACTTCAGGGACTCGGATCCGGTCGTTGATCCTCGGTTCGGAACTGATGGGACCTCCACTGGTCGTTCCTGTTGCGTGGACTTCGCGGGAATGCGAAGACCCCGTGCCGCGAGTACGGACGGGGCCTCGAATTTCCGACCAGTCCGTGCCGCGCAAGCGCGACGTGGACGCAGCGGCGAACCGCTGGTCCCGGACCGGAACCCGGGCCACTACGCGTGGCCGGGTGGGAGGCTTCGAGGCTTCCGCTTTGCACACCCCCGCGGTGACGGAGGCTGGTCGCAGTAGAAGGATATCAGCGTGCCCGACAGGGAGCCAAAAGCCGGACATGCCCGGATCGGGATCTCGGGGTGGACCTATCCCCCGTGGCGCGGAGTGTTCTACCCGAAGGGCCTGCCCCACCGGCGGGAACTGGGGTACGTCGGGGACAAACTGTCCACGGTCGAGATCAATGGCTCGTTCTACTCGCTGCAGCGGCCGACGAGCTATCGCGGTTGGTACGACCAGACGCCGGACGATTTCGTGTTCAGCGTGAAGGGACCGCGATTCGTCACGCACATGAAGAAGCTGCGCGACGCCGAGACGCCGTTGGCGAACTTCTTCGCCAACGGCCTGCTGGCGCTCGGCCACAAGCTCGGCCCGATCTTGTGGCAGCTGCCGCCCTCGCTCGGCTACGACGCCGAACGGATGGAGGACTTCCTCAGCCGGCTGCCGAGGTCGACGGCTGAGGCGTCGTGGCTCGCCAAACGCCACGACGACCGGGTCAAGGACCGGTCACTGACCGATGCCGACGCCGACCGGCCGATGCGCCATGCGATCGAGGTGCGGCACAACAGCTTCGCCGTCGAGGCATTCCTCGACCAACTGCGCGCCCACGAGGTAGCGATCGTCGCTGCGGACACGGCCGGACGCTGGCCGAAGATCACCGAGGCGACCACCGGCTTCGCGTACGCGCGATTGCACGGCGACAAGGAGCTGTACACGAGCGGCTACACGCCTACCGCGCTCGCCGAGTGGGCCGCGACCGTCCGCTCGTGGACCGACGCCGGACGCGACGCCTACGTCTACTTCGACAACGACGTCAAAGTCCGTGCACCGTTCGACGCGATCGCGCTGGATGAATTCCTCCGAGCCTGACCTAGCCGTTCGGCAGCAGGACGGTGCGCACACCCGGGCACTCCGGCGAGGTCCAGACCGACTCCACCTCGGCGAGCGATTCGGTGCGCGTGTCTAGGCGCAGCGCGCCCGAGCAGATCTCGTCGACGAGCGAGGGCAGTTCGGCGAGGTAGGCCGGTCCGGAAACCGAGCCCTGACCGACTCCCTGCACGCGCAGGTTGGCCGACCGCAGCGCCACGGACGGCAGCTCGATCGTCGGTCCCGCCACCGAGCCGATCTGGATCCAGTCGACCGATCGACTGCGGTCCGACCGAACGGTCAACATCGCCACTATCGCGCGCGCCGCCGGCTCGCCCCACAGATAGTCGAGCACGAGGTCGACCTCCGCCGCCGCAGCTCCGAGCGCCTCGTCGCCGTCTTCGAGAGCCACCACCCGGTCGGCGCCGATGGCAGGCAGCGCCTCGAGGCGTGCGCGATCACGGCCTACCCCGATCACCGTCCCGGCGCCCAGTCGTTTGGCCACCTGGACGGCCATCGCGCCGGCGTTGCCGGTCGCGCCGAGAACGAGAACGCTCTGCCCCGGCGCCAGCGGAACCTTGCGGCGCAGGGCGACCCAGGACGACATCGCCGGGTTCATCGCTGCCGCCACCTTGACCGCGTCGACGTCATCGGGCAACTCGATCGAGCGCCGCGATTCGGCGAGTGCCTTGTCGGCCATGGTGCCGACGACGTCGTCGTGCGCGACGAAGTAGATCAACTTCCCGTCAGGACGGCGGCCGACCGCGTCGATGCCGGGCACCATCGGCAGGGTTCGGCTACTCGAGTAGTGCGTACCTGCCGCACCGCTTCGAGTGCGTGGGTGCAGCCCGACAGCCACGACATCGACGACGACCTCGCGATCGTCGGTCGGCTCCGGAACCGCCATCTGCTCGTAGTGCGGCGGGTCGCCGAACGCCGTGACCACAGCAGCGTTCATCGTCTGCATGTCGATCTCCGATTTAGTTGGTATCACGTACCAACTTAGTTCGTACTACCAACTAAATCAAGTAGGGTGCAGACATGGCTGCCCGTGAACTGGAACCCGCCGACGCGCTCGCGCAACTCTCTTTCCTGATCCAGGCAAACCTGGCTGCCCGTGCGAGCGAACAGGACGTGTCGCTGATTCAGGCGCGTCTACTCGGTGTGCTGCGCGATCGCACGCCCACGATGAACGACCTGGCCAAGCTGCTCGGCCTCGACAAGTCGAGCACGTCAGGACTGGTGGATCGCGCGGCTCGCCGCGGGCTCGTCGCACGGGTCCCGTCCAGCGTCGATCGACGGGTGGTCCAGGTCGAACTCACTGCCGCCGGACGCGCGCTGGCGACACGCGTCGCGCGCCGGTTCCAGAACGATGTCGAGGGCATGCTCGACCTGCTCCCGAGCCGCGAGCGCGCAACGCTCGTCTCACTGGTCAGCAAATTCCTGGTGACCTACGCGTCGACGCACGGTGTCGACCTGTTCGACACCGTTCGTTGACCTGGTCGGCAGTTCGCGGTCAGTCCTCGGACGCCGACGGCATCTTCTCCCCGATGAGATCCATGACGGACGAGTCGGTGAGCGTGGTGACGTCGCCGAGTTCGCGGTGATCGGCGACGTCGCGCAGCAGCCGGCGCATGATCTTGCCGGAACGCGTTTTCGGCAGCTCCGGAACGATCATGATCTGGCGCGGCTTCGCGATCGCGCCGATCTCCTTGGCGACGTGGTCACGCAGCGTCTTGACGAGCTGCTCGCCCTCGGACTCCTCGGTGACGTTGCCCCGCAGAATGACGAACGCGACGATGCCCTGCCCGGTCGTCGGGTCGGTCGCACCGACCACGGCGGCCTCGGCCACCGACGGGTGCGACACCAGCGCCGACTCGACCTCGGTGGTCGAGATGCGGTGCCCGGACACGTTCATGACGTCGTCGACGCGGCCGAGCAGCCACAGGTCGCCGTCCTCGTCCTTCTTCGCACCATCGCCGGCGAAGTAGAAGCCTTCGTCGCTGAAGCGCGCCCAGTAGGTCTCCTTGAACCGGTCGAGGTCGCCCCAGATCCCGCGTGTCATCGACGGCCACGGCTCGGTGAGCACGAGGAACCCGCCGCCACCGTTCGGGACAGGCTTGCCGTCGTTGTCGACCACGTCGGCACCGACCCCCGGCAACGGGCGCATCGCCGATCCCGGCTTGGTCTCGGTGACGCCGGGCAGCGGGCTGATCATGATCGCGCCCGTCTCGGTCTGCCACCACGTGTCGACGATCGGGCAGCGGTCACCACCGATGTTGAGCCGGTACCACATCCAGGCCTCAGGGTTGATGGGCTCACCGACCGACCCGAGTAGCCGCAGCGACGACAAGTCGTGCGCCTGCGGGACGTCCTCGCCCCACTTCATGAACGTGCGGATCGTCGTCGGCGCGGTGTAGAGGATCGTGATCTTGTACTTCTCGATCATCTCCCACCACCGGTGCTCGGTCGGCGTGTTCGGCGTGCCTTCGTACATGAACGACGTCGCCCGGTTGGCCAGCGGCCCGTAGACGATGTAGCTGTGCCCGGTGATCCAGCCGATGTCGGCACCACACCAGTACAGGTCGTCGTCGGGTTTGAGATCGAACACCGCGTGGTGCGTGTAAGCGGCCTGGGTCAGGTACCCGCCCGATGTGTGCAGGATGCCCTTCGGCTTCCCGGTCGAGCCCGACGTGTACATGACGAACAGCGGATGCTCCGAGTCGAAGGCCTCCGGCGTGTGGTCGGTCGACTGCTTGTCGACCACGTCGTGCCACCAGACGTCGCGACCGTCGGTCCACTCGACGTCCTGCTCGGTGCGCTTGACGACCAGGACGCTGCGGACGTCAGGGCACTTCTGCAGCGCCTCGTCGACGGCCGGTTTCAACGCCGTCGCGCAGCAGCCGGCGCATGATCTTGCCCGAGCGGGTCTTGGGCAGCTCCGGCAACGATCATGATCTGCCGCGGCTTGGCGATCGGCGCCGATCTCGGTGGCGACGTGGTTGCGCAGCGTCTTGACCAGCTCCTCGCCCTCGGCCTCCTCGGTCGACGTTGCCGCGCAGGATGACGAACGCGACGATGCCCTGCCCGGTGGTCGGGTCGGTGGCGCCGACGACGGCCGCCTCGGCCACCGACGGGTGCGACACCAGCGCCGACTCGACCTCGGTGGTGGAGATGCGGTGCCCGGAGACGTTCATGACGTCGTCGACCCGGCCGAGCAGCCACAGGTCGCCGTCGTCGTCCTTCTTCGCGCCGTCGCCGGCGAAGTAGTAGCCCTGCTCGGCGAACCGCGCCCAGTAGGTCTCCTTGAACCGCTCGGGGTCGCCCCAGATGCCGCGCGTCATCGACGGCCACGGCTCGGTGAGCACGAGCAGCCCGCCGCCGCCGTTCGGGCACCGGGTTGCCGTCGTTGTCGACGACGTCGGCGCCGATGCCCGGCAGCGGCCGCATGGCCGAGCCCGGCTTGGTCGCGGTGACGCCCGGGCAGCGGGCTGATCATGATCGCGCCGGTCTCGGTCTGCCACCAGGTGTCGACGATCGGGCAGCGGTCGCCGCCGATGTTCTCGCGGTACCACATCCAGGCCTCGGGGTTGATCGGCTCACCGACCGACCCGAGCAGCCGCAGCGAGGACAGGTCGTGCGCCTGCCGGGATGTCCTCGCCCCACTTCATGAACGTGCGGATCGTCGTCGGCGCGGTGTAGAGGATCGTGATCTTGTACTTCTCGATCATCTCCCACCAGCGGTGCTCGTTCGGGGTGTTCGGCGTGCCCTCGTACATGAACGACGTCGCCCGGTTGGCCAGCGGCCCGTAGACGATGTAGCTGTGCCCGGTGATCCAGCCGATGTCGGCGCCGCACCAGTACAGGTCGTCGTCGGGCTTGAGGTCGAACACCGCGTGGTGCGTGTACGCCGCCTGGGTCAGGTAGCCGCCGGACGTGTGCAGGATGCCCTTCGGCTTGCCGGTCGTACCGGAGGTGTACATGACGAACAGCGGGTGCTCGGCGTCGAAGGCCTCGCGGCGTGTGCTCGGTCGACTGCCGCTCGACCACCTCGTGCCACCAGACGTCACGGCCGTCGGTCCACTCGACGTCCTGCTCGGTGCGCTTGACGACCAGCACCGCAGCGCACGTCAGGACACTTCTCCAGCGCCTCGTCCACCGCCGGCTTCA
>CAVWFN010000019.1:0-21349 GCA_963754285.1 uncultured Actinomycetota bacterium
ACCCGAGCCCCGTCCGCGACAGTGGTCAGTTTCAGCCACGGTGGTCAGTTGTAACTGACCACCGTGCGCGAAACTGACCACTATGGGACGGGTGCTGGTGGTCGGGGCCGGGATCTCGGGTGCGGCGTGTGCGGCCGCGCTGCGGGCGTCCGGCGTCGACGTCACTGTGCGCGAGCGCGGACGTGCTGTCGGTGGCCGGTTGGCGTCACCGCTCCTGCACGGACGGCGCGTCGATCTCGGTGCTGCGTACTTCACCGTCAAAGACGACGGCTTCGCCGCGGTCGTCTCCGACTGGCGCCGCCGTGGCCTCGTCCGTGAGTGGACCGACACGTTCGACGTGTTCGCCGGCGACACACGGACGACGACGTCCGGTCCGATGCGCTTCGCGACGCGGGACGGGCTGCGCAGCCTCGCCCGCGACCTGCACGGCGAGGTGAGTCTCGAGGACGAGGTGCGTGAACTGCCGACCGGCTACGACGTGACGGTGCTGGCGATGCCCGATGCGCAAGCCGCCCGACTAGCAGGAAACCTGATTGACTGGGTCGACTACGAGCCCGTCATCGCCGTCGCTGCCGGGTTCGCGGCGCGGACATGGAACTTGCGCAACGCCGCCTTCGTCAATGACCATCCCGACCTCACGCTTATCGCCGATGACGGGGCGCGTCGTGGCGACGGCGCGCCCGTCCTCGTCCTGCACACCACGGCCGAAAGGGCTCGGAGCCAGCTCGACGATCCGAGCGACGCCATCGCTCCGGCGATCGACGCGGCGCGCCGGCTAGTCGATCTCGCCACCGAACCCGAGTGGACGCACGCGCACCGCTGGACCTTCGCCAAACCCACAGGCACGCACGGGGACGCGCCCTACTGGTGGGACGGACCGCTTGCCGTGTGCGGTGACTCGTGGTGTCCGAGCGGTGCGCCGCGGGTCGAATCGGCGTGGCTGTCGGGGCACCGCCTCGGCACCGAGCTGGGACGGGTTCTAGGGTCGGCCGGGTGAGCGAACTCGCCGGGCGTGCGCACCGCGCCACCGACTCCCTGCACTCGATGATCTATTTCGCGCCCGAGGCCGAGGAGCAACTGGTCGCAGCGGGGCTCCGACCCGGGCGCATGCCGTACTTCGCGTCCCGCTCGGCACCGATGGGCGCAGTGACGCCCGGAGTCACCACGGCGACCTTCGTGAACTTCAATCCCGACCTGGTCGCCAAGTACATCCCGCGGGCGTGGACGCTCGCGACGATCGACGAGATCCTCGACGCGCGACTGCGCAGTGCAGACCTCGCCCTGCGCCGGCTGCTCGGCGATGCAGTCGGTTCGCCGGAGGTATCCGAGCTGGCCGAACTCGCCCGTGAAGCGACGACCGCGCTCACCCCGGAAGGACGTCCGCTCTACGCCGGCCACGCCGCATTGCCGTGGCCGGACGAACCGCACCTGGCGATGTGGCACGCGGCGACACTGCTGCGCGAGTCGCGCGGCGACGGCCACACGATGGCGCTCGCGCGCGCGGGCTTGTCCGGCATCGAATCGATCGTCACCCACACGGCGACCGGGCGCGGTTTCACCGTCGACGCCGCGAAGGCGCTACGCGGGTGGTCGGACGAGCAATGGTCGGCCGCGCTCGCCGCGCTCGAGGCGCGCGGGCTGATGGACGGCGAACAGCTCACCGAAGCCGGCGCCGCGCAGCGCGCCGAGGTCGAGGCCATGACCGACGCGTTGGACGCCGCGCCGTGGGAGCACCTGGGACCCGAACGCACCGCCCGCCTGGTCGAGCTCGGCAAGGGCCTGACCCGCATCATCATCGCCAACGGCGCGTTCCCCGCGCAGGGTGTGTTCGCCGGCGGCAGGTAACCCGGCTAGCGAACGATGCCGTCCCACACAGCGTGGGCGCCGGTATCGCCGATGCGGTAGAGCTGCACCACCGTGAGCCCCGCGACCAGCACGGTGACAACCATGACCAGGGTCGACCACCACGCCGGCAGCGCCGAGCCGCCCGGCTTCGTCCCGATACCGAACTCTCGTCGCCGACCGATCCACCAAACCGCGGCGGACACTATGAACAGCGCTATCGCGAAGTAGATGAACGTGTTGCCCAGCTGTACGTGACGCGTGATCTTCGGATTCTGATGAGCGGGATCGATCTTGCTGCGCAGCCAGTTGCCCGCATTCGTGGTGATCGGCACGAAGATCAACACGATCAAGCAGGTGAGCGGGCTGATGAACCCGAGCTTGTGCCGTGCCGCCGGCCACAGCGCACTGAGCACGGTGAACAACGCACCCAGCGGCGCGAGCACCACGATCACGTGGATCAGCAAGATGTGCGCCGGCAGACCGTAGATCGTGTGCAGCATCAACACCTCGTCACGTCGGCCCAGACATAGACCGCACGGACCGAGCAGTCGCGCGAGGTTCAGCGACTCAGGTGCACAGGCGCGTCGCGTCCAGTCGCAGCCTCGTCGAGCCCGCGGTATTCCCAGACGATAGCTTGCGAACCGGCCGACGCGAGCACATCGACAAGTGCCCGTGCCAGGCCGTCCACAGCACGTTCGCTGCGGCGGCGCTCGATGGCCGATCTGGTCACGGCACGCTCGTGCGAACGGCCGTACTGCCACGGCGCAGCCACGACAGCCGGCGACGCGGGGCGGCCGGGATGTCCGCGGCGCTCGCGGGGAGTGGAGCACCCGGGCTCGTCCGACGGTCGCGCTCGACCGCGAGTTCTCGTTGGCGTTGGTCTGATCTGTGCGCGGCATACAGTGCGTCGGCCAGCATCGGTGGCAACACTTCGGCCTCCTCGAACCGGGATCTTTGCAAGATCACGCTAGGGACGCGCCCAGGCCGCGGCGTCGGGGAAAACCCCACAGTTTGCTGTTGATCCAGACCGGTCAGCTCGTCTCATCGTTCATCGCTCTGGCAAGCGCGACACGTCCCCGCACGCCGAGCTTGCGGTAGATCCGGCTCAGGTGGGCTTCGACGGTCTTCACGGTGACGTGGAGCGCTTCGGCAACGTCCTGGTTCCGCATGCCGTCGGCAACCAATCGCGCGACCTGCACTTCGGCACCGGTGAGGTCGGTCCTGCCTGTGGTGCGCCCACCGAGTCGACGCATCTCCAGATCGATCGTCACCGCAAGGCGGTTCGCGCCGCATCCCAGAGAGATTTCGTGAGCTCGCATCAACGCTTCGCGCGCTGCCGTGCGGTGACCCAGTCGCCGGCGCCGGCTGCCCAGGAGGTGGTAGCTGCGCGCCGCCTCGAGCGGCACGCCGATGTCCTCGAACTGTTGCGCTGACGCAGCGAGCATCGAGTCGGCGTCGTCCATACCGTCCGCGACGCTGATCACCGCCCGGCTACGCAGGGTCGCCGCCCGGCCCCATCTGCTGGACAGTGCTCGCGACGCGCGATCGAGGTCGGCGCACATCAGCCTTGCGATCGGCACCTCACCTACGGCCACAGCCGCTTCGATCAGCGCCGGCCGCGCGGGAATCCGTGACGGCTCGAGGTAGCCGCAAGCGTCGAGGTGCCGCACAGCCTCGCGCAATCTCAAGAATGCGGCCTGGGCGTGACCGTCGAGAAGCAGATCGAAGCCGTGGACGAAGCACAGGTCCGCGTTCTCGCGATGGTCGTTGTCGAGTATCTGTGCTTGCGCCGCGTCCACGAGGTGACGCGTCTGTTCATGATCGGCCCACACGGTGCAGTGGCCGAGGCGCAGCAGGGCATCAGTCTTCGCTTCACCGCGCATCGCCAACGGCATCTCGGCGGAGAGGTACCTGATGGCTTCTGCTACGTGCCCCGTTCGACACTTGAACGCGCCGATGTAGTACTGGCAGCGCGGACCAACTCCGACCGACATGACGGCACGCTCGGCCATCTCGAGCAGCGCGGCGGCCTCGTCGTGGCGATCATCAAGCATCGCGATGATCCCTGCGTGTCCGGCTGCGTCTTCGAGCGGCCGAGTGGCGGCGTGTTCGGCGTTCCAGGCCCGCTCTACCTCGACGGCTTCGGCTAGCAGTCGCGCGTCATGCTGCCTTCCAGCCATGCGCTCGAGATAGGCGATGTTGCCGACGAGCTGCGACCAGGTCGTGTCGTGATCTTCTGGCAGCAGGCTGACGAGCAGTCCGATTGCGTCGGCGAGGCGCCCCGCCTTGTGCAGCCGCGAGGCTTGATCGATCCGAGCCTGGCGATGATCGTCTGAGCCAGGTTCGAGACGGTCGGCGAGCCTGCCGAACTCTGCAGCGCCGAGATCGTGGTCGTCGATGAACAGGTCGCGCATCTCGGCGGCTGTGACGAGCTCGACGCCCACAGATGTGCGCGCCGCTACCTCCTCGGCCAACGGAAGCACCAAGTCGACGTCGCCGCCGAGCAGCTCGGCCGACGCCGCCTCGATCACGCGATGGGTGGGTCGTGCGCCGTTCGGCGTGGCGGCAAGCGCCAGCCGCGCCAGCCCGCAGAAGCTCGTCCAGTCGGCCCTGCTGCGCGCGATGCCCACAGCTGCGTCGAGTTCGGCTGCGAGGGCTTCGCTCGGCGCGAGCGCTGCACCACGATGCAATGCACGGACGACCGGATCGTCGATCGCATCCGCCGCCGCTAGGTGCGCCACACGTAACGCATCGGGTCTTGCCTCGGCGATCACTGCCGATGCGAGCAGCGGATGGCTGAACTGAACCCTGCCAGCTGTCGACGTCAGTACGTTGGCCTCGAATGCCGCACCGAGCTCGGCGAGAGGGGCTTCGCGTACATCGACGTCGCCTCGGAGGGCGATGACCAGTATCGCGGCACGCACAGAGGGCGGCAGCTCGTCAATACGAGAATCCAACGCCGTCCGCAGTGAGCTCGGCAGTCGTTCGGACCTCCCGTCAATCACCGCGCGCGCCAGTTCCGTCGCGAAGAACGGGTTGCCGGCGCTCATCCGGACGATCTCGGCCAATTGCGCCGCTCGCACTTGTGGCGCGAGCGCACGGACCAGTGCCTCGACCTCGTCGACGCTCAGAGGAGGGAGCTCCACGCGCACGGCATGCGGCACGTCTGGCGCCAATCCGGTCCGAGCTGTGAGCAACACTCGAAGCGATGGTGCGTCGATCCGGACCAGCGCTGACCGCAATGCAGCCAGTGACGTCCCGTCGCACCAATGCAGATCGTCGATGCTGACCACGACAGACCCACGGTGCGACAATTCGCGCAGCGCACCGACCAGGGTTGTTGTCAGCAGCCGATCGGTGAGCGCGATCGGCTCGGTAGCTCGATAGAGCACCGTCTCGATGGCCCTTTGCTGCGGAACCGGCAGTGCCGTGACAACGTCGCCCGGCAGTGCGCCGAAAAGATCGCCGAGCACGGAGAGCCCGATCCCGGCTTCCATCTGATGACATTGCCGGTCCCAAGACCACGCAGCCGTTGCGCGTGCGGCGACTGCGGCGAGGACGGTGGTCTTCCCCATCCCTGGGTCGCCGCACAGCAGGGTGGTCCGAGGCGCGTCGGAACGCAGCAGCGCGTCGACCAGCTCATCGCGGCTGTTCGTAGCGATCTGCGGAGCACTCATCGATTCCCTCACGACCCGCGAGTATCCGATTGTGTGCCTAGCAACCTCGACGTGTCAGCAGGAAGTGTTCAGTGCGTGACCCCCGCTCGGACATGTTCGAAGATCAGATTCGTCTCGGTCAGTGCGACATCGGGGTTGCCGCTCAGGTTGACCACAACGAAATCGCGAAGATTGGTCGTGTTCGTCGCGGCGATGTGGACGAGGAAGTCGTTGGCGCCGCCGAGGAAGAACACGTTGATCACCTCGGGCAGCTTGGCGATCTTCGCCATGAAGTCGGGGATGTGCCCGCGGGCGTGCGACTGCAACCGGACGGCGATCATTGCCTGCAACGGCCGTCCGAGCACAGCGGGGTCGACGTCGGCGTGATAGCCGCGGATCGCGCCGCGTTCGCGCAGCGCACGCACCCGGCCGAGGCATGTGGACGGGGCGACTCCGGCGAGGGCCGCCAGTGCGTTGTTCGGCATCCGCGCGTCATCGGCGAGGGCGCGGACGATGCGGCGGTCGATCTCGTCCAGAACATCGTTCGGCGCGACGGCGGGCATCGGCCCCACTATCGAATGTTCGGCAGGCACAACCCGATTCTAGCGAATCATATTCGTAGATCTGGTGATCAGTCGGCGTGATGTTCCACAATCTCGGCATGAAGGTTGGTATCCCACGCGAGGTCAAGAACCACGAGTACCGGGTTGCGATCACCCCGTCCGGCGTGCACGAGCTGGTGCGCAGCGGGCACGAGGTCTTCGTCGAGAAGGACGCCGGCGTCGGCTCGTCGATCCCCAACGACGACTTCGTCGCGGCAGGCGCGCAGATCCTCGACACGGCCGACGACGTCTGGGCCACCGGCGACATGGTGCTGAAGGTCAAGGAGCCGATCGCCGAGGAATACCACCGCATGCGCAAGGACCAGGTGCTGTTCACGTACCTGCACCTGGCTGCCGATCAGCCGTGCACCGACGCGCTTCTCGCTGCGGGCACGACCGGCATCGCGTACGAGACCGTGCAACTGCCCGACGGAACGCTGCCGCTGCTCGCGCCCATGTCCGAGGTTGCCGGACGGCTGGCTCCGCAGGTCGGCTCGTACCACCTGATGCGCCAGGGCGGCGGCCGCGGCACGTTGATGGGTGGCGTCCCCGGCGTGTACGCCGCGAAGGTCGTCGTCATCGGCGCGGGCGTCTCCGGGCAGAACGCTGCTGCGATCGCACTCGGCATGCAGGCCGAGGTGTTGCTGCTCGACCGCAATGTCGCGCGGCTGCGCCAGATGGACGCGATCTACCAGGGGCACTGCCAGACGATCGCCTCGAACGCCTACGAGGTCGAACGCGCAGTTCTCGACGCCGACCTCGTGATCGGCGCGGTGCTCGTCCCCGGGGCGAAGGCACCGAAGATCATCAGCAACGAACTCGTGTCACGCATGAAGCCGGGCTCGGTGCTCGTCGACATCTCGATCGACCAGGGCGGCTGCTTCGAGGACTCCCGTCCGACCACGCACGCCGACCCGACGTACATGGTCCACGACTCGGTCTTCTACTGCGTCGCGAACATGCCGGGTGCCGTGCCGCACACGTCCACGTATGCGCTCACGAACGTGACGCTCCCCTACGCCGTCGAGCTCGCCAACCGCGGTTGGCGAGATGCGCTGCGCCGCGACCACGCGCTCGCCCTCGGCCTGAACACCCACGAGGGCCAGCTCACCAACGGCCCCGTCGCCGAAGCCCACGGCTACGAGTCCGTCAGCCTCGATGAGGTATTGAACTGACGCACCCCCGCGAGTGGTCACTTACGCGCTGAGTGGTCAGCTATAAGTGTCCACTCGCGACGTTAATGACCACTCGCGGAAGGCGAACGTGGACATCGATTTTCGATCTCTGTCGTTGTGGTTCGACCAGCTGCCGCCGGTCGAACCACGCGACGATCTGTACGGCGACACGACCGCTGACGTCGCGATCGTCGGCGGCGGGCTGACCGGTCTGTGGACGGCGTACTACCTGCACGAGCTCGACCCGAGCCTGCGGATCGCTGTTGTCGAGGCGCGCGTCGCCGGCTTCGGCGCTTCGGGGCGCAACGGCGGGTGGTGTTCGGCGCTGTATCCGGTCGGCATCGACACGCTCGCTGCCGAAGCCGGACGAGACGCCGCGATCGCGCAGTACGTCGCGATGCGCGACTCCGTTCACGCGGTGGTCGGCGTCGCGACGCGAGAAGGCATCGACGCGGACATCGCCGTCGGCGGCACGGTCGTGCTCGCCCGCAGCGCTCCGCAGCTGCACCGCGCGAAGGACGAGGCCCGTGAAGCCGCCGAGTACGGCCTCGACCTCGAACTGCTCGACGCGGACGGGGCCAGGGCTCGGCTCAATGCCACCCATGTCGCCGGCGGCACGTACACACCGCACTGCGCGGCGGTTCAGCCGGCCAAACTCGTCCGCGGACTGGCCGAGGTCGTCGAGTCACGCGGCGTCACGATCTACGAGCAGTCGCGCGCCAAGGTCGTCGAGCCCGGCGCGGTGCGCACACGGCGCGGCACGGTGTACGCGGACACCGTCGTGCGCGCGACCGAGGGTTACACCCCGGCACTGGCCGGGCTGCGCCGCGCCATCGCGCCCGTCTACTCGCTGATCATCGCCACCGAGCCGCTGTCCGACGCGGTGTGGGACGAGATCGGCCTGCGCGAACGCGAGACCTTCAGCGACTACCGGCACTTGATCATTTACGGGCAGCGCAGCGCGGACGGGCGCATGGTCTTCGGCGGACGCGGGGCGCCGTACCACTTCCGCTCGCGCATCCGTCCCGACTTCGATCGCAACGACCGCGTGTTCACTGCGCTCGAGCACACCCTGCACGAGCTGTTCCCGGTGCTGCGCTCCGCGCGCATCACCCACCGCTGGGGCGGCCCGCTCGGCATCGCCCGCGACTGGCACGCCTCGGTCGGTCTCGACCGGACAACGCGGCTCGCGTGGGCCGGCGGCTATGTCGGTGACGGCGTGTCGACGACGAACCTCGCCGGCCGCACGCTGGCCGACCTGATCACCGGGCGCGACACCGACCTCACGACGTTGCCGTGGGTCGGCCATCGTTCCCCCGATTGGGAACCCGAGCCGCTGCGCTGGCTCGGCGCGAACGCCGCGCTGCAGGCGATGACCTGGGCCGACCACGCCGAGGGCCGACACGGCACCCCGTCCCGAATGGCTGCGCTCGTCAACGGTGTAATAGGCCGGTGACACGCACCGACATCACTCGGCTGCGCGAGAAGGCGAGCACCGAGCGCGCCGACCTCGACGCGCTGCTCGACAGCTGCATCCTCGGCCACTTCGGCCTGGTCGGGGGCGACGGTCACCCCGTGGTGATCCCGACCGCGATCGTGCGCGACGGCGACCGGGTGCTCGCCCACGGGTCGACCGGCTCGCACTGGATGCGCCGCCTCGCGGACGGTGCACCCACGTGTCTGACGGTCACGACGGTCGAGGGCGTGCTGGTCGCGCGGTCGGCCTTCGAGTCGTCTCTGCACTACCGCAGCGCGGTGCTGTTCGGCGCGTGCACCGTCGCGACCGACGCCGAGGCCGCGCTCGACCTGATCACCGAGCGCCTCATCCCCGGCCGTTCGGCCGAGATCCGGCGTCCGCGCAAGTCGGAACTCGCGGCGACGCTGGTGCTGGAACTGCCGATCAGCGAGTGGTCACTGAAGATCTCGGCCGGGTGGCCCGACGATCCCGACGACGACGTCGCCGGCGACTCGTGGGCGGGCGTCGTGCCGCAGCATTCGGTGTACGACGCGCCGCGCGAGGCACCCGACCTGCGCGCAGGAATCGGCGTCCCGCCGTCGGTCCGCGCGCTCGTCAGCGAGTAGCGGGCGCGCCGTAGCGCAGGCCGTCGACGAGCAGGTCGACCAGGCGTCCGCTGCGCTCCGACCAGCCGGGCGTGTCGGTGGCCATGCAGATCCCGCTCATCGCCCGCAGCAGGTCGTCGCAGTCGACATCGGAGCGGATCTGGCCGGACGCGACGGCCGCATCGACGAGCGAGCCGAGGGCGTCCTTGATCCGCTTGTGGCTGTAACTGAACAAGTCGTTGTCAGGACCCAGCGCCGATTTGAGCGCCATCGCCATGCCGCGCTTGCGCGCGACGTAGCCGGCGAAACGCCGCATCCAGGCCGAGAGGGCCTCGACGGCGTCCATACGCACGAGCAGCTCGGCGGCGTTGTCGCACAGTGACTCGACCTCGCGGCGGTAGACCGCTTCGTTGAGCGCATCGCGGTTCGGGAAGTGGCGATACAGCGTGCCGATACCGACCCCGGCGCGACGGGCGATCTCTTCCAGCGAAGACTCGACGCCGCGTTCGGCGTAGACCTCGGTGGCCGCTGCCAGCAAGGCCTCGCGGTTTCGGGCCGCGTCCTTGCGCGGGGCGCGCGCGGGGGCGTCGGTGTCCGTGCTCACCGGCGTCACCCTTCCCGGAACTGATTGCGAAATCGACTTGCGAAACCGGAGGCTGCCTCCGTATTGTTCGTTACCGGAGGATCCTTCCGTTTCACCGATGCTACTACTCCGATCGAGGTTTTGCTCGTGTCTGTGCAAGCTCCGTCCCGAGTGGCGAACCGCGCCACCCACCAGCTGGGACGGCGGACCGGGGCGCGAAACGCCGCCGGACTCGTCTTGGCCCTCATCCTCACCAGCCAGTTGATGGTCGTGCTCGACGCGACCATCGTGAACATCGCGCTGCACGACATCCGCGCCGCGCTCGGCTTCTCCGACGCCGGGCTCTCGTGGGTCGTCAACGCCTACACCCTGACCTTCGGCGGCCTGCTGCTGCTCGGCGCCCGCGCCGGCGACATCCTCGGCCGCCGCCGCGTGTTCCTGGTCGGCATCGGCCTGTTCACGCTCGCGTCGCTCGTGGGCGGGTTCGCCCAGAACCCGGCGGAACTGCTCATCGCCCGTGCCGTGCAGGGGGTCGGCGGCGCGCTCGCCTCGCCGTCCGCGCTCGCCCTGCTCATGACGATGTTCGCGCAGGGCCGCGAGCGCACCCGGGCCATCGGTCTCTACACCGCGGTCTCGATCGGCGGCGCTGCCGTCGGGCTGATTGCCGGCGGCATGCTGACCGAGTGGGCGTCGTGGCGCTGGGTGCTGTTCGTGAACGTCCCGATCGGCATCGCGCTGCTGACCCTCGGCCGCACCGTGTTGCCGGAGACCGAGCGCAACCACGGCCGCTTCGACCTGGCCGGCGCGCTCACCTCGACGATCGGCATGACCGCGCTCGTCTACGGGTTCGTCCATGCCGCCTCCGACGGCTGGACGGATGTCGCCACGATCGCGTCCTTCGCAGGGGGCCTGATCCTGCTTGCCGCCTTCGTGGTGATCGAGATGAGGGCGGAATCGCCGATCACGCCGCTGCGCCTGTTCGCCAGCCGCAACCGCACGAGTGCCTACATCGCTCGGTTGCTGCTCGTGGCCGGAATGATGGGCATGTTCTTCTTCTTGACCCAGTTCCTGCGGGGCGTGCTCGGCTACAGCGACCTGCGGACCGGCTTCGCGTTCCTGCCGTTGACGGCGTTGGTGTTCACCAGCTCGCAGCTGTCGGCGCGCTTCCTCGTCGACCGCTTCGGCGACCAGCGCGTCATGATCACCGGGATCACCTTCTCGACCCTCGGCATGCTGCTGCTCACGCAGATGTCCGAATCGAGCAGCTATCTCGATCTGGCCGGCGCGCTGGTGGTCTTCGGCCTGGGCAACGGGCTCGCGTTCGTGCCGCTCACCACGGCTGCACTGGACGGTGTCGAGCCGCAGGACGCCGGTGCCGCCTCCGGCCTGGTGAACGTCATGCAGCAGGTCGGGGGTTCGCTCGGCCTCGCCGTACTCGTCACCGTCTTCGGGACCGCGAGCCAGAACGCCGAACAGCATCTCGACCCGAGCCTGTCGCGGGCAGCAGCTGCCCGCCACGTGTTCGTCACAGCCGCGGACGCATCGTTCTGGACGGCGACCGCGTTCCTGGCTGCCACGTGGCTGCTGGTCACGTTCTCCATCCGGACGCGCAAGCCGGAGATCGTGGCGGACCTCGAACTCGAGCCCGCCCCGGCCTGAGTCAGAGCAGCGGCGACGGCGTCCACTTCTGCCCGAGCACGTGCTGCGCGCAGAAGCCGAGCACCGCGTCGTACCAGATCTCCACGTTGGCCGGCGAGAGCACCCAGTGGTTCTCGCCGGTCAACTGCAGGAACCGGTGCGGCAGGTCGTCGGGGTCGCCGTCCCAACCGCTGACCAGGTCCCACCACAACCGCAGCGCCTCGCTGATCGGCACGCGGTAGTCACGGTTGCCGTGGATGATCAGCATCGGGGTGTCGCCGACGAGGCCGTAGTGCGGCGAGTTGGCGCGATACCACTCGGGATGCTCGGCCGGTTCGCCGAAGATGCCGTTCTTGAACATCGCCATGTCGGTGGTCTTGTGTTGTTGGTCGAGCGCGTACAGCCCGGCATGCGTGACGATCGCGCCGAAGCGTTCGGCTGCGTGGCCGGCAACCCAGTTGGTCATGTAGCCACCGAAAGACGCCCCGAGGCAGGCCACGCGCGACCCGTCGACGTCGGGCAGATCGAGCACTGAATCGAGAACGGCCGTGCAGTCGGCGAACACCTCGTCCGCCTTGTAGGGCCAGGCGCGGTCGAGCCAGCGCTGGCCGTAGCCGGTCGACAGCGCCGGGTCGGGCATCACGACCGCCCAGCCCCGCGCGACCGCGAGCCACGGGTTCCACCGCCAGCTCCATGCATTGAACGAGGTCATCGGTCCGCCGTGGATCCACAGCATCACCGGCGCCGGCTCGTCGGAGGTCGGTGGCAGGCACAACCAGCCGTGCACCGACTCGTCGTCGTCCGTCGCGGCGCTGAGTTCGATCAGATCGCCGGGGAGATCGGGGATCGTTCCCGGCGCCGACAGCACGGACGGCGACTGGTCCTCCAGTCTTGTGTCGATCACAACCGGACGCGGCGGCGAATCGATCGCCGAACGCAGCGCGTAGATCGTCGCGCCGTCGGGGCTCACACACAGACTCGAGTAGGACGCATCGGCCACGAGGCGTCGCTGGACGTATCCGGTAGCCGGGTCGACCGCGACCACAGCGCCGCGGCCGTGCAGGTCGCCGGCCACATAGAGGGTGTCGCCGCTCGGGGACCACACCCACTCGGTGGCATACAGATCGCCGAGATCGGCTGCCAACACATCACGGTCCGCGGCTCGCGAACACCAGTTCCTCGTGCCAAGGCCGGTCGAAGCGGGCTTCGACGTAGCGCTGCGCCGCCACGGTCGAACCGTCCGGGCTGATCTTCGGGCCCGAGTAGTCGGTGTCGTCGTCCGAGGCCAGCAGGACGCGCCGGTCGCCGGACGCGACGTCGATCAGCACGATCGATCCCGGCGCGCGGCCGCCCGGTGCGCGGGTCATCCAGGTGGTTGCGACGCGCGTGCCGTCGGCACTGATCGAGAACGACGCCTCGGTGAGTTCGATCGCGGCGTCGGGCGCGAGGTCACGCAGCTCGGTCGCGCCCGGGTCGAGAACGAGCAGTCGGGACGACTCGACGTCGAGCTCGTGATCCCAATAGCGAATCGGCATCGCGCTGTGCAGGATCGCCGAGATGTTGCGGTCCTTGCGGACGGTGCGTCGCGCGGCGTCGTCGGCATCGCTCGACCATGTCAACCGGCTCCCGCCGAGGACGAGGTGGCCCGACCCGGACGCGACGACCGCGCCGGACAGACCGCCGGGACGGCGCAGCAGCAACTCGGGTTCACCGGCCGCGGGCAACGCCCAGACCGCCGCGTCGTCGGCAGCCCCGTCGGTGTCCGGGCGCGCACGCGATGACGTGAACGCCAGTCGACCGTCCGCCAGGAACGCCGCGCCGGTCTCCCCCTGCTGCGAGTGGGTCAGCCGGTGCGCTGCTTCGCCGGTCAGATCCAGCTCCCACAAGGCGCTGATGTAGCGCGCATTCTTCGCATCGGGATGCTGCACCGTAGCGACCAGCCGTCGCCCGTCCCCGCTCAGCGTCAGCGCCGTCAGCCGGGGTAACGCCGCGAACTCACCAAGATCATCGAAGGCACTCACGGCGCGACCGTACTACCAGCGTGGTGCGAGTTCGCGGTGAGTGTGCGACGCAGGCCGGCGGCCAGTGTGTCGATTGCGTTGGCGAGCCGGTCGGTGGCGTCGGCGAGCGCGGCAACCGTTTCGGGAGCGGCGTCCTGACCTGCTCGGAGCTCGAGAAACACCTGTTCCTGCAATGCACGCAATCGAGGAATCGCACGCGGCGGCGCCCCTTCGCGCACCGCCCGTTCGCACTCGGCCAACGCTTGCGAGCACGCGCGCAGGAACTCGTGCAGTCGCGGTGTCTCGTGCGCGGACGACCGCAGCGTGTCCATGGTCATCAACGCGTGTACGACACGATGCGAGTTGGCCAGCACGCCCTCGGCGAGGTCGACTTCGGTGCGTGCGACGACCGGTTCCGCGCGAGCCCGGTCGAGTGAGACGAGCGCGTTCGTCCGGGCCAATCGGGAGCCTGCGCGAGCGCGTTGCCGATCCGACGGTGCTGCTTGCGGATCGGCCAGAGCGTCCAGGTACGTGCGGTAGGCGGCGACGAGATCGGCGAGACGTGATGAGACGCGGTCGCGCTCCCAGACCGGCAACAGCAGGGACGCCGACAGTGCCAGGGCTCCGCCGACAAGTGTCGCCGTCGATCGGTCGACGAGAGTCTGCACGGGCGCGACACCGTTGAGCGCGAGCAGCACGACGACCAGCGCGCTCAGTGACACGGCGGTCAGACCGACGTTGCCGGGCCCGGCCAGCCGCACGCCGAAATACGCGAGCGCGACCAGCGCGATCAGGTACCACGTCCCGCCCGGAATCCAGTGCAGCAGTTCGGTCGCGACGACCAGCCCGATCACAGTGCCGAGCACGCGCAACACGGCCCGTTGGAACGTCGAGGCGAAGTCGGGACGGAGCACGACGAGCACCGTCAGCGACACCCAGTACCCGTGCGCGAAGCCGGCGAGCCGCACGACCAGGTCGGAGCCCGCGACCATCACCGCAGTGCGCACCGCGTGACGCCAGACCGCCGAGTCGGGAGTGAGGTTGGCGCGCAACGCCGCGATCGGGTCGCGCAGTCGCGGCGCGCCGCGCACGTCCGACGGTTCCGGTCGGCGTCCCTCCCCTGCGCCCGTCGCCGTCGACTCGACGACGGCGCGCAACTGCCCGGCGAGCGCGCGCAACCGGGCCGCGGCGGCTCGCCGGGTCAGATCGTCGGCGGCGTCAAGGCGGGCGAGGGCACGATTGATCGCCTGGCGGGTCGGTTCCAACCGTTGATCGGCCACCGGCCGTCCCGCCGCGAGCGCCGTCGCAACCTCGGCAAGCACGTCACCGCCGCTGCCGAGCGCAGCGCGGACGAGCCCGGCGTCGACGCTCGCGCCGGCGCCGGCCAGTCGCTCGACGAGCGCGGTGGTCGCGGCGACCTCGCGCCTGATCCGTTCGGCCTCGTCGAGCAGCACGCGATACGCCTCGACGCTCGGCCCGTGGTCGTGGCCCAACCCGTACAGCGTGTCGCGCACCGTTCCCACGGTCGCGGTGGCGGCGGGCGCGGCGCCGGTACCCGCCGGGCGGTGGGCTTCGGCCGCGAGATCGTTGTACAGCCCGGCCAGCGCGGTTCGCTCGGGCGCGTGCCGGCCGAGCGGCCAAGCGGCAACCGCGAGCAGCGCCTGTCCCGCGCCGCCGGCGAGCACGAGCAACCCGACGTGCAGCGCCGCGCCGGGAGGCTCGGGCAGGTGGCCGAGGATGAGCGCTGCGCCGGTCGCCGCCACCCCGACCTGGGTGGCGCTCGGGCCGCCGGTCACGAGCAGCCCGGCGCCGAACGCGAGGACGAGTAGCAGCACCACCGACGCCGCATCGCTGCGCGAGCACAGCACCGCCAGCCCGCTCGTCACAGCGGCCGCGAACGCCGTGCCGGCCATCCGCAACGCGCGCAGGCGGTAGGGCCCGGGCCGGTCGGCAAGGCCGGTCTGCAACGCTCCGATCGTCGACGGGAGCCCGGCCGATACCGCGCCGGTCGCGGCCGCGATGACCAACGGCGCGGCGATGCCGATCGCATTGCGCAGCGCGACGAGCGGATCGGACTGGCTGCGATCCAGCCGCAAGGCACCACGCAGCAGCGAACCGAGATCGCGCAGCGCCATCGCCGGAGGTGGCTATTCGGCCGCGGCGAGCTGTCCGCAGGCGCCGTCGATCTCGCGGCCTCGCGTGTCGCGCACGGTGACGGTGACGCCGCGTGCCTCGAGCCGGCGGACGAACTCGCGCTCGACCGGCTTGGGCGATGCGTCCCACTCCGAGCCGGGCGTCGGGTTCAGCGGGATGAGGTTCACGTGCGCCAAGCGGGGCGCGAGCAGGTCGCCCAGCAGGTCCGCGCGCCAGCCCTGATCGTTCACGTCGCGGATCATCGCGTATTCGATCGAGTAGCGGCGCCCGGTGCGCGCCGCATAGGCGTCGGCGGCGGCGAGCACCTCGGCGACCTTCCAGCGCGTGTTGACGGGGACGAGGGTGTCGCGCAACTCGTCGTCCGGGGCATGCAGCGACACCGCGAGAGTGACGTTGAGACCTTCGTCGGTCAGCTTGCCGATCGCCGGGACGAGCCCGACCGTCGATACGGTCACCGACCGCTGCGAGAGCCCGAGCCCGTCCGGAGCAGGGTGGACGAGCCGGTGCAGGGCTGCAGCCAGGCGGTTGTAGTTGGCCAGCGGCTCGCCCATCCCCATGAACACGACGTTCGACAGCCGCGCGCCGAAGCGATCACGCGCCACCCGCGCTGCGGCGACGACCTGGTCGACGATCTCGGCGGTCGACAGGTTGCGCGTGAGTCCGCCCTGGCCGGTGGCGCAGAACGGGCAGGCCATGCCGCAGCCCGCCTGGCTGGACACGCACACCGTGACGCGGTCGGGGTAACGCATCAGGACGGACTCGACCAGTGCGCCGTCGTGCAGGCGCCACAGGGTCTTGCGCGTCGTGCCCGTGTCGGTCTCGAGCGTGCGCACCTCGCGAAGCAGCGGCGGCATCAGCGCGTCGCGAACCTGGTCGCGCAAGCCCGGCGGGAGGTCGGTCATCGCGCCCGGGTCGGTCTCGAAGCGGGTGAAGTAGTGCCGGCTGAGCTGGTCGGCCCGAAAGCCGGGCAGCCCGAGCGCGGTTACGGCAGCGCGGCGGGCGGACATGTCGAGGTCGGCAAGATGGGCCGGCGGCTTGCCGCGGCGGGGAGCGTCGAAGACGAGAGGCAGTGCAGTCATGGCACTTCGATTGTCCCAGAGCCTCAGACCAGTCCGTCCCAGCCCCAGCGCGGCATCTCGGTGCGCTCGGGCACGTCGGCGAGTTCGGGATGCGCCAACACGTCGGCGACGGCCCATTCCATGTAGCGGTGCAGCGCGTCGCGGAACGCGGGATCGCCGGGCAACCCCGCGTCGTCCATGGCGGCGTCGAAGCAGGCCACGAAGCGCGCGCCGAGCTCGTTCATCCCCGGTCCGTTTCCGGCGTGCATCGCCAGCAGCGCCGACTGGTTGCCGCACTGCTCCGAATAGGTCGGCGGCCCACCGAGCACCTCGGCCCAGTACGCGGCCAGCCGTTCGACGTGCTGCGGGTGCTGGCCGGGGTGCGAGAACGGATGGTTCAGCTCGGGATCGGCCACACAGCGCTCGTGATGCGCCCGGGCGAGCGCGAGCAGCGCCTGGTCGCCGCCGGCGAACTCGTACAGGGACTCGCGCATGGAGGCCAGCGTGCCACTTCAGCAGCCGGGAATCACCAGGTCGATCCACTCGAGCGGGCGTGCCCGTTGCGCCCAGGCCTGCTCACTGGGCAGCCAGTCGTCGAGCCAACGCGCCATCAGGTCGGGCCCGTCACGGTCGAGGGCGCGCTGCAGCCGCACCTCGCGCGGAGCCTCGACCCAGATCGTGAGCGCCCACGGCACGCCGGTCTCGGGCCGGGTCGACGACACCCCTTCGCTGACGATCACCCGTCCGGGCTCGAGATCGTGCCATTCGGCGAGCGTTTCGGTCGGCCAGTCATAGCGCTGGTAGCGAGCGGTGCGTCCGGCGACGATCGGGGCGACGACGTCCGTGCGGAACCGGTCGTAGTCCCACTCGGCGATCCACGGCCGGGCAAAGTCGTCGACGTGCACGACGGTTGCTCGCGGCACGGCGGCTGCGATCCGCTCCGCGAAGGTGGTCTTGCCGGCCCCGCCGAACCCGTCGACACCGATCCAGACGGTGCCGGGTGCTTGCGCGGCGCGGACGACCTCGGCCAGCGCCTCGTCCGGCTCGACCCGGCGTGCGATCACTTCGCGAAAGCGGACAGCAGCAGGTAGGCGACGGCGGCGCAGGGCAGCATCGAGTCGAGCCGGTCCATCAGCCCGCCGTGCCCGGGCAGCAGGTTGCTCATGTCCTTCACGCCGATGTCGCGCTTGATGACCGACTCGCCGAGATCGCCGAGGGTGGCCGTGACGACGATGCCGAGACCGAACAGCAGCCCCGTCCACCACGCCTGGTGGAAGGTGAGCGTCAGGAACAGCACGCCCGCGACGGAGCAGAACAGCACCGAGCCCGCGAAACCTTCCCAGGTCTTGGCCTTGGACACGATCGGGGCGAGCGGGTGCCGGCCGAAGAGCACTCCCGTGGCGTATCCGCCGGTGTCGCTGCACACGACGGTTGCGGCGAACGCCAGGATGCGGGCGGCGCCGTCGTCGGCGTGCACCGACAACACTGCGAAGCCTGCCAGCGCGGGCACGTAGAGCAGCACGAACACCGAGGCGCCGACGTCGTCCAAGAAGCCGTGCGCGCCATCGCCGAGTCGCCAGACGATCACGGCGACGGCAGTGAGCAGGATCCCGGCGACCAGGCCTTCCGGACCGCGCAGCCAGGCCGCGACCAGCGTTGCCGATCCGCCGACGAGGACGGGGATCAGCGCGACCCGCACCTTGGTGACCGCGATCGCCGAGGCCAACTCGTAGCTCGCGTACGCAGAGGCGAGCCCGACGATGATCGCGAAGCTGGGCCGGTACACGAACAGTGAGGTGATGATCACCGCGCCGAGGGCCAGTCCGACACCGATCGCAGCGGGCAGGTTGCGGCCCGCTTTGGACGAGCGCGCGACCTCGGCGGCGAGCGGCGGCTGGTCGTTGCTGTCGCCGTCGGTGGGCGGCGCGGGACGGGCTGGTTCGGGCACGGGGCGTCCGCCGATGCGGCGCGCGCGGGTCAGCCCGCGTGAAACCGCCGGCCCCGGTGGGGTGTCGTCAGGCATCGCAGTCGGTGGTCAGCTCGATCAGATCTCGAGCAGTTCGGCTTCCTTGGCTTTGACGTGCTCGTCCACCTGATCGGTGTACTTGTGCGTCAGCTTCTCGAGTTCGGTCTCCGCGCGGTGCACGTCGTCCTCGCCGGTCTCGCCGTCCTTCACCAGCTTGTCGAGGGCGTCCTTGGCGTGGCGGCGCACCGACCGGATCGCCACCCTGGCGTCCTCGCCCTTGCCGCGGGCGACCTTCACCAAGTCGCGGCGGCGCTCCTCGGTCAACTGCGGGAACACGACACGGATGATCATTCCGTCGTTGGTCGGGTTGACACCGAGATCGCTGTCGCGGATCGCCTTCTCGATCGCGCCGAGCTGCGTCGGGTCGTAGGGCTTGATGACGGCCATCCGCGCTTCGGGGACGCTGACCGTGGCCATCTGCGGAATCGGTGTCGGGGCACCGTAGTAGTCGACGACGAGCCGGGCGAAGGCGTTGGCGTTGGCGCGTCCGGTGCGCAGGCCACCCAGTTCGTCGCGCGCGACGTGGACGGCCTTCTCCATCTTCTCCTCGGCCTCGAACATCGTCTCGTCGATCACTTCTCGCTCCGCAAACGTCGCTCGTCGATCATCACGTCCCCTGTCTCAGCCCGTCGCGCTGACGAGCGTGCCGATCTTCTCACCGCGCACGACACGGCCGATGTTTCCGTCGGCGAGCTCGAACACGACGATCGGCATGTTGTTGTCGCGGCACAAGCTGAACGCGGTCTGGTCGGCGACCTTCAGGCCGCGACGCAGCACGTCGTCGTAGCTGATGTTGTCGAACTTCACGGCGCCGGCAACCTCGCGCGGGTCGGCGTCGTACACGCCGTCGACGCCGCTCTTGCCGAGCAGCAGTACGTCGCACCCGATCTCGAGCGCACGTTGCGCGGCGACGGTGTCGGTCGAGAAGTAGGGCAGGCCGGCACCGGCACCGAAGATGACGACGCGGCCCTTCTCGAGGTGCCGTTCGGCGCGGCGTGGGATGTAGGGCTCGGCGACCTGACCCATCGTTATCGCCGTCTGCACGCGGGTCGGGACCCCGGTCTTCTCGAGGAAGTCCTGCAGGGCGAGGCAGTTCATCACCGTGCCGAGCATGCCCATGTAATCGGCTCGGTCGCGGTCCATGCCACGCTGCGACAGCTCGGCCCCGCGGAAGAAGTTGCCGCCGCCGACCACGAGCGCGACCTGGGTGCCGGAGTGCACGACCTCGGCGATCTGCATCGCGAGCGAATGGGCGACATCGGGGTCGACGCCGATCTTGCCGCCGCCGAACACCTCGCCGGACAGCTTCAACAGCACGCGCCGGTACGGCGAAGGGGCCGCCTCGAAGTCAGTCATCGTGGCGGCCCCTCTCGCTGTCGGCTGGAAATCTCACCCTATCGGGCTCTGCTGGGCCCCCTCGCAATTGCACGCGAGCAAGCAATTCGAGCGGAGCTACGCGGCACCGACCTCGAAGTGCGCGAACTTCGTGACCGTGACGCCAGCATTCGCCAGGACCTGCTTGACGGTCGTCTTCGGCTCGCGCACCGACTCCTGCTCGAGCAGGACGTTGTCGGCGTAGAACGCGTTGAGGCGTCCCTCGACGATCTTGGCGATCGCCTGCTCGGGCTTGCCCTCGGCGCGGGTCTTCTCCTCCAGCACGCGACGCTCGCCGTCGACCACGTCGGCCGGGACCTCGTCGCGGGTCAGGAAGCGTGCACGCAGCGCGGCAACCTGCATCGCAGCGCCGCGCGCGGCCTCGACGTCCTCGCCGTCGAACTGCACGAGGACGCCGACCTGCGGCGGCAGGTCGGACGCCTTGCGGTGCAGGTAGGTGGCGACCTTGCCGTCGAGCTTGACCGCGCGGCGCAGCTCGAGCTTCTCGCCGATGACGGCGGCAAGCGCGGACACGCTGTCCTCGACGGTCTTGCCGTCCTTGAGCGTCTCGCCCTTGAGGGAGTCGACATCGGTCGCCGCGGAGTTCGCGAAGTGCGTGACGATGTCCTGGGCCAGGGTCTGGAACTGCTCGTTCTTGGCAACGAAGTCGGTCTCGGACGCGAGTTCGATCATCGCGCCCTCGGCCGCGGCGACCAGCCCGTTGCTGGCCTCGCGCGAACCGGCCCGCTTCTCGGCCTTCGCCTCGCCCTTGACGCGCAGGATCTCGACGGCACGGTCGTACTCGCCGTCGGCCTCTTCGAGCGCCTTCTTGCAGTCCATCATCCCGGCGCCGGTGGCGTCGCGGAGCTTCTTCACGTCAGCGGCGGAAAAATTCGCCATCGTCGTTGTTTCTCTTTCGTTCGAGTGTGGGGTGGATCAGGCGGACGGGGTTGCCGCCGGGGCGGTCTCCGGAGCGGTGTCCGCGGGGGTCTCCGCGGCAGTCTCCGGGGTGGCCGCCGGAGCTGTCTCCGGAGTGGTCGGCGCCTCTGCGCCGGCCTCGCCCGCTGTGCCTGCGGGCTTGAGCAGCTCGCGCTCCCACTCGGGCATCGGCTCGTCCTCGGCGAGCTGGCCGGACGCTGTCGCGGCGCCCTCCGCGGGCTTCTCGTCCCGGCCGGCA
>CAVWFN010000020.1:0-351946 GCA_963754285.1 uncultured Actinomycetota bacterium
GTTGAGGATCTTCCCGACGCTCAAGCCGAGAAAGCGGTGCACCCGACCCATCCAGTCGGCATCGCGGCCGGCGAGGTAGTCGTTGGTCGTGACGACGTGCACGCCGTCACCGGCGAGCGCATTGAGATAGGCCGGAAGCGTAGAGACCAGCGTCTTGCCCTCACCGGTCTTCATCTCGGCGATGTTGCCGAGGTGCATCGCGGCGCCGCCCATCAGCTGCACCTTGTAGTGGAACTGGCCCAGCGTGCGGCGCGCGGCCTCGCGCACGACGGCGAACGCCTCGGGCAGCAGGTCGTCGAGCGTCTCGCCGTCGCCGTAGCGCTCCTTGAACGTATCGGTCAGCGCGCGCAGCTCCGCATCGCTGAGACCGACGTAGTCGTCCTCGAGGGTCTCGATGTGATCGGCAATATTGGCCAGGCGCCGGACCATCTTGCCTTCGCCGGCGCGCAGAATCTTCGCAAGTACCACGGCGGCAATCCTACGGGCTAGCTCCTGACTGCCGGCTCACGTCAGCCTGGTTCGGGCGATTGGCCGCCGAGACGGATCAGCCCGTAGTCGTACGCGTGGCGCCGGTAGACCACGCTCGCGCAGTCGCTGTCCTTGTCGTGGAACAGGTAGAAGTCGTGGCCGACCAGCTCCATCTTGAACAGCGCATCGTCGACGGTCATCGGCAGGTCGGGGTGCATCTTCTCGCGGACTATGCGCCCTGGACCGTCGTCGGGCAGGTCTTCGTCAGCCGCAGCCGACGCAGCCGCGCGCGCCTCGAGCTCGGCAGCGGTGCTCGCGAAGGTATGCATGGACGTCGGCGTGCGTCGACCGTGGTGCACGCGACGGCGATCGGCGGCCTGGCGGAACCGGCGCTCGAGGCGCTCGGCGGCGACGTCGAGCGCCTTGTAGAAGTCCTCGGCGCAGGCTTCGCTGCGCACGACCGGCCCACGGGTGCGGCAGGTGATCTCGACGTGCTGGCAGCTGCCGTTCTGGCGCGGGTTGCGCTCGTGCTGCAGCTCGACGTCCGTCCGAATGATCTTGTGGTCATAGCGTTCCAGCTTGGCGAGCTTCTCACCGACATGCGTTCGGTAATGATCCGGGATCACGACATTGCGCCCGCGAACGACGATCTGCATCCGGCTGGCGATTGAGCCGGCGTCGGAGCCGTCGGGACTCGAGTCGAAACCCTCGGAATCGGCTGCCTCTGGGACTGCTTCGGGACCTATGGCCACGCGACCTCCACCCATCTTGCGTGGAACGGCCGTGACGAGCTCGGCGGTCGGGCCACGCCTTCTCGTATCAGTCATTGTGACGTTAGACCCGCATGCCGGGACGTGCCAGGTGTAGCGGCACTGGGAATGTGCAGAACCGGCTGTGCAGGTCCGGTACGGACGGGAAAGCGCCGTTGTGTGGCCGCGACGACCGCCGCACCGACCACGGTCCAGCCCGCTGCGTGCAGGGCACGGGCCGCCTCGGTCAGGGTTGCGCCGGACGTGACGATGTCATCGACGATCAGTGCGCACGCCCCGGGCCAGGGCGGCGGCGCTGCCTGCAAGGCCAGGGCGAGGTTGGCCGCGCGTGCGCCGACGTCGAGGCCCGCCGAGTCGCGCACCGCGCGTGCCAGCCGCAATGCGTCGCGCGAGCGCCGCCCGCGCGGGAGCAACCGCGCCACGTGATCACCGCCACGAGCCCGCCGTGCCGCGGCAGAGGACGGCACAGGGACGAGGACGCGCGCTCGGCTGGCCAAGAGCGTCGATTGCACCGGCCAGGAGCGCTCGCAACGGCGGCGCGAGATCTCGCCGGCCACGTTCCTTGTAGGCAAGTAACGCGGTACGCACGGCGCCGTCGTAAGCGGCCGCAGCGCTCACGCTGATGCCGGCCACATCGACCGACGTCGGACGTGGCTCGGCGCACCCGGCGCACAACGCGGCTCCCGGCGCCCGGCAGCCCACGCAGTCACGAGGCAGGACGAAGTCGAGCAGGTCAGCAACGGCAGCGAACATCGGCCCATCGTGTCCGGCTGATGCGCACGCCGCGTCCGCTTCCGCGACGGCTGTGGATAACCGCTATTCGAGATAGACGGGATTGTCGCCCAAGGATTCGCCGTTGAGCAGCGCGCGCCAGCTCGAACCCTCCTGCTGATAGATCGAACGCCACGTGACGAGACAACGACCTCGGATCCGGAGGCGGCGGTCACGCTCGTCGGTGCGCCGGGCAGGTCGATGTTGCCGCGCGGCGTCCAGCGTGATCCGTCGCATTGCACCTCGTAGACCTGATCCTCACCGCCGATGATCGTATCTCCGCCGGTCGCGAACATCTTGAACTGGTCGTTCCAGGCAACATCGGTGATGTTGCACGCCCTGCGGGCTGATCGGCTCCAGGTTGTCGACGCTGACCTGGTTCCCGTTGCGGACGATCGTGCCCACGTAGATCTGCGAGCTGCCGGCTGGTCTTCAGGACGAGCGCGATCCGGCCGCCGTCCGGACTGACCCGAACGGCGAGCACCTGTCCGGTCGCCTTGCCTTGCGGAACGTTCAGCGGGACGTTCTGCACCGACTTGGGTCCGGTCACGCGCTCGAGATTCGACCCGTTGCCGATCCAGACCTCCCGCCGCGGCCCGGCGCCCAACTCGGTCGCGAGAGCTCGCCGTGCACCGTCGTCGCGATGAGGGTGCCGGCCACGTGCGGGTTGGGGATGTCGAGCGTCTCGTTGCTGTTCGGGCCCGCGCACGCCGGCCACCTCGAGCGCACCCGAGCCGGATTGCGCCAAGGCGACCGAGGTCAGTCCGTACACGCCCAGCCCGGCCTTGCCCGGAATCCGGCGGCCTGATCCCTGATAGACGGCGCCCTTGTGCACGAAGTACAGCTGGTTGCTCGGTGTCACCGGCTGGTATCGGTCGGCGACCGACTCGGCGGAGAAGACGTCCCGTGCGCGATCGGGATCCGCACGGGCTTGCCGCCGTCGGTGATCTGGATGCGGTCGACCTGGAGCACCTGTTTCAGGGTCGCACCGATCTCGCTGGCGAGCCGGTCGAGGCTGGCGCCGTCGAGTGCGCTCGCGCCCGGGATTTCGATCACGATCGGTTGCGAGGGATCGGACGGGTCGGGCGGGACGGAGACCTTGACGTTGTTGGCACCGCCCGGCGGAAATCCGGAGTTCAGCTGATCCGGAGGCTGGTCGGCGAGTTGCTGCTTGACGAGCCACGGCACCAGGTCCTGCGGAGCAGATAACAGCGTGTAGCGCGGGGTCGGAACGAGATCCTGGTCGTTAGCGTCGAAGAAGTAGACGGCGTACTGCGTGAAGGCTTGGAACTGCGTAGTTGTCAGCAGGAGCCCCGCTCCCGCCGGGAGTGAGTCGATTCGCCACTCGCCCTTGACCCGCTTCAGCCCGAACCCCTCGGCCAGCGCGCCGCCCCCGCCGTTCCCGCTGCCGTTCCCGCGGAGAAAGGGCTTGTACGTACCGGTCTCGTCGACCGTGCCGGCCTCGTGGCCAGTGACCGTAATCGTGCTCGTCTCTGGCACGGCAGAGCCCGGCGTGCGCTTCCCGAACACGACGTTGCCGACCGTGAGCGCGGACCAGGACCGTCGCCATGACGATCTGACCAAATCCCGCGCGCCGCCGAGGTCAGGTATTCCCTGGCTGCGGTGTGGTTGGGAGTCGGTGTCGCCGTTGGCAGTGAGGAAGCCCTGCACGATACTGCGCGGATCGGCGTCCGGCGCGGGGCCGCCGACACCGCCGTCGCCGCGTTGCACGAACACCGGTCTCACGACCTGCGGTGTCGAGCTGTCGGGGATCGTCGTACAGCCCGCCAGCGCCAGAGCTGCTAGTCAGCAACGACCGAACAGTGCCCTTCTCATGCGTCGTCGTCCTCATCATCGGGCCGCAGCGGAAGTGGCGAGGACAGCAGCGTGTGCCCGGCCTGGCGGGGCAGGGTCAGCCGGAACTGCGCTCCATGGCCACGCGCACCCCATGCCTGCAACCACCCGTCATGCAGCCGGGCGTCCTCGAGACTGATCGACAGACCCAGTCCGGTGCCGCCGGTGAGGCGACTGCGCGACGGGTCGCCGCGCCAGAACCGGTTGAACACGAGGCCGGCCTCGCCGGGACGCAACCCGACGCCGTGGTCACGCACGGTGACGGCGACCGCGTCGTCGTCGTAGCCGACCGTGATGACGACCGGCCGTCCCTCGCCGTGGTCGAGAGCGTTGCCGACCAGGTTGCGCAAGATGCGTTCGACGCGGCGCGGGTCCATGTCGACATTGACCGGCGTCCGGGGCACGTGCACGACCAGCTTGCTGCCGTGACGTTCGGCGAGCATGCGGTTCGCATCGACGGTCGACGCGATCACTGCACGGATGTCGGTCAGTTCCGACTCGAGGCTGGCCACGCCTGCGTCGTAGCGCGAGATCTCGAGCAGGTCGGCGAGCAACGCCTCGAAGCGGTCGAGCTCGGTCTGAAGCAGTTCGGCCGAGCGCGAGAGCTCAGCCGGAAACTCGCCGCGCGCGGAGTGCAGTAACTCGGTCGCCATCCGGATCGTCGTCAACGGAGTACGCAGCTCGTGCGACACATCGCTGGTGAACCTACGTTGCAAGCGGGACAGGTCCTCGAGGCGGCGGATCTGACGTTGGAGGCTGCCGGCCATGTCGTTGAACGCGCGGCCGAGGCGGGCGATGTCGTCGCTGCCGCGCACCGAGATGCGCTGCGACAAGTCGCCGGCGGCGAGGCGTCCGGCGGTCTGCGCGGCGACCCTGACCGGCCGCACGACCTGCCGGGTCACGAGGGTCGCGATGGCCACGACGAGCAGCACCAGACCCAGTCCGGCGACCAGCACAGTGCGTTGCAGCAAGGCGATCGTCTGTTGTTCCGCGCTCAGCGGAAAGAGGTAGTAGACGCCGATCAAGCCGTTGCTCGCGCGCACGGGCGCACCCACGATCAGGCCCGGTACCGAAGACGAACCGGCGCCGACCTGCGCGTACTGCACCGCCTGGTTGCCTTGCTCGACGACCGAACGCAATGCATCGGAGATACCGAGCTTCTCACTCGTGGTCTTGGGGTCGATCTGCGAGACGACCGCAATGGTGAACAACCCCGCACCGCTGCCGCCGGTCGTCTGCGCACCGAACAAGGCATCGCGTGCATTGACGAGGTCATTCGGTTGGTGCACGTCCGCTGTTGAGAACAGCTCATTCGCTTCCGCAACGCCGAATCCAACACTCGCCTGTCGAATCGCTGCGTCCCGCTTGGCGCGCAACACTCCGTTCCCGACTTGATCGACGACAAAGACTCCGACGATCAGCACGACGACACCGGTCACGACCAGAGTGGTCGCAGCCACCCGGACCTGCAGCGAGTTCTGCCATCGGCGGTGCAACCACGCCCCGACCACCCGCGCTCGCCGAGCGGTCTGGCGCGCGTATCGCTCGAGCCGCACACGGAACTGGCCGTCGTCGGCAGCGCCAGATGCGGGCGGCCCGGTGCTCGGCTCGCCGCGTTTCGGCGGGCGTCGACGCGTCGCGTGGCCGGGCAACGGTCATGGCGGCCCGGCTTTGTACCCCACGCCGCGGACGGTCAGCACCACCTCGGGCCGCTCCGGATCGCGCTCGACCTTCGAGCGCAACCGCTGGACGTGGACATTGACCAACCGCGTATCGGCGGCATGCCGATAGCCCCACACCTGCTCGAGCAACACCTCGCGGGTGAAGACCTGCCGGGGTTTGCGGGCGAGCGCGACCAGCAGGTCGAACTCCAGGGGCGTCAGCGCGATGGCGGCCCCGTCTCGCATGACCTGGTGCGCGGGCACGTCGATGCTGACGGGGGCGTCGGGCGGGCCGATCGTCAGCGTCTCGCTGACCACGTCCTCGTGCTGGCGCAGGCGCGCGCGCATGCGAGCGACGAGTTCCTTCGGCTTGAACGGCTTGACGACATAGTCATCGGCGCCGGACTCGAGGCCGAGCACGACGTCGACCGTGTCGCTCTTGGCGGTCAGCATGATGATCGGCGTCCCGCTCTCGGCCCGGATCGCGCGGCACACATCGATGCCGGAGAGTCCCGGCAACATCAGATCGAGCAGCACGACATCGGGCTTGGTCTCGTGGAACGCCTGCAACGCTCGCGACCCGTCATTGACGAAGGACGGATCGAATCCGTCGGTACGCAGGACGATGCCGAGCATCTCGGCCAGGGCTGAGTCGTCGTCGACTACGAGCACACGAGGCTTCACGGCACCATCGTGTCACTTCATCGGGCCGACGGCACGGACGCGCCTGGGAGCGAGCGATCACTCTGGGCGTTGACACAGCGGCGTCGAAGTGCCAGGACTACATCATGTCGAACCCGCGCCGGCCGGGCGTTGCGCTCGCCCTCGTCACCGTCCTCGTCACCGTCATCGCCACCGTCGCTGGGACGCCCGCGTCCGCGGCGACCGCGAACTACGTCGCCCTCGGCGATTCGTACTCGTCCGGAGTGGGCTCCGGAAGTTACATCTCCTCCAGCGGGAGCTGCCTACGCAGCACCAAGGCTTACTCGGCGCTGTGGGCGGCCGCGCACAGCCCGTCGACCTACGCCTCGGTCGCCTGCTCCGGCGCGACGACCGCCGACGTCATCAACAGCCAGGTGAGCGCACTGTCCGCCGCCACCACGCTGGTCAGCATCACCATCGGTGGCAACGACGTCGGGTTCAGCTCCGTGCTGGAGGACTGCGTCATCGACGGCACGAGCACGTGCGTCAGCGACATCAACGCCGCCGAGACCAAGGCCCGGACGAGCCTGCCCGGTCTGCTCGACAACGCCTACGCCGCGATCCGTGCACACGCGCCCAACGCACGCGTCGTCGTGCTCGGCTACCCGCGCTTCTACGACCTCGGCGTCTGGCTCTGTCTCGGACTCAGCAGCACGTCCCGGTCGAAGATCAACGAGGGCGCCGACGTTCTGGACAGCGTGATTTCCGCAGCGGCCGCACGGCACGGGTTCTCCTTCGGTGACGTGCGATCGCGCTTCGCCGCCGGACACGAGATCTGCGACGGCAGCTCGTCGTGGCTGCACTCGGTCGACTGGACCGACATAGTGCAGAGCTATCACCCGACCGCGAGCGGGCAGTCCGGCGCATACCTGCCGGCGCTGACGGCGATCACCGGCTGACACCTCAGGCGCGGCGTATCCGGAGCCTTGCCCCGGCGACGGGACGGTGCCACTCTGGGCGCGTCGAGGGGGCGCGCGCATGGCCGACACGGGGCAGTCCGCACGCACGCGGCTCGCCGCCGTCGTGCTCACCGGGGTAGCCGTCGCCGCAGCGATCGCCATCTACGCCAAGGCCCATCATCCTGCGCTGCGGCCGCTGTTCCTGCTCGGTTTCAGCGGGATGCTGCAGATGAAGGCCTGGCTCGCGACGGCCGCCGTCGTGCTCGTCGTCGTCCAGTTGCTCAGCGCGCTGGCGATGTGGGGCAAGCTGCCGGGCGTAGGGAGTTCGGCGCGTTGGCTGAGCCCGGTCCATCGCTGGAGCGGATCGATCGCGTTCGCCGTATCGATTCCGGTCGCCGTCCATTGCGTGTGGTCGTTGGGCTTCGTGACGACCACGCCGCGGGTGCTGTGGCACAGCATCTTCGGCTGCGCGTTCTACGGCGCCTACGCGGCGAAGATGGTCGGCCTGCGTGTGCGCGGTGCACCAGGCTGGCTGCTGCCGGTGCTCGGCGGACTCACGTTCACGGTGTTCGTGCTCATCTGGCTGACATCAGCATTGTGGTTCTTCACCCGGTCGGGGTTGCCGTTGACGTGAGGTCTCGAGATGAGCACTGAAATCACGCGAAGGACTGCCGCACGCGGCGCGATGGTCGCTGCGGTCGGCGCCGTCGCCGGTGTAGTCGTCGCGCGCACGTCCAGCGCGGCCGACGAGCCCGCCGGAACTACTGCCGCCAACGCCTACGGCGCCGCGTCCGACACCGGCCGGCGATTGGTGGCGCTGGCCGACGTGCCTGTCGGCGGCGGGCACATCGTCACCAGCCCGCCGGTGGTCGTGGTGCGGACGAGCGCCGACAACGTCGTCGGGTTCAGCGCGATCTGTACGCACCAGGGGTGCACCGTCTCGTCCATCACGAAGACGACGATCGACTGCCCGTGCCACGGCAGTCAGTTCGCGCTGATGACGGGCAAGGTCGTCGCGGGTCCCGCGCCGCGGCCGCTGCCGAGTGTCCCGGTCGAGGTGCGCGACGGCCAGGTGTACACGAAATGAGCCGGCTGCCCACGATCATCTGGCTGCTCGCCGCCGGCTTCGCGATCGGCGTCCTGATCGCGCTCGCCTAGCAACGACGTTGAGTGCCGCGCAACGGTCGTGATCGTGGCGCGAAATCTACGCACCGTTGCAGGGTCAAAGTCGCAGTAACGGGTCAGTAGCGGTAGTGCTCGGGCTTGTACGGGCCGGCGACGTCGACGCCGATGTACTCGGCCTGCGACTTGCTCAGCGTGGTCAGCTTGGCGCCGACCGCGTCGAGGTGCAGCCGCGCCACCTTCTCGTCGAGGTGCTTCGGCAGCGTCGTGACCGTCGGCTTGCCGTCGACGACGTACGCGTCGGGGTTCTTGTGCACCTCGATCTGCGCGATCGTCTGGTTCGAGAACGACGCGCTCATGACGAAGCTCGGGTGACCCGTCGCGTTGCCGAGGTTGAGCAGGCGTCCCTCCGACAGCACGATGATCATGCGCCCGTCGGGGAAGATCCACTCGTGCACCTGCGGCTTGACCTCGACGCGGCGCACGCCGGGGATCTTCGCCAGGCCCGCCATGTCGATCTCGTTGTCGAAGTGGCCGATGTTGCCGACGATCGCCTGGTGCTTCATCGCGGCCATGTGGTCGGCCATGATGATGTCCTTGTTGCCGGTCGCGGTGACGAAGATGTCGGCCTTGCCGATGACGTCGTCGAGCTGGACGACCTCGAGCCCGTCCATCGCCGCCTGCAGGGCGCAGATCGGGTCGACCTCGGTGACGACAACGCGCGCACCCTGGCCGCGAAGTGACTCGACGCAGCCCTTGCCGACGTCGCCGTAGCCACACACGACCGCGAGCTTGCCGGCGATCATCACGTCGGTGCCGCGGTTGATGCCGTCGATCAGCGAGTGCCGGCAGCCGTACTTGTTGTCGAACTTGCTCTTGGTGACCGAGTCGTTGACGTTGATCGCCGGGAACAGCAAGGTGCCCGCGCGCTCGAACTCGTAGAGGCGGTGCACGCCGGTTGTCGTCTCTTCGGTGACGCCGATGATCGCCGCACCCATCCGGGTGTACTTGCCCGGCTGCTCGGCCACCGAGCGCCGCAGCAGGTCGAGGATGACCTTGTACTCCTCGGAGTCGGTGTCCTCGGCCTGCGGGACCGCGCCGCCGGTCTCGTACTCGGTGCCCATGTGGATCAGCAGCGTGGCGTCCCCGCCGTCGTCGACGATCGAGTCGGGACCCGAGCCGTCGGGCCAGGTGAGCATCTGCTCGGTGCACCACCAGTACTCCTCGAGCGTCTCGCCCTTCCACGCGTAGACGGCGACGCCGTTCGGGCTCTCGGGGGTGCCGTCCGGGCCGACGACGATCGCGGCCGCGGCATGGTCCTGGGTGGAGAAGATGTTGCAGCTGACCCAGCGCACGTCGGCGCCGAGCGCGACGAGGGTCTCGATCAGGACGGCGGTCTGCACGGTCATGTGCAGCGAGCCGGCGACCTTCTTGCCCTTCAGCGGCTGGGACGGGCCGAACTCGCGGCGAAGCGCCATCAAGCCGGGCATCTCGTGCTCGGCGAGGGTGATCTCCTTGCGGCCGAAGTCTGCCAACGAGAGGTCCTTGACCTTGAAGTCGTGGACGCTGCCGGCGGAATCAGGGGTCAGGCTGATGCTCACGTGCTCTCCTGGATCTGAGGGGACGGTGCTGGTTTCGGTGGTGCTGGTTTCTGCGGTGGTCAGGCGGCGGTAGAGACCCGCCTCGGGAGGTGCGGCGGCGCGATGCAGCGGGCCGAACCACTCGTCGACGGAGCGGGCGAGGTCCGGATCGGTGCGCATGCGCAGTTCGAAGGCGATCTCGGTGATGCCGAGGTCATGGGCGTCGATCAACTCGCGGAGCTTGCGCAGCCGCTCGATCTGACGCGGACCGTAGTGCCGGTGCCCACCGGGCGTCCGCAATGCCGCGACCAGCCCGGCCTGCTCCAGATACCGGAGCATCCGCTGCGACCACCCGGTCGCCGCGGCTGCCTGCTGAATCGACAACGCCTCCATCGCGGTAAACTTACCACGACCGTGTCAGGTTTATCAGGCGGCGGATGTTTCGTACTGATCGAAGTGGATCTTGTTCAGCGGGACGCGATTGACGGTCAGGTTGGTGACGGTGGCCTCGATCATCGGATTCGGCCCGGCGACGAGGACGTCGACGCCGAGTGAGGCCCAGTCGCGCAGGATCGGCACGACCGACTCGACGCGGCCGCGGTAACCGCCGAAGGTCGGGTCGTCGGACACGACACCGTGGGCGCGGGCCCGGCCGAACTGGCCACGCGACTGGATCATCTTGTTCAGCGACTCGACCGGGTAGATGTCGTTACGGGTGCGTCCGCCGACGAACACGTCGAGCTGGGCCGGGGGCTCGCGCCACGACAGCACGGACTCGACCACCGCACTGATCGGCGCCGCCCCGGTGCCGGAGGCGATACACAGCAGGCCGGACGAGACGGTGCCGGGCTCGACGACGAGGTCGTTGCCGCGGGGCGGGCCGAGCCGCAGCCGGTCACCGACCTTGGTGCCACGCACGAGCGCCGCCGAGACACCGAGGCCGCCGATGGCCCGGACGTGGATGTCGAAGGAGTTGTCAGCGCGCGGCGCGCTGGCGATCGACATCTGCCGCCAGGTGCGGCGGTGGCTCGGGAGTTCGAGCGTGAGGTACTGGCCCGCTTTGTACGGGTACGGCTCGTCGGGCTGGATCCGGACGACCGCGAAATCGCTGAGGATCTGCTGGTGGTCGACCACCTTCGCGCCCCATGACGCCGGCTCGTGCAGGTGCTTCATCGCGCCGTCCAGCATCGTGGACGCGAGCCGTGTGTAGCTGCCGATGACTGCCGCCTCGTACCGCTGTGTCCAGCGGTCACCGGCGAGAGTTTTCCACGCGCTCGCGAGCGCCGCGCCGGCCACCTCGTAGTGCCGTGGGTCGACGTCGAACTTGCGGTGATCGGCGCCCAGCTGCTCGAGATGCGCGGTCATGGCGTCGGGATCGTCGGTGACCACCCACTGGACGACGGCCTTGCCGAATTCCTGCCGCTGCGCCGTCATGCTCGAAGGGAACATCGTCATTGCCTCAGGCAGCCGCACGAACAGTTCGGCATAGAACGTGCTGATGAGCTTCTCGGCCCGGTCGCTGACCAGAGCCCAGGCGTCGCGTAGGGCGGCACGGTCGTAGTCGGTGTACTTCGTGAGCAACGCCCTGTCGCCGAACGGGCGATCAACGGGCGGCTGAGTAGCGCGATAGAAGTCGGGCAATTCGGATTCACCGGTGCGCCGCTCGGCCGACCCGACGACCAGGCCGCCGCCAACCGGAGTCGGCAGCGCATCGGCGGGCAGCTTCGGCTCGACGACGGGCACCGTGACCCTCGGCAACGAGGCCGTCACGGCCTCGACAGGGTCGGGAGCAGGTGCGGGCGGAGGGGTCTGGTCGCCCCGGGTCACCGTTTGCGGCGACTTCGACCGTTCCGGCAGGCCGAGCCAGCGGCGCATGCCCATGCTGTGTCCTCCACCGTGGGTACGAGCAAATGCGGGAGCAATTGCCCAGAAAAGCGCATGACCCGCCCACGGGCCATCCGGCAATGGTCCCACGATCGAATCTGAGCTCGATTGGCTTCCTCAGAAAATAATGCTGCATAGTTGGGTAAATCACCACAGAGCCGTCCCAGTTTTCGAGGAGCTGGCCCTTGTCTGATCTTCTTCCCCAGTCCGGTGGGGAATTTCTCGCCCAAGAGCTTTACGGGTCACGTGAACGCGCGGATCGGTTCTATCGCGACCAGATGCTCGACCAGCTGACGCCCCAGATGATCGAGTTTCTCGCCGAGCAGACCGAGATGGTCGTCGCGAGCGTCGACACCGACGGACGTCCCGACGCGTCGGTCCGCTTCGGCGAACCGGGGTTCGTCGCGGTCGTCGACGAGCGCACCGTGGCGTGGCCGGAGTTGCGCGGCAACGGCGTCATGACGACCGTCGGGAACCTGCTCAAGAACCCACCCGCGCACCTCATGTTCGTCGACCGCGTGTTGCGAATCGGGCTGCACCTGCGCGGGTTCACCCGCGTGCTCGAACTCGACGAGGTCGCCGAGGAACATCCGGAGCTCGCGGCTCGCGAGTTCCCCGGCCGCGGCCCCGAGCGGTGGGTCGTGATGCATTTGTCGAACGCCTACATCCACTGCCGGAAGCACTTCCCCAAGACCGACGGCGAAGTCGATTGGGGCACCGACGACCCGCGGGCCAAGGGCGGCGACTACTTCGGCGCGAAGGACACCCCGTCCCCCTGGGCGCCCTGACACCCGTCCTGCACTACCCGCCGGAAGCGACGAAGGCCCGTCCGGCACCGTCGAGGGTCGCGCCACCGCCCGGACGGATGAACGCGGCCTTACCGGGACCGAGGCGAAGCTCGTCCACGCGCACCGAGCCGTCGGTGACGACGACGATGCGCGGCCCGGCCGCCGCGAGGTCGATCGCGCCGGTGACGTCGAGCGGCTGCAGCGCGAAGTCCGGAACGCTCACCACGTATCGGCCGTCGCGCTCCGGCCAGATCGGGTCGGCCAGCTCACTGAAGTCGGTGATCGCGAGTAGCTCGGGGACGTCGATGTGCTTCGAGGTCACGCCGCAGCGCAGCACGTTGTCGCTGCTCGCCATGACCTCGACGCCCATGCCGCGCAGGTAGCAGTGCACGTTGCCGGCGGCGAGATAGATGGCCTGGCCCGGGTCGAGGCGCACGTAGTTGAGCAGGAGTGCGACGACCAGCCCGATGTCGTCCGGGAAGTGCTCGGCGATGAGGTACTGCGGTCGCAGCGGCCCGTCAGGTGTTGCCCGCGAGCGCACCGCCGCGATGATCGGGCCGGGCTCGGAGTGGGTGAGGACGGCCGTGAACGCCGCGCGCAGCCCGTCCGGTCGCTGCAACAGGTCTGCCACGAAGTCGAGCTCCGGCGCGGCGATGTCGCCGAGCAGCGCGAGCGTCTCGGCGACGGGACGGAACCCGCACAGCGCCTCGAACGGCGTCAGCGCGCACAGCAGTTCGGGCTTGTGATTGCGGTCGACGTAGTTGCGTTCGCGGGCATCGAGCGGGATGCCCGCAGCCTCTTCCCGGTCGTAGCCGGCCTCGGCCTGGGCACGGTTCGGATGCACCTGGATCGACAATGCCTTCTCGGCCGCCAGGATCTTGACGAGGAACGGCAGGGCGGGCTCGCCACCGTCGGCGAGCACGCGATCCAGCGTCGTTCCCAGCGCGGGCGACGGATCGCCGGCATGGGCGCCGAACCACAACTCCGCGGCCGGGCGGCCGTCGGACGCAGCGCCGACCAATCGCTGGATGAGCGAGGTCGACCCCCAGTCGTAGCGGCGCAGCACGCCGCCGATCTCGAAGACCGCCGGCTCAACCACTGCGATCCAGATCCGGTTCGAGGTAGATCAACCGTGCCGACGGGACGGCCGTGCGCACGCGGGCCTCCGCGTCGTCGATCGCCTTCGCGACGTCCTTCAGGGGCGCGCCCGGTGGCAGCGCGATCTTCGCTGCCACCAGCACCTCTTCCGGTCCGAGATGCATGGTGCGCAGGTGCAGTACGCGCTCGACGCCGCCGCCGGTCAGTGCGTCCTCGATCGCGCGTACCGCGACCGGCGCGGCCGACTCCCCCACCAGCAGGCTCTTGGTCTCGATGACGAGAACCACTGCGACGCCGACCAGCAGCGCGCCGATGGCGCACGTGCCGATGCCGTCCCACACGGGTTGGTCGGTCGCCTCGGCGAGGCCGATGCCGACCAGGGCGAACGCGAGACCGGTCAGCGCCGCGACGTCCTCGAGCAGCACTGCCGGCAGCTCGGGCACCTTCGCGTGGCGGATGAACCCGAACCAGCTGTCGTCGCCCTTGTGCGGCAGCGACTCGTGAATCGCCGTGCGCAGCGAGAATCCCTCGAGACCGATCGCGATCACGAGCACGATGATCGCGACGAGCGGATCGTCCAGGTGGTGCGGGTGGCGGATCTTCTCGACACCCTCGTAGAGCGCGAACAGCCCGCCGGCGCTGAACAACATCAGGCCGACGAGAAACGCGTAGACGAAGCGCTCGCGCCCGTAGCCGAACGGGTGCTCCTTGTCGGCGCGGCGGCGAGACGTGCGTGAGCCGATGAGCAGCAGCACCTGGTTGCCCGAGTCGACCAGCGAGTGCACGCCCTCGGCCAGCATCGAACTCGCACCGGTGATCGCGAACGCGATCATCTTGATCACGGCGATGCCGAGGTTGGCGCCCAGCGCGGCGACGATCGCCTTGGCACCGTGCCCGGTCGACGCGTCGGCGTCGCCTGCTTCGGCGCTCATGGTCAGTGATCCATTTCGGCAGGACGAGGAGCGCCGGGGTCGAAGCCGAGGCCGAAGGCCAGGTAGGCCGCGGTGAACTCGCCGAAGGCCGCCGCCGCCGCGAACCGCGCCAACGGCGGAGCATCCGGGACGTCCACACTCGACACCCGCACGCCCAGGTCTTCGGCGAGGCGGCGCAGTGCGCCCGCGGCCCGGCGGGCAGCGACCTCGTCCAGCTGGATCTGCGCGCCGGTGCGCTCGCCGAGCGACATGTCGTCGGCAGAGCCGTCGTCGCCGATCACCAGGAGCCGGGCCCGCTGGGGCGCGGCGTCGTCGACCCGGTCGCGGAACAGGTCGTCGTCAGTGACCGCCGGCGCCGTCCCGCGCAGCAGTGCCCCGGCACGCCCGGCGCCGTCCGGCAGGCTGACGGCGACCGCCGCGACGCCGGCACCGCTCTGCAACGCGTCCGCGGTCGAGCGGGCGGCCACGCTGGCCAGCGCGCCCGCCCCGACCACCAGCGGACGTGAGTCGGAGAAGTCCAGCGCGAGCGACTTGGCCGGGTTGGTGAACAGCTCGCCGGACGGGCGGCAGGCCTCCGCGGTCTCGTCGAGGGCATCGGCGACGCGGACGAGCAGGTTCGGCGGGATCGCCTGCAGCCCGAGCGCGTCGAGGGCTTGCAACAGCGGGGTGAGCACGGCCCAGCGCGATGCGTGCCGATGCAGATCGGGGGCCAATTGATGCACGGGTGCGCGGCCGGCCGCGGCGGCGACCGGCGAGCCGGCCGGTGCGACGACGGCCATTGCCATCCCTCGTCGCGAGGCCTGCGCGGCGAGTTCGGCCAGCCGCGGATGCCGTCCGTCGACGGCGCCGATCAGAAGCGCGTCGGACGCGCCGGCCCAGCGAGGCAGTTCGACGCCGTGCCAGGCCAGGGCGGGAGTCGCCTCGCAGCTGAGCCGGGTGATCAGCCGGAGCGCGGCAGACGGCGGCGCATCGGTGGCAACGAGCAGGGCGCGCGGCACCTCGCCGCCCAGGCGATCGACGCCGAACTCGTCTGCCATGTCGATGGCACGGCGCACCTGCGCCCCCGCCGTGGCCAGGTGCCACAGCAGCCGGGTCGTGTCGCGGCGCTCGAGCAGTGTGTCGTCGTCGAGCACGGCCTCGTCGAACACGTCGTCCCCGCTTCAGTCGCCGGCGCGCTCGCCGAACCCGTTCGGTCCGGGCGTCGCCTCGTCCATGAGCAGTACGGCGATCCCGTCGGTGATCGGGAACCGCGACGAGCAGAACGTGCACACCAGCTCGCCGGAGTCCTCGCGCAGCGGCGCGTGGTCGTCGCTGGGGCAGGCCAACAACTGCAGCAGATCGGAATCGAGCGCCACGTCGGCCTCCTCAGCCTCGGATCACAGTGAGCACTGCATCGCGCAGGTCGCTCATCGTCGTGTCGTCAGCGGCCTCGACGTTGAGTCGCAGCAACGGTTCGGTGTTCGAGGCGCGAACGTTGAACCAGCTGCCGTCGGGCAGTTCGACGGTGAGCCCGTCGAGCTCGTCGACGGCGCTGGCCTGGTGCTCGTACTGCGCGCGCACCGCGGCGAGCGCCCCAGCCTGGTCGGCCACCGTCGAGTTGATCTCGCCGGATGCGACGTAGCGCGCGTACGGCTCGACCAGCTCGGCCAGCCGACCGGGCTGCTCACCGAGCGCGGCAAGCACGTGCATCGCAGCGAGCATGCCGGTGTCGGCGAACCAGAAGTCGCGGAAGTAGTAGTGCGCCGAGTGCTCGCCGCCGAAAACGGCACCGGAGCGCGCCATTTCGGCCTTGATGATCGAGTGTCCGACCTGGGTGCGGACCGGGATGCCGCCGTGCTCGGCGATCACCTCCGGCACGGCCTTCGAGGTGATCAGGTTGTGGATCACGGGGGCGTTCGGCGTGCGAGCGAGCTCGCGAACGGCCACCAGGCAGGTGATCGCCGACGGCGATACCGCCGCGCCGGCGCCGTCGATGACGAAGCAACGGTCGGCGTCGCCGTCGAAGGCCAGACCGAGGTCGGCGCCTTCGGTGACGACGCGCTGCTGCAGGTCGACGAGGTTCGCCGGCTCGAGCGGGTTGGCCTCGTGGTTCGGGAACGAGCCGTCGAGGTCGAAGTACATCGGGACGATGTCGAGCGGCAGCGCCGGCAGCTCGGCGTCACCGAGAACGGCGGGCACGGTGTGCCCGGCCATGCCGTTGCCCGCGTCGACGACCACCTTGAGCCGGCGGCCGCCGGACAGGTCGACCAGGTTGCGCAGGTACGCGGCATAGTCGGCGAGCAGGTCGCGCTGCTCGACCATGCCGATCGGCCCGTCGACGTCACCGCGCGGCATGCCTTCGGTCAGGTAGCGCTCGGCATCGTTGCGGATCTGTGCGAGTCCGCTGTCACGTCCGACCGCGACCGCGCCGGCCCGGCAGAACTTGATGCCGTTGTACTGGGCGGGGTTGTGGCTCGCGGTGAACATCGCCCCGGCGAAGCCGAGGTGACCGGAGGCGAAGTAGAGCATGTCGGTCGAGGCGAGCCCGATCTCGATGATCGATGCGCCGCGGCGCATCGCACCGTCGGCGAAGGCACGCGCCAATCCCGGTCCGGTTTCGCGCATGTCGTGCGCGGTGACGATGGTGGCCGCCCCGCCGTCGTCTGCCACGAGATCGGCGAAGGCGGCGCCGAGCGCCCGGGCGACGTCCTCGTTCAGCTGGTCAGGAACGATGCCGCGTACGTCGTAAGCCTTGACGACCCCGGACAAATCCATGTCCGCAGCGTACTGGCGCGCCCGTCGTCAGCGGGCGGGCGGGACGACACGCAGATGCCCGCGTCGCGTGGTACTGAAGTCGGCATCGGGGGCGTGCTCGACGCGGGCCGCCTCGCGCACTGCGTCGGCGAGCGCTTCCAGATCGTCCCCGTGCGGGATCGGCGCCGGGAACTCGCCCACGTGGCGCAGTACCTCCCAGCCGCGCGGAACCGTCAGCCCGACGGCGTGCTCTTCGCACAAGTCGTAGGAGTGCGGCTCGGCGTAGCTGGCCAAAGGTCCGACGACGGCCGTCAGGTCGGCGTAGGCGTAGGTCAGCGTGGCCACCGCCGAGCGGGCGCACCCGGTCCGGGTGCAGCGTCGAACCACCCTCATCGCGAAACCCGTCGGCCGATCACGTTCGGACCATAGCGCCCGGTGCTGCCATCGGTTCGGATTCTCACCATTGTCGCCGGGCCGTGTCGCCGTAGGCTTGCGCCATGCGTGAGTCGCGGCGGCACTCCCGGCGTCCGGGCACGGCCTCACGCGGGCCGGTGCGCGACAGGCGCGGCCGCGGGCTGCGCGGTGCACTCGCGCAGGGCGCCATCCCGCGGCAGCGCACGCGGGGCCAGCAGTTCGACGACCTCGTCCTCGACGCGGTCGAGGAACTCGAGGGCCGCTGGTCGGCCGAGCTGGCAGCGGTCGAGTTCGCGGTCGAGGACGTCCCCGCGCTCACGCCGGGCGCCAGCGTCGAGTTCGACCCCGAAGTGATCGTCGATCGCGGGGTACCGCTCGGACGGCTGCTGCGCGATGGCGTGCCCGGCACGCCATCGCCCACGATCGTCGTCTACCGCCGCCCGGTCGAGGCCAGGGCGCGTGACGGCGAGGACCGCGCCGACCTCGTCTTCATGGTCGTGGCCGAACTCGTCGCCGAACTCCTGGGCCGCGACGTCGACGAAATAGACCCAACTTGAATCCGGCGGAGATCGAATCTGGTCTGCCCCGCTCGCTTCGCTCGGGGCCATCCTGCGATCCGAACCGCAGGCTCGCTTCGCTCGCGCGGCGCCGAACTCTTCGCGCAAGCGCTCATCGCGTTGTGGTCGCGCGGCGCCGGGCTCTTCGCGCAAGCGCTCATCGCGTGGTGTCGTCTTGCTCGCGCTTTCCGCGTGTACGGCTCGTTTTTGCCAACCGGCGCCGCTACGGCGGATGAGCAAGCGGCGGCGGTGCCGGTGCCGCGGATTGCGGGGTGTGCGCTGTTCCCGGCGAACAATCCCTGGCGCCAGGACATCAGCCATGCCCCGTTGAGCCCGCACTCGGCGGCGTGGGTACGCAGCGTCGGTGCCTCGGTGCATCTGCATCCGGACTTCGGATCGAACCGCTCCTACGGCATCCCGCTCACACAGGTCCCGGCCGACCAACCGAAGGTGCGGATCCACTTCACCGCGTACGGGTCGGAGAGCGATCCAGGCCCGTACCCGATCCCGCGCTCGGCACACATCGAGGCCGGCAGCGACCGGCACGTGCTGGTGGCCTCGCACAACTGCCATCTCTACGAGTTGTACGACGCGCACCGCACGAAGTACGGGTGGGCCGCAGCATCGGGAGCGGTGTTCAACCTGCGCTCGAACCGCCTACGTCCCAACGGCTGGACCTCGGCCGACGCGGCCGGCCTACCGATCAGTGCCGGTCTGGTGCGCCCGTCCGAGATCAAGGCGGGACGCATCGACCACGCGCTGCGCTTCACCGTCGAGCAGACCCAGCGCGGATACATCCATCCGGCCACGCATGAGGCCGGCTCGACCAACTCGGCCAACGTGCCGCCGATGGGCGCACGGTTCCGGCTCAAGGCGTCGTTCTCGCTGCGTGGCTATCACGGCGCCGCGCGAACGATCTTGATCTGCCTGAAGCACTACGGGATGTTCGTGGCCGACAACGGCTCGAACTGGTTCATCAGCGGCGCCAACTGGCCCGGCTGGAACGACAACGACCTCGACCAACTCAAGCGCGTACCCGGATCGGCCTTCCAGGTCGTCCAGACCGGCCCGATCCACCATTGATCCGCGCCGTGCGGCGCAGATCAATCAGACTGCGCGCTTCTTCAAACGCCGACGCTCGCGCTCGCTCAGACCGCCCCAGATGCCGAAGCGCTCGTCGTGGTCGAGGGCGTACTCGAGGCACTCGGACTTGACTTCGCAGCCCGTGCAGATCTTCTTGGCCTCACGGGTGGAGCCACCCTTCTCAGGGAAGAACGCCTCCGGATCCGTCTGCGCGCACAGCGCGCGCTCTGCCCAGCCCGACTCGTCGGGCAGCCCGAACAAGTCGGTGAGCTCGGCCTCGTCGAGACTGTGGGACAGCTCCGTCATGGTGCCCTCCTGGAGGCGGTGTGTCTGCCGTTAGCACCTAACGACATTGGAGAAATTACACGCGTGTCGTTCCGAGAAGTCAACCGGGCCTCTGCTACAAACCTCGGTTTTCGGCGAAGATCGCGGGACAAATCGCTCTAGTCGGACGCCGCCGCGCTGATCGCGGTCAGCACCGTCGCCACGGACGGGCGCGCCAGCGCCGAGGACCGGGCCACCGCGGTCAACCGTCGCCGCAGCCGTGGTGCGCGCAGATCACGCACCTGCACCCGCGCAGCCTCGTCGGCGACCGACAGGCGCGGCAGGACGGCCACGCCGTGCCCGGCCGAGACCGCGCGGACGAGCACGAGCATGTCGTCGCTGGTCCACCGCACGTCCGCCTCGAACCCGGCTGCGCGACAGGCCGAGCGCACGGCAAGACCGCACGCCGCCTCGTCGGGTGGCATCACCCACTGCTGGTCGGCGAGCTCGGCGAGCGCCGGCCGCATGGGGCCGTCCCAGTCGGGCGGCACGACCAGTACGAGCTCTTCGGCACACAACGGGTGCGCCACCACGAACTCGGGCAACGCCAGCGGGACGTAGTCGTACTCGTCGACGACGGCGAGCTCGACGTCGCCGGCGACCAACAGGCCCAGACCCCGCGCGGGCTCGGCCACCTCCACGCTCGGACGGATCGCCGGCTGCACCCGCTTGAGCTCGTCGACGGCGGCAGACACGAATGTCAACGCGGCACTGGCGACGGCGGCGATGCCGACCGGCCCGCCGGCAGCGCCACCGATGCGGTCGAGGTCGGCTCGGGCGGCCGAGAGCACGTCGAGCACCTCCCCGGCCCGCGCGGCCAGGGCGTGCCCGGCACCGGTCAGCGTGACCCCGCGCGGGGACCGGTCGACCAGCGACGTGCCCGCCTCGCGCTCGAGAACCGCCAGCTGCTGCGAGACCGCGGACGGGGTGAGGCCGAGCTCGCGCGCTGCGCCGGCGATGGTCCCGCGGCGGCCCACCTCGCGCAGCAGCCGCAGCCTGCCGACGTCCAAGGGGGCCGCACTGGTCATAAGAAGAACTTACGGCATATACTCATGAGTCGTAAGCAATTGACGAGGAGTTCCGACATGCCGTCCACCCTGCCCGTGCACGATGACCTGGCTCGCGAGACCCGCGAGATCCTCGCGCGACTCGGCGTCGAGAACCTCAGCGATGCCGGCGAACTGATCGCCCGTTCGCCGATCACCGGCGGCGAGCTCGCCCGCGTCCCGGCCCACACCGCCGAGGACGTGCGCGCGATCGTCGGCAGCGCGCAGGACGCCTTCCACGCGTGGCGCACGGTTCCGGGTCCGGTTCGCGGACAGCTCGTGCGCGAGCTCGGCGAACTGCTGCGTGAGCACAAGGCAGACCTCGGCGCGCTCGTGTCGATCGAGGCCGGCAAGATCCGCTCCGAGGGCCTCGGCGAGGTCCAGGAGATGATCGACATCTGCGATCTCGCGGTCGGGCTGTCGCGCCAGCTCTTCGGTCTCACAATCGCCTCCGAGCGTCCGGGCCACCGGATGATGGAGCAGTGGCACCCGCTGGGTGTCGTCGGCGTGATCAGCGCCTTCAACTTCCCCGTCGCGGTGTGGTCGTGGAACGCCGCGCTCGCCTTCGTCTGCGGCGATCCGGTCGTGTGGAAGCCGTCGGAGAAGACCCTGCTGACCGCGCTGGCCTGCCAATCGCTGGTGACCGAGGCGGCCCGGCGCGTCGGCGCACCGGAGAACATCTCGCGGCTCGTCCTCGGCGGCGCCGAGGTCGGCGAGGCGCTCGTCGACGACGCTCGCGTCGCGCTGCTCTCGGCGACCGGTTCGACCCGCATGGGCAAGGCCGTCGCTCCCCGCGTCGCAGCCCGGTTCGGCCGACTGCTGCTCGAGCTCGGCGGCAACAACGCTGCCATCGTCACGCCCAGCGCCGATCTCGACCTCACCGTGCGCGGCATCGTGTTCTCGGCCGCCGGCACCGCCGGTCAGCGCTGCACCTCGTTGCGCCGCGTGATCGCGCACGCGTCGATCGCCGACGAACTGGTTGAGCGGATCAAGTCCGCCTACACGACACTGCCGATCGGGTCGCCGCTCGACGAGGGGACGCTGGTCGGCCCGCTGGTCGACAAGGCCGCCTACGAGGGATACGCGACTGCGCTCGAGAAGGCCCAGGCGAACGGCGGCGAGCTCATCGTCGGCGGTGAGCGCGTGCTCGCCGACGAGGACGACGAGGCCTACTACGTGCAGCCGGCGGTCGTGCGCATGCCCACGCAGAGCGAGATCGTGCGCGCCGAGACGTTCGCGCCGATCCTCTACGTGATGACGTATGGGACGGCCGACTCGCAGGCGTCGTCCGGCGCGGACGAGTTCGACGAGGCACTGGCGATGCACAACGAGGTGCCACAGGGCCTGTCGTCGTCGATCTTCACGATGAATGTCCGCGAGGCCGAGCGGTTCACGTCCGCCGACGGTTCCGACTGCGGCATCGCCAACGTGAACATCGGGCCGTCCGGCGCGGAGATCGGTGGCGCATTCGGTGGCGAGAAAGAGACCGGCGGCGGACGCGAATCCGGTTCGGATGCCTGGAAGGCGTACATGCGCCGCGCCACCAACACGGTCAACTACTCGACCGAGCTGCCGCTCGCCCAGGGCGTCGAGTTCGGCTGAGACCCATTGGCCGGCGCCAGCTCTGAGAGGCCCCTGACACCGCTGCCATGATCGCTGCCATGGCAGTGTGTGATCAGGACTGATTTCAGGGAGCCGAGCCTCGAGGAGTTGATTTGCCGCGCTCACGGCGCCGCGCATTCGTCGCGACGGCTCTCGCGATGTCGGTTGCCGTGGGTTGCGCTTCCGGGTGCTCCGCGACGACATCGGTGTCGCGACCGCCGGCGCTGCCCTCGCCTGCCGCGACTGGCGGGAAGGCTTCGCCGACCCACCCGAACATCATCTTCGTCTTGACCGACGACCTCTCGTGGGACCTGGTCCAGTACATGCCGCATGTGAAGGCGCTGGAGCAGCAGGGCATGACCTTCACCAACTACACCGTGACCGACTCGCTGTGTTGCCCGTCCCGGGCCTCGATCTTCACCGGCAAGTACCCGCACGACACACACATCCTCGGCAACACGCTCCCGACCGGCGGGTTCTACAAGTTCCGCGCCGAGGGCGAGGACCACAACACGTTCGCCACCTCCCTGCTGCGGGCCGGCTATCGCACGGCCTTCATGGGCAAGTACCTCAACGACTACAACCCGGCACAGTCGCGGACGCCGCTGCGCGAGACCTTGTTCGGGCCGTACGTGCCGCCGGGCTGGTCGACCTGGGACGGCGTCGGGTCGGGCGGGTACTCCGGCTACAACTACGGGATCGCCGACGGCCGCAAGGTGCAGTACTACGGCAATGCACCGTCGGACTTCATGAACACGGTGCTGCAGAGCAAGGCGACCGCGTTCGTTGCGAGCGCCGCTGGGCGGGCGAATCCGTTCATGCTCGAGGTCGCGCCGTTCTCGCCGCACTCGCCGTACACCCCGGCACCAGCTGACGTCGGGACGTTTGCGGGCATCCAGGAACCGAAGGGCCCGGACTTCGACACGCTCCCCCATCCGGCGCCCGCCTGGATGAAAGGCCGGCACCCGCTCTCGTCCGCATCGTTGGCCAAGATCCAGCACTGGTTCGAGATGCGTGTCGAGGCCGTGCAGAGCGTCGACCGCATGATCGGCGCGCTCGAGCACTCCGTCGAAGCCGCCGGGCAGGCGCAGAACACGGTGTTCGTCTTCAGCTCCGACAACGGATACCACCTCGGCCAGTACACCCTCGAGTACGGCAAGCAGACGGCCTTCGACACCGACATCCGCGTGCCGTTGGTCGTCGCGGGTCCGGGTATCCCGGCCGACAGCCAGAGCACCGCGATGGCCCAGAACATCGACCTGCGGCCGACCTTCGACCAGCTGGCGGGCGCGCCGACGCCGAGTGATGTCGACGGGCGCAGCCTCGTCCCGCTGCTCGATCAACAGTCGACCGCGTGGCGTACCTACGCGCTGATCGAGCACGCTCACGACAAACCGATGCCGACCGACCCGGACACGCAGGACTACTCGAGCGGGACGCCGCCCACCTACAACGCGATTCGCACCAAGTCGTTCATCTTCATTCGGTACGAGGACGGCGACATCGAGTACTACGACATCGCCAAGGATCCTTATGAATTGCACAATCTCGGGCCGTCGCTGTCGAAGCTGCGCACCGGGTATCTCAATCACGTCATGAATCAGCTGATTGCTTGCCATGGAAGCACCGAGTGTTGGAACGCCGGCGTTCCGAATTCCGAATGACCTCGACTGAGAGCGGCCTGACGGGGTCATCCGCCTCTATGCATCCTGCGCGTACTCCTCAACGCGTGCCTCCTCGCCGGCTGAACCGCTTGATCGTCGCAATTGCTCTGCTGGCGGTGACGCTGTCGGCCTGCACGAGCTCGCCGGCCAAGACCCGCTCCTACCCTCCGTTGCCGACCGGTAGCGGTGCGCCGGTCGCGCCGAGCAGTTCGCGACCCAACATCGTCTTCGTGCTCACCGACGACCTGTCGTGGAACCTGGTCAAATACATGCCCCACGTCAAGGCGCTGGAGCAGCAGGGCATGACCTTCACCAACTACACGGTGACCGACTCGCTGTGCTGCCCGTCGCGCGCGTCGATCTTCAGCGGCAAGTTCCCGCACAGCACGCATGTGCTCGGCAACACCGCTCCGGACGGCGGCTTCGCCAAGTTCCACAACCTCGGCGAGGAGAAGAGCACCTTCGCCACCTCGCTGTACAAGGCGGGCTACCGCACCGGGTTCATGGGCAAGTACCTCAACGAGTACCGGCCGAACCCCAAGCCGGGCACTCCGCAGTTCCGCAAGGGCGCCTGGGTGCCGCCGGGCTGGACGACCTGGGACGCCGCCGGCAACGGCTATCCCGAGTACCAGTACGACATCACCAACGGACACTCCTGGTCGCACTACGGCAGCAGGCCGAGCGACTACCTGACGACGGTGCTGCAGCAGCGGGCGCTCCGATTCGTCCGGCAGAGCGCGAAGTCGCCGCGCCGACCGTTCATGCTCGAGGTCGCGACCTTCGCGCCGCACTACCCCTACACGCCCGCGCCGCAGGACATCGGCACGTTCCCCGGCATCCGCGCCCCGCACACGCCCGCCTTCAACCACCTCCCGCACCCGGTCCCGCCGTGGCTACGGGGACTGAAGACGATGTCGCCGACGGATCTGCGCTACATCCAGCACTGGTGGCAGCTGCGGGTCGAGTCGGTGCAGTCGGTCGACCGCATGATCGGCGCGCTCGAACGCACGATCGCGGTGACCGGCCAGGCCAGCAACACCGTGTTCGTGTTCAGCTCGGACAACGGCTACCACCTCGGCGAGTACCGGCTCCGTTCGGGCAAGGAGACCGCGTTCGACACCGACATCCGTGTGCCGCTCGTGATCGCCGGGCCAGGGATCGCACCGGACTCGGTGAGCCCGGCGATGGCCGAGAACGTCGATCTGCGACCGACCTTCGAACAGCTCGGCGGCGCGACGAACCCGCCCGGCGTCGAGGGCCACAGCCTCGTCCCGCTGCTGCACGGCCAGAACGAGCCATGGCGCCAATACGCGCTCATCGAGCACCACTACGACCCGCACCAGGACGCCGACCCGGACAAGCAGGATGTGTTCAAGAGTCCGGTGCCACCGACCTACAACGCGATACGTGCGCGCAATTTCGTCTACGTGCGCTACGCCAACGGGTATCGCGAGTACTACAACACGCTCAAGGACCCGTACGAGCTGCACAATCTCGGGCCGTCCCTGTCGACGGCACGTCGGGCGGCCCTCGACAAGATCATGAACGCATTGATCGCCTGTCACAGCGGGACGCAGTGTTGGTCAGCAGGCATGCCGAGCATCGGCTGACAGCAATGCTTCAGCCAGCGCTGCGAGGATGACGACGTGGACGTCGGCGACCTGATCGACCGACTCGAGCTGCACGGCCTCGCGCTGGCCGACACGGCCGAGCGTGCTGGGTTGGCGACGTCCGTGCCGACCTGTCCCGAGTGGGACGTGCGCGCGCTGCTCGGCCACATCGGAATGGTGCATCGCTGGGCGACCGTCCACGTGCGCGAAGGCCGTTCCGCGTTCGCGGACGGTGCCGAACCCGACTTCAGCGCCCCTCACGACGACGTCGTCGACTGGTTCCGCGCCGGGCATGGCGAGCTCGTTGCCGCACTGCGTGCAGCGCCCGACGATCTCGACGCGATGACCTTTCTCGCCGGCGCCGGGCCGGCCCGACTGTTCTGGGCGCGCAGACAGGCGCACGAGACGGCCATCCACGGTGCTGACGCGGCCGCATCGATCGACGAGGTGCCCGACATCGACCGCGAGTTCGCGCTCGACGGAATCGGTGAACTGCTCGAGGGCTTCTTCGGCCGCCCGCGCGGTCGGCTGCACGCCGACCCACCGCTGGTGCTGCAGGTGGTGCCGACCGATGCAGCCACGACCTGGCGCGTCGACCTCCAGCCCGAGCAGCGCACGATCACCCGCAACGGCACGGGCCGTGTCGACTCTCGCTTCCGGGGCCGCAGCGCCGACCTCTACCTGTACCTGTGGAACCGCACTCCGGCCGATGACGTCAAGGTCGACGGAGACGACCGCGCGGTCGAGGTGTGGCGCCGATTCGCGAGAGTGAGCTGGAGTTAGGCGCCCGGGTCGATCACAGGTCGGCGAGCTTGCGGAAATCCCAGCTGCTGATCTTGGCCGGTGTGACACGCAACCACGCGTGGCGTCCGTCGTGGAACAGATCGTCGGTGTCGAAATACTTCTTGGCGAACTCGGACTCGATCGGCGCAAGCTCGGCATGCGCCTGTCCGGTGCGCGGCACCTCGGCCACCACCTCGACCGTGCCGGTGATCTCGACACCGCGCAGGTCGAGGTACTCGTGGCCGGCGTCGACGACGATGCCGATGCGCGGGTCGCGTTGCAGGTCGGCCCACCGCTGGCTGCGCGTGATCGAGTAGAGCCAGAGCGACCCGTTGCGCCACAGGAACCACAGCGGCGTGGCGTGCGGCCCGTCCGTGCCGAGGGTCGCGACGCGGCAGGTGCGTTCGGCGGTGAGAAATTCGTCGCGTTCGGCATCGCTCATGGCGATGCGGCGGCCGCGGCGCTGAGGGCGTAGATCGTCGGTCACAACTGTGTGCCTACCAGAGCGTGCCTAACTCACGACGCGCCACGGCCCCGCAGTGACCGTGGTCGCTGCGGGGCCGTGAAAGCTGCTGGGGTCGCTCAGCGCTTGAAGGCGTCCTTCACCTTTTCGCCTGCGCCCTTGACGTCGGCCTTCGCCTGGTCCTTGCGGCCTTCGTTCTCGGTGCTCTTGTCACCGGTCACCTTGCCGAGGGCTTCCTTGGCCTTGCCGCCGACTTCTTCGATCTTGTTGCTGGCCTTGTCGTTCGCGCTCACGGAAATCGCGTCCTCTCACGTGTCGTCTACGACGTTTGTCTCGTCGGACCTCAATTGAGTACCCATGAGTAGCTTGCGGCTAAACGTTCAGGCCAGCCTCGTGATGGATACCTCAACGTCGAGATCGGTCGTGACCGGCGTGCCGGCGACGATGCCCTTGATCGGCGGCACGTCGTTGTAGTCGCGTCCCGTGCCGACCTGCACGTGCCGCTCGGCGACCTCGGCCAGGTTGGTCGGGTCGTTGCCGGCCCATTCGCCGAGCCACCACTCGACCCACGCGTGGCTCTCGGCGATCACCTCCGCGCCGATCTCGGGTTCCGAGCTGGGATGCAGGTACCCGGACACGTACCGGGCCGGGATGCCCACATGGCGCAGCGCGCCGACGACCAGGTGCGCGTAGTCCTGGCAGACGCCGCTGCGCGAATCCCAGGCGTCGGCGCCGGGCGTGTAGACACCGGTCGAGCCCGGCAGGTAGGTCATCGTGTCGTGCACCGCTTCGGCGATCGTCTGTGCCGTGCCCGCCGGATCGTTGTCGGCGGCGATCGAGTCGGCCAGGTCGGCGAGCTCGGTCGGCGGCGCTGTTGCCCGGGCGGTCTGCAGATACTCGTCGAAGCGGTCGGTGATCTGCGCGGATCGCAGATCGTCCCAGCCGACCGGTTCCGCGGCGATGGCGCGCCGGGTGCGGTCGACCTCGACGAGGCTGGTGACCTCGACGACCAGCTCGCGGTGCGGCGAGTGCGCCTCGAACACCCGCACCGACGTCCCCCAGTAGTCGATGTAGCGGTAGTGCCAGCTCGACTGGTCGACGCGCAGCACCGACTCCATCGGGATCTGCCAGGGCGAGGCCGCCGGCGTCTGCCGTACCTCGTTGAACGACGAGGTGACCGGCTGGTCGTAGCTGTAGGCCGACGTGTGGTTGATGCGGTATCGCGAGGGCATCAGCTGGCCTTCCACGCCGTGACGACGCCGCGCGGGAAGTAGCGCCGGGCGATCGCGTCGCTGGCCACCGAGCAGGCGCTCTGCACCCGCTCCATGACGTGATAAACGTCCTCGAACAGTTCCGCCGTCGGGGCGAACTCGAGCTCGGACCGGATCATGCCCAGCACGCGGTGTGCCTCGCCGCCGCGACCACCGGTCGTCCCGCCGTGCAACGACACCAAGGTGTCCAGGCAGTACTCGGCCCGCACGAGCGCCCGCATCACCGAACGCGGGAACAGCGGGTCGAGCAGCAGGAACTCGACCGAGCGCCGGTCGTCGACGACGCCGTTCGCGCTGCGCAGGAACGCCTGATACGCGCCGCAGCTCTGCAACAGCGTGATCCAGGACGGGCCGGCATCACCGGCCAGGGCTCGTGCGGCGACCAGGCGTGCGGTCATGTCGGCACGCTCGATCGAGCGGCCGAGCACGAGGAAGTGATAGGCCTCGTCGCGCGACAGCGTGGCGTCCGCCGTGCCGTGGAAGGCCGCCGCGCGCTCGCGCGTCCAAGTGAAGAAGGCATGCGGATGCGCCCGGCGTTCGCTTCGCGATGCCTCGAGAAAGGTGACGTTGATGCTCTCCCACAGTTCGGTCGAGACGACCTCCCGGCTGCGCCGGGAGTTCTCGCGGGCCGCGGCGAGTGCGCCGAGCACCGAGCCCGGCGACGTGCCGTCCCAGGCGAGCAGTTCGAGCAGGCCGGCACTGTTCGTCTGCTCGCTGTCGACGTTGTCCTGACCCATGGCCGAAAGCAGCGACGAGCAGACGATGTCCTCGGGCGCCCAGGGATCGTCCAGCAGCAGCGCGAGGTGGACGTCGAGGATGCGGCTGGTGTCCTCGGCGCGTTCGACGTAGCGCCCGATCCAGTACAGCGACTCCGCCAGGCGGCTCAGCACGATGCGTCCAGTTGCTGCTGCTGTTGCTGTTGTTGCTGTTGGATCTCCTGGTCGCGGAACTCGTCCGGACGTGGGAGCGGGTGCGCCGTCGAGGGTTCGACGCTGTGATTGACGCGCGGGGCGCGGCGCTCGCCCGCGAGCACCCAGGTGTCCTTCGAGCCGCCGCCCTGGCTGGAGTTGACGACCAGTGACCCGGCAGGCAGCGCGACCCGGGTCAGGCCGCCCGGCAGCACCCACACGTCGTTGCCGTCGTTGACCGCGAACGGACGCAGGTCGACGTGGCGCGGCGCGATCGTGTCACCGATCATCGTCGGCACCGTCGAGAGCTGAACAACCGGCTGCGCGATCCAGCCACGCGGGTCGGCGAGCAGGCGGATGCGCAGGGCATCGAGCTCAGGACGAGTGGCCTGCGGGCCGATCACCAGTCCCTTGCCGCCTGCACCGTCGACCGGCTTGACGACGAGTTCGGCGAGGCGGTCGAGCACCTCTTCGAGCGCGCCGGGCTCCTCGAGACGCCACGTGTCGACGTTGCGCAGCACCGGCTCTTCGGACAGGTAGTAACGCACGAGGTCGGGCAGGTAGGTGTAGATCAACTTGTCGTCGGCGACGCCGTTGCCCACTGCATTGGCGATCGTGACGTTGCCGGCGCGCGCGGCCGTCAGCAGCCCGGGACAGCCGAGCGCCGAGTCGGCGCGAAACTGCACCGGGTCGAGGAACTCGTCGTCCACGCGTCGATAGATCACGTCGACGCGCCGTTCGCCGGAGGTGTCGCGCATACGCACCACTCCCCCGGCGCTGACGAGGTCACGTCCCTCGACGAGTTCGACGCCCATCGCCCTCGCGAGCCACGCGTGCTCGAAGTAGGCGCTGTTGTAGACGCCGGGCGTGAGCACGACGACGCAGGGATCAGTGACGCCGCTCGGTGCGGCGGCACGCAGCGCGGCCAGCAGGCGCTGCGGGTAATGGCTGACCGGACGCAACCGCACCTTGCTCAGCACGTCGGCCCACTGCTGCCGCATCGCGCTGCGGTTCGCGAGCACGTAGCTGACGCCGGACGGGACGCGCACGTTGTCCTCGAGGACGCGGAACTCGCCCTGTTCGTCGCGGATCAGGTCGATGCCGCTGACATGCACGCGCACGCCGTTGGCCGGTTCGATGCCGTACGCCTCGCGGTGGAAGTTCTTGGACGTACTGATGATCTTGTTCGGCAGCACACCATCGGCGACCGCGCGGCAGTGGCCGCTGTACACGTCGGACAGGAACGCTTCCAGCGCCTTGACCCGCTGCCGCACACCGCGGTCGATCGTCTGCCAACTCGCGTCATCGATGACCCGGGGCACGATGTCGAGCGGGAAGGGCCGCTCCTCGCCGCCGACGTCGAACGTGACGCCCTGGTTCAGGTAGGCCCGTGCCAGCGAGTCGACGCCGGCGCGAAGCTCCTGGCTCCCGCTCTTCTGGATCGATTCGTAGAGCGCCTGATAGCTCGGCCGCGACGAACCCGCGCCGTCGATCATCTCGTCCCACGCCGAGCCCAGCCGGTAGTCGTCGAACAAGTCGGCCATCCTCGGATCGTATGGCGAGCGTGTTTCGGCACTGTATAGGGGCGATCGCGCGGCCGTGCCGTCTACTGCCGACCTTCAGGGCATGGCGCGACGCAATCCGAGCGCACGACGACACAGACCAGCACCGATCCGAGCCTGAACGGCAGGTGCCTCGCAGATCAGCTCGCGTGCGACGTGGAGGTCGCACTCCTCGCCTCGAACCCGGCACGGATATAAGCCCACTGCTCGAGGCGTTGCGCCTGTCGCACCTGTTCGGTGGGCCGGGCATTCGCCAGCGCGCGCCCGGAATCAAGACCCAGCGAGCGAAGTGGCCACGACGCGACCCGTCGCATCTCATCAAGCATCGTCGTTCCCCCGATCGCCACCGAGCTTCGTCATCTCAGACTGTCGCAGGTTCGACTCCGTATGTCTATCTTTTCGCTAGACATACAAGAACTGCCGATCTGACACAGCACGAGAATCGGCAACTGCGGAACCGAATTCTCGCGGCTTCCGCGCGCAGGCTCACTGCCCGAGCCGACCGTCGATCCGCTCGCGCAACAGATCCACGTGACCCATGTGCCGCGCGTACTCGCCGATCATGCCGACGAGCACCTCGCGCAGCGAGATCAGACCGCCGCCGCTGCCGTGCTGGTTCGATCCGTCGTCGGCCGTCATGTCGAGGGACGGTGCGGCAGCGACGAACTGGACGGAGAACTCGACTTCAGCGCGCCATGCCGCCCAGGCTTCGGCGACGACGGCCGGATCGGCGACTGCGCCGTTGAAGTCACCGTCGCGGTCGGCCTCGGACGTGAACAGCCTCGGCACGTCCTCGCCGGCCATGAGCCGCCGGAACGTTCCCCGCTCGACCTCGGCGAGATGGCGCACCAGCCCGAGCAACGACATCGTCGAGGGCTCGACCGCCCGGCGCGCCATGGCGTCGGCGTCGAGTCCGGCGCATTTCATTTCCAGCGTGAGCCGTTCCCGGCGCAGCGCCTCGACCAACGTCGTGCGCTCGTCGCCGAGTCGCGGACCGTGCTCGCGCGGGTCGTCATCGGACGGCCGACCGTCTGCGGTGAACATGTCCGCCCGTCGCGGCATCGGCTACAAACCTGCCCGACTCGCCACGAGCGCGATCCGCTCGTCGGGTTGCACCGCGGCCACGCGGAAGTACCCGGCCGACACGTGGCCGTAGAACTCGCCGGGTGAGACGACGATGCCCACCTTCTCGGCGAGGTCGCGCGCAGCTGCCCACGCGTCGTCCCCCGGCGCGGGCACCCACAGGTAGAACGCACCACGCGGCAGCTGCGCCTCGTAGCCGACGCGGGCCAGCAGCCGCGCCAATACACTGAGCCGTCGCTGGTAACGCTCCCGCTGCACCTCGACGTGCGCGTCGTCGCCGAGCGCGACGATCGCGGCGGCCTGCACCGGGCCGGGCGGCATGAGCCCGGCGTGCTTGCGCACCTCGCGCAGGTAGTGCACCAACTCGGCGTCGCCGGAGTAGCTGCCGATCCGCGCGCCGGCGAAGTTGTCGCGCTTCGACAGGCTGTGCACGGCGAGCACGCCCGCGGTGCCCGACGACAGGATCGTGCGCGGTGGCCCGTCCCAGGTGAACTCGGCGTAGCACTCGTCCGAGAGCACCGGCACGCCCCGCTCGCGACCCCACTGTGCTGCGGCGTCGAGGTCGTGCAAGTCGCCGGACGGGTTGGCCGGCGAGTTCACCCAGATGCACAGCGCACGGGCCGCGTCCTCGTCGGAGATGTCGGCGAGCTCGGTGTAGGCCACCGCGCGACACCCGGCGAGTGTCGCGCCCATCTCGTAGGTCGGGTAGCTGATCGCCGGATACAGCACCGTGTCGCGGTCGGGCGTTCGTAGTTTCAGGTACTGCGGTGTCGACGCGACGAACTCCTTGCTCCCGACGACCGCGGCGACCTCGGCCGCGGGATCGACGCTCGCGCCGAGCCGGCGATGAATCCACTCGGCCACCGCCGCGCGATAGCCGGCCGTCCCGATCGACGGCGGGTAGCCACGCGCGGTGTCACCGACCGACAACGCCTCGAGCACGGCGGCCGGCGGCGGATCGCACGGCGTGCCGATGGACAGATCCACCGCGCCGCCGTCGTGCTTGCCGGCGAGCGCGCTGATCTCGTCGAGCCGGTCGTACGGATACGGCGGCGGGACGAAGCCCTCGGGTGAAGTCATAACGCCTCCGCGATCAATTGAGCCAGATGAATCGACTGCACGCGCGCCAATTGTTCGAGCTGCGTGCGGCACGAGAACCCGTCGGCAAGAACCACCGCATCGTGCGGCGCGCTGCGCACCGCCGGCAGCAAAGCCGTCTCGGCGACTGCAACAGAAACGTCGTAGTGCCCGCGCTCGACGCCGAAGTTACCCGCGAGCCCGCAGCACCCGCCGACCGCCGACACGTCCGCGCCCGCTGACTTCAGCAGCGCCTCGTCGGCCGTCCAGCCCATGACTGCGTGGTGGTGGCAGTGCGGCTGCGCCACTGCCCGCACCGTGCCGAGATCCGGCGGTTCCCAACCGGGCGTCTCACGCAGCAGCTCGGCAAGCGTGCGGGTGGCCTTGGCCACCTCGGCGGCCCGGCGATCGTCGGCGAGCAACTCCGGCAGATCGCCGCGCAGCACAGCTGTGCACGACGGTTCGAGCCCGACGATCGGAATGCCTTGTGACAGCGCGGGTTCGAGCGCATCAAGGGTGGCCCGCAGCCGCTTGCGCGCACCGTCGAGCTGCCCCGTCGAGATCCAGGTGAGTCCGCAACACACAGGCTTCTCGGTGAGCTGCACGGCGTAGCCGGCGTGCTCGAGTACGCGCACGGCGGCGAGCCCGACCTCGGGACTGAAGTGATCGGTGAACGTGTCGACCCACAACAGCACCGGTGTTCCCGATGAGGACGCAGTGAACTGTGAGCGGAACGTGCGACGGGCGAAGGTGGGCAGGTCACGTCGCGCGTCGATCCCGCCGAGACGTTTCGCCAGCCCCGCGAACGCCGGCCGACGCAGCGTTGCGTTCGCCAGCCGCGGCATGTGCGCTGCCAGCCGTGCGAAACGAGGCAACCAGCCCAGGCTGTAATGCGACGCCGGCCGCAGCCGCCGCTTGTAGCGCTGATGCAACACCTCGGCCTTGTACGTCGCCATGTCGACGCCGGCCGGGCAGTCGGACGAGCACCCCTTGCATGACAGGCACAGGTCGAGGGCTTCGTGGACGGCCTTGTCGCGAACGCCCTTCACCAGCGTGCCGTTCGCGAGCTCTTGGAGCACGCGCGCACGCCCGCGAGTCGAGTCCTTCTCGTCGCGCGTCGCGAGGTAGGACGGGCACATCACCCCGCCCGAGCCGGTGAAGTCGGCGCGGCACTTGCCGACGCCGACGCAGCGGTGCACCGCTGTCGACAGGTCGTGCCTGTCGTGCGGGAACGCGAACGTGACGTGCGTCAGCGAGCGAGCTTGGGGCACGCGCAGATCGGCCTCGACGAGATCGGGGTCGACGAGCACGCCGGGGTTGAGCAGGCCGGTCGGGTCGAAAACCTTCTTGATGCGCGCGAAGGTTTCGATCGCACGCGGCGAGTACATGTGCGGCAGCAACGCGCTGCGCGCGCGTCCGTCGCCGTGCTCGCCCGACAGCGAGCCGTGGTGCCGACCGACCAACGCCGCCGACGCGACGACGAAACGGCTGAACGCACGTGCGCCGTCCTCGAACGGGAAGTCGATGCGCACGTGCACGCAGCCGTCACCGAAGTGGCCGTAGATCAGCCCATCGAGGTGGTGCTCGCGCAGCAACGCCTCGAATTCGCGCAGGTACGCGGGCAGCTGCTCGGGCGGGACTGCAGCGTCCTCCCAGCCGGGCCAGCCCGGTGCGCCGGACGGCGTTCGGCCGCCGAGGCCGGCGCCGTCCTCACGGATGCGCCACAGCGCACGCGCCGCATCGCCCGTCACGACGGCGGAATCGAGACAACCCGCATCGGCGATCAACGTCTCGGCCGCCCGCACCGCCTCGGCCTGCGTCGCGCCCGACGTCTCGACGAACAACCATCCGTCGCCGCGGGGCAGATCGGGCACCGCGGAAGGCCCGCGCCGGTTGCGCACGACCGCCACCAGGCGCGCGTCCATTCCCTCGAGCGCGACGGGTGAGTGCGGGAGCAGCGCGGGCACAGCCTCGGCGGCCGACGGCATGTCGGGATAGCCGAGCACAGCCAGCGCGACAGCAGGTGGCGACTCGACCAGAGCAACGGTTGCGCGAGTGATCACGGCCAACGTGCCCTCGGTGCCGACGAGGAACTTCGCGAGATCGGCGCCGTTCTCGGGCAGCAGGTGCTCGAGCGAGTAACCCGAAACCTGACGGCGGAAGCGGCCGAACTCGGTGCGGATCAACGCGCGCTCGTGCTCGACGATGCTGTGCAGATGCGCGCCGACCGGACCGGCGGCCGTCAGCCCGTCCCGTCCGAACGCGCGCGCGTTCAGCGTCGCGCCGTCGGCGGTCATGGTGTCGAGTGCGACGACGTTGTCCGCGGTGCGACCGTAGCGAAGCGCGCGCGACCCGCAAGCGTTGTTCCCGATCGAGCCGCCGATCGTCGCGCGGGCGTGGGTGGACGGGTCGGGGCCGAAACGCAATCCGTGCGCACTCGCCGCGGCACTGATGTCGTCGAGCACTGTGCCTGGCTCGACCGTCGCGGTGCGCCCGTCCGCATCGACCGACAGCACGCGATTCAGATGCCGCGAGAAGTCGAGCACTATGCCGGGGCCGATGGAGTTACCCGCCGTGGACGTGCCGGCGCCGCGGCTGGTCAGCGGAACACCGTGGTCGCGTGCGACCGCCAACGTTGCCGCGACCTCGTCGACGTGGCGGGGGAACACCACGACGCGCGGGACGACGCGGTAGTTGCTCGCGTCCGAGGAGTATTCGGCGCGGCGACGCGTCGCGGTGTCGACGTCGGCGACGCCCGCGAAGCGCAGGGCGGACACCAGTTCGTCGCTCACGAGATCCATTGTCCCGTACGCCTGATCAGAGCCGGCCGGCCTCGATGATCCGAGCGAGGAACTGCCGCGTGCGCGGCTCGCGCGGCGCGCCGAAGACCTGGTCGGGCGAACCGTGCTCGAGCACGCGTCCGCCGTCGAGGAAGCAGACCTGGTCGGCGACCTCGCGGGCGAAGGTCATCTCGTGCGTGGCGAGCAACATCGTCATGCCCTCGCTCTTGAGCTCGCGAATGAGGGTCAGCACCTCGCCGACGAGTTCGGGATCGAGTGCGCTCGTGACCTCGTCGAAAAGCATCAGCCGGGGCTTGGCGACCAGTGCCCGCGCGATCGCGACCCGTTGCTGCTGTCCGCCCGACAGTTCGTCCGGACGTGCCTTCGCCTTGTCGGCAAGCCCGACCCGTTCGAGCATCGCCATCGCCTCGGTCTCGGCCTGCGCGCGCCGTCTCTTGTGGACGCGGCGTGGACCGAGGGTCACGTTGTCGATCACGCGCAGGTGCGGGAACAGGTTGTAGGCCTGGAACACGATGCCGACCTGGGTACGAACCTCGTTCGCGTTCACGCGCGGATCGGTGATGTCGCGCCCGTCGAGTTCGATCACGCCGTCGTCGACGACCTCGAGCAGGTTGATACAGCGCAGCAGCGTCGACTTGCCCGATCCGGACGCGCCGATCAACGCGGTACAGGTGTGCTCGTCGGCGGTCAGGTCGAGATTGTCGAGGACGGTGTTGTTGCCGTAGACCTTGCGCAGGCCGGTGATCTGCAACATCAGATGATCCCGCCGCCGACGCCGATCCACCCTTGTCGGCGTGCGATCCAGTCGGTCAGGCGCGTCAACGGCACGGTCAATGCGACGAAGATCAGTCCGGCCATGACCAGGTGCACGAACTTGAAGTCCTGAGACTTCTGGTTGTCAGCGGTCAACACGACCTCGATAACACCCAGAACCGAAACGAGCGAGGTGTCCTTCTGCAGGCTGACGAAGTCGTTGAGCAGCGGCGGCAGCACGCGTCGCACCGCCTGCGGGAACACGACATATCGAAGCGTCTGTGCGTGGGTCAGTCCTAGCGATCGTGCTGCAGCTCGCTGCGACGGGTGCACCGACTCGATACCTGCACGCAGAACTTCAGCGACATAGGCGGTGTAGGTGAGGACGAGCGCGATGATGCACAACGTGAACGGACTCGTCGGTGCACCCTGCAGGTTGAGCGCCGGGATACCGAATCCGACCAGATACAGCACGATCAACAGCGGCAGTCCGCGGAACACGTCGACGTAGACCGTGGCGAGGATGCGCACCGGAAGCCAGACGGGTCCGCGCAACGTTCGAACGACAGCGATGAACGCCGCGAAGATCAGGATGAACACCTCGGCGATCACCATGATCTGCAAGTTCAACCAGAGCGCGCGGAGCAGATCGGGCAGCCCCTTCCACCCGACACTGAAGTCGAAGAAGTTGCTCTTCGTGCGGTCCCAACCCGAACTCGAGCCGACCACCACGACCACGGCCGTGATCAGCACCGCCGTGCTCACGAACGCGATCAGGGCCGAACGGCGCGACCGCGAGCGCCGGTACGCGTCGCGCTCACGTTGCAGCTCGGACGGCTGCCATCCGGTCGCCGTCATCGATGCGCCCCTACTTCAGCACCGGCGCGCTGTCGGCGTTGGGTAGCCACCTGTTCTGGAGCTTCTGCAGTGTCCCGTTCGCCTTCAGGCTGTCGACCGCCTTCGAGATGCATGCGGTCAGTGGGCTGCCGTGCGGCAGCACCAGACCGAAGTGCTCGGACGGTCCGGGCACGGGCACCTTGCCGAGCACCTTTGCGTCGGTGTCCTGCACGCTCGTGACATAGAACGCTGTCGGCAGGTCGACGACGAGACCGTCGACCTGCTTGTTCTTCAGGGCCTGGACGGCGAGGTCGTTCGTCGGGAACTCGGCCGGACTGGTTCCGGGCTTGATCACGTTGGTGATCGCGTCGAGCGATGTCGTGCCCTGCTGCGCGGCGAGCTTGGCGCCCTTGAGGCCGGCAATCGTCGTGACGTTCGCGTACTTGCTGTCCTTCGGCACGACGACCACCTGGGCGACGTCGTAGTAGCCGCTGGAGAAGTCGACCACCTTGGCCCGCGCTGCCGTCGCCGAGACCTCGTTGATGTCGAAGTCGTAGTTGCCGGGAGCTCCGGCGACCACGCTGTTGAACGACGCGGTGACCCACTTGACCTTGTCAGCCGAGTAGCCCAGCTGCTTGCCGACGGCGAATGCGACCGCCGACTCGAATCCCTTGCCGTTGCTGGGCTTGTCGTCGACGAACCACGGACCGTAGGCCGGCGAATCGGTCGCGACGGTGAGCGTGCCGCTCGTGTGGGTCTGCATGGTCGACGGCGTGCAGGACGGCGCTGCGCTGGAGGCGCTGCCCACGCCGGCGGATGGAGTGCCTGACTGTGCTCCGCCAGTGCTGTTCGCAGCGCACCCGGACGCGATCAGGGCGACGCCGAGCAGGCCCGCAGCAAGGACACGTGATGACATGACTTCCCCCGACGTCAGTTGAATCCCGACGGAAGTCTACTGAGCAAAGCAGGAAGGTATGGGTTCCCCGTCGAGCAGGTGCGCGACGGCGGCTCGCGCGGCGACCGGGCCGACGAGATTGCCGGTTCCGTTGTACCCGCCGACCGCCATCACGCCGTCGTCGATCACAGTGCACAGCGCCCGTCCGTCGGTACCGACAGTCAGACCGACCGAAGCCGCCCAGCGGTGCGTGATCGCAACGTCCTCACCCGCCATCCGCCCGGCGAGATCGGCGAGATAGCCCTGCACCTGCGCCGACGGCTCGGCATCGTGCGTCCACTCATCGTTGACGAACAGATCGCGCCCGCCGCCGCAGAACACGCGGCCGGCGTCGTCTTGCTGCGCATAGTCGTAACCCCACCGGCCGTGGACCGGGCACGGCAGCCGTCCGGTGCGCACCGGTTCGGTCGCGACCATCTGCAGGCGCGCGGTGCGGACCCGATCGGCCAGGGCAGGGACGATCAGATCGAGCCGTCCGTCGACGGCGACCAGGATCGTGTCGGCGCTGATCGTCGCGCGCTCGGTGTGCACCGCGCCGGGCTCGATCGACGTGACTCGCGTGTGCTCGTGCAACGCCGCGCGATCGCGCAACTGCGACGCGAGCCCGATCGCGCGCCGGGCCGGATTCATCGCCGCATCGTCGGGCAGGAACAATCCGGTACCGAGCGGGCCGTCGTAGCGTTCGACGGCGATCCCGTGTTGGTGCAGGGCCGCTTCGTGCCGGTTGCAGTCGGCGATCTCGGCCGCCCGGTCGACCGCCTCGGCTGCGGTCTGCGGATCACCGGGCAGGCCGGCCAGGCGGATCGAACCGACGCGGTGGACGACGTCGGGCAGCTGGCTCGCGAGGCGGTCGAGTTCGAGCAGCGTGCGCCGGTAGAGCCAGAGCGCAGCGTCCTCGCCCCAGGCTGCGATCGCCGAATGCAAAGCCGCGTCCGGGCCGCCGACCAGGAAGCCGCCATTGCGGCCGGCCGCACCGGCGGCAACGCGGCCGGCGTCGACGCCGACAACCGACAGACCGCGTTCGACGAGTGCGTCGACCGCAGCCAGTCCCGACCCGCCGAGCCCGACCACGCACACGTCGGCCGACACATCCGCGTCGAGACGGGCAAGGCCCGTCCACTCGACGACGTCAGCGACGTCGTCCCAACCGACTGCCATCTATGGCAAGGCCAGCTGCGACTTGCCGAGCACGACGACGCCGCCGTCGGAGACGTGGTAGCGCGAGCGGTCGAGTTCGTGGTCGACGCCGATGTGCGCACCCTCGGGCACGACCACGTCCTTGTCGAGGATCGCGCGGCGCACGACGGCACCGCGGCCGATCTGCACGCCCTCCATGAGCACCGATCCCTCGACGTAGGCGCCGGCGTGCAACCGCACGTTCGGTGCGATGACGCTCTGCCGCACGGTTGCGCCCGACACGATCGTGCCTGCGCCGACGATGGATTCCTGCGCGATGCCGCCCTCGACGAACTTCGCCGGCGGCAGCTGCTCGTGATGGGTGTAGATCGGCCACTGCTGGTTGTACAGGTTGAAGATCGGATGGACGGCGACCAGATCCATGTGCGCGTCGTAGTACGCGTCGATCGTTCCGACGTCACGCCAGTAACCCTTGTCGCGGTCTTCCGCGCCGGGCACGTCATTGTCCTTGAAGTCGTACACGTAGGCCGAGTCCTGCTTGACCATCATCGGCATGATGTTGCCGCCCATGTCGTGGACGGAGTCCTCGTCCTCGGCGTCCTCGCGCAGCGCCTCGAGCAGCGCCTGCGTCGTGAACACGTAGTTGCCCATCGACGCGTACGCCTCGTCGGCGCTGTCGGGCAGGCCGGGCGGATCGGCCGGCTTCTCGAGGAATCCGTTGACCTTGTAGTCGGGCGCGGAGTCGATCACGCCGAACGCGGTGGCCTCCAGCCGCGGCACCCGGATGCCGGCAACCGTGGCGCCGGCGCCGGACTCGATGTGCTGGGCGACCATCTGCCGGGGATCCATCCGGTACACGTGGTCGGCGCCGAACACCACGATGTAGTCGGGCTTGTCGTCGTAGATCAGATTCGACGACTGCAGGATCGCGTCGGCGCTGCCGGTGTACCACCGCGGGCCGAGCCGTTGTTGTGCCGGGACGGGCGTGATGTAGTCGCCGATCACGGTCGACATCCGCCACGTCTGCGTGATGTGCCGGTCGAGCGAGTGCGACTTGTACTGCGTGAGCACGCAGACGCGCAGGTAGCCGGCATTGACGAGGTTGGACAACACGAAGTCGATCAACCGATAGTTGCCGCCGAACGGCACGGCTGGTTTGGCCCGGTCAGCCGTCAACGGCCAGAGGCGCTTTCCTTCGCCGCCCGCGAGGACGATGCCCAAAACGCGGGGCTCCCTGGCCATGGGCCAACCCTAACCCGCGCGTCGATGATGCGGTCTAGGGTCTGCGACATGCGTGTTGCCGTGCTGACCCGCGAATACCCGCCCGAGGTGTACGGCGGCGCCGGGGTCCACGTCGAATTCCTGGTCCGCGAACTGCGCCGCATCGTCGATGTCGACGTCCATGCCTTCGGATCGCCGCGCGACGAGCGCGACGTGTACGCCTACCGCGCGCCGGCGGGCCTCGCCGAGGCGAACTTCGCCCTGCGCACGCTCGGCACAGACCTCGAGATGGCCGCGGCTGTCGCGGATGCGGACGTGCTGCACTCGCACACCTGGTACGCGAACATGGCCGGCGTCTGGGGCAGCGCGATGCACGGCACCCCGCACGTGCTGTCGGCGCACTCGCTCGAGCCCGCGCGGCCGTGGAAGGCCGAACAGCTCGGCGGCGGGTACCGGGTCTCGTCCTGGGCCGAGCGGCAGGCCTACGAGAGCGCCGACGCGATCGTCGCGGTCTCCTACGGCATGCGTGCCGATGTGCTCGATGCGTATCCGTTCGTCGATCCGTCGAAGGTGCACGTGATTCACAACGGCATCGACACGCACCTCTACGCGCCTGCGCAGAGCGATGACGTGCTCGACCGGTTCGGCGTCGACCGTTCGCGTCCGTCGGTGATCTTCGTCGGACGGATCACGCGACAGAAGGGCGTCGCGCACCTGCTCAAGGCGGCGGCCGCGTTCGACCCCGAGATCCAGCTGATCCTGTGCGCAGGCGCGCCCGACACGACGGAGATCGCTGCTGAGACCGAGCAGGCCGTCGCCGCGCTGTCCGAGAAGCGCACCGGCGTGATCTGGATCCGCGACATGCTGCCGCGTCCTGAGATCACCCAGCTGCTCACCCACTCGACGGTGTTCGTCTGCCCGTCCGTCTACGAGCCGCTCGGCATCGTCAACCTCGAGGCGATGGCGTGCGAGACCGCGGTGGTCGCCTCGGCGATCGGCGGCATCCCGGAAGTCGTCGCGGACGGGCTGACCGGGGTCCTCGTCCCCTACCTCGCCGTCCCGTCCGAGGAGTTCGAGGCCGGCCTGGCCGAGGCGGTCAACGCGCTGTGCGCCGACCCGGCCCGCGCATCCGCGATGGGACGGGCCGGACGCGAGCGCGCCGAACACGAGTTCGGCTGGGACACCATCGCGCACCGTACTGTGGAGCTGTACGAGTCACTGGTCCAGCGAGGTTGACGTTGACGCTTCCCGGACGGGTCCGCCAGACGAGGCAGGCCTCCGCGATCGAGGGGCTGCTGCGCGAGGCGGACGGGTTCCGCACCGCGCAGGAGCTCCATGACGAGCTGCGCCATCGCGGTGACCGCGTCGGCCTGACGACGGTGTACCGACATCTGAATCTGCTCGCCGAGAACAACCTCGCCGACGTCGTGCACCGCGAGGACGGCGAGACCCAGTTCCGCCTGTGCGGTGTCGCTGTCGACGACGAGTCGCATCACCATCATCTGGTGTGCCGCGAGTGCGGACGCTCGGTCGAGGTCGAAGGACCCGAGGTCGAGGCCTGGGCCGAACGCGTCGCCGCCGCCGCCGGTTACACCGACATCAGCCACACGGTGGAGCTGTTCGGCCTGTGCGCGGAGCACTCCCCCGCCTGACCCTCCCGTCCCCCAGCGTGAGTGGTCAGTTACGGCCTCAGTGGTCAGATATATCTGACCACTGAGCGCGAAACTGACCACTCACGGGACGAACGCGGCGGTGGCCGATCCGGGCGCGACCTCGGTGAAGCCGGCGTCGTGGACGACCGCCGCTCCGCCGTCGAGGGCGGCGCGCCATTGCCGCGGCGACGCGGTGCGCACAGCCAGCGGGAAGCCCGCGTCGCGCCAGCCGTTGCGCCTGCGCCGACGCAAGGACCGCCAGCCCAGCTGGGCGGCGTGACCCACCTGGGCCATCGCCTTGCCGGCGCTCATCTCCACCTCGGGCGACACCAGGATCAACGGCACGTTCGCCTCGGCCGGCGCCGGCTGCCCCGGGTCGTCGAGTTCGGTGCCGCCGACCTGCAGCCTGGCCAGCTCCGGCGGCCACGCGTCGACGGGGATCGGCGGATAGACCCGTACCTCGGCGCTCCCGCGCGTCACGGTCAGCCCGGGCAGGGCCGCCGCACGCCGCCACTCGGCACCCCGCGCCCGCCGCACGACCTTGCGGATGCGATTGCCGTCCCACGTGCGGACGGCGTCGACCCAGTCCGGCTCGTCGGTGGTCAGCATGGTCAAGACCGCAACGGCCGCAGCTTCGAGCGCATCGGTGCGGGTGGGTGGCGCGTCACGTTCGATCCGGACGACCAGCGGCAGCACCCATTCGACGGTCGCGCCCGCCTCGCTCATGCCAACCCAGCGACCCAATCGGCGAGCAGGCGCGCGCCGAACCCGGTCGCGCCACGGGTGCGGACGCCGTCGTCCTTGTCCGAGCGCGCGGGCCCGGCGATGTCGACGTGTGCCCACGGCAACCCGCCGGTGAAGTGCTTCAAGAACAGCGCGGCCGTGATCGCGCCGGGGTTGCCGGGCGCGTTGTTCGCGTCGGCCACTTCGGAGTGCAGCTGACGCTCGTACTCGCCGCAGAGCGGCATGCGCCAGACGTGCTCGCCGCTCGCACGTCCCGCTGCGATCAGTTGGTCGGCAAGCTCGTCGGAGGTCGAGAAGAATCCCGCGGTGCGCACGCCCAATGCGACCTTCATCGCTCCGGTCAGGGTCGCGACGTCGACCAGCACGCTCGGCCGCAGCCGCGCGGCCGCGTAGGCCAGCGCGTCGGCAAGCACGATGCGTCCCTCGGCGTCGGTGTTCGCGATCTCGCTGGTGCGCCCGCCGTAGTGCCGCACGACGTCGCCGGGTCGGTAGGACGACGCGCCGAACGCGTTCTCGGCCGCCGGGACGAGCACGGTGACGCGCACCGGCACCATCGCCTCGGCGATCAGTCGCATCGCGGCGAGCACCGCCGCGCCGCCGCCCATGTCGGTCTTCATCGTCTTCATGCCGTCGCCGGGCTTGATGTTCAGGCCGCCGGTGTCGAAGGTGATGCCCTTGCCGACGAGCACGACGTGCGGACCGCTGCCCGAGCCGCGCGGGCGCCAGGTCGCCTCGATCAGCCGCGGCGGTGCCACCGAGCCGCCGCCGACGGCGAGCACGCCACCGAAGCCGCGTTCGGCGAGCCACTCGGGATCATGCGTGCGCACGGTGACGCCGAGGGGCGTCAGCACCCGCTCGGCCTGCGCACCGAGCCACGCCGGCGTCTTGGTGTCGGACGGGGTGTTCGCGAGGTCACGGGCCCAGGCAGTCGCGGCCGCACCACGTCGTCCCTGTTCGAAGGATGCTGCATCGTCGACCTCGGCCAACTCGACGACGCGTTTGGCGGGTGCGGGCGCCGTCGACAGCGTGTAGCGGTAGCCGCCCAGGCTCAGGCCCTCGACGAACGCCCGCAGTCGAGCGCCGGAAAGGCCAGGTCGGGTGAGCACCGTGCGCCCGGCCGGCAGGGCGCGGGCCAACGAGGCGGCGGCGTCGCGCAGCGCGTCCGGTGACGCGGTCTCGACGACCTGCTCGGCAGTGCTCCCCGCGCGTCCGGCGAGGCGAACCTCGATCATCACCTGATTCTCTCTCCCGCACACATGCAGTCGGCCCCGGACCTCGCGGTCCGGGGCCGAGCGTCGATCAGGCGTTTAGTTCCCTACGGACTTCAGGGCGTCGCCCAGGGCATCGGCCTCCTCGGCCGACATTTCGACCACGAGGCGTCCACCTCCTTCGAGCGGCACGCGCATCACGATCCCGCGTCCCTCCTTGGTGACCTCGAGCGGGCCGTCGCCCGTCCGCGGCTTCATGGCCGCCATGCGTACCTCCTCGGAAGGTGAGCCCAGCGCTCACGTGGGTTCGTTGCTTACGCACATTCTCCCTGATCGACGGGCACACCCCAAACGGTGGGGTCGCGGTAACGTCGCACAGCGTGACCGACGACCTGCTGATCGAGCGCGCCGAAGGCGTTGCGACCGTGACCCTCAACCGTCCCGAAAGCATGAATTCGCTGTCGTTGTCGCTGAAAGAGGCGCTGCTGCACGAACTCACCGAGATTGCGCGCGACCCAACGGTCCGCGCGGTGGTTCTGACCGGCAGCGGACGGGGATTCTGCGTCGGGCAGGATCTTCGCGAGCACGTCGGACTGCTCGAGTCGGCCGACCCCGCGCCGCTGTCGACGGTGGTGCAGCACTACAACCCGATCGTGCTCGCGTTGGCCACGATGCCGAAGCCGGTGATCGCGGCGGTGAACGGGATGGCTGCCGGAGCCGGAGCAGGCCTGGCCTTCGCATGCGACCTGCGGCTTGCATCGAACAAGGCAGGTTTCCTGATCGCGTTCGCCAATGTCGGCCTCACCCTCGACAGCGGGGTGTCATGGACGCTGCCTCGCCTGGTCGGCGGGGCCCGCGCGACCGCGCTGTGCCTGCTCGCCGAGCCGATCAACGCCGAGGCCGCCCTCGACATGGGTCTGGTGAGCGCTGTCGTCGAACCGGACCGGCTGCTACCGGCAACGCAGGAGCTGGCCGCCCGGCTGGCCGCCGGCCCGACGGCCGCCTACGCCGCGATCCGTGAATCGTTGGCCTTCGCCTCGACCTCGACGCTCGAGCAGGCGCTCGAGCACGAGGGGCATCTGCAGACCGAGATGGGCGCGACCGAGGATCACCGCCACGCCACCGCGGCCTTCGTCGCGAAGCAGAAGCCGGTGTTCACCGGGCACTGACGGCCCGGCTACGACTTTGTGCGCCGGCGTGCGCGCCAGCAGGTCGAGACGTGGTCGTCGACCATGCCGGTCGCCTGCATGAGCGCGTAGGCCGTCGTCGGTCCGACGAAGCGGAATCCGCGCTTCTTCAGTTCCTTGGCCATCGCTGTCGACTCGGGTGCGGTCGAGCGGACGTCTGCGAGCGTCTTGGGACGGACGTGCCTGGCCGGGGCGAACGACCACAGCAGCTCGTCGAATCCTTCTGGGACGGCCTCGCGGATCGCGCGCGCATTGTTGATCGTCGCCTCGATCTTCGCCCGGTTGCGCACGATGCCCTGATCGGTCAGCAGGCGCTCGATGTCGCTCTCGTCGTAACCGGCGACGGTGTCGATGTCGAAGTCTGCGAACGCCGCGCGGAACGTCGGCCGCTTGCGCAAGATGATCAGCCAGGACAGCCCTGACTGGAACGCCTCGAGCGAGACCCGCTCGAACAGCTCGCGCTCGCCGTGCAGCGGCGTGCCCCACTCGTCGTCGTGATAGGCGACGTACTCCGGGGCGGAGTTCGCCCATGCGCAGCGCGGACGCTCAGCGGCCATCAGCAGTGTCGTCGTCGAACGTGTCGCCGGTTGCGGCGTCCCCGACAGCGGGCGACGCGTCCGCGGCGCGATGCGGATACGGGTAGGGGTGCGGATGCGTCGCCGGCGACACGGTGACCGTGGGCGGCACGGTCAGGCGTTCCTGCGTCTCGTCGTGGCCGCCGCGCAGGCGGGCGATCTCGGCGTCGCGGCGATCGAGTTCGTCGCCGAGACGATCGAGCAGCTTGTCGGTCTCGGCGAATCGGTAGCCGCGCAACGCGACGGGCAACCGGGCTGTGCTGATGTCGGCCGACGACAATGCGCGCGCGGGCGGCTCCCACAGCGGCTCGTCGCGCAGTGGTGGTGCGATCTGTTCGCCGGACGGCAGCACGTATGCAGCGAGCAGGAACAACGCGGCGGCGATCACGATGGCCAGCAGCCCGAAACCCACCAACGTCAGCACCGGTCGATCGTGTCACGGCATACGGACGAGGGCCTAGCCGGTGTGGTCAACTGACCGGATGACTGACCCGGTGCTGGTCGATCGCCGAGGCCCGATCGCGATCCTGCGGCTCAATCGTCCGGACAAGCGCAATGCGCTCGACACCAGATCGCTCGCGCTGCTCGACCGGATGCTGACCGATCTCGCCGCCGACGACAGCTTGCGGGCGCTGGTCTTCTCGACCACGAAGATGACCGCGCTGTGCGCCGGAGCAGACGTCGGTGAGGATCTCGACCACGCCGCCGGCGTCGCGCGCATGGCCGCGTTCACCCGGCTCTACAGCTGGCTCGACGACTTCCCGGTGCCGATCGTCGCCGTGGCGGTCGGTCACTGCGTCGGCGCGGGCGCCGAGATCGTCGCCGGCGCCGATCTGCGCGTCGGCGCGAACAACCTCAGGTTGGCCTGGGCGGGTGCACGCCTCGGTGTCCCCGTCGGCCCGGCCCGGCTCGTCCCGTTGATCGGAGTTGCGGCGGCCAAGGACCTCGTGCTGACCGGACGGACGATCGGCCTGGCCGAGGCACGCGCGCTCGGCATCGTGCAGCGCGAAGCCTTCACCCAGCACGCAGAAACCATGGCGATCGGCGTGGCCGAGCAACTCGCGAAACAGCACCCCGACGGGATCCGGGTGCTCAAGCAGATGTTCCGCGACCTGGACGGGTCCGCCCGTCGCGTCGCATACGAGAACGAGCAGCTGATGCGCTTCCAGGACGAGGGCGCAGGCATCCCCCGGGTGCGCTGAGCGGCTACTCCTGCGGCGCGTCGGCGCCGGTGCGCTGCAGGTAGATCACGATGGCCACGATCACGGCGGCCAACGCGGCGCTGGTCACGCCGGCTCCGACGCCCAGGCCACCGCCCGAGGTCGGCTTGCCCAGGTAGTCGGCGAGGGACGCGCCGAGCGGGCGGGTGAGCACATAGGCCCACCAGAACGCGAGGATCGGATCGAGGCGACCGAACCGGTGCCACAAGGCCGGCACGGCGATCAACGCGGCGAACATCGCCGCGGAAGCCAGGTAGCCCAGCCCGAACGAGTGCGCGGTGAGGTCGCCGACCGCAGTGCCTAGGGCGAAGGTCGCGACGACGGCGGCCCAGTAGAACAGCTCGCGACGCCGCGTCACGATGGTGTGCACCGACAGCGTGCCCTCCACCCGGTGCCAGGTCACGAAGACGCCCGCCAGCACGATGACGAACAGCGCCGCCGAGACCGGGTAGGGGACGCCGAAACCGACGTGCAGCACGTCGGCGGCCATCGTCCCGAAGACGCCGACCATAGACACCGCGAACCAGTAGCGCGCCGCGCTGTAACTCGAGGCGCGAAGCTGCACCACCAGTGCGACGCAGAACGCGACGAAGCCGAGCAACACCGCGGGTACCGGGTTCAGCGCGTGGACGAGGAAGTCGGAGGTCGACTCGCCCATCGCGGTCGTGAGGGCCTTGGTGATCCAGAAGATCGCGGCAACCCGCGGCACCTTGCTCAGTCCGAGCGCGCCGACCTTGCTGGTCGTAGTCGTGGTCGGACCGAAGTGTGGCGAAGTCACGGTAGGAAACCGTGACACGCCGACCCTGAAGGCGGCGGATGGAGCTTAGGAAGCCTTCATCGCAAGCACGGCAAGTACCTCGTCCACGCTCGATGCGCGCACGAGTGCCTCGACCGCATCGGGACGCACGAAGCCGCGCTTTGCGAGATCGTCCAGCCAGGCCCACAGCGGTGCGAAGAAGCCGTCCGGATCGAGCACGACGACCGGCTTGTCGTGCATGCCGAGGGTGCGCGACGTCCACATCTCGAAGAGCTCTTCGAGGGTGCCGAGCCCACCGGGTAGCGCGAGAAATGCGTCGGCGCGCGATTCCATGATCCGCTTCCGCTCGCGCATCGTGTCGACCACGATCAGCTCGTCCGCGTCGTCGTCGGCGACCTCGCGCGAGGTCAAGTGTCTCGGGATGACTCCGACCGTGTGCGCGCCGCCCGCACGCGCAGCACGGGCCAGCGCGCCCATCATCGACACCCGTCCCCCACCGGACACCACGCCGTAACCGGCGCCCGCGAGCGCCGTGCCGACCTCGCCCGCGAGCGCGATGTACGCCGGATCGATCGTGTCGGAGGACGAGCAGTAGACGCAGACAGCGCTCATCCGGGGTCCCCGCGAAAGTGCGCAGTGCCCGTTGCGGAGCAGTTTCGTAGGGTGACGGTCATTGCTGCATGGCGTCGCGCTCTGCGGCCATCGAGGCGGCTTCGGCAACCTCGTGCTCGTTCGCGCGGACGATCTGGGCGACGGCGTCGTCGACATCGTCGGTCACGTGGATGAGGTCGAGATCTGGTGCGGCGATCTTGCCGCCCGGCAGGACGGTCGAGCGCAGCCAGTCGAGCAGGCCGCCCCAGTACTGCGAGCCGAACAGCACGACGGGGAACCGCGTGACCTTGCGGGTCTGCACGAGCGTGAGCGCCTCGAACGTCTCGTCGAGCGTGCCGAACCCGCCCGGCATGATCACGAAAGCCTGCGCGTATTTCACGAACATGGTCTTGCGGGCGAAGAAGTAGCGGAAGTTGATGCCGATGTCGACCCACTCGTTGAGCCGCTGCTCGAACGGCAACTCGATGCCGAGCCCGACCGAGACGCCCCCGGCCTCGCACGCGCCACGGTTGACGGCCTCCATCGCGCCCGGGCCGCCGCCGGTGATCACGGCGTAGCCGGCCTTTGCCAGTGCTGCGCCGAGCTCGATGCCCGACGCGTATTCGGGTGAGTCGTGCGGCGTGCGCGCCGAGCCGAACACCGAGACCGCCGCGGGCAGTTCGGCGAGCAGGCCGAAGCCCTCGACGAACTCCGCGGTGATGCGCTGCACGCGCCAGGGATCGGTGTGCACCCAGTCGGACGGGCCGCGCGAATCGAGCAGGCGCTGATCGGTGGTGCCGGCACCGATCTGCGCGCGGCGCAGCAATACCGGACCGCGCTGGTGTTCGCTGCGCGCGCTGTCGAGGTCGCTCGGCTGACCCTGGTTCTCGCTCACGGGCCAACGCTAGCTGTCGAGAGGAACTCGACCAGGGCCGCCTCGGTCGCGCCGATGCGATCGATGACGACGTGTTCTTCGGGCTTGTGCGCGAGGTTCGGATCACCCGGCCCGAGGTTGACCGCGGGGATGCCGAGCTCGCCGAAGCGCGCAACGTCGGTCCAACCCAGCTTGGCGCGTGGTTCACCGCCGACCGCGGCCACGATCGCCTTTGCCAACGCCCCGTCGAGGCCCGGACGAGCACCCGGTGCCGAATCGGTCAGCGTGAGGTCGTATTCGGCGAAGACCTCGCGCACATGCTCGAACGCCGCCGCCTCGGACCGGTCGGGCGCGAAGCGGAAGTTGACCGTGACGACGCACTCGTCCGGCACGACGTTGCCCGCCACTCCCCCGGCGACGAACACGGCGTTGAGCCCCTCGCGGTAGGTCAGCCCGTCGACCTCGACCTCGCGCGCCGGGTAGTCGGCCAGCCGGGCCAGCACCGGCGCCGCCGCGTGGATCGCGTTCTCGCCCAGCCACGAGCGGGCGCTGTGGGCGCGTGTGCCGCTCACGCGCACCTCGGCGCGCAGCGTGCCCTGACAGCCGCCCTCGACCAGGCCGTCGGTCGGTTCGAGCAGCACGGCCAGATCGCCGGTCAGCAGGTCGGCACGAGTGCGGGCCAGGCGGCCCAACCCGTTGCGGGCCGCCTCGATCTCTTCGCAGTCGTAACAGATAAAGGTCAGGTCGACGGTTGGGTCGAGCGCGCCCGTCCCAACCAGATGGGCGACGCGCAACAGCACCGCGACGCCGGCCTTCATGTCCGAGGTGCCGCAGCCGTACATCAGCCCACCGTCGATGCGCGAGGGCACGTTGTCGGCGATCGGGACGGTGTCCAGATGACCGGCGAGCACCAGTCGCTGTGCTCGGCCCAGGTCGGTGCGCGCGACGACGACATTGCCGTCGCGCTCGACGGCGAGGCGCGGATAGGCGCGCAACGCGGACTCGACGAGGTCGGCGAGTTCGGCTTCGCCACCGGAGACCGAGGCGACGTCGACGAGGGCGGCGGTGAGGGCAGCAGCGTCGGTACTCAGATCGAGCATGTTCCTGAGCCTAGGACGGGCGGTGCTCGGGCGATGACTACTGTCTGAGCGGTGGAAGCAACCGCATGGGGACACGGCCTCGCCACGGTGACCGCTGACGGTCGCACGCTCGACACCTGGTACCCGGCGCCCGCTCTGGGCTCGACGCCGGCCGGTGCCGACGCGCCCGCCGAACTGACCGAACTTGCCGGTACCCACGGCTCGGCACACGCGCGCGGCGTCCACACCGAGGTCGTGCACTGCGAGATCGACCTCGCCACCGCGCCGGTGTCGGCGAGTGACGCCTACCTGCGGCTGCATCTGCTCTCGCACCGCTTGGTGCGCCCGCGTGAACTCAATGTCGACGGCATCTTCGGCGTGCTGCAGAACGTCGTGTGGACGAACCATGGTCCGTGCGCGGTCGACGACTTCGAACGCACCCGTGCCGCACTGCGCCGCATCGCGCCGGTGCAGGTGCTCGGTGTCGACAAGTTCCCCCGCATGGTCGACTACGTCCTGCCGAGTGGGGTGCGCATTGCCGACGCCGACCGCGTGCGGCTCGGCGCGCATCTCGCGTCCGGCACGACAGTCATGCACGAGGGCTTCGTGAACTACAACGCCGGCACGCTCGGTTCGTCGATGGTCGAAGGACGCATCTCCGCCGGCGTCGTCGTCGACGACGGCTCGGACGTCGGCGGCGGCGCGTCGATCATGGGCACCCTGTCCGGTGGCGGTCGCGAACAGATCAGCGTCGGCAAGCGTTGCCTGATCGGCGCCAACGCGGGCATCGGCATCTCGCTCGGCGACGACTGCGTCGTCGAGGCCGGCACCTACATCACCGCGGGCGCGAAGATCACCATTCCCGGGGGCGCCTCGGTGAAGGCGGCGAGCCTGTCGGGCCGGCCGGGTCTGCTGTTCCTGCGCAACAGCGTGACCGGCGCGCTCGAGGCCCGTCCGCGCACGGGCACCGGTGCCGCACTCAACGACGTGCTGCACGCCAACGCCTGAGTTCTGCTCCGATGGCTGCTCGAAGTACGAAGTTGACGATCGCGCTGGTCGCGGTGGCCGCTCTGGTGGTTGCCGGCGTCATCGCGGTGCGGGCGATCGTGACGGCATTCGAAACGCACTTCACGTCCACCAGCTGCACGATCGGCTCGTACAACCTCGACACCGATCAGGCGTCGGTGGCCGCGCAGATGGTCGGCGCCGCGAAGAAGTTCAGCCCGCCGTTGCCCGATCATGCAAGCGTGCTCGCGTTGATGGCCGGCTTGCAGGAGAGCAAGCTGACCAACATCGCGCCTGGTCAGGGCGACCGCGACTCGGTCGGCGTGCTGCAGCAGCGCCCGTCCCAGGGCTGGGGTCATCACAGTGCCGCCGTGCTCACCGACGTGACCGAAGCGACGCGCGAGTTCCTTGCCGCGCTCGTGCAGGTGCCGCACTGGCGGACGCGGCCCGCCGCCGATGCCATCCAGGCCGTACAGATCTCGGCCGACGGCAGCGCCTATGCCCAGCACCAGGACGAAGCCACCGTGCTCGCCCGGGCCCTCCTCGGCCGCAAGCCGGCCGCGATCAACTGCACTTTCGACAAACCGACCGTCGTCGCCAGCACCACGAAGGTGATCGCGATGTTGCGGCACCAGTTGCCGGTGAACCGACCGAGCGCCCGGGGCAAGACGATCCGGGTGCCCGGCGCAGGCTGGCAGACGGTCGCCTGGTTCGTGGCGAACGCCGACCGGCTCGGCGTCGACTCGGTCGAGTACGCGGGCAAGCGCTGGTCACGCTCAGGCGGCTGGACCTCGGCGCCGGCGGGCCGGGCCGCCGTCGTGGCGACGATGGCGAGCATCTGAGCGCTCGCGCAGTGGGTGCCTCAGCGCCCCGACTCAGTGACCTTCGTGCTCCTGGGCCGGCAGCGCCTTGATGAAGTCAGGGTCGTGGTCGGTCTTGCCGACCTTCGACGCGCCGCCCGGCGAGCCGAGTTCGTCGAAGAAGTCGACGTTGGCCGCGGTGTAGTCGTTCCACTTCTCGGGCAGGTCGTCCTCGTAGAAGATCGCCTCGACCGGGCAGACGGGTTCGCACGCGCCGCAGTCGACGCACTCGTCCGGGTGGATGTAGAGCATCCGGGCGCCCTCGTAGATGCAGTCGACCGGACATTCCTCGATGCAGGCCTTGTCGAGCAGGTCCACACAGGGCTCGGCGATCACGTACGTCACTGCGGTCCTCCGGGGCGAAGAAGTGGCGGCCCCTAGTATGCCGAACGTGCTTGAGCCACAGTTTCTGGGTCGTCGCGTCACCGTGCGGCGGGTGCTCGGACGCAGCGATTCGGGCCGGTTGCAGTACGGCGACGTCGTCGGCGATCTGATCGACCTCGACGAGGCACGCGCGGTCATCGACACCCGACACGGGCTGGTCGAGGTTCCGCTCGCCTCGATCTCCATCGCCAAGCCCGCGCCGCCATCGACGGCGGACGAACTCGCCCTCGAGGCGATCACGGCGTCCGGATGGCGCGCCGAACACACCGGTCAGGTCGGTGGCTGGTTGCTGCGCGCCAGCGGTGGATTCACCGGGCGCGGCAACTCGGTACTGCCGTTGCGCGCGCCCGGCATGCCGCTGGACGACGCGTTGGCGCAGGCTCGTGCGTGGTACCACCGGCACGAACTGCCCTTGCGGCTGCAGCTCCCGACCGAGGCTCGTCGCCTGCTCGACGCCGAGTTGGGCGAGCGTGGTTGGCCGATCCAGTACGGCGCACAGGTGATGGCCGCGCGGCTCGACCAGGTGCGGGCCCGCGCGCGTCCCGAGCTTCGGGTGCGCCTCGACCCGACGCCCGACGACGCCTGGTTCGGTCGCTACCGAGACGGTGCCGGCTCGAGCGATGCCGCCCGCGGTCTGCTGACACGCCACGACGACGCGGTCTTCGCGTCGATCCGCGACGGCGACCGGTGCGTGGCGATCGGGCGCGGCGCGGTCGACGGGGGCTGGCTGGGGGTGACCGCCGTCGAGGTCGACCCGGATCAGCGCCGCAACGGCCTGGCCGGCGCGATCATGACTGCCCTGTGGCAGTGGGGCGGCACGCGCGGTGCAGCACACAGCTACCTGCAGGTCGCGGACGACAACGACGTCGCCATCGGCATGTACACGGGGTTCGGTTACTGGGTGCATCACGACTACCGCTACCGGATCGATCCGGACGACCTAGGTGACTAGCTAGGCTCGCACCATGGCCAAGACGCCCCCTGAGAACAGCAAGCTGCTCGTCATCTCCTTCGAGGACGGGTTGCGCGCCCAGGAGTTCCTGCTCGCCGTCGCGCGGCTGCAGCACAACGACGAGATCCAACTGCACGACGCCGTCCTGATCGCGCGCGACGCCGACGGCAAATCGCACGTGCGCGAGACGACCGACGTCACGCCCGGGCAGGCCGGGGTCGGTGCTGGTGTGTGGGGACTGCTGCTGGGGACGTTGTTCGGCGGGCCGATCGGCGGCCTCGTCGTCGGCGCAGCCTCGGCCGGTGGCGGCGCTCTGCTCGCCAAGTTGGTCGACACCGGCGTGAAGGACGAAACCGTGCAGCAACTGCGCACGACGGTCCCGCCCGGACGGGTCGCGGTCGCACTGCTCGTGAGTCACGTTTCGGTGGCGGACCTGCAGCGCGAGCTCACGCGCTTCCCGCACGCCGAACTCGTCGAGACCGATCTTCCGGATGCCGCGGTGTCGGCGGTGCAGCACGCACTCGAAGAGGCCAACCGCGAGCCGTTCACCGGCTAGCGCTCACCGCTTCGGGTTGGTGAGCACGATGATCGTTGCGAAGCCCGCGATGGCACCGGCGAACAGCAGGCCGTAGTAGGCCCACTGCTGGCCGTAGATGCCCAGCACGAACAGGTCGCCCTCGGGTCGGTTGTAGAGCGCCGGTATGAGAATCACCAACAACCACAGGGCAATCGGCGCGATCGCACCTCGGACGCTACCGAGTAGCCAGCGGCCCATACGGGGCAGAATCACGTTGCCGGCGACGGCGGCGATGATCGTGATCGGGATGATCACTTTCCCGATGTAGAACTGCGCGAGGAACAACACCTCGAGCAACCCTGCGAGCGCCGCTGACGCGCAGACGAGCACGAATGAGATCCATTCGGCCGCGCCCCGTTCACCGGCCACGACCGGCTACTTCCTGATGCCGGCGAACAGATCGGTCTCGCGCCCGTCGCCGTTGCGCTCACCACCGAGTTCGCCACGTACGAGCCGGAAGTACTCGGTCGACAAGAGTTCCAGACCGAGGTTGTTCGACAGCGCGAAGAACGGCCCGTCGACCGCGATCTGAGTCGCGTGCGCGCGCATCGCCGCGTCCTTCTGCGCGGTGTATGCCGATCCGTCGATCACCGTGGTGACCTCGTCGTCCGGGTTGCCCATCGGCAGGTCGTCGGCCGACTCGACCCCATCGAAGAACGTCTCGTCGCCTGCGGCACGCAACGCGTCGATCCCCCGCTGAAGCACCGACTTCGGGATCGCCGCCCAATAGATCTTCTCGATCGTCCACGGCTCACCGCCGTCACCGGGCTCCGCCGCGCGATCGGCAGCAGCCATCGCGACGCGGTGCGCCATGATGTGGTCGGGGTGTCCGTACCCGCCGATCTCGTCGTAGGTGATCAGCACCTGCGGACGGATCTCGCGGATCACTGCGGCCGCCTGGTCGACGGCCTCGGCGAAGCGTCCCTCGTCCGAGTCACACGCCCAGAACGCCCGCGGATCGTCGTTACCCGGCGTCCCCATCATGCCGCTGTCGCGCCAGCGGCCCGCCCCGCCCAGGAACCGATGGTCGGTGACGCCGAGCGCGCTCATGGCAGCGGCGAGTTCGCCGATGCGGTACCCGCCGAGTTGGTCGCCGCGCTCGGCAGCCAGACCTTCCCATTCCGGGACGAGCACCTCGCCGAGTTCGCCGAGCGTGCACGTCAGCAGCGTGACGTGCGCGCCGTCAGCGGCATAGCGCGCCATCGTCGCGCCCGTGCCGATCGTTTCGTCGTCGGGGTGGGCATGCACCAGCAGCAGCCGGTTGTCACTGGTCATCGTCTGCAAACACTACTGGGGTAGCGGATTCAGACCGTTTCGCCGCCGACGACGACCTGGCCTTCCTCGTCGACCTCGGCGTCACGCCCGAGCCGGGTGGGTTCGCGCTTGGCGTCGGTCGGCATGCACACCATCGGTTGCGAGGCCTGCTCGTCCGTCGGTGCCCTGGTCGGCCATGGCGCCAGCGGCGACTGAAGCTCCTGGCCGGTCGAGTTGACGTCGAGGATGTCGGTGCGCGCGCCGGCGAAGTGGCACGCGGCGGTGTGGTTGTCGAACTTGTCCTCGAGCGCCGGTTCGACGTTGACGCACCATTCGCGTTGCGTGTTGTTCAGTTGGTTCGCGAACTTCGGGCAGCGCGTACGGAAGCGGCAACCGCTCGGCGGGTTGACCGGGCTCGGCACGTCACCGGTGAGCAGGATGCGGGTGCGCTCGCGTTCCTTGATCGGGTCGGGCAGCGGGATCGCCGACATCAAGGCCTGCGTGTACGGGTGCGCCGGATGCGCGAAAAGCTCGTCCACATAAGCGGATTCGACAACCTTGCCGAGGTACATGACCACGATGCGATCGGCGATGTGACGGATGACCGACAGGTCGTGCGAGATGAACATGTACGACAGGCCGAACTCGGCCTGCAGGTCTTCGAGCAGGTTGATCACGCCTGCCTGGATCGACACGTCGAGCGCCGAGACCGGTTCGTCCAGCACCAGCAGCTTCGGCTTGAGCGCGAGAGCGCGCGCGATGCCGATGCGCTGGCGCTGGCCGCCGGAGAACTCGTGCGCGTACCGTGCGCCGTGCTCGGGGTTCAGGCCCACCTGAGCCAGCAGGTCGCGCACTTGATCGCGCCCGCCGCCGCGATAGCGGCCGTGGATGCGCAGCGGCTCGGCGACGAGTTCGGCGACGGTCATGCGCGGGTCGAGTGATGCGAACGGGTCCTGGAAAACGATCTGCATGTCGCGACGCAGCGGACGCATCTGCTTGGTCGACAGCTTTGTCAGGTCACGCTCGCGCCACATGACCTCGCCCTCGGACGCCTTGATGAGGTTCAGTACGAGGCGACCCGTCGTCGTCTTGCCGCAACCGGACTCGCCCACGATGCACAGCGTCTCGCGGTCGTAGATGTCGAAGGAGACATTGCACACCGCGTGCACGTCGCCGATCTTGCGACGGACGAGCCCGCTCGACCGGATCGCGAAGTGCTTCGACAGGCCCCGCACTGACAGCACGGGATCGCCCTGAGGCTTCGACGCGACGGCGGTCCCGCCACTACTGTGCTGCGGCTCGGACGGATCGTTCTTGCCGAGATTGAGGCCGGACGGGGGCGTATTCATAGCGCCTCCTCGGTCGGGGTGGTGTCGGTGTTCTGCTCGTCGCCGAACAGGTCTGCGGCGTCGGCGTCCTTCGTACGGTCACGGAAATGACAGGCCACGGCGTGCGCGGTACCGAGCACCTCGACCAACGCAGGCTCCTCGTGGTCGCAGATGTCCTCGGCGATCGGGCACCGCGGCGTGAACGGACACCCCGGTGGCAGGTTCAGCAGCGACGGCGGCGAGCCCTTGATCGGCGTGAGCCGCTCCTGGCGTTCCTGGTCCATGCGCGGCAGCGACCCGAGCAGGCCGAGCGTGTACGGCATCCGCGGGCGGTAGAAGACGTCCTCCGTGGTGCCGGTCTCGACCAGCTTGCCCGCGTACATGACGCTGATCCGCTCGGCGTGGCCGGCGATGACGCCGAGGTCGTGCGTGATCAGGACGAGCGCTGCACCCGTTGCTTCGCGCGCGGCCTCGAGCGCCTCGAGCACCTGCGCCTGCACGGTCACGTCGAGCGCAGTGGTCGGCTCGTCGGCGATGATCACGTCCGGGTTGTTCGCCATAGCGATGGCGATCACGACGCGTTGCCGCATACCACCGGACAACTCGTGCGGGTAGCTGTCGACGCGCTGTTCGGGGAACGGGATCCCGACCTGGCCCAGCAACTCGATCGCGCGATTACGCGCCTCGCGCTTCGACACGTCGTTGTGGGACAGCACTGCCTCGGAGATCTGGAACCCGATCGTGTACACCGGGTTCAGCGAGGTCAGCGGGTCCTGGAAGATCATCGCGATCCGGTTGCCGCGCAGCTTCGAGTACTCGCCTTCGTCCAAGCCGAGCAACTCGCGGCCGCGAAAGCGCACCGATCCACTGATGCGCGCGTTGCGCGGCAGCAGCCCCATCACCGCGAGCGAACTGACCGACTTGCCGGAGCCTGACTCGCCCACGATGCCCATCGCTTCACCAGAACGCACCGTGTAGCTGACGCCGCGAACCGCGTTGACCACACCGTCCTCGGTGGGGAATGCGACGGTCAGGTTGTCGATGACGAGAAGCGCGTCCTCGTCGGGCTGACGGTCGGGCTGCTTACTGGGGTCGACCTCCAGGTCGATCGTCATCGTCTCTCTCTCGTCTGCCGTGGGTCCAGAGCATCGCGAAGGCCGTCACCGATGAAGTTCACCGTGAGCGCGATCAGGATGATGAACAGTCCGGGGAAGTAGAACAGCCATGGCCGGGTATCGATCGCACCCTGCTCCCTGGTGATCATCAGGCCGAGCGAAGTGTCCGGCGACTGGATACCGAAACCGACGAACGACAGTGCTGTCTCGAGCAGGATTCCCGCCGCCACGAGCAGGGTCGCGTTCACGATGAGGATGGCCAGCGTGTTCGGCAGCAGGTGGCGGAACATGATCCGGATGTTCGACGCCCCAAGGGCGCGGGACGCTTCGATGAACTCGCGTTCTCGCAGCGAGAGCACGACACCGCGTACGACACGGGCCACGTAAGGCGCCGAGACGGCGGCGAGCACGAAACCGATCAGCAGCAGCGTGCCGCTGCCGTTGCGGGCCAACGCCGCCGCCAGCGCGAGCGCCGGGATCGTCAGGATCAGGTCGGCCAGACGCATCAGCCCCGAGTCGACCCAGCGGCCGAAGTACCCCGCGACGATGCCCCAGATCGCACCCACGCCTGTGCCGATGAACGCAATCATGAACGACACCTTCAGCGACTGCTGGGTGCCGCGCATGACCAGCGCGACCTCGTCGAAACCTACCTCGTCCGTACCGAAGGGGTGTTTCGGATTCGGCGACTGGTCGATGTCGTTGGTGTAGTGCAGGTAGGAGTACTTCCAGAACAGCGGCCCGACGAATGCGAACAGCACCAGCAGGATGAAGATCACGAGACTCACGGTGGCGAGTCGGTGCTTGAGGAACCGACGGGCCGCCTGATTCCACTGACCGCGTTCCTTGACGGTGAACTCGCGTTCGCGGCGGCCTGCGCCCTGTTGCTCGGGGCCGGTTGCGGACTTCTCGTTGATCTCAAGCATGGCGGATCCTCGGGTCCAGAATGCCGTAGAGAATGTCGGCGACCAGGTTGAAGATGATCACGATCGCGGCGGTCACGAGTAGCCAGCCCAGCATCACGTTGAAGTCGATGTTCTGGAGCGCCTGGATGAACAGGTTGCCCATACCGTGCCACTGGAACACGTACTCGGTGACGATGGCACCGCCGAGCAGAGCCGCCGCGTCGAGCGCGGTCACCGTCGTCAGCGGAATCAACGCGGTACGCAGGGCATGGCGCACCATCACGCGCCGCGGGCTCAGACCCTTGGCACGAGCCAGCCGAACATAGTCACTGTTGAGCACCTCCAGCATCGAGGCGCGGGTGAATCGCGACCACGATGCGTAGGACACCAGGCCGAGCGTGATGACGGGCAGCAGCAACTGCGCGAGCAGATAATGCGGGCTCGTCCAGGAGTCTGGTTCGTACAAGGTCAAGAAGACCTGGCTGCCCACCTTCTCGTTGAACCAGACACCGCCCTGCTTGAGAAGCAGCGCCAGCCAGAAGGTCGGCATCGACAAGAAGATGAAGCCGAGGAACGTGGTCGAGTAGTCGACCACGCTGTACTGGCGCACAGCGCTCAGCACGCCGGTGATTATCGCGAGGAGCAGCGCGAGGACGACCACACACAGCACAAGTCGGGTTGTCACCCACAGCGCGCTGAACACATCGCTTCGCACGTTGTCATGGCCCTGCACCGGCTCGCCGAAGTTCCAGTGCAAGACGATGTTCGAGATCCAGTGCCAGTACTGCGCCAGCCACGGGCGGTCGAGCCACAGGCGGTGGGCCTCGTCGTCGATCAGAGCTTTGGGAGGGAGCGGATGCCGCCCCTTCAGATACTGCAACGGGTCGCCGGACAGCTTGACGATGATGAACGTCAGGACCGTCGAGGCAATCAGCACCGGGATGGAGATCAGCAGTCTCCGGATCACGAATACCAACATGGGTGGCGTTGACCTCCGAATCCGCTCGGTCCCCGGGGAGCGGTTGCTCCCCGGGGACCGACGAGGTAGCCGGGTCGCCCCAGCCTAAACCTTGCAGGCCGAGGCGGCTCAGGAAGCCTTGAAGCCCCAGTCTTGGACCGTAACCGGCGGACCGTTGCTCGTCGCGTTGTCGCGGATGTTCACGACGTTGTTGTACGCGGCGAGGAACGTCGGCTTCTGGTACAGCGGCAACTCGTAGGCGTCCTTCGTGATGTCCACGTCGGCCTCGTTCATGAGCTTCTGCACCATCGCCGGGTCAGTCTCGCTGCCGGCCTCGTTGAGCAGCTTCTCCGCGGCCGGGTCGTTGTTCGCGCCGTAGTCGGCGCCACCCTTGAGCTCGTAGATCTGCTGCGCACCGGCGACCACGTACGGGCCACCGACCCAGGCGAACACGATGATGTCGTAGTTGCCCGTGCCGAGCTCGGACAGGTCCGAGGTCGTCTTCAGCGTGACCGGGATACCCAGCTGCTTGAGCGTGTTCTGGACAACCGTGCACTCGGTCTGGCGGTCGGTGTTGCCCTCGGAGTAGGTGCAGCGCAGCGTGACTGCCTTGCCGTCCTTGGTCTTCAGGGCGGTGCCCACACCGGTGTAGCCGGCCTTCGTGAGCATGTCCTTGGCCGCCGAGACGTCACCGGAACCCTGCTTGGTCGCAGTCACGTTGTCCTGGTAGCCAGGCTGGCCAGGCACGTAGATGTGGCTGTTCAGCGGCTGGGCGCCGTTGACGAACGTGCCGATCGTGCGGGCGATGATCGCCTGACGGTCGATCGCGGTGTAGATCGCGGTACGCAGCACCTTGTCCGAGAGGAACTGGTTCTTCTCGTTGAACTCGAAGTGCTCCCAGACCAGACCCTTGCCCAGGTAGTAGTTGATGCCCTGGATCTTCTTGACCTGCGCGACAAGGTCCTGGTTCGGCTGCGGGTAGATCGCCTGAACCTCCTTGTTCTGCAGCGCCGTCGGCTCCTGCGTCTGGTCGGTGATGATCTGGAACTTCAGCGAGTCGAGGCTCGGCTTGACCGCGCCGTACCACTTCGGGTTCGGCGTCTCGGTGATCGACGTGTCCTTCTGGTAGTTCGAGATCATGTACGGACCGGCCGAGTAGTTCGGCACGTTCTTGTCGAACCACTGGAACGAGGTGTTCAGGCCGGTCGCACCGCTCGTCCCACCGTGCATGGCGGCGATGTGCGCCGGCAGCAGCGGGCCGAACATGATCTTCCAGTCGGCGAACGGCTTCTTCATCACGACAGTGACGGTCTTGCCGCCGTCAGAGCCGGTGATCGAGGCGATCTGGTTGTAGCCGGACGCGCTCGCCGCGCCGCACTTCGGGCACGTCGTGCCGTCGCTGACGTCCTTCATGTAGTTGAAGTCGTCGAAGCTGACGGGCGTGCCGTCGCTCCATACAGCCTTCGGGCTGATCTTGTACACCAGCGTCTGCGGGTTCGACTTGGTCTGCTCGGCCGACGTCATCAGGTCGGTGTTGAGGTGCGGCTGAAGGTCGGACTCGCTCAGGAACACACTGGGGAGCAGGCCGTCCTCGACCTCGGCGACCTCGAAGACGTTCGAGGGCGAGTAGACCTGGTTCCAGCCCGGAATGGTCTTCTCGAGGACATAGGTGAGGTTGCCACCCTGCTTGGTCTTGCCGCTGTTACAGGTCAACGGCTGCGTCGCGCAGTTGCTCATCGCGCCGCTGCCCTCGGTGCCGGCTGTGACGCCGCTGGTGCTGGTACCGCCACCGCCGCTACTCGTGGAGCAGGCGGTGAGCCCCAGCAGGACCGCGGTCGCCGCGGCGACCAGCGCTCTTCCCTTTTGGACCTTCACTGGTGAGTGCCTCCTGTGATGCTGTCCGTCGACGATCTGCCGACGGGCCACTGTCGAACTCAAGTCGTTGGCGCTTGCTCGTGGCAAGGACGCCCACTGATCGTTACCAAGAGTTGATACGGGTGAGATTCGGGCGTGTCGCTAGCTGCCCGAAGTCGTGCTTGGTGCCCCGGCGCGCCGGTCCCGGAGGAACGGCAACGTGCTGCGCGTGTGCGAGACAGTAGCCGTATCGATGTCGGCGGTCACTACCGACTCCCCCGCGGGGCACTGCGCCACCACCCGTCCGAGCGGATCGATGAGCGCGGAATCGCCGACGTGGTCGAGGTTTTTGACCGCACCGACGCGGTTCACGCCGATCACGTAGGCCTGGTTCTCGATCGCCCGGGCACGAAGAAGAATCTGCCAGTGCTCGCGCCGCGGCTCGGGCCAGTTGGCGACGACGACGTAGGCGTCCGTGTGCTCGGCCAGGGCCCAGAATTCGTCCGAGAAGCGCAGGTCATAACAGACGAAAACCGACATTCGGAACGAATCGATGTCGACAGTCAGGAAGTCCTCGCCGGCGGTGTAGTGCTTGTCCTCCCCGGCGTAGCCGAAGGGATGAATTTTCGCGTAGCGCCGCACACTGCCGTCCGGCGCGGCGACGATCGCGTTGTTGCGGTAGTTGCCGTCACTGCCCCGCTGGGCGAGCGAGCCGATGAGATAGGCGTCGTGTTCGCGGGCCTGCGCCACGAGGAACTGCTCGCTCGGTCCCCCCTCGTCCTCGGCGATGCGTTCGGGCTGCATCGAGAAGCCGGTCGCGAACATCTCGGCCAGCACGATCAGTCGCGCGCCGTCGGCCGCCGCCTTCGCGATCATCGGACGCACGTGCTCGCGGGTTGCCTCGGCGTCCTCCCACACGATGTCGTGCTGGACGAGGGCGACTTTCATGTCAGCTCCTTCAGCCGGGTGAGCGCTTCGTGCAGAACGTCCGGACGTTTGCAGAACGCGAACCGGACCAGGTGATCGCCGGCGTCCGAGTCGTAGAACACGCTGCTCGGGATGGCGACCACACCGACGCGCTCGGGCAGCTCGCGGCAGAACTGCACGGCGTCGCGTCCGACGTCGACGGTGGCGAAGTAGGTCGCCTGTGGGCGGACGACGTCGAAGCCGAGCTGTTCGAGGCCGTCGCACAGGATGTCGCGTTGCTGCTCGAGTTGTGCGGCGATGCCCTGGGGAACCGTGGCAAGGGCTTGCGCAATCGCGGGTTGGAACGGTGCTCCGTTGACGTAGGTGAGGAACTGCTTCACGGTGCGCACTGCGGTGAGCAGGTGCGGCGGAGCGCAGACCCAGCCGATCTTCCAGCCGGTGACGCTGAACGTCTTGCCTGCGCTGGAGATCGTGACCGTGCGCTCGCGCATCCCGGGCAATGTCGCGAGCGGCACGTGCCGGCGTCCGTCGAAGGTCAGATGTTCGTAGACCTCGTCGCAGATGACGACGAGATCGTGTTCGCGTGCAAGGTTGGCGACGATTTCGAGTTCGTCGGGCGTGAACACCTTGCCCGTCGGGTTGTGCGGAGTGTTGAGCAGGATCGCCTTGGTGCGCGGCGTGATCGCCGTTGCGAGTTCTGCTCGGTCGAAGCTCCAGCCGTCGCCGTCGCGGTGCAGCGTGACCGTGCGCCGCGTCGCGCCGCCGAGTGCGATGCAGGCGGTGTACGAGTCGTAGTACGGCTCGAACACGACGACCTCGTCGCCGGGGCCCGCGAGCGCCATCAGGCTCGCCGCGATCGCTTCGGTGGCGCCGGCGGTGACGAGCACTTCGGTGTCGGGGTCGTAGTCGAGTCCGTAGTAGCGCTGCTGGTGCGCGGCGACGGCGTTGCGCAGTTCCGGGACGCCCGGGCCGGGCGGGTATTGGTTGTGGCCGGTGCGGATCGCCTCGACCGCGGCCTCGAGCAACTCACTCGGTCCGTCCGTGTCGGGAAAGCCCTGGCCGAGATTCACGCTGCCGGTGCGCACTGCGAGCGCCGACATCTCGGCGAAGATCGTCGTCCCGAAACCACGCATCCGCTCGACCAGTTCCGCCACCCGCCGACCCTAACCCCGCCCCTTTCGACTTTGACCCTCTAACGGTTGTGATCGGGGACGGGCAGCAGCCAATAGAGGGTCAAAGTCGGACTGTGGATAACCGTCGATCGGCTGTAGCAAGGGCTCACGGTGTTCGCATGCGCTCATTTCCACAGCACACCTTCGCGCAGTGCGGCGTGTTCACCGGCCGGCAGGCAGCCAGTGACGGCTGGACTCGTCCGGCGCTTCGCTGGGCCGTGCATTCGCGCGTGCTCGAGCAACCGCGTCGAGGGACCTATCGGGTCTGCGAGCCGCTTGGCGTCGACCGCTTCGAATATGAACGGTGGTCACACGCGGCGCCGGCGATCGCTGCAGCCTTGATGACACCTGGCGCGATGGCATCGCATTCGGCCGCCGCAGTCCTTCATCGCCTCCCACTCGCGTTCACGCCATCGATGCCGTGCGTGACGGTTGTGCCGTGGCACACCGGAGAAATCGGCGACGTACACGTGCACCGCACGACCGCCGAGGAGCTCGCGCTCCCTGTGGGCGCGGCACCATGCCTGAGCATCGCGCGCACGGTCGTCGACATGGCTCGCGAACACGGTGTGGCAGCCGGAGTGGTTCCACTCGACTACGCACTCCACAACAACTTCGTGACCATGGACGAGGTCCAAGCGACGCTGGACCACTGCTACCGCTGGCCCGGGGTGCGCGCGGCGCGGGCAGCGGCTGCAGCGTCCGACGGACGAAGCGAGTCGGTGCTCGAGTCGCTGAGTCGGTTGAAAATCATCGCCAGTGGGATCGAAGCCCCCGAGCCGCAACGACTCATCGGCGACGCGAGCGGGCGCCCGATTGCGCGGGTGGACTTCTACTGGGACAGGTTCGGCGTGGTTGGCGAGGCCGACGGTCTCATGAAGTACGACTTGCCACGCGATGACGCTGACGATCGCAATCCGCTTCAGAAGGAGAAGATCCGACAGGAGCTACTCGAGCGGCTCGGCTTGACCGTCGTCCGCTGGATGACTGCTGATCTGGCCGACTTCGACCCGGTCGTTCATCGAATTCGCAACGCCTTCCGCAGCGCTGCACGGCGGCCGGCGCACGAGCGACGTCGCTGGACGGTCCTGAATCCACTTTGACCCTCTAACGGCTGCGATTGTGGGCGAGCCACAGCCGCTAGAGGGTCAAAGTCGGCAGGGAGCGGGTCAGGAGGAGGTGCGCTTGGCGTGGGCGCGCGACTTGGCCCGGGACTCCGCGGTGAGCAGCACCTTGCGCAAGCGGACGGTCGCCGGGGTGACCTCGACGCACTCGTCGTCGCGGCAGAACTCCAGGGCCTGCTCCAGCGACAGCACCCGGTGCGGGATCAGCGGCACCAGCACGTCGCCGGAGGACTGGCGCATGTTGGTGAGCTTCTTCTCCTTGGTCGGGTTCACGTCCATGTCGTCCGAGCGCGAGTTCTCGCCGACGATCATGCCCTCGTACACCTCGGTGCCGGGGCCGACGAACATGACGCCACGGTCCTGCAGGTTCGCCAGCGCGAATCCCGTTGTGGCGCCGCGGCGGTCGGCCACGAGCGAGCCACTCGGACGGGTGCGGATCTCGCCGCTCCACGGTTCGTAGCCCTCGTGCACGTGGTGCAGCAGGCCGGTCCCCCGCGTCTCGGTCAGGAACTCGGTACGGAACCCGATCAGCCCACGGGCAGGTACCAGGTACTCCATGCGGATCCAGCCGGTGCCGTGGTCGACCATCTGCTCCAGGCGGCCCTTGCGCAGCGCGAGCAGCTGGATCACCACGCCTTGGTAGTCGGACGGGACGTCGATCGTCATCCGCTCCATCGGCTCGTGCAGCGCGCCGTCGATCACGCGCGTGACGACCTGCGGCTTGCCGACAGTGATCTCGAAGCCCTCGCGGCGCATGATCTCGACGAGGATCGCCAGCTGCAGCTCGCCTCGTCCCTGCACCTCCCACGTATCGGGACGCTCTGTCGTCAGCAGCCGGATGGACACGTTGCCGACCAACTCGGCCTCGAGCCGGTTCAATACCTGGCGTGCCGTCAACTTCGAGCCGGACGCACCCGCGAGCGGCGAGGTATTGATGCCGATCGTCATCGAGATCGACGGCTCGTCGATCGTGATCACGGGCAACGGACGCGGATCGTCAGGATCGGCCAGCGTCTCGCCGATGGTGATCCCCTCGATACCGGCGATCGCGATGATGTCGCCAGGGCCGGCGGATTCGGCCGGCAGCCGCTCGAGGGCGTGCGTCATCAGCAACTCGGTGATCTTGACGCGCTGCACCGACCCGTCGGCGCGGCACCACGCAACCTGCTGACCCTTACGGATCGTCCCGCTGTGCACACGGCACAGCGCCAGCCGGCCGAGATACGGCGAAGCGTCGAGGTTGGTGACGTGCGCCTGCAACGGTGCCTCGTCGTCATAGACCGGCGCAGGAATCGTCGACAGGATCGTCGAGAAGAACGCCTGCAGATCGTCGGCATCGGGCATCACACCGTCGGCCGGCCGGTTCAGCGATGCGCGGCCGGCCTTTGCGGACGCGTACACGATCGGGAAGTCGATCTGTTCCTCTGTCGCATCGAGATCAAGGAACAATTCGTAGGTGTCGTCGACGACCTCGGCAATGCGCGAGTCGGGACGGTCGACCTTGTTGATCACGAGGATGACCGGCAGCTTCGCCTCGAGCGCCTTGCGCAACACGAAGCGCGTCTGCGGCAACGGTCCCTCGGAGGCATCGACGAGCAGCACTACGCCGTCGACCATCGACAGCCCGCGCTCGACCTCGCCGCCGAAGTCGGCGTGACCGGGCGTGTCGATGATGTTGATCGTCACCTGCTCGCCGGTCGGCGCCTTGTAGTCGACGGCCGTGTTCTTCGCGAGAATGGTGATGCCCTTCTCGCGCTCCAGGTCATTGGAGTCCATGACCCGCTCGTTGACGTCACCGGTGTCGGCCTGGTGCGCGGTGAACGCACCCGACTGCCACAGCATCGCGTCTACGAGCGTGGTCTTGCCGTGGTCGACGTGCGCGACGATCGCGACGTTGCGCAAACTGTCGCGGCGTTGCATAACCACTGCATTCCTCCAGATCGACTACGAAAATCCTACGAGTGACGCCCGCGCGGGCGTGCGCGTCCCGGCCGTCCCGGCTTACCTCGCTGGGGCCGCTGCGCCGGACGCTGGGGCCGATGCGCATGGACCGGCACTCCGCTCGGCGTACGCGCGCCGGTCGTGCGGGCGACATCGTCATCGCTGGCATTGACGTTTCGCTGCTCGGCCTGCACGCCCGCCTTGTTGAGCATGGTGCGAGCAGCGCGCTCTTCGGCGGGCGTCGCGAGCAGGACGACTGTCCCGCTCTCACCGGCCCGCGCGGTACGGCCTGAGCGGTGCAGGTAGTCCTTGGGGTCGGCCGGCGGATCGACGTGCAGGACGAGCGAAACGCCGTCGACGTGGATCCCGCGCGCGGCCACATCGGTAGCTACGAGCACAGGGGCACTGCCGTCCTTGAACGCGTCGAGCGCACGAGTGCGCTGCGCCTGGGTGCGACCGCCGTGCAACGCGACGGCCTGGACGCCCTTGGCGGCAAGGTTGCGCGCGAGGCGATCGGCGCCGTGCTTGGTGCGCACGAAGCACAGCGTGCGTCCTTCACGCGCCGTGATCGACGCGACGAGGTCGAACTTCGCCTCGAACGGCACGCGGTAGAGGTGGTGGCTCATCGTGTCGACCGACGCGACCGCCGTCGCGACGGCGTGCACGGCCGGATCGGTCAGGTAGTGCCGCACCAGCGTCGCGACGTCACCGTCGAGCGTCGCCGAGAACAGCAACCGCTGCCCGGTGGACGGCGTCATGTCGAGCAGCTGGCGGACGACCGGCAGGAAGCCGAGGTCGGCCATGTGGTCGGCTTCGTCCAGCACGGTGGTCTGCACCCAACCGAGGTCGACGGCGCGCCGCTCGATGAGGTCGACCAGGCGTCCGGGTGTCGCGACGACGACGTCGGCACCGCGGTTCAACGCCGTGATCTGCTTGCCGATCGGCAGGCCGCCGGCGACGAGGCACGTCGACAGATTGCAGGCCGACGCGATCGGGTCGATGCTGTCGCGCACCTGCATCGCAAGCTCGCGGGTCGGCACGAGGATCAATGCCCGGGGACGGCGCGAGGACGATCCGTTCGTGTCGAGGCGCGCAAGCAGCGGCAGGCCGAAGGCGAGAGTCTTTCCGGCTCCCGTCGCGGCGCGCCCGAGCAGGTCGCGGCCGGACAGGATGTCCGGGATCGTCGCTGCCTGGATGGGGAACGGCTTGTCGATGCCGCGCCGCGCAAGCGCTGCGACGACGCGGTTCGGAAGGCCGAGTTCAGCGAATGACGGGAGGTTCTCACTCGGCACGATCTGCACGGGGAGCTCGTCCCAGATCGAGTCGTGCTTGCGGACCGGACGCTCGTTGCGCTGCCCGCGAGGGGCGGCCGGGCGATTCTTGTGGTTGTGGTTCGGACGACGGCGCGCGGCAGCACCGCGCGCATGGCTGGTGGTCAAGTGAATTCCTTCGGGAACAGTGGCACGTCCCGAGAATCACCTGATGTGAGCGGTCCGAGCCCGACGCGCCGTGGTAGTCGCGCGTCGCATGTGCCACCCAGTCTACCTGGGCGCGTCGGGCGGGATGACCAATCCGATGGTGTGCTGCGTCTCGGTGCCTGTGGCTCAGAGCTGCATCTGGCCGATCCGGATGTTGTTCCCCGACGGGTCACGGAACGCACAGTCGAGACCGTAGGGCTGCTGCTCGGGCGGGCCGGTGAATTCGACACCGCGCGCACTCATTTCCTCATAGGCCTTCTGCACGTCGTCGGTCTGCAGGAAGACCGTGCCGGCGAAGCCGAGCGCGACGAGCTCGCGCACCTTGTCGGCTACCTCGGTCGGCATGACGGGCGGGCCGGGAATCGCCATCAGCACGACCTCGGTCTCCTGGTCACCGGGCGGGGCCACGGTGACCCAACGGAAGTTGCCCATTTCGGCAAGCGTGACGTCGGTGCGGATCTCCCAGCCGACCTTGTTCGTGTAGAAGTCGACCGCGGCGGCCTGGTCGAGTTGCCAGAGTTGCGAGGTCGCGATTCGTGTTGTCATGGCGACGACGCTAATGAGCCGGTGCGGCCGCCGTCTTCTCCAAACGTGCTGGGTTACGGGCGTCCGTAGAAACGCAAAATGCACTCCGGGACGCGGGCGTAAACGCTCGCCGGCGGGAACGACGCGCGATACTGCGTGGGCGTCTGCCCGAAGCGGCGACGGAAACTCGTCGTGAACGAGCCCACGCTCTGCAACCCGACCGACATGCAGATGTCTGCGACCGACCGGTCGGTCGTGCGCAGCATCGCCGCGGCACGCTCGAGTCTGCGACGCAGGAGGTAGCTGTGCGGTGACTCGCCGTACGCGCGCCGGAACTCTCTGCTGAAGTGCGCCCGTGACAGCCCCGCGGCACGCGCCAGATCGTCGACGTCGAGCGGTTCGACGTAGCGCCAGTCGGCGAGGTCGCGGGCGCGCGACAGGTGTCGCGCGATGGCTACACCCAAATCTCGGCTCCGGGCGTAGCGATCTCGACCGCGCCCTGGAACGCTTCGGCGGCCTCGTGCGCCTGAACTTCGCGCGACGTCCACGGCGGGACGTGGGTCACGATGAGCCGGTCGACGCCGGCCTTGTTCGCGTGCTCACCGGCCTGGCGTCCGGTCAGATGCAGATCGGGGACGTATTCGTCATCGGGTCCGAACGACGCCTCGCACAAGAACACGTCCGCGCCGTGCGCGAGCGTCACGAGCTCGGGGCTCTCGCCGGTGTCGGCCGAATACACGAACGAGCGGTCACCGCACGTGATGCGCACTGCGGACGTCGGGATCGGATGGTTCACCGTCGCGAACGACAACGCGAACGGCCCGAGTTCACCCGAGGCCGGCGTCGAGAAACCGAACAACTCGTGCAGCCCGAGCTTGCGCGCGAGCGGGTCATAGGCGGCGCCGATGCGATCCCGAGTGCCGGACGGGCCGATGAGCGGGATGCGCGACTCCGGGCCGGTTGCGCGATATCCCTCTCCGCCGTAACGCAGCGCGACGACGTACGCGGTCAGGTCGATGCAGTGGTCGGCATGCAGATGCGAGATGACGATGGCGTCGACGTCGGTGGGCTTGACGTAGCGCTGCAAGGCGCCGAACGCACCCTGACCGAGGTCGAGGACGATCCGATAGTCGTCCTCTTCGATCAGGTAGCCCGATGCCGGCGAGTCCGGGCCCGGGAGACTGCCGGAGCAGCCCAGGACGGTGACCTTCACCCAACACCTCCGAGCACTGGTGTCACGGTCGACACCCCAGTCACGTCCGGCCCGAGAAACCGGTGACTCAACCGTTCGAACCGTTCGGACGGGCCGGTGGCCCGGAACACGTGACCGCCGGCAGGTCCCGCGCCGTCGGCAACGTCGTCGGAGCGCAGCAGGTCGCGTTCGGTCAGCACGCGGTACACCTCCTTCGCGGTCTCCTCGGCACTGGACACCAGTGTCACCGAGTCGCCCATCACCACAGACAGCAGCCCCGTCAGCAGTGGATAGTGCGTGCACCCGAGCACGAGCGTGTCGATGTCGGCGGCCGTCAACGGGGACAGGTACGACTCGGCGAGGCCGAGCAGCTGTCGACCGCTGGTCACACCGCGCTCGACGAATTCTGCGAACCGCGGGCAGGCGGCGCTCGAGACGGTGATGCCGACCTGCTCGGCGAACTCGCGGTCGTACTCGCCGCTGTTGATCGTCGCGATCGTGCCGATGACGCCGATGCGTCCGGTGCGGGTGGCGGCGGCCGCGCGCCGGACGGCCGGCCCGATCACGTCGATCACCGGCACGTCGTAACGCTCACGAGCTTGTGGCAGGCAGGCCGCGCTCGCGCTGTTGCACGCGATGACGAGCGCCTTGACGCCGGACTCGACGAGCTCGTCCATCAGGCCGAGGGCGTGGTCGCGAACCTCGGCCAACGGCTTCGGTCCGTACGGGCTGTTGAGGGTGTCACCGACGTAGTGCAGTGTTTCGTGCGGCAACTGATCGAGGACGGCTCGGGCGACCGTCAGGCCGCCCACGCCGGAGTCGATCATGCCGATTGCGGCGGACCGGTCGGGGGCAGGCACTCGCTCAGCGTACGGGCGCGCGACGCGTCGGGCGGCCTTTGGCGCCCCTGCGCGGATGCAGGAACCACGCGACGGCCACCCCGACGACGGCCCCGCAAACGTGCGATTGCCACGAGACGCTCGAATCGACGTTCGGGAGCAGGCTGCCGAGCAGTGTGCCGAAGAACACCAGCAGCATCACGGCTATCAAGATCCACTTGAACCGGCGGGAGAACACAGCGCGGGCCAGGAGGTAACCCATCCACCCGAAGATCAGCCCGCTGGCGCCGACGATGATCTGCCCGGACGGCGCGACCAGCCAGGTGAGGAAGTCGCCGAGGACGACGACACACACGGTGACGAACAGGAACACCCGGATGCCCGACAGCATCAACGCCCAGCCGATGGCGACGAGCGGGATCGTGTTCGAGAGCAGATGCCCCCAGCTCGCGTGCAGGAACGGCTGGGTGACGATGCCCCACAGTCCGTCCACCTGGCGTGGTCTGACGCCGAAGCGGTCCCAGCTGTAGTGGTGTGCCGCATTGAAGTACTCGACGACATAGAGCACGGCGGTGACGATCCCGATGACGATCAGCGCACCCGACCAGCTCGTCGGATCGAATCTCGGCTCGGACGTGGCGGACGGCTCGCGGTTTCGCCCGAACGGGAGCGTGAACGGTTGCCGGGAGGTCACGTCAATGAGCGTAGGGCGCGGCGCTGCGGCACCACGACGAAGACCATCAATGCAGCGCTGGCAATTGCGGCCACCGCCTCGAACCACGCACACACCGACTTCTCGTCGTACCAGAGCGGCTCGTACATGTTCGGGATCGGACCGATGGTGCCGACGTTCACGTACCGGTACACCAGCAAGAGAGCCAGTCCGCCCGCGGAGATCAGGAGCGCGGCGAGGACCGTCCAGAAGTTCACGCGGAACAACAGCGCCACCGCCGCGAGAATTGCCAGCACGGCCTCGACGTAGAACAGCTGTTGCTGCGTGATGGACGTCGAGCTCTGTGAATAGAGCGACGCGAGATCGATGTGGGTGTACGCGTCGATGCCGAGTCCGACCACCGCGACGACGACGAGCGTCCAACGGATCGCGCTTGATCTCATACGAGTTGTTCGTGCCGGGCAGGTGTTACGGATTCGCCGCCTGCACAGTGATCGTGTGCCAGCCGGTCGCGCCGGACGGATAGACGGGCTGCATGATCTGCGGTTGCACCTGGCCTTTGTCGTCGGTGGCGCGCACGCGCAGGCGGTACGTACCCGCCGCCGGCGGAGTCCACGCCACGACCCACTGCCGCCAGGTGTCGGTCGACGGGACGCTCGCGAGGCGCGCAGGCAACCACGAGTCGTCGTTGACCTGCACCTCGACCTTCGACACCCCGACGTGCTGGTCCCAGGCGACGCCGGCGATCGCGACCGGCTTGCCGACCGCAACCGTCTTGCCCGAACGCGGGGTGTCGATACGTGACTCGAGCCGGACCGCGGTCTCGAGCTGGCCCGACACCCAGCCGCCGTGCGGCCAGTACGCCTGTTGCGCGACGAAGGTCGTCGCGTTGATGTCGACGACCCACTTGCACGCCGACACATAGCCATAGAGACCGGGGACGACGACGCGCGCGGGAAAGCCGTGCTCTTGCGGCAACGGGACGCCGTTCATGCCGACGGCGAGCAACGAGTCACGTCCGTCCATGACGACCTTGGTCGGCGAGCCGATCGTCATGCCGTCGTAGGAAGTCATGAACAGCTGGTCGCTGTCGGAGTGGATACCTGCCTCGCGCAGCAGGTCGGCGAGCGGCGTGCCGAGCCAGAGCGCGTTGCTGATCAATGGGCCGCCGACGACGTTCGAGACGCAGCACAGCGTGATCCAGCGCTCGATCATCGGCCGGGCGAGCAGGTCTTTGTACGTGAGGGTCATCGGCCGATCGACCATGCCGTGGATGCGCAACTGCCAATCCTGCGGAGCGATCTGCGGCACGCTCAACGCGGTGTCGATGCGGTAGAAGTCGCCGTTCGGGGTTATCCACGGTTTGCCGCTCTTGCCGAGGTCGACCCCGCGGGGCAGCGTCGGCGCGGTGATCTTCGGCAGCGCCACCTTGCGCCGCTGTGCCGTGACATCGAAGCGCGCGTGCTGCAGGGCTCGTCCGCCGAATCCGCTCAGCGCCGCGACACCTGCGACGCCGGCGGTGCTGATGAGGAAGCTGCGCCGCTGCGGCCCATCGGGTTCCTCGCCCCGCTCGTCGACCAGCCGCACCAGCCAGGTGAGCACCGCCGCAGCGGCTAGTGCGCCGATCAGCGTCGGGATGACGTCGGTGCCGTGACTGGCGTTGGCGTACAGCGCGCAGAAGATGCCGAACGCAGCGAACACACCGATGCCCGCGAGCCCGTACCAGAGGCGCCGCAGAGCGAGGTCGCCGACCAGTGCGCCGAACAACGCGAGCAGCACCAGGATCCCCAGCACCAGGTACAACTTGTCGTTGGTGCCGACACTGCCGATGGCGGGACGCTTCAGGCTCTCCGGCGTCAGCAGGATGACGGCATTGCCGACCGCGATGACCGGCGAGGCCTCAGGACGGACGAACGCCGCGACCAGTTCGCCCACGCCCACGGCAACGGCCGCCGACACGACGCCGATCAGCGACCCGGCGTAACGAGACCCCACACAGCAATCTTCGTCGCGCCGCCGCCACAGGGTTCTTACCGTCAGCGAACGCTCAGTCCGGCTTTCCCCGCCCGTGCTCGCTTGCGCCGACACAAACCGACCACCAGCGGGGAAACACCCGCGCCTTTCCCCGCCCGTGCTCGCTTGCACCCGCACAAACCGACCACCAGCGGGGAAACACCCGTGTCAGGAGGCTCTCGACGAGCCCCGCAGGCGAGGAGGCGCCGGATCAGGCCCAGAGTTCGCCTTCCAGCCGCTCGGCGGCTTGTTGCAGCGTGCCGGTGTAGGCGCCGGTGGACAGGTACTTCCAGCCTCCGTCGCACACGACGAAGGCAACATCGGCGCGCTCGGTCTCCTTGACCGCGACGCGGTCGGCGACCGACAGCGCGGCGTGCAGGATCGCTCCGGTCGAGATGCCGGCGAAGATGCCCTCGTGCTCGATGAGATCGCGGGTGCGTCGCAGCGCGTCGTAGGAGGTCACGGAGAACCGTGAAGTGAGCACGCTGTCGTCGTAGAGCTCGGGGACGAAGCCTTCGTCGATGTTGCGCAGGCCGTACACCAGTTCGCCGTAGCGGGGCTCTGCGGCGATGACCGCGACGTCCGGGACCTTCTCGCGCAGGTACCGTCCGGTGCCCATGAGCGTGCCCGTGGTGCCGAGCCCGGCGACGAAGTGTGTGATCGTCGGCAGGTCTCGCAGCAACTCCGGACCGGTGCCTTCGTAATGCGCCAAAGCGTTGGCCGGGTTGCCGTACTGGTAGAGCATCACCCAGTCCGGATACTGCTCGGCCAGTTGCTTGGCAGTGGCGACGGCCTGATTCGACCCGCCCGCTGCGGGCGAGGAGATGATGCGCGCGCCGAACATCTCGAGCAGCTGGCGCCGCTCGACGGACGTGTTCTCGGGCATGACGCACACCAGCCCGTAGCCGCGCAGCTTCGCGACCATCGCCAGCGAGATGCCGGTGTTGCCGGATGTCGGCTCGAGGATCGTGCAGCCGGGGGTCAGCCGTCCGTCGGCTTCTGCCTCGCGCACCATCGCGAGGGCCGCGCGGTCCTTGATGGAGCCGGTCGGGTTGCGGTCTTCGAGCTTGGCCCACAGCCGGACCGGGTGTTCACCGTCCCACCGTGGCGACAGTCGCGGCAGCCCGACGAGCGGGGTGTCCCCCGTCGCTTCGAGCAGGGAGTCGTACCGCATCAGCCCCCGGCGACTGCGGGCAGAATCGTGACCGAGTCGCCGTCCTTGAGCGTGGTGTCGAGCGAGCCGGTGAACCGGACGTCCTCGTCGTTGACGTAGACGTTCACGAACCGGTGCAGCCCGCCCTCGTCGGTGATCAGCCGGCCCTTGAGACCGGCGAAGTTGGTGTCCAGGTCGTCGATGAGGGCGGTCAGGGTGTCGCCCTTGGCTTCGACGGACTTCTCGCCGCCGGTGTACGAGCGCAGGATGGTCGGGATCTTGACCTCAATGGCCATGGTCGAACAGCTCCTAGGTGTGATGACTTGCAGAACAGAACGCGTGGAGGCGCTGAAGTATTCAGCGACAGTCGTAACGCACGTCGGCGCGACGGTGGCCGAGCAGCACCCGCTCGATCGTGATCTGCCGCAGGCTCTTACGCATGGGACGTCACGACCTCGACCGGTTCCTCGGTGACCTGGCCGTCGACGATGCGGTACGAGCGGAACTCGTCGTCGTCGGCCCTGGTCGACACGAGCACGTAGTGCGCGTTCGGTTCGGACGCGTAAGAGATGTCGGTGCGTGACGGGTAGGCCTCGGTCGCGGTGTGGGAGTGATAGACGACGACCGGTTCCTCGTCGTTGGCGTCCATCTCCTTGTACAGCTGCAGCAGGTCGCCGGAGTCGAACTCGTAGAACGTGGGCGACCGTGCGGCGTTGAGCATCGGGACGAAGCGCAGCGGACGATCGGACCCGGCGGGGCCGGCGACCACGCCGCACGCCTCGTCCGGGTGGTCGCGGCGGGCGTGGGCGACGATCGCGTCACGCGTCGCCTGGTCGATCCGCAGCATGACCCCGAGTTTACGGGGCGCCCGCATCACCCGAGCAGGGTTGTGACGAGCATGTCCTGCAGGGCGGTGAGCCAGACGTAGCGGGCCCGCAGATGCACGTCGGGATCGCCGGGGCGTAGCTGGTAGTCGTCGTCCTCGGCGACGTCGAGCTGGGTGCCGAGGACCAGGCGCATGTCGTTGAGCACCCGGATCCACCGATCCGCGGCCTCGCTCGACAGATTCAGGTCGGCGCGGACCAGGGATCGCGCATCGCGCAGGTCGGCACGACACCTCTCGACCCGGTCGCCGCGTTCCTTCTGCAACTCGGCTTCGGTGAGTTCGCGGAACGCAGCGCTGGCCGCAGAGTCGTCGTACGCGGCGGGATAGAGCCGCTCGCGCACCGGGTCCGAGGGCTCGAGCGCGTCCTGTGCCAAGAACTCCTGCAACTCGCCCAGCACCTGGTCGAGGACGTGGGCTTCGGCGAGGCCGAGCCGGACGCGGACCGACTCGCCGTGGCGGGTCACTTTCACGACGTCAATTGTTCTTCTGCAGTGTCGCCCACAACCCGTAACCGTGCAGGGTGTTCACGTCGAGCTCCATGCGTTCGCGCGTCCCGTGCGACACGATCGCCTTGCCGCGTCGGTGCACGTCGAGCATGAGCTTTTCGGCTTTCGACTTGTCATAGCCGAACACGGTCATGAACACGTGCGTGACGTAGGTCATCAGATTGATCGGGTCGTTCCAGACGATCGTGATCCACGGTTCGTCGGGCGAGACCACCGAGTCGGTGAGCTCTTCGACCTCGGCGGTGCGTTCGGGTGCGAGCGTCCCGGCCATCGCCCCATCGTGACACGATTCGTCCATGCCCGCCGCGCCCAGCACAGCGCTTCTCACCGACCGTTACGAACTTACGATGCTCGGTTCCGCGTTGCGCGACGGATCGGCCCGACGACAGTGCGTGTTCGAGGTGTTCGCGCGGCGGCTGCCCGACGGACGGCGCTACGGCGTTGTCGGCGGCACTGCCCGCGTTCTCGACGCGATCCGCGACTTCACCTTCGACGACGGCACCGTGGATTTCCTGCGCGACGGCGGCGTCATCGACGAGGTGACGGCCGACTACCTCGCCGGATACCGGTTCGGCGGTGACGTCGTCGGCTATCCCGAGGGGGAGCTGTACTTCCCCTTCTCACCGGTGCTCACCGTTTCTGCGAGCTTTGCCGAAGCGGTGGTGCTCGAGACAGTGGTGCTGTCGATCCTCAACCACGACACGGCTGTCGCGTCGGCGGCCGCCCGCATGGTGTCGGCCGCGGGCACGCGACCGATCATCGAGATGGGATCACGTCGCACGCACGAACAAGCGGCAGTTGCGTCGGCGCGCGCGGCATATCTCGCGGGCTTCGCTTCGACCTCCAATCTCGCGGCCGCCCACCGCTACGGAGTGCCGACCGCGGGGACGGCCGCGCACGCGTTCACGTTGCTGCACGACGACGAACGCGCCGCCTTTGCCGCGCAGGTCGAATCGATGGGTCCGTCCACGACGTTGTTGGTCGATACCTACGACATCACGCGCGGCATCGAACTCGCGATCGACGTCGCCGGCCCGGAGCTCGGCGCGATCCGTATCGACTCCGGTGATCTTGCTGTCATGGCGCGGCATTCACGCGAACAACTCGACAACCTCGGCGCGACCGGCACGCACATCGTCGTGAGCGGTGACCTCGACGAGTTCGCGATCGCAGCGCTCGCCGCCGCACCGGTCGACGCGTACGGAGTGGGGACGTCCGTAGTAACCGGGTCGGGCCAGCCGACGGCCAACATGGTCTACAAACTCGTCGAGGTCAACGGCCGTCCGGTCGCCAAACGATCAGAGAACAAGCAGAGCCGCGGCGGCCGCAAGACCGCGCTCCGTGCGTACCGGACGAGCGGGACGGCGGTGGAAGAGATCGTCGCGAGCGGCAGCGTCCACGCCGGCGAGGGCGAGCGCGCGCTGCAGATCCCGCTGATCACCGCCGGCGAGCAGGTGGCCGACCTGCCCACGCTCGATGAGTCGCGCGACCGGTTGCGCGCCGGCACCGTCACGCTGCCCTGGGACGGCCTGAAGCTGTCCCGCGGTGAACCGGCCATCCCCACTCGCCTCGCCTGACCAACCCCGCCCGTACCGTGGTCGGATGCGCGCCGTGATCGTCGTCGACGTCCAGAACGACTTCTGCGAGGGCGGTTCGTTGGCCGTGGCCGGCGGCGCGGGCGTGGCGCGAGCCATCTCGGAGCATCTGGCCGCAGGCGGGTTCGACCACGTGGTCGCCACGCGCGACCACCACATCGACCCGGGTGCCCACTTCTCCGAGCACCCAGATTTCGTCGACACGTGGCCACGACACTGCGTCGTCGGAACCGGCGGCGTCGAGCTGCACCCGGACTTCGACACGACCCAGGTCGAAGCCGTCTTCGACAAGGGCGAGCATGCGGCTGCGTACTCCGGGTTCGAGGCGCGCTGCGACGGCGTGCCGCTGGGCGATTGGCTGCGTGATCGCGACGTCGCAGACGTAGAGATCGTCGGAATCGCGACCGATCACTGTGTTCGAGCGACCGCGCTGGACGCCGCAGCGCAGGGTTTCGCGACCACGGTCCGGCTCGATCTGACCGCCGGAGTCGCCCGGACGAGTGTCGACGCCGCGCTCGTGCAACTTGCAGCCGCAGGGGTGAGCCTGGTCGGCGAGCCGATCGTCGGCAGCTAGCCCGCAGCGACGCGCCGCATTACGGTCGAACACATGACCCACGGTCAGTATCCCGACGAAGGCCAACCGACCACGCGCTTCGGCGACCCCTATCGGGCCGAACAGCAGCCCTACGGGCAACCGCCGTACGGACAACAGCAGCCCTATGGGCAACAGCCGTACGCGCCGCAGGGCCAACCTCAGGGGCGCTATTCCGCGGCAGCGAACGCCTACGGGGCACCGGTCGGCAGCGGCGCGCAATTCGGCGTCGTCGGCGTCACGCTCGCCGGGATCGGGTTCATCCTCTTGATCATCTCGCTGACCGCGGTCACCTGGGTGAAGCTGCCGGGATCCTCGACCGGCTTCAGCTTCAGCGACGTCGGCAACACCCTCGACTCGAGCGGGGGCGCGTCCGGACTGGCGAGCGCCTACTTCGGGTGGCTGGCCTGGACCCTTGCCATCGTCGGACTTCTCGTCGCGGTCGGTGCGAACCTGCCGTCACCTGCGTCCGGACCACTACGCGCCCTCGGTGCGGTCATCGCGGCCGCGGCGATCGCGTTCAGCTTCCTCGCGATCCGGCTGTCGGACGGCGAGGCCTACAGCGACGCGATCTCCCACGCGAACGTTGGTTTCTACCTGGCCGTGGGCGGCTTCCTGCTGGTCGGAATCGGTTCGCTCGTCGGGCCGAAACGGGCGTAATCGGACGCAGTTCGGCGGCGCGCGGAAACTTCACCGAGCGATCGCCGCGACGAAGCTGTGAGAAACCTGTCCCGTCCTATACCGTCGCGCACATGACGCAGCCGTACGGGTCCGGATCCCAGCCGCCGCAGGGCCAGCCCTACAACAACCCCCAGTCGAACCAGCCGTCGTACAACCCGCAGCAGAATCCGCAGGGGTCGTACACGCCGGAACAGAACGCCGAGCAGAACCGGTCACAGACTCCGCAGCAGGGGCAACCGCAATACGGACAGCAGAACTACCCTCCGCAGCAGCAGGGCTATTCGGGCAACGCCCCGGTGGCCTCGACCGCGACCACGCGAGGTCGTCCGAACGTCGCCGGGCTGGTGCTCGCCGTGATCGCAGCCGTACTCGGCATCCTCTCGCTGTTCGTGTTCGGCTGGTACCGCGACAACTTCAAGAGCGTCAGCGGCGGAGCGAACTCGAGCAGCAACTCGAAGTTCTCGAAGATCCACGACGCGTTGAACCAGCTGCAGCACCTGATCGATTCGAACCCGTCGGCGGGCAAGTTCATCAGCCTCGGCGTCGCTCCGATCTACTTCTCCTGGCTCGGCTACCTGCTCATCGCCGCCGCGGTCGTGCTCGCACTCATCGCGGCGCTGCCGACCGGCGGGGCTGTCATGCTCTTCAAGGTGCTCACGGCGATCGTCTCGCTGGCCGGCATCGGCCTCACGCTGTGGGCCATCGACCTGTTCTCGCTCGCTCCCGCCGCACAGGCGAGCGCGACCGGCGGCACACCCAACGGTTACGGCGACTGGATCAAGCACACCAGCTTCGGCGCGTGGGCGATGGGCGTGGCTTTCCTGCTGTGCCTGATTGCCGCGCTGATCCCGCCGAAGCGCGTCGCGGTCGTGCAGAACTACGGCCAGCCGAGCCGCTACTGAGCTGACGCGCTCGCGGCAATCTCGTCAGGGGTGAGCCCGAGCACCAGCAGCACGTTGTCGCCGTACGGCAGTGCGCCGTGCGGCGACGCTGTTGTCTGCGCCCGCGCTACCGCGATCCCCAGCCCGGCTCGTTCGAGCACCTCGATGTCGGCACCGCTGCCGACTGCGACGGTCTGAGCCAGCGCCACGCCGAGCTTGTCCGCACCGCCCTGCAACGCATCGGCCTTGCCCGCCCCGTCGAGGACCGGTCCGTGCAGCCGGCCGGTGAGCCGGCCGTCGACGACCTCGAGATCGTTCGCGGCGACGAAGTCGAGATCGAGATCGCACAGCGCGCCGCGCAGGCCGACGCCGGTGCTCACCGCACCGACCTGGTAGCCCAACCGCCGGAGCGCGCTCACGAATCCGGCCGTGCCGTCGCTGAGCTGCAGCGCCGCACGGGCGGCATCGAGGACCGACTCCGCGGTGTCGGCGAGCACGCCCGCCTGAGCGCGCGGCACGTCGGCTGCGGCGATCTCGCCCGCGGCGGCGCGTTCGCTGATGGCGCGAATCTGGTCGAGGACGCCAGCCCGGCGAGCGATTTCCAGAACCACCTGATCGCGCATCGACGTCACGTCGAGGTCGAGCACGATGAGCCGCTTCGCCCGCCGTCGCAGCGCCGCCGGCTCGACGGCGAGGTCGAGTCCGGCCTCGCGCGCGGACGCGACAAGCGCGTGTCTCAGTGCCGCGATGTCGTTGACCGTGACGACCAGTTCGAGCGCCGACATCGGTTCGGTGCCGAGTTGGGTGACGGTTTCGATGTTGCCGCCGATATCGGCGATGCTCTGGGCGACGTGTCCGATCGCGCCAGGACGAAGCGCGGCGCCGAGCACCACCACGTGGCACCGCGAGCCGCGGGCACGCGCCGGAGCGTTCTCGTCGGCAACGGTGATCTCGCAGTCCATGCCGAGCGCACCGGCGGCACGCGTAACCGAGTTGCGCAACGAGCTGATGTCACCGCGAACGTCGATGAGGACGGTGAGGATCAGCCGCTCGCGCACGAGTACCTGCTCGACGTCGCGCACGTCCACGTCGTGCGCTGCGAGCGCGGCGAAGAACGACGCGGTGACGCCCGGTCGATCGCGACCGGTCACGGTCGCGAGCACAGTCGTCGGACTAATCACAGGCGAGTTCCCACCCGAACTGCGCCGCCGTCAAGCAGCGCGCGCCGGCCTCAGCCGTTCGGGTCCGGGTCGCGGTTGCCCTCGCGGGAGCCCTCCGACGCCACTCCGGCCCCGACGAGTTCTTCGGTGCGCGTACGGTGCCGACGGCCCGCATGCGCCTCTTCCTCGAGCTGCTTGAGCAGGTGCGGGTAGTGGTGCTCGAACGCGGGCCGCTCGGAGCGGATGCGCGGAATCGACAAGAAGTTGTGCCGCGGCGGCGGCGTCGTGGTCGCCCACTCGAGCGAGTTGCCGTGTCCCCAGGGGTCGTCCGCGGTCGCGATCTCGCCGAAGCGGTAGCTGCGGTAGACGTTGTAGAGGAACGGCAGCATCGAGGCGCCGAGGATGAACGCGCCGATGCTCGAGACCGTGTTCAGCGTGGTGAACCCGTCGCTGGGCAGGTAGTCGACGTAACGGCGTGGCATGCCCTCGGCCCCGAGCCAGTGCTGCACCAGGAACGTCGTGTGGAAGCCGATGAACGTCAGCCAGAAGTGGACCTTGCCCAGCTTCTCGTCGAGGTAGCGCCCGGTGAACTTCGGGAACCAGAAGTAGATGCCCGAGTAGACGGCGAACACGATCGTGCCGAACAGCACGTAGTGGAAGTGCGCGACGACGAAGTAGCTGTCGGAGACGTGGAAGTCGATCGGCGGGCTGGCGAGCAGCACGCCCGTCAGGCCGCCGAACAGGAACGTCACCATGAACCCGATCGCGAAGACCATTGCGGTCTCGAACGTGATCGCGCCGCGCCACATCGACCCGATCCAGTTGAAGAACTTGATGCCTGTCGGCACCGCGATCAGGAACGTCATGAACGAGAAGAACGGCAGCAGCACGGCACCGGTCGTGAACATGTGGTGCGCCCACACCGCGAGCGACAGCGCCGCGATCGACAGCGTTGCGAAGACCATGCCCTTGTAACCGAACAGCGGCTTGCGGCTGAAGACCGGTATGACTTCGGTGATGATGCCGAAGAACGGCAACGCGATGATGTAGACCTCGGGATGGCCGAAGAACCAGAACAGGTGCTGCCACAGGATGGCGCCGTTGTTCTGGACGTCGAAAACCTGCGCCCCCATGTGCCGGTCGATCCACAGCACCAGCAACGCAGCGGTCAGGATCGGGAACGCGAGCAGCACGAGCAGGCTCGTCACCAGGATGTTCCAGGTGAAGATCGGCATCCGGAACATCGTCATGCCCGGCGCACGCAGGGTGATCACCGTGGTGACCATGTTGACGCCACCGAGGATCGTGCCCAGGCCGGCGACCGCAAGGCCCATGATCCACAGGTCGGTGCCGGCGCCGGGCGCGTTCACCTCGCTGGTCAGCGGTGTGTAGAACGTCCAGCCCGCGTCCGCGGCGCCGCCCGGGGTCAGGAAGCCGCCGACGGCCATCAGCGCGCCGAACAGGTAGAGCCAGTACGAGAACGCATTGAGTCGCGGGAACGCGACGTCGGGCGAACCGATCTGCAGTGGCAGCACGAGGTTCGCGAACGCGAACACGATCGGCGTCGCGAAGAACAGCAGCATGATCGTGCCGTGCATCGTGACGAGCTGGTTGTACTGCTCCGGCGAGAGGAACTGCATGCCGGGACGGGCGAGCTCGGCGCGCATCAGCAGCGCCATCAGGCCACCGAGCGCGAAGAACGCGATCGAGGTGACGAGGTACATCCGGCCGATCATCTTGTGGTCGGTCGTACGCAACATCCGCCCGAGCAGGGCGCCCTTTTGGAACTCCGTGACCGGGAACGGGCGCGAGACGATCGGCTCGGGACCCGCGCCGTCGGGCCCGGGTGCCTCGGCCGCCGGCCGCTCTGCGGTTGTCGTCACTGCCTGCAACCTCGCTGTTCCCGACGGGTCCATTCGCACAGCTCGTGATCTGCGTTGATCTAGCGCAGCTGCTGAGCCAAACAATAGTCGCCCCCCGGCGGGTCCGGCGCTCGGCCCCTCCGATCCAAGAGAACGATTGCGACGCTTAATGCGTCGAGGCATTTCGCCGAAATGCACCCGCGTGTCAAAATCGTGTCAAGTCTCGACGACGAGGTCGAGACACTGTCGGACACCGTGAGAGGAAGACGCCCGTGGCGAGACGACGCCGGCGCGCCCGCCATCAGGGTGCCCCTGCGTTTCGTCCCAGCGCACCGATCAGCGCGGGGCGGGCGCCCACGCGTAGCCAGGCCGTCGCGCTGCTGTGCGGACTCGTGCTGATCGCCAGCGGCATCGCCGTTGCGTCCTACGTCGTGAAGCCTGCCAAGGCACGCTCGTTCAACCTGTTCTACGGGTCGATGTACATCAACGACAACACCTCGCCGGTCGCCGTCGATCTGGCCAGCGGCAAGCCGACCGTGCGTCTGACCAACGCCTACACCGCCGTGGCCGCCGACAGTGGCGACGGCATCGACGTCTATCCGCTCGGCGGCGGCAACACGTTGTTGCTCAACCCGCAAACCGGCGAGTTCAACATGGTCGACAGCACCGGTTTCGTCGTGAAATCGACCGATGGCGGCGTACCGCTTCCTCGCTCGCACTCGCCATCGACCTCGTCGATGGCGGTGGCGTCGGGTTCGTCGGCCTACATCGTGCGCCGCAACGCGACCAGCACGTCGGTCTATCTCGTGAGCGCTGCGACCGTGTCTGCCGCAGTCGGTTCGCCGTCGGGGGCGAAGGCGCGCGCATACGCCACGGTCGATCGCCCGTTGTCCGACGAACCCGTGCCCGCAGTCGGCGCCAACAACAGCCTGTGGCTGCTCACCGAGACCGGCGCGAATACGCATGCGATCACCGAGCTGTCCGTGCCCGCCGGCAGCAACGCGGGTGTGACGTTGGCGCCGACCCGGCACGGTTCGGTCACGGGTCCGGCCGCAGTCGGCACAGCAACGAGTGATCCCGACGGCACCGGCGTCGACGTCCCCGCCGTCGCCAGCTCCGGCTCGATCGCCGTGTTCCGCAACGGGAAACGTGTCGACGTGCCGGTGTCAGTCGGCTCCGGCATCGACCGGATCCTGCCCGCGAGCAACGCGCACGGCACGCTGGTGTTCCTCTACCACAGCGCGGACGGTTGGAGTCAGGTCAGCGTTCCCGCGGCGGCGGGCACCACCGCACACGTCAGCAAACTGTCCGCAATCCCGGCCGATGCGCAGCTGGCCGTGCCGGCGCGGAGCGACGGGCGCACCTACACGATGGACACCACCAGTGACGGTGCCCTGTGGCAGGTCGACTCGACCGGTACAGCCGCACATGTGCCGGGCGTGGGCACCTACCCGCTCAAGCACAGCGAGCAGCCACAGTTCGGCGACGCGCAGGTGCTCGCCGACGGCACGCGCGTCATCTTCAACGCTCGCGCGAACCTGCGCGCGGAGGTCGTCTTCAGCGACGGCTCGCACACGCCGCGCGCCATCAACAAGCACGCTGCGGCACAGGTCGATCCGTCGGGCGCGACTGCGCTGGCGGATGCACACTCAACCGGCAAGTCGCAGCGCGGCAAGTCCCACAAACCGACGAAGGTCAAGCATCCGACTCAGACGATCAACGACAAGATCAACTGTAATGTCGCCAAGCAGGTGCCGCGCGTGCCGACGTTGATCGCCGGCGATCGTGCCGCCCGCTCGATCTCGCTGACCTGGGTCTACACGAAGCTCGACCCGTCCGACTGCTACCCGTCGACGTTCGAGGTCGACATCAAGGTGCTGAGCTCGGGCTCGCCATCACCGGCACATGGTCAGGTGAAGGTCCAAGGGCAGAACGGCGTGACGCTGACGGGGCTGTTCCCCGCAACCGAATACGAACTCACCGTGACGGCCTACATCAACTCCGAGCACACCTCGTCCGCGCCGATCGACGTCACCACCGGACCCGAGGGGCCGGCGGCGCCGACCGACGTGCGCGCGACGACCGACGCGTCCGGCAACTGGACGGTGTCGTGGAACTCGTGTGGCGGCATCGCGCAGGGCTGCGTGCCCAGCGCGACCTGGAACCTGATTCCGAGCTTCTGCGACGGGCGCGGTCTGTCGAACGCCCCGGCGAAGGTGACCGTCGCCGGCGACCCGACCCAGCATTCGTTCACCCACGTTTACGCAGGTTCGGACGCGCTGCTCGGCCGCGGTATGTGCTTCGCAGTGCAGGGCGTCAGCCCCGACGGCACGATCGGGACGACCAGTTCGACCTCGCCGCCGGCGTACAGCTGGACGACACCCGACGCCGCCGGATTGACGCTCACCGCGTCCCAACCCGCCAATACCGATTTCGGCGGCACCACGACGACGACCGTCGACCTCGGCCTCGGCGCTGATCCGGTGCGCACGGTCGGCGGCGTCGGCGCGACGATCGCGCTGCATCTGTCCGGCCCCGGCACGTCGCAGACGAAGACCATCACCTGGGACGGCCGACTCGACCGCGTCGCGACGACGTTCACCGGCATCCGCGCCGGCGGGCAGTACACCGCCAGCGCCAGCGTCGCCGCACCGCGCCATTCGTCGGCCGTTGTGACGAAGGGTCCGGTGACCGTCACGACCCGCGCGAACTGGCCGTCCGTTTCCGCGTCCGCGTCGTGTCCGCCGAGCGGGGGTTCGGTCACCCTCAATTGCAACCTGGTCGTCCAGTTGTCAGCGCCGTCGAGCGCGACGGCCAACGGCGAACGCTTCGACCTGACCGACAGCGACGTGCTGTGCGGCGGTGGGAACAGCAGCTTCGGACTCACGAAATTCGGGTTCGACCCCGCGAATGATGCGATCACTCAGAACGTCGATCTGCTGCAGTACAACGGCTCGTGCACTGTCAACATTCATCTCGTCGAATCCGGCCCGAACGGGTCCGACCCCGAGGTGTTCGGCGGCACCACGTCGCCGCTCATCTCGACGTCGGTCGACCTCGGCCACGCGTCAACGCTCGACGCCGGGCCCGGTGACTTCAGCACCGCGTGGGATCCACACGACGGCTCGAGCGTGCTGGTTCGCTACACCGGCGGGCACAGTGACGGCGACATCGGCCAGATCACGCAGAACTGGCAAGAGAACATCTACGCCCCGGACGGCACGCCGTGTGGCCAGTCGACCCAGGTCCCGACGCACGGCGGCGTGTACGTCGACGTGAATCCGGCGAGTTGTGTGAACGACTTCGGAAACCAGCCCAACTGGCGCATCGTCGTGAGCTATCAGGACCGTGGCACGTCCAACCCGCACTCCTATCCGTACACGCTCAGCGGCGAACCGCCTGGCTACGTCCCGTGCACCGTGTCGGGCGACAACTTCGGCGCAGCGTGGTCGGGCACCGGCGATGCGCCGTCGGTCGACGTCACGTTCACCAGCGGCAACTCCAACCTCGCCGGCTGTTCGAACTGGCAGTACACCGTCGTGAACACGACGCAACAAGGCTGCGGCTCCGGCAAGCCTGACGGGGACAACCCCAGCAGCGGCGACAATGTGACAACGGTGGCTGTCTCGTGCGACACCACCATCAGCACACTGTGGCACGTAGAGATCGACTACAACGGCCCCGAGGGACAGCGCAGCCCACTGATCGTCCAGATCGACGGAACGCCACCCACACCGACGCCCACGCCGACCCCGACTACTCCCGATCCGACGACCTCGACCTCGCCCTGACGATGGAGTGCAGATGACCAGCACGAAGACCGAAGCGATCACGCAGGTCGCCCGCAGTGTCGACCGCCTGGCGACCAACGTCGGTTACGTGATCCAGGGCAAGCCCGAAGTGATCCACAACGCGATCGTGTGCCTGCTCGCCGAGGGGCACTTGCTGCTCGAGGACGTGCCCGGTACCGGAAAGACGTCGTTGGCGCGTGCCCTGGCGACCTCGCTCTCGATCTCGTGGAACCGCATCCAGTTCACGCCCGATCTGCTGCCCTCCGACGTGACCGGAGTGTCGATCTACAACCAGAGCCGCAACGACTTCGAGTTCAAGCACGGGCCGATCTTCGCCAACATAGTCGTCGCGGACGAGATCAACCGCGCGTCGCCGAAGACGCAGTCGGCGCTGCTCGAGGTGATGGAAGAGGGCACGCTGTCCAACGACGCGATCGTGTACCCGATGCCGCGTCCCTTCATGGTCATCGCGACGCAGAACCCGATCGACATGGAAGGCACGTATGTCCTGCCCGAAGCGCAACTCGACCGGTTCTTGATGAAGCTCACCGTCGGCTACCCGAACGCCGAAGCCGAGGCAGCGGTGCTGCGTACGCAGAAGATGGGCCCGACGGTCGACCAATTGCTGCCGGTGCTCACTGCGAACGACATCATGACGATGGTCGACGCGGTGCACCACGTCGAGGTTGCACCAGCGCTCGAGCACTACATCGTCTCGGTGGCCGCCGCGACGCGCACGATGTCCGAGTTGCGCCTCGGGGTCTCGCCGCGTGGCAGTCTCGCCCTCTTGCGCGCAGCGCGCGCGTTCGCAGCGTCGACCGGGCGCGCGTACGTCGTGCCCGAAGACGTCAAGCAGATGGCGCCGGTCGTGCTCGCGCACCGCGTGATCCTGCAGCCGGACGCCGAACTGCAAGGACGCACCGGACCTGAGTTGATCGCCCGCGCCCTGCAGACCGTGCCGGTTCCCAGAGGGCCCGACTGAGCGACGCTTGCGGAGCGAACACATGTCATCGCCCGTGCCGAAGGAGGTTAGGTGACTAGAGCGGGGGTCGCGGCCCTGATCGGCGGCGTGATCGCGCTGACGCTCGGGATCTGGCTGCAGTGGACGGCGTTCGACCTGGTGGGGATCGGCCTGCTGGCACTGGTCGTCGTCGCGGTGGTTGCCGTCGTCCGCCCGTCCCCGCTGTCGATCGACCGGGCCATCCAGCCCGCGCGGGTGCCCAAAGGATCGCCGGCGATCGCCGTGCTGACCTTTGCCAACCGCGGCCGGCGCACGGTGGGCGTCACGGTGGCCAACCAGCCGTTCGGCGGTGCGATGGTGCGCACGGTGATCCCTCGACTGCGTCGAGGTGAGCGCGGTCTGCGTACCTACCGCCTGCCGACACGGCAGCGCGGAATCTTCGACGTCGGCCCGGTCGAGGTCACTCGGCGTGACTCTTTCGAACTGTTCCGCTCGACTCGTCGCTACGGCGACATCGAACGCATCTGGGTGTACCCCCGGCTGCTCGACCTGCGCGCGCTCCCGACCGGCAACATGCGACACCTCGAAGGTCCCTCGTCCGACACCTCGCCGCAGGGCAACATCACCTTCCATCGCCTGCGCGACTACGTGGCAGGCGACGACCTGCGCTTGGTGCATTGGCGCTCGTCCGCCCGCACCGGAAAGCTCGTCGTCAAGCACAATGTCGACACGTCCCAGCCGTACAGCGTCGTGCTGCTCGACCACCGGCCCGGGCGCTACACCGCGGAATCGTTCGAGTCGGCGATCGATGTCGCGGCCTCCGTGCTCGTCGTCAGTTCGGCGAACAAGGCGCCTGTGGAACTGCGGCTTACGGACGGTGCCACCATCGGTGGGGCCCGCCTGCGCGACGTCACGCCGCTCATCGACTACCTCACCGGGCTGCAGCCCAGCAGCGAAGGCTCGCTGCGCGCTCAGTTGCTCGCACTGCGTCGTGCCCGCGGCGGGACGTCGCTCGTCGTCGTCACCGGCGTCCTCGACCGCGAAGACCTGCCCTATGTGGCGGCGTTGCGACGTCGTTTCGAGCGGCTTGTGGTCGTGTCGATCGACAACGAGCGCGACCACCTGGTGCCGGTGCGTTTCCCCGGCGTGCGCGTGATCGTCGCGCGCGACGCCGACGAGGTCGCTGCGGCGTGGAACGTCTCGGCACTGACCTTTGTGAGCTCACGTTGACTGTCCCGGTCATAGCCGCGGTCCAGCGCGGGATCCGCGCGGTCGTGCCGTCGCTGGTCGTGCCGCTGTGCCTGGTGGCAAGCGTGTTGGCGACGGTGCCGTGGTTGCGTTCGTTCCCGAGTTCGCTCGCCGCGGTGCCGATGTACGGCGCCGCTGTGGTCAGCGTGCTGATCCCGCTTGCTGTCGTGCGCATCCGGCCGGCGTGGTTGTGGCCGAGCGTGCTCATCGACGTCGTTGCGTTCGTCGTCTACGCGCTGTTGGTCGTGGTGCAGGATCCGTCCGGCTTCAGCGCGCTCGGGCACGGTTTGTTCCAGGGCCCGTCGCAGATCCTCACCTACGCGCTGCCTCTCATCAGTCCACGCAGTCTCATGGTGGCTCCCGTCGCGCTCATCTGGCTCGCCGGAGCGCTCGCCGGCGAGTGCGCGGCACGACGGTGGTACACGCTGCTCCCCTACCTCGGCTTTCTCGTTGCGTTCGGACTGGCGTACGCGGCGACCCAACGCGCGTCCGGATCGTCGCTGACCGCAACACCTGCGCGCGAAACGGTGCTGGCCGCTGCCCTGCTCGTGACGTTGCTGTTGATGCGTGTCGGTCAGGCGTGGGTACGGCAGGACGAGACGGCCGAGAGCACGCAGCCCGACGGCGTATTGCCGTTGCGCGGGTTCGTGGTCGGCATCGTGCTCGCCGTCGTCATCGCGGTACTCGCCGGTTTCGCCGTGCAGTCGAGCGCGTTCCCGAAACGTCCTGCGACGCCGCAGCGATCGCCCAGTGTCGACCAGTCGGGTCCGCTCACGCCGCTGTCGTTCGTCGCCGGGCTGCGCCCGCAGGCGCCGAAGGCGCCCGGGCAACCTGTCTTCACGGTCACGACCGACACCACCACGCCGGGTTACTTCGCCATCGCCAACGTCGACTACTACGACGGCGCGGGTTGGTCGTTCAACCGCACGTTCCGCCCGTCCGGTGGCGTACTCCCGGCCGACACCGACCCTGCGCTGCAACCCAAGGGCGAACTCACCCAGCAGTACCGCATCGATGCCGGACCGTTGACGCACGCGCCGTGGATGCCGTTCGTGTACCGCGCGCAGAAGGTCACCGGACAGGCGGTCGACATCGATCCGACCAGCGGCATGATCGTCCCCCTCGGCACGCTCAATCCCGGCACCACCTACACCGTTCGGTCCGGCGTCACGACGACGACCTTCGATCGGATGCGCGCCGCCACGGCGACGCCCGACACGGCGACACCGACGATCGACACCGAGTTGCCCGGGTCGGTGCGCACCGCGCTCGACCAGGTCGTGCAAGCCCTGTCGCAAGAGACCCACACTGCATCGACACCGGCCTTGCCCTTCCTGCAGGCGCTGCAGCGCGATCTGCGTACGAACTACACGCTGTCCAACGCAGCGCGCGGGGTCGCCACCGGGACGGTGTCACCGACGCCGACGCCGACGCCCACACCGACCCCGAAGTCGAGCCCGAAGCCGACCCCGAAGTCGAGCCCGAAGTCGCACCACGCGTCCAGCCCGACGTCGCACCGCGCGTCCAGTTCGAAGCCGGGACACAAGTCAGCGTCGAAGCCGCGGGGTCAGCACAGCTCGACACGTCCGTCGACACATACGGCAACACATACGGCGACACATACGGCGACACACAGCCCGACGCCCACGCCGTCGACCAGTTCGACCGGCACCGGCGGCGGATACGCGGGCGCAACCGGATTCGCCGACGTCCTCGCCTCCATCCTCGGACCGAATCGGCACGGCACTCCTGAGCAGTTCGCCACGTTGCTGGCGCTCATCGCTCGTGACCTCGGTGTGCCGGCGCGAGTGGTGACCGGGTTCCGCGTGCAACCGCCCCACGGCGCGGCAGTGCTCTCACCCGGCAGCTACAACGTCACGACCGCAGATGCGTGGACCTGGACCGAGGTACCGATCAACGGCGTGGGGTGGGTCGTACTCGATGGCTCGCCGGCACAGTTGGCGGGTGACACCACCCCGACCGAGACCGGTGTGCCCGGACAATCGAGCAGTTCAGCACCGCCGAGCCAGAATGCGCTGATCACCCAAGGCAAGAACGGCGGCAATGCAGTCGCGCCGAAGAGCAAGATCCCGCACTCGATCGCGACCGCGACCCACGCGCTGCTCATCGCACTGATCGTCGCGCTCGGGGTGCTGCTCATCGTGGTGCTGGTGATGCTGTTGACCCGCAAACGGATTCGGGCGGGCAAACGCAGACGCTCCCCCGATCCGCGGCTGCGGCTCATCGGCGCCTGGCGCGAGAATCTCGACATGCTCGCCGAGGCCGGCCTGCCCGACCTGAGCGCGCTGACCAGCGCCGAGATCGCCACGATGACCGGCGAGCAGTTCGGCGCCGGACCGGCGAGCGAGACCGCCGCGCTCGGCGCCGCAGCGAACGCAGCCGCGTACCGACCGTCCGGTGCCGTCGCGGTGGCCGAGGCCGACACCGCGTGGCAGCGGCACACCGCCGTCCGCAAGCAGGTGCACCGACAGCTCGGCGTGCGGGGCAGGTTCACGGCCGGATTGCGCTATCACCGGCACGGACGAGCACTCGATCCCGTGAGCCCGACATCCTGGGACAGCGCCGAGCGCGCGGCCCGCAGCGAGGGCGCACCGCGACGCCGAAGGGCTTACCAGGGACGCCGACGGCATTGACGCAGCTCCACGACGGCGGGTGCGATGATCACCGGATGGGGACATTTCGCACCGGTGTCGTGTCGGTACTCGTGCCGGGCGTCGCCGCCGCGCTCGTGCTGAGCGCATGCAGCGGTTCCTCGACGGGCGCAACGCCGCAGGGCACCAGCGATTCGCCCGGGGCGGGTACGTCGACGAGTTCACCCGCGCCGTCGACCTCGGGGTCGAGCACGACCGCGGCTCCGGTCGGCTCGGCGGAGTTCTTGACGGCCGCCGACCTCACGAGGGCGGGCGTCGCCGCCGGCCTCGCCGCCGTCAAGCAGAGCAAGACGTCCGCGCCGGCCGCGCAGCGCAAGCTGTTCGACTGCCTCGCTCTCACGACCGTGCTGCACCACGTCCCCGGCATCAGCTTCGGCGCGAAAGGCGTGCGAGTCTTCGCCGATGCGAGCAACGCCCACGTGATTGCGCAGGTGGTGCTGCACTTCGCCTCGTCCGCGCAGGCACAACGCTTCGGCGGCGTGGTCGTGCAACGGTTGGCGGCCTGCCCCCGTCCGAAGCTGTTGCTTGTCGGTACGGGGCCCGAGGTGTCGAACGGAACTACCGTGCAGGTCACGACCACGTGCGATCGATCGGCCGGCTACACGGCGATCGCGACCCGGCGATTGCGCAATCGCTCGAACTCTGAAGTGGTGTCGATGCTGCTCGTCGCCGCCGGGCCGACCTTCTCGCTCGTGCTGCTTTTCGGTCCGTTGTCGAGCAACAACCACACGATGGAATCCAAGGTCGCCGACGCGATGTGTGCTCGAGTGCGCGGCTGACCTGCGTGCGCGTCAGCGACGCGGCGGCGGTGCTGGTGGCGGCGGTGGCGCCGGTGGCGGTGCCGGTGGCCCCTGCGTCCCAGCGCCGTACGGGCCGTGGGGATCGGGCGGGTCGTAGCCGGGCGGCGGCCGAGTGCCGTAATCGGAACGCGGCCCGCCCATGGCAGCGCTGCGACGGCTGCGCGCGACGAACCAGGCGACGAGAGCCCCGATGACAACGACAAGCGCGGCCACCGCGAGCCCGGCCCCGCCGCTGCCGGGCTTGGACGACGGCGCTGATGACGCACCGGCCGGCTGCGACGACCCCGCCGTCGACGGCGGAGTCGACGCCGGCGTTGATGTCGAAGCCGACGGGCCGGACGATCCGCTGCCTGACGGGGCGAGCGAGCCGAGCGGGTTCTGCGACACGATCGGGACGTGCGCGGTCAGCGCCTTGTAGACGTTCGGGACGCCGTAGCCGTAATGGTCATTGGGTGCAGCCCCGCCCGCGGGCACAGCGGTCTTGAGCAATCGGTTGATCACATTGGCGGCGTTCATCGTCGGGAACTTCGCCCGGATCAACGCCACCATGCCGGCGATGATCGGTGCCGCCAACGACACACCGTTGGCGAGCGTGTGCGAACCGAGCGGGTCACCGACCCGGTTCGCGACGGGAATGCCGACGCTCGGTGTGGTGGCGAACGGGCCGACGATTGCCACGCCGTGACCGAAGTCCGAGTTCGGATCCACCTTCAGGCTGCGGTCGATCCCGGCGACTGCGACCACGCCGGGCAACGCGGCCGGCATGCCGACGAAATTGATGCCCTCGTCACCCGTCCCGGCGACCAGCACGACGTCCTTCGATTCGGCGTAACGCACTGCGGCCGTGATGGCCGCCGAGTTGCCGCCGGCGTTCAGCGACAGATTGATCACCTTGGCGCCCTGATCGGTCGACCAGCGGATCGCCCGGGCGATCGGAGTTGCGCCGATCGAAAGCCCGGTCGCGACCGACGCCGTCAGCAGTGCGCACCGTGGCGCGGACCCGATGACCCCCGAGTCAGGTCCGGTGCCACGTCCCGCCAGCACCGAGGCGACGGCGGTGCCATGGCTGGTGCCTCCGGTGGACGCCACTGCCGCCTCGCCGTTTACCGACCCCTGTCCGCTGAAGTCGCGCCCGCCGACGACCGCTCCGCGCAGTTCGGGGGTACGTCCATCGACCCCGTTGTCGATCACCGCAACCTTGACTGCGGCACCACGGGTCAGCGACCACGCCTTCTGGATGCCGAGCGGCCCGAGATACCACTGCGCCGACCGCACCGCGTCCGCGTGCGCAGGGGCCGCGCCGAGCGTCGACGCGGCGGCGCACACGGTCAGGCAGACCAGAGCGCGCAGTGCGCGGCGGGGGCTCATCGCATCGAGCCTGCCACAGCGCCGACCGCGAGCGGATCAGGTGTCAGCCGAAGCCGAGAGCGGACACGACAGCGGCCGTGCCGGTCTTGATCTCGTTCAGCGTCTTCTGCATCTGCGCGCGCTCATGCGCGATCGAGCCGCCACCGTAGGCAACGTCGCCGGCGCCGGTGTCGCCGGCCGCCTGCAACTCCGACGACTTCTCCTGATCGACGTTGACGTATGCAGAGTAGGTCTGCGCGATCGCGGTCAGATGCTCGCCCAGAGCGCTGTACACCACGAGGAACGCCGACTTCATGCTGTCGGAGGAGTTGAGGGCTGCGGTCGTGGTGTCCTGCAGCGCGAGGGACACACCGGTGATCTCGCTGTCGGCCACGCAGGCGCTTTCGTACGGGTTCGACTGGCCCAGCACCTTCTGCAGGGTCTGCTTGAACTGCTGACGCACGTCAGAGACCTTGTAGAAGTAGTCATGCAGAGCCTGCAGGTCGACCTGCAACTGCTGGCCGTTCCCGGACGCGGCGGCGGCAGCAAGGTCGGCCTGCACACCGCTGACGACGGCGCTTCCGACCGAGGCAATCGACGACGCTGCAGCGTCTATCGCTTCGAACATCGCTGGTTCCTCCTTCTCGCTACTCGCCGATCACCGGCGGTGCGGCGGTGATGCCGTCGCCCCACACGTCTTCGGTCTCGACAAGGTAGTCAGGGACCGGAGCTTCTTCGTCGTCGTCGCGGCGTCGCGCACCTGAGCCGCCACCGGGATATCCGCCGAATCGGCCGGCTTCGCCGGCCACGGGCTCGCCGCCGAAGCCCTCCGGCGCCGCGCCTCGCAGCAGGCCGCCGCGCGGGGCGCCGAGTTCCTCTTCGGGCAGTCCGCTCATCCGAGCCCCGGTACGCAGTCCGCCCGGCTCGCCTTCACCGTCGAGCAGTCCGCCGGCCGAGCGCCCGCGCAGAGCCGGCTCACCCTCGCCGTCAGCCAGTCCGGACGCCGAGCGCCCGCGCAGACCGGCCTCGCCCTCGCCCTCGGCCAGTGCCCCGGGGCCGGCAAGCGAGCCGCGCGCGCCGAGCAGGCCCGCGCCGCCGAGCAACCCCGCGCCGCCGAGCACGCCACCGGCCGCGCCGAGGCCGCCGGTCGTCGCGCCGCCGGGACCTTCGCCGGTGACGGTGGGGGTCGGTGGCACCGCGGTGGTGACACCACCCGGGTCGCCCTGCGGCGTGGTCGTGGTGCCTTGCGGCGCGGTCGTGGTCGGGATGTGCGGGGTCGGCGAGCCGCCGGGCGCAGTCGGATCCTCCGTCGGATTCTTGCCGCCGGAATTCTGATTGCCGTTGCCCTTGACCCCGTTGTGGGTGATCTCGCCGTCGGGGCCGGTCATCTGGGGTCCGCCGACGAGCGGCGAGTAGCCGGTGCCCGGGCCGCCACCGCTGGGCGCGACGTTGTAGTTACCGCCGACGTTGCCGGCCCCGCCACCACTACCCGGGACGGGTGGGATCGACGACGGCGGGTTGGTCGTCGAGGTGGAACCCTGCGGCCAGGTGATGCCGCGCATCGACGCGGACTGCGCTCGGCCCTGGGAGTCCATCTGCGTCACGACGCGCGCCGCTTGCTTCTGGTTGTGGTCGTACTGCGCCTGGTGCTGCGCAGCCGCGACCCCGACGCCGACCGGCCCGGCCCACCAGCCGGAGCTGACCGCGTGGCCCATCGAGGTGTCGACGTTCGGGATCGCCTCGACCTGCGACTTCTGCGAGCGCGCCGTGTCGTCGTAGTGCGTGGTCGTGGTGCTCGCCTGCTTCGACCCGTGCTGCATCTGCACCATCGACTGGTGCGTCGACGTCGCATTGCTCGTCGCAGCCTGGGCCGCGGCGCCCTGCCACGCGGAGCCGAGTGCTTTGACCTGGGTCATGAAGCTGGCGGCCGCTTCCTGACATGCCGCGTCGCCCTGATTGAAATAGCCGATCACGGCGGCCAGCGAGTCGAGCTTGCTGCCCGAGGCGGCCTGCTTGAGATCCGGCAAGGTCCAGTTCGAGTAACTGGTGTCGGCGTTCTGCATCACTCAATCCCTCTCACGCATCCCGGCGGGTATGCGCTCAATCTCCGCGATATCCGTACGTATAAGAATTTCCGGTCAAAACGCAGCCTCAATTCCGATCTTAGGCCACGTCCTGGCGAACATTCTCCCCAGAAAGTTCACACAGTTCTCATACGGGACGACCCTCCCCCGTGCCCCGCGCCTCGAAAACACTCGCCACCGCGTCGACGGCGCTACGGAACAACGCGTCGGTCGTGCCCGGGGTGAGCAAGACGAACTGCTCACCGTGCCGGGCACCTCGTTCGGCCTGCAGCAAGGCTCCCTCGTTGAACTCGCGCCAGTTCGTGGACCGTGTCGAGTGACGCAGGACGAACTCGTCGTGATCCGCACGCCGGCCCGCTCGGTCGTACCCGACCGCGCCCAGCGTGCCGGAGGCCGTCGGTCCGGGCTCACCGCGCTGACGGAATGCGATCAGGTCCTCGGAGAACCCTGCCTGGGCGAGGTGCGCCCGCAGCGTGCGCGGGGATACGCCGGTCGTCGCGATCCGATCGATCTCCTCCAGCGCCGCGGCGCTGACCTCGCAGGGCTCGAAACGCATCGGGCGCAACACCGGCAACGCGCCCACGACGCCGGCCGCCAGTTCGGTATCGGCGATGCGGCGCAGCGCGACCTTGTCCGCGTCGAGGAGCACGAGCACCGCGTCCTCGTCGTCCTGACCGGCGATCGACAGGTACCGCGTCTCGACTCCGGCCGGGTCGACCCGAACCGCGTACACCGACAGCCTCGGACGGGCGAAGGCCGCCCGCGTGCTCGCGAGCACCGCGGAGCCGGTGAGGTCGCGGTCGACGAGGATTCGTTCGATCTCGTCGCGGCTCGGCGCGGGGCCGTAGCCGACCTCGCCGGTGTTGAGCGGGAACGGCAATCGCACGTCGACCAGGCGCGTCCAGGCGACGAACTCGCGGTTGGCGAGGCTCACCCAGTCGATGGTCACGCCGCTCATCAGCTCTGGTCCTCTTCGGGCAGGAACCGGTCATCGCGCGGACGCTGCGGCGCCGCGGACGTTGCCACTTGCGAATCGGCAGGCGAGTCCTCGGCAAGGGACGGCGACCGTCCCTGCGCAATGGCTGCGACGTCGGCGCGGCCCGTCAGCGGCGCCACCTCGGCGGTGGTGCGCTCGGCGACCTGCGCCAGCCCGGCACGGATCGCCTCGAGAATCGTGTTCGCCAGCGTCTGCGGTGTCTTGGCCATCGCCTGCGCCGTGAGTTTCAGGTCGACGATCGCCCCACCGGCTGCCAGCTCGACAGTCACCGAGTGATCGGCAGACGTGGCGCTGACCCGCAGCTTCTCCAGAACAGCCCTGATCTGGTGGTACTGCGCAACCTGCGCACTACTGCGTTCCCGCGCCGCCGCGAGCGGTGCCGCGACGTCCCGGGGTGCGGCCACCTTCATGCTCCTGTCGTCGGGTTGCGTGTCGCGTTGTCAGTACGGACCTGCGCTCAGCGCAGCCAGGTCTCCGGATAGTCATCGTCGTCCGAAGTCTCGTCCACGGCGCGTCCGGCCGCCGCGGCAGCACCACCGGCGACGGCTTCGGGCGCGCGCAACTCCCACTCGTCCTCGGGATCGAAACGAGCATCGCGCTCGGTCTGCTCGGTATTGCGCTCGGTATCGCGCTCGGCATCGCGGGCGGCCCGGGCCTCGGCTGCCTGCTCGGCGATGAACCGCTGCACCTGGCGGGCCAAGGATTCGCTCGAGAGCTTCGTGCGCCGATCGACAGCGTCGACGGTGTTGAAGACCTGGTCGCGCGCGGAGCGGGCATCACTCACGAGACCGTCCATGACGCTCGACAGCCGTGGCGACGAGTCGGCCGAGCCGCTGATCGAATCGGTCACCGCGGCTCACTGCTCCCCGATGACAGGACCCATGCGCTGCCATTCCTCGAGCTCGTCCTCGCCGACGACATCGCCTTTTTGCTGGTAGCGGCGTGCCGACTCCTGCTCCTGTGCGCCACCGGCTCCGCCGCGGCCTCCTCCGGCGAACGGGATGCCGCCGAAGCCGCCGCCCTGCCCACCGCTGCCGGACGGCTGACCAGGTGCGGCACCGGCGACCGGAGACGTAGCACCGGCAGCGCCCGACGCGCTCATCGCATCGTCGGTCGCGTTGTCGGCGCCGACATGTGTGCCGTCCTGCAGTTGGGCGCCGGCGTGGGCTGCCGGTGCGCTGACACCGGCACCGGTGGGCACGCCGCCCCGCCGCTGGGCACGCCGCCTGGCAGCCCGCCTCCACCGCCGCCGCCGAGACCACCGCCGAGACCACCGCCGGCTCCGCCGAGATCGGCGACCGGGCTGGTGATGGCGGGCATCGGCTCGGACCCGAGCGCATCAGGTGCCTTGTCCTGTGTCACCACCGGGTTGCCGTGCTTGTCGAAGTGCACGCGGTAGGTGTGCCGGGTGCCGTCGGCGTCGGTGTTCGACACCGTGAACACGCCCTTCTTGCCGGACTCCGGGCTGATCGTCAGGCCACGGTCGGGGCCGAGGCTGACCGAGCCGTCGGGGTTCGTGTGGATGTCGCGCTTCGGATCGATCCCACCCGGGGTGCCGCCACCGAGGCCGCCACCGAGGCCGCCACCGAGGCCGCCACCGAGGCCATCACCGGGACCATCGCCGAGACCTCCGCCGGTCAGTCCAGCCGGCACGGTCGGCGCGGTCGGCACAGCCGGCACAGTCGGCACAGTCGGCGTGCCGGGAGTCGTGCCGCCGCTCGGTAGAGCGCCGCCGCCGGTCGGCAGCGTCGGGACGGTCGGCGTGCCCTGCGGCGTCGTGGTCGTACCGGCTCCGGCGGGGACCGTCGGCGCGCTCGTCGGCACGTGCGGGACGGTGACGCTCGGCGTGCCGCCGCCGCTCGGGGCGCCGCCACCACCGGGGACAGCGCCGGAGCCGCCGCCCCCGATCCCACCCGGCACCTGGCCACCGCCACCGCCGGACGCGGGCTCGTGCGCTGCCGGCGTCGTGGCGGTGCCGACCTTGCCCATGCCCGTGTACGGATCGCGCACCTGCGACACCTGCGAGGTGAACTCCCTGAAACCCTGCGAGATGCGCTGCTTGGTCTGCGCGTTGATCGTCTTCAGCGCTTGCTCGCGGGTCTCGAACTGCGGCACGAGGATCTCGTTGCACCACTGCGTCGCCATTCGCGGCGCGTAGCGATCGGCCAGCTCGCCGGCGAAGCCGAACTCGATCGCGAACTGCTCGAAGCCGGACGGTTCACCGGACAGCAGTTTGAACGCGATCAGATTCTCCTGCCCGCTGCCGTCGCCCTTGGCCACCTTCACCAACGAGGACGCCATCACGCCGTCGATGCTGGTCGGCAACTCCGCGGCATACAGCTCGCTGACCGCCTGGGCCTTGGCCAGCACCAGTTGCTGCAGGCCGTGCACCAACGCGCCGATGTCCTTGGCCACGACCGACAGATCGGTCGTGACGGTGTTCGTGGCTTGGAAGAACACCTGCATCTTCGCCTCGAAGTTCGAGGCGGCGCTGCCCTGCCACGTCGGCACGAGCGCGTTGTAGGAGTTGTTCAGACTCTGCTCGGTCGTCTGCAGTTGCTGACCGATGTCGCCGACCAGCTTCGCGTCCGACACGTAGTCGGCGAAGCTCATCCCGTACTCGGCTTCGTAGGCCTGCTTGGCAGCCTGGTAGGTGAGCCCGCCGCCCTTCCAGTCGTTGTAGGCCGGCGCGAAGAACTGGAAGAACGCCAGGCCGGGTTCGCCCTGCTTGAGGATCTGGTCGGCTGTGTTCACCGCTTCGACGTCGCCGACATTGATCGCGTTGGCGTAGCGCCCCAGCTGCTGCTTGCCGTTGTTCTGCGCCTCGTTGGCCGCCGCGAGCTTGGCCGGCTCCTCGACACCGAAGGTGAGCCGGTCCTCGTCGTTGTGCGAGATGTCGCCGTCGAACAGCGCGTTCCAGTCCTTGCCGTGGGCGAACTTCTGGTTCTGCTGGTAGTCGCCCTCGGTCAGGTGGTGGTAGTGCTCGGTGTAGTCGTTGGGCTTCGGCGCATCCTTCGGATCTGCCAGCCCCGCGAGCTTCTGTTGCGTGGTGCCGTACAGGGGCTGGCCGTTTTGGCCGGGCCCGGTGACGGTCGAGTCGATGCGCGACGAGTCGTCCTGCAACGGCGTTGTCGGGTCGTGCTGCGACGCGGGTGCGGCGCCGGTCGGACTCGTTGTGGCGGTTCCGGTGCTTGTCGCGGTCGGAGTGGTCGCGGCGGCAGGGACGACCGGCGTTCCGGCCTGATAGCCCTGCTGGTCCTGCAGGATCGGCGGTCCGGTCTGCGGGCCCCCGGCAACGTCGGTTTGGTCGTCGACCGGTGAGAAGTCGACCTGGTCCTCCGGCTCGAAGTCGCGCGGACGCGTCATCGTGAGTCACCGCCGGCCGAGTTCAGCGCCGCCGAGCCGGCGGAATCGGCGCTCTCGTAGCCCTGCTGATTCGCGGTCAGCCCGCTGGACACTGTCAGACAGGTCTCGCCGAACGAGCGCACTACGGCGTTGAGCGGACCGGTGATCACCTGGTGATAGGCGTCGCCCTGCGCCGAATAGTCACGTCCGGTGGTCTGTGCCGTGCCTTTGATCGTTTCCAGGCGCTGGGCCTGTTGCAAGATGGGGTCGGCCTGCGACTGGAATGCCGAGGCCGCGGTGGCAAGGGCCTGGGTCTGCGCCCCGAAACTACCGCTCATGGGTCCCTCCGAACCTCAAGTGCGTTTCGCACCAGCGAAACGCGAGTCGCGAGCCCCGAACTGTCGCGTCGCGGCCGTTGCCGACACGACGGCTCGAGGTGAAGATCGAGAAACGAACTCGCGCCCAGCCCGCTGTCCTGCAACAGGCTGGGCGCGAGTGTCCCGAGTACTGGTGGGCCGGAGCAACGTCGTGGTCGCGGCCCGACGCGCTGCCTAGCCGAAGCGGCTGGCGTTTTGCGACTCTGTGGTCTGGAAGCCCTCGTTGGCCGAGCCGAGCGCGCGGCCGATGGCTGCGAGCACCTCGTTGAGGTCGTTCGCGGCCTGGTCCCACTGCGCCTGCTTGGCGTTGTAGTTCGTGGCCGCCTGGCCCTCCCAGGTCGCCACCATCGGGGCGAGGTAGGACTTGAGGTCCTGCAGCGAGTTGTTGATGCTCGCGACGGTCGACTGGGCGTGCTCCTGGGTCGCTTGCACCTGGGCAAACGTGACCTTGATCTGATCGCTCACGGCGAATCCTTCTCCCATGATCAAAAGTTTCGAAACAGTGATGAGGTTTAGCGGTTCAGCGGGTGTCGCGCGGTGCGACGACGGCCGGAACCCGCTAGAGGCTCAACCCGCTGCCGGCGGACTTCACGGAATCCTGCGCGGCCTGGTCCTGCGCGGCGTAGGTCTGGCCCGAGGTGCGGATCTGCTCGGAGATGTCGGTCAGCGCCTGCGAGAGCTTCTGGGCGTCTTCGTTGTAACGCACCATCAGCGCCTGGAAGGTCGACGCAGCCTGGCCGGTCCAGTGGGCCTGGACGGCTTCGACCTGGCTCTGCAGGCTCGACAGCTGCGAACGGACCTCGTTGTTGACGTCGTCGACCTTGGCCGCAGCCTGCTGCATCTGCGCGGTCTGGGTAGTGAACGCACCAGTCACCTTGCGCTCCTTTTCATAAGAATTTCGTTGAATGATTGATTATTTTGACGATCGCGATGAACCCCTCGCGATCTTGTTTTCTACTCATACCCTCGGCCAATCGTGGCGAAACTCATGCCGTGAAAGGCGCAATTCGGATGCTTCCGCATACACGGATCGAATGCAAGCGGAACGCGATGTTGTGGAAACCGCCCGCGCAGGCGCCCTCAGACCTCGGCGATCTGGATCAACTGCTGCCCGTAACGACGCCCGACGAGCACCCCTCGACCGGGCGGCATCGCCGACGGGCGGGTCGTTCCGAGCAGTACTCCCTCGTCGCGGCTGCCCGACCCGATCACGCCCGGCGAGCCCAGTTCGCGAATGCGCTGGACGATCGGTTCGAACAGTGCACGCGCAGCTCCGCCGGTGCGTCGACACACCACCAGGTGCAGACCGACGTCCTTGGCTTGGGGCAGGAATTCGGCCAGCCCGGCGATCGGGTTGCCCGAGGGCGAGGCGACCATGTCGTAGTCGTCGACGAGCACGAAGATCTCCGGCCCGCTCCACCAGCTGCGATCGCGCAACTGCTCCGGCGTGACCTCCGGACCGGGTAGGCGTCCTTGCAGCACCGGGCGCAGATCGTCGATGAACGCCTGCAGTGCCGGCCCACCCGGCGCGTAGCCGGCCAGGTAGTCCTGCGGGACGTAGCCGAGCATCGTGCGGCGGTAGTCGACCATGAGGATCCGCGCCTCGGTGGAGCTGTAGCGCGACATGACGCCACGGGCGACGACCTTCAGGAACGTTGTCTTTCCCGACTCGGCGTCGGCGAAGAAGATGAAGTGCGGATCGGCGTCGAAATCGAGGTGCACGGGCGCGAGTGCGTCCTCGTTGAGCCCGATCGGGATCGCCCGGCTGCCGTCGGGACCGGGTTGGGCCAGCAGCTCCGAATACGGGACCGACGCGGGCAGCATCCGCACTCGCGGTGCGGGTGCGCCGTCCCACGCAGTGCGTACCTTCTCGACGAGTTCGGCGTAGGCAACGGCGAGATCGCCGGTCTCGGACGAGCCGTCGATGCGCGGCAGCGCGGCCAGAAAGTGCAGCCGCTGCTGGGTGAGCCCTCGACCGGGACGCGAGCCGGGCACCGCGGCGGCCACCCGGCGGTCGATCTCGGATTCGGACGGGTCGCCGAGGCGCAACTCGATGCGGGTACCGAGCGCGTCCTTGAGCGCTGCCCTGATCTCACCCCAGCGGTTGGCGCCGACGATGACGTGCACGCCGAGTGAGAGCCCCTGGCCCGCGATGCCGGTGACACGCTGCTCGAGGTCTTCGAACTCGGCCCGGAAGTTGCCCCAGCCGTCGACGATCAGGAAGACGTCGCCGAACGGGTCGCTGTCGTGATGCCCGGCTCGCTTGAGCTGCCGGTACGCGGTCATGCCCTCGATGCCGTTGGCACGGAACCGCTCTTCACGTTCGGCGAGCACAGTGCTCACCTCGGCGACCATGCGCCGCACGAGATCGGGATTCGCGCGTGAAGCGATGCCGCCGACATGCGGCAACCCCGCGGTGGTCGCCAGCGAACCGCCACCGAGGTCGATGCCGTAGATCTGCACCTCGCGCGGGGTATGCGTCAGCGCGAGTGAGGTGATGATGTCGCGCAGCACGGTGCTCTTGCCGCTCTGCGGTCCGCCCACCACCGCGCCGTGTCCGGCAGCGCCGGAGAAGTCGATCAGCAGCTGGTCGCGGCGCTGTTCGTAGGGTCGGTCGACGATGCCGATCGGGACGACGAGCCGGCCGTTGCCGCCCCACCCGTCCGGTCCGAGACCGCGGCCGGCAACGGTCGTGAGCGGCGGCAGCATGCTGTCGATCGACGGCGACTCGGACAGCGGCGGCAGCCACACCTCGTGTGCGGGGACGCCGCGGCCCTGCAGCTTCTCGACCACGACGTCGAGCACCGACTTCTCGAGGCCTTGCGTGGCAGGCGTCGGGATCGGTTCGGGCGCGGCGATCTCTTCATCGGCCGACGGCTCGGGGGCGTCGATCGGGTCGGACAGGAACGGCAGCGGTCGGCGCGCGAACATCGTGCCGGCGCCTGTGGCGACCGTGTCGCGTCGGTAGGCGCCGGATACATAGGCGGCCTTGAACCGGACGAGCGTCGCGACGTCGAACTTCAAGTAGCCCGAGCCGGGGACCGACGGGAGTTCGTACGCGTCGGCGACGCCGAGCACCGCCCGCGACTCCGCGGCGGAGAACGTCTTCAAGCCGATGCGATACGACAGGTGACTGTCGAGCCCGCGCAGTTTGCCCTCCTCGAGGCGCTGCGAAGCGAGCAGCAGATGCATCGACAGCGACCGGCCAAGACGTCCGATCGCAACGAACAACTCGGCGAACTCCGGCTTCTGCGTCAGCATCTCGGTGAACTCGTCACACACGATCACCAGCGACGGCAGCGGATCGAGCGGCGCGCCCGCCTCGCGGGCACGTTCGTACTCCCGCACGTTCGCGTAGTTGCCCGCCGTCTTGAGCAGTTCCTGCCGGCGGTTCATCTCACCCGCGAGCGCGTCGTGCATGCGGTCGACGAGGGTCAGATCGTCCTGCAGGTTGGTGATCACCGCTGCGGTGTGCGGCAGGTCGTTGAGACCGAGGAAGGTCGCGCCGCCCTTGAAGTCGACGAGGATCAGGTTCAGCGCGCTCGGCGAGTGGGTCATCGCCAAGCCGAGGACGAGCGTGCGCAGCAGTTCCGACTTGCCCGAGCCGGTCGCGCCGATCACGAGGCCGTGCGGTCCCATGCCCTCGAGCGCCGCTTCCTTGATGTCGAGTTCGACGGGCTCGCCGTGCTCACCGACGCCGATCGGGATGCGCAACCGGTCGCGGACCGTGCGCGGGCGCCACAACTGGTCGGCCGACACGTTGTCCGGATCGCCGACGCCGAGCATGTCGACCAGTTCGGCCGAGGTCAGCAGCGGTTGGTCGTCGGAGGTCTCGGCAGCCCCGACGCGCCACGGCGCCATCCGGCGTGCGGTGGCGTCGGCCTCGGTCACGCTGAGCGCGTCGGCGCGTCCGAGCACCTCGACGCCGCTGCGGCCGACCGCGCCGACCTTGCCGTCCTCGACGACCAGACGCAGTCCGCGCCGCGCTGCCAGCCGGCCGATCGAGCTGGACAGGTCAATGATCGTGACGCCGACCAGGCCGTCCTCGAGCAGCACGCGCTCTTCGAGGCTCACTGCCCCGCCGTCGATCACGATGACGATGTGCGGTTGGTCGGGCGCCGGTGTCGCGTCGCGGGTGAATCGGGCTCGGGAGGACATCTCCGGGCTGAGCCATTCCTCGAGTTCGGCGAGCGAGCCGGCGACCAGCCGACGTGAACCCACCGCGTCGCTCTCGCGCGGATCCTGCGCGTGCGGCAGCCATTTGACCCAGTCCCATTCGGTACGGCTCGGGCCGGACGTGACGACCCCGATGATCAGGTGGTCTGGTCCGTGGAAGGTCGCCAGCGACACGAGCATGGCTCTGGTGAAGTCGCGCACCTCGTCGTGCGTGCCGCGCAGGTCGACCGCCGGATAGGTGCGCAGTCGCACCGCGACCGGCAGGTCGTCGACGAGCGCGTGCGCGCGCACCAGCCGTCGCAGCGCCACCGCACCGATCGGGTCGAGGCTCTCGATCAGTCCGGTCTGCGGCGGCCGCAGTTGCCGCGCGAGTCGTTGCGGGCCCACGCCGATCCGTGCCTGGCTGAAGTCGCGATCGCTCGGACGGCGCTCCCACATGCGTCGGCCGCCGGCCATCGACCACAACGCGCGCGGATCGGGGTGCAACCAGAGCAGGCTCACCCGCTGGTGCTGCCGCGTGCGTTCGATGTCGCGGCGGACCTGTTCGATGTAGCGCAGGTAGTCCTTGCGATCGGTGTCGATCTGCGCCTTGCGGCCGGTACGTCGTCCGCCGAGGCCGCCACCCATCATGCCCAGCGTCGAGAGCAGGATCAGCCCGCCCATCGCCATCGACGCCGCGCTCAGCCCGCCGATGAAGATGAAGCCGACAGAGCCCAGGATCATCACCCCGGGGAGCAGCGCACCGAGGATGTTGCCGGGGAGCAGCCGCGGGATCTCCGGAGGCGGCTCGAGCTGTAACTCGCCGGTGGGCATCGCCGGTACGGCCAAACGTGGCCTGCGCCGGAACGTCCGTGTCGCCAAGTCAGCGGTCCCTCTCGGTGCGGCGTGAGCGTGCACGATCATGACACGCTGCGGCGCGCCATATAGTAGGCCGACCGTAGCCGTGCGACTGGGAGCTTGCGCCAAGGTGAACGAGGGAGTGAAGCCGTGACCTCGATCGAGTCGCGGTCGTACTGCCGCGTTGTAGTGATAGCGCCGTCGACCCGTGTCGACCTCGCGCTCCCCGCCGACGTCCCGATCATCGACCTGTTGCCGATGCTGTTGCAGTACACCGGCGAGGCACGCGACGACGGCGGCGGCACGCATGGCGGCTGGAAGCTCGTGCGCGTCGGACATGGCGACCGCTCCGAGATGGAGGGCGGGCGAACGCTGCGCTCGCTCGACGTCGCCGACGGTGAGGTGCTGCGACTGACGGGCCGCGAGGACCGCACGGTCGTCCCTGTCTTCGACGACATCGTCGACGCGATCGCCACCACCCGTCGAGATCGCATCAACGCCCGCAGCATCAACCCCGGCGTCGGTGCCGGCGTGTTCGTCGCGGCGATGATCGCGGCAGCGGTCACGTTGTTCCTGCGCGGTCGCGTCTACGTCGACGCCTACATCGCCGGTGCTGTCGCGCTCGCGCTGCTCGGGCTAGGGACGGCCGCGATGAAGGGCGTCGGCGAGCGCATCCTCGCCAGTGCCACGGCCGCCTCCGGAGTGCTGTTCGCCTTCGTGTGCGGTCTCAACGCCGTCCCCGGCGGTTACGGACGCTGGGGCGTGCTGCTCGGTGCCGCGCTCGCGCTCGTCTATTCGCTGGCTGCGGCGCTCGCGCTGGGCACCGGCACCGTGGTGTTCGCGACGACTGCGATCGTGTCGTTCTTCGCGGCCGGGAGCGCACTCGTCGGCGGCCTGACCCACGTGTCGGTGAGTCGCATCGTCGCCGGCACGATCGCGGTCGCGCTGGCTGCGCTGTCGATGTTGCCGCGGCTCGCGGTGCGGCTGGCGCGCCTGCCGTTGGCGACGGTGCCGACGACGAGTGAGGACCTCAGCGAGACCGACGACATCGGCGACATCAACGACGTGTCCGCGCGCGCCCGTGTCGCCGGTGAGTACCTGACCGGCACGCAGATCGGGTGCGCCGTCACCATCGCGTTCAGCGGCGCGCTACTGGTCTCGAACCGACCCTCGGCAATGCCGATCGCGCTGGCAGCGACTGCGCTCGTAGCGATGGCATTGCGCGCACGCTCGGTCGCCGGCCTCGGCGCGCGGATCGCCTTGGTCGCATCAGCTGCGGCCTGCGGATTCGTTGCTGCGATCGACGCCGTCTTCGCCGGCAGGGACGGCAGCGGGCTCGTGCTGCTCGCCGTCGAACTCGGCATCGGCGCGGTGACGTTGATCCTTTCGACCGCGCGAACGCGGCGCCGGCCGTCGCCGCAGACCCTGCGGCTCATCGACTTCTTCGAGGCCGGCGTTGTGGTCGCGGTGCTGCCGCTGGCCGTCGGTGTCATGGGCCTGTACACCCTGCTGCGGCAACTCTGATCGCCATGTCGCCGCGCTCGCGTCGCCGCACTGTCGCGGCCGCCGCGCTGGGGCTGGTCGTCGTGGCAGTCGCCGTCCCTGCTTCGGCCGCACCGGCCAGACATCACACGCCGGGCGGTGCGAACAGTCCGGCGCCCGGCTCGCCCACGCCGCCGGTGCACTACGTGCCGACGACGAAGTGCGTGCAGGGGTCGAACATCCCGCGCACGCTCAAGAACGGCGTCTCGTGGGCACAGACCCAGCTGAACTACACCGCATTGTGGTCACTCGGCCGTCGCGGTGCCGGTCAAGAGATCGCCGTGATCGACACCGGCATCAATCCCGAGCCGACCGCGTTCGGCAATCGGCTGCACGCCGGCGCCGACCTCGTCCAGTCCGGCGGCGACGGGCTGTCCGACTGCGACGGGCACGGGACGGTCGTCGCCGGCATCATCGCGGCGTCCCCCGACAGCACCACCGGCTTCACCGGCGTCGCTCCGGGCGCGACGCTCCTGTCGATCAGGCAGAGCAGTCTCGACTTCGGGATCCGCAACGCCAAGCAGAACGCCGGCGCCAACGTCGCCGGCACGACGAGCAGCCTCGCCGAGGCGATTGTGTTCGCCGCCAAGTCGGGCGCGCGGATCATCAACATCTCCGAGGCGAGTTGCCGACCCGGCAACGCGGCGCCCGACTCAGGCACGCTCGCAGTCGAGCGCGCTGTGCATTACGCGATCACGGTCAAGGACGCCGTCGTGGTTGCTGCTGCCGGCAACGTCGACAGCTCGTCCGACTGCAAGACCCAGAACGTCCCCGGCGAGGATCCGCAGACCATCCCCGTGCCGGCGTCGATCCCGGGAGTGCTTGCGGTCGGCGCCGTCGATCAGGCGGGCCAGCCGGCCTCGTTCTCCTTGTCCGGCAAGTGGGTCGGAGTCGCGGCGCCGGGCGTCGACATCATCTCGACCAATCCACTGCCCGACAGCACCGGACAGGTCAACCGGTTCATCACGAGCTCCGGGGTCTCGCCGGTGCAGGGCACCAGTTTCGCGACGCCGTACGTCACCGGTCTGGTAGCGCTCGTCCGCGACCGCTTCCCCGACCTGGACGCCACGCAGGTCGTGAAACGGATCGAACGCACTGCCATCCATCCTGCAGCGAACGGCGGCCGCAACGACTTCGTCGGCTTCGGGACGATCGACCCGGAGGCAGCGCTGACCGACGTGCTCCCGGGTGAGACACCACCCGCGCCTGCGCAGCGCTTCGGCCCGCAGACACTGCCCGCCGCGGTGCGGCACACGGATCCCGAGCGCGATGCGCGTCTGGTCTCGCTGCTCGGCACACTGGGCCTCGCGGTCGCCGTCGTCGTCGGCGTGATCGTCACGACCACCCGGCGGCGCCGCGCCGACCATGCGCTCGCGTCGCGTCCCGCAGGGTCAGCCGGACGAGCTGGCGCCGGGGCTGGCCGTAGCCGTCGGTAGTGACTTGGCCGAGACGCCCGTCTGCGGGTAGAAGTGCACGGCCTGGGCAGGGTCCAGTGCGGGGCCCTTCGGCAGCAGGCTGAGCAGCGGCGGCGCGCTGAATCGAAGATCTTGGGCCGTGTAACCGAGGGAGAGCAATGCCGGCCCGCTGACGACCGGGTACGCCACACCCTCGTCGGTGATCAAGTACAACGCGCGCGCGCCGATCGTCTGCTTCGCTGTGGCGGCCGACAACACCGCGCCCTTGCCCGGCGGTACGTAGACCGAGTCGACGACGAGCGATCCCGGCTGGGTGACGGTCACCGGCTTCGCTCCGGCCGGCAGCGGCTCGGTGTCGAGCGCGTAGATCTTGACCGGCTGCTCGGCCGTGCCCGCCCGGAACACACACGCGACGTGCTCTTGCGAGTAGGCGATGATCTGTGGTCGCACGGACGGGTAGTCGGCGAGGTCGATCTGGCTCGCGGCCCGTGCGCGCGGTGCGTTGCGCAGCAGTCGCGGCTCGACGAGCGGGAGCTGACCCGTCTTGCCGAACTGGTCGCGCACGAGATCGCCGACCAGCGGTGTCACCGGCTGCACGCCGTCGGCCAGGGCGACGTAGATGGCCCGCGACTGGTCGGCCCGCTGCAGTCCGAACACCTCGCCGACCTGCACGCCGAGAGTTTGTGCGTAGGCCGGTGTCGTGCCGGCCTGGTCGATGGTCGGCGGCACGATGTCGGCGCCTTGCGGGATCACGTTCAGCAGCGCTGCGCTGATCGGTCTCGGCGTCTCGCTGGCGGGCAGGCCGAACGCGAGCCGGATCGTGTTGTTGCTGATGTCGATCTTCGAGCGGCCACCCGCCCAGAGCAGGTAGGTCGTTGCGCCGCCGTCGGCGCTGACGAGCATGCCGCGCGTCCCGAGTTCGCCGAAGACCGGATGCGCGTCGCCGAGAATTGCGATGGTCTTCACCGTCGGTTTGCTGCCCGGTGGCAGGGACGAGTCGGTCGTCGTGCGGTCGCACACCGTCCAGCGCGGGTCGACGAGCGAGCCGGACTTCGGCAGCACATTCGGTGCACCGGGAATGCCGAGCAGCGGACCGCGCGGTTGCTTGGCCACCGCGTCGTCGTTGACCGAAGCGACACTCGGTGCCTTGTCGCCGCTCTGCCCGCTCGCCGCCGCGAGCATCGCCGACGCGAAGTTCATCGCCGGATACAGCGTGCCGTTGCGGGCGACGAAGCTACCGCCGGTGTCGGTGTCGATGACGACCTGCGCGCTGCCGATCGACGGCTCGGGACGGATGAACCCGTACACCGCGAATCCGCCGAGCAGCAGCGCGGAGATCACGATCGAGATGATCAGCGCAATGTTGAGCCGGCGACGCACCGGATCGCCACGCAACAGTGCGTCACCGGACGAGACCGCCGACTCGAGCCGGCGCACCCCGAAGCGGTAGGCCTGGGCCTGCCACTTGGTGGGCGACTCGCCGGGCATCGGCGGCTCCGATCTGGATGTCGATCACGGCGGTGGTCCTACATATAGCATTCCGTGCCGAAGCTATCCGGACGACGACGGGGTGAAGCGATCATGTCGACGACCGCACCCGGACGCGTCGAGCGGTCCGGGTCGTCCGGCGACGAGAACAGTCCCGGACAAGGCGGCGGGCGTCGGCGTCGCGGCTCGGGCGAGCCGGCAGCGTTCGGCCGCGTCCGTCCGCCGAGTCGCCACCGCGTCGGGCTGGGGTTGCTCGGCATTCCGGTGAGCACGCTGGTCGCCATCGAGCTGATCGCTCTGTGTGCGCTGCTGGTCGCCGAGAAGAAGCTCCTCGTCGGCGTGATCGCGGTCGCCATCGGCCTGATCATCATCGTCGCCGCATTGCTGCGCCGCCGCAGCATCCGCATCGGCACCTGGGCGATGCTGCGTGTCGCCTACCTGTTCCGCCAGCGCGAGACGCTCGTGGCGGCCTCTGCCTACGCCGGTCGTCGCGACGACACCGTGACGCCGGGTGAGTTGGTCTCGGCGGGCCGCGGCGAGCTCGACGACATCGAGGCACCGCCTGAGCTCGCTGCGTTCTACCCGGGCATGACGACGTGGGAGAGCCGTACGCACGACGGCGACCGGATGGGCATCGTGCAGTGGTCGGGGACGTGCGCGGCCACACTGCGGGTCGGGCCGCCCGGGGGCATCGTCCGCACGCGCAACACGACCGACAACGTGCCGGTAGCTGCGATCATGGCCGCGCTGGACGGTCAGGATCTCGGTCTCGACTCGGTGCAGGTGCTGACGCAGACCATCGTCGGCGAGCAGGATCCGCAGCTGTCACCGATGCTCGCGGCCGCATCGGCCGAGCTCAGCGGGTCGCGCGCGCGGGTGCGCAATCGCACCGCCTACGTGACCGTCCGGCTCGACCCGACAACGGCCGCGGCCGCGATCGCCGCACGCGGTGGCGGCAACACCGGCATCGGCCGTGTGTTGTCAGCAGCACTGAGCCGCATCCGCGCGGCCTGCGGCGAACACGGCCTCGACGCGCGGGTGCTCGACTCGGTCGAGGCGGCGCGGGCGATTGCCGACAGCTTCTATCACCAGGCCACTCCGTACGACCCGATCATCCGGTGGGCCGAATCGGTGCGCTACGTCGCGTCGACGCGCATGGCGCACCGCAGCTTCGTGGTGACCGACGTGCGCCGCCCCGCGCTCGCCGACCTGCCGATCGGGAACGTATTCGCATACGCGCTCGGCGTGCAGGGCCGCCCGCTGCCGTCCGGCGGTTGGTCGACCCGGACGGTGCTGCGGCTGACCTGCCGCTCGACCGACGCGTTGACCGCCGCGGCCCGCGAGCTGCGCAGCACGGCGCGGCGCGCCGGCGTCACTCTGCAACCACTGGACGCAGTGCAGCACCTCGGACTGCGCGCCACCGTCCCGATCGGTGGCGTCTGATGCCGGGCAACGACCTGTCGCTCGCCGGGAACGAGGTGCTGCCCAGCCTGTCGGCGCAGACGCCGCAGCTGACCTACCTCGCCGGCAACGTCTTCGCCGGTGGCATGCCGTTCGGCACGACGTCGACGCGCGGCGACATCATGATCGAGCTGATCCGCTCCGTCCCGACGCGGGTGGCGCTGCTGTGCGACGACCCGTGGTTGGCCCGGCTGATGACCATCCGCATTGCGGGCATGGGCGCGAACGTGGTGATCGCCACCGACCGCGCGACCGCGTGGGAGTACTTCGTGAACGTGATCGGCGGGCAACGTCCGGTCGCGACCGTGCGCACCGACCACGCGAGCGCCCTGCCTGCGCCGAGCGTCGGCGCGCCGCTGGTCGTCATCGAAGACACCCGCGACGTCCCGCCCGAGACCTACGCGCCGCGCATGGCGTGGCAGAGCACGATCCACGTCCGCGCCGGCGTGAACGAGCGGTCGCGCACGCTGCTCGAAAGCGCGCACGTCGTGCTCGTGTGCCGGCTCGGCACCGAAGCGGCCACCGCGGTGTCGGCCGCCCTGGGCCTCGGCGACAACGGCCCCGAGACCGTCGCCGCCCTCGACGACCACGAGGTGCTGGTCATTGCCGACCGCCGCGCCCATCGCGCCACCGTCTTGCCCACGCCCACCGAACGAAGGATGTTGTAGCGGCGCTACCGCGCGCCGACCTTGCACCCGGCATCGTCGCTGCCCACCGACTTTGCACCCGGCATCGTCGCTGCCCACCGACTTTGCACCCAGCAATGACGCTCCGGCACGCCAGCAGGGCGCCACCAGCGACGTTGCCACGTGCAAAGTGCGTTCAACAGCGCAACGCAACCAGCCTCGACTACGGCGCACGTCAGCTGCTCGGTCTGAAAAAGCCTTCGAAGGCGTCGCCGGCGTTGGTGGTGCGGACGGGGACGATGTGCACGACGTCGCCGGTGTGCGGCGCTTCGATCATCTTGCCGTTGCCGATGTACATGGCCACATGGCCGTTCCAGACCGCAAGATCGCCCGGGGCGAGGTTGCTCTCCGCGACGCGCTGGCCGATGTTCTGCGCGGCGGCGTCGTGGGGCAGGTCGATGCCCTCCTTGCCGTAGGCCCACTGAGTCAGCCCACTGCAGTCGAAGCCCTTGCCGGCGCTCTCGCCGCCCCAGACGTAGGGCACGCCGAGCTGGGTGAGCGCCTCGCGTACCGCGCCGGCGGCCTTGGCGTTCGGCGCCTCCGCCGTGCCCAACCCGTCCGGCAGATCGATCTTCACGCCGGTGCCGAACTTCACCGGTGGTGCGGTGCCGACGTTCGGGTTCGCCGAGGCCACCGGTGCGCCGCCGGACGAGCTGCCGGACGAGCTGCCGGAAGGCGCTGCCCCACTCGCCGACGCCGGACTGGTGGTCGTGAAGGTGCGGGTGCCGTTGCGGTCGGCCTCTTCGATCGCCGACTGAACAGCGTCGATCGAGCGTGACACGTCGCGCAGCAGTTCCTCGGCCCGCAGGAACTCCTGTTTCAGGTGCCGGCTCATCGCGCTGATCGCCGAACTGATGGCCGACGCGCCGGCGTTCTGGCCGAACATCGCAGCGCCGGCCGACAGATCGAGCCCGTCGGCGAGCGCACCGACGCGGCCGGCTTCCGAGCCGGCCGTGCTACGGAACTGGTCGAGTTGGGCCAGGTTGTACTTGATCGTCGATGCCATGGCGTCCCCTAATACCCGACGTACGCGCCGCCGCTGTGCACCGCAGCGACGCCCGGGACGTTGTCGAGCGTGCCGTAGCGCGCCAGCGCATAGCGCACGCCCGCGACGATGTTGTCGACCGGGTTCCAGATGTCGGTGTGTCCGGGCAGCGCGTAGGAGTTGAAGGTCGGGTCGATCGTCTGCATGAGGCCTTTGGACGGATGACCGGCAGCCGCGTTGGCGTCCCAACCGTTCTCGGCGTGCGGGTTCCCGGACGACTCGTGCTGGATGATGATGTTGATGTCGTTGGCGTTGATCTCGCTCGCCGGGACGCCGGCCTTGATGAGCACTTGGCGGGCCTCGTCGATCCATTGCGCCACGTTGCCCGAGGGCGGCGCCGTAGGCGGGCCACCGCTGGTCGCCCCGCCGCCGCCCGCGGAGGAGGTGCCGCCGGGCGTCGCGCCGCCCGTGCCGCTGTAGGACTGCGGCGTCGTGCCGGGGTCGAGCCCGTGCGGGATCGGGTTCCACTGGATCGGCTTGCCCTTGGCCGGCAGGTAGGTGCTCGAGTTCGCCGCACTCATCCCGACGAACCCGCCGCTGGCCAGGCAGGCGTGCACGGTGGACGCGGTCTGCTCGAGATGGCTTGTCAGCTGGTCGACAACCGGCCTGGCCTCGGCGCACCCCTCGCTGACGGCCTGCTGCACGGCGGCGGCGTACGCGTTCGGATCCTGTTCGTTGTGCTGCAACGGCGCGAGCTGTTGTGCCCGGTCGAGAATGCGGCTCGCGATCGAATTGAGTTGGTGCTTCGCGCTGTCGACGGCGCTGGACGCGTGCTCGATCGCGGCCGCCGCCTTGCCCATGCCGGCGTGCACCGAGCCTGCCGCCGCACCGAAGTGCTGCATGTAGCCGGCGAAGGATTCCGCCGCCGGGCCGTGCCAGGCGTCGCTGACTTCGCCCGCAGTTCTGCTGATCGTGCGTGCGCTGTCGTCCGCCTTGCCGGCGGCGGTGGTGAGTGAGTTCGCTAGATCGCTGATCGCGCCCGGATCGCCGTTGACTTGAGTCCACAACGCGGCGAATTCGCCGCCTCCGGGCAGAGCGGCGACAGCATCGGCCAAAGACACGGCTGCCTCTCCGTCCTCGAAGAAAGAAAACGCAACTGAAAAGGGGTCGTCACACTGAGTCGTTCGTCGAAATGGTGCGTCACAAGGTGTCGTTCTCGATGAGGTCGTGCATCAGATGGAACAAGTGGTACGCATCCGATCAAACCTCAGATCTCACCCGTTGGCGAGTCGTTGCGCCCTGATCCGGTACGCGTCGAGCAGGGCGTGGATGTAGCGCAGCTCGCTCATCGTGCGCCGTGTGCCGGGCAGCTCGACGGGACCGCCGGTGGTCAGTGCGACCAGGTAACCGGGTCTGGCCGGGCCGTTGCCACGGCTGTCGGTGATCGGGTCGACTGCGGCAACGACAGCCTCGAAGCCGTGCACGTCGACCCATGCGATCGTCGTACGGCGGAACCAGGTGCGCAGCCGGAGTTCCCGCTCGTCCACGGTCACCGCCGAGGCTCCCGACCGGATCGTCGCCTTGCGGCGCAGCGACATCGGGTCGAGGGACAGGTCCGAGCGAAACTGCGGCGGCAGCGCGGCCGCGGGTGACTCGGGGACCGGCTGGCGGACGGCCCAGACCGGGACGGCGCCGGGGTCGTCGACCGGCGGCGTCGTCACCGGCACGGGCTGGTCGAGGTGAGCCGGGCGGCGGGCCGGGAAGAAGTCGTCGTCGATGTCGACCGGGACCCGGCGCGGACGCGGCGCCGGCGGGTCGGGTTCGGCGGCCTCGGCGCCGGGCTCCGCGACCTGCTCCGGAGCGGGGGTGGCCATCGGCACCGGTGGCACGAACGTGCCCCAGTCCGGGGGCTGGTACTGCGTCGGTGCGGCACCTTCCGGGGCCGGATCCGGGGCGGGCGGCACGTCCGGTGCGGGTTCGGGCACAGTCGCCGGCGCAGCATCGCGTGCCTGCGCCGGTGGCGCCGACCACCACACGTCGGCAGGCGGCACAGGCACCGGCGCGGGTGCGCGCCGATCGTCGGTCGTCGGCGCGGTCCAGCCGCCCGTCTCGACGATCGGCGCGTGCGACCGGTCCGGCGCAGCCGGCTCGGAGAGTGCGACGGGTGGCGGGCTGTCCAGCTGGGCGTGCAATCGAGCGAGTTCCTGCGGGTGCATCGGTTGCGAGGGCGCGAGCGTCGATGGCACTCCGCGCGGGACTTCGTCCGGCAGCCGGGTCACCGCTCCGCTGGACGCATTGCCGAGCGGGCCCGGATCGCGGATGAGGAATTGGGTGCGGCTCCAGCCCTGGGCGATCTCGACGTCGGCCAACTCCGCCGCGAACTCTGCAGCAGTCGGCGGCCGTTCGTCCATCTGCTTGGACATCGCACGGATCAGCAGGTCTGACAACGCCATCGGGACGTCGACCCCCGACAGCGGACGTACCGGGTCGCGCAGGATGCGCAGGATGACCGACGCCGGTGACTCGCCCTCATACGCGCGGAAGGCCGACTTGCCGGCGATGAGCTGGTACAGCGAAGACGCGAGTTCGTAGACGTCGGTCGCCGCCGACGTCCCGCCGCCCTCGAGCAGTTCCGGTGCGGCGTGCAGCGTCGTGAAGTCGAACAGCCCTGCGGTGGTCTGCGTCGCCGATTGCAGCATCGCCACCCCGAAGTCGGCCAGCGCCGGCTCGCCGAAATCGGTCACGAGGATGTTCTGCGGCTTCACATCGCGGTGCAGGATCCCGCCGCGGTGCGCGGTCTCGAGCGCGCCGGCGATCTTGACGCCGATCGCGACCGCCTCTGTCACGGGGACCCCGGCGCCGCCGTGGATACGATCGGCAACCGCGCCGGTGCACAGTTCGAGCACCAGGACAGGCCGTCCGTCCGCCGTGCGGAAGGTGCGGTACAAGGTGACGATGTTGGGGTGCGAGCTCAGTGCGCCCAGCGCGATGGACTCGCGCTCGAACGATTCGATCGAGCGGGGCGAGGCGTCGCGGACGTTGAGCAGCTTCAGCGCGACCAGCCGGTGCGTGCCCAGCTCGCGCGCACGAAACACGGTGGCCAGACTGCCGGTACCGATTTCGGAGACGTCGGTGAAACCGGGGAACAGTTCGTGCCCGCGTTGACCGCGTGCACCTATGCGCCGCAGCGCCACGTGCAACCTCCGCGGGGGGCATTCGTCGAGCTCGTTTCGCGAGCGTATCAACGCGCGATGTAACGCACTCCCTGTCAGAGTGTTGGTCATGCCGAAGCTGTCGCGCAGGTCCGTCCCGTCCAGCGCCCACGCCTTGGCGGCGCTGCTTGCCGGTGCCGGGGTTTCGCACTTCGCGATCCCGAAGATCTATGACGCGATGATTCCGCCCCAGTTGCCCGGTTCGCCGCGCAGCTGGACCTACGGCGCCGGGGTCGCCGAACTGGGCGTGGCGACGGCGCTCGCGGTTCCGTCGACCCGTCGTCTCGGTGGCCTCGCCGCTGCCGGGCTGTTCGTCGGCGTGCTGCCGGGGAACATCCAGATGGCCCTCGACGCCCGACGCGGGACGAGCCGGGCGATGCAGGTCGGGACGCTGTTACGTCTGCCGATGCAACTGCCGTTGATCATCGCCGCGTGGCGGGTCTACCGCCGCGCGGCGCAACGCTGACTGCGTCAGTTCTCGTTTCCGATCGCGGCACCGATCGGGAGTTCGGCTTCGCGCTCGGCACGGTCGAGGTCGTCGAGTTCGGGCTGCTCGATCGCGCCCGCGTCCGCGTCGCGCAGTGCACTGTGGACGGTCGAGAGCAGCACTGCCGCGAGCAGTACCGTCCCTGCACCGATGACGAACGGGACGTGCGGGTTGAACGCCTCGACCAGCTTGCCTGCGGCGAACGGCGCGAGGCCGCCGCCGATGAATCGCACGAACCCGTAGGTCGCCGATGCGACCGGCCGCTCGACCGGCGCGATGCTCATGACCGCCGTCGTGACCAGCGTGTTGTTCACGCCGATGAACGCGCCGGCGACGATCACGGCGACGATCACGGTCGGCTTCGAGTCGGGCCAGATGCCGATCACGGCGAGATCGAGCGCCATCAGCACGAAGTTTCCGTAGAGCGTGCGCGCCGTGCCGAAGCGCGCCTTGAGCCACGGTGCGCCCCAGACGGCGAACAAAGCAACGAGCACGCCCCAGCCGCAGAACACGAGTCCGAGCTGTTGCGGTGAGATCGGCTGCATGAGGAACGGCGAGTAGCCGAGCAGCGTGAAGAAGCCCCAGTTGTAGAGCAGGCCGACGCCACTGGTCGTTGCCAGGGCGCGGTGCTTGAGCGCCTTGATCGGTTCGCTGAGTTTCTCGCGGTGTCCGCTCGGCGGCGTCTTCGGTAGCAGGATGATCGTGGCGATCAGCGCGATCGCCATCAGCGCCGAGACACCGTAGAACGGGCCTCGCCAGCTGATCGAGCCCAGCTCGCCGCCGAGCAGCGGCCCCATCGCGATGCCGACACCGAGCGCGGTCTCGTACAGGATGATCGCGCCCGCGAACCCGCCGCTGGCCGAGCTGACGATCACCGCGAGCGAGGTCGCGATGAACAGTGCGTTGCCCAGACCCCAGCCGGCGCGGAACCCGACGATGCCGCCGATGCTGTCGGACGATCCGGCGAGGGCGGCGAACACGACGATCAGCACCAGCCCGGCGATCAGCGTGCGTTTGGCACCGATGCGGCTCGACACCCAGCCGGTCACGAGCATCGCAACCGCGGTGACGACGAGGTAGCTGGTGAACAGCAGTTCGACCTGGCTCGGGGTCGCGTGCAGCTTCGAGCTGAGCGACGCGAGGATCGGGTCGACGAGGCCGATGCCCATGAACGAGATGACACAGGCGAACGCGACGGCCCAGACGGCCTTCGGCTGCTTGAACGGCGATTGAACGGCGCTGTGTGAACTCACGGGGAGACGCTTTCCTTGGTTTGGGTGATCAATCGATGCACGGCGGGGACGGCCGCAAGAAGCGCTGCACGATCGGCCGCGTCGAGGTCGCGCAATTCGCGTTCGAGCACGAGCGCACGGGCGGCGTGGCGTTGGGTCAGCAGCGCCCGTCCGGCCTCGGTGATCCGGACGAGCGCGGCTCGTCCGTCGGTCGGATCGGGGACGCGCTCGGCCTGTCCGGCGGCTTCGAGCCGATTAACGAGGCTGGTCATGCCCGGCTGGCTGATCGCCTCGCGTTCGGCGAGATCGCTGATGCGCAGCGGTCCGTGCACGGCGAGCGCGTCCAACGTGGTGATCGTGCTGGAGCTCACCGCGGTCGGCACCTTGCGGCGCAACCACATGGTCAGCCGATCGATCGCGTCTGCGAGTTCGGCGGTGTCTGCCGTCCGTCCCATAAGGCAAGTATATAAGTGAGTTATATAAAAGACCAATGTGATCTGTTGCAACGTGTCCGGGGCATGATGCGAGGGTGACCGTGCCCGCGCATGACGAGCTCGCCACGTCGGTGCGCGCGGCGCTCGCCGAGCTGGCGGGTATGGCGACCAGGGCCGGCGCGACCCGCGAGGGCGATGCCCGCCTGCTGCAGCTGTTCGAAGCGATGGCGGGCAGCCGCTTGCTCGACATCCAGGCGCGGCGCATGCGCGAGAAGGGCCAGGGCTTCTACACGATCGGCTCGGCCGGTCACGAGTCGAACGCGTTGGTCGCCGATGCGCTGCGGCCGACCGACCCGGCGCTGCTGCACTACCGTTCCGGCGGGTTCTTCCTGTTCCGCGCGTTGCAGGCCGGACGGCCGCTGCGCGATGTGCTGCGCGCAGTTCTGCTCGGCAACGTGGCGGCGGTCGCCGACCCCGCCTCGGGCGGGCGCCACAAGGTCTGGGGCGACGCCGAGCTCGCGGTCATCCCGCAGACGTCGACGATCGCCTCGCAACTGCCGCGTGCGGTGGGCGTCGCGTTCGCGATCGGACGCGCGCGGCGCCTTGACGTGCCGTCTCGGTGGGGCGAGAACGCCGTGGCGGTCTGCAGCTTCGGCGACGCGTCGTTGAACCACTCGACCGCAGTCGGCGCGCTGAACACGGTCGGCTATTGCGTGACCCAGGGCCTGCCGATGCCGCTCGTGCTCGTGTGCGAGGACAACGGTCTCGGCATCTCGGTCCCGAGCCCGACCGGCTGGGTGTCGCAGGCCGCACGCCGTCCGGGCATCACCTATTTGCAGGCCGAGGGCGACGACCCGATCGGTGTCAGCGAGGCGGCCGCCGAAGCGGTGCGCATCGCCCGCAGCGACAACCGTCCCGCGCTCTTGCACCTGCGCACAGTGCGCTTCCTCGGCCACGCAGGCACCGATGTCGAGTCCGGCTATCGCACGCCGGCGGCGATCGCCGCCGATCGCGCGCGCGACCCGTTGCTCGCACTCGCCCGGCTGATGCCGGGTGCCGATCTGGCCGCGCGCTACGACGACATCGCCGCCGAGGTTGCGGCCCTCGCCGACGAGGTCGACGCCGAGCCGAAGCTGCGCACCGGTGCGCAGGTGATCGCTCCACTCGCACCGCTACCACCGGCGGTCTCCGGCCGACCCGGCGCAGTCGTCCCCCGGCAGACGCTCGCGCAGTGCATCAACGCGGCCTTGTCGGACGGGCTGGCCGCGCGTCCCGAGCTGCTCGTGTTCGGCGAGGACGTCGGCCGCAAGGGCGGCGTGTACGGCCTGACGCGCGGCTTGCAACAACGCTTCGGCGCTCCGCGGGTGTTCGACACGTTGCTCGACGAGCAGTCGATCCTCGGACTCGCGCTCGGCTTCGGCGTGAGCGGGATGCTGCCGGTGCCCGAGATCCAGTACCTCGCCTACCTGCACAACGCCGAGGATCAACTGCGTGGTGAGGCCGCGAGCCTGCGCTTCTTCTCCAACGGCGCGTTCACCAACCCGATGGTCGTGCGCATCGCCGGCCTCGGTTACCAGAAGGGTTTCGGCGGCCACTTCCACAACGACGATGCCGTCGGCGTGCTGCGCGACATCCCCGGTCTCGTCGTCGCCGTTCCGTCACGTCCCGAAGACGCCGCGCCGATGCTGAACGCATGCCTGTCCGCAGCGGAGGCGACCGGACAGGTGAGCGTGTATCTCGAGCCCATCGCGCTCTACCACGAACGCGATCTGCACGAGACCGGCGATCGGGGTTGGCTCGGCGACTACACCGCGGGCGCGGCGACCTCGATCGGCGCTGCGCGGGTGCACGGCGACGGCACCGACCTGACGATCGTCACGTTCGGCAACGGCGTGCGCATGAGCCTTCGAGCGGCCAATCGCCTTGCAGAGACAGGGATTCATGCGCGCGTGCTCGACCTGCGGTGGCTCGCTCCCCTGCCCGTCCAAGATCTCCTGCGCGAAGCCGCCGCAACCGGACGCGTGCTTGTTGCCGACGAAACGCGGCACACCGGCGGCGTCGGCGAAGGCGTGATCACGGCGTTGGTCGAGAACGGATTCACGGGCCAGATCCGACGTGTGTCGAGCCGCGACAGTTTCGTCCCGCTCGGCGATGCGGCCAATCTGGTGCTGCTGGACGAGAACTCGATCGAGACCGCTGCTCGTCTTCTTGCATAGGGGTGCAACCTCGCGCCGCCGCAGCGCGTGTCTTGGTTGAGGAGGTCATTTGACCGACTTCGACGAGTTCTACCTCGGCTGTCGTGATCGGGTCGTGCTGCATGTTGCTGCGCTCACCGGTGATCCCGTCGAGGCGCTCGATCATGTGCAGGAGGCGTTCGTCAAGGCATGGACACGATGGGACCGGATCAGCTGCTACGACGACCCCGAGGCCTGGGTGCGTCGGGTCGCCTATCACCACGCGGTGAGCGGCTGGCGGCGCGTGCGCCGTCTCGTGCTGCGCGCCGAGGCCGATCCGAACCTGCCGTACTTCGACGCCGACCAACTCGAACTGTTCGAGGCATTGGCGCAACTGCCCGCGCGCGAACGCGAAGCGATCGTGCTGCATCACCTGATCGGCTACAGCGTCGACGAGATCGCGGGGCAACTCTCGGCACCGTCCGGGACCGTGAAGTCGTGGCTCTCGCGCGGACGGGCGAAGCTGGCCGCCGCACTGGCAACGACGGAGGTCGTCGATGAGCGAGGATGATCACCTGGACGATGCGCTGCAGCCGCTGAATCGCCCGGCCGGCGGTGTGCCGTGGCGCGAGCCGGACGAGATCCGCCGCATCGCCCGGCGCCGCACCATCACCCGGCGCAGTGCACTCGGTGTCGCCGGGCTCGCCGTCGCGGGCGGCGTCGTCGATGCGGTGTGGCCCAGCACCGGACGCAAGGCCCCCGCTGCGTTGCCGCCAGGTCCGCTGGCGAGGGGCGTCGCGGTCAAAGACCGCGTCGGCTCGGCGGTCGAGCTCGTCGCAGACGTCACGCCACTGACGACGACAACGAACGACATCGCGCCGATCGCCAACGCCGAACAGCAATTCGCCATCGACATCCTGCGCGCGGTGCCGGCGACGGATGCGAACGTCGTGCTGTCACCGTCGAGCCTCGCGACCGCGCTGGCGATGCTGCAACTCGGCGCGGCCGGTACAACTCGCGACGAGATCGCGCACGTGCTGCACACCGATCATCTGACCTCGCAACAGCAGGCGCTCGGCTGGGCCGCGCTCACCAAGTCGCTCGCCGATACCGGTGTTGTCGAATCCGCGAACAGCCTGTGGCAGCAGCGTGGTCTGCAGTTGACCAGCACCTTCATGACGCAGCTGGCGCGCTACTTCGAAGCCGGCGTGTGGCAGGTCGACTTCGCCAAGCACATGGACGACGCGATGACCGCGATCAACACCTGGTGCAGCGACCACACCCACGGCCGGATCACGAAGCTGTTCGACCAACTCGACCCGTCGACCGTGCTCGTGCTCGCTAACGCCGAGTACTTCAAGGCGGCGTGGAAGACCAAGTTCGATGCCAAGGAGACCTACCGCGAGCCGTTCACAAAGGCGGACGGATCGACAATGTCGATCCCGTTCCTGCACTCGTCGGGAAATGCGAAATTCCTCGTCGCCAAGAGCTATTACGCGGCGCAGCTTCCGTATGCAGGCGACCGGTTCGCCGCGCAGTTCATCGCGCCGATCAGCGGCTCGCTGGTCGACCTCGTCGCGCAGCTGACACCCGCCGATCTCGCCGCGATCGACAAGGCGCCGGTCGCGGCGGAGGCACGGTTCGCCGCGCCGAAATTCACGACCGCGACGTTCACCGATCGCTCAATGCAAGCGTTGCAGCAGTTGGGGATGCGCGCCGCATTCGAGTCGGCGCAGACTTCTCGGCGATGAGCCCGGCTGGCCTGTCCGTCTCGCAGGTGGTGCAGCGCGATTACCTCAAGGTCGACGAGGAAGGTACCGAAGCCGCCGCGGTGACCGGCGTCGGCATGACCGCCTCGAGCGCTGACGGCGGGCATCCAGCCCGTGTTCGACAAACCGTTCCTGTTCCTCGTCCGCGACACCCAGACCGGAGTCGTCCTGTTCGCCGGCCAGATCGTCGACCCGTCCGCCTGATCCCCGTCCCTCCGCGAGTGGTCATTTACCGCGCGAGTGGTCAGAAATATCTGACCACTCGGTCCATAAGTGACCACTCGCGCGCAGGGAAGTAGCGTCGGGTCTGTGACGGCGACGCGCATCGACGCAGACATCCTGATCCCCGGTCGGGGCGACCCGATCACCGATGCAAGCGTGGTGTTCGACGGCCCGACGTTGGACTACGTCGGGCCGTCGGCGTCCGCGCCGCAGATCGCGACGGCGCATCATGTCGCCGCGGTCATGCCCGGCATGTGGGACTGCCACGGGCACTTCTTCGGCGTGCGCACCGCTGCAATGTCGGACACGTACACCGACTCGGTGCCGTTGCGCGCGGCACGCGCCGCCAAGGACGCCGAGGTCGCGTTGCAGGCCGGCTTCACCAGCGTCCGCGAGGCGGGTGGGCTCGGCGTGCACCTGGCTCGCGGCATCGCCGACGGCACGTTGACCGGCCCGTCCATCTACTCCCCCGGCGCGATCCTCTCGACGACCGGCGGCCACGGCGACCTGCACAACATCCCGCTCGAGTGGGCGCACAGCATCGCCGAGACGCGCCTGTGCGACGGACCGGACGAGTGCATCCGCGCGGTGCGCGAACAGCTGCGCCTCGGCGCGAAGGTGATCAAGATCTGCGCGTCCGGTGGCGTGCTGTCAGAGCTGGACGACCCGATCCACCAGCAGTTCAACGCAGACGAATTGCGCGCGATCGTCGAGACCGCCGCCATGTCGCAACGCTCGGTCATGGCGCACTGTCACGGCAAGCCCGGGATCATGGCGGCGATCGAAGCCGGCGTGCGCAGCATCGAGCACGGCACGTACCTCGACGACGAGGCCTGTGCCGCGATGAAGGAGACCGGGACGATCCTCGTCCCGACGCGCTACATCGTGGCGCGCCTGGCCAAGGCCGGACGCGCATCGGGCATGTCGGCCGAGAACGCCCGCAAGCTCTACGAGATCGCCGACATCCATCTCGACGCGATCGGCCGAGCGCACGCCGCCGGGGTTCGTATCGCGGCCGGCACGGACATCTTCGAGTCGGGTCGCGACAACGTGATCGGCTGGGGCCAGAACGGCGGCGAACTGCCCTTGCTCGTCGAGGCCGGCCTGTCGGCATTGGAAGCGATCGAGGCCGCGACCGCGACTGCGCCTGACACGCTCGGCGACCTCGCGCCGCGGGCCGGTCAGCTGATCGAGGGCTGGGACGCCGACGTCATCACCATCGACACCGACCCCGTCGTCGACATCGCCGCGCTCGCCGACCCCGACCGCATCACCGGCGTCTGGCGCCGCGGCGTCCCCGCCAAGCTCCCGTCAGTGGTCAGTTAGCGGCCTCAGTGGTCAGTTGTAACTGACCACTGAGGCCGAAACTGACCACTGTGGGTTCGGGCGGCGGTCAGACGGTGGCGAGGAAGTCCGAGAGCAATCCGGTGACCGCGGCCGGCTGCTCGACCGTGCTGCTGTGCCCGCAGTTCGGGACGATCTCGAGCCGGGCACCCGGCACGCGGTCGGCTATGCGGCGCGCCTTCGCGGTCGGCGTCGGCTTGTCGTCGGCGCCGACGATCACCAGCGTCGGTGCGGTGATCCGCACGAGGTCGTCGTAGACCGGTTTGCGCAACGCGACGCCGCGCACCGCCCGCGCGATGCCCCGGCGATTGCAGCGCGCCAGGCGCGAACGGAACTCGGCGATCACAGGTGCTCCGCCGGGATCGCTTCGGAACGTCGGGCCGAACATGAGCGGCAGCACCACCGGGACGAGCGGTCCCATGCCGGTCAGCGGATAGATCGCGCCGAGCACCAGATCCTGGACCGCCGAGAACCACGGCTCGCGGTCCGCGCTCGTATCGAGCAAGGTCAGTGACCGCAGCAGGTCGGCATGCCTGATCGCGAGCCGTTGACCGATGAAGCCGCCCATCGACAGCCCGACGTAGTGGACCGGTCCCACGTCCAACGACTTGATCAGTGCGACCGCGTCGCTCGCGAGCGTGTCCATGTCGTAGCCCGTGCGCGCGGCCGGCGACTCGCCCTGCCCGCGCCAGTCGACGGTCACGCAGCGATACCGCGTGCGCAGCGCTTCGACCTGGGGGTGGAACATCCAGCCGCTGAACAGCAGCCCGTGGCCGAACACGATCGTCGGCGCATCGGGCCGATCGGGCGGCGCACCGGTGTCGGTGTAGGCGATCGACGTGTCGTCGACCTGCAGCGTCGGCACGCTCAGGACGACCGTCGTCCCAGCCGCACCTGCAGCGGCCCGGCGCTGAGCGAGAACGAGCGACCTTCAAGGATCAGCCGCGGGCGCTGCCAGGCGCTCGGGGCCAGATACAACCGGGTCTCGACGACAGCCGACGGCGCCGGTTCGGTCGTCAGCCGCGGCCGCCTTCGGTGCCTTCGGTGCCTGCGGTGTCTTCGGGGCCGGTGCCGGCTGCGCCTGCTCCTCGGTCAGGTCGTGCAACAGGTCGGCGGTGAGATCCTCCGAGCGCGCGCTCATGACAGGCCCTTCTGTTCGTACTTGCTGGTGACTTCTTTCGACAGGGCGCGGTAGGCCTCGGCGACGGGGCTCTTCGGCGCCGACAGCACGACCGGCCGCTTGGCCAGGGTCGCGCTCGGCACGCGCCGCGAGAACGGGATACGTGTGTCGAACACGGGCAGGTTGGTCGCCGAGAGTGCGTCGGACACCTCGCGCGCGGCCGCCCCCTGCTTGTCCCAGTTCGAACATGCGACGCCGAGCAGATGCGCGGTCGTGTTCTCGTACTTGCGATGGTTGGCAAGAAACGTCGACAGCCGGACGGCGCCGAGCGCGCTGCCCGGATCGGACGTGAACACGGTGAGCACAGCCTCGGCGGCGGCGATCGCGGCCAGGGTCAGGTTGCCGTTGTCGCCGTGCGTGTCGATCACGATGGTGTCGTAATCGCCGAACACCGGCCGCAGCGTGCGCCGCAGGCTGGTCGCCAGGGCGCCGTTCTGCGCAAGGGTCACTCCCACCGCCTCGAGGGACGGATGGGCGGGCAGCACGTCGACGCCCGGCACCACCTCGCGGCGGATGACCGCACGGACGTCCGCGTCGGGGTCGGCGAGCACCGCCGCAAGCGAGTCGTCCGGTCCGGCGACGACGCCGAAGGCGCGGCCGAGACTGTCCTGCGGGTCTGCGTCGACGGCGAGCGTTCGACCGCTCTCACCGAAGACGGTCGCCAGATTCACCGCGGTCGAGGTCTTGCCGACGCCACCCTTGCTGCTACAGACGGCCAGCCGCATGCGCTACACCGTCTCATGGCCCGTGCGGTGCCGACACCCGGGTGGCGCGGGTGTGTGCCACAGCGCGGCTAGGAGGACGCCAGGAACGCAGTGATCAACGCTGCCGTCTCGTCGGGGAACTCGATCGTCGGGTTGTGTCCGCTCTCGGGCAGTACCTCGACCTGTGCGCCCGCGAGCGCGTAGCGGCGCGCCGACCGTGCGCCGTAGAAGTGGTCGTGGCCGCCCAGGATCACGAGCGTGGGCTTGCCCGCCGCGCGTACCTGGGCGTCGAGCGGGCGCCGGGCCATCCGGTCGCGGCGGTCGACAAGCACGACGCGGAACATCGCCGGGTCGAGGGCGCGGAAGTCGGCCATCGCCTGCGCGGCGAGTTCCTGGCCGTCCGGATTGCGACGCGCCGCGGCACGTAACACAACCCGGCCGACCGGTTGCAGGACCCGGTGGATCGTCGCGCTGATCGCCGGCACGGTCATGATCACGCGTCCCCGCGGCAGCGTCGCGTCGCTGTAGTCGGGCGCCTGCGCGACGATGATCAGCCGAGTGACTCGCGGCGAACGCTCAGCAAGCTCAACGGCGACGTCGGCGCCGAAGGAGTGCCCGAGCACGATCGCGTCGTCGATGTCGAGGCGGGCCAACACCGCCTCGACCATGCGCGCCTGCGCCGGGGCGTCCGCAGCGCGGCCGCCCGTTGCGCCGTGCCCCAGTAGGTCGACGCGCACGATCTGAAATGCATCGGCAAGGCGCTCGACGAGGCGGTCGAACCACTTCAGCGATCCGCTGAAGCCGTGCAGCATCACCAACGTCGGCGCGTCGGGATCTCCGTCCACGCGCACGTTGGCAGTGGACGAGACATCAAGCCGGGAGTCGGTGCTACGCACGGCCGTCAACGATACCTACAGCTGACTTCAACCCGACTTGAAGTTGTTTACTGACGTCATGGCCGACTTCACCGCTGCCCAGCTCGACTACCTCGCCTCCCAACGCCTCGGACGTATCGCGACCGCCGGCGCCGACCGCAAACCGCACGTCGTCCCGACCTCGTTTCGCTACAACGCAGAGCTCGGGACGGTTGACATCGGCGGGCATCACGTCGCGACCACGAAGAAGTTTCGCGACGTGCAGGCCAACGGCTGGGCCGCGCTCGTCGTCGACGACCTCGTCTCGACCGATCCCTGGACGCCGCGCATGCTCGAGATCCGCGGGCGGGCGGAGGCGATCGCGAGCGGCGGAGAGGAACTCGGGCCCGGGTTCGGCTCCGGCTTCATCCGGCTTCACCCGGAGAAGGTGAACAGTTTCGGCATCACCTAGCTCGTGCGCAGCTCGCGCTCGAGCGGCGTCGGGAACGACACCGTGACCTTGCCGCCCTCGAGGCGCGGGTGCAGCTTCTCGACCTGCTCGGCGACGGCCCGTTCGGCCGCTTTGCCACGATCGACGAGCAGTCGTGTGGCGATCGATCCGTCCGCGCGGACGGCCCAGCCGCCGACGATCTGACCGTCCCACCAGATCGTCGGTCCGATGTTGCCGTTGGTGTCGTAGAGCGGCGTGGCGTCCGCCGGCAGGAACCACTCGCGCTGCTTCCAGCCCATCGGTGTCGAATCGAGCGCGGGCAGCAGCGCGGCGCCGGGCGCGACCGGATCGGGCCTGTCGGCATCATCGGCCAGCACGAGTCCGCACCCGACATCGGCGACCTCTACTGCCGCGAGCGCCGAGCGGGTGGCACCGAGCGTCCAGCCCGTCCACCACTGGACGTCGGTGGGCGTCGCCGGCCCGAACCGTCGCAGGTAGTACTCGACCAGCCGTGCGTTCGCGGCGGGGACGTCGGCGATCCCGCGTGGCCACCAGCGCGCCGCGGATTCCCAGACGTGGTGCCGCGACGTCCAGGCACCGACCGGCGCGGCACGTACCAGGCGTCCCTCTGCGGCCATGATCACGAGCACCTGCGAGGTGATGTTGCGGCGCACGTCCCAGGACTTGTCGGTCGTCGGCAACAATGCCGTGCGCAGACGCGGCTCGTCGACCGACAGTTCGGCGGCCTGCGCCGCTCCGCGCGCGGCGATGCTGCGCTCGACACCGCGCTCGACGTCCTCGAGCCAGCCCGCGAGGTCGCCGCCGATCGGCGGGTCGGTCGGCAATCGCGCCAACTGCGACAGCAACGTCGCGCGCATCTTCGCGGCGACCCCGAGCGACGCCGCGTGATGGACCACGGCCACCAACTCGCGCCGGCACGACAAACATCGTGCGGCGCATCGCCATCATCCGGACAAGGACACGCGCGTCGTAGAGCGCGCCCGCGACATCGGCGAGCGACGCCGACTCGCAGCGCGCGAGCAGCGACAGGTACACCGTCGCCGGATCGGTGGCGTGCACGGCGAGCAGCGCGTCGGCGGCCTGCACCACGTCGGATGCAGTGGCGCCCAGGTGATGGCGGGCGACGAGTCGGGCCCGGCGGTCACGTTGGGTGAAAGTCGTCACTCTGGTCTCGATTCGCCACATCGGCCACGAGAACCTTTAATACGCAGTAACTCGACACAGCGGGGAGCGAGCATGACTGACTACGCGTCCGAACAGGACGTCATCGCAGAGTTGGTGCGCGAGTTTCCGACGGTTCCGGCGCGCATCATCACCAACATCCTGCACGCCTACTTGCAGACCAACGACGACCTCGAGCACGCCGCCAGGGCCGCTCGTGTTCGCCTCGACGACGCGTTGCAGCACGGCTGAGAACCGACGCGTCGTCGTAGCTCACGACTTGTCGCGCCACGCCGGGATCACGTCGGCGAGCAGTCGCTCCACCTGCTCGCGGTCCTCGGCCACGTCGGCTCCGAGCGGATTGAGCACGATCATCTCGGCACCGGCGGCCTCGACAGCACGAAGTCCGGCGACCACGTCATCAGCGGTGCCGGCCACCGGGACGTCCTCGATGCCGCGCATCGAGCCGTAGAGCCGGTGCAGCCCTGCGTTGACCTGATCGCGGGCTCGCTGCGCATCGTTGTCGACGGCGAGGTAGACGCGCTTCGCGATCGGGAAGCTCGCCGCGTCGCGGCCGCGGTCGGCGAGTTCGTCGCGCACCAGTTCAACGTGGCCGGCGAACTTGGCAGTGGTGGACGAGCCGGCGCCGAGGAAGGCGTCGCCGTGGGTGACGGCGCGCGCGATCGAGGTCGGTGCGCCGGCGCCGAACCAGATCGGCGGGTGCGGCCGCTGGACGGGCTTGGGCGAGATCGCCACATCGTCCAACTCGCGGAAGCGGCCGTGAAAGGTGACCGTCGCGTCGTCGGACCAGGCGGCCTTCATCAGTTGCAGCCCCTCGGTGAAGTAGCTGACGAAGGTTTCGCGGTCGACGCCGAACGCGGCGAAGTTGCGAAATCCGCCGCCCGCCGAGACGCCGATATCGAGGCGTCCGTGGGACAGGCGGTCGACCGCGGCAATCGCGCCGGCCAGGTGCAGGGGGTCGTGTTGTGAGCTCACGAGCACCCCGACGCCGAGGCGCATGCGTTCGGTCGAGGCCGCTGCGTAGGCGAGCAGCGGCAGCGGCGCGATCATCGGCGTGGGGCCGAGCGTCTGTTCGATCGTCCACGCCGATTCGAACCCGGCCTCCTCGGCGCGGGCCAGATATGACTGCACGCCCGCTGCGTCGAAGCCGGACGTGTCGAGCTGCGGGATCGATACGGCGAAGCGCACGGTTCGAACGCTACTCAGGCACTCAGGGCAACACCGCGGGTGAGCACCCGCGGCCCGACGGCACGCAGGTAGACGCTCGCCCACGTGCGCCATGGCCGCCAGGCCTCGGCGAGCTGCTCGAACTGTTCGGGTGTCGCGGGGGCGCCGAGCCTGTAGAGCTCGCCGAGCAACCGCTGCGCCTTCGGCTCGTGGATCGGTGCGACGTCGGTGAAGCCGACCGCGCGGATGACGATCAGAGATGCGTAGACCGGTCCGATGCCCTTGATCTGCTGCACCTCGGCAAGGGCCTCGTCGGGACCGAGACCGAACAGTCGCGCTGCCTCGAGGCGTCCGTCCGCAGCGGCGCGGGCCACGCCGTGCAGGCGGTCGAGTCGCTGGGTGTCGATGCCGGGGAATGCGCCGAGCTTGAGCACTGCGGCGGGCGTCGGGAAGGCGGCCAGCTGCGTGCCGGCCAGGTCGAACCGGCGGCCCACGGCGCTCGACAGCGCAGCGCGCACGCGACTGGCCTGGCGGTGCTGGCGGCGGGCGGACAGCACCGACCAGGCGGCTGCCTCGTACGGCGAGTAGAACAGCGGCGGACGCAACCCGGGCGCGGCGAGCTGCAACCGGCGCAGCACCGGGTCGCGCCGTCCGACCTCGACGAAGTCGCGAGCGTCGTGGTCGAGGGACAGCACGCGAGCCACCTGTGCCCGGATCGTGTCGAGCGACCCGGCACCGTGGACCTCGCCGAGCACCGCGGCGTCCTGCTGGCGCACGACCACGCCGACCTGCTGGCCGAATCCGCCGTCGAGCGTGAACGCCAGCCGCATCGCGCCGTCGAACTCGCAAGCGCTCGTGGCATCGCGCTGGCCGAAGCCGAACTGCACCGACTCGCGCAGCGAGAACTCGCCCTGGGCCGTGATCGTGAACGAGCGCATCATGCGCGCACTATCGCGCGCGGGTCCGACAACGCTCAGGAACCGACGGCGTCGTCGAGGGGGTCGAGGCGCATCTCGCGGCCGGTGCCGCTGCGCGGCTTGGGCCGGCGCGGCTCGCGCACACCTGCGCCGCCGCCCCGGCGACGGATCCACAGCGTGACAGCGGTGCCGGCCGTCACGCACGCACCGGACTCGGGACTCTGGTCGGTGACGGTGCCGGTCAGCTCCATGAGCGGCGGGCCGTCCGGCTCGGCTCCGACGGCCACCAGCCCGGCGGCCGCCAACGTGCGGTGCGCGTCTTCGACGCTTGCTCCGACGACGTTCGGCACCCGGACGTCGGCCGCACGACGCCGTTCGCGCGCCTCGGCGACGAGTTCATCGGCGGCGGCATCAGTTGCTGTTTCTCGCGGCGAGGACGTTTCATCCAGATCGCGCCAGCGCTCCCAGGCCGACTGCCGGGTCACCCCGAGCCGCGTTGCGATCTCGGTCCATGACATCCCATGGCGGCGCGCCGTGCGAACAGCGACGAGTTCGGCCTGGTCCAGCAACCGTCGGACGAGACCGACGTCGGTCAGCGCATCGAGCGCGCTGCTCCCATCGCTGTCGGACGGCGCTGCCTGCCGCCAGCCGTCAAGTCGCGTCCACGCGCGGCGGCCGTCGTGCCACGGGCCCTTGCTCACGCTGTCAGGCTACCCTGACGCAGCAACAAGCGTCAGTGCAGCGCCGCGCGGATCTCGGCCGGCAAGGCATCCACGGACGCCTGCTGCTGCGCGGCATAGAGCGCGTACGGATCACGCACGGGCGCGCCGATCACGTCGGCCAGCCAGCCGGCATCGCGACGGGTACCGGCCACCGCGTCGTCGCGCGAGCCGTCGTCGGTCAGGTTCGACTGGAAGATCCCGGCCGCCGAACGGGGCAGGAAGTCCTCGTAGACGATGGGGGTCGCGGCGAGCACGCCGTCGAACACCTGCTCCGCGAGCGACCCGGTGCGCGCGATGCGCCGCCCGGTCGGCGCGAGGGTGAAGTACGCGAGCCCGTGGCGCAGCATGCCGAGCTCGGTCGGCGGCATTGCCTCGGCCCATGCGGCGGCATCGCATCCGACCAGCTCGTCGTAGCGATCACGACCGGCCTCGGTCAGCGCGACTCCGCGCGCCTCGACCTCGCCGAACCGCACCCGCAGCGATCCGTCGACGACCTCGCCCGACTCGGTGCGGAACCGGCGCGGTTCGGCAAGCGCGCGGAACGAGGTCTGGCGCAGCAGCACGTCCGGGCCGTCCCAACGCGGCGGGCCCTGGATCGTGTCGATCATCGTGATGCCACGCTCGGTCATGCGCCGATACAGCTCGTCGATGTCGAGGACGCGCGGCGTCAGGTGGTTGATGTGCGTCGATGCGACGCCGCCGATGTCGGCCGCCACCGCGGACACCTGCTCGAGCTCGCGGTACCACGCGGCGTCGACCGGCTCGGCCGACAGCGTGAACGCCTCGACAGCGAGCTTCAAGAACTGCGCTGCCTCCTCGTCCGGCAGTTCGCCTGCGCGCGCGGCGCGCTCGGCGAGTGCGAGCAGTTCGGGCGAGAACAGCGTGCGGCGCGCCAGGAACGCGTCGAGTCGCTGCTGCAGCTCGGCAGTGAAGAAGCGCCGGTCGTCGGTGACGAGCAACGACGTGAACATGCGGAAGGGATTGCGTGCCAGCTCATCCGCCGCGACAGGACGAAACGCTGTCGACACCACCGGGACGGACGACTTCGCCGCATCGCGCAGGTCGTAGAAGCCGACCGGATGCATGCCCAGCGCCGCGAAGATCATCGCGACCTGACGCAGTTCGGTCGGCGTGCCGACGCGGATCGCACCGTGCCGTTCGGCGGTAACCCGCGAGATCGACCCGAGCCGCTCGGCGGATTCACCCTCGAGCGCGGCGACGAGACCGTTCACTTCGGACGCGACGTCGACCAGCGTCGTGTAGGCCGGTACCTCGCGCCCGTAGACGGCTGCCATTTGCGCCGCGAACGCGGCGCGCAATTCCCAAGCGAGCATCAGATCGAAGACAGCACCCGGTCAAGAGCCGCGATGCCGCGATCGATCTCTTCGATCGAGATCGTCAGCGCAGGACGAACGCGCAAGCTCGTCGTGCCGCAGCCGAGCATCATCACGTGCTCGTCTTCGCGCAGCTTGGTGACGATCGTGTCGCGCACCTCGCCGGACGGCAGGGTCATCGCGCACATGAGCCCCATGCCGCGCACGTCGGTGATGATGCTGTGCTTGTCGGCGAGCGCGGTCAGCTCGTGCAGCAGGTGCGCGCCGAGGAACCGTGCGCGCTCGATGAGCGCATCGCCCTCGATGATCTCGAGGATCCGGCGCGCCCGCACCATGTCGGTGAGATTGCCGCCCCAGGTCGAGTTGATGCGCGAGCCGACGACGAACACGTTGTCAGCGACCTCATCGACGCGCCCGCCGGCCATCACGCCGCACACCTGCGCCTTCTTGCCGAACGCGACGACGTCGGGCTGCACACCGAGCTGCTGGTAGGCCCACGCGGTGCCGGTCATGCCGACACCGGTCTGCACCTCGTCCATCACGAACAGCGCATCGAACTCGCGGCACAGTGCCTGCATCGCCTGCAGGAACGCCGGACGGAAGTGGTTGTCGCCGCCCTCACCCTGGATCGGCTCCATGATGAAGCAGGCGATGTCGTGCGGGTTGTTCTCGAATGCGGTGCGCGCTGCAGCCAGCGCCGCGCGCTCGGCTGCTTCGACGTCGGCGTTGCCGTTCGTCGACGGCGACGCGATGCGCGGCCAGTCGAACTTCGGGAACCGGGCGACCTTGTTCGGGTCGGTGTTGGTCAGCGACATCGTGTAGCCGGTGCGGCCGTGGAACGCCTTCTCGAGGTGCAGCACCTTCGTGCCGAGGTTGGCGTCGATGCCGTGCGACTCGTTCCACCGCGACTTCCAGTCGAAGGCGATCTTGAGCGCGTTCTCGACGGCGAGCGCGCCGCCGTCGATGAAGAACAGGTGCGGCAGCGCGGGGTCGCCGAGCACCCGCGCGAACGTCTCGACGAAACGCGCCATCGGCACCGTGTAGATGTCGGAGTTGCTCGGCTTGTTGACGGCCACGCGACCGAGCTCGGCGAGCGCCTCGTCGCTCGTCAGCCCCGGGTGGTTCATGCCGAGCGCGGACGAGGCGAAGAACGTGAACAGATCGAGGTACTCGCGGCCGTCGCGGGCGTCGACCAACGTCGAGCCCTGTGACTTCTCGAGATCGAGCACCATCTCGTAGCCGTCGGCAAGCATGTGCCGCGCAATGGCGGCATGCACCTCGGACGGGGCGATGGTCGTGTGCTGGTCAGTCTGGTCGCTGAGTGCGCGCGTCATCGTCATACCCCCGACTTTACCGTAATTCTTACGGGCATTATCACCCTCCGCCGGAAGATTTCCGTCACTTAGGAACGTCCGCCGGCGGCCGGGCCCGCCGCTCGAACAGGGTCTGCAGCACCACCGTGGTGCGCGTGGTCACATCGGCGCGACGACGGATCTCGCGGATCAGCGCCTCGAGCTCCTTCGGCGTCTCGACCCGCACGAACAGCACGAAGCTGTCGTCGCCGGCGACCGAATGGCACGACTCGACTTCAGTCAGATCGCCGATCCGGTCGGGCAGGTCGTACTCGTGCTCGGGGTCGCGCGGCGTGAGCGCGATGATCGCCGCGAGTGGCAGGCCGAGCGCCTCGGGGTCGATGTCGGCGGAATAGCCGGTGATCACGCCATCGCTCTCGAGCCGACGCACCCGTGCCTGCACGGCCGACACCGACAGCCCGGACGCCGTCGCGAGACTCTTGAGCGTGGCGCGGCCGTCGGCGACCAGCAGCGAGGCGAGCTGTCGATCAGTGGCATCGGACAACCGCGAAGTCATGGCGGGACCTTAGCCGCCTCAGCGGACTTGCGACCTTGCTCGGGTAATTTCGACCCCGCTCATCGACCCGGGGAGGCGATCCGGTGCATCACCGTCACAGCGTGACAGTCACGTTCGCCGGGCTGCTCGCCCTCGCGCTCTCTGCGTGCAGCACGTCCTCGCCCGGGCACGGGACGGGCGCCGGCGCCGCGTCGAGCCCGGCTGCGTCGACGTCGGCGAGCACGCCGGCAAAACTGTCGTCGAGCGCACCCGCAACCACGTCATCTGCTGCCGCACCGAGCTCGAGCGCCTCGACGTCACGACGGCCGGCGCCCTCCACGTCTGCGCCGATGTCGTCGTCCTCCTCCTCGTCGGCCGGCGGCAGCACCTACACCGGTCGGGGGAACCCGAACACCTGGTGCGGGTCGTCGCAGATCGCGGTGACCGCAGCCGCCCCGGCGGGCGGCGGCGCAGCCGGGCACACGGGCGTGGTGCTGCGCTTCCTGAACAACTCGCACAACCAGTGCATCCTCTACGGCTATCCGGGCGTCGACGGCACCAACCGCAGCGGCCACTCGATCGCACACGCGAGCCGCACTCTCGACGGGCCGCTCGGCGGGTGCCACTGCTCGCAGTTCCGCGGCGTACTCGTCAAGCCCGGGCAGACCGCGTCCGCGCTCGTCGAGGGCAACATCGGCGGGCCCGGCAACTGCGACCGCTTCCACGGGCTGCTCGTCATCCCGGCAAACACCTACAACGCGACGCCGCTCGACGTGGCTCCGCACAGCTGCGGTTTCGAGGTGCATCCGACGGTCCCCGGCACGGACGGCGAAGGCTAGAAATTTCGCACACGCGTTCTCATTGTGGCGTATCGTTGCCGGCATGACCGCCGCGTTCCAGGCCTCGTTGTTGGACGTCGACGGCGAGCCCGTCGTCGCAGCGTTGCACCCGACTCGCACGGTGTTGTCCGACGGCGCGTGGATCGACGTCCAGCGCGGCTGGCTGGCTGGTGCCGACGTGTTGTTCGAGCGGCTGCGCGACATCGTGCCCTGGCGCGGCGAACGCCGGCAGATGTACGACCGCGTGGTCGACGTCCCGCGGCTGCTCGCGTTCTACGACGAGACGATGGCCCTGCCCGACCCGGCGCTCGTCGAGCTCAAGCAAGCACTCGACGACCACTACCGCCCCGAGCTCGGAGAGCCGTTCGCCACCGCCGGACTGTGCCTCTACCGCGACGGTCGCGACAGCGTGGCCTGGCACGGCGATCGCATCGGCCGCAGCTCGACGCACGACACGATTGTCGCGATCATCGTGCTCGGTGAGCCTCGCGCACTGTTGCTCCGTCCACGAAGCGGTGGCGCGACGTTACGTCACGATCTCGGCCACGGCGACCTGTTCGTGATGGGCGGCAGCACTCAGCGCACCTGGGAGCATGCCGTCCCGAAGTCCGCGCGGCACACCGGCCCGCGCATCAGCATCCAGTTCCGGCCCTTCGACGTCCGGTGATGCACGTCGTCAGGTGTGCCGCATCGGGATCTTCAACGCCGACGCCGCCGCCGGCGTGAGACTGCCCTGCACCAGCACCGAGAAGACCACGACGATCACGACGATCCCGTACCACCGCTGCGCGTCCGCGATCCCCGAGGCGAGCATCAGTTCGCCGAGCAGCAACGGGACGGCACCCTTCAGGCCGGCGAACACGACGAACGCGATCTCGTTCGTGCGTAGTCGCGCTGCCCGCAGGAACGGGGCGACGGCCAACGGACGGACGACGAACGCGACCACGACGGCCAGCACCAGGCCGGGCACCAGCACGTCGGCACGGCGCAGGACGTCGAGCTCGACGGTCAGCCCGAGCACGACGAACGCGACGATCTCGGCCAGGCTCGCGAGCACCGAGTGGAAGCTCGCGATCGCTTGCTTGTGCGGCGCGCCCTCGTCGCCGATCACGATCCCCGCGAGGAACACAGCGAGAAAACCCGAGCCGTGCGCGACCGTCGCGACCCCGAACAGGATGCCGGCGCAGGCCATCGTGCGCAGCGAGTAGAGCCCCTCACCCGGCAGCCGCACGCGCCGCATGAACCACAACAGCAACCGCCCGCCGACGTAACCGACGGCCGCGCCGACACCCATCTGCAGCGTGAACGAGACAGCGACCGAGCCGACCGCGTGCGCCGACAGCGCCCCGGCTGCGATCAGGCTCGACATGAGCGCGATGCCCACCGGGTCGTTGGCGCCCGACTCCCCCTCGAGCACCGTGCCGCTGCGCCCGGCGATCTCACGCGGACCCAGCACCGAGAACACCACCGCGGGATCGGTCGGCGCGATCGCAGTCGCGATCAGCAACGCGACGTACCAGCTCAACCCGAACGCGACATGCAACAGCACTGCTCCGCCCGCGGCGGTGAGGAACGTGCCGATCACTCCCACGACCGCGATGGGCGCGGCCGCGGCGCGGAACCGGCGCACGCCGATGTGCATCCCGCCGTCGAACAGGATGAAGATCAAGGCGATGGTCAGGATCTGTTCCACCAGATGCGGGCTCGGAGCATGCCACGAGGGGACGATCTTGACAGCGACGGCAGCCGCAACCAGGACGATCAGGGGGAGCGGCACGCGCACCTTCTCGGCCACCCGGTTCGAGAGCACGGCAACGAGGGCGACCACACAGCACAGCAGGACGATCAGTGCGAAGTGGCGGGCATCGTTCACTGACTCACGTCCTCCGGCGTCGGTCGGCAGCAGCCATTACGGTGCCGACCAGACTTCCCGGCGCGCCCTGTTCTTCCGACGAGCCTAGGGCAAGATCTACCCATGACCTCCCCCGACGACGACTCGGCGCATCGCCGCCGCCGTCGGCGGCGCGCGTCCGGAGCCGATGCCGGCGACCCGTCCACACTGGCCCCTCGACCGGACGCGGCGCCTCGTGCGACTCCGGCTGCGATGCCGGCGCACGAGCCGGCCCACGAACCCGCTGCACCCGCTCCCCCGGCGCCCCCGTCGCCCACAGCCGAGACGCGCCCGCGGCGCGGACAGCGGGCGACCCAGTCCAGCCGCGACTCGGGCGAGCGCGGGCTGCGTGACCTGGTCGGCGCAGGGCACTCACAGGTGGGCGTCAGCGGCGCGCTGCGCGCCCGCGACGTCGACCGTCCTACCGATGCCGACCTCGCCGACGCCGAGGAAAACCTGATCATCGTGCGCCGGCACTGGACACCGCCGACGTCCTCTTAAACGACAGTGACCGTGCGGGACGGATCCCGCACGGCCGCTGAAGACGCTGTCGACTAGTTGATGCCCAGCTTGCCGGTCGGCGTCGTCACGGTGTACGTGCCCTTGAACACGAGGGTGTCACCGTTGCTGACCAGGCCGAGGCACGACGAGTTCGCGTTCGCGGCCTTGAGCACGTGGCCACTGCCGGCGCGCGGCGCGACCGCCAGTTTGCCGGACGAGTTGGTGTACGTGCCGTCGGTCGAGCCCTTGACGCTGAAGCTACAGCCGATGTTCGTCGTCACGTTCGCCAACACGTTACCGATGAAGACCTTGGTGACGCCCTTCACCGGACGGGCCACACCGTTGAGCGTCCACTTGCTGGTGGACGGCTGCTTCGGAGTCAGCACCAGGCCGCCCGGACCCTTGCAGGTGGTCAACTTGGTCTTGGTGATGTTGCCGGCGGCGGTCCCGCTGACGTGTGCGCCCAGCTTCATCGTGCCCGACGCGGTGGCCGAGATGCACGTCGTGTTGATGCCCGAGGTCGTGTCGCTGAAGTGGATCGCCGGCTTGGCCGAGGTGCCGGTCGCCTTACCCGTGTAGGGAGACGTCCCGGTGGTCTTGCTGCCGGCGGTGATCTTGTACGTCGGCACCGCGGCGTTGGCGGCGGTGGCGACGAGGCCGACTGCGGCCCCCGCCGCGATGCCGACCATGACAGTCTTGCGCAGGTTCAGTTTGATCATGTGCGCGTTCAGATCCTCTCTGACGGATTGGGAAGGTGGCATCAAGCGCACGTCCGTACGCGATACCGACCCGAGGGTGGACGCTAACCCCATCACCCAGGAATTCCGCAGTGCGCTGCCAATTCGTGTCCTGGCTTGTGCGCACCGTACGGATCCGAACTGCATGGTTGGGACGGCCGTCCCAAATCGCGAGGTTGGACGTGTCGGCGGTGTTGACCGTATTGCCGGCGAGTTTCCGGACGCTAGCCTGTGCCGCATGGTCTCGCGCCGCTCGATCGCAGTGGTCGCGGCACTCATCGTCACCGTCCTGTTCACCTTCGGCTCGGCCGGAGCGGCACCGGCACCGCACGTCAAGCAAGCACCGCACCCGGGCCTTCCTCCGATCACGGGCGGCTCGGACGCCGGCGTGCTGGTCGACGGAACGGCCGGCGTGCGCAAGGCGAAGACGATCGTCACGCTGCCGCGAACGCTGCTGCGCGCCTACGCGAACGAGACCTTCCACATCAAGAACCACATCATCTTCGCCACGACGGCGACGTGGGCGGTGACCCATATCGGTCCGCACGCGCGCTTCGGGAGCTTTCCCGTGGCGCACAGCAGCGTGCTCGGCTTCGGCGCGATCCCGATCACCGCCGACCTGCATCTGACCCAGGTGCTCAGCCATGGCCTGTACCTGCCCATCGTCGTCCACTCGAAGACCCAGACCGTGTTCCCGTTCAAGGCGTACCCGACCCACGCCATCGGATCGGTGAACGTGCGCATCTCCAACGTTCTCGTCGACGAGGTGCCGCTCGACGTCGGGCCGAACTGCCACTCCGCCGTGCCGATGCACCTGAACCTGGTCGGCCTGTCGCCGAAGTACACGCTGTTCCAGGGCGGTCCGCTCAACGGCACGGTGACGATCCCGCCGTTCACCGACTGCGGCACCGGCGCAGACGACCTGGATCCGCTGCTGACCGGGATGATCTCCGGACCGGGCAACAAGATCAGGCAGCTTCAGGGCAACCTCGGGCCCTGGAACCCCAAGCAGAAGAACGACTGCGGATCCTGTCGACCGCCGAAGCACTAGCGGCGCACCAGGCGACGGATCAGCCCGCTGCACGCTCCCATTGCGGCAGCGCCCACCGCAGCGCGAGCAGCAGTTCGACGCGCGCGTCACGATCGTCCAACTGCTCGCCGAACATCATCTGCAACCGGCCGATGCGGTAGTGGATCGTCTGCCGGTGAGCCTGCATGGTGTGCGCCAGTTCGGCCTGGCTGCCGCCGTGCTCGAGCCAGGCCGCCAGCAACCGCGCGAACTTCAGCCGACGAGGAAGTGGCAACGCGGCAAGCGGGCCGAGCCGGCGCTGGACGAGAACGTCCCCGACGGACGGCTCCGCGTGCAGCAAGAGCGTGGGGGTGTTGTCGTCGCACACGGTGAGCCGCTCCGGAGCCAGCACACCGTCATCGCGCAACCGCGCGGCCAGACGGGCCCAGCGCAACGAGCGCGGCGCATCGGCCAGCGCGACGGTGCACCCGGCGACCCCGCGCGCGTCGATGCGTTCGAGTGCCGCGGTGAGCGCGCCGACGTCGAGTGGCGCGCGCAGGACCGCGATCGGCTTGTTCTGGTCGTAATCGACAAGTGCGTCCATGCCGAGGACGCCGAGCCTGCGCGGATCGAGGACTCCGTCGAGCTCCGCCACGACGAGGCGCTCGGGAACCGCCCAGCCGACGCGTGCTGCCAGCGCGCCCAGGGCGTCGACGGTCACCGCCGGCTGACTCAGGATCAGCCGCGCGAGCCTCGTGCGTACCCGCGCGTGCGCGTCGACGTCGTTGTCTGCGTCGGCAAAGCCCTCGCCGGCCAGGTGCGCCAAGCGGTCGGCGAAGCTGAAGAGCAAATCGCCCAGCCGGCCCACGACATCGCTCGGAAGGGGGTCGCGCTCGGTGGCGGCCACCAACCGCCGCCACGCGACCAGCGATCCCAACCGGAACGCTGCGAGCAACGCCTCGAGCGAGCGTCCCTCGTTGGCCTCGATCCTTCCGCGACTGCGGAAGAACTCCTCGGCCTCGGCAGTCAGCTCGCCGGTGCGAAAGATCTGGGTGACGAAGGTGAGCACGGCCTTCTCGGTGCTCTCCCGAAGCATCCGCACGTGCTCGGCGTCGGCGGCCCAGTGGTAATCGGGGATCTCGGTCTGGATCCGGCGGCTGATCTCGCGGGCGATCTGCGGCAGCTCGGCCGGCAGCACGGTCTCGATCCAGCGGCGCGGCAGGCGCAGGTCGGCCAGCGGGGCGCCGGCCGGTGACGACAGCGTGGCGAGCGGTGCCGCCGGAGTCGCGGGCCGACTCGTCGCATGGCGCCGTCCGGGCGGTCCGAGGTTCGCTTTCGAGATCATGACCACCACGTCATCGCATGTCACCTCGCTGTGAGTCCACGACGGTAGCGCACCCCACGGACGCCCCGTCGCTCGAATTGCACGGTTATGCCCCCGTCGTCCGGATCGAATTTTGACGGCGGTCCAAACCTGACCCGGATCGCTGTCACGAGACGACCGAATCGGATACCGCAACGCTTGTTCGCGGGCTGCCGTTTCTCTAGGGTTCCGCTCCGGTGGAGCTGCAGTGACCTCGGCATGTGACCTTCGCGCTCGCGCGCTCTGGATGTCCGCTGCCCTGGGCACTGTCGGCGCGGCGGCCGCGAAGTGACGCTCACCGAACTCCTCGACCCCGATCCGCCCACCGATCCACCGTCGCGGGTGCCGGCGACCGTCGAATACGTCCGTCCCGGTTTCATGACCCGCACCCTGACGCACATCGGCAAGCTGTTCGCCCTCGGCCTCGAGGTGGTACGGCTGACCTTCCGCCGCCCCTTCCAGGTGCGCGAGCTGATCGAGCAGTTCTGGTTCGTCGCGAGCGTCTCGGTGCTGCCGGCCGCACTGGTCGCCATCCCGTTCGGTGCGGTGATCGCGCTGCAGCTCGGTTCGCTGACGGTGCAGATCGGCGCGCAATCGTTCACCGGCGCCGCGAGCGTGCTCGCCGTCATCCAGCAGGCCAGCCCGATCGTGACTGCCCTGATGATCTCGGGTGCCGCGGGTTCGGCGATCTGTGCCGATCTCGGTGCGCGCACCATCCGCGACGAGATCGACGCGATGGCCGTGCTCGGCATCTCGCCGATCCAGCGTCTGGTCGTGCCCCGCGTCCTGGCCGCGATGCTCGTCGCCGTGCTGCTCAACGGCATGGTGTCTGTCGTCGGTGTCGTCGGTGGCTACGGGTTCAACGTGCTGCTCCAAGGCGGGACACCTGGCGCGTACCTCGCCAGCTTCGCCGCGCTCGCCCAGCCGTCCGACCTGTGGGTCGGCGAGATCAAGGCGCTGATCTTCGGCTTCGTCGCGGGCGTCGTCGCGGCCTACCGCGGCCTGCACCCGGCACCGGGGCCGAAGGGCGTCGGTGACGCGGTCAACCAGTCCGTCGTGATCACCTTCGTGCTCACGTTCCTGATCAACCTCGTGGTGTCGACCATCTACCTGCAGCTCTTCCCGGCGAAGGGCGTCTGAGATGGCCACCACCGAGCGGTTCAACCGAGCGGTCACGCGCCGGGCCGAGTCGGTCGCCGACCTCGGCAAGCAGCTGATCTTCCACGCCAACGCGCTGCGCGAGATCCCAAAGGCGGTCACCCGGTACCGGCGCGAGGTCGTGCGACTGTTGTCCGAGGTCAGTTTCGGATCCGGCGCACTTGCCGTCGTCGGCGGGACGATCGGCGTGATGGTCGCGCTGAGCCTGTTCACCGGCAGCGTCGTCGGCCTGCAGGGCTACGCCGCGCTCGATCAGCTCGGCACCTCGGCGCTCACCGGTTTCATCTCGGCCTACTTCAACACCCGCGAGATCGCTCCGCTGGTCGGCAGCCTCGCGCTCGCGGCAACGGTCGGATCGGGCTTCACCGCACAGCTCGGCGCGATGCGGATCAACGAAGAGATCGATGCGCTCGAGGTCATGGGCGTGCGCAGCATCCCCTACCTCGTGACGTGCCGCGTCATCGCCGGCCTCGTCGCTGTGATCCCGCTCTACGCGATCGGGCTGCTCACCTCGTACCTGGGTTCGCGGCTCGTCGTCGTCTACGTCTACGGGCAGAGCGCCGGCACCTATGACCACTACTTCGCGCTGTTCCTACCACCGGTGGACGTGTTCTTGTCGTTCCTGAAGGTGATCGGGTTCGCGATAGTGATCATCTTGATCCACTGCTACTACGGCTACACCGCCTCCGGCGGGCCGGCCGGAGTCGGACGCGCCGTCGGCCGCGCGGTACGGCTGTCGATCGTCGCGGTCAACGTGCTCGACTTCTTCCTCTCACTCGCGATCTGGGGCACGACAACGACCGTCCGGATCGCAGGATGAGGTCACCCCACGCAAACGCCCACAAAGAGCGCTCCGCGTTCTCGCAGGGGTGCCGGTATGAGGCAGCATTTCGTTCGCGATTTCATCGTCGGCTGCGCGTACATCGTCCTCATCGCCGCGCTGATCACTTTGTCGATCATGGTCTACAACAAGGACTTCTCCTCCAGCCTCGACGTGAGTCTGCGCGCGCCGGACGCCGGCACGCAGCTGCAGACCGGCGCCGATGTCGAGGTGCGCGGTGTGGTCATCGGCTCCGTCAGCTCGATCAGCTCGACGGGCGACGGCGCCAACATCGGCCTCGCGCTCGACCCCACCCAGGGCGCACGGCTTCCCGCCAACGTCACTGCCCAGCTGCTGCCCAAGACCCTGTTCGGCCAGCGCTACGTGAACATCGTGCTGCCCGCGACCCCGAGCGCCGACCATCTGCACAACGGTGCGGTCATCGGTGCGGACGGCTCGGCCACGGGCACCGAGCTGCAGGACGTCTTTGCGAACCTGCTACGGGTGCTGCAGGCAGTGCGTCCCGAGCAGCTCGCGCAGACTCTGGGCGCGTTCTCCGCCGCATTGCGCAACGAAGGCACCTCTATCGGCGAGACGATCGACGAACTCGCGCGCTACCTGCACAAGTTCGCGCCAGAAGTGCCACGCATGGCCGACGACATCAGCCGATTCGCGTCAGTCGCGCACACCTACGCCGACGCGGCACCCGACCTGCTGCAGTCGCTGCGCAACTTCACCGTGACGAACCAAACGCTGGTCGAGGAACGCAGCCAGTTCGTCAGCCTGCTGCAGTCGGTCACCGACGCATCGAACCGCTACGCCGGGTTCACCGAGACGAATTCGTCCAACCTCATCACGCTCTCGCGGTCGAGCGCACCAACCCTGCAGGTACTCGCCAAGTACTCGAGCGAGTTCCCGTGCCTGAGTCGCACGCTGGTCGACTTCATCCCGGTCATGAACCGCGCCCTGGGGGCCGGCACGAACGAGCCGGGGCTGCACGTCACGTTGCAGATCGTGCCGGGGCGCCAGCCCTATGAGTCCGGCCCGACCCTGTCCGCATCCGGGCCGCCGCGGTGCCCGCAGGTGTCAGTAGCCGCGGCGAACAGCCCGGCCATCGGCGCTGCGCTCGCGCGCGGTGCCGGCATAGGGACCGAGAACTCGCCACAGGAGAACCAGGTCATCGCCGAACTGGTCGCACCGAGCGTCGGCGAGGCGCCGAGCCAGTTCCCGAAGTGGGGCAGCCTGCTGCTCGGGCCGGCGTTGCGTGGTGCTCAGGTGAGTCTCAAATGAGTCGCTCGATGCGGGGCCTGACCGCGCCGGTGATCAAGAGCCTGATCTTCATCGTGGTCACCGTGATCGCAACCGGGACGCTGCTTGCAACGATCAGCAACCAGGCCGGCTCAGGCGCGCAGACCACGTACCACGCGCTGTTCACCGACGCCACCGCACTCAGCACGGGCGACGACGTACGCATGGCCGGCGTGCGCATCGGCACCGTCACCGATATCGCCGTGGCGAACCGCCGCGAGGCCGAGGTGACTTTCCAGATCTCGTCCAACGTGCACCTGGCCGACACCATCCACGCGACGATCCTGTTCCGCAATCTCGTCGGACAGCGCTACATCGAACTCGACCAGGGCGCCGGCTCACCCGATCAGGCGTGGCCGTCCTCGCGCACGCTCGGCCTCGACCGAACTACGCCCGCGCTCGATCTCACCGCATTGTTCAACGGATTCCAGCCGCTGTTCTCGGCGCTCGATCCGAAGCAGATCAACGCACTGTCCTACGAGATCATCCAGATCTTCCAGGGTCAGGGCGGCACGGTCGGCGATCTCGTCGCGCACACCGCTTCGCTGACGAACGCGCTGGCCGATCGCGATCACGTCATCGGCGCAGTGATCGACAACCTCACTCGCGTGCTCAAGACGGTGAACGCCCGGCGTAGCGGCCTGTCGACGATCGTGGTGACCCTGCAACAGTTGGTCAGCGGGCTCGCGCAGGACCGGGGCTCGCTCGGCTCGGCGCTGACGAGCTTGGCCGGCGTCACCACAAGCGTCGCGGGTCTGCTGCAGGCGGGCCGACCCGCATTGCAGAAGGGCATCGTCTCGCTCGGGCAGCTGTCGAAGAACCTCGCCGACAACGGGCCGACCGTCGAGCACGCGCTGCAGACACTGCCGACCAAACTCAATCGGATCGGGCGCCTCGCGTCGTACGGATCGTGGGTCAACAGCTATCTGTGCTCGATCACCGGACGCATCCCCGTCCCGGCCGGGTACTACGGCGGCGTCGGTGTGCAGCCGGTCGAAGCGAGGTGCCAGAACTGATGGCATTCCGCTCGTTCAACGAACGCAACCCGGTGACCATCGCGGTGGTCGGACTCATCGCGACCGTGGCGGTCGTGCTGGCCGCGTTCTACTGGAAGCAGTTGCCGTTCATCGACACATCCACCGGCTACCACGCCGACTTCAGCGAGGCCGCCGGCCTGCGCAGCGGCGACGACGTCCGCGTCGCCGGCGTGAACGTCGGCACGGTCTCGGACATCTCGCTCGAAGGCACCCACGTTCGCGTCGACTTCGATGTCGACAACACGTGGATCGGCGACAGCAGCACGGCAGCGATCAAGATCAAGACATTGCTCGGCCAGAAGTACCTCGCCATCGACCCGCTCGGCGACAAGGCGCTCGATCCCGACACGGCGATCCCGCTCAGCCGCACGTCCTCGCCGTACGACGTGACGACCGCCCTCGAAGGCCTCGGCGGAACGTTCGGCCAGATCAACAGCGACCAACTCGCCCGCAGCTTCACCGCGATCGCCGACGCGTTCCGCAACACCCCGTCGGTGGTCCGCGCAAGCCTCGACGGTCTGTCGCGGTTGTCGCAGACGATCGCGTCGCGCGACAACGCACTCGCACTGCTCGTGCAGAACACGCGACGCATCACGGCCGTGCTCGCGCAGAACAACCCGCACATCGACGCCCTGATCCGCGACGGCAATCTGCTGCTGCGTGAACTCCAGGGACGAAGCGCGGCGATCACGACGCTGCTGAACGGGACGCAGAAGCTCAGCGCCCAATTGATCGGACTGGTCCACGACAACGACGCGTCGCTGACCCCGGCGCTCAACCAGCTCTCGCGGGTCACCGACATCCTGCAACGCAACCAAGGCAACCTCGACAACGCGCTGCGCCTGATCGGCCCGTACTACACGCTGCTCAACGACGCGGTCGGCAACGGCCCGTGGCTCGACGTGTACCTGTGCGGCCTGTTCGCCGCCAACGGTGACCCGCAGCTCAACTCGACCGCCCAGCGCAACTGCGCCCCGCAGGCGGGCGGGTGATGGCAGTGGCCCGGACGAACAAGGTCGTCGCGCTCGCCGTCGTCGGCGGCCTGCTTCTGGTCGCCGTCATGGGCGGCGCGTTCTGGTGGTACGTCAGCGGACGCGGCGACCAGACGCACTTCAAGGCGATGTTCACCGAATCGGTGGGCGTCTACCCCGGCTCGGACGTTGACATCCTCGGCGTCGCGGTCGGCACCGTCGACGACGTGATCCCGCGCGGCACCGAGGTCGAGGTCGACATGCACCTCAACCACGGCGTATCAGTCGCAGCCGACACCCGCGCCGTGATCATCTCGCCGAGCCTGGTCAGCGACCGGTACGTGCAGCTGACCGGTGTCTACAGCTCAGGTCCCAAGCTCGCCGACGGCGCGGTGATCCCGCTGGCCCGGACCGCGACGTCGGTCGAGATCGACCAGCTCACCAACAGCGTCATCCAGTTCACCAAGGCGCTCGGACCCAACGGCGCGAACAAGCACGGCGCGTTCGCCGATCTGCTCAACGTCGGCGCGGCCAACCTGCGCGGTAACGGTGCAGCGCTGCACCGCACGCTGCAACGTCTGGGTGCGGCGGCGGGCACCCTGTCCAACAACCGCGGGGATCTGTTCAAAACCATCAGCAACCTCGCGACGTTCACCCGCACGTTGGCAGCGGACAACAACAGCGTGCGCGGCCTCAACACCTCGCTGGCGGCCGTGTCGAGCGTGCTTGCCCGTGACCGGCAGTCGTTCACGCAGGCACTGCACGATCTGAGCCAGGCGTTGGCGACCGTGCGGCAGTTCATCCTCAATCACCGCGCTGCGCTGACGTCCAACGTCAGCAAGCTCGCCGTGATCACACAGGTTTTGCAGACCGAGCAGTCGTCGCTCGCGGCGGCCGTCCGGGCAGCGCCGCTCGCCGTCAGCAACCTCATCAACGCCTATGACCCGACGCACCGCACGTTGACCGGACGCGGTGACCTGAACGAGCTCGACCTCTGGAAGCACGTCAACGAGGGCGCGCGATGAGGCGCGCCGTGGTGGCCGCCGTGGCCGCGCTCGCCGTCACCACCACGGCCTGCACAGGCGGTGTATCCGGCCTGAACCTGCCGGGCGGCGCGAACCTCGGCAGCCACCCCTACGACGTCAAAGCGCAGTTCCGGAACGCGCTCGATCTGGTGCGCCAGTCGTCGGTCAAGGTCGACAACGTCGCGGTCGGGCAGGTCAGCGACATCACGCTCGGCGGAGGCGGGAAGTTCGCGGTCGTCACTCTAGAGATCAACGGCGACGTGCATCTGCCTGCCAACACGACCGCGACGATCGAGCAGACCAGCCTGCTCGGCGAGAAGTACGTCGCGCTCGCGCGGCCGGCCGACCCGACAGGGAACCTGGCGAACGGTGCGACCATCTCGCTCGCGTCGACGTCGCAGGCAGTACAGATCGAGCAGGTCCTCGGTGCGTTGTCGCTGCTGCTCAACGGCGGTGGCATCGGTCAGTTGCACGACATCATCGTCGAGCTCAACCACGCCGTGGGCGGACGCGGCGCCGAGATCCACAGCCTGCTGTCCGACGCCGACCACGTGATCTCTGCGATCGATGCGCACCGCGCCGGCATCATCGCGGCACTGCAGCAGGTCAATCGGCTCGCCAAGACGTTGCAGGCGAACACCGACAACATCTCGATCGCGCTGCGCGACCTGCCGGCCGGGCTGAAGGTGCTCGCCGGCCAGCGGCACCAGATAGTCCGGATGATCAACGCGCTCGGCCGGCTCGGCCGCACGGCGACAACCACCGTGCGCGCCAGCAAACGCAGCTTCGTCGAAGACCTGCGCGCGCTGGATCCGATCCTGCATCACCTCGTCCAGGCGGGGTCGGCGCTGCCGAAATCGCTGCAGGTGTTGCTCACCTATCCGTTCCCCGACTCGGTGCTCAACGCGATCCGCGGCGACTACCTCAACACTTTCGTCACCACGAACCTGAATACCCCGGGCGGCAAACTCGTCCGGATCGAGCAGAACCCGAGCCTGCTCCCGGCCCGGGCGGGAGGGCACTGATGCTCACCCACCGCGTCCGAATCCAGGTGATCGTTTTCATCGCTGCCGGTCTGCTCGCCGTCAGCTACATCGCCGTGCGCTATGTCGGGCTGCTGCGTGTGTTCAACGTCGGCGTGTACGGGGTGCGGGTCGAACTCCCCGCTGCCGGTGGGCTGTTCCCCAACGCCGAGGTCGACTACCGCGGCGTCCCTGTCGGCCGCGTCACGAGCGTGGGGCTGACCGCAACCGGGGTCGAGGCGCAGTTACAGCTCAACTCCTCAGCGCCGTCCATCCCGCAGAACGTGCGCGCGGTGGTGACAGACCGGTCGATCATCGGCGAGCAATATCTCGACCTGCGTCCGGAGACCGATCTCGGGCCGTACCTGCACGACGGTTCGGTGATCGCGCGCAGCCAGACCGCGATCCCGCCGACGACGAACTCGCTGCTGGCCAGTGCCAACGGTCTGCTGAAGTCGCTGCCGATCGGATCGCTGCAGACCGTCGTCACCGAGTCCGGCAAGGCGTTCACCGGGTCGGCCCAGAACCTGCGCACGCTGATCCAGGTCAGCCGGACGTTCTTCCGCGCAGCCGACGAGAACTTCCCGGCCACGTCCGTGCTGATCAACTCCTCGGCGACCGTGCTGCGCACGCAACAGCGGGTGTCCTCGAGCATCCGGTCGTTCAGCAACAGCCTGAACCTGCTGTCGAGTCAGCTCGCAGCGTCCAACGGCGATCTGCGCGCAATCCTGAACACCACGCCGTCCGCAGCGCAGGCGGCGTCGCAGTTGATCCGTGACATCGGCACGCCGCTCGGTGTGCTGGTCGCCAACCTCACCACGAGTGCGCAGGTGTTCGTGGCCAACGTCAACGGGGTGCGGCAGTTGCTCGTCCAGCTGCCGCAGGCCGTCGACATCGGTTCGACCGTGGTCGGGCCCGAGGGGGCCAAGGTCGGGCTGACACTGACGTTCTTCAACCCGTTGCCGTGTACGCAGGGGTACGGCGGGACGGCTCGCCGTGGCGGCCTCGACACCTCGCCCGGCGCTCCGCTCAACACCTCGGCCGGCTGCACGGCAACGTCGGGGACGAGCGATCTGCACGGGTCGCAACACGTACCCTTCGCGGCAGGAGCAACGACCTCGTCGGGCACCGACGCCCGCTCGGTGCACTCACTGGCACAGCTGATGGGATCGTGACACCGCCACCGCTGCCGACACCGACGGGAACCATGAGCGACGATTCCGAGACAAGCGGGACCGACGACGGCGCGTCCGAGGGTGCGCAGCCGTCCGGACTCGCAGAACCGACTGCTGCTGAACGGGCCGCAGCCGACGCCGCCAAGGCCGCGAAGAAGGCGCGCAAGGCGCAGGACAAGGCCGACCGTCTGGCAGCCGAGGCGGCCCGCCTCGCTTCGGTGGACGAGCCGCAGCCCGCGGTTGCTGCGGACGCGCCGTCCTCGCGGGTGCCGTTGCTGTGCGCGATCGGCCTGCTCGTCGCGTGCGTCGCGTTCCTCGTGGTCGGAGTCGTCGTACACGTGCGTGACAGCGGCCCGGCTCCCACACCGGCGAGCAGCGTTCGCGACGCGGCCCTGTTGGCTGCGCGGCAGGACATCGTCGTGCTCAACTCACTCGACTACCGGAACCTCGATCAGGGGCTCAATCGCTGGCTGGCCGCGTCGACCGGAACCCTGCACGCCTCGTTCGAACACATCACCGCAGCCGACCGCAAGCGGATCACCGACGCCAAGTCGGTCACCACGGCTCGGATCGTCGAAGCCGCGGTCGTGTCGCTGGACGCGACCAACGGGAACGCCACGGTCATCGCCAGCGTCGAACTGACCGTCACGCCGCCGTCTGGCAAGGCGGTCATCAAGCGCGAGCGTCAACAGGCCGACGTCACGCGCATCGACGGCATGTGGAAGATCAGCGCTCTGCAACAGGTCGGGGTGACGGTGCAGTGAGGCGCGGCTGGACGTCCGTCCCGGTACTCGCGCTGACGGCGCTCGCGCTCGCCTGCGCTGTCGTGGCGACCGTGCTGCTGGCGAGTGCGGGCCAGGCCGCCACGACGGCCCCAGACACGAACACGGCCGTCGTCGACCGCACCCGATCGGCGCAGGTCATCGGGCAGGTCGACACCGACCTGGAGCACGTCCTCACCTTCGACTACCGCAACCCGGACGCGACGCGCACCGCGGCGCACCAGGCCCTCGTCGGCCAGGCGCTGCAGCAGTACGACGTGCTGTTCACCGCGCTGCAGAGCAAGGCGAGCTCGCAGAAGCTCGTGCTCACGGCGAAGGTGGTGAGCGCCGGCGTCACGATCCTCGACGGCACACGCGCTCAGCTTCTCGTGTTCCTCGACCAGACCTCCACCCGCACGTCGGACGGCGCCACGTCGACCTCGGCCGCGCAGATCCGCATCACCGCTGTCGAACAGGGCGGCGTCTGGCGGATCAGCAAGCTCGAGACGCTGTAGGCCTCAGGCGGTTTCGTGGCCGGCTATGGCGCCGGTCTGCTCGTACTCGGTGAGCATCGCGATGCGGCGCTCGTGCCGCTCGGCCTGCGAGAACGGTGTCGCGAGGAAGATCTCGACGAACCGGATCGCGTCGCTGTCGGGGTGATCACGGGCGCCGAGGCTGATGATGTTGGCGTCGTTGTGTTCACGAGCCAGGCGTGCGGTCTCGTCGTTCCAGACGAGTGCCGCTCGCACGCCCTTGACCTTGTTGGCCGCGATCTGCTCGCCGTTGCCCGATCCGCCGATCACGATGCCCAGACTGCCCGCGTCGGCCACCGTCCGGGCGGCGGCTGTGATGCAGGGCGGCGGATAGTCGTCCTGGTCGTCGTAGGTGTGTGCCCCGCAATCGACGGCTTCGTGGCCGAGTTCGCCGACGCGGGCGACAAGCTTGGCCTTGAGCTCGAATCCGGCGTGATCGCTGCCGAGATAGACGCGCATCGCCCCATCATGGCAGTCCATCGGGGTGGGTGGACGATGGACGTATGACCGCACAGCCCACGCCGACCTCGCTGATCACGGCGTGGACCTGGCAGCCGGTCGCGATCGTCGCCGCGGTGGTGCTCACGGCCTGGTATCTGCGGCGCTCGCGCGCGCTGCGGCCCGGGCAGGTCACGATGTTCGCGGTCGGCATCGTCGTGCTCATCTGGGCGACGTGCGGCTTCGCCGGCGTGTACATCGACGACTTGTTCTGGGTGTGGACTGCGCAACAACTCGGGTTGCTGCTCGTGGTGCCCTATCTGCTGCTGGCCGGCGGCCCGCTCCAGATAGCCGGGCGTCCGGTGCAGCGGTTCCTGTCGACGCGCTTCGTGCGGACGATCGGCAATCCGTTGATCGGCCCGGCCCTGGTGCCACTGCTCTCGGTGGTGCTGTTCTTCGGGCCGCTGCCGCGCTGGGCGATCGATGTTCCTGCGTTCGGATGGATCGAGCAGCTCGTGCTCGTCGCGATCGGCTCGCTGATCGTGCTGCCGCTCGTGGGCGAAGGGACGCCGCGCACGTCGCTCGCTGTCGGGCTGTCTCTCGCGATCGGCTCGTTCGAGCTCGTCCTGGACGCCGTTCCCGGGCTCGCGTTGCGGCTGCACAAGACGCTGTCGACGTCCTACTTCGATTCGCGGGCGATGCACTCGTGGAGCCCGTCGCCGCTGCACGATCAACAGCTCGCCGGGGCAGTGTTGTGGTGCGTATCGGAATTGCTCGATCTGCCGTTCCTGGTGCTCGTCTTCCGGCAGTGGATCCGCGCCGACGCGAAGGACGCGGCCGACATCGACGCGGTGCTCGAAGCCGAGCGCGCCGCACGCGGCGAGGAGACCGACGACGATTCGCGCGATACCCCGTGGTGGCTGTCCGATCCGGCTATGCAGGAGCGGCTGCGCCGCCAGGGCTGAACGCCCAGTCGCCGTCCTCGGTTCGCGTAAGCGGGTGCGTCGCGACCGCGGCATCGGTCGGGATCGGTCCGTAGATGTGCGGAAACTCCTCCCCCGCACCGTACGAGTCCTCGATCCTGAGTTCGGCCGGCACGGCGTCGGAGTCGACCTCGACGACGATCAACTCCGATTCATCGCGGTAGATCGCATTGGCGACGCGGGCCACCTGGTTGGCGAACGAGAAGTGCACGAACCCGTCCGCATCGAAGCTGGAGGGCAGATACGTCCCCCGCTCGGTCGCCAACGCCCAATCGGACGGCGCGACGATATGAAAGATCTGCACAGCACGATCTTGTCGGACGTACGACGGCAACACGACACAGGCAGCGAGAACTCCCCCGACCCGAGCGGCGAATGACCACAGCAGGATGACCCCGCCGGGATCAGGGACGATCCCGAGCGCAAGACGAGTAGTCAGTCTTGGCCCACGAAGGTTGACCGAGTTACCCCGGTTCTTGACCACGAACGCAACCGGCGGTCCGGCTACGGATCGGCGGCAGGTGACTCGTCGATCGGCTTCGCCGTAGCGCCGCCCCGTGGGCGAGGTCCACCAGGTCGTCCCGGCCTCGTCGCGGAACACCGACCAGCCGGCGTCGTGCTTGCAGTGGTGATGCCGCGAGCAGAGTGGTTCGAGGTTCGCGATCACGGTGTTGTGTCCGTTGAACGGGATGATGTGGTCGCACTCGGAGTTGATCGCCCTGCGGTTGCAGCCGGGGAAGCGGCAGGTCGGGTGCTGCGCGGCCACCCAGCGCAGCTGGGCTGCGGACGGGAAGCGGCGTTCGGGGTGGTCGTCGATGCCGCACTGCGGGATCACCCGGCCCGTCGAGTCGACCAGGACCCGGTCGATGCGGGTGGAGGGGTCGGCGAGGATGTCGCGGACCTGGCTGGCCGGGATCGGGCCGTAACCGGCCAGCTCTCCCGGGCAGATCGCTCGGCCCATCGGCAGTGTCTTGCGCGCACGAGCACCTGCACCCGCATCCCGCGCGCCGGCGTCCCCGCCGCGGTGCGACCCAACACCAAGTCACGCAACGCGTCGGCGCGGCGCTGATCCATCGTGCGCGCGTCACCCGCTGTGTCGGCCTGCTTCGCGAGCTCGGTGAGCCGGGCAAACATCGCTTCGCCGTCCGCGGCCGTGTGGGTCGACCAGAGCCCGGCCATGCCGTCGGGCAACGGAGTGCAGTGCACCAGCCGCTGCGCCTTGGCCTCGACATGGCGTTCTTCGGCCTTGCGGGTGTCCAAGCGGGCGATGGTGCGTCGCAACGAGGCGCGGAACTGGGTCACCGTCAGCTCTGCCGCCCGGCCGAGCACCTTCTCTTCGACCTTGGCGATCACCGCCGCGTCCAGCTGGCAGGTCAGCTCCGCCGCGACCCGCACATGCGCATCGCTGATCCGCCCGGCCTCGTGCAGCGCGAGCAGCCGCGGCAGCTTCGTCGACCAGATGCGTGGCCTGCATCAACCGCGTCTTCGCGTAGTCCGGCGACCACCGCAACGCACAGGCGACCTCGTCGCGCGCCCACTCCTTGTCATCGACCGGGTCGTGGATCGAGGCCAGGTGCCGCTCGATACGCGCATGCAACCCGAGCCCGGCAGCTGAGTCGAGCTCCGCCAGATTCTCGAACTTCTGATCGCGCGTGCACGCCGCAGGATCCACCCGCAAGAACCGCTCGATCTTCCTCGCCACGAATCGAACACTAGACCGACCCCCTGACAGTTCTCACGAGAGAATCCGCGACTGTGCATAACAATCATCGACAGTTTGGCTCGACCGTGGCAGCGCGATCACCCGGACGAGGTCGCACGCGAACACATCGCGTATCGCGTATCGCGACCTGCGTCGACTAGGCATCGCCGGTCGCGTCGCGTGACTCGCGAGACATGTTCGGTTGGGCGATCCGCTAGATCGACCGGGTCGTAGCGATCACCGAACCTGTCGTCGAGGGTCGCCTGCTCGTCCGCGATTTCGGAGACTTCGGCTCGTCGGGTGGCGAGGCAGCGGCCAGATTTCGGGCCACCATCTGCTTCCGCGCAAAGAGGATCTCCGATTGTTAGGTTCGACCCATGGCAACGCGATCACCGGCGGACGTAGTGCGCGCACACCTCGACGCGTTCAGCGCCCGCGATCTCGCCGCAATGCTCGCGACCATGGCTTCGGACGCAACGTTCGTCACCGGAACGACGACGATCCCACCGGACGAATTCGAAGAGTTCTTCGGCTGGGCGATGCGAGAGATCGAACCGACCGTCACGATGACCAACCTCGTCATGGACGACAACCAAGTTGCCGCCGAGTTCATCGAGTCCGTCACGATCGACGGCGTTCGACGCCACCTGAATCGGGCCGCGTTCTACACGATTCGCGACCACGTCATCTGCAATGCCAAGGTGTACGACGAGCGCGAAGACCTAGGCTGACCACATGACGTGGCGCGAGATCGGCGACGACATCTTCGTCCGCCGCCACGAAAGCTACGACCTCAACATCGGCCTGATCGTCGGCACGGACGCGTGTCTCGTGATCGACACCCGCGAGTCCCTCGCCACGGGTCGCGACCTCGCGGACGCGGTGAGAACGGTGACCGCCACACCCTGGACGGTCGTGAACACGCACGCGCACTTCGACCACTTCTTCGGTAACGGCGCGTTCGTGCCGTGCGACATCTGGTCGCTCGATCGCTGCCGTGACGTCGTCATCGAGCGCGCGGACGAGCAGTTGACGCGGCACGGCGACGGCGAGACACCGATCGTCGCGCCCACCCACACCTTCCCGCCGCCGAGCCGGCGTCTTGAGATCGGCGGGCGAGACGTCGACCTGCGCTTCCTCGGCCGCGGCCACACCGACAACGACATCGTCATCATCGTCGATGACGTGCTGTTCGCCGGCGACCTCGTCGAAGAGGGCGGTCCGCCGCTGTTCGGTGACGCCTACCCGGCCGAGTGGCCGGCCACCGTCGCCACACTGGAAACGCTCATCCACGGACCGGTCGTCCCCGGTCACGGCGCGGTTGTCGACGCCGAGTTCGTCCGTGCGCAGCAGGAACTGTTGCGCAGCGTCGCCCACCTCGACCGCGATGCAGCGGGTCAGGCGGCTAAGACCTGGCCGCCGATCGCTCGTTGACCGCCGGAATCACCCGTTCGCCGTACGTGGCAAGGGTGGCGTCCTTGGCATCGTGTTGCAGGTACAGCGCGAACTGGTCGACCCCGAGCTCACGCAGCTCCAGCAGTCGTTCGACCTGGCGCTCGACCGGACCGAGCACGCAGAACCGGTCGATCACGTCGTCGGGGACGAAGTCGGTGTGCGTGTTCGTCGCCTTGCCGTGGGTGTTGTAGTCGTATCCCTCGCGTGCGGCGATGTAGTCGCTGAGTGCCTTCGGGACGGCGGCACCGTCCGCGCCGTAGCGCGCAACGATGTCGGCGACGTGGTTGCCGACCATGCCGCCGAACCAGCGCGTCTGTGCTCGCGCGTGTTCCATGGCTTCGGCAGACCCATCGGTCACGTAGGCCGGTGCAGCCACGCAGATCGACACGTCGTCGGGATCGCGCCCGGCATCGGCTGCTGCCTTGCGCACCGCTGCGATCGACCACGCGGTGATGTCGGGATCGGCCAGCTGCAGGATGAACCCGTCGGCGACCTCGCCGGTGAGAGCGAGTGCCTTGGGGCCGTATGCCGCCATCCAGATCGGCAACCGCGACGAACCACCCCACGGCAAGCGCAACGTGCTGCCGTTGTACTCGACGGCCGCACCGTTGGCCAACCCGCGGATCACCGCGATCGACTCGCGCAACGTCGCCAACGTGACCGGACGGCCGTTGGTGACCCGCACCGCCGAGTCACCGCGACCGATCCCACACACGGTGCGATTGCCGAACATGTCGTTCAACGTCGCGAACAGCGACGCGGTCACCGTCCAGTCGCGCGTGGCCGGGTTGGTCACCATCGGCCCGACGACGACACGGTGCGTCGCCGACAGGATCTGGCTGTAGACGACGTACGGCTCCTGCCACAGCAGATGCGAGTCGAAGGTCCACACATGACTGAAGCCGTACTGCTCGGCACGCACGGACAGATCGACGACACGCCACGCGGGCGGGTCGTTCTGCAGGACGACGCCGAAGTCCATCAGATGAGGTTCTGCGACAGGTCGCGCTTGACGAACTGACCGTGGCTCTTGCGTCCGATGTAGTCGCCCTTGTTCACGACCATCGTGCCGCGCGAGAACACCGTGTCGACATGGCCGTCGATCTCGTAGCCCTCCCATGCCGAGTAGTCCATGTTCATGTGGTGCGACTTCCCGAGCCCGATGGACGTGTGACCGTTCGGGTCGTAGATCACGACGTCCGCGTCCGCCCCCGGCGCGAGCACACCCTTCTTGCCGTACATGCCGAACATGCGCGCGGGCGTCGTACAACAGACGTCGACCCATCGCTCGAGCGAGATCCGGCCGTCGACGACACCTTGGTAGAGCAGGTCCATGCGATGCTCGACCGAACCGATGCCGTTCGGGATCTTCGAGAAGTCGCCGATGCCCATCTCCTTCTGATCCTTCATGCAGAACGGGCAGTGATCGGTCGACACGGTCGTGACGTCACCCGTACGGATGTACTTCCACAACTCGTCCTGATGCCCCTCCGCGCGTGAGCGCAGTGGTGTCGAGCACACCCACTTCGCACCCTCGAACCCGTCGGCTCCGAGGTTCTCTTCGAGCGAGAGGTACAGATACTGCGGACACGTCTCGCCGAACACGTTCTGCCCCGCGTCACGCGCCTCGGCGATCCGCGCGAGCGCCTGCTTCGCCGAGACGTGGACGACGTACAGCGGTGCACCGGTCAGGTCGGCGAGCATGATCGCTCGATGCGTCGCCTCCTGCTCGGCCTGCCAGGGACGGGTGACGCCGTGGTAGTACGGCGCGGTCTCGCCGCGAGCCAGTGCCTGCTGCACGAGTACGTCGATCGCCGAGCCGTTCTCCGCGTGCATCATGATCAGGCCGCCGTTACCGGCAGCGGCCTGCATCGCCTGCAGGATCTGACCGTCACTCGACAAGAACACGCCCGGGTAGGCCATGAACAGCTTGAAGCTGCTCACGCCCTCACCGATGAGTTCGTCCATCGCCTTGAGCGACTCGTCGTTGACGTCGCCGACGATCTGGTGGAACCCGTAATCGATGGCGCAGTTGCCGCCGGCCTTCTCATGCCATAGCGCGAGCTGGTCCTGGACGCGCTGGCCGTGCGCCTGCACGACGAAGTCGACGATCGTCGTCGTTCCGCCCCAAGCCGCGGCGCGCGTTCCGGTCTCGAACGTGTCACTCGCGTAGGTGCCACCGAACGGCATCTCCATGTGCGTGTGCCCGTCGACACCGCCGGGGATCACGTACTTGCCGGTCGCGTCGACGGCGAGATCGACGTGGTCCTCGATGTCGATGCCGAGTACATCCGAGTCCGGAGCAAGCAGTGCGGCGATCTTCTCGCCGTCGATCAGCACGTCCTGTTTGGACGAGCCGGTCGAACTCACGACCGTCCCGCCCTGAATGAGGATCTTCGCCATTTCGAATCCCCTTACGGCGCCGTCGTCTTCTCATACGACTCGGGTCGACGGTCTCGATAGAACTGCCAGTCGTTGCGAGTCTTCATCAACTCGTCCAGGTCAAGGTCACGGATGACGATCTCCTCCTTGTCCTCGGACGCGACCTCGCCGACGAAGTTCCCCCGCGGATCAACGAAATAGGACGAGCCGTAGAAGTGCGGCGCGTCCGGTCCGAACTCGTCGGTCTCCTGACCGATGCGGTTGTTCGCTGCGACGAAGTACTGGTTCGCCGCTGCGGCCGCGGGCTGCTCGATCTCCCACAGCCGGTTCGACAGGCCCGGCTTGGTCGCGGACGGGTTGAACACGATCTGCGCGTTGTTGAGACCGAGTTCGCGCCAGCCCTCGGGGAAGTGCCGGTCGTAACAGATGTACACACCGACGCGACCGACCGCGGTGTCGAAGACCGGATAGCCGGCATTGCCCGGCCGGAAGTAGAACTTCTCCCAGAACTGCGGCAGGTTCGGAATGTGGTGCTTGCGATAGCGACCCAGCAGTGATCCGTCGGCATCGATCACCGCGGCCGTGTTGTAGTACTCGCCCTCGTTCGCGACCTCATAGATCGGCAACACGATCACCAGGTGCAGCTCCTTGGCCAGCTTCTGGAACCGCTCGACGGTCGGCCCCGGAATCGGCTCGACGTACTCGTAGTACTTCTGATCCTGGATCGCGCCGAAATACGGCCCGTAGAACAACTCCTGGAACCCGATGATCTGCGCGCCGTCCGCGGCCGCGCGGCGGGCCAGTTCCTCATGCTTGGCGATCATGGATTCCTTGTCGCCGGTCCACTCGGCCTGAGTGATGGCGGCACGTACGACAGTCATCTGCGATTCTCCCCAAGACGACGATTCGGTGAGGTGACCAACCGTAGGGCGTCCGTTTCAGCGCCGTAAAGGTGTCGGCGCGATGAGCACGCGAATGATCGAGAGCGGGCTATGAACGACGCAGCACGACGACGGTGCGGTCGTCGGGAGCATCGCGCTTCTCGTGCAGCGCGAACACCGACGCTGCGGTCACCGCGGACCCCAGCCGCCCGACGTCGTCGACGAGCCGGTGAACGCTCTCCGAAAGGTCCTCGTCGCGGCGCTCGATCAAGCCGTCGGAGTAGAGGACGAGGCCCTCACCCTCGCCGAGGGTGAACTGAGTCGATCCATAGCTCGCCCCGGGAACGCCTATGGGCGGAGACGGTGTGAACGACGCGCTGCTCACCGCGTCGTCCGAGCCGAGCAACAAGGGCACCGGATGCCCGGCCAGCACCATGTCGACATCGCCATTGGCAGGATCGACGCAGCCGACGGCCAACGTCGCGAACGCTGTCGGCAGCAACGTCGTCGTGAACTCGTTGAGCCGCTCCACCGCACCGACCGTCGAGACGCCATCGATCAAATAGGCGCGAAGCGCGTTGCGCAGTTGGGCCATGGTCCCGGCGGCGCTGATGCCGTGTCCGGCAACATCACCAAGGACGACGACCACGCGGCCGTCCCGCAGAGGGAACGCGTCGTACCAGTCGCCGCCGATACGTCCGCCGGCGGCAGGTTCGTAGTGCGCGGACAGTTCCCACCCGCTGACGGCCGGGACGTCCGGCAACAGACTGCGCTGCAGAGTCTCGGCGAGGCGGACCTCGCGTTCGGATCGCGCGTACAGCGTCTCGACGATGGTCTGCCGCAACGCGGTTGCGTTGGCACGCTCGGTGTCGAGCCACGGGGCCGATCGACGCCGGACGATCTCACGCCAGCGATCGAACGACTTGCGCGGACTCAACCGCACGGACTCGCCCTCGCGCACCGCGATGGCCTTGTTCGTCGGGTCACCGCCCCAGTCGACCGCTCGGCGCAGTTCACCGCGCAGCCAGATCAGGTAGTGGTTGTCGGGCAGCATGAGCGCCAACAAGCCGCTGACGAGCTCCGGGGCGACATCCGTGCCGATCGAGTCGCTCACGCAGTCGGTCTCGAACACGCCGACCTCCTGCGAGGTCAACCAGGCGACCAGCTCGTCGATGATCCCGGCGTCCGGCACGTCGCCGCGCGTGACCCGCTCACCGTCCACGTTCATGACGATGCCGTCGGCCGGCACGAGGTCGGCAACGTCCGGGGCGCCGAGCAGTGCCGAGCCCAGCGGCTCGGACTGGTTCTGCATCGCCGCGGCGATCTTGGCCAGGAGCGCCTGGCCGGCCAGCCGGGTGCGCAGCTCGTCGTCCTCGACCCGGTCGACGAGCCGCAATGACAGCGTCGACCCGAGGAATTCGGCGGCCGCGCGAACGCCGTAGGGCGGCAGGTGCGCGCCGGAGTAGTGGTGGCAGGCGATCAGGCCCCAGAGCCGGCCGTCGCGCACGAGCGAGATCGACATCGACGCGCCGACGCCCATGTTCTTCAGGTACTCGATGTGGATCGGCGACACGCTGCGCAGCGTCGAGTGCGTCAGGTCGGTCGGCCGTCCGGTCGTGGGGTTCTCCTGCGGGACGAGCGGCGACGGCGTGTAGCCGATGTCGTCGATGATCCGGATCCAGTTCTTCTCGTACAGCGCACGAGCCTGGGCCGGGATGTCACTGGCCGGGTAGTGCAGGCCGAGGAACGAGTTGAGATCGTCGCGCTTGGCCTCGGCGACGACTTCGCCGTTGTACTCGGCGTCGTAGCGGTAGACCATCACCCGGTCGAACCCGGTCAGCTCGCGCACCGCGCGGGCCGTGATCTCGTAGAGCTCGAGTCAGGGTGGACGCACGGTTGAGCTCGGCGACCGATCCCCGCACGGCCAGGTAGGTGTTCGGGAACGAGAAGGGACGCGGGCCGGTCGCCAGCTCCAGCTCGACCAGAATCTGCCCGCCCGACTCGCGGTGCAAGATGACGTCGAAGGCGACCTCGCGGGCGCCGACGGTGATCATCATTTCGAGCGGGTTGCGCTCACGAAGGTCGCCGAACCCGGACGCGGTGCGCGCGATCGCCGCGGCCTGCTCGGCGCCGACGAGGTGCGAGATCGTGCGGCCGAGCAGGTCCTGCGGTGCCCGCTCGAACATGTCGCTGACGTTGGCCGAGACCTGTGCGATGGTCAGGTCCGGTTCACGGGCGACGACGAGGACGCCTCGCGGCTGGATGCTGCCGGGGATGTGGATCGGTTCGCGCGCGCAGTTGTCGAGATCGATCGGCGCGCCGACCTCGACGAACTCGGCATCGCTCATGTTTTCGGGGTCCCCGCGTAAACGTGCAGCTTTCTTTGCGGAGCGTTTTCGTGGGGTGTTCTCATGCAGCGTCCTCGGACGCGAGTGGGGTCAACCATCGCTCGAGCGAGTCGAAGGTGTGTTCAGCGGCCGCGACGACCTCGTCGGCACGTCGCACGTCGTCGCCGACCCACTCGGCCAGGAACGCCAAGTAGTCACGCCACATCGGGCCGGGTCCCTCGAGGTACGGCGTGAACGTGCGCAGCCGCAACTGGGCACCCTCGGGCAACGCGCGCAGCGTGCGGTCGATGACAGCGCCGCCGAGCGTCGATCCCTCGGACACGTACAGCCAGCCGAGGACTTCGGCGGTGTCCGGATCGGTGAACACGCTCGGCGCCTCGGGCAGTTCGTTGAGGTCGCGCACCGTCAGGCCGAGCCGCAGCAGGTCGCTGCGCAGTACCTCGCGGCGCCGCCGCCGCGTCCAGCGCAGTTGCTCGGCCGCGACGGGTGCGCGCTCGGCCCACTCGTCGATGACGCGTTCGGTGCCCTGCCAGAACCCCGCGAAGCGTGACAGCACCGCGCGCAGACGCTGGGTCGACAGCGCTGGATCGATCAGCCCGAGTGCGGCCTCGACGCGTTCGTGCGTGCCAGCCGTTCGGTGTTTCAATCTCTGCGCAACCGGACTTCGCACAGATCCCCCTCGCCAAATACCCGCCACCCTAACGAGTAACCAGCATGCAGCGAACGCTGCAAATTAGTCGAATTGGGGCGATTCGGTCCGGGTGCGCTTGAGCTCGAAGAAGTACGGATAGGACGCGAGCAGCCGCGATCCGTCCCAGACCCGCACGGCCTCCTCGCCGCGCGGAATGCGCGTGAGCACGGGCCCGAAGAAGGCCACGCCGTCGATGTGCAGGGTGGGCGTGCCGACCTCGTAGCCGACCGGGTCCATGCCCGCGTGGTGCGACTTTCGCAGCAGGTCGTCGTAGTCGGTGCTGTCGGCGGCGTCGGCGAGTTCGGTGGGCAGGCCGGCCTCGGTCAGGGCCTCCTCGTAGAGCGCGCGGTCGAAGTCGCGACCCTCGTTGTGCCGGCGGGTACCCAGCGCGGTGTAGAGGTCACGCAGCGCCGCGGTGCCGTGCGCCTGCTCGGCCGCGATGCAGATCCGGACGGGGCCCCAGCCACGTCCGAGCATCTCGCGGTAGTTGTCCGGCAGCCCTTCCTTGTCCTCATTGAGGACCGAGAGGGACATGACACGGAAGGACAGGTCCATCGGACGCTGCTTCTCGACCTCGAGGATCCAGCGCGAGGTGACCCAGGCGAACGGGCACAGCGGGTCGAAGTAGAAATCGACGGTGGGACGCTCGGCAGGCGCATTACTGGTCATGTCAACAACGTACGCCGATCGTCGGCGCTATGCGCTGAGGGCCTGCAAGGCTTCGTCGGCGTGCTTGTCCATGTTGGTCTCGCTGCTGATCTGGGCCACCAGGCGCCGGTCGCGGCCGATCGCGAAGGTCTGCCGCTTGACCGGCGCACCCAGCTTGGTGCCGATGGCACCGCGGCGCACGCCGAAGATGTCGGCGACCGTGCCGTCACTGTCGCTGAGCAGCGGATAGTCGAAGCTGTGCTTGTCGGCGAACTGCTTCTGCTTGTCGACCGCGTCCATGCTGATGCCGATGCGCTGCACGCCGGCGGCCTGGTACTCGGCGCCGAGGTCACGGAAGTGGCAGGCCTCCTTCGTGCACCCGGTGGTCATCGCGGCCGGGTAGAAGAACAGGACCACCGGCCCGTCCGACAGCAACGTCGAGAGCCGACGCGGCGTCCCGTTCTGGTCGGAGAGCTCGAAATCCGGAATTTCATCGCCGATCTTCATCCCTCCACCGTAACCGCGAGCCAAACGTGTCGTCCCGGCGTGACAGACTTCATCCCATTCCCGGCGATCCCGGATCCAATCCCCCGCCACACGACGAACAACGTCAGGACGTGAGCTTTTGTCAGCCAGTGACATCCCCAACCTCACCCGCGCCGACGCCCAACTCCGCGCCGACCTGCTCCGGGTGCAGTCCTACGAGGTCACCCTCGACCTCACCGACGGTGGCGGGAAGCCGTCCGAGCGCACGTTCCGCTCGACCTCGACCGTGCGGTTCACCACCGTGCGTCCCGGCGAGTCGACGTTCATCGACCTGATCGCCGACCGCATCCACTCGGCACGGCTCAACGGCACCGACATCGACGTCTCGAACTACCGCAGCGCCGACGGCATCGCGCTCACCGATCTTGCAGATGACAACGTCCTCGTCGTCGACGCCGACCTGCTCTACACGAACACCGGCGAAGGGCTGCACCGCTTCGTCGACCCGCTCGACGGCGAGTCGTACTTGTACTCGCAGTTCGAGACGGCAGATGCCAAGCGCATGTACGCGTGCTTCGACCAGCCCGATCTCAAGGCGACGTTCACCTTCCACGTCACCGTCTCCGACGAGTGGGTCGCCGCGTCCAACGGTGCCTTGCTCGAGGAGGAGCAACTGCGCGCCGGCAAGGTACTGCACTTCGCGACCACCGAGCGGATGAGCCCCTACATCACCGCGCTCGTTGCCGGGCCGTACCACGTCGAACGCGACCACCACGACGGCATCGACCTCGGCCTGTGGTGCCGCAAGTCCCTTGCGTCGACGATGGATTCGGCCGAACTGTTCGAGATCACCAAGCAGGGCTTCGACTGGTACCACGCGAACTTCGGCGTGCGCTACGCGTTCGGCAAGTACGACCAGCTCTTCGTCCCCGAGTTCAACGCGGGCGCGATGGAGAACGCCGGCTGCGTCACCTTCCACGAGGACTACCTGTTCCGCTCGAAGGTCACCGACGCCCGCTACGAGCGCCGCGCGGCGACGATCCTGCACGAGATGGCGCACATGTGGTTCGGCGACCTCGTCACCATGCGCTGGTGGGACGACCTGTGGCTCAACGAGTCGTTCGCCGACTACGCCTGCACGCTGTGCCAGACGCAGGCGACTCGCTGGAGCTCGGCATGGACGACGTTCGCCAACGTCGAGAAGACCTGGGCGTACCGGCAGGACCAGCTCCCGTCGACGCACCCGATCGCCACAGACGCGCCCGACGTGCAGACCGCCGAGCTGAACTTCGACGGCATCACCTACGCCAAGGGCGCCAGCGTGCTCAAGCAGCTCGGCGCCTACGTCGGCGTCGATGCATTCCTCGCCGGCCTGCGCGACTACTTCCAGCAGCACGCGTTCGGCAACACGACGCTGGCCGACCTGCTGTCCGCGCTCGAGCGCTCGTCCGGGCGCGATCTCGGCGAGTGGAGCAAGCTCTGGCTCGAGACCGCCGGCATCAACACGATCCGTCCCGAGTTCGAGGTCGATGCCGAGGGCCGCTACACCTCCTTCGAGCTCGTCCAGACCGCGCCGGACGATGTGGCGCGCTCGAACGTGCTGCGTCCGCACCGCCTCGCGATCGGCCGCTACGACGAGCGCGGCGACAAGCTCGACCGCATCGGCCGGGTCGAGGTCGACCTGGTCGGCGCCCGCACGCCGGTGCCAGAGCTCGTCGGTGAGGCGCAGCCGCCGCTGCTGCTGATCAACGACGACGACCTGACCTATTGCAAGATGCGCCTGGACGACACCAGCCTCGCGACCCTGCGCGACGGCGGGATCGAGCGCCTGGTCGACTCGCTGCCGCGCGCGGTGACCTGGAGCGGCACGTGGGACATGCTGCGCGACGGCGAGCTCGCCACGCGCGACTACGTCGCCATGGTGATCGCCGGTGCGCACCTCGAGACCGACATCGGCGTGATGCAGTCGCTGCTGCGCCAGGCCCGCCGAGCGATCGAGATCTACGCCGACCCGCAGTGGAGCCCGACCGGCTACCGGCTGCTCGCCGACGCCTCGCTCGAGTGGTTGCGCAGCGCGCAGCCGGGGTCCGACCAGCAGCTCGCCTGGGCGCACTCGCTGCTGGCCGCGGCCTGCACCGACGAGCACCTGGACGTGGCGAGCGGTCTGCTCGACGGCTCGGTCACCATCGACGGGCTGGCGGTCGACCCCGACCTGCGCTGGGCGCTGGTCGAGACCCTGTCGGCGCACGGTCGCGTCTCGGCCGAGGCCATCGATGCCGAGCTGGAGCGTGACCCGTCGGCGGCCGGCCAGCGCCACGCAGCCACGGCACGGGCGCTCGTCCCGACCGCGGAGGCGAAGGCCGAGACGTGGGAGCGGATCGTCGGCGACGCCACCCTGCCCAACGCGATGCAGCGCGCCCTGCTCAACGGATTCGCACACCACTCGCAGGGCGAATTGCTGGCACCGTACGTGCAGCGCTACTTCGACGACATCGGTGCCGTCTGGGACCAACGCTCGAGCGAGGTCGCGCAGGTGATCGCGGTGCTGCTGTTCCCGACCTGGGACGTGGCGATCGGGCCCGACACGGTGGCCGCAGCAGACGCGTTCCTCGACAGGCCCGAGGTCCCGTCGGCGTTGCGCCGGCTCATCCTCGAGGGACGCTCGGACGTGGTGCGCGCCATGCGGGCTCGGGCGGTCGACGCCGAGGCCTAGCAGCCCCTCGGCACGTTTTATCCGTGTTTGTTACTCGCACGTAACCGTCGTTGCCGGTTCTCGTTGTAACGGGTAAGCAGTCCCGTTCCCAGGAGGATCCATGCCGGTCGACGGTGGTCCTGAGCCCACGGCGCCGTATCGGCCGCGGCATGCCCGCGGCCTGGACGCACAACGCGCCAAGCGCACACCAGGCGCCAAGAACACCGCCACGGCGGGCAGCGCCGACGAGGTGAAGGCGCCCGGGATCGCGGCGATGTTCCGGCGCAATCCCGAGCGTGCCCGGCGCACCGCGATCGCGGCCGGCGCCGTCGCCATCTGCGTGCTCGTCGCCTCCAGTGTGGCCAGCGCGGCCACCCGGACGGCGTCACACGACGACCGTCCCGTCGCCAAGTCCGTCGGGCTCGACGGGCAGGCCGTCCCCAAGAGCGCTCCCACGACCAGCGCAGCGTCCAATGCCACGAACGCGAAGGTGGCCTCGGCCACCCAGATCGTCCGCGCCAAGCAGTTCGCGCCGGCGAACAAGGCCGTGATCACCGGTCTGGCCGGCAACGGCATCCCCAATGTGGCCCTCAACGCCTATCGCGTCGCGGCGGACCGCATGGCCCACGTCCAGCCGTCGTGCGGCATCGACTGGGCACTGCTCGCCGGCATCGGCCGCGAGGAGTCCGACCACGGCCAGTTCGGCGGCGCCCGGCTCAACCCCGACGGGACCTCGACACCACGCATCATCGGCCCGGCACTCAACGGCGACGGCAACGAGTACATCCCGGCCCCGCCGAACGGTTTCGCGCTCGACGGCGACGCGAAGTACACCCACGCCCTCGGCCCGATGCAGTTCATCCCGCAGACCTGGGCGGCCTACGGCGCCGACGCGAACGGCGACGGGAAGGCCGACATCTTCAACATCAACGACGCGGCTCTGGGCGCGGCGCGCTACCTCTGCGCGAACGGCGGGAACCTGCGCACCGCGGCCGGCCAGGAGCGGGCCATCCTCGCCTACAACCACAGCGACCAGTACCTGGCACAGGTGCTTGCGCTGTCCGACGCCTACCGGCTCGGCATTCCCGTCAAGGGCATCCCGGTCGGCAACATCACCGGGGCGCTCCCGCCGATCACGGCGACCGACCCGTACGCCGTGAACCCGGGCCCGCCGACCGCGGCGAGCAGTTCCGGCACGACGCGCGCCGGTGGACCGGTCAAGACGCCCGGCTCGGGAACCTCGTCCGGTTCGAGCGGCGGCACCGGGACCAAGGGCACGAAGGGTGGCACCGGCGGCCGTCCGGGCGGCTCAGGCGGCGGCACAGGCGGCGGCTCCGGCAGCGGCAGCGGCTCAGGCGGCGGCTCAGGTCACTCCCCGAAGCCCACACCGACTCCCACACCCACACCGGACCCCACCGGCGGTTCGGGTGGTGGCGGGCTTCCGCTGCCCACGAAGCTGCCGACCAAAATTCCCACCACGCTGCCGACAGCTACCAGTTCAGCGGCGACCTCGCCGAAACCGTCGTCCACGTGTGTGGTCGGAGTGGGTGGCATCTGCGTCGTCGGGTGACTTCGCTTCTCCCCCGGACGAGATCCCTGGCCGACCCCCCGTCGGTCAGGGATCTCTTCGGTTAAACGTGACCGGCGGAGTCGGCGAGCATGCGCAATCCGTTCACGATGCCGCCGGTCAGGTCACCGTTGCTGAACGACGCACGCATGGTCAGCGCGGCGAGCGCGCAGGCCCGGTTCGGGAGCCGCTGCGCGGACTCCTCGCCGGTGACGATGTGCAGGGTCCGCTGCCCGGGTGAGATCGCGATCAGCACCGAGGACGGGGTGAGCCGCTCGAACAGCCGCTCGGCGTGCCCACGCGTCGGCGGCTCGAGCGCGCCGACGTAGACCGAGAAGGTCAGGCCGCACTCGCGGCTGGACAGCGTCAGCGCCTCGTCGAGACGACCGAGTTGGCGCGAGGTGAACGGGCTGTTCGCACTGTCGGAACCGGCCGGGCCGTCCTGCAGGAAGTTCTCGGTGCGCGCGGCGTGCGCCTCGACCTCACCACTCACCGTTCGCACCTCCCACCGCACTGGCCGTGGCTTCGGACGAGCCGCCGATCGCGACGCGGTCGGTGACGACGTCGTCGATCGCCTGCGGATGGGGCAGGTACCAGGCCGGCGGGTAGGTCCACGCCTTGCCCGGGCGGTAGCGGGTCGGCTGGTGCACCGCAGCGCGTCCGTAGACCGCGGCGACGACCGCAGCCACGACCGCAGCCGGGATGCCGACGAACACCAGCACCGTCTCGACGACTGTCATGTAGAAGAAGCTAGCGAATCAGTGCTGAGTGCGATCAGTCGGCCACGCCGTGCGCAGCGCAGGTCACGTCCAGATCTCCGGGCGGCGCGCGTGCCAGGGCAGTGCTGCCTCCACTTGAGCAGCGAGCGAGAGCAGCGCCGCCTCGCCGCCGGGACGGCCGACGAGCATCATCCCGATCGGCAGGCCCTCTTCGCTCCAGTAGAGCGGTAGCGAGATCGCCGGCTGGCCGGTCATGTTGTACATCGCGGTGTACGGGGTGAATTGCTTCTGCCGCTCGAAGTCGGCGGCCGGGTCGACTTCCTCGTCCGGTGCGCCGGTGAACCATCCGATCGGACGCGGGAGCATCGCGACCGACGGGGTGAGTACGGCGTCGAGGTGCGCGCTCGCCGCGATGCCGGTGCGGGCGTGCACATTGAGTTCGGCCATCGCGTTGGCGAAGTCGGGACCGCTCACCGCTCGCCCGCGCTCGCGCAGATGCCGCGTCAAAGCCCGCAGCTCGTCCTCGCGGTGCGGCGGGATCGGCACGGTGGCCGCCGAGACCGACCACACCGTCTCGAACAACGGCACTGCCTCCGGCGGCAGCGGTGGCGCGACGTCTTCGAGCTCGTGGCCGAGGCTCGCGAGCAACTCACTCGCCTGCTCCCACGCCGCACGTACCTGCGGGTCGAGTTCGGTCTCGATCGGCGAGTCGGTGTAGCGGCCGATCCGCAGCCGTCCGGGGTCGCGGTCGCACCAGCCGAGGAACGACTGACCGGGCGGTAGCGGCGCCAGCGGGTCGGGATCGCCCGGCTGCGGGACGGCGACCGCGTCCAGGAAGGCCGCCGCGTCACGCACCGTGCGAGCCAGCGGGCCGAGCACCGACAGCCGGGTCGAGTCGAGATCGAGCGGGCCACGCGAGACGCGTCCGCGACTGGTCTTGAGCCCGACCAGGCCGCACACGCTCGCGGGAATGCGGATGGAGCCACCGCCGTCGCTGCCCTGCGCGATCGGGATGATGCCGCCGGCGACCGCCGCGGCCGCGCCTCCGCTCGAGCCGCCGGCGAGGCGACCGAGGTCCCACGGGGTGCACGCAGGCGGGCCGATGTCGGTCTCGGTGTAGCAGGGCAGCCCGAACTCGGGCGTCGCGGTCTTGCCGAGGCTGATCGTGCCGGCCGCGCGCAGGAGCGTGACGACGTGATCGTCGGCCTCGGGGACGAACCCGGCCATGAGCCGCGACCCGAACTGGGTCGGCACGCCGCGGACCATGTTGAGGTCCTTGATCGCGGTGGGGACGCCGTGCAGCGGCGGCAGGTCATCGCCGGCGAGTACCGCCGCCTCGGCGGCGCGCGCTGCATCGCGGGCCGCGTCGGCGGTGACGGTCACGAACGCGCCGAGCCGGTCGTCGACAGCGTCGATCCGGGACAGGGCGTGATCGACGAGCTCGACGGGCGAAACCTGCTTCGCACGCACCGCCGCGGCGGCTTCGAGCGCGGTGAGATCGTGCAATTGCGCCATGCCCGCGACGCTATCGCCTCAGACCGACCCCTCGGACTGCGCAGCCTCAGACCGCGGACGCGACCTCGGTGGTCCAGCCGCCCCATGTGGAATCAGCGGGGTCGAGGTAGCGCTGCCACGACGGCTCGCGCTTGGTCCATCCCATGACGACAGCCACCGTTGCCGGTGGCTGTACGGGGGGAATTGCGAGGTGCCAGCCGAGCTCGGAGAGCAGCCGATCACCCTTGCGATGGTTGCACCGAGCGCAGGCGGCAACCACGTTCGTCCATATGTGCTCCCCGCCACGCGAGCGCGGCCGAACGTGATCGATCGTGTCGGCGCGCACCCCGCAGTAGACACAGCGATGCGCGTCACGATCGAGCACGGCGCGGCGCGTCATGGGCACTTCGCGGCGGTACGGGACGCGGACGTAACGCGACAGCCGCACCACCGACGGCACCGGCACCGACGCATGGGCCGAGTGCATCACAGCGGCGCCCTGCTCGACCACGATGGCCTTTTCGGCGAGGACGAGCACCACGGCACGGCGCAGGGTGACGACGCACAAGGGCTCGTACGTCGCGTTGAGCACAAGGCTGCCCGAGTTACCGGCCACCGCGTTCACCTCCGATGCGGTTATCAGTCAACCCGACGCAAGCGATGTGTGCACGCTCATTCGACGCTGAGATTGCCACGGTTTCCGAGTCCGGTCATGGCATCGTGGGCCGCGATGAGTTACGCCGCAGCCAATCACCTGTCCGGATTGCCCAACTTCATCGAAGACCACAAGGTCGCTCTGATCGAGATCCCGATTCGGATCCTGATCATCATCGTGGTCGCGTTGGTGGTGCGATCCCTGATGCGCCGTGCCGTCGACCGACTGGTCAGGCCGGTGCGCGGCGGGGTGCCACGCATCCTGCGTCCGTTCAAGGAGCGCATCGAAGCCAGCTCGTTCATCGAGTCGACCGGGTTGTTGTCCGAGCGCCGCGCGCAGCGTGCCGAGACCATCGGGTCGGTCATCAAGTCGGTGATCTCGATCATCATCTTGGTGATCGCGCTGATGACGATCTTGTCCGAGCTGCACTTCGATCTCGCGCCGTTCATCGCCGGCACGTCGATCGTCGGCGTCGCCCTCGGATTCGGTGCCCAGAACATCGTCAAGGACTTCCTGTCCGGGATGTTCATGATGCTCGAGGATCAGTACGGCGTCGGCGACACGATCGACTTCGAGAAGGCCAGCGGCACGGTCGAGGCCGTCGGGCTGCGCACCACCCGGCTGCGCGACGTGAACGGCACGGTCTGGTACGTGCGCAACGGCGAGGTCGTGCGCGTCGGCAACAAGAGCCAGGGCTTCGCACAGGTCGTGCTCGACGTCCCGATCGACGCCTGGGCCGACGTCGCGTCGGCTTCGCACGCAATCCTGGACGAGGCCGAGCAGATGCGCGCCGAGGACGACTGGAACGGTGTGTTCCTCGGCGACCCGGACATGCAGGGTGTCGAGTCGATGACCCGCGAAGAGACGGTGATCCGGCTCGTCGCGCGCACCCGTCCCGGCGAGCAGTTCCGCGTGGCACGTGAGTTGCGCCGCCGCATCCGCGAACGGCTCGACCGCATGGACGTCGGCACGCACGAGCCGACCGCAAGCACTCCCCCGGCCAACGAGGCGCCGGTTGAGGACGTGTCCGAGCAGGAGTAACTCGGTCGATTCAGCAGGCCGGTCACTCGATCGCGCGGATCGCCTCCGATACCGCGCGGTGCAGCGTCGGGAACACGTAGTGCATCGACTCGAGCGTCGTGATCGGCACCTTGGCGTGGACGGCGAGCGTGAGCACCGCGACGATCTCGCCGCCGTACGGGGCGACGACGGTCGCGCCGACGATGGTGTCGGCGTCGGCGTCGACGACAACCTTCACGAAGCCGTCGTTGCCGGGTCCGTGGATCCAGCCGCGGGTGTTCTTGGCGATCTGCGCAATGCCGGTGCGTACAGACAGACCGGCGTCGCGAGCCTGCTGCTCGGTCATGCCGACGCGGCCGACTTCCGGATCGGTGAAGGTCGCCCACGCGAGCGCGTGGTAGCCGCCGAACGGCTCAGGTTCGCCGAGCAGATGGGCTGTGAGCACGCGTGATTGCCACACGGCCACGTGCGTGAAAGCGCCACGTCCGGTGATGTCGCCGAGCGCATAGAGGCCGTCGATCGTCGCGTCGTCAGCGACGACCTGCATGTGGTCATCGACCGGGAGCGTTCGGGCCGAGGGGTCGACACCGACGCTGTCGAGACCGATGTCGAGGTTGGGCGTACGCCCGGCCGCGACGAGCACCACGGCTGCGGTCACGACGGAGCCGTCGTCGAGACTCACCTCGACACCCTCGCCGCCGGCGACCGCGCGAGTCATCCGCGCCCCGGTGCGCACCGTCATGCCTTCGCGCTCGAACACCTCGGCGACAACGCGAGCGGCGTCCGGTTCCTCGGGCATGAGCAGGCGGGGCGCGCTCTCGATGATCGTGACGCGCGTCCCGAAACGCGCGAACGCCTGCGCGAGTTCGCAACCGATCGCACCCCCACCGCACACGATCAACGATTCGGGCGCACGTTCGGCTTGCATCGCCTCGCGATTGGTCCACAGTAGTTCGCCGCGGGGAAGGTCGGCGAGTCCTTCGACGGGCGGGATCGCCGGCGCCGTGCCGGTCGCCACCACGACGTGCCGGCCGGCGTAGGTGACGTCGTCGACCTCGACGAGCACGCGCTGCTCGGCGTCTCGTCCGGCGAGGCGAGCGGTGCCGCGAACGAACGTCGCCCCGGCGCCTTCGAGGCGTTCGACCGCCACCCGGTCGTCCCAGTCGTCGGTGGCCTCGGCGCGGATCCGGTGGGCGACGGGCGCGAAGTCGGGCGACACCTCCGCCGTGCCCGCCATCGTGTCCACGCGCCGTGCCTCGGCAAGCAGTTCGGCGCCCCGGACCATCATCTTGGACGGGATGCAGCCGTAGTACGGGCACTCGCCGCCGACCAGGCGCTGGTCGATGCCGAGCACCGAGCGCCCGGCGCCGGCAAGGGCCTCGGCGAGATCCTCACCGCCGGGGCCGAGGCCGATCACGATCACGTCGAAGGCACGGGCTTGGTCCATGGCCTCGACGGTATCGGCACAATGGGCTCGTGCGGCCGGACAGTGTGTACGAGGCGATCGGGGGCGAAGCGACCTTTCGCCGGCTCGTCGACACCTTCTACGCGGGCGTCGCGCAGGACCCGGTGCTGCGGGCCCTGTATCCCGAGGAGGACCTGGGCCCGGCAGCCGAGCGGCTGCGGATGTTCTTGATCCAGTACTGGGGCGGCCCGACGACCTACAGCGAGCAGCGTGGGCACCCGAGGCTGCGCATGCGTCACGCCCCGTTCGCGGTCAACGCCGCCGCCCGCGACGCCTGGCTCACGCACATGCGCACGGCCCTCGACTCGCTCGGGCTCGACCCGCAGCACGAGCACGCGCTCTGGGACTACCTGACCCGCGCTGCCGACTCGCTGCGAAACGTGCCGGGCTGACTCCCCGGTTGCCAATTCTGTGTGCGGATGCGGCAGACTCGGCCATATGTCTCGAAGCGCTTTCGGTGCCACTCCCTGGTGGGCGTCCGCCGTGTTCTACCAGGTCTACCCCCGCAGCTTTGCCGACGGCAACGCCGACGGCGACGGCGACCTGATCGGCCTGAGGGAGCGGCTCGACCACCTGGTCGACCTCGGCGTCGACGCGATCTGGATCTCGCCGTTCTTCACCTCGCCGATGGCCGACAACGGCTACGACGTGAGCGATCCGTGCGACGTCGACCCGATGTTCGGCACCCTGGCCGACTTCGACGCGCTGCTCGAGGCGGCGCACGCGCGCGACATCAAGGTCACGATCGACTCCGTCCCGAATCACTTCTCCGACCAGCACGTGTGGTTCCAGCAGGCGCTGGCCGCCGCGCCGGGTTCGCCGGAGCGGGCGCGGTTCATCTTCCGTCCGGGCAAGGGCGACGACGGGGAACTGCCGCCGAACAACTGGCCGTCCGCGTTCGGCGGCCCGGCGTGGACGCGGGTGGCCGACGGCGAGTGGTACCTGCACCTGTTCGCGCCTGAGCAGCCCGACCTCGACTGGACCAACCCCGAGGTGCCGGCCGAGTTCGAGCGCATCTGGCGGTTCTGGCTCGACCGCGGCGTCGACGGGTTCCGCATCGACGTCGCGCACGGCATGGCCAAGCCGGAGGGCCTGCCGGACATGGACCTTGCCACCCTCAGCGCGCACGACGAGAACGAGACGCACATGCCGGTGCGCGACGACATCCGGTGGGACCGCGAAGGTGTGCACGACGTCCACCGTCTGCTGCGGCGGGTGCTGAACTCGTACCCCGGCGACAAGATGGCCGTCGGCGAGGTGTGGGTCGCCGACGACGAGCGGCTCGCGCGCTACGTGCGCCACGACGAGCTCAACCTTGCCTTCAACTTCGAACTCGTCATCGCGAAGTGGGGCGCCGAGTCGTTCCGCAAGGCGATCGACTCCTCGCACGAGGCGATGTCGGCCGTCGGCGCGCCGTGCACGTGGGTGCTCGGCAACCACGACGTCGACCGTCCGGCGACGCGCTACGGCGGTGGCGACACCGGCGTGGCGCGTGCGCGTGCCGCGGCACTCGTGCAGCTGTCGCTGCCCGGCGCTGTCTACATCTACAACGGCGAGGAACTCGGACTGGCCAACGTCGACCTGCCCGACGAGGCGTTGCTCGACCCGACCTGGGAGCGCAGCGGGCACACCGACCGCGGCCGTGACGGCGAGCGCGTTCCGCTGCCGTGGTCCGGAGACACTGCGCCGTACGGCTTCACGACCGCGACCTCGACCTGGTTGCCGATGCCCGACGACTGGGCCGCCGTCACGGTCGAGGCCGAGCAGGGCGATGCCGAGTCGGCGCTGGCCCAGTTCCGCTCGATGCTCGCGCTGCGACGCGAGGTCTTCGCCGATGCCCGCGAGATCGAGTGGCTCGACTCCCCCGTCGGCGTGCTCGCCTATCGCTGCGGCGACGTGACCGTGGTGCTCAATTCCGGTGCCGAGCCGGCTGCGTTGCCGGCGGGCGAGGTGCTCGTCGCGTCCGGCCCGCTCGGCACGGACGGCTCGCTGCCGGTCGACACCGCCGTCTGGATCCGCTGACCTGCTTGCCCGACCCACGTTGAGTGGCGGACGTCGAGACTGCCGCATGATCGCCTGCGGTGAGACCGGATCTGGCTGGCTGCCGTTCGCCGGCGGGGCGGTCGGCGCGGCGGCCGTCCTGCTCGGTCGACGCTGCACGGCGCGGCATCATCGACGACCCCGCCGCGGGCTGGGTCATCGACGGCGCGCCGCGCCGTCGTCGCGTACCTGCGGGCAAGCTGCGAACGGCGCCCGCGACAGTGACGCCGCTGACCTGCCCTGACTAGCTGCGGCCAGGCGCTGCTGGGCCGGCTGGACGGCTCGGCGGCGCTCTGCCCGGGCCGTGGTCGAATCCTTCGGCGTGCATCTCGTACCCTGGGCGGCAAGTCGCGCGACGGTCGACCGACGTGCTCAACGGCAAGTACCAGGTCCGCATCGAGCACGGTCAGCGGCGACGTTCTACGCCTGCCCGCCGCAACTGAGCCGCCATGACGTCGCGCGGTCGATGGCGCCACGCAACGTCGGTCAGGACGGTGAGGGTGGCGCCGGGGCGTTCGGCGTAGACCGAGCCGTAGGCGGCCGCGACGCGGATCCAGCGGCCGGCGACGTCGATCGCGGCGTGCGAGTCGCGGGGCAGGAAGCCGAGGCGGGTCAGCGCGCTCAACGTGCGCAGCGTGATCTCGACTCGACGCCCGGCCCCGGTGACGGTGAGCACCACCGAGTCGAGCAGCGCATCGGCCACCGCCTCGCGTGGTTGCGCGCCCGGCACACCCTCGCGCTCGGCAGCCTCTTTCAGAGTCAGCGCGCCGCTGCGCACGAGCGGGCGGATGTCGGAGTCTGGCACGCGATCGACGCGCTCCCAGCCCGAGCGCGGCGGTGAGCCACCGCGCCAGAGCGCGTCGCGCGACTCCGGCGCCTCGTCCGTGCCCCCGTCGAGCCAGGCGAGCACGTCGGCGCCGCGCAGCGTCACATCGACGTCGGCGCCCTCATGGTCGGCCTCGACGGTGCGCGCCGCGAGCACGCCGAACGGCAGACGCACCAGCAGCGACACGTGCGGACCGTCGCGTCGCACTCGAACGAGTGCCGCTGGATCGAGATCGACCGCCCGCCGGACCAGGGGCGCCAGCTCGACGACATCGTCGCGGGACAGCGCGGCGCTCGAACTCACGAGTCGCTGAATCCGGCGAGGATCTCGCGCTCTTCGGCGGTGAGCCGGCGCGGCCGGTCGGTGGTGAAGTCGAAGGTCACGCACGTCGTCGATGCGCGCGCGGTCAACACCCGGCCGGACTCGCGGACGTCGAAGATCTCGTAGCGCACCGTGAACCGGGCCCCGCCGACCTTCTCGATCCAGACCTCGACCTGCAACGGCTCGGGGTGGTAGACGATCGGTCGCAGGTATTCGATCTCGTGACGCGAGATGACTGTGCCCGCGTTGAAGCCCTCGTTGCGGTGGAAGAACATCGCGACACGCGCCTGTTCGAGGTAGGCGAGGTAGGCGGTGTTGTTCACGTGCCGGTAGGCGTCCATGTCCGACCAGCGCATGTGCACCTCGTGCACGAACCTGCTCACGGTTGCACCTCCCAGTCTGCGGCGAACCGGTCGAGCACGTCGCCGATCGTCTCACCCATTCCGGGCCCGCTGGAGTGTCCGGCTCCACTGATCGGGTGGAACTCGGCCTCCGGCCAGGCCTGCGACATGCGGTAGGCCGTCACCAGCGGCGACGTCAGATCGAGCCGGCCGTGGATCAGCGCGCCGCGGATCCCGTGCAACTGATCGGCATTGCGCAACAGTTCGCCGTCGGGCAGGAAGCCGTGCTGTGAGAAGTAGTGCGCGCACAACCGGGCGAACGCCATTCGGGCGATCGGGTCGTCCCATTTGCTGCCTGCCTTGCGGCCTGCGTCGAGTGCGACGACGGCGTCCTCCCACGCGCACCACTCGATGGCCGCGGCATCGCGAGCGGGCAGGTCATCGCCTTGCAGCAGTGCGTTGTAGGCGATCGCCAGCTCGGTGCCGGTGGCGTCCGGACCGAGCCCGACGAACCCGCGGTAGCGATCCCAGTCGGCCGGGAAATACGTGCCGAGGCCGCCGTAGAGCCAGTCGATCTCGGCGCGGGTCGTGTTCGTGACGGCGACGTGGACGAGCTCGCTCACGCGGTGCGGGAATCGTTCGGCGTAGGCGAACGCCAGCGTGCTGCCCCACGAACCGCCCCACACGAGCCAGCGTTCGACGCCGAGGAGTTCGCGGAGCGCTTCGATGTCGCCGAGCAGGTGCTCGGTGGTGTTGGCGCCTAGATCGGTGCCGGGTTCGGCCGCGTGCGGCAGGCTGCGGCCGCAGTTGCGCTGGTCGAACAGCAGGACGCGATAGCGATCCGGGTCGAACATGCGGCGGTGGTTCGGCGAACAGCCACCGCCGGGGCCGCCGTGCAGGAACACCGCCGGCTTGCCGTCAGGACGTCCGCAGACCTCCCAGTAGACCCGGTTGCCGTCGCCGACCTCGAGCAGCCCACTGTCATAGGGCTCGATCGGTGGATAGGCGGGCATCAGTCCCGAGTCAGCTTGCGGTGGGTCACCGCGTGCGGACGTGCTGCGTCGATGCCGAGTCGCTCGATCTTGTTCTTCTCGTAGGACTCGAAGTTGCCCTCGAACCAGAACCAGTTCGCCGGGTTCGCGTCGTCGCCCTCCCACGCCAGGATGTGTGTGGCGATGCGGTCGAGGAACCACCGGTCGTGGCTGGTGATCACCGCACACCCGGGGAAGTTCAGCAACGCGTTCTCGAGCGACCCGAGTGTCTCGACGTCGAGGTCGTTGGTCGGTTCGTCGAGCAGCAGGACGTTGCCGCCCTCCTTGAGGGTCAGCGCGAGGTTCAGCCGGTTGCGCTCGCCACCTGACAGCACTCCGGACGGCTTCTGCTGGTCGGGGCCCTTGAAGCCGAACGCCGACACGTACGCACGCGAGGGCATCTCGACCTGGCCGACGTTGATGTAGTCGAGGCCGTCGGACACGATCTGGAACACCGACTTCGCCGGGTCGAGTCCGCCGCGGCTCTGGTCGACGTAGCTCAGCTGGACCGTCTCACCCAGGCGCAGTTCGCCGGCGTCGGGCTGCTCCTGACCGACGATCATCTTGAACAGCGTGGTCTTGCCGACGCCGTTCGGACCGATGACGCCGACGATGCCGCCGCGCGGCAGTGAGAAGGACAAGTCCTTCATCAGCAACTCGCCGTCGAACCCCTTGTCGAGGTGGCTCGCCTCGACCACGACCGTGCCCAGCCGCGGGCCCGGCGGGATCTGGATCTCTTCGAAGTCGAGCTTGCGGGTCTTCTCGGCCTCGGCCGCCATCTCTTCATAGCGCTGCAGGCGCGCCTTGCTCTTGGCCTGGCGTCCGCGAGCGTTCTGCCGCACCCACTCGAGCTCCTCGCGCAGGCGCCGTTCGAGCTTCTGGTCCTTCTTGCCCTGGACGGTGAGCCGCTCGGCCTTCTTCTCGAGATAGGTCGAGTAGTTGCCCTCGTAGGGATAGGCATGGCCGCGGTCGAGTTCGAGGATCCACTCGGCCACGTTGTCGAGGAAGTACCGGTCGTGCGTGACGGCCAGCACGGCGCCCGGGTAGCGCGCCAGGTGCTGCTCGAGCCACTGCACGCTCTCGGCGTCGAGGTGGTTGGTCGGCTCGTCCAGCAGCAGCAGGTCAGGCTGCTCGAGCAGCAGCTTGCACAGCGCGACGCGGCGCCGCTCGCCGCCGGACAGGTGGGTCACCTGCTCATCGCCGGGCGGGCAGCGCAGCGCGTCCATCGCCTGCTCGATGCGGCTGTCGAGCTCCCAGCCCTCGGCATGGTCGATCTTCTCCATCAGTTCGCCCTGCTCGGCAAGCAGCTTGTCGAAGTCGGCGTCGGGCTCACCCATCGCGGCCGAGACCTCCTCGAACCGCGCGAGCGTGGCGCGAAGATCGGCGACGGCGTCCTCGACGTTGCCGCGCACCGTCTTGGTCTCATCGAGCGGCGGCTCCTGCTGGAGCAGCCCGACGGTGGCGCCGGGAGACAGCGTCGCGTCGCCGTTCGAAGCCTGGTCGAGCCCCGCCATGATCTTGAGCACGCTCGACTTGCCGGCCCCGTTCGGGCCGACGACGCCGATCTTCGCGCCAGGCAGGAACGACAACGTGACGTCGTCGAGAATCACCTTGTCGCCGTGCGCTTTGCGCACCTTGTACATCGTGTAGATGAACTGAGCCACTATCCGTCCTCGGTCTGGTACTGCGTGGAACCGTGTGCGCGCAGGACGAAACCACCCGCGCGCGAGCTACCACCCAGTGTCCCAGCCGCCCGGTAGGCCTTGAGTCGAGGCCCCGCTCAGCTGGCCGGCGCCAGTTCGCGCACCTCACCGGTCGCGGTGTCGACCTCGATCTCGGCCTCATCTGCGGCCTCGGCCTCGTCCTCGATGTAGTGCTCCGTCTCGTCGGCCGGCCTGCCGTCCTCGTCGACGGGCACCTCGGCGGCCAGCGGCCGGTACACGCGCTCGAACTGCGCAATGCCGCGCGACAGGTCGTGGCCGATCGCGATCGCCTCGAGTTCGTAGGCCGTGTGCAGCTTCTCCTCGCGCTCGTACTCGCGCTGGCAGTAGCGCCCCTGGACGACGATCGGCTGGCCCTTCCGCAGCGACTGCGCGACATTCTCGCCCATCGCCCGCCAACACGTCACCGTGACGAAGAGCGTCGCCCCGTCAACCCATGCGTTCGTCTCGCGGTCGAAGCGACGCGGGGTGGACGCAACGCGGAAGCTGGCCACGAAGTGGCCGCCCTTGGTGCGCCGCAGCTTCGGGTTGTCGACCACGTTGCCTGCGATCGTCATTTGTACGTCGTTCATCGATGCTCCCTCGATCCGTTCCGGTCCATCCGGTACCGATCAGGCAACGGCATCGACGGGAATCACGACGACGAGAACAGCAAGCTGTGGACGGCCGAGAGCATTGTGGACGCGTGCGTCCGGGCTGTCGCAGTGACCTGCTAGCGCGCCGACCCGGCAACAGCGCCGAGCGCCGTCGCCATCGTCCCCAACACGGCGAGGTACGGGCCGATCGCGTAGTCACGCACGACGTGGAACACGTCCGACTGGGACTGGTATGCGAACACGATCAGCGCGACGATCGGCGCGATCGACGCCACCACTCCGAACACGGCCGCCACGATGCGGAAGGCATGCGCGCCGCGCCAGCGCACGCAGCTCGCGGCGCCGAGGCCGAGGGTGAGCCCGGCGATCAGCCAGGCGCCCCACGTGAAGTACATGAACGCGAACCCGCGCCACGACCGCGGTGCGAAGTCGGAGAAGCGCATCGCGACCCATTGACCGGACACGGTGGCGTTCCACCAGGTCGCGTTGATGATCGCGACCAGTTGGACGGCGACGCCGACGACGACCGCGACGCTGCCGGTGATCGCGACCGGCCGACGGATGGCACGCGACTGCGTCGACGCCGGCTCCGCGAACGACACGCGCGGCATCATCTGGGTGGACTCGGCACCCGATGCGATGGCCATGGCCCTCCCCTGACTCTCGCTCTGCCGCGAAGCCTCTGCCGAGCGGGTGAAGCGTGTCAAGGCAGGTCGCGACACGGTTGCGCAACCGTTAGCTGGCACACAGGTGAGACCATGGGAGCGCCCACAGGCCGAGGCCCGGCCCCCGTAGCTCAGTGGATAGAGCAACCGCCTTCTAAGCGGTCGGTCGCAGGTTCGAACCCTGCCGGGGGCACGCCCGCAAACTTGCCCGAAAGGCTCTTGCGCAGCATCTGACGGGCTCACTATGGTCCTGGCCGTCGTCGGGAGGGCGCCCATGACCACGTCAACACCGGCCCTGTCGCTGCCGGGCTCGTTCGGAGCGGAATCGTTCCTGGCGGCGCTGACCGTGCTCGCCGTGGTCACGGGTCTGTGGTGGCTCATCAGCAAGCAGAAGACCGCGCCACACGGCGGTCTCGTCACCGGCGCCGACAACCGTCGCTCGACCAGCAAGACGATCGCCATAGCCTGGACGATCGTCACCGCGTGGATGGTCGTTGCCGAGGCATACGTAGCGATCGGCGGGGCGGCCTCGTTCCACGATCTGTTGGACGGCGCGTCCGATCTGTACTTCGTCCTCCTCGGCGGCCCGTATGCGGCCGCGGCGTTCGCCAAGGCTGCAACGCAGTCGAAGGTGTCGACCGGAGTGCTGTCCAAGCCGCCGAGTCGGGTCGGGCCGAAGGCGTTCGACGTCATCGCAGACGACAACGGCAACGTCGACCTCTACGACTTCCAATACACGCTGTTCAATGCGCTGGCGCTGCTCATCGTGGTGTTCACCTTCGCCGCGCATCCCGGACACGGACTGCCGGAGATCCCGCAATTCCTCGCGATCCTGACCGGCGGCTCTGCCCTGACCTACACGGTCAACAAGTCGATCGCCTCGGACGGCCCGCAGATCACCGCCGTCCACCCGCCGAAGGCGCGCATCGGCGACATCGTGACGATCAGAGGAATCCAACTGCTGTCCGGCGTCAGCGGGACGCCGCTGCCGAAGGTCACCATCGGCGGCGTGGACGCGACGGGCGTCGCTGTGTCGCCCAACTCCAGCAACGCGCTGGTCGCAACGGTCGTGGCGGCGGCGCAGGGCGAACCCTTGCGCGGTTCATCAGACGTCACGGTGACGCCGGCTACGGGCGCACCGATCGTGCTGCGCGGTGGCATCGACATCGTCGACGACGTGCTGACCCTCGACAGCGTCAAGCCGCAGCCCGCACACCCGCACGCCAAGATCACGGTCGACGGCTCGTTACTGCTCGCGCCCGGCACAGCCACAGGAAACGCCGCGGGCGTGGCCAGCATCGGCGGTCTGAGCGCCTCGGTGACGGTCGGGCCGCTGAACTGGCCGACGACCTTCGACGGCGAGTACAGCGACAGCGCGATCACGCTTCAGCTCGGCGACGCGCCCACCGGCATCGACGCAACCGGAAACGCGACCTTGACCGTGACCCGCGATGCGCAATCGCAGGCAACGACCCTCGGGTATCAGCTCAGCTGACCCGCACGCGCGTGATCAGATCGTGATCACGACAGTGAGGTCAAATCGGAACCACCTTCCTGGATCGCCTCGAAGTCACCACCTGAGGGAGAACCCCACAGTCGGTGCGCCACAAACCCGTCGGCGATCGGCACGAGCCAGCGAGGTGGCAGGTGGATCCAAAGATCGACGAAGGACGATTCCGCGAACTCATGACGGAGTCGGACGACTTGCAGTCGGATGCGATGAAAGGGGCCCACGCAGGGCTCAACTCATACGTGGAGGCCGCGCGCGAGTCACGCTACGAGCATCGTCGCGAACTCGGCATCGGTGGCGCGATCATCGGCGCAGGTGCATTGGGCGCGGCTGCCCTGGCCTTTGCGAGCCCTGCGTTCGCCGCGAGTTCCAAGGACGTGATGGCGCTGCAGACCGCGGCCAGCATCGAGGTGCTCGCCATCGCGACGTACAAGAAGGCCCTTACCCTGCCGTTCATCGGTGGGAGCAGCGCCAACGGTGTCGTCAAGGCGTTCGCGCAGAAGACGATGGCCCAGCACGAGGACCACCTCAAGGGGTTCAACGCCGCCGTCATGAAGCTGGGTGGCAAGCAGCAGACCAACCCGGACCCCAAGTACGCACCGATCGTCACGAAGGCGGTCCCGACGCTCACCAGCCCCGACAAGGTCGTGGCATTGGCGATCACGCTCGAGGACGTCGCGGCACAGACCTACGTCGCCGATGTGGGTCTGGTCAGCACGCCGGAGCTGCGGCAGCTGTTCTCCGGCGTCGCCGGCGTCGAAGCCCAGCACAAGGCGATCCTGCTGGCGGTCCAGGCGCTCCTGAAGGGAAATCTGGCCAGTCAGATCAAGCTGCCGCCGGACGCGACGAAACTCCCTGCGGCTGCGGGCAACGTCGGATTCCCTGACTCCGACTACCCGACCAAGATGGCTTCGCCCGTGTCCGAAGGAGCGGTCAAGTGACCAAGAAAAAGGATCAGAACGAGATCGCGATCTCCGAGCACGAGCTCAACGCGATGACCGCCGAGCTGGACATGCTGCACAACGAGACCTTCCCGGCTGTGCAGAAGACCTTCTCCGACGTCCGTGCCAACCTGGCGCACCTGCGCACCACCTCAGGACGCGACGCCGGTCGGCGCACGTTCCTGCTCGGGCTGGGTGGCGTTGCGCTGGTCGGTGGAGTTGCCGCATGCAGTAGCTCCGGTGGTGGCAGTGCCGCGTCCACGCCGGCGCAGCAGAGCACGACACCGGCCGCACCGAACTCCTCCTCGGGTGGCAGCCAGTACACCGGCGACCTGCAAGTCGTCGCGCTGGCAGCCGCACTGGAGAACCTGGCCGTCGCGGCGTACCAAGGCGCGATCAAGATGGCCGGTGCAGGCAAGCTCGGCAAGGTGCCACCGGCGATCGCCACGTTCGCCACGACTGCGATGAAGCAGCACCAGGATCACGCGGCGGGTTGGAACTCGGTGCTCACGAAGAACAATGTGAAGCCCGTGACCACCCCGGCGCTGACGATCACCAAGACGGAGGTCGCCAAGCTCGGCCAGGCGAAGAACGTCGTCGATGTCGCCAAGCTCGCGCTCACGCTCGAGGACGCGGCAGCGGCCACGTACCAATTCGCGGTCGGGGCGGTCCACGATCCGGCAGGCATCGTGCAGGCGGCGACCATTCAGCCGGTCGAGGCCATGCACGCGGCCATCCTGAACTTCGTGCTGGGCCAGTACCCGGTGCCGATGTCCGACATCGGCACCAGCGGCGCGATCTCGGCGTCGATGTTCACCGGGTGATCATGATGAGACGCGTTCTTGCTGCCGTCGCCGCCGTGGGCCTGCTCGCAGGCTGCGGCGGCAGCAAGCCCGGCTCCGGGACGAACACGCAATCGAGTTCGGCCAGCAACGGGGCGGCACCGACCGTCGTGGTGAAGAACTTCAGCTTCATGCCGGGCAATCTGACGGTGAACAAGGGCACGAAGGTCACTTGGAAGTTCGAGGACAACGTTCAGCACAACGTGACGGCGACCGACAACAAGTTCAAGTCCAAGAACATTCAGACCGGGTCGTACTCGTACACCTTCAACACAGCCGGGAAGTACAGCTACTACTGCTCGATCCACCAGTACATGAAGGGCAACATCACGGTGCACTGAGATCGTCGTCGCGCGACGCCTTGCCGGCGCGCTCGGCGGCGTCGCGCATCTCGAACACGTCGCTCGCGAGATCACCGATCTCGCGGGCGACGTCGCGTATTGCCCCAGTGACGATCGACGCGATACGCCCGACATGAGCCGCGGTCGTCTCGGTCAGCACCTGGACGGTGTCCTTCGCGATCTCGGCGCGGCCGAGCCCACCTCTGCCCTGTGCCATGAACGTCCCTTCGGCTCGATCAGGCAGCGACCGTCGCCGCATCGGCGACGATACGCACTGCGGGCTCGTCCGACTTGCGGCGCCCGAACGGGAGCGCGAGCCGGGCGATCTTGCCGTAGACGGAGCCGAGCTGCTTCGACAGCCGACCGGTGTTGTACGGCAGGCCGTACTTCTCGCAGAGCGCCTTCACCTCGGGCGCAATCTCCGGATAGCGCCGCGCCGGCAGGTCCGGGAACAGGTGGTGCTCGATCTGGTGCGAGAGGTTGCCGGACAGGATGTGGAACAGATTGCCGCCGCTGATGTTGGCCGAGCCGAGCATCTGCCGCACGTACCAGCGTCCGCGTGACTCGTTCTCGGTCTCTTCTTCAGTGAACGTCGCGACGCCGGACGGGAAGTGACCGCAGAAGATGATCGAGTACGCCCAGATGTTGCGGACGAGATTGGCAGTGCCGTTGGCGGTCAGCGTCGACAGGAACAGCGGCCCGGTCAGCGCGGGGAACAGCACGTAGTCCTTGAGCGTCTGCCGACCGACCTTGCGCCAGATGCCGTCGAGCAGTTCCTTGTTCTCGGACATCTTGCGCTTGCCGCTGACGAGATTCTCGGCTTCGAGGTCGTGCAGCGCGACGCCGTACTGGAAGAAGCTCATCAGCAGGAAAGCCCACACCGGGTTGCCCAGGTAGTAGGGGTTCCACTTCTGGGCCTCGTCCATGCGCAGGATGCCGTAACCGATGTCACGGTCCTTGTCGATGATGTTCGTGAACGTGTGGTGCATGTAGTTGTGCGAATGGCGCCACTGGTCGGACGGGCAGGCCGTGTCCCACTCGAACATCTTCGAGTTCAACGCGGGGTCACGCATCCAGTCGTACTGACCGTGCATGACGTTGTGGCCGATCTCCATGTTGTCGAGGATCTTCGACAGGCTCAGGGCGGCCGTCCCTCCCAACCAGAACGGCGGCAGGAAGCCGAGGAACAGCGCGGCGCGGCCGGCGGCCTCGAGACCGCGTTGGGTCTTGACGACCTTGTAGATGTAGTCGCGGTCTTCGGCGCCGAGATCGGCGACGACCCGCGCACGGATTGCGTCGAGTTCGCGGCCGAGCTCGTCGACCTGCGATTCGGTCAGGGTGATGGTCATGATTTCTCTCAGACGTTGAGTTCGACGTCGCCGACAGGCACGTTGATGCACAGCTGGATCTCGGTGTCGGGATCACTGTCGGTCTCGCCGGTGCGGATGTTGCGGGTGCACCCCGTGGTCTTCACCTGGGTGCACGAGAAGCAGATGCCCATGCGGCAGCCGTATTCGGGGTTCAGGCCGGCCGCCTCGGCCTGCTCGAGCAAAGTGGCTCCTGAGTTGTCGACCTCGGTGTCACTGGCGGCGAATCGCACGGTGCCGGTCGCGTCGCCTGCGACGACCGCGATCTCCGGGGTGAACTCCTCGACGTGCAACCGCTCGAGGAGCCCGGCCGATTTGTAGTGCTCACGGACGGCGCGCATCAGTCCGGGCGGCCCGCACACGAACGTGTGTGCGTCGGCGTGCCACGGTGCGACCGACTCGAGGTGCTCGGCACCGAAGAAGCCGGCGAGGTCGCCCTCATCGGTCGCGGTGTAGGCGAGGACGACACGCACGTTGTCGTGCTCGGCTGCGAGTCGCTCGAGCTCGGCACGATGCGGCACGTGCGCCGCGTCGTCCGCGTAGTGCAGGAACACGACGTCACCGCGATGGCCCTCGTCGCACAGCGTGCGCAGCATCGACAGGACGGGGGTGATGCCGCTGCCTCCGCTCACGAGCAGCGTCTGTGCAGGCCGGGTGGCCGGAAGGGTGAACGTGCCGTCCGCCTGGCCGAGATCCAGCACCAGACCTGGACGCGCATTCGCGTGCAGCCACTGCGAGAACAGTCCGTCCGGATGCGCCTTGACGGTGAGCTCGAAGTGTCCGTCCGCGCGCAACTGCGAGCAGCTCGGCGAGTAGCACCGCGTGCGGCGCACACCGTTGATCACGGCCGTGACCTGCACGAACTGGCCCGCGCGGAACCCGCGCCATTGGCGCGTCGGGCGCAGCGTGAGTGCGACGGTGTCGGGCGTCGTCCGCACGACCTGCGTCACCTCGGCCCGCAGCTCGCGGACGGTGAGCATCGGGTTGATCAGCTCGAGGTACCGATCGACGCCGTGCGGCGTCGCGAGGGCCTCCAGCAGTTTCAGCGGTGACCGCGCAAAGGTGGTCATGGCATCCTCAATTTCGGTGAACAGTTGTACACCAATCAGTCTTCGGAGGACGCGCCGAAGTGTCAACTCCCATGCGTGTGACGCCCGGTACGTCGTGACGAGCGTCGCTACAGGGCGCGGTGGGGTGAACGGGCGTACCGTTTCGGGCATGGCGGACGGGCGCACCCGCGCTGAGCGCAAGGAGGCGACCCGGCAACGCCTGCTCGACGTCACGCTGGGCCTCATCGCCAGCCGGAGCCTCGACAGCATCAGCCTGCGTGAGGTCGCCCGCGAGGCCGGCATCGTCCCGACAGCCTTCTACCGGCATTTCGATTCGATGGACCAACTCGGCGTCGAGCTGGTGGACGAGTGCATGCGACCGTTGCGCCAGATGATCCGCGATGCCCGCCGAGGCGTGGCCAGCCACGGCGACATCATCGCCGGCACGATCGAGGTGCTCAGCCGGCAGGTGCGCGATCACCCCGACCAGTTCCGGTTCCTCGTGCGCGAGCGTTACGGCGGGGTACGACAGGTGCGGCGGGCGATCGACACAGAACTCACTCTGTTCACGAGCGAACTTGCCGTCGACCTCGCTCGGCTGACCGCGGGTTTCGACTGGAGTTCCGATGACCTCGAGATGACGGCCGATCTGATGGTCGCCGCGATGCTGAAGGCGATCATGGATCTGCTCGAACTCGACCCACGCCCGGCCAGTCGCCGCGTCAAGGAAGCCGCGGTGCTCGAGCGCGGCACCCGGCAGCTGCGCCTGATTGCACTCGGGATGAGCGAATGGCGCAGCAAGTAGCGGTACGCATGTAGATCGGGCTTGACCCAACCCGAACACAGCTCGAACTCGACCGGCACTCCCGACTCGTACAACTCCTCAAAGGCGAGATCGTCTCGTCAGTGAGGAGATCAACCGATGACCACGACAAGCAGAGCCGTTGCCGTTCTGGCCGTGTCCGCTGCGTGCCTGACCGGGCTGGCGCCGGCTGCGGCAGCCGCGGCAACGACACCCACACCGAGTCCCACAGCACGCGCCTGTGACCGGGCGCCCTGGGAGGCGCGGGTGCAGGGCGCGCCGCACTACCGGTCCGGTGCGGCCAGCGGCGACTACCTCTGGCACGACCGGCGTGGATTCCACCTGCGGGTGACGCACCGCAGCAACGACCGCGCGGTGTTCAGCGGAACGCTCGTGAGCAGCGCGCCGATGCGCAGGGATCCTGTCCGGCTCGAGGGGCGCGACTACGCCGTCCTCTCGGCGAACCGCAAGGTGCTCAGCTTCCGGTTCTACAACTACGGCCACACCGACGGCGTCAACTTCCACACCGACTGCGCGCGTGCGCTGACCATCCGCACGCTGCACCGCAACGGCAACCCGTTGCCGACCTCGGCGGTCTACCTCGGCGCGACGAAGGCACACCCGGCCGACATCCCGTTCACGGTGCACCGCGTGCGCTAAGTGCTCACGCCAGCGGCAGACCCGCTGCGGTTTCGTCGACTATCCCGGCGAGGGTGAGGTCCTTGTCGGTCACTCCACCCGCGCTGTGGGTCGACAGGGTGACGTCGACCCAGCGCCACCGGATCGACAGATCCGGGTGGTGATCGAGTTCCTCGCATCGTGGCGCGATGCGGTTGACGAACTCGACGGCCGTCGGGAAGTCGGCGAATTCGATCGAGCGCGAGAGCTGTTCGGTGCTGCCCGCCCAGTCCGCGTGCAGCGACTCGAGTCCGGTGTCGATGGCGGCCTGATCCAGAACCTGCGCGCTCATCTGTCCACCCTAATCAGACCTCTGGCCAGACCACGAGCGCGGTGACAGCGCGCTCAGGGAGATAGCCTTCTGCGCATGGCAGAGCGGTTGGTGTGGGTCGACTGTGAGATGACGGGGCTCGATCTGGCACGAGACGCGTTGATCGAGGTCGCCGTGATCGTGACCGACGCCGATCTGGTTCCGGTCGACGACGGGCTCGACGTGGTCATCAACGTCGCCGATGACGTCCTCGACACGATGATCCCGTTCGTCCACGACATGCACGAGTCATCGGGGCTCACCGAGGCCGTCCGCGCCTCCACGATCACGCTCGGCGACGCCGAGACCATGGTGCTCGACTACGTGCGCAGTCACGTGCCTGAAGCCCGCACGGCCCCGTTGTGCGGCAACTCGATCGCCACCGACCGCGGCTTCCTCGCGAGGGACATGCCGCGGCTGGACGAGCACCTGCACTACCGCATGATCGACGTGTCGTCGATCAAGGAGCTCTCCAAGCGCTGGTACCCGCGTGTCTATCAGTCGCAGCCGCCGAAGGGCCTCGCCCACCGCGCGCTCGCGGACATTCGCGAGAGCATCCGCGAACTCGCCTACTACCGGCAGACTCTGTTCGTCGAGCCGCCCGGACCCAGCCAGGAGCAGGCTCAGGCGGCTGCCCAGGCGGTTCTCGACGCAGGACAGCGACGGGTAGACTGACGCGGCTGCGCCACGGTGAAACGATCTCGCCCCGGCGCGGCGATGGTGGGTGTAGCTCAGCAGGTAGAGCACCTGGTTGTGGTCCAGGATGTCGCGGGTTCGAGCCCCGTCACTCACCCCGAGTGAGGGTGTACGCACGCGGTTGTGGTGCCATGCACCGTGTCGCGGGTTCGTACCGCGTCACTCACCGGGTGAGCATCTGGAGGGGGTGGAGCGGATGGTCGAGGTTTCCAGACTCTCAGCGGCCGAGGCCGTTCATATGGTCGCCGAACTTGCTTCTGAGTTGGTCGACGCGCCATCGCTGCAAGAGGTGCTCGAGCGCGCGCTAGGCCTCGCCGTCGAGATCGTCCCCGGCTGCGAGGAGGCCGGCATCTCGCTGCTGCAGAACCGGATCATCGACACGCCCGCCAGCTTCGGCGAGATCGCGGCACGTTGCGACAAGTTGCAGGAACAGCTCGGTGAAGGTCCCTGCATCACCGCGCTCCTGGAAGCCGACATCATCCGCATCGACGACGTCGCCACCGACACGCGGTGGCCACGTTTCGCGGAGGGTGCCGTCCAGGAAGGCGTGCAAAGCATGCTGGCGTGCCGGCTCGCGACACAGCGCGACAAGCTCGGGGCACTGAACATGTACGCCACCAAGACCAACGCGTTCACGCCGGAGTCCGAGGCGATGGCAGTCGGTTACGCGGCGCACGTGAGCCTTGCGCTGTCGGCCCTCGATCGCGAGTCGAACCTGCGCCGCGCGCTGGAAAGCCGCGAGGTGATCGGCCAGGCGATGGGCATTTTGATGGAACGCCACCGGATCACGGCCAGCCAGGCCTTCGACGTGATGGTTCACGCGTCGCAGCGCAGCAACGTCAAGCTGCGCATGATCGCCGACGAACTGGTGCGAACGGGCTCGCTGCCGTCCGCGTAGCTCGCCGGTTCAGCCGACCTCAGCCGGACGGGCGGGCAGCAGCAACAGCGGGCTCGCCGGCGCGGCGATCCGCAGCGCGGCCTCGAGACGTCCGTCGACGCCGGTCAGGATCAACGTGCCGCGCGCGGCCAGCAGCTGTTCGTGGGCGCGGGCGATAACGACCATCGCGGCATCACCCAGCGTGCGAACGCCGCCGAGGTGCATACGCAAAAAGCGTCGGCCCGTACGCAGGTGACCTTCGATCACTTCACCGAGGACGGCCGCGCCGTCGTCGTCGAGATCGCCACTGATTGTCAGGTTGGCTCGGGTCGCGTCGCAGCTCGAGGTGCGGACGTCGAAACCACTGGTCGGAATGCTCGGGCCTGTCTCGACAGACAGCGTCACAGTCGCTCCGCTCGTGGCGGTTGCCAGCGTGCCGGGCCCCTGCAGTTTCAGTCGCCAACGTGCTGGCTTGCGCCGTTGTCCGGGGGTGATACCCGCCGGTATCGGCAGTCTAACCACGACATCGAACAAATTGCCACTCCGGACATTTCGCCTCAGTCGGACCGCGTCATTCAGGCACCGTGCCGGTCAGGACGACGTCCTCGGCGACGTCGCGCAGCTTGCGGTGTCCGCGCTGGCTGGCCTCGCGCAGCAGTTCGAACGCGGCCGCGTCGGTGATGCGCCGATGCGCCATCAAGATCCCGATCGCGGTGCCGATGCGACGGTTGCTCGACAGCGCGATCTGCAGATTGGCGGTGGCTGCATCGGCGGCGCGCCGTTCTGCCTCGTGAGCGAGCACGCGTGCCGTCAGGTCGGCTGCGTTGACGAGCACGCCGGCCGTCTTCGAGGTGCCGTCGCTCAGCGGCGCCAGCGACACCGTCCAGAACCTGGCCGGGGCGCCGTCGACGGGCAACGCCACGTCCTCGACGATGTGCCGTTCGCCGGTCTTGATCACGCGCACTGCGTGCGGGGCGAACACCGCCCACCGCTCGGGCCAGCAGTGGTGCGCGGCTCGCCCGACCGCGGGCTGGTCAACGCCGAGCGACGCGATCACCGCATCGTTGTGCAACTGGATGAACTGCTCGCCCCACCAGACGAGCATCGGCGCCGCGGAGCGCACGACGGTGTGAGCAGCACGGCGCAGATCGGGTCCCCACGTTTCCGGCGGACCGAGCGCCGTCTGCGTCCAATCGATCGCGCGCAGCGCAGCACAGGTCTGCCCAGGTGCGTCGAACAATGAGTGCGAGCGCGCGGCGTCCTCGTAGGGATCGGCATCGCGGCGGGACATGGTCGTCTCCGTCACGGTCGGTCCGTGCAGTGCTGATCTTCAACACCGACAACGGGTCTCAGCGCGAGATAGTAATCACACGTGGTGGCAACGCGATCAGAGGGCGTGCAGATGCTGCGCGAGCTGAGTGCCGAGGAACCCGAGCAACGCCCGTTCGTCCGTGTCGAGTCCGGGTGCACGGGGCGGACGGCGCGCGGTGAGCGTCTGCGAGAAGCTGCCGTCGAGGTAGGCCGAAACGACGTGCGGGTGCACGTAGTGCGCCCGGGCGACCGTGCGGGTGTTGTTCAGGAATTCCGAGGCTGCATCGACTGCGTTCAGCACGCGCTGTTCGCGGGTGCTCTGGTCGTCGGACGGAGGCAAGTGCTTGCGCAGCGACGAGAACGCAACGCGGGTGCCGTGCCACGTGCGGAAGTCCTTGGCAGTCACCCGCGCTCCGGCGAGTTCGCCGAGACGCTGATTGAGTTCGTCCGCCCCGATCGGGGACCCGTCGACCGCGAAGAGGCGACGGCCTCGCTGTCCGAGCAGGACCGTCACGACGCGCGCTACTGCACGGTCGTGGAGGGTGACCTGCGCCTGCTTGCCGGACTTCGCGGGGAAGTCGAACAGCACCGACCCGCCGACCACCCGTACGTGCTTCTTGGTCAGGGTGGACAGGCCGTAACTCGCGTTCTCCTCCGCGTACTCCTCGCTACCCACGCGCAGCCCGCACACATCGACGATGCGCAACATCGCCGCGAGCACTTGGTCACGGTCGAACGTGCGGCGGCGGAGTTGGGTCGCCACGTCGGCGCGGATCTTGGGCAGCCGCGGGCCGACATCGACGAGGCGGTAGAAGTTGAGCAGGTCACGGAACGATCGCCAGTCATCGTGGTACCGGTATTGCCGCCGACCGCGGTCGTCGTTGCCGATGGCCAGCAGGTGTCCGTCGTCGAACGCGCAGATCCACACTTCGGACCACGCAGGCGGAATCGCGAGCGCCTTGATGCGCACCCGCACCTGTGCCGCGACAGTCTTGCCCTGTGCATCGACATAGCTGAAACCCTTGCCGCGGCGCGTGCGGCGGATTCCCGGCTCGTCCGGACTGACGTAACGCAAGCCGGCTGCGGCCGCACATCGCTCGGCGTCTTCGTAGAGTTCGACGATCTGATCGATGGTGATCCGCTTGCGGCGATGCGGTGGTGACGCGGCAGCGGGTTCGGACATGCCTGTCAGTTACCCGCGCGCGGGTGATCTTTCACTCGGGGCGTAGGTCACGCGACGGTCGCCGCCGACGCACCTCGGACGGAAGGACGTACCACGAGCCGATCAGCACCAGGCCGAGCACGACGGTGAACACGACTGCGAGCGCCAGGTTGACGACCACGCTCACCACGAACAGCACCGCGCTGAGGACGGCGACCGCGAGGAAAACGAGACCGGTCGCGGCGAGATGCGAAGTCAGGTCGACGAGTTCCTGCTTCTGGTGGCGACGGAACAGCATCCGGTGCACTGCTACCGGCCCGATGAGCATGATCGCGGCGAGTGCCGACGCCACCAGTGTCACGAGATAGATCCCGCGCTGATAGGACGAGATCTCGGTGAACCGCGTCTGGAAGGCGATCCCGAGAAGGAACGCGAACAGGATCTGCACGCCCGTCTGGGCGACGCGCAACTCTTGCAGCAGTTCGCCGTAGTTGCGGTCGAGCCGCTCGGCTTCGGACTCGTCACTGCGGCTGTAGTCGTCGCCCACGGTGTGTCCTTACTTTTCGGCGGGAGCCTCGCGGTCGGAAAGGATGCGACCGTAGCGCGCCTGAACCCGGTCCTGGATCCGCGGATCGCCACGCGAGACCGGCTGGATGAAGACCTCGCTCAGCTCGGTGAAACGCTCGCGAAGGTCGCCGTCGATACGCATGCACGCCTGCTCGATGTCGCCCGAGCTGACCTCGTCGGCGAAGTCGGCGCGCACGCACAGCAGCACGCTCCCCGCGCCGACGACCATCGACAGCACGTCGACCACATCGACGATCTCGGCTTCGTCCTCGAGGAACGCTTCGATCTCGCGCAGCAGGGTCAGGCTGGCCTGCTTGCCGATCAGCAGGTCACCGGTCGACCGGGCGAGCACGAAGGCGACGACCAGCAACAGCACGCCGATGCACAGCGAGGCGATGCCGTCGTACACGCTCGAGCCGGTGAGCTGGTGCAGCCCCACGCCGGCGGCGGCGATGACGATGCCGATCAGTGCTGCGGAGTCCTCCATCGCGACGCTGTTCACGGTCGGGTCTTCGGGATCGCGGATGAGCGCACGCAGCGTCTTGCGCGAGCGCCGCGCCTGCGAGCGTGCGCGTCGAAGCGCTTGGAGGAACGACGTCCCCTCGAGGACGGCGGCGAGCGCGAGCACCGGATAGTTGATCCAGAGCTTGTCCGTCGACTCCGCTGCTCCGCCGAGGATCGTGTGCAGTCCCTCGTAGATCGAGAACGCTGCGCCGGACACGAAGATCGCGCCCGCGGCCAGCAGCGACCAGAAGTAGCGTTCCTTGCCGTAGCCGAAGGGATGGCGCGCGTCTGCGGGACGATCGGAGCGCCGCAGTGCGACGATCAACAAGATCTCGGTGGTCGAGTCACCGACCGAGTGCGCCGCCTCGGACAGCAGTGCCGCCGACCCACTGATCACTCCTGCGATGAGCTTGAGCACCCCGACTGCCACGTTCGCAGCGAGCGCGAGCAGGACGGTGAAGAGGCCTTCGTCGCTCTCTTCGCCACCGCCGTTGTCAGCGGCGTCCGGCTCGTCACTCATACGGCTGACCCTTCCCTACGGCGCAGCCTGAGTACCGCCCCGGCACACGAAATCGGGTCGATCGCACCGTGCTAATGTTGCTGTCCGGCCCACCTGAGGTGGGCCGGAAGCATGACCGGCGCCGCTAGCTCAACTGGCAGAGCAGCTGACTCTTAATCAGCGGGTTCGGGGTTCGAGTCCCTGGCGGCGCACCCATCCGAAGTCATTCAGGCGCAAGCATCGAACTTGCACCATCCAACCCGCATGAGGCCTACCGCCCTACCGGGTTGGTTCGCAGCGTGCGCGGCTCGTCGCGTCGCACCTCGACGCGGCCCGCGACGGTGCGCGCCTGCAGCTCCGGTTGCGGCCGCGTCGCCGGTCCCGTCCGCACAGAGCCGTCCGGGGCGAAGGTGCTGCCGTGCCACGGGCAGGTGATGCAACCCTGGGCATCGACCGTCCCGTCCTGGAGTGGGGCGCCTCGATGGGTGCACCGAGCGGCGAGGGCGACGACCGAGCCCTCCGTCCGATAGAGCACGATCGGGACACCGTCGACCTCGACACCGATCGGACGAGCGCCGAGATCGTCGAGCGCGGCGACGTCGGTCCAATCGGTGGGCAAGTGCTGGAACGCCGTCGTGTCCACACCGACGCCCATCGCGTACGCGAGGTGCCCGCCCAACCAGCCGCCGACACCCAGCACCGCGACCGCAGCGGCCGAGACCCAGGTTGCGCCGCGGCGGTGACCGCGCCGCCGCATGACCCAACTCGCCGCTTGGAGCCCGAGGGATACGTCGTTGGCAGCGGCATGAACCAGCCCGATCCGACGCTCGGCTCCCGCCGTGCTCAACCAGTCCGATGCTCCGGTGAGCGCCGACGGCACGGCACCCGCGACGCCGATCCCGATCAATCTGCGCGTTGTCTGTTCGTCGGCGCCGACGGCATCGAGAAACGCGGCCGACGTCCAGGCGCCGATCGGGACCGCGACCAGCAGCGGATGAGCCGGGTGACCGAGTTGCGTCCCGCTCAGCGTGTCTTCGATCGGCCCGGGACGAATGAGTTTGCGCGCCGCCGCGCTCACGGTTTCGGCCACCTTGTCGAGGACGGCCGCACGCTCGATGCGATCGACGCACCTGTCCAGGTACCTCGCGACTGTGGACATTGGGCGCTCCCCCGGACAGGTGGTCGGTGCCGTAATGGCCTGCCCAGATCGTCGTCGGCCTACACAACCCGCCCGACGACCTCGACTCGGCGTGGCCGACCTCGCACTCAGATAGGCACATCGGCCTCGTGGGTACCTCAGGCACGACGGTTAAGACGTAGCCGTGTCATGTCCGGCGTTACCCGTCCTCGATGATCGCGGTGCTGCTGTTCGCAGCCACGCTCGCTCGGCGGCAGCCCGGCAATCCGAGAATGGAACTCTGTGTCCACTGACGCGATCGTCCTGCTCAAGCAGGACCACAAGGAACTCCGCAAGCTGTTCCGCGACTTCGAATCCGCCGGCGAGAACGCGGTCACCCGCAAGGGCGAACTCGTCTCTCGCATGATCGAGCTGTTGACCGTGCACACCTACCTCGAGAACGAGGTGATGTACCCGGAGGTCAGAAAGCTGCTCCCCGATCTGGAGGACGACATCCTCGAGTCCTACGAGGAGCACCACGTCGCCGATGTGCTGTGCTCGGAGCTCTACGCGATGTCCTCCGACGCCGAACGGTTCGACGCCAAGACGACCGTGCTCATCGAGAACGTGAGGCATCACATCGAGGAGGAGGAGCAAGACTGGTTTCCCAAGGTGCGGGACGGGCTCGGCCGAAAGCAGCTTTCCGAGCTCGGCGAGCGACTGATCGAAGTCAGGGCCAAGGCGCCGACCTCACCTGCGCAACCCTCGGCGCTGAAGAAGACCATCGACGCGGTCATCAAGTAGCGACAGGACCAAACAGCGAGACCGCTCGCTCATCATTCGTCTGTCATCGTGCGGTCGCGGACGGCGCGAGCCCGTTCCACACGCCGCTTCTCCGGGTCGTCGAGCTTGCGCGTGTCGCGCAGCTCGGCGAACGGCTCAAGGTCCTCCGGCATCCCGGCGCGGATGGCTCGCTCACGCTGTGTCTCGGCGTTGAACTCCGCACCGAGCAGGATCGCGATGTTCGTGATCCAGAGCCAGACGAGGAACACGATAACTGTGGCGACCGATCCGTATGTCTTGTTGTAGGAGCCTGAGAGGCTGACGTACAGGGCGAACATTCCGGAGGCGATCAGCCACACGACGACGGCAACGACCCCTCCGGGCGAGATCCATCGCCAGCTCGGCTGCTTCACGTTGGGGCTCGCCTTGTAGAGCAGCGAGAACATCGCGCTGACGATCACGAGCAGCACCGGCCATTTCACGATGTCCCACACCAGGACCGCGGTGTCGCCGATGCCAAGCACCTTGCCGAGCTGACTCGCGACCGGGCCGGACACGATGACCATGATCGCGCTGACCACGAGCATGATCACCAGCGCGAGCGTGGTCGCGAGCCGCACGGGCGCCGTCTTCCAGATCGGGCGCCCCTCGTCGACGTCGTAGATCGCATTCGAAGCGCGCATGAAGGCTGCTACATAGCCCGATGCCGACCACAGGGCGACAGCGAGCCCGATGATCGCGGCGAGCCCCGCCGTCCGGCGCCACCCTGCACCTGCTTGATCACGGTCGTCAGGAATGTCTTTACGCCACCAGGCGCGATTGCGCCGAGATTGTCCAACAGCTTCTGCGTTGTCGACCTGCCGAGCAGCCCGAGGATCGCGATCAACACCAGCATCGCCGGGAAGATGGCCAGCACGCCGAAGTAGGTCAGCGCGGCCGCACGGTCGGTCACATCGTCGTGTTTGAACTCGCGTAGCGACCTTCTCAGGACCGCGATCCACCCCGACTTCGGGACGTCGCTCGGCTTGTCCGGGACGCTCTCCGAGGACGTGGCACCGGTGTGGGCGCCGGGGTCGGACACATGCTTTCCTCGCGCAGTCTTGATTTCGGCCATGGCAATCACACCCTTCGCTGTACTTGGCTTCGCACGGGCTCCCGGATCGGCCGCGAAACCCGAGGGGGCTGGCTGTGTCAGTTCGGCACGTTCAGACGCGCCCACACGGTCTTGCCGGGGCCACCCTCGAACGGGACCACGCCCCAGTCGCTCGCCAGGTGATCGACGATGGTCAGCCCTCGTCCGGAGGTCGCCGACCTGTCCGGAGCCATGATCGTCCCGGACGGCACCGTTCGTCCGTGGTCGAGCACCGAGATGTCGACCGACAGCGGATCGACCCGCATCCGTAGCAAGATCTCGGGCTCGCCGTGCTGGACGGCATTGGACACCAGTTCGGAAACGATGAGCGTCAGATCGTCGAGCACCTCGTCGTCGGTGTCGGGCCACCGGTCGCGCACCACGGCGCGCGCCCTGCCCGGCGACTGCACGTCAGCCGGTAGGGGGAACTCGAGCTCGTTCGAGGCGGAGTCTGCTGATTCGGAGCGCGCCGCCTTGGTGTCCATTGTGATGGTATGCCCGAGTTATCCCTATCGATCACTTCCGGGCCGCGTTGAAAGTTGATGCCCCTGGTTCCTACAGTGTGCGCAAGCCGAAGATCGCGGCCGGGAACGGGAGTCCCTGACGGTGGTACAGCAGGAAATGCCGGTCACGGCGTCTGACACCTCGTCGCGCGACATCGTCGCCGCGGCCGCGGTCGGCATCGTCGCCGTCGATGCCGATGCGCGCATCGTCAGTGCGAACACGGCAGCGCTGGCGATGTTGCAGTGCGAGGGGTCCGACCTGCTCGGTCGAGGTGCGCACGAGGCGCTCAATGAAGGTCTACCCGCCGAAGAATGCGAGCTCGAGGACGCTGTGCGTGCCGGGCGCGCGATCCACTACCAGGAAGACACCTTCCATACCGCTCAAGGTGATGTGCTGCCCGTGTGGTGGGCCGTCAACCCGCTGCACAACAGTGACGACGGCAGCATCGCCGGCGCCGTCCTCGTATTCAGTGACACGACCTCGCAGCGCGCCCGGGCCGTCGCCGATGCCGAGGAACGCGCAGCGGGACGTGCCGAACTCGCCGTCGCGCAACAGAGCATCGCCGTCCTCGAGTGGACCGAGTCGGTGTCGCAGGCGTTGGCCTCGACCCTCGACGAACACGAGGCGATGCAGCGTCTCGCGAGACTGGCCGTGAGCCGCCTCGCCGACATCGCACTGGGCGATCTCGTCGTCGACGACACCGTGCTGCGACGCAGCGGCCACGCCGTCGCCGAGGGTGTCGACGTCGATCTTGCCGCCATCCTCTCGCGCGAGGATGTGTCCGCTCCGTTCGAACCGAGATCGGCGTCGTACCGCGTCGTCACGTCATCCGACATCGTCGAGGTCACCGGCGATCGCCTCGACGACGCGACCCTGCTGAGCCCGCAGACCCGAACGATGCTCAAAGCGGTCGGAGCCGCTGCACTGCTTGCGGTGCCGCTCATCGCGCGAGGTCGCGTCGTGGGCGCGCTCGGCCTGATCCGTGTCGCCGGCAGTGCTCCGTTCACCGAGGTCGACAAGTTCGCGGCATCCGACGTGTGCCTGCGCGCCGCCCTGGCTGTCGACAACGCGCGCCTGTATCGGGCGCAGGCCGACATCTCGACACGACTACAGCGCGCCCTGCTTCCGGAGGTTCCGAAGAACACCAACGTGCGCGTCGCGGTGCGATATCTGCCCGCGCGCGACCGATTCGACGTCGGCGGCGATTGGTACGACATCTTCCGACTTCCTGCCGACGCGACCGCGCTCGTTGTCGGCGACGTCGCCGGACACGACCTCGCCGCCGGGACAGCGATGTCGGCACTGCGCAACCTGCTTCGCGGCGTCAGCGTCGTCACGAGTGCGCCACCCTCAGGCGTGCTGCAGGCGGTCGACGAGAGTCTCGAACCGCTCGCCATCGACGGCACCGCAACGGCACTCATGGCAACCGTCCAGCCGCGCGCCGACGGGTCGTGGACGATGCGCTGGAGCAACGCCGGGCACATGCCGATGTTGCTGCTGACGCCGAACGGCGAAGCGGAGATGCTCAGCGACATCCACGGCCCGCTGTTGGGGACGGGGTACCACCTGGCCCGAACCGAGTCCGAACGCGTTGTGCCGGCCGGCTCGACCCTCGTGCTGTACACCGACGGCCTCGTCGAGAACCGCGAGGAGACCATCGACACCGGCCTGACCCGTCTGCGCCGCAGCGCAATCGCGCTGACCGCGCGACTCGACGATCCCGAGGCCATCGCCGACGAGTTGCTCGCGCGCAACCACGCCAGCGTCGAGGACGACACCGCGATGCTCGTGTGCCACCTCCCGTCGCTCGTGCGCAGGTGAGTTCGGGCCGAGGCTTCGACGGAAGCTGAGAAGTCTCTAGGCTGAGCACATGAGCGATGGCCGCCCCGACATCACCGCGCTGATCATGGACGACCACGAGTGGTTCCGGCGCCAGTTCGCCGAACTCGATGACGCGTCGGGCAACGACGAACTCGCCGAGATCTGGAACCGCATCGCGACCCGGCTCGAGACCCACGCCCAGGCGGAGGAGACCATCTTCTACCCCGCCCTGCTGCGACGTGGCGACGACGCCGAGGACGAGACCGATGATGCCATCCGCGATCACAACAAGATCCGCGATGCGATCGCCGAGACCGGACAGCACGAGGTCGGGACGGACGAGTGGTTCGCCGCCGTCGGACGTGCGCGCACCGAGAACACCGAGCATCTCGGCGAGGAAGAGGACGAGGGCCTGCCCGACTTCCGCAAGAACGCAAGCCGCGAGCTCCGGACGAGGCTCGGCGAGCTCTGGCTCGACTTCTACGCGCAGCATCCGCACGGTCGCGGCATCGACACCGCCGACGTCGACCCCGACGAGTACGTCGAGGAGCACTCGTAACGTGGGTCGACTCGCACACGTGCGCCGACGTGCCGGCGCCGTGGATCGCCGACTGTTGCACCGCGCCACCTCGAACGACAGCCCGACCGCGGATGCGGCGTTGCGCACCATCTCGCTCGCTGCAAATCACTCGAAGCTGTGGATCGCATCGGCCGCGATCCTCGGAGTCGGCGGCGGTAGCCGAGGGCGGCGCGCGGCACTGCGCGGCCTGCTCGGGATCGCCATCACGTCGTCGATCGTGAACGGACCGGTGAAGCTGCTGCTGCGCCGCGAACGGCCGACGAGCCGGATGCTGGGACGCTCGAATCTCGTCGTGATGCCGTCGTCGTTCTCCTTTCCGTCCGGGCACGCTGCGTCAGCGTTTGCCTTCGCGACCGGCGTCGCGCGCGAGTGGCCGGCGGCCGGAATGCCGATGGCCGCCGCGGCAGGCGCGGTCGCGTACTCGCGCGTCCACAACGGCGTGCACTACCCGAGCGATGTGATCGTCGGCGCAGGGCTCGGCGTGGGAGCAGCTGCGATCGCTGGGGCGTTGCTGCGCAACGATCCCGGCATCCAGCTGCCTGCTGCCGAGCAACGCACACCTCCGAAGCAGGCGTGGGTGCTCGGCAGTCCCAGCGCCGGCTCGGCGCGGCGCTACGAGGACGCCAAACGTGCCCTGGCCGAGGTCGGGATCGAAATCGTCCGCGAGCTCGACGTGGAGCGCAAGACCGAGCTAGCCGAACTCGTCGCGCTTCCCCGATCCGAGCGTCCCTTGGTCATCGCTGCGGGAGGCGACGGCACCGTCGGCGCCGCTGCGGACGAGCTGGCCGGCACCGATTCGATCCTCGCGATCCTGCCCCTCGGTACATCGAACGATGTCGCGCGGTCGCTGGGGATCCCAGCCGACCCGGTCGCCGCCGCGCGGATGCTCGGCGACGGCGTCGTCCGCGCGATCGACGCGGGCCAGGTGATCGTCGACGGCGAGCGCCCGCACAACTTCGTTCACGCCGCGACCGTCGGGTTCAACGTCCACTTCGCCCAGCTCGCAACCCGGTCGTCGTTGCGCCGCCGGTTCGGTCGATTCACCTACGCGGTCGCCGGCGTGCGAGCGATGCGCCAGAACCGGCCGTTCGAGTGCGAACTGCATTACGACGGCAAGACCGAGAAGGTCGAACTGGTGCAGCTGTCGATCGTCAACGCGCCGGTCTTCGGCGGGGCGTTGGACCTGCGTCTGCCGGGCGCTCGGCTCGACGATCGCAGCCTGGTGGTGATCGCGGTCGAGCAGGGCTCGCCCGTCCGGCTCGTGCTGGGCGCGCTGATCACGATCCTCGGCCGTCGCCGCGAGGGGTTCGGCGTGCGCGCCCTGCGCACCAAGGAGCTGCGAGTGCACGTCGACCGTCCACTCGACGTTGCACTCGACGGCGAGGTGGTCGCCACGCTGCCTGCCGACTTCGAGGTCGCCGCCGAAGCACTGCACGTCGTCACTCCGCGCCTGGACGGTAACCGGGCGTGACCGATGTGGCGGCCAAACGACGACGCCGAGTCCCGTGGTGGGTCTGGCTGATCAGCATCGTCGTCGTGGCCGCCGTTGTCGTCGGGGTCGTCGTGTGGGTGAACCTGAGCCACGACGACAAGAAGTACGGACCAATCGTCGCGGGGACCTTCGGCGGCGAGTACTCCCACACACACCTGGCCGACGGCCCACCAGGCACCACCTACATCGTGGGCCCGGCGGGCACCGAGATCACCCGGATGTACTCGCTGGCGAACAGCGGCTCGCACAGCGTCAAGATCTCGTCCATCTCGGCGGCCGCGCCGGTCGCCCAGATCCGCTGGTCACCGTGGCACCTGACGCCGGCCGGCTCGTCCTACGGCCGCGAAGTACCGGCGCGCCAGCTCCCGGCCACCGTGCCCGCGAACGACGAGATCCGGCTGCTCATCACCATTCGCAAGCCTGCGCAGTGCGACGGCGACGAGAGCTTCGCGCCGGTCGTGACCGTGCACTGGGACTCGCCACTGCACAGTCACTCGACCGTTATCGACTTCGCCCAGACGGCCGAGGATGAGTTCTACCTATGCAAACCTTGATCGGTCAGCAGATCCTCGGCAGTTGTTCTCCCAGCGGGGTGTCGACGACGCGCGTTGCGCCGAACGTCGTCGTGGCCACCACCATCCCTCGATGCTCGGCAACGCACTCGCCGATGATCGCCGCGTCGGCGCCGAGCGGGTGCGAGCGCATGGCTTCGAGCATGGCGTCCGCGGACTCGCGCGGCACAAAGGCGACCAGCTTGCCCTCGTTGGCCACGTACATCGGGTCGAGCCCGAGCATTGCGCACGCATTGGCGACGTCCGGTGGCACGGGCAGAGAACCTTCGATGAGATGCACGCCGACCCCGGATGCGCTCGCGATCTCGTTCAGCGAGGTGGCCAGCCCACCGCGTGTCGGGTCACGCATCACGTGCACGTCCGGCGTCACCGCGAGCATCGTCTGGACCAGCGGGGTCAATGCAGCCGAGTCGGTCACGAGGTTCGACCCGAACTCGATGCCTTCCCGAACGCTCATGATCGCGACACCGTGGACGCCGATCGCGCCGCTGACGATGACCACGTCACCGGGCGCTGCGCGATCGGGACGGACGTCGATGCCGGCGGAGACGAGGCCGATGCCGGCGGTGTTCACGTAGACCTGGTCGCCGTGACCCGCGTCGACGACCTTGGTGTCACCGGTGACGACGCTGACGCCGGCGGTTCGCGCCGCGGCGCCGATGTCCGCAGCAACCCGGCCGACCACCGAGAGTTCCGTCCCCTCCTCGAGTACGAACCCGCAGGACAGATAGGCCGGCACGGCCCCGCTCATCGCCAGGTCATTCACCGTCCCGTTCACGGCGAGGTGCCCGATCGATCCGCCAGGGAAGAACAGCGGGCGAACGACGAACGTGTCTGTCGAGAACGCCACCCTCGCGCCGGCGAGCGACACCACGGCCGAGTCGGCGAGCCCCGACGGCGACGCACCGAATGCAGGCACGAACAGATGCTCGATCAGCTCAGCAGACATCTGCCCGCCTCCGCCGTGGCCCATCACGATCGTCGGGCTGTCCCGCAGCGGGACTGGGCAGGTCCAACCTGCGAAGTCCAGGTCGCGAGAATCCAGTTCGGTGTCAGCCAACGCCGGCTCCTTCGGGAACCTGCAAGCGGCGGTACAGGTAGTAGGCGGCGCATGCGCCCTCGCTGGACACCATCGTCGCGCCGAGCGGGTTGCGCGGCGTGCATTCCTTGCCGAACGCAGCACACTCATGCGGCTTGATCAGACCTTGCAGCACCTCTCCGCTTCGGCACACCGTCGACTCCTCGGTCTTGATGTCACCGACGTCGAAGCGGTGTTCGGCGTCGAGGTCGCGGTACTTGGCGGCGAGCCGCCACCCACTGTCAGGGATCGTTCCGATGCCACGCCAGCCGCGGTCGGTCACCTCGAACACGTCCTCGAGAAGTGCGATCGCGGCCTGGTTGCCCTCGGCGCGGACTGCTCGGGCGTACGCGTTGTCGAGTTGCGCCTCACCGGCCTCGAGTTGCTGCACGCACCGTCGAATACCTTCGAGGATGTCGAGCGGTTCGAATCCGGTGACGACGATCGGCACGTTGAACCGTTCCACGAGCGACGGGTACTCCCACGTTCCCATCACGCTGCACACGTGGCCAGCAGCGAGGAAGCCTTGCACGCGACACGTCGGCGACTGCATGATCGCCTCGATCGCAGGCGGGACGCGCACATGCGACACGAGCATGCTGAAGTTCTGCACACCCAGCCGTCGTGCCTGGTAGATCGCCATCGCGTTCGGCGGTGCGGTGGTTTCGAAGCCGATGCCGAAGAACACCACCTCCCGCTCTGGGTTGTCGCGAGCGACCTTCAGCGCGTCCAGGGGCGAATAGACGACGCGAACGTCACCGCCGGCGCTCTTGATGCGGAACAAGTCGCGCCCGCTGCCCGGCACGCGCAGCATGTCACCGAACGAGCAGAAGATCACGCCGGGACGGGAGGCGATCTCCAACGCCTTGTCGATGAGTTCGAGGGGCGTGACGCACACCGGGCAGCCCGGCCCGTGGATCAGTTCGACCTGCGGGATCAGCTGGTCGATGCCGTGCCTGATGATCGAGTGGGTCTGGCCGCCGCACACCTCCATGAGCGACCACGGTACGCGTCGTTGTCGCATTGATCTCCTCGACCAACCGCTTGGCCAGCTCCGGGTCGTTGAACTCGTCGAGATACTTCATGGTTTGGGAACCTCCTCACCCGCTTCGGCGGCCGCGATCTTCCAGGGGTCACCGAATTCCTTGTCGAGCTCGCCCATCTCGCGGAACAGCGCGAGCGTCTCGAGCGCGGACTGCTCGTCGAGGCGTTGCAGCGCGAACCCGACGTGGACGATCGTGTACTCGCCGATCTGCAGATCGGGGACGAACTCGAGACACACTTCCTTGTCGACGCCGCCGAAGTCGACGCGCGCCATTCGCGTGCCATCCTTCTCCCAGATATCGAGCACCTTGCCTGGCACGGCTAGGCACATAGGTTCTCCCTCACGGTCGTCTTGCCCCGATCACAATTTGTCCGAGTGCCAGCCCCGCGTCGCTCGGCGGCACGAGTCGGTGCCGCAGCACCCCGAACCCGGCATCCTCGAGGGCGCGCACGCACAGCACGGTGAGCAACACGTTCAAGAACACTCCGCCGGACAGCGCGACACCCTCGATCGCGTGCCGGTGGCGGAGCTCTATGGCTGTGCGCAGTACGGCTGCTGCCACCGCACGGTGGAACCTCGCTGCCACAAGCTCCGCAGGCACACCTCGACTGACGTCCCCGGCGGCGGCACGGACGACGGGAGTCGGGTCGAGTTGCCACGGCCCGTCGTCGCCGGTCTGCACGTCGAACTCGTACGGGGCCCCGACGTCGTCGCCGGCGGCGCGCGCCAGCCCCTCGAACCGCATCGCCGCCTCGGCCTCGTAGGCCACGCGATGGCACACGCCGGCGAGTGAGGACATGGCGTCGAAGAGCCGGCCCATGCTCGAAGTCGCGGCACACCCGAAACCGCGATCGAGCTGCCGCGCCACCACGCGCACCTCGTCCTCCGAGCAGGCGCGTACGCACGGCAACGATGGGTCCCACGCCACGCCGGCGCTGCGCAGATGTGACAGCGCCATCCGGCATGGATTGCGCACGCCGCTATCGCCACCGGGCAGCCAGGTGTAACGCAGATGCGCAGCTCGGTCGAATCCCGTGTAATCAGCGAGGAGCACCTCGCCACCCCAGATCGCGCCATCCGTGCCGTATCCCGTCCCGTCGAACGCGAAGCCGATTACTCGCGACGAACCGTCATGACCGTTCTCGGCCATCGCCGATGCGATATGCGCGTGGTGATGCTGCACGAGGCGCACCTCGCGTCCGCCGGCATTACGCAGCGCCCACTGCCCACTTCGATAGGCCGGATGCCGATCGGTGACGAGCACCTCGGGCACGACGTTGGTGATGGTCGAGAGGTGCGCTGTCGCGCGGTCGAACGCGTCGATGGTGGCGAGATCGTCCATGTCTCCGACGTGCGCCGAGAGCCACGCATAGCGATCGTCCGCGACGCAGAACGTGTTCTTGAGATCACCACCGGTCGCGAGCGCGGGCGCGACCGCGATCGGCAGCGCAATGGGCAGCGGAGCGAAACCGCGCGAACGGCGCACCGGCAGCTGGTCGCCGGCGGCTATGCGCAGGACCGAGTCGTCGCACGGCACGTGGATCGGGCGGTCGTGCTGCAGCCAGGCGTCGGCGAGGCCCGCGAGTCGGTCCAGCGCCTGCTCGTCATCGGTCACCAATGGTTCGCCGGACAGATTGCCGCTCGTCATCACGAGCACGCGTGGCGCGGACGGATCTCCCGGTAGCCCGAACAGCAGGTGATGCAGCGGGGTGTACGGAAGCATCACGCCGATGTCGGGGCTGTCCGGGGCGACTTCTTCGGCGAGGATTACCGCGGGTGCATGCCGTCGCGCCAGCAACACGACCGGACGCCGCACGTCGAGCAGCAGCGCACGTTCAGCAGCCCCCAGCTCGGCGAGCTGGGCGGCCACGTTGACGTCGGCGACCATAACGGCGAACGGTTTGTCACCGCGGTCCTTGCGCTTGCGCAAGGTCGCCACTGAATCGCGATTGGTTGCGTCGCAGGCAAGGTGATAACCGCCGATGCCCTTGACCGCAACGACCGCACCCGCGGCGAGCAACTGACGCGCATGCGCCAGTGCAACGTCGCCCGTCTGTACCGCGGTGCCGGTGCGCAGCGACAGCGTGGGTCCGCAATGCGGGCAGGCCACCGTCTGCGCGTGGAAGCGGCGATCGGACGCATCGACGTACTGCGCCGCACAACGCTCGCAGAGCGGCAGCTCGGCCATCGTCGTCGCGGGCCGGTCGTAGGGCAGCGCACGCACGATCGTGAACCGCGGTCCGCAATTGGTACAGCTGATGAAAGCGTGTCGGAAACGCACATCGCCCGGATCGGCGAGCTCGCGCACACAGTCGTCGCAGACTCCGACGTCCGGAGAAACGAGCGTTCGCGCCGCACCCTGTACGGACGATCCGATGACGAAGTCGGTACCGCCGACGACCGGCGTCTCGAGGACATCGATGGACGTGACCTGGGCGAGCGGAGGTGCGTCGGCACCGACCCGTCGCGTGAACTCTGCGACATCGGCTCCGCGTCCCTCGACCTCGGCGACGACGCCCGAGCCGGTGTTGACGACACATCCCGACAACGCGAGTTCGCGGGCAAGCGCATACACGAACGGACGGAACCCGACACCTTGGACGAGACCTCGCACCTGGACACGCACGCGCATCCGTTCTCGGTCGGCCTCGGTCACGTCGTGCACGTCGCCCCCACCTATCGAGCCTCATCGCCGGGCAGGTACGTCCGCTTCCTGACGCTACGCCCGAATCGGGCACCCGCAACCCTGCTTTTCCGGGCCTTCCGCACTCACATCCGCGAGATCTTCACGTACCGCTTGATGTCGGGCGCGTTGACGACCACGATTCCGACCAGACCGGCCAGGATCGCCAGTTTGATCAATCCGCTCATCGATTCGTCACCTCCTTCACCGGCTCATGCGCTCCCGTGATCACCCGGTGGACGAGCGAGACCGCGCGTGGCACCGCTGCAGCAACGACCTCGGTGAGACCGATCCCTTCGGCGACCGATTCGGGCTCACAACCGACGACCAACATCCGGGCGACCTGCCCGCCCAACGAGGCAAGCATGGTCAAGATCGAGACCGGCTCCATGCCGTGCGCGTCCACGAGCGGCGCCGCGGTACTGGTGTCCTGCTCGATCTGGTCGAGCTCGACCTCGAGCAATGACACCGTCCCCGGTGCGGTGTCACGCGGGGCCGCGTCGACGAGCACGAGCAGGTCGTAGCCGTCGAGGAGCTGGTAGGCCAGATGGACGCCGCGGATGCCGAAGTCGACGATCTCGACGCGATCGGGGACGCTCGTCCCGGCCAACGCACGAACGACCTCGCAACCGAACGCGTCATCGCCCAGGAAGATGTTCCCCACGCCGGCGACGAGAACCCTGCTCGCGCTCACAGCGGTTCCACCTCCTCCGGGTTGAAGTAGAGGAATCGGCCGTGCCACCGAGCGATCTCGGCCAGTTCCGGATCGTCGTCGGGCGTAACCCCCAAGTGCTGCCGGCCATCGACGTCGAACAGCACCGCCTCGACTGTCGCGCACCGCCCGGCGATGAACAGATCCTGCGCATCGGTGCGGTGATTGCGTCCGGGGCGTAACCGCACACGGGACCCGCGCGCGATACGCACGCCCTCAACGACGACATGATCGGTGTCCGGGTCGACCGACGCATCGGCACCGGGATCCCACCACGGTGTCCGCGGATGCATGAACCGGTCGACACCAACATCGATATCGGCGTCGGGCTCGGCGGCGCCTTCCACCCGCTGCAGATAACGCAGCGCGCCGTGCAACCGGTCGAGGTGCTCGGGCGGCAGCTGGTCGACCTGCTCGATCACCCGAGCCGCGCGCGGATCGGTCGCCCGGGCCTCGGCCTTCTCGGCGTCGGTGAGCGCCATCGTGCGCAGCGTGAGGATCTCGTCGATCTCGGTCGCGTCGTAAAGATCGCCGGGGCTCTCCGGCGCGATCTGCGGGTTGTCGCCGAGGATGATCGGCGAGGACAGCACGACCTGTTCCGACCCTGCCAGCACGGGCCAGGTTCCCTCGTTGGTGCATCCCTTCACGTCGGGTGCCGCCCACTCCGGTCCGTCGGTCATTGATACGAAGCGGCCACGGTCGACGGCGACCATCGTGTGGGCCGCAACCAATGCGTGCCGCAAGGCGATATCGCGATCCGTGGGCGACGCGTCCGTGCGGTTCTCGACATCGATCCGCAGTCGCAGTGCACCGTACGGGCCCGGAAGTTCGGTGAGCGACACGACGACAGCGCCGTCGATCGCCGAGATCTCGCGGTGTGCGCCGTCCGTGCCGTCGTCGACCGCATGAGTGAACCGGAATCGGCGCTCGTCCGGCGCGTTTCGCAACGCGTCGAGGTCGAGTGCGAAGCTGACGTGCCGCTCGACGGTCTCGTCCCATTCGGGCAGGCCACCTCCGGCGCGGTGTTGCACGTGCAGGAACCGGATCTCGAGCGCAAGCTGCGCGCCCGCTCGGCCTTCCATCACGATCTCGGTGCGGCAGCCAGAGCGTTCCGACGGGTCATCGAATCCGGACGGCATCAACACGCCGAACTGCCACCGGCTCTGGTTCTTCGCCGACGAGGCGCGATAGGGATAGAGCACATACCCCTCGTAGAGCACGGCATCCGCGACGGCGCGCACCGCGGCGAACGGGTCAGCAGTGCTCACGGTCGCTCACCTCTGCGAGCAACGTGTCGATCGCGCGCTCCCACGTCGGTAGCGCACGCGCGTTCTTGTACGCGCCGAGCGCCTGCAGGGTGCTCACGTCCAGGCGCAGCCAGCCACTGTTGGGGAAGAACCGGTCCATCATTGCCCGCCACTCGCTGACCGGCACGCGGCACGCGGCTTCCTTGTGCCACGGGACGCGGGTGACGCTGAAACCGGCGGCACCGCGGGCGATCAGAGTCCCGCTGAACAGCAGCATCAGCGGGATCTCTCCCTCGCCGAGAGCATGGAAGTAGGTGGTGGCGGCGATCTCGAGGTCGTAGGTGCACGGCACCGGGACGTCGATCTCGACGCTTCCGGTGAAGCTCGGCACCATCACGCCCGCTTCCGCGAATTGCAGCGGTCGCTGCGTGTCGGCCCACCGCGAGCGGTCGCCGAACAGGCCGTCGAGTTGCCGCGCCTCGTCATCGGTATAGCGGCGCTTCTGCGGCTCGATCCGCAACTGCACGCGCAGCGCGATCGCGTGGACGCGCTCCCCCGTCGTCTCCGCGATGCGTAGCCGGAAGCTCAGCGTAGGGCCGGCTGCATAGGGGTCGGAGCGCGCGCCGAGACAGTCGAAGGCGAGTTCAGGTGCGGACACGCGCACGCACCCGCTCGAAGAACGCGTCGATGTCCGCGCGCGCCTCGGGTCCGCCGTCGAAGCCGGTCCAGTGCATGCGCAGCAGGCCCACCAGTTCGTAGCAGGCATCGATCGGGACCAGGTACATCTCGTCGTGTTCACGGTCGCGGCGCACGATGAGCGCTTCAACGTCGTCCAGCAAGTCCGCTGCCAACGGTGTCTCCGCGACGACGTCGTTCCAGGCGTGCAGGTCGAGCAGTGACTCGGTGGCTCCGGCCGGTCCGGGATACAGCGCGACGATGCGTCCGGCCGCGCTGTTCTTGAAGAAAAAGGCCATGCCGACCGGCACCTGCAATGCTTCCCACTGCTGCTGCGACAGGCTCCGCGCCGCACCGAGGTAGCGGTCCGGAACGGCACGGTAGTTGCCTCGTCCGGCACCGTCGCGGGTGAACAGCAGATAGCACGGGCGGCAGGCACACAGCAGGTTTCGCCGTTCGAGGTTTACCACGTGCGCGTGCTCGTCGGCGATGCCGGAGCCGCACAACTCGCAGACCTCGGCCTGCGGCGTTGCGACTCGCTGCGCGAACTCGACGGGCGATCGCCCGACGAAGCGGCGCAGCCCGGTGGTCATGTCACACGGCCTCGGCGACGGGCACCGCGATCCGGATGCCCGACACGTCGTCGAGCAGTGGCAGCGGGTCGAGACGACGTCCGGAGCCATCCGCGGAAATTCCGGCGAGCCGGATGTCGAAGCGTGCCGAGCACGACGGGCAGGCGAGAACGTCGCCGGCCAGACTCGACTGCGCCAACGACATCCCGCAGCACGGGCAGGTGTTGCCGTACGCGTAGTAGGTCCCACCCAACCGAGCGATGACCACCGCAACGCCGCCGAGGTCGACCTCGCAGACGGTGCCGTCTCGGGGGAGATCCGGCGCAGCGGGATGTCGCCAGGCGGACTGCCGCGCCGAAGTCGGCACGGCATCCAGCCCCGGTCGCAGCCCGATCTGGAGCACCGGCTTGGGTTGTTCCTCGACGCCCTCGACATCGATGCCTTGGAGCTCCGGTGCCGCCGCGAGGAGCGCCGCTTCGATCGTCATCTTGACTGTGACTGTGCTCGACGGGCAGTCGCTGCAACTGCCCTGCAAGCGCAGATGGGCGACATCGTTCTCGTCGACGCCGAGATAGGACACTCCCCCCGCGTGCGAACCGAGATACGGACGCACACTGTCCAACGCCTGCTCGATGCGTGTGTCAACGTCGAGCGGATGCAAACCGTGCAGCACGAGCAACGTCGACACGTGCGGATCGGCCGTCAGGGACCGCACTGCATCGGGGCCGACGAGGTCGGCGACGCGTTCGAGGCCTTGGCCGTAGTACTCGACGAGCACGCGCACAAGCTCCTCGGCAGTCGCGGCTGCTTGGCGACCGCCGAGTTCGCCGACCTGTGCGAGCAGTTCCTCGACCCGCGCGCCGACATCACTCGCCGGCATCAGGTTGCCAGCGTCTGTACCGGCATCGTCGCCGGGTTGTGAATCGTCTCGATCGTGCGCCCGGGGCCGAGGTACATGTGGACACCGCAGGGCAGGCAGGGGTCGAAGCTGCGCACTGCGCGCATGATGTCGATGCCCTTGAACTTCTCCGGCGGGTTCTCCTCGAAGATCGGCGTGTTCTGCACCGCGTCTTCGTACGGGCCAGGCGTGCCGAATACGTCGCGCACGCTCGCGTTCCACGGCGTCGGTGGGTACGGGTGGTAGTTCGCTATCTTGCCGCCCTTGATGACCATGTGATGGCTGAGCACGCCACGGACTGCCTCGGTGAAGCCGCAGCTGAACGCCTCGTCCGGGACCGTGAACGACTCCCACGTCTTCGTGTGGCCGGCGCGCACCTCGGCCAGGGCTTGCTCACAGAAGTACAGGGCCGCCGCTGCCGCATAGGCCTGGAAGTAGGTGCGGGCGCGGTCTCGTTCGAGCGCGTTGCTCCACTTCGGCGGCTTCCACTCGAAGGTGGCTTCGGGCTTGTTCATCGTCTTCGGCAGGTTGATCACGACGCTGTGTCCGGTCGACTTCACGTAGCCGCCACAGTCGACCAGCCCGCCGAGCGCGGTTGCCCACAGCCGCGCGATCGGGCCGCCGCCGGTGTCGGTAGCCAGGTGATCCTTGCCGTCGAACCAACGCGGTGACATCACCCAGCTGTACTTGTCGCCGAAATCGCGCTTCTGAGGCTGCGGCAGGGTCGTCTGGTTCCACGGGTGATTGCGGTCGACCGGATTGCCGAGCGCGTCCCGCTCGACGAACATCGGCTCGTTCTCCCACCCCTGGTAGTACGAGCTGCCGAGCAGGATCCGGATGCCGAGGTTGATCTCGACGAGGTCGTTCGTGACGAGCTTGCCGTCTACCACGACGCCCGGGCTGACGAAGGCCTTGCGTCCCCAGTCAGTCATGTGCTCGTACTTGAAGTCGCAGTGCGCCGGGTCGTTGAGCGCGCCCCAGCAGATCAGCTGCGTGCGCCGCAAGCCGACGTTCTCGTATCCCGGAAGCGCCTCGTAGAAGAAGTCGAACAGGTCGTCGTGCAGCGGGACGACGCGCTTCATGAACTCGACGTAACGCATCAGGCGTGTCAGGTAGTCGGTGAACAATTGGATCGTCGGCGTCGTTCCGACACCGCCCGGATACAGCGTGGACGGGTGCACGTGGCGCCCTTCCATCAGGCAGAACATCTCGCGTGTCCACCGGCTGACCTGTAGCGCCTCGCGGTAGAAGTCGCCCTCGAGCGGGTTGAGCGCGCGCATGATGTCGCCGATGGTGCGGTAGCCGTGGTCGGCGGCGTGCGGTGCCTCGGTGTGGTTCGCCTTTTCGAGCACGCCGGGGTTGGTCTCCTTGACCATGCGCTCGCAGAAGTCAACGCCGACCAGGTTCTCCTGGAAGATGTTGTGGTCGAACATGTACTCCGCGGCCTCGCCGAGGTTGATGATCCACTCACCGAGCGCCGGCGGGTGCACGCCGTAGGCCATGTTCTGGTTGTAGACAGAGCAAGTGGCGTGGTTGTCACCGCAGATCCCGCAGATGCGGCTCGTGATGAAGTGGGCGTCGCGCGGGTCCTTGCCCTTCATGAAGATGCTGTAGCCGCGGAAGATCGACGACGTGCTGAAACACTCGGCGACCGTCTTCTGCTTGAAGTCGATCTTGGTATAGATGCCGAGGCTGCCGACGATGCGCGTGATCGGATCCCACGACATCTCGGTCAGGTCGGTGTCCTTCGAACTGCGGCCGGACGGGCTGGGGCGAGCCTGTGTCGTCGTCATCGATCAACGTCCTCTCGGCTGGTAACCGGTCTTCAGCGCCGGACCCCGTTCACGCCACTTGGGTTCCTTGTTGAGCGTGTTCTGGGTGAACTTGCGCAGTGTTCTGACCGCGGTCCCGTAGACCCGGCTTCCGGTCGTGGACACCTTGCCGCCGGGCGGCTCGTCCATGAACGGCATGAACTTGTCGGGGAATCCCGGCATCGTGCAGCCGATGCAGATACCGCCGACATTCGGGCAGCCGCCGATGCCGTTGATCCAGCCACGTTTGGGGACGTTGCAGTTGACGACTGGCCCCCAACAGCCGAGTTTCACGATGCACTTCGGCGATCCGTACTCGGTCGCGAAGTCGCCCTGCTCGTAGTAGCCGGCGCGGTCGCACCCTTCGTGCACGGTGGTCCCGAACAACCATTGCGGGCGCAGTTCGGAATCGAGCGGGATCATCGGCGCCTGCCCGGCGACCTGGTAGAGCAGGTACAGGATCGTCTCGGACAGGTTGTCAGGGTGGATCGGGCAGCCCGGCACACACACGATCGGCAAACCGGCCTTCGACTTCCAAGACCACCCGAGGTAGTCAGGCACGCCCATCGCGCCGGTGGGGTTGCCGGCCATCGCGTGGATTCCGCCGTAGGTCGCGCACGTCCCGACCGCGATGATCGCTGTCGCCTTCGGCGCGAGGATGTCGAGCCACTCGTTGGTGGTGCGCACCTCGCCGGTGTTCGGGTCGTTGCCGAATCCGCAGAAGTAGCCGCCGTTGTTGCGGTTGAGTTCCTCATTAGGGATCGAGCCCTCGACGACGAGGACGAACGGTTCGAGTTCGTCGCGTTCGGCCTTGTACCACCACTCGATGAACGTGTCGGCACCCTGCTCGGGGCCACACTCGAAGTCGATCAGCGGCCAATGCACCGCGATGTTGGGCAGCCCGGGCAGCGCCCCGAGCGCGATCTCTTCGATGCTCGGCTGGGTGGCGGCAGTGAGCGCCACCGAGTCTCCGTCACAGGACAGCCCCGCGTTGATCCACAAAATGTGGACGGGGCTCTCCTCCTCGGGTTGACCGTGTTTGGCAGTGTCCGTGTCCGCAACCGTCGTCACCGAAGTGCACCTCGAATCCACACCCGAAAACCCTGTAATGGAAGCGGACTCTACGCCGCATCAAGATCGGCGCAAGATGCTAAAAGCCTTATAAAATAAAGAGAAACTCGGTAGATTCGTAACTCGCAGATTCCACGAATCCGAGAATCGGCGTAGCTTCTGCGGCGTGAAGTTCCTCGTCATCTGGCAGCTCGATCTGAACCTCTTGTCGCGTGACATGGCCACAGCCCTGGCACGGGTCCCGTCCTACGCGGCCGGACTGGAACGCGCCGGCAAGGTCAGCGCGCGGTACCACATCGTCGGCGCTCACGGCGGCGTGTGGATCATGGACGTCGACTCGCACGAGGAGCTCGAGCGGCTCATCGGCGGCAACCCCTGTTACAACTTCGCGCACTTCGATGTGAAGGCGCTGACAGAAATGGCACCCGATTGACGCCCAAACCGGACCGGCGCACAGTAGAAGCGACGGGCGGGTGACGAGGCATGGCCGTATCGGCAGAGCTGTACAAGGACCGGCACTGGACGTGCGCCCGGCGGATGAGCGAGCGACGCCACGACCTCGGTCTGACCCAGTACGACGTCGTCGAGCGCTTGGGCGCACTCGGCGTCGGTGCCACCAATCGCAGCCTGAGCGCTATGGAGCACGGCCAGGGTCTCGACATCGGCCGACTGCCTGAACTCGCGGCCGCGCTCGACTGCACGATCACCTATCTGCTCGGCCTGACCGAGAACCCGCACAGCTGGCCACCGGACGACGTTCGCGTCCCGATCACGGTCGACGTCACGATGTCGTCAGCGCCGTCCATGCCGTCCATGCCGTCCATGCCGTCCATGCCGTCCGGCTGGATTCTCGGTCCGGATGTCCCGGATCGGACGAGTGCCGGTGCATGAATTGTCGCTGTGCGCAGCCATCGCCGACATAGCGACGCGGCGGGCAGAGCACCGGCATGTGGCCGCCGTGCACGTGCGCATCGGTGAACTGCGCCAAGTCGTCCCGGACACGTTGGCGTTCTGCTGGACGATGGTCACCGACGGGACCGACCTCGCCGACGCAGACCTCGACATCGAGCGGGTACCGGCGGCGTTGCATTGTCGTACCTGCGACGAGGTCCACCCGACGGCCGGCGTGTTCGCCTTGGCCTGTTCGGCGTGCGGGTCGGTCGAGGTCGACGTCACGGCCGGTGAAGAGTTCGACGTCACCGCGCTGGATCTGGTGACGGTCTGACATGGGCCGGTTCCACCGTCACGACGACGGCACGATGCACGAGCACCACGATCTCGGAGATCATTCCGGCTACAGCACCGGCACGGAACGGATCGAGGTGCTCGAGCGGATCTTCGACGAGAACGATCATTGCGCCGCGCACAACCGCGCCGATCTCGCCGCAGCAGGTGCGTGCGCGATCAACCTGATGTCATCGCCCGGCGCCGGCAAGACGACCCTGCTCGCCGTGCTGTTGACCCGCCTCGCCGCCACGGTGCGGGTCGGTGTCATCGAGGGCGACATCGAAACCAGTCTCGACGCCGACCGGCTCGCCGGTCTCGGCGCAGTCGTCGAACTGGTCAACACCGGGAACGGCTTCGGCGGCGAGTGTCACCTCGACGCACCGATGGTGCGCTCGGCGCTGGTGCGGCTCCCGCTCGCCAACCTCGATCTCGTGTTGATCGAGAATGTCGGCAATCTCGTGTGCCCGGCGGAGTTCGACGTCGGCGAACATGCCCGCGCGATGATCTACTCGGTGACCGAGGGCGAGGACAAGCCGCTGAAGTACCCGGTCATGTTCCGGTCGGCGGACGTCGTGTTCGTCAACAAGATCGACCTTCTACCGTACGTCGGGATCGATCTTGACCTGTTCGTGCGCAACCTGCGCGCGGTCAATCCCGCGGCGCCGGTGATTCAGGTGAGCGCGCGCACCGGGCACGGAGTCGATGAGTGCGTCGAGTGGGTACGCGGGGTGCGCGCTCAGTAGCCGCAGTGCGCGAGTGCCTGCCGCAGCAACGTGCCCTGGCCACCGGACATCTCGGCCTGCAACGTCGCGTCGGAAGCCTCGGCGGGCGAGAACCAGGTCAGTTCGAGCGCGTCCTGCTGCGGCTCGCAATCGCCCTCGATCGGGACGACGTAGGCCAGCGAGACCGCATGCTGGCGCGGATCGTGAAACGCGGTCACGCCCGGGGTCGGGAAGTACTCGGCCACCGTGAACGGCTGCGGCGAGACCGGCAGCTTCGGGAGCGCCAGCGGCCCGAGATCCTTCTCGATGTGCCGGAGCAATGCCGTCCGGATGCGCTCGTGGTACAGCACCCGCCCCGAGACGAGGGCCCGGCTGATCTGGCCCTGCGTGACCCGCAGGAGGACCCCGAACGCCGTCACCACCCCGGCCTCGTCGGCCCGCACGGGAACGATGTCGACGTAGACGATCGGCAGTCGTTCACGAGCCGATTCCAGCTCGTCGCGGGACAACCAACTGGTACCCGACTGCGACTCGATCTGCGTCATACCTCTTTTGTAGCGGGCGCGTGCCACCACCGACCGCGCCACCCGCCGTCGACCCGTTGTGAATTTTGTGTTAGCCGGATAGATTGAGGGCCATCCACGGCGGGGGTCGAGGAGGTCTGCGCCATGTCTTGGCTCCCCACCGGGTACGTCGGGCTCATGCTCGGTATCGACGCTGTGGCCGTGATCGTCATCTGGGCCGTCGGCGCCCTCACCCCACGAAACCGCGCAACCTCGCCCGTCGCCGCGCTGAAGCGCCTGCGCGGGTGGCACGTCGTCGATGAAATCGCTGCTGAGGTCGCCGACGTCGACCACGTTGTGATCGCCCCCGCCGCGGTGCTCGCCATCGTCACGGAGGACCACGCCGGCGACGGCGAGCCGGTCCGCGACCTGCATGGCGCCGAGCGCGGCGCAGCGCAGGTTCGCGAGTACCTGCGGGCGCGCAACGCGGGCGACACGGTCGTCGTCCCTGTGGTGTGGGTCTGCGGTGCGGGCTCGTCGGACCTCGCCGGCGGGCATCGGCTCGTCGCGGGCGTGCACATCGTCGACGGCGACGACCCGGGCGCGTGGCTGCACGTGTTCCGCGACGCACGGCTGGCCGGTCCCGATCGGCTGCGGCTGTGCCGCGAACTCGACGCGTCGATGGCAACCGTGCCGACGGTGCGCGGACTACGCCCGCCGCGGGCGCTTCCGCCTCCGGCTGCGGACGCCGCCTGAGGGCGGTTCAAGTCAGATCGACGTCGCTCAGATCGAGGACGAGATCGGCATCGCCCTGTGTGGGCGCGACGAGTTCGGCATTGTGTTGATCACTGCGTTGCACCCACTGCGCCGCCGCGGCGGGCGACTTGCCGAACCGGACGTGCCGCGCGACCAGCCGGGCCAGCCGTAGCTGCTCGTCGACGCGGCAGAACCAGACCTCGGTGAAGTGCTGCCGGACCTCGCGCCAGTCGGGCAGCAGCAGATAGTTGCCTTCGCTGATCACGATGCGCGCAGTCTGTGGGACTGCGATGGCCTGGGCGATCGGCTGCTCGAGCATCCGCTCGAATCCGGGTGCCCACACCGCCTCACCAGCGGCGATACGAGCGAGCAGCGCCGCGTAGCCGCCCGGGTCGAACGTGTCCGGAGCGCCCTTGCGGTCCGTGCGTCCGAGCCGGGCGAGTTCGACGTCGGCGAGATGGAACCCGTCCATCGGGACATGCGCAACGGCCGGGAAACCACCCAGCCGACTGGCCAACACCTCGGCCAGCGCCGTCTTGCCGCTGCCGGGCGCGCCGGCGATCCCGATCAGCACCCGCGAGTCGGTGTTCGCGGCCAGGGCGACCACTCGTGCCACGAGGTCATCGACAATGCCCATCGTTTCGACGCCCACCGTTTCGACCATAGGGTGGAGTGGTGAAGCCCACCGACATCGCATACCTGATTTCGCTCGGCAGCCCGACCGTCGCACCCGACGCACACCATGCCGTCATCGCGGCCTCCCGTCCCGATCCGGACGAGAACGAGTACCCCACCCAGCTCTGGCTCGTCGACCTGACCGGCTCCGACGAGCCTCGCCAGCTGACCCACGGCGAAAGCGACAACGCGCCGCGCTACTCACCGGACGGGAAATGGATCGCGTTCGTGCGCAAGACCGGCGAAGGCAAGCCGCAGCTGCACGTGCTCGCGACCGGTGGCGGCGACGCGCGCAAGCTCACCGATCTGCCCGGCGGCGCCGGAGCACCGAAGTGGTCGCCGGACTCGTCGACGATCGCGTTCACGGCCCGAGTGCCCGAGGAGGGGCGCTACGGCCAGGACGAGAAGATCACGCCGGGCAAGGAGCCGCCGCGGCGCATCACCGGTCTGCAGTACCGCCTCGACGGTGTCGGCTTCCTGATCGACCAGCGCAGTCATGTGTTCACGGTCGGCATCGACGGCGAGGACGAGGCGAAGCAACTCACATCCGGCGACTGGGACGACGTCGACGTCGCCTGGAGCCCGGACGGTGCCTGGCTCGCGTTCGTGTCGCGTCGCCACGAGCGGCGCGAGCACGACCTGAACTCCGACGTGTTCGTGATGCGCCCGGACGGCAGTGACCTGCGTCAGGTGACCGATTCGTCGTTGTCGACCGGCGAGCCGCAGTTCACCGAGTCCGGCGACACGATCGTGTTCGTCGGCGGCGATGCCGGACCCGAGGGAAACACCTGGGTGGGCACGCAGAACGGGCTCTACTCGGTACCCGTCGTGCCGGGCGGACGCGCTTCGCGCCTCACCGACGCCGAGCGCTACAACCTCGTCGAGGGCGCCGGCTTGGTCGTCGACGGCGACCGCGTGCTCGCGCTCTACGAGAACCGTGGCGCGAACGACTTGATCGCAGTCCCCCTGGACGGTTCGGGGCCGACGACCGTGTCGTCCGGACGACGCATGCTGAGCGGTTTCGACCACGTCGGCGACATGACCGTCGTCTCGTACAAGGACGAGCAGACCAGCGGTGAACTGGGTGTGCTGCGCGACGGCGATGTGCATCGTCTGACCGACTTCGCGAAGCAGCTGCACGACAACGCGCCGCCGCGTCCGATCATCGAGCTCACCCCGTCGGCACCGGACGGACAGCAACTGCACGGCTTCCTCGTGCTGCCCGACGGCGACGGGCCGCACCCCGTGCTGCTGATGATCCATGGCGGCCCGTTCGCGCAGTACGGCTGGACGGTGTTCGACGAAGCGCAGGTCTATGCCGGCGCGGGCTACGCGGTCGTCTACACGAACCCGCGCGGCTCGTCCGGTTACGGCGCCGAGTACGGCAAGTACATCAAGGGCGACGTCGGCGACCGGTCGATGGGCGACCTGATGGCGATGCTCGACGATGCGCTCGCCCGTCCCGAGCTCGACGAGTCGCGCCTGGGCGTGCTCGGCGGCTCGCACGGTGGGTTCATGACGTCGTGGATCGTCGGGCACACCGATCGCTTCTCCGCCGCTGTCAGCGAGCGTGCGGTCAACGCCATCGACAGCTTCGGCGGATCGAGCGACATCGGCTGGGGATTCGGCGACGACCTGTACGGACCCGACCCCGCCGAGCAGCACCGGCAGAGTCCGCTGACCTATGCCGACCAGATCACGACACCGCTGCTGATCATCCACTCCGAGCACGACTGGCGGTGCCCGATCGAGCAGGGACAGCGGCTCTACGTCGCGCTGCGCAATCGCGACGCCGACGTAGAGATGTTGATCTTCCCGGGCGAAGGGCACGAGCTGTCGCGATCGGGCCTGCCAAGTCATCGCGTCGCGCGCTTCGATGCCATCCTCGAGTGGTTCGACAAGTACCTGAAGCCGTAACGCCGATTTGCGCAGGTTCCCTGTCCAGCTGAAGATCGGGAAATGCGCCTGCTGCTCGCCGCGTCCGCGGCTGCCCTGTCGGTGATCAGCTTCGCCCTGCCGGCGGGCGCATCCGGATTCAACACGACGCGCGAAGCGAAGAACTTCGCGATCACCGAGGAACGCCAGGCCGAATACGACACTCCTGCCTACCAGCAGCGGCTTGCCACGATCGGCGCGCAGAACCTCGCAGCGGCGACCAAGGCGCAGGCCGACGATCCGGCGCGCAACTTCGCGAACAACCTGTGCTGGTCGATGCAGAACGGCTGCGCCGGCGACATCAGGCTCTACAACTGGGGACCGAAGCACTACGGCATCGTGCGCAAGGTGCTGTTCACAGCGCGCGACGGTGCGACGCTGTCGGGACACGTGTGGGCGACGCGGCGCGGACCGGCGCACCGTCCCGGCGTCGTGATCACGGACGGCTCGGTGCAGGCGGACGAGGCGATGTACTGGTACGCCGCGCAGACCCTCGCCAAGGAGGGCTACGTCGTGTTGACCTTCGACCCGCAGGGCCAGGGCCAGAGCGACACGTTCGGCACCGGTCCGGACCGGATGGAGGGCGTACCCGCGCAGAGCGACGGCCGTCCGTTCTACGACGGCACCGAGGACGCGCTCGACTTCTTCCTCTCGACGCCCGCGCACCACTACCGTCCGGTGCCCAGTTGCTCGAGCGGATCCAGCCATGCGCCGAAGCAGTTCCGCCGCGTGAAGCGCGGTCTCGATGCCGCATACAACCCGCTGTGGAAGCTGCTCGACCGCAACGAGATCGGCCTCGCCGGCCATTCGTACGGGGCCGCCGCCGTCTCGTACATCGGGCAGTGGGACCACCGTGTCAAGGCGATCGTCGCATGGGACAACCTGGGCGGCCCCGGCCCGAACGACGGCTCCGTTCCTGGCATGCAGGGCGGGACGATCGGCGAGCAGGGGTGCCCGGCCGATCCGGCCGCGCGACGCACCGTCCGCATCCACACACCGGCGCTCGGCATCTCTGCCGACTACGGCCTGCCGCCCACGCCCAACACGTCACAGCCCGATCCGCAGGCCAAGTCACTCTGGTCGATGCGCTACAGCAAGGCGGGCGTCGACACCGGCGAGATCATCATCCGCGGCGGGTCGCATCTCGACTTCAGCTACATCCCGAACCAGGCCTTCGGCGCCTCGTTGCGCGGCCCGGACATCAGCAACTGGTACACCGTCGCCTGGTTCGACAAGTACCTCAAGCATGAACGTTCGGCAGATCGCCGTCTGCTCACGTCGCGGTGGCTCCACGACCGCATCTCGCAACGGGTCGACCCGCGCCACGACCCGAACGTCTTCAGCTTCTACTACCCGTCGCGGCTGGACATCCACACGTTCGGCGGGGCACACGTGGTGTGCTCGAATCTCCGGCACGGGTGTTCGGCGCTGTACAAGCAGGACGGCGTGCGGGGGCCGTTCCGGTACGTGCACATCGACCAGACCCCGGACTGACGGCGGATTCCACGACTCGAGCACTCTCTTCACGCCGTGGCACGATTGTCGACATGCTTCCTTGCGTCGCCCGTAGTGCAGCGCAGCTCCGTCACCAGCAGCGATGAGCATCGAATTCCTGCCCGGGCCCGAGCCGGACGATGGGGGCGAGGAGCAGCTGGAACAGCCGGGCCAGCGGGACGGACGGTGGCTCTGGCTGGTCGTCGCGGTGTTCGTGGTCGGCGCCGCGGTGTGGGTCGTGACGAGGCCGTCGTCGGCTCCGACACAACCGCGAGCCATAGCATCGAGCACAACGACCGCCACGCGTGCGCCGCGGGCAGATCCCGCCTGCCACGGAGTTCCTGACTGCGCGGTGTTCTCGAAGGTCCCTGCCGACCTCGATCGGCTGGCGCGCGCCTACCTGCCTCGTGGCGTCCAACTGCATGTTCATACCGTGATCGCCGTCAACTCACTCACGCACGGCGATCTGCTGGTCCAGCGCGACATCTTCGCCGAGGTCGACTCGGTCACGGTGCTGATCCGCGTCCAGCGCGGCGGCCCGGAGAACCAGGCGATCACACCCGATCCGCCCGGCATCGGATCGCTGCTGCTGCACCTGACCAACTCGGGGTTCATCGTGCGCTTGCAGTACCTCGCTCCAGACACCGTGCCGCCGATGGTCGACCGTTTGCAGGCCTTCATGCGTGACCCGCGATTGACCTCCGCCGGGAGCTAGCCGTGAAGCGCAGAGCCCTTGCCGCAGCCTGCTGGCTCGTGCTGTGTGCCGTCGCGCTGGCAGGTGCCGTGGTGTCGGGTCGTGCAGCCGGTTCCTGGGCGAGCGCGAGCGCGGGGTCGTCGCTGCGGGAGCTGCAGTTCAACCTGTGCGACAGCGGCATCGCCACGTGTTACACGGGCCGATCGGTGCGCACGGCTGCCACCGTGATCCGGAGCGAGCGCCCGGACGTCGTGACACTCAACGAGGTCTGCCGCAAGGACGTGGCGACGCTCGCGCGTGCGTTGTCAGCCGCACGCGGCAACCGACCGGTCGCCGCGGCGTTCAAGGCGGCACGGGACCGAGCGACCGACGGTCCCTACCGTTGCGTGAACGGTCAGACATACGGGATCGGGGTGCTTGCTCTGCTCACACCAGCCGACACGCGCTACCGCACGTACTCAGGCGTCTACCCGCGGCAGGATCTGGCCGACCCCGAAGAGCGGGTCTGGGTCTGCATCGATCTGCCCACCGGCCTGCTCACCTGCACGACGCATACCGCGGCTGCAAGCCGGACCGTCGCGCTCGCGCAGTGCCGCTACTTTCTCAACACAGCGCTGCCGAAACTACGCAGGGAGGTCGGTGACCTGCCCGTGACGCTCGGCGCGGACCTCAACCTGCAAGCCGACGGCACGCCGTCGCCGCAGTCGTGCCTGCCGCACGGCTACCAGCGTGCGGATGACGGCTTGCTGCAAGACGTCATAGCGAGCCGCAACATCGCCGTGCGATCGCACACCGTCATCGACATGCACGGCGCGACCGATCACCCCGCGCTGCTGGTCGAACTCACTGTTCGGTGACCACCGCGGCCTGGCCGGAGTCGTTGGGTCACGAGTCGTGTTCGCGCGGCGGTTTGTCGAAGGTGACGTTGATGTCCTGGAAACCCTTGAACCGCTGCGATTTCGCCAGGCCGGTGTACGCGAGCCGGTCGGCGGTGGTCAGGTCGACGTCGTCGGTGAACGGTGTCAGCAGCGAGCGCGGGTAGAGCTTCAGTTCGCGCACGGCGTTGTACTCGACCGCGAGGACGACGATGAGTGACTCGAGGTAGATCCACGCGACGAGGCCGAGTACAAATGCGAACACCGCGTTCGTCGCGGTCGCGTGCTTCACGACCGATCCGATATAGGCGGTGCCGACGTACTGCAGCAACTGCCACGCGATGGCCGCCGCGATTGCGCCCCGCACGATGCAGCGCCACGGCAGCGGACGAGCGGTGGCGACCCGGAACCCGAGCATGAAGACCCCGAGGTTGACGAGCAGGGACGCCACCACGAGCAGCACCTTCAGCCCGGCGTCGATGCCCGCTCCGAAGGCTGCGGTGTTCGTGCCGAGCGCCGACAAGACGGTCGTGCCGATGATCGCCAGACCGGCCACGAGCAGAAGCAGCAGACTGCGCAATCTGCTCCGTAGCGGATTGGGCCGGCTGTTGCGCGGCACGCGCCAGATCGTGTTCATCGCGTTCTGCGCGGCCTGCGCGACTCCGAGTCCGCCGTAGATGGTGCCTAGGATGCCGACGATCAGCCCGATGCCGCTTCCGCTGATACCGCGGGGGTCGGTGAGTTGATCGCCGACGACCGGGAACTGTCCCAGCGCTGAATGCAGCACCTGCTGCGTCAGCGAAGGATCGCCTTGCAGCACGAAGTTGAGGATGGTCGAGCCGAGCAGCAGCAGCGGAAACAGCGAGACGATTCCGTAGTAGGTGATGATCGCCGCAAGGTAGGTGCCTTGATCGTCGACGAACTTGTAGAGCACCGCGATCGGGAAGCCGGCACGGCGGTGAGTGCGCTGGTACCGGTCGAGCCGCTCGACGAAGGTCACCGTGACCTCCTCGGGGCCTGGGTGCCTCAATCGTAAGCAGCTGATCAGAAAAGTGACTCAGAAGCTCTTGTGCAGGACGAGCGGATATACCGGCCCCGCACCGGCCTCGCGCAACAACACGGCCGACACGGTGAGGGTGAAGCCGCTGCGCAGCGTGTCGTCGAGCAGCAGCACCGGTCCGGCCGGTACGGGGCCATCGACCGACAACCGAGTCAGCGCAAGCCGCGCCGAATCGACATTCGTCGCAGCGTCCGCCTGCAGGCCCGGTCCCTCGGCGCGCAACGGCGTCGCGACCTCCATGCGGCCCAAGGTTGCGACTCGTTCGGCCAGATCGGCGAGCAGCCCGTTGTGCCGCCGCGACGGCACCCAGGTGACCCAGCTCGGACGTCCCGCAGGCCATCCCCACTTCGACAGCACCCCGACGATGCCGTCGAACACATCTTTCGACACCGGCGTATCGCTTTGCAGGGCAGCCGATACTGCGTCGAGCCAGGCAGGATCTTCGGCCAGCGCGAGCGCGCGACCCGGTTCGGCGCGACTTGCCTCGGCGATCTTGCCTCGGCGCGGCGCACCGGCGGGCCACATCTTGCGCGGCTCTATGACGACCGTCTGCGAGCGCAGATGGACGAGGGCGGCGCGCACGGTGTCCGGCGACGGCTCGCGCAACGGCAGTCGTCCGGTGCACACCGCACACCGACCGCAGTCGGCCTCGGTCGGGTCGTCGAGCTCGGCACGCAACTGCCGCATCAAACACGACTCGCTGCGCTCGTAGCGCAGCATCGCGCGTTGCTCACGACGTCGAGCAGCGGCGATTGCCTCGTGACGCTCGGCGTCGTAGGTCCACTCGCGCCCGGTTGAGATCCAGCCGCCGTCGACGCGCTCGACGGCACCGTCGACGTCGAGCACCTTCAGCAGCGTCTCGAGGCGCGTGCGGCGCAGACCGGAGTCTGCTTCGAGCCGGGGCAACGACACGGGCCCGTCCGCGAGGATCGCGAGCACGCGCCGCACGCGGTCTTCGGACGGGAACGCCGTCGAGTCGAAGAACGCCCAGATCTTCTCGTCGGCGCTGGTCGGCAGCAGTACGGCATGCGCCTGGTCGAGCGCACGACCGGCGCGTCCGACCTGTTGGTAGTAGGCGATCGGCGACGGCGGCGCACCGAGATTCAGCACGAAACCGAGCGTCGGATGGTCCAGCCCCATCCCGAGGCTCGATGTGGCCACCACCGCCCGCAGTTCGTGTGCGAGCAGCCGCTTCTCGATCAGCGCGCGTTCGTCGGGCGGTGTCGCCGACGAGTACGCGGCGACTTCGTGTCCGCGCCCGGCGAGAAAACTCGCGAGCCGTGTCGTCTCGGCGACCGTGAGCGTGTAGATCAGGCCCGACCCCGGCAGGCCTGCCTCGAGCGCATCGGCGATCCATGCGTACGCCGTGGGCAGGTCAGGATTCGCGACGACGGACAGCGCGAGGCTTTCGCGATCGAGCGATCCGCGCAGTGTGACGGTGTCGGTGCCCAGTTGTGCGGCCACGTCGGCGCTCACGCGATCGTTCGCCGTCGCCGTGGTCGCCAGCACCGGAGTGCCGTCGGGCAGCCCGGCGAGAACGTCGCGGATGCGTCGGTAGTCAGGACGGAAATCCGAACCCCAGTCGGACACGCAGTGCGCCTCATCGACGACGAGCAACCCGATACGGGGCGCGAGACCGGGCAGGACCCGCGACCGGAATCCCGCAGAGTTCAGCCGCTCCGGCGAGATCAGCAGCACGTCGACCTCGTCGGCCGCGATGCGCGACTCGATCTCGGACCAGTCGTCGATGTTCGCGCTGTTGAGCGTGACTGCGTGCAGTCCGGAGCGCGTGGCCGCCGCGACCTGGTCACGCATCAGTGCCAGCAGCGGCGAGATCACGAGCGCGGGACCGGAGCCGGCAGCGCGACGCAACCCCGCGGCGATCCAGTAGACCGCCGACTTGCCCCAGCCCGTGCGCTGGATGACCACGACCTTGCGGCGTTGCTCGACCAGCGCCTCGATCGCCGTCCACTGGTCGTCGCGCAGCACGGCCGACGGCCCGGCGAGGCGGGTCAGGTGTTGCTGAGCGGTCGCGCGCAGATCGGACACGCTGCCTATCGTGCCGTGAGGCTCGGACGAAGCCGCGCCGTCCACAGGATCAATCCCAGCAGCGGCAGGGCGACGCCGAACCAGCACATCCCCGTCCAGCCGTATGCCGAGTGCAGCACCCCGGCGATCGCAGAGGCGATGGCGCCGCCGACGAAAACGGTCGTCATGTAGACGGTGTTGATCCGAGCGCGAGCATCGCCGCGCAGGGAGTAGATCTCCTGCTGGCTCATCACCTGGTGGCACTGGACGGCGAGATCGAGCAGCACACCGGCCAGGGCGAGCAACACGACACTCGAGTGCCCGACTGCGGCGAGCGTCAATGCGATGGCGGCGAGCGCGATCGCAGCGCCGCTGGCTGACCGGCCGTGCCCGCGGTCGGCAAGCCGGCCGCCCAAGGGCGCAGCCGCGGCACCGGCCGCGCCGACCAGCGCGAACACGCCGATCTCGGCCTGCGTCAAATGGTGCTCGCCGACGAGCTCGTACGCGATGCCCGTCCAGTACACGGTGAACGCTCCGAACATGCATGCCTGGCTCAGCGCGCGCCAGCGCAGCACGGGCAGTTCGCCGGGCAGCCGCAGCGTCGTCGCGAGCAGGTCGCGGTAACCGCTCACATGGCGCGGTCGGTACTCGGGGAGCAGACGCCGCAACGCGACGACGAGCACCAGCATGAGCACCGCGGACACGAAATAGATCGCCCGCCATCCGAACCAGTTCGCGACGAAACTGGACGCCGACCGTGCGAGCAGGATGCCGAGCAGCAACCCACTCATCACCTGGCCGACAACCTTGCCGCGTGTCTCGTCCGGCGCCATGTGGGCCACGAGCGGGACGACGATCTGGGCAACCACCGACGTCAGCCCGACGAGCACCGACACGACGAGGAATACGGCGAAGACCGGCGAGACCGCGGTGAGGAGCAACGCGATCGCGGTGGCGAACAGCACGCGCGTGATCAGGCGACGGTTCTCGAACAAATCACCGAGCGGCAGCACGAGCAGCAGGCCGATCGCGTAGCCGATCTGCGTCATCGTGATCACGACCGACGCGGCACCCTCGCCGACGCCGAAGCCCTTCGCGATCAGGTCGAGCAGCGGCTGCGCGTAATACAGGTTGGCGACCGCGAGACCCGAGGTCACGGCGAGGACGACGGTGACCATGCCGAGCCTGGGCGGCGCGGGCGTGTCGGTGGTGGCAGCCATATCTATACGGTACGTCTACTATTTGCCGACGCCAGCCAGAAGCTGTGTGACAAGCGTCCTGCCGAGGTCGGCCGGCAGGTCGCCGTGGCCGAAGATGAGCCGGTAGTACAGCGGCCCGTAGAGCTGGTCCATCAACGCTTCGGCGTCGAGATCCGCGCGCAGCTCCCCCGCGGCGATCCCCCGGCGGATGACCTCGGCAGCGACGGCGCGGCGCGGCGCGAGCCAGCGCTCGCGCACAGCACGCGCGAGAACGGGATCACCCAGCACTTCGGCCGCGACTGCGCGCATGATCGGTCCGACGTCGGTGTCACGGAACAGCCGGATGAGCTCGTCCAGCTGGTACTGCAGGGCGGCGCGACTGTCGAGACCCTCGGGGATCGCGATCGAGTCCTGCATGCGGTGCATCAGCCCATCCAGGGCGACGGCGCCGCGCGAGGGCCACCACTTGTAGATGGTCGCCTTGCTCACGCCCGCACGCGTGGCGATCGCCTCGATCGTGGCGGCGGCCAGGCCGCCTTCGAGCATCAAGTCGCCTGCCGCCTCGACGATCGCTCGACGCGACTGCTCGCTGCGGGGCCGTCCGGCACCCATGCGGACACCTCCAATTAACGAACGCAGCGTACCGTTTTTTCCTATGACGAAGACATGGTTCATCACCGGTGCGTCCAAGGGCTTCGGCCGTGAGTGGACGATCGCAGCCCTCGAGCGCGGCGACCGCGTCGCAGCCACCGCGCGTGACCCGCACACGCTCGACGACCTCGCCGCGAAGTACGGCGACCTGCTGCTTGCGCAGCAGCTCGACGTCACCGATCGCAGCGCAGTGTTCGAGACGGTGCGCGCCGCGCACAAGCATTTCGGTCGGCTCGACGTGATCGTGAACAACGCGGGCTACGGACAATTCGGCATGGTCGAAGAGCTCAGCGAGGCCGACGCCCGCGACCAGATCGAGACGAACCTGTTCGGCGCGCTCTGGGTGACGCAGGCGGCGCTGCCCCTCCTGCGCGACCAGGGTGCGGGCCACATCCTGCAGGTCTCTTCGATCGGCGGCATCACCGCGTTCCCGAACGTCGGGATGTACCACGCGTCGAAGTGGGCCCTCGAAGGCATCAGCCAGGCGCTGGCGCAGGAGGTCGCGGAATTCGGCATCAAGGTCACGCTGATCGAGCCGACCGGCTACTCGACCGACTGGGCCGGCCCGTCCGCGCGGCACGCCACCGCAAACCCCGTCTACGACGGCGTACGCGAGGCGGCTGCAGCAGCGCGGGCGAAGCGGATCTCGGCACCGGGCGACCCGGTAGCGACCCGCGACGCGGTGCTCAAGGTCGTCGACGCCGAGAACCCGCCGCTGCGAATCTTCTTCGGCGCGGGCGTCCTGGACGTCGCGAAAGCCGACTATGCGAGCCGCATCGCCACCTGGGACGAGTGGGAGCCGGTCTCGATCGAGGCCCACGGGCAGGCCTGACTCGGGCCGCGGGCGGCGGGAAAAAACTTCGTCGAAAGTTGTCGTCGCCCGCGACCCTGCGGGCTCATACCGGTGACCGCCTGATGCGCCAGGCATCGGCACGCCGGAAAGAGGGCTCGGTCTTGACCTTCACCATCTGCGCCTGACAGCGGTGCCCGAATGGCCACTGCCGAAGAGTCCGGTGATGACGTATGGTCCCGTCCGTGGATGATCGCGCCCTCGTGGCGGCGATCCGGGAGGGCAATTCCGTCGGGCTCGCCGGCGCGTACGACACCTATGGCGACGCGCTGTTCTCGTTCTGCCTGTCGATGCTGCACGAGCGCTCGAGCGCCGAGGACGCCGTCCAGGACACGTTCGTCGTTCTCGCCCAACGCGTCGGACAGCTGCGCGATCCGTCCCGGTTGCGGGCGTGGCTCTACGCCGTCGCGCGGTCGCAGTGCCTACGCCAGATGCGTTCGGCGCGACGGGTCGTACCGCTCGAGGCGTGGGACGAGTCGATGAACGCCGAGACGCCGGACATGGACGCGGCGCCGCACGGCGCACATCTGCAAGCACTCGTCTGGGCGGCGATGGGCGGCCTGAACACCGGCGAGCGGGCAGCGCTCGAACTGTCCCTTCGGCACGGGCTCGAGGGCGACGACCTGGCCGCTGCTCTCGACGTGACGCGGAGCAACGCGAACAAGCTGCTCGAACGTGGCCGCGCCGAACTCGAACGCAGCCTCGCCGCCTTGCTGGTCGCGCGCGATCCGTCCCGGTGCAGCGAACTCGCCGAGATCGTGGCCGGCTGGGACGGCGTGATGACGCCGCTCATGCGCAAGCGGATCGCACGCCACATCGACCGCTGCCCGGAGTGCGGTGAGCAGAAGAAGCGTCGCGTCAGTGCTGCCGCGCTGTTCTCGGTCATCCCGCTGTTGGCGGCCTCCGCAGAGCTGCGCTCGCGCGTGGTCGGCGGGTTCCGCCTCGTCTCCGACGACAGTGCGCTCGGCGCGCGCGACCGAGCCGCCGTGCAGAGCATCGCCGGCTACGACGCGGCCGGCTTCCCGAGCACGCGCCCGCGACGCCGCCGCGTACGCGGCGCTGCCGCGGCGGCAGTCGTCGCTGCGCTGCTGGCCGGCGGCGTCATGCTGCACTCGGCAGCCTCGCCGGACTCGCGTCCGACCGCGGCGCTGGCAACGACGCGAACCTCGGCCGGTGCCGTCGCCACGTCCTCGGGTCCGTCAGTCTTCGTGACGTCGGCGCACGCGCGGCCCACCCGCTCCGCGACGCACTCGTCCGCACAGCACTCGAGGTCGGCTGCCCGGCCGTCGCCGACACTCACGAGCGTCGCCGTCGTGTCGACGAGCGTGCCCGCGACGCCGACGCCGCATCCACGCACGTCGACCACTCACCGTCCGGCACCGCACCCGACGCGTCCGACGCCGGCGCCACCCAAGACGTCGCGGACCCCGACCTCGCCTGCACCGGACACGAGCCCGACAACGCCGAAGCAGGCGGCGGTCACGGCGACGGTGAACCCCACCAAGTACTCGGCCACGAGCGGCGGTTCGGGCATCCTCACGCTGTCGGTCACCGGCGCGCCCGTGCATTGGAGCGCGAGCGCTCCCGATGGCGTCACCTTCTCCCCCGCGTCCGGCACGATTCCCGCCGGAGCGACCGGTCACACGAAGGTGATCGTGCCGGCCGCGCCGACGGGGACGGTTGCGACGATCACGATCACTTGGGCGACAGGAAGCACCACTACGACGATCACCTGGTCCTAGCGGCGCCGGGTGAGGCCCGTCACGAGTGGTTGCGAAAACTAAGACGACCGGTCATATTGATTGGGTGCCCCGTCAAAGCGTGCGTCCCCAACTGGTCGAAGCGGCCCTGGAGCAGTTCCATTCCCGGGGCTTTCACAACTGCTCGGTCGACGACATCACCCGGGCCGCCGGCGTGCCGAAGGGCTCGTTCTACAACCACTTCGCCAGCAAGGACGCCCTCGCCGTCGAGGCGCTTGCAGCAGTACCAGCAGCGCTCGGTGTGGCGCACGACCGATGACGCCGACCTGCCGCCGCTGGTCAGGCTCCGGCACCGGTTCGAGGCGATGCGCGGTGTGCTGACCGAACGCGGCTACACCCGCGGCTGCCTCATCGGGAACATGGGCACCGAGCTGGCCGACCTGAATCCCGCCGTCAGCGCCGAGGTGCAAGCCAGCCTCGACTACCGCAGCGCGGCGACGACCGAGCTGCTGCGTCTTGCGCAGGAGCGCGGCGAGCTGGCCGCCGGTCTCAACCCGGACGTGCTCGGACCGTTCCTGACCAACGCATGGGAAGGCGTCGTGACCCGCACCAAGGTCTGCAAGACAGCACAGGCGATGGATGAGTTCTTCGCCGTGCTGGACGGATTGTCCGCAACGACTTCGGAAGTGACTTCGTGAAGCTGTCCCGCACCACCACGTTCTGGGTTGTCGTAGCTGCCTATCTGACGTTGATGATCTCGGCGAGCACGCCGTCGCCGCTCTACGTCGTGTACCAGGCTGAATGGCATTTCCCCACCTCGACGCTGACTGTCGTGTTCGGCGTGTACGCACTCGCGTTGCTCACCTCGCTGCTGACCGTCGGCGGGCTGTCCGATTTCATCGGACGTCGGCCCGTGCTCATCGCGGCGCTCGCACTGCTCACCGCGGCGATGATCGTGTTCGCCAACGCCGACGGCGTCGCATGGCTCTACGTCGCTCGAGTGATGCAGGGCCTCGCTGCCGGTGCCGCGATCGGAACGCTGAGCGCATCGATCGTCGCCCTCGCCCCCGAGGGCAAGGAGCGCCTGGCCGGGTTGTTGAATGCGTTGATCCCGAGCGTCGGGCTGGGTCTGGGCGCACTGATCGCCGGCGCTTTCGCCGAGTACGCCCCTGCGCCGACCGTGTTCGTCTTCGTCCTGGTGGCCGCCGCCCTCGCCGTTCTCGTGATCCTGTTCGCGTTCGCGCACGAGTCGGACGAGCTGCGCGATGGCGCGCTGGCCTCGCTCGTCCCCCGGCTGCGGGTAGCGCAACCGGTGCGCGCCGCGTTCGTCCGCGCGACTCCGTCGCTGTTCGCGCCGTGGGCGCAGATGGGACTCACGCTGTCGTTGCTGGTCTCCCTGGCCGCGGTGCAGTTCGGAATCACCAACAGGTTCGAGTCGGGCCTGATCGTCGTCGTTGTCTGTCTGGCCGCAGCGGTGTCCGGATTCCTGCTCCGCGATGTGATGCCGGGACGCACGAACAATCTCGGTGCGCTCGGGCTGATCGCCGGCGTGATCGTCACGCTGTACGGCCTGCACATCGACGAGTTGACGGTGTTCGTCATCGGTTCGGCCGTGGGTGGGCTCGGACTCGGTGGCTCGATGAGCGGCTCGATCCGCGCGCTCTCGGCGCTGCCGCAGCCTGCCGAACGCGGTGAGTTCTTCGCGGCGGTCTACACGGTTGGCTATCTCGCGTTCTCCGTCCCCGCCGTGGCTGCCGGCTTCGCGGCCGTGCACTACGGGCTGCGCGACACCACCTATGTCTACGGCGCCGGAGTGATCGTGTTGGCGCTCGCAGTGCTCGCGCTGTCCGAACCGCGCAACTCGTCCTCGCCCGAACCCGTCGGGGCCGAAACCCCCGAGCTCGTATCGGCCTGCCGCGACTGACGATCCTTGGGCATCATCCACATCGCGACGACCACCAATATCGCGACGACGACCACGGCGAGATAGACGTTGTGGATCGCGTCGCTCAGCGGCTCGGTCTCACGTGAGTGATTCGCGATCGCGCCGAACACGGCGACGCCGACGGCACTGCCAGTCGAACGGAAGAACATGTTGGTGCCGGTGACGACACCGCGCTGCTGCCAGCCGACGCTGGTCTGCGCGGCGATCAGCGACGGTGTGGCCGACAAGCCCATGCCGAGACCGATGACGAAGCACATCGCGCCGACCTCGACAACGCTCGAGGACGGTCCGAGCAGCAGCAACAACGCCGAACCGGCAACGACCAGGCCTGCGCCGACGAGGCTGCACACCCGGAAGCCGACCCGCAGATAGATCTTGCCCGCCTGTGATGAAGAGACCGGCCAGCCCATCGTGAGCGTGGCCAGCGCGAAGCCCGCGACCACCGGACCGGTGCCGAGCACGACTTGCACGTAGGTGGGAATGTAAGAGCTGAGGCCGATCACGATCGCGCCGATACCGCACGAGGCGAGGCTGCTCGTGATGAGCAGCCGACGCCGGAACACCCAGACCGGCAGCACCGGGTCGGCGGCGCGGCGTTCGATGAACGCGAAGGCGACGAGCAGCGCGGCGCCGAGACCGAGGATGAGCACGCCCGGAACCGAACCCCACGCCCAGGCCTGACCTCCTTCGAGCACGCCGAGGATCAGCAGGGTCAGCCCCGCCGTCAGCGTGACTGCGCCCGGGTAGTCGATGGTCGGGCGCGTTCGCGTGACCTTCTCGTGGAATCGTCGCCGGATCATCAACGCGGCGGCGATCGAGAGCGGGATGTTGATGAAGAAGATCCATCGCCAGCTGATGTACTCGCTGAAGACTCCGCCGAGCGTCGGACCGATGACCGAACTGATGCCCCACACGCTGGCCAGGTAGCCCTGTACCTTCGCCCGCTCCTGCAGCGAGTACACGTCGCCGACGATCGTGACGGCCATCGGGAAGACGGCGCCGGCACCGAGTCCCTGCACCGCGCGGAACGCGATCAGCACGACCATGTTCCCTGCAACGCCGCACATGATCGAGCCGGCGAGGAAGAGCCCTATTCCGAGCAGCATGATCGGTTTGCGGCCGAACAGGTCGGCGAGCTTGCCGTAGATCGGCGTCGTCACCGCCTGCGCGAGCAGATAGATCGAGAACAGCCACGGGAACTGGGCGAAGCCGCCGATGTCCTTGACGATCGACGGCACGGCGGTCGCGATGATCGTCGAATCGATCGCGACCAGGCCCGTCGAGAGCATGAGCGCGAGCAGCAGTGGGCCACGTTCGGACCGCAGCCCGACGTTGTTGGTAGTCAGAGTGTTGCCGTCCGATGGTCGGGGAGGTTGCCATGTCAAGTTTACTGAAGACGTGCCGACCGAACCGACCGTTGTCGTCGTGGGCAGTCTCAACCTCGATCTGATCGTGAACGTCGCGGCCCTGCCGCGACGCGGCGAGACCGTGGTCGGGACGTCCGTGCAGCTGCTGCCCGGCGGCAAGGGCGCGAACCAGGCAGCTGCCGCCGCGTCGCTGTCGTCGTCGGTCGCGATGATCGGGCGGGTCGGCGACGACTCGTCCGGTGCGGTGCTCGTCGACGAACTGCGCTCGCGCGGCGTGGACGTGTCGGGTGTCGCGACGTCGGACGAGCCGACGGGAACTGCAACCGTCGTCGTCGAGGACGGCAGTGGCGAGAACCTGATCGTCGTCGCGCCAGGCGCGAACGCAACACTGGCGGCCGACGACGTCGCCGTCGCGGCGGTCGAGTCGGCCCGAGGTCGTGCTCCTGCAGCTGGAGATCCCGCTGGCGGCGGTGTCGGCCGCGGTGTCGCACGCCGGCGGGCTGGTCGTGCTGAATCCTGCGCCGCCGGCCGACTTGCCATCCGAGCTGCTGTCGCGCGTCGATGTGCTCGTCCCGAACGAGTGGGAGCTGGCTCGGCTGGCAGGCCGCTCCCCCGTCGACGATTCGCCGTCATCGGTGGCGGAGCTCGTCCGGTCGATCACGTCGCGTGACGCGGTCGTGACACTCGGCGCGCGAGGCGCCCTGGTCGTCACGTCGTCCGGCGAGATCTCGCTCGTCGCGCCACCCGAAGTGGACGTGGTCGACACGACCGGCGCGGGTGACTGCTTCTGCGGGGCGTTGTGCGTCGCGCTGGCGCGCGGCGACGCACTGGTGGATGCCGCTCGGTACGCGGTCGTCGCAAGTGCACTGTCGACGTCCGGTGTCGGTGCACGTGGCGCGCTGCCGACTGATGCGGACATCCGCGCTGTGCACGATTCGTAGGCTGGCGCAATGAGGGTGAGCAGCGTCGATTACCACACCGCGGGCGAGCCGTTCCGGATCGTGACCGGTGGCGTCGCCGAGATCGCCGGTGACACCGTGCCTGCGCGCCGCGTGACTGCCTCGCAGATCACCGGACATCGATCGCGTGCGGCAGCTGCTCGTGCAGGAACCGCGTGGTCATGCCGACATGTACGGCTGCTTCGTGGTTCAACCCGACTCGGCCGGCGCGGACTTCGGCGTGCTGTTCTGGCACAAGGACGGGTACTCGACCGCGTGCGGGCACGGCACGATCGCGCTCGGTGCCTGGGCGGTCGATTCCGGACTGGTCGCCGCTGCCGCCGACGGCGCTACCGACGTGACGATCGACGTCCCGTCCGGCCGGGTCGTTGCCCGCGTGCAGCGTGTCGGCGGCGTCACCCGTGAGATCACGTTCCGCAATGTTGCGTCGTATGTGGTCGCCCGCGATGTTCCTTTGACGACCTCACGCGGGTCGATCGCTGTCGATCTTTCGTGGGGCGGCGCGCTGTATGCCTCGGTACCCGCGTCGCGGGTCGGGCTGTCGGTATCGCGTGACTCGTATCGCGAGTTGATCGACATCGGCCGCGAGATCAAGTGGGCGCTGAACGACACCGAGCTCGCCAAGCATCCGCACGATGATCGGTTGTCGGGCGTGTACGGCACGATCCTGTTCGACACGTTGCCTGACAGCGCCGAGGGACCCGTGCAACGCAATGTCACGATCTACGCCGACGGTGCGGTGGATCGTTCGCCGTGCGGGTCAGGAACCGCGGCGCGCGTCGCTTTGCTGCACGATGACGGCAGCCTTGGCGGCGGACGGAAGCTGACTCATCATTCGCTGATCGACACCACGTTCAGCGCTTCGGTGGCCGATGTCGTAACAGTCGACGGACATGCCGCCGTGATCCCCGAGGTGTCGGGGATGGCGTATCGCACCGGCGAGCACACGTTCACCCTCGACGACAACGATCCGGTCGGGACGGGCTTCGTGCTGCGATAGTGCTGTCCGGGAAGAGCGAATCGATTAAGGACGACACGACCCCCACAGGTCTCATGGTCAAGCCGGCAGCGCAGGACAACACCAACGCGGCTTATCCGACCCGAGCGCAGAATGACCACAGCAGGATGACCCGCCACGATCAGGGACATCCCGAGCGCAGGACGAGTAGTCAGTCTTGGTCCACGAAAGTCGACCGAGTTACCCCGGTTCTTCGACCACGAACGCATCCGGCAGGTCCGGCTACGGATCGGCGGCAGGTGATTCGTCGATCGGTTTGCCGTAGCGCCGCCCCGTGGGCGAGGTCCACCAGGTCGTCCCGGCCTCGTCGCGGAACACCGACCAGCCGGCGTCGTGCTTGCAGTGGTGATGCCGCGAGCAGAGTGGTTCGAGGTTCGCGATCACGGTGTTGTGTCCGTTGAAGGGGATGATGTGGTCGCACTCGGAGTTGATCGCCCTGCGGTTGCAGCCGGGGAAGCGGCAGGTCGGATGCTGCGCGGCCACCCAGCGCAGCTGGGCCGATGAGGGGAAGCGGCGTTCGGGGTGGTCGTCGATCCCGCACTGCGGGGATCACACGACCTGCGGAGTCGACCAGGATCCGGTCGATGCGCGTGGAGGGGTCGGCGAGGATGTCGCGGACCTGGCTGGCCGGGATCGGGCCGTAGCCGGCCAACTCACCCGGCAGGTCGCTCGACCCGTCGGCGGTGTCTTCGCCGGACGAGGACCTGCACCCGCATCCCGCGCGCCGGCGTCCCCGCCGCTGTGCGTCCCAGCACCAGGTCACGCAACGCGTCGGCGCGGCGCTGATCCATCGTGCGCGCGTCACTCGCTGTGTCGGCCTGCTTCGCGAGCTCGGTCAGCCGGGCAAACATCGCTTCGCCGTCCGCGGCCGTGTGCGTCGACCAGAGCCCAGCCATGCCGTCGGGCAACGGAGTGCAGTGCACCAGCCGCTGCGCCTTGGCCTCGACGTGGCGTTCTTCCGCCTTGCGGGTGTCCAAGCGGGCGATGGTGCGCCGCAAGGCCGCCCGGAACTGCGTCACCGTCAGCTCTGGCGCACGGCCGAGCACCTTCTCTTCGACCTTGCTGATCACGCCCGCGTCCAGCTGGTAGGTCAGCTCCGCCGCGACCCGCACGTGGGCATCGCTGATGCGCCCGGCCTCGTGCAACGCAAGCAGCCGCGGCAGCTTGGCGACCAGATGCGCGGCCTGCATCAACCGCGTCTTCGCGTAGTCCGGCGACCACCGCAACGCACAAGCGACCTCGTCGCGCGCCCACTCCCTGTCATCGCACGGATCATGGATCGAGGCCAGGTGCCGCTCGATACGCGCATCAACCCGAGCCCGGAGCTGAGTCAGCTCCGCCAGATTCTCGAACTTCTGATCGCGCGTGCACGCCGCAGGATCCACCCGCAACAACCGCTCGATCTTCCTCGCCACAACCCGCACACTACGAACAGGGTCTGACACTTTCGGGCCAGAATCCTCAACTATGCCAGCGAATTCCGTCCCCGAGCGCCGCGCATCATTTCAGCTGGTCAGCCAATATTTCCTGTAATCGTGCAGGAACGTAGCCGTACATGTTTTCGCTGAATCGCGCATACCGACGCCAGCCACGACCCCAACTGATGCCGCCCGACATCGCGACGGTGAGCAACCGGCTCTCTTGGTTGGTGAACAACATCAGACTCGCTCCCACGGCGCGCTGACTCGCCTTGATGGTGCCCCGGAATCCGGGGCCCGTCGGGATGTGCGGTGAGTTCAGGCGAATCGCGTTGATTGCGTTCACGTACGTCTGGATCGCGAAGGGACCGACCCACCAATCACCCAAGGTTCCGGATTGGACGGATGTTGGGCCGAAGTCCGACCAATACACGCAGACGTGAATCGCGGTGATGCCGACCGGCACGATCGGCCGCGCGTTCACTCGTTGCGGCAACTCGCCTGCCCCGACCGAGCACGGCGCGTCCACCGGTCGCGGCAGAAGATCGGTAGGGGTCCCGGTTGCCGATACGCACGCTGTGAGCGTGGTGGCACCAACAATGACCGCGGCGACGAACCGGATACGACGTCCATCGAGCGCCACGTCAACCCTCCAGCCCGATCGAACGCCGCAATTCGGCGATGCCCTCGACCTCGACCGCCTCGACCGGCCGAACGAACCGATCCGGGGTCAGCACCAAGCGCCGATTGATCGCGAGTTCGCCCGGACGGCGCTGCCGGCGCTCCGCGCCGTTGTCGACGTAGCCGACTTTGCGGCTCACACCGAGGGACGCCAGGTTGTCGCTGAACGCGCCCGACGTGACCTCGACGGCATCGAGATGATCGAACATCAACACGCAGATCGCCTTGCGCATGGCCGTCCCGATACCGCAACGCTGGAACCGCCGCCCGAGCCACGATCCGGTTCCGGCCGACCGCACAACGAGATAGTCGTGCGCGCTCACACCCTGGACGCCGACGAGTTCGCCGTCGACACGCACGGCAAGATCGAGCAGCCATCGATTCGGTGAGAACGTGGCGCGAGCGTTCCAGTAGTAGGCCGCCGTGTTCGCCGGCAACCGATCGCGCGGTGCGTCGGTCCACGGCATCGCGAACGGCATCCGTTCTGGATCGTGAATGCCCTCGAGGACGAGATCGACCAGCGCCGGAATGTCGTTGTCTGTCACCGCGCGCAGCTCGAGCGGCCCGCACCGCACCCGCAGCGCGAACGGACCCCACAGGTCACGAGGTTGCGTCATCAAGATCCATCATCAGACGAATGTCCAGTCGGTATCAACCAATCGTCGTCAGCACGAACGCCATGGCCCGCGCCTCGTCACGCCACCGCTCGTAGCGCCCACTCGCACCGCCGTGACCGCTGCCCATCTCGCATCGGAACACGAGCAGTGCGTCATTGGTTCGCGTCGCGCGAAGCCGCGCCACCCATTTCGCGGGCTCGTGGTAGCTCACTCGCGGATCGTTCAATCCGGCCGTCACGTAGAGCGCGGGATAGTCCGCTGCAATCGTGTTCTCGTACGGCGAGTAGCTGCGCATGTAGCTCGCCCACGGCTCCGCGCGGGGATCACCCCATTCCTCCCACTCGGTGACGGTGAGCGGGAGCGTCGAGTCGTTCATGGTGTTCACGACGTCGACGAAGGGCACTTCGGCGAGCGCAGCAGCGAACAGGTCGGGACGCATCGTGACGCATGCACCGACAAGCAGCCCGCCGGCCGACCGACCGCGCAACGCAAGCCGATCACGCGAAGCCCAACCGAGCGACACCACGTGCGAAGCACACGCGATCGTGTCGGTGAACGTGTTGCGCTTGTTGAGCAGCTTCCCGTCGAGGTACCAACGCCGACCGAGCTCGCCGCCACCGCGCGGATGCACGAGCGCCCACACCACACCACGATCGAGCAGCGACAATCGCGCCGGCGCGAAGCTCGGCTCGATGGCGTACTCGTAGCTGCCGTAGCCGTACACCAAGCACGGATGCGTGCCGTCGGGCTGCAGGTCGGCACGGCGCACGATGTCGACCGGGACCTTCGTGCCGTCGTCAGCGATCGCCCATTCACGGGTCGCGGTGTATCGGCTCAGGTCGGCGTTGGGAACGGCCAGTCGCTTACGCATCTCACGCGAACCGGTGCGCACGTCCTCGTCGTAGACCGTCGTCGGCACGGTGAACGACTCGTAGCTGAAGCGAACGAACGGGGCGTCGTAGTCGGGGTTGGCTCCGATGCGCACGACGTGCGGTTCGCTGCCGAGTTCGACGATGCGTGTCGTGCCGTCGCGGAAGAGAATCCGCAGCCGGGTCTGTGCTTCGGACCACTCGTGGATCACCAGATGCCCCGCGAACGGTTCGGCAGAAGTGATGCGCTGCCCCGGCACATGTGCGACGAGCTCACTCCAGTCGCCGGGTGCGTCGAGCGGTGCCGTCATCACCCGGAAGTCCTCGGCATCGAGGTTGGTGACGACGACGAAGCGATCGCCCCAATGGTCGATCGTGTACTCGAGATCGTCGGCACGAGGTCGGACCGTCGTCGGTTCGGCCGTCGGGTCGTCGGAGCGCAGCAGCCTCGCCTCGGCGCTGGTCTTGCTGCCGCACTCGATCACGATCCACTCGCGGCTGCGAGTCAGCCCGACCCACACGTAGAACCGCTCGTCGAGATCCTCGTAGACGAGGACGTCGTCGTCCTGCGCCGTGCCGAGCCGGTGCCGCCACACCTGGTACGGACGCATCTGCTCATCGGGCCTGGCATAGAACAGGTACTGGTTGTCGGCCGACCACGCGACGCCTGCCCAGCTCGTGTCGATGAGCACGTCCTCGAGCTCGTTGCCGGTCGACAGGTCACGGATGCGCAACGTGAATCGTTCGCTGCCGTCGGTGTCGCTGCTCCAGGCTGCGAGATTTCCGTCGGCGCTGATCTCGAGCGCGCCTAGGGCGAAGAATTCGTGGCCTTCGGCTTCCGCGTTCTCGTCCAGCACGACGTTCTCGCCCGCGGTGTCGGCGCTGCGTCCGCGACAGTGGATCGCGTAGTCGCTGCCCGCCACCGTGCGGCGCAGGTACCACCAGCCGGCGTCGTGCACGGGCGCCGATTCGTCGGTCTCCTGTACTCGGGAGCGGATCTCGTCGTACAGCTCGTCGATCATCGCCGTCCGCCCGGACGACCAGCCGTCGTAGTACGCGTTCTCGCGGTCGAGGTAGGCGATCGTCTCAGGATTGTCGCGATCACGAAGCCAGGCCCACGGATCCTGCTCGTCTCCGAACGGGCGGTGCCAGACGTGCGGAATCTGCGGGGCGACCGGCTCACTCACCCGCCGACCTTATCGAGAGGTGTGAAATGCGTTAGTTGCGACTCGCGTCTGCTATTGGTTGACGATGGCCCGTCTCATCTACTCGGCGATCACCTCCTTCGACGGTTACACCGTCGATGCCGACGGCAGCTTCGACTGGGCAGCGCCCGACGAGCAGGTGCACGCGTTCGTCAACGACCTGGAACGCCCTGTCGGCACCTACCTCTACGGGCGCCGCATGTACGAGACGATGAAGGTCTGGCAGACGATGCACGACGACCCCGACCCGGCCGCCGTGACCGATGACTACGCGCAGATCTGGCAGTCTGCCGACAAGATCGTGTACTCCACCTCGCTCGACGCCGTCGAGACACCGCGCACCACCCTCGAACACGCCTTCGATCCGGCTGCCATCAGGAAGCTCAAGGACGATGCCGATCGCGACATCACGGTCGGCGGGCCCACTCTCGCCGCCCATGCCGTGCGCGCGGGTCTGGTCGACGAGTTGCACCAGTTCCTGACGCCCATCGCTGTCGGCGGCGGCACCCGCTTCCTGCCCGCGGGAGCCCGTCTCGGCCTCGAACTGGTCGACGAGCGCCGCTTCGACAACGGCGTCGTGTTCCTGCAGTACCGCGTCACCGATCAACCGACTGGTTAGTGCCGAACGGCGCCACGAGAGGATGGCGGCATGGGATCGCCGTTCTCCGTCGTGACAGCGCTCGTCCCGACCGGGGCGGGACGTTTCGACGCCGACGTCCACGCCGACTGGACGATCGCCCGCAAGCCGAACGGCGGCTACCTGCTCGCGATGATGGGCCGCGCGGCCACGACCGCCGGACCGCACCCTCACGTGATCGCTGCCAGCGCGACATATCTTCATTCGCCCGATCCCGGCCGCGTCCAGATCGACGTCGAGGTGCTCCGCGCCGGGCGGTCGGCGAGCCAACTGCGCGTGCGCATGGCGCAGGACGACACGGCCTGCGTCGAAGCGTTGATCATCACCAGTGAGCTCGAGGCGGACACTGAGCCGTACTGGAACGGCGTCGCGATGCCCGAGGTCGCCGAGCCCGGGCTGTGCCTGCGCGTGCCGGGCACTTCTCCGACCGGCCTGCCCGTGCCCATCATGGATCAAGTCGATCTGCGCATCGACCCCGCGGACACCGGCTTCGCCCGTGGCAACCCCAGCGGCCGCGGCGAGCTCAAGGGCTGGCTGAGCCTGCCCGGCGATGAGGCCTTCGACCCGATATCGCTGCTGTTCGCCGTCGACGCGTTCCCGCCCGCGACGTTCGAGGTCGCCGCGAGCGGCTGGGTGCCGACACTGCAGTTGAGCGCCTACGTCCGCGCGCTCCCGGTCGCCGGACCGATGCGCATCCTGCACAAGGCGCAGCTCATCGAAGCCCAGAAGGTCGACGAGGTGTGTTCCGTGTGGGATGCACGCGGACGCCTGGTCGCACAAAGCGCGCAGCTGGCCGGGATCCGCTTAGGGTGAAGGTTGGGAAACAACACGAATGGGGCATAGAGACGTCATGGCTGAACTGAACCCCCCGAGCACTCGCATCCTGTCTCGGAGCCGCGGCGCGGCGAGTGGTGTGCTGCTGGTGCTGTTGGGCGCCTGGGGTGCCCTTGCCCCGTTCATCGGCCCAACGTTCACTTTCGCGTTCACCCCGGACAAGGCCTGGCACTGGACGGCCGCGCGCGGCTGGTACGAGGTCGCGCCGGGCGCCGCGGTGTTCGTCGGTGGACTGCTGCTGCTCATAGCCCGTAGCCGCGGCATCACCGTCCTCGGCGCGTGGTTCGCCATCCTCGGCGGCGCCTGGTTCATCGCCGGCCCGGCGATCTCGGGCGAGGTGACCCTGGGTTCGCTCGGACAACCGATCGGGTCGAGTTCGGGCCAGCGCATCGCCGAGATCCTGACCTTCTTCTACGGCCTGGGCGCGATCATCGTGTACCTGGCCGCGTCCGCATTTGGACGGCTGTCGGTCGTCACCGTCCGTGACCTGCGGGTCGCCGAGCGCCGCGAGGCCGATCGCATCGAAGCCGAGAGCGCCGACCAGGACCACCTCGACCACCTGCGCTACGGCCAGGACAATTTCGGTTCCGAGCAGGGCCCGATCCCCAATGAGAATGCCGGTTCCAACGACACGCAGGTGTTCGACCAGCACGCGCGCGACAGCGAGGGCAACGACACACCGCCGGCGTATCACTCTGCGCTCGGCTACGGCGAGAACGAGCAGCCCTCGCAGTACAGCGCGCCGACCTACGGGCGCCACGGTGCCGACGTGCGCGGCACGACGACCAGCACGACCGAAACCCAGGGCATCCCTGCCGGCCGCGCGGCAACCGACGACGAGGGCGAACCGGCGTCCGAGACGTCCACGACGGAGCATGACGGCAGCACTCAGGAGCAGCCGCGTTAGCGCTTCGAGCTAGGGTGCCGACATGAATATCGGCATCGAGTCCGGCACTGATGACAGCGGACGTTGCATCTTGAAGGTGTCCGGAGCAATCGACGTGCAGAGCCGCGAGTCGCTGCTGACCGCCGGGCGCGCTGCACTGCACAGCGACGCCCCCACGCTCGTGCTCGATCTTGCCGACGTGTCGTTCCTCGACTCGACCGGTATCGGCGCCCTGGTCGAACTCAGTCACGACGCCGAGGACGCCGAGCTCGCCTTCGCCCTTCGTGACCCGTCGCCACGCGTCGTGCGGATCTTGCAGATGACCGGCCTCTCAGACGCGTGGCCGACTGAGTACACCGAGGACGACGCCGAGGGCTGAGCGCTACGAGGCGAGCTCGCGAAAGCGGCTCGCATGAAACACCAGCGGCGCGATGCTCGGGTCGACCGCGAGATCGTGCACATTGAGCACCACGATGTCGTGATCGCCGGCGGGAACCTCCTGCGCGAGGCTGGTCTCGAGCCACGCACTCACCCCGTCCAGCACGACGGCGCCCTCGTCGGTGCGATGCCACTCGAGGGTCTCGAAGCGACCTTCGTTCGGGCCGGCAAGCCGGCGCGCCGCCTGCGACTGATGGACGCCGAGCACGCTGACGCCGAGCCGCCCCGCCGTGCGCAACGTGGGCCAGGTCGTCGACGAGTGCGCGACGCACACCGACACCATCGGCGGATCGAGTGAGACCGAGGTGAACGAGTTCGCCGCGATCCCCGTCGGCGTCCCGTTCACCTCGGCGGCCAAAGCGGTGACTCCCGTCGGGAAGGCACCGAACACCTGCCGCAGCGCGGCGGCGTCGTCGAGCGCGACGGTGCGGGTCATCGCAACCGTCCGGAAGTGGCGGCGACCTGTCGCTCCGCCCGCACAGCCCAGGTCTCGAGCGCGGCCGGGTCGTCGTAGCTCGAGTCCACGAGGAACAGCCCCTGCGTCGGACAGGTGGCGCCGATCTCGACCAGCACGGGCTTGAGGCTCGTCTCGACAGCGAGAAGGTGGCGCAGGTCGCCGCCGAGCATCAGTGGCACCGCGGTCACGCCGTCCAGCTCGCCCGCCCCGAAACGGTCGAGGAACAGTTTGAGCAACCCCGTGAAGGTCCCCTTGTACGTCGGGGTGGCGACGACGACGAGGTCGGACGACACGACGGTCGCTTTCGCCGCGGCTACCTCGGGGTCGGAGCGGTCGAGCAGCCGGGCGCCCAGCTCCGCGAGATCGATGCGCTCGTCCGGAGCCTTGCCGGTCAGCCGTTCGGCGACCAGCTCAGCGGCATGGAAGGTGCGGGACTGCGGTTTCGGGTTCCCGACCACGATCGTGACCGTCAACGGATCTCCTTTGTCTATTTCTTCGATAGACAATACCGGCTGAACGGCATGGGGTACACAGGAGGTGTGGCGATCGACCTCCGGACACGGCTCGGCGAGCTCGTCTTCGAGCGCGTCGCGGGCACCGAGGGCCCGCGCCGCCGGGAGCGCATCCGGGACGCGGACGGCGAACGTTGGTTCGCCGACGATCGTCCGATCCGGCTCGTCCACGGCGATTCGGCGATGTTCGTGGGCGGACTGCGCGCGCTGCTGTTGCAGTCGCTGCACCCGCTCGCGATGGCCGGCGTCGCCGCCCACTCGGGCTATCGCGGCGACCCGTGGGGACGGCTGCAGCGCACCAGCTACTTCCTGGCGGTGACGACGTTCGGCGTCGAAGCCGACGCGCGGAAGGCGATCGAGCGGGTGCGCCGGGTGCACGAGCGCGTCCGCGGCTGCGCGCCGGACGGGCGGCCGTACGCGGCCAACGACCCGCACCTGCTGCGCTGGGTGCACGTCGCCGAGGTCGACAGCTTCCTGGCGACCTTCCAGCGCTACGGCTCGCGCCCGCTCACGGCCGCTGAGCGCGACGCCTACATAGCCGACACCGCGAAGGTCGCGCGGGCGCTCGGCGTGCTCGACCCGCCGGAGACCGAGGCTGCGCTCACCGACGCACTCACCGCCTACCGACCCGAGTTGCGCGGCACCCGCGAGGCGCGTGCCGCGGCCCGGTTCGTCCTGCTGCGCCCGCCGCTACCCACCGTCGTCCGGCCGGCGTACGCGGCGCTGGCAAGCGCGGCCGTGGCGTCGTTGCCGGCCTGGGCACGCTGGCCGCTGCGGCTGCCCTACCTGCCGCTGACCGAGGCCGCAGTCGTGCGCCCGGCGGGTGCGGCAGTCGTGCGCACGCTGCGGTGGGCGATGACCCCGGCGGGCTAGAACGCACGGTTAGTACCAACGCACTAGCCACAGCGGGTCCATCGGTCTGTTGAGAACGAACCGCGCGACTCATTCGCCCGCCAGCTGGGCGCGGTTGACTACCAAGGGTGAACCTCGGCCGCCCCCGAGGTTCTAGCCGGGCGGAGAACAATTCAGCTCGGTGTGCCCCGGAACCCGGCACCTCCCTCGCTGGGCTCCGGGGCATCTTCGTGACCATTCGGACACGTCCGACCGCTCAGGTCCGGTCCGATCCGGTCGATGCGAAGGACGAACCGTTCGCCGTATTTCTCCGGAGGCTTTCGCGCCATGCTCGGCCTGTTGCGCTTCGCCGTGCCCCAGCGGGGCTACGACGCGCCGGCCGACACTCCCTCGAACCCGGCCACCGCGTCCCTGCGCGCCTTTCTCGACGGGCTGGTCGACTTCGGCGGCGTCATGCAGGTGCGCAGCATCGAGACCGGCCGGTTTCTCATGGTCAACCCCGCCTTCGAAGAGCTGGTCGGCAGACCCGCTGCCGAGATCGTCGGCAAGACGGTCGCCGATGTCTACTGCGCCGAGGACGCGGCAACGATCCTGGCGCGAGACGAGATGGTGCTCGATGGCCAGATCGGCCCGCGATTCGTAAGCCTCCACGACAGCACCGGCGCCGAACGACGCTTCATCGCTCACAAGTTCCCGCTCTTCGACGAGAACGGCAAGCAGTTCGCGCTGGGCAGCATGGCCATGGACATCACGACGATCTGGCACGAGGCCGAGCAGAGCCACGCGGCCCGCTTCGAGACCGAAACGCGGTTCCGCGCCGTGTTCGATCACGCACCGATCGGCCAGATCTTCTCCGACGTGGGCGGCAACGTCACGTCCGTGAACGGGCCGATGGCCGCCATGCTCGGTTACGAGCCGGACGAGATGCTCGGTCGCCCGGCCAGCGACTTCACATCACCCGCGGAACTCGCACGCATCGTCGATGCGACCGCGAAACTGCTCGCCGACGAGGCGCCGAGCGCAAGCGCAGTGCGGCGGTTCCGGCACAAGCAGGGACACGAGGTCCCGGTCCAGGTGACCAGTTCTCTGCTGCGCGATCGCAGCGGCACGCCGCGCTGGTGGGTTTCGCTGGTCGTCGACATCACCAACGAAGAGCAGGCTCGCGCTGAACTCGAGCAGGCGCACGAAGCCGCGGTCCTGTCGGCCGATCGGCTCCGGCTGCTGCATTCGATCGCCACCGCCGCGAACGAGGCGACCACGCTCGACGCACTCGCACCCCAGGTGCTGTCGACCGTGTGCTCGCACTTCGGGTGGCGGGGCGGCGCGGTGTTGCGCTGGGACAACGGCTGGCTGCCGCTCGTGGTGTCGGCCTACGGCGACGTCGCCGATCTGACGACCCTCGTCCCGCCACCGGACGGGGCTGCGGTCACCCTCATCGGCGCCCGTACCGTGCTCGTCCCCGTGCCCGGGCCCGACCGCATGGCGTTGTTGTTCGTCTCGACGACGAGCACGCCGGACGACAACCAGCGCGAGGTGCTCAGCCTCGTCGCGAGCGAGACCGCCCGCGTGATCGAGCGTGAGTCGAGCGCCCGCCGCCTGCGCGAGAGCGAGGAGCGGTTCCGCTCGGTGTTCGACTCGTCGCCGCTGGCGATGGCCCTCACGCTGGGCGACTCCGGCACCTTCGGCGCGGTCAACGGTGCGCTGTGCGAACTGTTCGGCCGCAGCGCCGAGGAGCTCACCACGCTGAGAGCACGCGACATCTGCCACCCCGACGACGTGCACCTCACCGATCCGGCGGGGGCCGCCGCAAAGGCCGCGCCCGACGGACGGCACCGCTTCGAAATGCGGTTCCTGCACTCGTCCGGCGCCGTCATCACTGCAATGGTCTCGCTGGCGTACATGCAGTCGCCGGACGGTTCGGGCCAGCTGCTCGCGCAGATGGAGGACATCACCGCGCGCCGCACCGTCGAAGAGGTGCTGCGCCGCCAGGCCGAACAGGACGGCCTCACCGGTCTTGCGAACCGCACGCTGCTCGGCCGCATCCTGTGCGAGATGGGCTCGGCGGCCACGCCCTGCGCCATCCTGTTCATCGACCTGGACGGTTTCAAGCTGATCAACGACACCCGCGGTCACGACGTCGGGGACGAGGTGTTGCTCGAGGTCGCAGCGCGCCTGCGCGCGGCCGTACGCCCGTCCGATGTCGTTGCGCGCTTCGGCGGCGACGAGTTCGTCGTCGTGTGCGCGGGCGGGCCGCCCGGCGATGAGTTCAGCACCGCACGGCGCGTCGGCGAACGCATCGAGCAACTGCTGCGCTGCCCCATCAAGACAGAGGACGGGCCGGCCACGGTCACCGCGTCGATCGGCATCGCGGGCGGCGTCATCGACCCGCAAGCGCCGCAGGAACTGTTGCAGCGCGCGGACGCGGCCATGTACCAGGCGAAGCGGCTCGGCAAGGACCGTCGCGAGGTCTACGACGACCACCTGCATGCCCGTGCGATCGAGCACCAGCGCACCGAGGCGTCGCTGCGCACGGCCCTGGCCGACAACCGATTCGTCGTGCACTACCAGCCGATCGTCAACCTCTCCGACTCCTCGATCGTCGGCTTCGAGGCTCTCGTGCGTCTCGTCGACGAACACGGCCGTCTCGTCGGGCCGGACAAGTTCATCACGGTCGCCGAGCAGAGCGGCCTGATCGTCCCCATGGGTGCGTGGGTCTTGCGCGAGAGCTGCCGCACGATCGCGTGGCTGCGAGCGCAGACCGGCCGGCCATTCACGGTCTCGGTCAACATCGCCGCGCGTCAGGCGGCGCGGTCCGACCTCGCGGCAACGGTGCGCGACGCGCTCGAGACGTCCGGCTTGCCGGTCACCGCGCTGACCCTGGAACTGACCGAGTCGGCGCTGCTCGAGGCCGATGAGTCGACGATCGCTCAACTGGTCGACCTGCGCGACAGCGGCGTGGTGATCGGGCTCGACGACTTCGGCACCGGCTACTCGTCGCTCACTTACTTGCGTCGCTTCCCGGTGTCACACCTGAAGGTGGATCGCTCGTTCGTGTCCGGCATGGAGTTCGAGCCCGACGACCAGGCGATCGTGCGTGCGGTCACGGGTCTGGCGTCCGAACTCGGATTGAGCTGGATCGCGGAGGGTGTCGAGACCATTGCGCAGCGCGACCTGCTCGCGACGATGGGCACGGGCCTGGCACAGGGATACCTGTTCAGCCGACCCGTCCCGGAGAGCGACCTGTTGCCACTGGTCGCCCCGTTCGACCAGACGGCCTGAACTACGTGCTGACGCGACGAGGCCCGGGCGTTGGCCCGGGCCTCATCACATGTCGTTCGAGGTAGCTCAGTTCTCGAGACTCTCTTGTTCCTTCTCGAGTGCGTCGGCCTTCTTCTCGTGGGCCTTCGCCTTGGCGCGCGCCTCGGTCTCGTCGGTCTCGGCTTCGCCCTTGCTCTGCTGGGCCTCACCCTCGGCCTCGAGCTCGTCGTTGTCGGTCAACTGACCGATCTTGTCCTTGGCTGCGCCCTTGATCTGCTCGCCGATGCCCATCAGTGCACCGCCTCCTTGGTCTTCTGCGCCGACTTCTGCGCGGACTCCGCGCTGGCAGCCTTCGCCTGGTGCGAGCGTGCCTCGAGCTCGGACTTGATCGCCTTGAGCCGTTCGGTGCCCTTGTCCTGCTGCACCTGGCCTGCCTTGGTGAGCCGGTCGTTGCTCGCGATCGTCCCGGCGATTTCCTTGCCGAGCCCGACCACCTTGTCGAGTAGTCCTGCCGCGTTCTTGGGGTCGACCCGCGGAATTTGCAGCTGCATCTTGTTCTCCTTCCAGCTCTTTGTGCTTAAAGGAGACCTACCCACTCACACCGGCCAATGCGACGCCGGTGTGAGTGGGGCCACGATCAACTTTCAGCTGGCGGTGCCCACGTAGTACGCGGTCTTCACACCACGCACGACGATGGCGTTCGGCGTGTTGTTCTGCGGGTTGTTCACCAGGTGCACCCGCCACGGGTTGACGGCCCGGTTGATGCCGTCACCCGACGGGCCGTAGATGGCGTTGGTCTTGCAGCCGTAGGTCCCGTACCACTTCGGATGGCCGACGATTTCCGACCACGCGCCGCCGTCGCGGACCATGCAGTAGTTGCCGCTGTAGAGCACGAGCGACTGCGGTGACGGGTGCCGCGGCGCGGCCACCGGGGTGAACGCGCCCTGGTAGCGGATGCGGACGAGGTGCTTGCGCATCGGATCGCGCAGGCACAGGACGGTGTGATTGGACGACTTCCAGCACGAGACGGTGTAGGTGGCCGAGAAGCCGCAGAACTCGATGTCGGGGTCGACCGCGTTGCCCGATGCACCAGAACAGGTGAAGTCAGAGATCGACTCGCGGCTGACGGTGTAGCCAGCGACCGGCGTGCCGTTCGAGTGCACGGGACGCACGACGATCTGCTGGGTGTGCGGCGGCGCAGCCGCTCCCGCAGACCCGACACCGGTGACGAGGGCTGCGAAGGTCGCCGCGAGGGCGAAGACGGCGATTTCGAGAGTGCGACGCATGGTCGTGTTCCATTCGACGAAGTGACTGGCTGCGGGTAGAGAGCAGCAGCATGCCGTCGCTGATACACCGTCGGATCAGGTGCGGGCCGCCGCGACCTCGCCGCGCCAGGAATGCGTCGGCTGCCAGCCGAACAGCTGCTTCGCCCGATCGTTCGCCAGCAAGGTCTGGTACGTGTCGAGTTCGCCACGCACCTCGACGCCGGGGAAGACCTCGCGCAGCAGGTCGATCGAGGGCCTGTCCATCACCGTGTCGTCGTTGGCGATGATCGCGACCTCGACACCGGTTGTCGTCGCTTCGAGAGCGTGCCGGAAGGCCGACGCCGCGTCGCGGGCGTCGATGTAACCCCACAGATTCCACTTGCGCGACATCGGTTCGGGCCAATAGCTGGGAAAGGCCTCGTAATCGTCTGCCTCGAGGACGTTCGACAGACGCAAGGCGACGAACGGTATCCCGGACCAGGCCGACACCTGCTCGGCCATGGCCTCCGCGACAACCTTGGACAGTGAATACGTCGAGGTCGGGAACGGGTAGTGCGCCTCGTCGACCGGTGCGTACTTCGGCGGGATGTCGAACGGCAGTCCGAGGGTCGTCTCGCTGGAGGCCCACACGACGCGTTCGACCTCGCGATCGGCGGCAGCGAGGAACACGTTGGTGTTCATTGCGTTGTTGGTGTTGATCGTGTGCGCTGCGGTGTACAGCTCGGGCGCCGGGATGTTCGCCAGGTGCGCCACCGCATCGACGCCGGTCATGATGTCGACCGCTTGCCCGTAGTCGGTGAGATCGGCGCGGGTGAATTCCGCGGGACAGTCCGGCAGCTTCGCTGCGATGTCGGTGGCCAGCACGTCGTGACCGGCTTCGGTCAGGTCTTGCACGACCCACTTGCCGGCCTTGCCTGATGCTCCAGTGACGAGAACTCGCATCTGTCGATCATTCACCCTTTCGCGCCGGCTCGAGGTCGAGCACCGTCCACGACTGCGCCGGCACCACCAGCCGGGTGATCCCATCGCTCGTGCTGGGTTGTTCCTGCGCGACGAGCCGCGCTGCTTCGGCCGCCGAGCCACCCTTCAGCGGGCCGCTCCTGTCGGCGACGATCGCCTTCGCGCTGACCGATCCGCAATCGCCGAACGACCGGTGGTCGACCGCAACCGGCCACGCGCGGCGCGCACGGTTGGTGAGGAACAGGCTGGTTCGGCCCGCCGGATGCGCGGTCGCGGCGGCCGCGAGCAACGGAACCTGCCCGTAGCGCTTCGTGGCGATCTCGGGGCCGTCGACACGCGTGACCAAGCTACGGGCGCCGCGGGCCCGGCGAATCGTCTCGGCGATCGGGTAGTAGATGGCCTGGCGCCAGGCCGCTCCACCGGGTTCGGTCATGATCGGCGCGATCACGTTGACCAGCTGCGCGAAACAACCCACGCCGACTCGGTCGGCATGGTTGATCAGGCTCGCGAGCAGATCACCGACCACGACGGCGTCGAGCGTGCTGTACACGTCCTCGATGCGCGGACCGGAGACGTCGATGTCGGTGTTCTTGGCGCCGGCGAAGCGTGACTGGTACCAGACGTTCCACTCGTCGAAGGAGATGCGCAGCCGCTTGCGGCTGTGCTTGCGGGCCGCCACCGCATCTACCGTGGCGACCACGTCGTCGATGAAGCGATCCATCGCGGCACCCGATGCCAGGAAGCTGGTGCGGTCGCCGTTCTTCTCCTCGTAGTAGGCGTGCATCGACACGTAGTCGACCGCGTCGAAGGTGTGCTCGAGAACCGTCGACTCCCAGTAACCGAACGTCTTGATCCGGTGCCCCGAACTGCCGCACGCGACGAGCTCGATCGACGGATCGACCAGGCGCATCGCATTCGCCGCCTGCAACGCGAGCTTGCCGTACTCGTCCGCGCTCATGTGCCCGGTCTGCCAGGGCCCGTCCATCTCGTTGCCGAGGCACCACAGCTTCACGCCGTACGGATCGACCGCACCGTTGGCGCGGCGCAGGTCGGACAGCTGGGTGCCGCCTGCGACGTTGCAGTACTCGACGAGTTGGGCAGCGTCGAGAATCCCCGCAGTACCGAGATTGACGGCCATCATCGGCTCGACGCCCACTCGTCGGGCCCACTGCAGGAAGTCGTCGGTGCCGACCTGGTTGGTCTCGATCGAGCGCCAGGCGAGGTCGAGCCGTCGTGGCCGATCCTGCTTCGGCCCGATGCCGTCACGCCACTGGTAGCCGGACACGAAGTTGCCGCCCGGATAGCGCACAACCGTGACGCCGAGTTCGCGAACGAGGTCGGCCACATCGGTGCGAAAGCCGAATTCGTCGGCTGACTCGTGCCCCGGTTCGTAGATGCCGGTGTACACGCAGCGGCCCATGTGCTCGACGAAGGAGCCGAACAAGCGGTCGTCGATCGGCCCGCGGTGATGCTGCGGATCGATCGTGACTGTGCACGGCGAGGCGTCGGGAGTGCTGGTCGTCATGCGGACTCAGGTTCCTCCGTTGTCGGGCCGCGTCGCACGCTGCGGCGCGGCGCGGCGGGTCGGCTGGTGTTTGTCGTGCTGGCATCGGGCGCGGTCACGGGCTGAGCAATCGCCCGGCGAGGCGGTCACGCAGTCCGGTGGCGCGCGCGGCGCGGCGATTGATGCACGCCCGGACGGCGTCGGCCGAGCCGATCAACCGCACGACCGACGACGCACGCGTGATCGCGGTGTAGAACGTCTGGCGGGTCGCCAGCGGGGACGCTGCGAGGGGCAACAGCACTGTCACCTCGCCGAACTGGCTGCCCTGCGCCCGGTGCACGGTCATCGCGTGCAACGGTGACACATCGCCCAGTCGCACGAGCGGCAGCGTGATCGGGACTGCGCCGCGGCGGAACGCGGCCACGAGATCATCGCCCTGCGCAACGACGACGCCGGTGTCGCCGTTGAACAGCCCGTTCTCGTAGTCGTTCGCGGTGACCAGCAGCGGTTGTCCGGCATAGCGTCCGTCCAGCCGCGGCGCGAGCGTCGGGTCGTCGGCGAGCAACCGTCGTTCGATGGTGTCGCTCCAGTGCCGCACGCCGCGCGGACCGAGTCGATGCGCACACAGCAGGCGGTGGGCATCGAGCGCGTCGAGTGCCGCGGTGATGTCACCGTCGCGCGCCGACTCGATCACCGCTCGCTCGTGCTCGGCCAGCCCTCTGAGCGCGTCGAGCGCCGCGTCCGAGAGCGGCTCGTCGTCGGGGGTGTCGTGGAACACCAGCCCGTCGGGCGCGGCGGCGAGCAACTCGAGCGCGTCGTCGGCGCGTCCGTCGCGCACGCACTGCGCGAGGGTCGCGATCACTCCGCCGGCATCGAAGCGATACACCCTGCGCAGCGTCGCGACCGCGCCGTGCAGCGCGGATGTCTCGGCATCGGATTCGACGAGGTCACCGAGCACTGCTCCGGCCTCGACCGATGCCAACTGGTCGGGATCGCCGACCAGCACGAGCCGCGTCGTTGGCGCAAGCGCTTCGAGCAAGCGCGCCATCATCGTCACCGACACCATCGAACTCTCGTCGACGATCACGACGTCGTAGGGCAGCCGGTTGTCACGGTTGTGCCGGAAGCGGCTCGACACCGCGGGCACCCGTCCGAGCAATCGGTGCAGCGTCGACGCCGACAGGGTGGCGAGCGCGGCGCGGTCATCGACGGTCAGCGGATCGCCCGCACTGTGGACGGCCTCTTCGAGGCGTGCAGCCGCCTTCCCGGTCGGCGCGGCAAGCGCGATGCGCAACTGCGGACGCTGACGTCGCAGCACCGTGATCAGTCGCGCGATCGTCGTGGTCTTGCCGGTGCCCGGTCCGCCGGCGATCACTGCGACGCGCGATTGCGCTGCCACTTCGATGGCGTGGCGCTGGTCGTCGGGGTCGGTGCCGAACAACTCGTCCAGGTCAGCGGCGAGCGCCGTCGCGTCGAGATCGTCGGGACGATCGGCGCCGCGACCGGCGAGGTCGGCCGCGACTTCGGCCTCCTGCGTCCAGTAGCGGTCGAGCCACAGGCGCGATCCGACGAGATGCACCGGCCGTCCGCCTGGACGATCTTCGACCAGCGGGCTGCGTGCGCAGACCTCGACCCATTCGGTCACCGGCGGCCAGTCGAGCTCGACCACCGGTGCGTCCTCGGCCTCGGGCGTGACGGTGTCGGCGACATCGGCCAGGTCGAGCACGACCGAACCGTGCCGGGTGCCGCGCACGAGCAGCGCGACGGCGAGCAACACCCGGTCGTCGGTCTCGCCGGTGAGCGTGCCGAGGCGCGCCGCGACGTGGACGTCGGCGACATCGAGCACGCCCGCCTCGCTGAAGTACTGCAAGGCGCCCCTCGCGCGCAACGCGATCACGTCGGTCATGAGGCACCACTCGCCAGCAGGTCGGAGGTGTCGACGACGAGTTCAGCCGGCGGTTGCCAGGCGAACACGCCCGGAACCGTGCCGTCGGCGAAACGCACGTCCGGCCCGCACATGCCGCGCAGGAACAGATAGAGCGCGCCGCCGAGGTGGCGCGAGGGGTCGTAGTCGGGCAACCGCCAGCGCAGGAAGCGGTGCAGCGCCACCTCGTAGAGCAGGGCCTGCAACGGATAGTGCGCCTGGAGCATCGCGTCGGCCATCGCGGCCGGTCGGTAGTCCCAGGCGGTGAGCGGCACATCGGGCGTGCCCAGTCGGTTCGTCTTGTAGTCGATCACGACGTAGCGCTCGCCGACGCGGACCACGACGTCGATGCTGCCGGTGAGGTAGCCGACGAGCGCGGCGTCGCCGAGCACAGGGTCGGCGAGCAGTTCTGCATACGGCGCGAGCGGATCGGCGCCGGACAGGTGCTTGCGCAGCACCGGTGCGAGGTCACGCAGCCGCGAGAGACCGTTCGGCCGGTCGCCGCCGCGCAGCGGGAGTTCGAACTCGAGCTCGGCGAGGGTGTCGTGCGTGTCGAGGTCGCCGAGGGCCTGGCCACCGAGCAGTGCGAGCGGGGTGCGCAGCGCGGGTGACAGCGCGACCGCGACCTCCTCGGCGTCGAGGTCGGCCGGTCCTGACCGGGCGAGCTGCAGTCGCACCTGCTCGAGCAGGCCCGCATCACCCGTATAGGGATCGAAGCCCTCGAGCACCGCATGCACCAAGAGTGCCGAATGCGGCACCGCCCGGTAGCTGCGCCATCGGGGACGGGACGTCGGCCAGTTCGCTGGCGACCGCCGTGGGTGCCGGCGTCTCGGGCTCGTCGTCGGTATCGGCCACCTCGGGTTCGCTGCCGATGACCGGCGCGGAGTCGTGTGCTGACGCGGTCAGTGCGGAGTAGGACGTGCGCCGCCACGCGGTGTCGACGGTGCGGGCGAGCACGGCAGCGTCGAGTTCGGTCGCCGCCGACGTGGCGCGCTGCCAGCGTGCGTCGCCGGTGTCGGACACCGCGGTGACGGCGAGGCAGCCGTCCATCGCGAGGGTCGAGACCGTGCGCAGCGCGCTCGCGTCATTCGGCAGGCGTACGCCGTCGGGTATGCCCGCCGCTGGGTCGTCTGTGAACAGCAGCCGGTGCAGCGGGGCGTGCTCGGTCGTGTTGCTCGCGGCCCACCACGCGGTGACCTGCGCCTGCGCGCGCGTCATCGCGACGTAGAGCAACCGCAGGTCTTCGCCGAACTCTTCGACGTTGTTCTGCCGTTGGTCGGCGCCGAACCCCGGGGCGTTCGAACCGCCGACGTTGCGCACGCGTCGCCCGTCCGCGTCGTGGAACAGCGGCACCTTCGCCGAATCGACGTGTCGATCCCAGGCGAACGGCACGTGGACGATCGGGAACTCCAGCCCTTTGCTGGCGTGCACGGTGACGACCTGCACGGCGGCGGCATCCGAGTCGAGCCGACGGCTGCGCTCGGCCGACTGATCGGTCGCGGCGTCGCGCACGCGGTTGCGCAGCCATTCGAGCGCTGCGGTCAGCCCGAACTGCTCGCTCATCGATGCCGCATGCACCGCCTCGCCGACGTGGCGCAGGTCGGTGAGCAGCCGCTCGCCCTCGACCTGCGCGAGCAGCCTCGACGCGAGCCGTTCGTCGCGGCTGACCGTCTCGAACAGGGCCGCGATGCCACGCTCGGCCTGCACGCGGGCCCAGCCGCGCAGGCGCAGTCCGAATCGGTCGACGTCGTTGCGCTCGAGGGCTGCGGCGTCCCAGCCGACGAACGGCGAGACGGCAAGGCGGCGCACCCGGGTGGTGCGATGCGGTTGTTCGAGCGCCTCGAGCAGCACGATCCAATCGGCCGCGGCCTGGGTGGCGAACACGCTTGACGCGGTGCGCAGCACTGATGGCACGCCCGCCGCGAGCAACGCCCTGTGCACGAGGCCGGCCTGCACGTTGGTGCGCACGATGACCGCGATGTCACCCGGGCGAACGGGGCGGGCCGGCGAGCGATCCCGCGGATGCAGGAGCGGGGCCTCGTCGAGCACGGTGACGATCCGGCGCACGACATCGCGGGTGATCCGCTCGCGCACCGGGCCGACGGTGAGGCCGGCGGCATCGCGGGGCAACAGCCGGATGCTCACCGGGGCGGCCTCGGTGTCGAGCGAACGCCCACGGTGTGCCGCTGATACGGGGCGGACCACGATGCGCGGATCGCCCAGCGCTGCACCGCGGAAGACCGCGTCGAGGCCTTCGAGCAGCGCCGGGTCGCTGCGCCAGTTCTGTCCGAGCGTGGCGCGCTGCTCGGCCAGTTCGGCCGCCTGCAGATAGGCCTGGACGTCGGCGCCGCGGAAGGCGTAGATCGCCTGCTTGGGATCGCCGATCAGCACGAGCGTCGCTGCGTCGTGGAACGCGAGCCGCAGCACCTCCCACTGCACGGGGTCGGTGTCTTGGAACTCGTCGACGAGCACGACGCGGTAGCGGCTGCGCAACCGGGCTGCGGCGGCCGGCCCGGTGATCGGGTCGGCGAGCGTGTCACGCAGGCGCGTGAGCAGGTCGTCGAAGCTGATGACGCGTCGGGCCCGCTTGCGGCGATCGACCTCGACGCGCACGGCGTGGGCGAACCGCACGCGTGTCGCCGACGCGCTCTGGTCGTCGCTCTCGGTCTCGGGGACGAGGATTGCCTGGCTGTCGGCGACCGCGATACGGGCGAGCCGACGCGCCTCGTCGAGATTCATCGTCGGCGCCGTCGCGGAGTCTTGACCCCACTTGCGCAGGTAGAGATCGTCGACGACCTCGGTCACGAGATCGTCGAGGTTCTCGACGAGCGTCGCGCCGGTGTCGAGATCGCCGGCGGTGCCGAGGCCGACGAGCATCAGCTGGCAGAACTGGTGAATCGTCACCACGGTGGCTGCGTCGAAGGACGCGAGTGCGGTCGCCAGCCGGGCCCGACGCATCGCGACCTCGGTGTCATCGGCATCGGCGAGGTGGCGCAGTAACGCGTCATCGCCCGAACGAGCGCCAGCGGCGTCGGCGAGTCCGTCACGGGCGCTGACGAGTCGCTCGCGGACGCGATCGCGCAGCTCCTGGGTGGCGGCGCGTCCGAACGTGACGACGAGCAACTCGTCGAGCCGCGCGCTGCCTTCGGCGACGTAGCGCGCCACGAGCGCCGCGATGGTGAACGTCTTTCCGGTGCCGGCGCTCGCTTCGAGCACGGTGGTGCCGGTCGGCAACGGCGCGAACAGGTCGAAGTCGTTCACTGCAGCGTCTCGGCGATCACGAGCATGTCCCAGACCGAACGCGCGAGCGATCCGAACCGGCTGGTCTCGTCGGGCATCGCGTCAGGCCCGCTGATCGGCTGCGCAGTGAGTGCCTCGAACGGCGCGCCCGACCCGAACGTCAGCACGTGCTCGGGTTCGTCACGTTCGGGGTTGAAGCGATCGGACTCCCACGTGTGTTCGGCCCGCGCCAACGCGTTGGCCGGGCTCATCCGGCGCCGGCTCGCCGCGTAGCGATAGGACGTCTCGAGCGCGAGCGGCAACGGTTCGCGCAGCCCCGCGTCACGGATGCGCACGAGGAGTTCGAGCACCCCGCGGGCGACTTCAGGCGCGACACCCCGCATGTCGGAGCGCGAGTTCCTCTCATTGGGGCGCCCGACGGTCACCGCGCACAGATCGCGATTGCCGGTCGACGCGACGAGCGCGAGCAGACGCACCCACGACGTGAGCCGGTGCTTGGCTGCCAGGCGTGAGTAGACGACCGACAGCACGGTGTCACCGCGCACCTGCGGCACCGTGCCGGCCAGCACGCGACCGTCGCTGAGGGGCACTGTGACGTCGACGGATCGCGCTTCGATCTGCCGCTCCTGCGCGCACAAGGCGAGCAACTCGTCGACCTGACCACCGATCGTGCGGATCGTCTCGCGGCCGAGCTGCCCCGGTGGCAGGAAGCCGCGCAGGTATTCCAGGTGCGCCGCCGTCTGCGTCGGCATGCCGGCCAGGCACGCGCGCAGCACGCGGTCGCCGATCGCCCATCGCTCCAGCCCGTCGAGTTCGACGGGCAGCGCGTCGTCGGGGTCTTCCTCGCTGCTGCTGATCGCGATGCCGAGACGTTGCCGAAGGAATCCGCGTGCGGGGTGCTGCAGGAAGCGGGTCAGGTCATCGAGTGAGATCGTGTCGGTCGGTGGCGGCGGCGCGAGCGCTGCCGTGACGAGCGGCGCAACCGCGATGCGTTCGCCGACAGCAGCACGGGCACCGGCAAGGCCGGACGGGTCGAACGAGAACGGCCGCGGCGTCCCGAGTTCGTCACGGGTGAAGTTGCGCGCATCGAAGGGCTGCAGCGGGTGATGCACGACGACGTGGTCGCGCGCGCTCGCACCATCGGGTCCGACTGCAGATCCATCGACGGCGTCGAGCAATTCGCCGAGCGGCACGCATGGCGGGACCGGTGCGCCGGTGCGCGGATCGGCACCGGTATAGGCGATGACGAGGTGTTCCTCGGCTGCGCAGATCGCGTCGAGGAACAGTTGGCGATCTTCGCTGCGCACGTCGCGCTCGCCCGCGCGCGGCACGCGTGCAAGCACGTCGTCGCCATCGGCGATGCCTTGGCGCGGGAATGCACCGTCGTCCATGCCGACGAGGCACACGACGCGATGCGGCACCGACCGCATCGGCACGAGGGTGCACACGGTGAGCGTGCCGGTGCGAAAGCTCGCGCGACTGGGCCGGCCGGCCAGCAACGTCTGCAGCAGGGCTGTGATGTCGGCGAGGCCGAGCGACACGCTCTGGTCGACGGCGCTCTCGGCGAGTTCGTCCAGCTCGCGGCGCAGCTGAATCGTCTGCCACGGCTGGTCGCCCTCACCGAGTGCGAGGACGAGTTCGCCGAGCAGGGTCGTCCAGGAGCGCACGTCGTGGTGCTGCGTGAGTTGGTCGACGGCATGGTCGGCGCGGTCGACGAACTCGGCGAAGCGTCCGGCCAGTTCGATGTCGCCGCTGTCGACGTCGTCGAGCGGCACGGCGTGGTCGACCCACGCCTGGTCGTCCTCCATGGCGACGCCGAGCAGCAACCGGTCGAGGGCCGCCCGCCATGTGCCCTGCTCGATCGCCCTGAGCCCGTAGGCGTCGCGGTGCGGTGCGTCGAGTCCCCAGCGCGCGCCGGCCGCGACCGTCCAGATGCGCAACCGCTCGATGTCGTCGTCGTCGAAACCGAATCGACGCCGGACCGGGCTGGTGCCGGCGAGGTCGAGCAGTTGCGTCGCAGTGACACGGCTGGCGGCCAGGGCGAGGAGATTGTCGAGCAGACCGAGCAACGGGTTGGTCTGGTGCAGTGCGCGGTCGGCCAGTCGCACCCGCAACCCGGCAGCCGGGTGGGCGCCGGGCTCCTCGGTCATGCCGAACGATGCGGCGACGAGCGGGGCGAACTGCTCGACGTCGGGGCACATGATCACGATGTCGCGGGGTTCGAGCGTCGGGTCAGCCGCGAGCAGGCCGAGGATCGCCTCGCGCACCACTTCTACCTGGCGCGCCGCACCGTGGGCGGCGTGCACCTGCAGGCTGCGATCGTCGGTTGCGATGGTCGTGCGCTCGCTCGGCACGACGTCGTCGGCGAGCTGGGTCTGCAGTCGGCCGAGCACTGTGTTCGGATGCGGCGCAATCGGGTGGTGCACCGTTTCGTGCGGGATCTGCTCGAGCAGCTGCTGCAGCTCGTAGACGTCGCGCGACATGCTCGCGAGCAGCGGATGCTGCACCGGCACGCTCTGCTCACGTCGTGCGGTGGGACGGCGGCCGGCCGCTGCCTGCCACAGCGCGGGCGATGCGTGATGCAGCCACAGATGCACGTCGCGGTGCCCCGAGAGCGCCTGCAGGATGCGCACTCGCGCGGCGGAGATGCGGGTCGCGCCGAAGATCGAGAACTCAGGGCCGCTGCCGACCTTGGCGCAGGCGCTCTCGAGCAGTTCGGCCGGCGACGGCGAGCCGATCTCAGCGCGCAGCTCGCGCCACAGTTGGGCCTGCCAGCGCAGGTCGTGCGGGAGCGCCGTCCCGTCGCCCTGCTCGTCGCGGCCGGCGAGCCAGGCGTCGATCAGACTCGGACGCGACCGTCCGTACCGGTCGAACAGGCCGGCCAACTTCGCGGCAACCGCGAACCTGCGTCCCTCGTGCGGGGTCGCGCCGCGATCCAGGCCGAGGTGCGCCGCGAGCACTCCGCACCACGGCTCGGTCGGCGCGCACCGGTCGATGACTCGTAGCAGCGGCCACACGGCCCGCTCGGGCGACCACAGCTCGACGGCCTCGGCGTAGTCGTCGTCGGCCTCGGCAACGGTCTCGTCCAGCAGGCGTGTGTAGGACGGGAACACCACGTTGGCGCACACGCCGTCGCCGTCCCGGGCGCCGAGCACGTGGCTGAGCTGCTGCGCGAGCCAGCGCTCCACTCCCCTGCTCGGCACGGCCACCGTCTCGGTCCGGAACGGATCGCCGCTCGGCGAACGCAAGGCCGCTCCGAGCGCCGCCACGAGCGCATCGGCCCGCTCGGAGCGGTGGATGTGCAGCACGGGATCGATCGTATGAGGCGCCGGCGACAGTCTCGGTGAAACCGCAGATGCGGCAGGTAGCGCCGCGTCCAGCGGCACGGTGCGGCTGACCTTGGACACCCGTGCGCCGGTTGCGCCAGTCTGTGCGCCATGAGCGGAGTACGGGTCCTGGTCGGTACACGCAAGGGAGCGTTCGTCCTCACCTCCGACGAGCGGCGCGCCGAGTGGCAGATCGACGGCCCGCACTTCCCGGGCTGGGAGGTCTATCACGTGGCGGGCTCGCCCGCTGACCCCGACCGCCTCTACGCATCGCAGTCGAGCAGCTGGTTCGGTCAGGTCATCCAGCGTTCCGACGACGGCGGCCGGACCTGGGAACCGGTCGGCAACGACTTCAGCTACGCCGGCGTGCCTGGCGAGCACCAGTGGTACGACGGCACGCTGCGACCGTGGGAGTTCACCCGCGTCTGGCACCTCGAGCCATCGCCGACCGACGCCGACACGGTCTATGCAGGCGTTCAGGACGCTGCCCTGTTCAAGACGACCGACGGCGGCGTTTCGTGGAGCGAGGTGCGCGGGTTGCGCGAACACGGGTCAGGGCCCGACTGGCAGCCCGGCGCGGGCGGCATGTGCCTGCACACGATTGTGCTCGACCCGACTGACGAGCAGCGCATCATCGTGGCGATCTCCGCGGCCGGTGTGTTCCGCACCAGCGACGGCGGCGCGACATGGGAGCCGACCAACAAGGGGCTGCTGTCCGACGGCATTCCGTCGCCTGCCGCAAGTGTGGGTCACTGCGTGCACAACCTCGCGATGCACCCGTCCAACCCGAAGCGATTGTTCATGCAGAAGCACTGGGACGTCATGCGCAGTGACGACGGCGGCGACAGCTGGACCGAGATCAGCGGCAACCTGCCCAGTGATTTCGGGTTCCCGATCGCCGTGCACGCGCACGAGCCCGACACGATCTACGTCGTACCGATCACGAGCGACTCACACCACTTCCCGCCCGACGGCAAACTGCGCGTCTACCGCAGTCGCACCGCGGGCGACGAGTGGGAGGCGCTGACCAACGGGTTGCCGCAGGAGCACTGCTACCACGACGTCCTGCGCGATGCGATGGCAATCGACACGCTGCCCGAGTGCGGCATCTACTTCGGGACGACCGGTGGCCAGGTCTACGTGTCCGCCGACTCCGGCGACACGTGGATGCCGGCCGCAAGCGACCTACCTGCGGTGCTGTCGGTCGAGGTGCAGACGCTTCCGTGATCCGCGTGCAGCTTCCCGCGCATCTACGCCAACTCGCGCGGTGCGACAAGGAGATCGGACTGCAGGCCGACCCGACGCAGCGCGGGGTGATCGATGCACTCGAGGCGGCCTACCCGGCCCTGCGCGGCACGCTGCGCGACCCGAACACCGGCCGGCGCCGCCCGTTCGTCCGCTTCTACGCGCTCGAACTGGATCTCTCGCACGAAGACCCCGACTCACCCCTGCCTGCCCCCGTTGCCGCCGGCGACGAACCGTTCCTGGTGATCGGCGCGATGGCCGGCGGCTGAGCCGCGTGAGCGCTACTTGCTGATGCCGCCGCTCAGACCGCTGACCAGCTGACGACGACCCACGACGTACAGCACGAAGATCGGCAGAGCGGTCAGCATCACCGACGCCAAGACAGCGGGGATGTTGATGGCGTACTGGCCCTGGAAGGTCCACAGCGCGAGCGGGAGGGTGCGCTTGTTCGGGCTCTGCGTGAGCACCAGCGGCAGCAGGAAGTTGTTCCAGATCAGCACGCCCTGGTAGATGGTGACCGTCACGAGTGCAGGGCGGGTGAGCGGGAACGCGAGCCGCCAGAGCAGCTGCCATTCGGTCGCCCCGTCGACGCGCATCGACTCGAACAGCTCGCGCGGCACGTCGCGGATGAAGTTCGTCAGCACCAGCACCGACAGCGGGATCGCGAACGCGATCGACGGCAACACCATCGCGAGCAGCGAGTCGTAGAGACCCATCTTGATGATCTCGAGGTAGATCGGAATGATCGTCGCCTGCAGCGGAATCGCGAGCCCGGTCAGAAACAACCAGTTGGTGCTGCGGATGAACCAGCGCCGGCCGTCGCGGATGATCGCGTACGAAGCCATGAACGACACGAGGACGGCCGGGACGACCGCACCCACCGTGACGATCGTGCTGTTGACGAAGTACTGCGTGAAGCCCGAGTCGAGGACGAGGCGGAAGTTGCCGAGCGTCGGCTTGCTGGTCGGCACCATCGCATTCGACGAGAAGTAGTTCGTCTGCGTCTTGAGGCTGGTGATGATGATCCAGTAGATCGGCGCGATGATGATGATCAGCCAGATCCACGAGGCGAGTCCGCCGAGCCAGTTCAGGTGCAGCAGGCGCTTGCCGACGGAGCGTCGCGGACCGCGTGCCGGTACTTCCTTGTGCGTCGGGACGTCGAGGGTCGCGGTCGCCATCACGCGCCCTCCATCTGGCTGGCCGTCGCGTCACGTCCACCGAGCCGGCGCAACAACAGCGCGAGCCCCAGGCCGACGAGAACGAGGATCACCGCGATCGCACTGGCCTGACCCATCTGATTGGCAACGAAGCCTTGCTTGTACATGTTGAGGGCCAGCACGTCGGTCGCATCGGCCGGACCGCCGTAGGTGAGCACGAAGATCAGGTCGAAGAAGGTCAGCGAACCGACGACCATCAAGGTCGACGACGTGATGATCGTGTACTTCAACTGCGGCAACGTGATCGAGAAGAACTGCCGCACCCGCCCGGCACCATCGAGCGTCGCCGCCTCGTACATGGTCGCCGGAATCTGCCGCACTGCACCTTGGTAGATCAGCGAATGGAACGGGATGAACTGCCACGACACGATGAAGATCACGATGGCGATCGCGAGTTTGGGGTTGCCGAGCCAGTTCTGCGTCAACAGGTTCCAGTGCAGACCCGGACCCAACCCGAAGTTCGGATCGAGCAGCGCCTTCCACGTGATCGCGATCGCCGCGGCGCTGAGCAGCAGCGGGATGAAGTAGAAGACGGACAGCACCGCGCGATAGCGCTGCCGCCCTGCGGTGAACACCCCGATCAAGATGCTCATCGGCGTCTGGAACGCCCACGACAACGCCATGATCAGGAACGTCACCCACAACGAGTGGACGAGCTCCGGGTTGTTCAGTACGGCTTTCCAGCTGGTCAGCCCGCTGAGGTGGATGGTGCCGAGACCGTCCCACGTGGTGAAGCTGAGCAGCAGCACACCGATGAGCGGGACGAGCGCGAACAGAAAGAAGAATGCGAACGCCGGCAGCACCAGCCACGACAACGAGCGTTGGCGTCGGCCGCGCGGAGGTGCGGCCGACGCCGGCGCGGTCCGCTTGCGGGGCCGCGCGACTGCTGTCATTTGCCGATGACTCCGTTCATCGTGTCGGCGTACTGCTGCGGCGAGATCGACAGGGCGAACAGCTTGCCGATCGTGTCGAGCAGCGTAGTAGCAGCGGTCGGGCTCATCGCCTGGTCCCACGACTGCGCGAAGACCTTAGCCTTGCTCGACACGTCGTAGACGAACTTCAGGAAGTCCGCGTCCGGAGATGCCGAAAGCTGGCTCGCTGCGCTCTGGACGATCGGGACGCCGCCCGTGTCGATCCACGCCTTGGACTCGGCACTGGTCAGCACACCGTTCTTGAAGAAGTCCTTGGCGGTGTTCTTCGCGTCCTCGGACGCGTCCGAGGAGATCGAGAGGTATTGCCCGGGGTTGCCGACCGTGTCGGACGGATCGCCCTTGCCGCCGCTGACCGGTGGGAAGTTCATCCAGCCGAGGTGCCCGCCGGTGACGAAGTCGCCGCCGTCGGCCTTCATGCTCGCGTAGGTCCACGAACCGTGCAGCATCATCGCGGCCTTGCCCGTGTAGAGCAGCGCCTGGTCGGCGTTCGAGTCGGCGGTGATCGACTGGAACCCGTTGATGAAGCCACCGGCCCTGATCAGGGTCTGGATGTCGGTGAGCGCCTTGATCGAGTCGGGGTTCGACCAGGCGTTCTTCTCGCCGTTGAACACCGCGCCGAACACATCCGGTCCCCCGATGCGGTCGAACAGGAACTCGAGCCACATCATGTTCGTCCAGAGCGACTGACCGCCGAGCGAGATCGGCGCAACGTTCTTCGCTTTGAACTTCGGGATCAGACTCAAGATGTCTTCCCACGACTGCGGCGGCTCGGCGCCGGCATCGTCGAAGACCTTCTTGTTCCAGAACAGGATGATCGGCTGCACGGTCTCGCACGGCATGGCATAGATCTTGTTGTCGACGGTCGCGGCGCCGAACGACGACGCGAACAGCCGGTTCTTCACGTCCGGGTTCTGACCGAACCAGCTGGTGAGGTCCTCGACCTTGTTGTCCTGGACGTAGCTGCGCAGACCGCCGCCGCCCCAGCCCCAGATGATGGTCGGCGCCTTGCCGGCACCGATCGCCGTCTTGATCTTGGTCTTGTAGGCGTCGTTCTGGAACTCGGTGTAGCTGATCTGGCCCGTCTTGCTCGAGGCGTTGAACGCTTTGACCGAATCCTCGCGGATCTTCTGCTGCGGCTGGCCGGACAGGAACCAGTAGGTCGCGTTGCCGCCGCCGCTGCTGTTCCCGCCTCCACCGCCGGCGCCTGCCTGCGACGGACCGGACGAACTGCACGCGGCGAGCGCGGCCGCAACCGGCACACCCAACCCGAGCAATTCGAGGAACCGACGACGAGACAAGCTGTTCGGCAGCGGCATCTTGTTCGCTTCCACGCTGAACTCCACTCGGGATGGCGCGGCACCGGGCCGCGCGGTGAGCCGACCGATAGTTATCGAAACTGGACCGTAGGATTTCGATCACACAAAGTCAAGGTGTTGCCTTAGTCACGAGATTAGGCCACAGTGGCGCATATTCTGCGTCCCGAACCCACGTTCGGAGCTTCGAAACATTTCGAAACCTGGCCTCTGACAGCGGAAGGACATACATGTCCAAGCCGGACGATACTGCCGCCGTGTGGCGCGACCCCGCACAGCCGGTGGACGTGCGGGTCGACGCGGTGCTGCGGGCCATGACATTGGCGGAGAAGGTCGCGCAGTTGGGCAGCCGCTGGACGCAGGCCAATCTGGCCCACCACGACACCGACGAGGTCGACACCTCGCTCAACGTCGCGCCCATGCAGGACGTCTTCACCGCCGGCGAGTCGATGACGCTGAAGGAAGCGAGCCGACACGGGCTCGGCCACTTGACGCGCATCTACGGCAGCGTGCCGGTCACGGCCGCCGAAGGCGCGGCCGAGCTCGTGCGCCAGCAGCAGACCGTGCTCGAGAACGATCGCTTCGGCATCCCCGCGCTCGTGCACGAAGAGTGCCTCACCGGGCTCACGAGCCACGGCGCGACCGTCTACCCGACCTCGCTCGCGTGGGGCGCCACGTTCGACCCCGACCTCATCGAACGGATGGCTGCGGCCATCGGCCGCGACATGGTCGCTCTCGGGGTACACCAGGGCCTGTCCCCCGTGCTCGACGTCGTGCGCGACTACCGCTGGGGACGTGTTGAGGAGACCATCGGCGAAGACCCCTACCTCGTCTCGACGGTCGGTGCCGCCTACGTGCGCGGTCTGCAGAGCACCGGCGTCATCGCCACCCTCAAACACTTCGCCGGCTACTCGGCCTCGCGAGCCGCGCGCAATCACGGCCCGGTGTCGATGGGACGCCGTGAACTGACCGACGTGATCCTGCCGCCCTTCGAAGCCGCGATCCGCGCGGGCGCGCGCTCGGTCATGAACTCCTACGCCGACATCGACGGCATCCCCGTCGGAGCCGACCCGACGCTGCTCACCCACGTGCTGCGCGAGCAGTGGGCCTTCACCGGGACGGTGGTGTCCGACTACTGGGCCGTGCCGTTCCTTGCGACGATGCACCGCGTTGCGGCCGACGCCGGTGATGCAGGACTTCTCGCGCTCACTGCCGGCATCGATGTCGAGCTGCCCGACACCATCGGCTACGGCGACGAGCTGGTCGAACGCGTGCAGCGCGGCGACATCGACGAGGCCCTGGTCGACCGTGCCGCGCGTCGGGTACTGACGCAGAAGATCGAGCTCGGCCTGCTCGATCGCGACTGGACGCCCGAGGGCTCGGTCCGCGATGCGGCCGACACCGACCTCGATTCCGTGAGCAACCGCGCACTCGCCCGCGAGATCGCCGAGCGGTCGATCGTCCTGCTCGACGCCGGGACGGCGCTGCCGCTGCGTGGCGAGAATCGTCCGTCGCTGCAACGGATTGCCGTGGTCGGGCCGTGCGCCGACGACAGCCAGGTGTTCCTCGGCTGCTACTCGTTCCCCAACCACGTCGCAGTCCGGCATCCGGGGACCGGGCTCGGCATCGAGGTGCCCACGGCTCTCGACGCGATACGTGCCGAGCTGTCCGGCGTCGATGTCGCCTACGCACAAGGCTGCGCGGTGTCGGGCGACGACCGCTCGGGATTCGCGGCAGCGATCGATACCGCTCGCGCGGCCGACGTGTGCATCGCGTTCGTCGGCGACCGGGCCGGTCTGTTCGGCAGCGGCACGTCCGGCGAGGGTTGCGATGTCGACGACCTGCAACTGCCCGGTGTGCAGGCCGACCTGGTCGCCCAGTTGCTCGACACCGGCACGCCCGTGGTTGTCGTCGTCGTGTCCGGACGTCCGTATGCGCTCGGCGAGATCGCGCCGCGCGCCGCGGGCCTCGTCCAAGCGTTCTTCCCGGGCGAAGAGGGCGGGCCGGCGCTCGCCGGTGTCCTGTCCGGACGGGTGCAGCCGAGCGGCAAGCTCCCGGTGCAGATCCCGCGCACTCCTGGCGCGCAGCCCTCGACCTATCTGCAGCCGCCGCTCGGCCGACTCGAGAGCCGCGGCATCAGCACCGTCGACACGACTCCACTGTTCGCGTTCGGCCACGGCGACTCGTACACGACGTTCGAGGTCGACAACCTGCACGTAAGCGACGACACCGTTGCGACCGACGGCGAGTTCGAGGTGTCGGTGCGCGTGCGTAACACCGGCTCGCGTGACGGCAGCGAGGTCGTGCAGGTGTATCTGCACGATGTCGTCGCACAGGTCGCGCGGCCGGTGCAGCAGTTGCTCGGATTCGCCCGCATTGACCTCTCGGCCGGTGACTCGCGCGAGGTCGTATTCCAAGTGCACGCTGACAGATTCGCCTACACGAACGGAGCTTTCCAGCGCGTCGTCGAACCCGGTGATGTGCAACTATGGCTGGGCACTTCAGCGGCCAACGTGCCGTGTCGGGCGACGGTGCATGTGACCGGGCAGACCCGGGTCGTCGGTTCCGACCGGCAGCTCGCAACGCCGGTGCACATTCGTCCGTAGTCGCATCGGGCATGACAGGAGGACGTCGTGTCGAACACGGCCGGACGCGCCACGCTGGCGACGATCGCCGAGGCGGCAGGCGTGTCCGTCGCGACGGTGTCGAAGGTCGTCAACGGCCGTCATGACGTCGCGCCCGCGACTCGCGCCCGTGTCGAACGCGTCCTTGCCGACCACTCGTACGAGCCGCGTCGCGGCGACAAGCCGCGTGCGGCGGCGATCGCGCTGCTGTTCCACGGCCCACTGACGACATACTCGCTCGAGATCCTCGAAGGTGTCCTGGCCGCTGCGAGCGAGGTCGGCGTCGAGGTCACCGTGGCGCGAACCGACATCGCGTCCGAACGATCGGCCCAGCTGACCCGCGACCGCTCGGTCAGTGACTGGCAGGCGGTCATCGCCGTGACCACCGCGGTGAGCGAGCTGTCGACCCTGTTGCGCGCGCACGTCCCGACGGTGGTCATCGACCCGATCGGCGCACCCGGGGTCGAGATCATCAGCGTCGGGTCGACGAACTTCGCCGGCGGGCTCGCGGCAACGCAGCACCTGCTCGATCTCGGACATCGCCGCATCGCCTACCTCGGCGGCACGACGGGCGCGGCCTGCAACCAGGCGCGGCTGCAGGGCTATCGCGGGGCGATGGAAGCCGCGGGCGAGAAGATCCCGCGCGGTTACGTGCAGCCCGGCACGTTCATGTACCAGGACGGGCTCGTGGCCGGTGCGGCGATGCTCGACCTGCCCCAGCCGCCGACGGCAGTCTTCGCCGCGAACGACGAGATGGCGCTCGGGGTGATCGAGGCAGCGCGCACCCGCGGACTTCGCGTGCCGCAGGACCTCAGCATTGTCGGCTTCGACGACACCGAGGTCGCCCGGGTCGCTGCTCCGCAACTGACGACGATCGCCCAGCCGCTGCGTCGGATGGGCAGCGTCGCGCTGCGCACCGCCCTGCGCCTGGGCGCGGGTGATCACGTCGACTCGCACCACGTCGAACTCGCCACCGAGCTGATCGTGCGCGACTCGACCGCGCCGCCGCCGATGGAACTGTCCGGCGGATCGGGACGACGCCGGACAAAGTCCGCGTAATGCTTTACGCCGATCGTCACGTCGTGTAGGACGGGGCCAGTCGACAGTGTCGATCGGGAGGATCCGGAATGGCCGTCAGAAACCTCGTCCGCGTTCTGGCCGTGGCAGGAGCTGCCCTGGTGGCCATCACGACTGCCGCAGCCGTCGACGCACCGGCTCGAGCCGCAACGTCCCCGCTGCAGTGGAAGGCCTGCGACCACGGCTACTTCTGCGCGAAGCTGAAGGTGCCGCTCGACTATCGCGACCCGAACGGGCCGACCATCTCGATCGCCATGGTCAAGCAGCCGGCGACCGATCCCGCGCACCGCATCGGCTCGATCTTCCTGAACCCGGGCGGCCCGGGTGGTTCAGGCATCGACTTCGTCGTCGGCGCCGGTAAAGAACTGTTCACCCCGCAGGTGCGCGCACACTTCGACCTCATCGGTTTCGATCCGCGCGGCATCCTGGCGAGCACCCAGCTGCGCTGCTTCCAGACACTCGACCAGGCCGCGTCCCACCTCCCGCAGTTCCCGTACCCCGACAACGCCAAGCGGCGTCAGCAGCAATTTGCGAGCGACCGCTACGTCGAGGACGCATGCGCGCATCGCGGAAATCCGATCCTCGACCACATGGCGACCGCCGACGTCGCCCGCGATCTCGACCGCATGCGCGCCGCAGTCGGTGACAAGCAACTGACCTACTACGGCGTGTCCTACGGCAGCTATCTCGGTGACACCTACGCAAACATGTTCCCGGGTCGCGTCCGCGCCGTCACGATCGACGGCGTGCTCAACCCGGTGGCCTGGTCGGGGCGCGGATCGAACGACTCGCTGCCGTTCTCGACGCGACTGCACAGCGACATCGGCGCGCGCAAGACGCTGAGCGAGTTCCTGCGGCTGTGCAACGCAGGCGGCAAGCACTGCGCGCTGGCACCGCATGCCTCGAGCAAGTACTGGCAGCTGTATCACCGACTGCAGAAGCATCCGATCCACATGGGCGGCATGTCGATTCCGTACGACCAGAGCTTCCTGGTCTCGGACACCCTCGGCGCGATGTACGACTCGTCCGGCTGGCCGAGCTTCGCCGATTACGTGGCGCAGCTGCGCAAGCCCAACCCGAAGTCGAGTGCGCTCGCCCGTGATCGCGCGAGGTTCCAGAAGTCGTACGCGTACCAGAACTTCGTCGAGGGTTTCCCCGGCGTGGCGTGCTCCGACGCGATCGACCCGCAGAACGAAGCGGCCTGGACGCGTGCCTCGGCGAAGGCGGCCACGCAGGACGGCGTGTTCGGCCCGATCTGGACGTGGGCGTCGAGCACGTGCGCGCACTGGCCGGGCCACGACAGCGACCGCTATCTCGGCCCGTTCACGCACTACACCGCACACCCGGTGCTCGTGGTCGGCAACCTCTCCGATCCTGCGACGCCGTACCAAGGCGCCCAGACCGCCGCACGTCTGTTGCCCAACTCGCGGTTGCTGACCGTGCACGGCTGGGGTCACACGTCGTTGTTCCTCTCGAAGTGCGCGACGAACAAGATCTCGCACTATCTGATGACCTCGCAGGTGCCCGCCAAGGGGACGGTGTGCAATCAGGACGTCGTGCCGTTCCGCAACGCGCAGGCGCACATCGGGGCGCGCCCGCGCACCGCGCAGTCGGGAAACATCCGCTTCCCGCTCTGGTAGCGCGCGTCAGGCGTACGTGTGCAAGGCGACCTGGTCGATGACCAGGACGGTGTCGGCGTCGGCCTCGTTGGCCAGCGCGGACTTCCGCACGACGGGCACCACGGTCACCGTCACCGACTTCGCGCCTGACGCCACGAGAGCCTGGACGGCCTCGGTCACGGTGACGATGCGGGTCGCGGGCTGCAACTGGTGCGGATGGTTGCGGTCGAACGCGTTGACCGGGCCGACGACCTCGCAGTGCCCCGCTTCGCCGAAGCAGCCGCCGTGCCCGAAGACGGCGAACCGGGTGACATAACCAGACGTCTCGTCCGTCGGTGTCGTGGCGGTCGCGGCCGCGTTGTTGAAGAAGACCAGCCCGCGATAGCTCGAGCCGGAATGGTCGAGCCCGTAGAACGTCAGGTCGGCGCGGGTCAGTCCGTCCATGACCGAAGGCGGCGGCAACTCGAGGTCGAACGTGATGCTCATGACGAGATCACCGTCCGTGACGAGAAGGTCGCGTAGTCGTAACCGAGCGCAGTCACGTCGAGCGTGTCGGCCACGGTGATGTTGAACGGGTCGAGCGCGTCGTTGATCAGGCTGTGCGGCACCACCGCGGTCGGATGTTGCAGCTGCCACAGCCGCCAGACCCGGTCGATCATCGCGTGATGCGCGAAGAACAACGGGTCGAACGCAGCGAACGGAATCTCGGCCATCGTCCCGCCACACCAGACGTGCACGTCGTCGTGGATCTGTTCCAGCTGCTGCTGGAAATCGAGGAAGTCGCCGAGCTTGAGAAGCTTGTCGATGTCCTGCGCGGTCGGCAGCTTGGACGCGGGCTCATGGTTGCGCGAGGTCTTGCGCGGTCCGCCGACACCGCTGCTGCGTCCCTGCTTCGTCGCCAGCGGATCGATCGGGCCACCGGCGGCGAGCGGGTTGACCGCTCCGCCGACCTTGGCCACGGCGTAGGACGGCGGCACGCCGTGCTGGTGCGAACTCGCCGACGTCCAGTCCCACCACGGCAGGGTGACGGTGGGCTCGTACCGCTTCAGGCTCAGCTCGAAGAAGTACAGATACGCGCGGTGCCACGGCAGGAACAACTCGGTGTGGTGCTGGCACGAATACGGCAAGGGCAATCCGTGGATGCCGGCCCAGCGGTTGAAGCCGCGGTCGTCGTTCTGCGCCTCCGAGGCTCGGTACGCGCTGCGCAACACCTGCAGCTGTTGCGGACGCAGCAGCTCCACGCTCTTGCGGTACGACAGCGGTGTCGTCGTCTGCGGCTGGGCAGGAGCAATCGCTAGGGTCATCGCTCGTCCTCCCGACGCCTCGACAATAGGCGCGATGCCACCGGCCGAGGAAGCCCCTACTTCAGCGGCGCATTCAATGCTGCGAGGACGAACCACGCGCCGCCCGGGGTCAGCGGGATGACCTTGCCGTTCGCCTTGAAGATCGTCCCGTCGTTGACGGACTTGCGGCTCCAGGTGCCGTCGATGCGCTTGCCGTCGCGGAACACCACGGCCTTGCCCGTCCCGATCGTCTTGGTGAACTTGGCGGGGTTGCCGAGCACGTCACGGTCCTTGGTGTAGGTCGTGACCTTGCAGAACTCGACGATCACGTTCGGGGTGTCGATGACCGCGCCGTTGGCGGTGTGCTGGATCGCGCCGTCGATGATGCGCATGTAGCGATGCGTCTTGGCGTTCCACTTGAACGTCACCGGCGTGCCGCCGACGACGGTCTGCACGAACTTGCCCGGCTTGGTCTTGCCGGCGGGCGGCTTCGTCGACCATTGCAGGCCGATGCTCTTCGCCTGCGGGCCCTTGACCATCTTCGCGACCTTCTTCAGGTTCACGACGAGGTTCTCGGGAGCGTTGCGGTTCGGGTCGCGGGTGAACTCCGGGCCGCCGCGGTCGCCGATGACCTTCTTCAACGGCGAGGCCTTGAGCGGCGCGAAGCCGGCCTTCGAACCGCCGGACGCGACGAAGATGATGTGCCCGAGCTGCAGTGCGAGTTCTGGATCGCTCGGCCGAACGCTTCGCACGGGCTCGATGGCCGTCGGCAGGTGCGTGTTGAAGATCGCCATCAGCCGGGTGAGACCGCCCTCGACCTGCTCGACGTAGACGAGGTCGGCGAGGTTCGTGCCGACCTGAGGACGTCCCAGTGCGGTGTCTTCGATCTTGACCGCGATCACGGGGTTCTTGGACGGCTTCAGGCCGGTCAGCGGATTCACCGCAGGAGTGTGCGGCGTCGGCTTCGAGCTGTGCGGGGACGACGGTGGCGACGAGCTCGGCGACCCGCCGCTGCTGCCCGTGCAGCCCGCGAGCGCGCCGAGGCCGATCAGCGCGATTCCACACAGTGCGCGCCGTAAAGGCAATGCGCGCCGGAACGTGGTCATGACGTCTCCCCTCGGGCCCTCGCTTTGTATACCGTGCCGGTCGGGCTTCTTGACGCTCACCCGGCCGTGTCGGGCGGGCGATTCCACAGGTCGATCAGGCTGACAATTGCGCCAGGGCAGGCCCGAATCGTGCAGCGAGCCCAGCGACATCGGCCAGCAGATCGGGGCAGGCCAGCAGCGAGAAGTTCATCCGGCCCATGTAGGACCACGCTGTGACATTCAGCCCGATGCCCTCCATGAGCGGGCCGACGCTGAACAGATCGTGCAGCGGCGCGCCGCCGATCGTGACCTGTTCGCGTGGTCCGGCGACGCTCGAGACGATCACGTTGAACGGCGCGGGATGCAGGCGCGCGAGGCGCAGCCGCGAATAGGCACGCATCGCCAGCGAGAACGCTCCGGGCGGCGTGAACTGCACCCAGTCGGCGAGCATGGTCGGCCCGAGAATGCGTTGCACGGTCTTGGCTTCGCCGGTGACGCGCGAGATCGTGCGCAGCCGCTCGACCGGATCGTCGATGTCGGTCGCGAGCGTCGTGAACAGGTTCGACACCCGGTTGCCACCGAGTCGCGGTGGTCCGCCGGCCTCGTCCGTCCCGACCGGAACTCCGGCGACCAGCGACTTGCTCGGACGTTCGCCACGTTCGTCCAGCCATGACCGCAAGGCGCCGGCGACGATCGCGAGCACCACGTCGTTCACGCTGACGTCGTAGCGCCGCCGCACGCTCTTGATCTCGTCGAGCGACACGGCACACGTCGCGTATGAACGCCGCGCGGTGAGCGGTGCGTTGAACGACGTGCGCGGGACGTTCAGGATCGGTAGCGGTGTGCGCTCGGACGACGTGCGCTTGTGCCGCACGAGCGCCGCAATTGATCGGACGGTGCGCACGAGCAGCCCGGGCAGTTCGGCCAACTGCCGCACGGCGTCGATCAACGCGGCGCAGATCAACGCGAGCCGGCTCGGCGCCTGCTCGACCGTCGCCGGCGGAGCGGGTGTGCCGTCGCCGAGCTGGTCGGTGACGTTGGCAAGCAGCGCGTTTGCGGCGGCGCCGTCGGCGAGCGCGTGATGCAACTTCGCGACGACGGCGCGACGCCCATCGGCAAGCGGGTAGAGGTGCATCTCCCACAGCGGCCGCGAACGGTCGAGGCCCGTACTGGCCACCTGGCCGATCGCGACCTCGAGTTCGGCCATGCCCGCGGGCGCGGGAAGCGTGTCGGTGAACAGGTGCTGCGTGAGGTCGACGTCGGCCTCGTGCACCCACATCGGATGATTCAGGCCGAACGGCACGGGGACGGCGCGGCGCGACAAGGGCGGCAACTGGTGCAGCCGGGCAGCGAGTTCGGTGCCGAGCCGGGCAAGATCCAGGTCGTCGGGCGGCTCGACGATCGCGATCTTGAGCGTGTGCATGTGCAGCGTCGGCGTCTCCATGTAGAGGAAGCCGGCGTCGACGCCGAGCATGCGTTCCACCGCCGCAGTGTGGCAGCTTCCGGATTGCGCGGCGCTTTGGCTGACGAGACGATGTGCCGGTGTACGACTTCGACGAGTCCGACGGGGGTCCGGGCGCCGAGCGGGTGCCGCGTCCGCACGCGCTGCTGACCGCCGCCGAGTTCGGGCGCGCCGGCGTCGAATACACCTGGTCGTGGCTGCTCGACGCGGCCCTGCGTAACCGCGCTGACGGCGGTGGCCGGCCGGTACTCGTGCTGCCGGGGTTCTACGCGAGCGACGTGTTGACGCGCCGCGTGCGCAGCCATCTTCGTACGCACGGCTTTCGCCCGCACGGCTGGGGGCTGGGACGTAACTACGGCCTGACCGACACGATCCTCGACGGCGTCACCGCTCGTTTCGACGACGTCTTCGCCCGTGAGGGGCAGCCGGTCAGCCTGGTCGGGTGGAGCTTCGGTGGCCTGCTCGCTCGGTGGCTCGCGCACGAGCGTCCGGACGCCGTGCGCCAGGTCATCTGCCTGGGCTCACCGTGGCGGGCCGAGGGCGAACGCACCCGCACCACAGCGATGTTCGAACGCAGCGCGACCAAGCACGGACTGTCCGAGCGTGCCCGCGACATCGTCGCGGCCCTCCGCGAGCCGCTGCCGGTGATGACGACCGCGATCTACTCACGCACCGACGGCATCGTGCACTGGCGCGGCTGCAGGCTCGACGTCGACGGCGCTGGTGCTCCGGCCGAGAACATCGCCGTGCCGAGCAGCCACATCGGCCTGGTCGCGAACCCGCTCGCGCTCGCAGTGCTCACGGATCGGTTGTTGCAGGATCCGACGGCTCCCGCCCCGTTCGACTGGGGACGCTGCCTGCGCGGCGCCGTCCTTGGAACCGCTGCATGAACGACGAACTCGCCAAGCGCGACCCGCGCTTCGTCGCGCGCTGCCTGCCGATCCTGCGCCTGGCCGTGAAGGGCTGGCACCGCAACGAGGTCCGCGGTATGGAACGCTTCCCCGCCGAGGGCGGCGCACTGGTGGTGTCGAACCACTCCGGTGGCATCACCCCGATGGACGTGCCGATCATCGCGGTTGCCTTCTTCGACAAGTTCGGACTCGACCGTCCGCTGTACGTGCTCTCGCACGACATCGCGTTGATCGGACCGATGGGGACGATGATGCGCAAGGCCGGCCTCGTGCGCGCGACGCGGCGCAACGCCGCCGACATCCTCGAATCGGGCGCGGTGACGATCGTGTTCCCGGGCGGCGACCACGACGTCTACCGGCCGAGCTCGCGCGCGAACGTGATCGATTTCGACGGACGCACCGGCTACGTGCGCACCGCCCTCGAAGCCGGCGTGCCGATCGTGCCGGTCGTCAGCATCGGTGGGCAGGAGAACCACATCTACCTCAGCCGCGGCGAGCGCCTCGCCGGCCTGGCCGGCCTGCAGAAGCGGGTGCGCTCGAAGTACTGGCCGGTGACAGTCGGCTTGCCGTTCGGCCCGTCCATGATGTTTCCGCCGAACCTGCCGCTGCCGACGAAGATAGTCACGCAAGTGCTGTCGCCGATCGACCTGCGTGCCGAGTTCGGCGACGAGCCCGACATCGCCGCGATCGACGTCGAAGTGCGCGCCCGCATGCAGGCGACGTTGGACGAACTGGCCAGTGCGCGGCGCTTCCCCGTCCTCGGATGAGCGCGATCCTCGCGCGGTTGCGCCGGCTGTGGCAGGTGCTTCGCGTGCTCGTGGGCAGCGGGATGATCGCGCCGCTGCGCCCGGATCGCTATATACGCATGGGCCTTGCCGTTCGGCGCTACGGCATCAATCCGACGACCGGCTTCGGGCTGGCAGCTGCGCGGGCTCCGCATGCACCCGGGCTGATCGACGAGCGCGGCACGCTCACCTGGGGTGAACTCGATGCACGCATCGACGCACTCGCCGTCGGCCTTGCGGACGGACGGCCCGACAGCATCGCCATCTTGTGCCGCAACCATCGCGGGTTCGTCGAAGCGCTCGTCGCAACGAGCCGACTCGGCGCCGACGCGTTGCTGCTCAACACCGGGTTCTCCGGACCGCAATTGACCGATGTGCTCGTGCGCGAGGGCGCTGCCCTGATCGTGTACGACGAGGAATTCAGCGGGATCGTCGACGAGGCCCGCGAGCGCAACCACGACATGCAGCCCGTCCTCGCGTGGACGGACGCGCCGACAGACGCGCTCACCGTCGACAAGCTCATCGACGCGAATCTCGGCAGGCGTCCGCGGCGCCCCAAGCGACCCGGACGGGTTGTCCTGCTCACGTCGGGCACGACCGGCACGCCGAAGGGCGCACGCCGATCGGGCGGGGGCGCCGGGACATTGAGCGGGATGCTCGAGCGAATCCCTTGGCACGCAGGGGAATCGACTGTCGTCGCGGCGCCGACCTTCCACGCGTGGGGCTTCGGCCAGCTGGTCATCTCGGCAACGATGACCTGCACGGTGATCATGCGGCGAAAGTTCGATCCGGTGGCGACGCTTGGTCTCGTCAAGCAGCACGCTGCGACCGGATTGGCAGTCGTGCCGGTGATGCTCGAGCGCATCGACGACCTGCCTGACGATGTGCTTTCGCAGTACGACCTGCCGAGCCTGCGTTTCGTCACGGCGAGCGGATCGCGCATGCGTCCCGATTCGGTCATCGCGTTCATGGATCGTTTCGGCGACGTCGTCTACAACAGCTACAACGCCACCGAGGCAGGCATGATCACGATCGCGACGCCGGAGGATCTTCGGCACGCGCCGGACACCGCAGGACGTCCCGTCAGCGGCACGGAGCTGAGGATCGTCGGCGACGACTTCGAGCCCGTCCCCGCCGGCGAGGTCGGCAAGATCGTCATCCGCAGCGATTCGCAGTTCGACGGCTACACGTCCGGCGACACCAAGGATTTCGCCGAGGGCTACATGGTCACCGGAGACCTCGGCAGGCTCGACGATCAGGGGCGCCTCTACGTCGTCGGCCGCGACGACGACATGATCGTGTCCGGCGGCGAGAACGTCTACCCGCTCGAGATCGAGCACGCGTTGGTCGAGCACGACGGCGTGCGCGAGGTCGCCGTGATCGGGGTCGACGATCGCGAATTCGGGCAGCGGCTGGCAGCTTTCGTCGTGCGCTCCCCCGGCTCGGAGGTGACCGCCGACGAGCTCAAAGCCCATGTCAAAGCACGCCTTTCGGGTTACAAGGTGCCGCGCGACGTCACGTTTCTGGACGAATTGCCGCGCAACGCGTCCGGCAAGCTCGTGAAGCGCGAGTTGACCGGCTGACGCACGTCGCGGGTGATCCGTGAGATGCTGGCCGGAACGGGGTAGAACACGTTCTCGTTCAGGTCACCGCGCGGTGCGGTGATCCGGAAGGAGCCGCAATGCCGTTCGGTGCAGCCAGCCTGCGCAGTGCGGTCGCCGCCGGAGCGCGACGATTCGTGCCGATGCCGGCAGTGGGCGTACCTGTCGAAGGACGCTCCCTCGATCTGCCCGGACGCGGCCGCACATTCGTCGTCGACGTCCCCGGCCCGACACCCGACGCACCGACCATCGTGTTGCTGCACGCGCTCGTGTGCAGCGCGTACCTCGGCTGGTCGGCCGCCATCACCGAACTCGCGCAGCACTATCGCGTCGTCACGTTCGACCAACGTTGGCACGGTCGCGGCATCCGTTCGTCGCGCTTCCGGCTTGACGACTGTGCCGACGATGTCGTTGCGGTGCTCGACGCGCTCGGCATCGACGATGCGGTTGTCGCGGGCTATTCGATGGGCGGCGCGGTCGCGCAGCTCGCGTGGTGCCGGCATCGCGATCGCGTGCGCGGTCTCGTGCTGTGTTCGACCGCGCGCAACTTCCGCGGCAAGGCGACCGAGCGGATGTTCTTCGCCACGATGGTCGGTGTCATGTGGCCGCTGTCGCGTTACGCACTCGGTCGCGTCGAACGCCTGGCCGGCGCGCTGCCACTCGTCCCGAGCATCGAGGTCGGCGATGCCCGCGAGTGGACGAAGGTCCAGTTCCGCAGCACGAGCGGCTGGGCCGTGCCCGAGGTACTGACCGAGATGGGACGGTTCAACTCCGCCGGGTGGATCAGCGACGTCGATGTGCCGTGCGCGGTCGTCGTCACAGCGGCTGACCACGCGATCCCGACCAGGCGCCAACATCGTCTCGCCGAGTCGATCCCCGGCGCGCGCGTCTTCGAGTCGTCCGGCGGGCATGCGGCACAGGTGATGGACAGCAGCTGGTTACCGGTCTTCCGCGACGCTGCCGACTATGTGATCGCTGAGGCATACGGCGTGACGCAACTCGCCGCGTCGGCCGGTTGATCACGAATCTGGCGATATCGCTCGATACCGTGGGCTGGTGATCCGCCGCCGCCTCGCAGTATTCGTCGGCGTTGCCCTGCTCCTTGCGGCCGCGGCGTGCACATCGAGCCAGGCGGGTCGTCCGGTCGCAGTAGCGAAGCCGTCGACGTCCCCAGTGACGTCATCGTCGAGCAGCACGCCGTCACCGGTGCACAAGCACAAGAAGCACAAGCACCGGCTCCCCCGGCAAACCTCGACCTCGCCCACGCCGTCGCTGCCGCCAACTCCTCCACCGCCGTCGAATCCGAACGCGCTCAACCATCCGGTGGTCGTGATCGACCCGGGCCACAGCGTGACCGTGAGCGGCACCGATCCCTCGACCGGCCTCGACACCGCCGACTACGAGAACGAACCCGAGATGCACGACGTGTGGGACATCGCGCTGCTGGTGCGGCGCAAGCTCGTCGCCGACGGGTATCGCGTGTATCTCACGAAGCCGACGGTCGACACCCCGACGAACCTCGGTGTGCGCGCATATCTCGCGAACCGGGTGCACGCAGATATCGCGCTGAGCATCCACGATCAAGCGGGGTCGAATGGTGGCATCCCGTTCGACGGCGGCAACAGCAACGTCTACTACCAAGCAGTCGGCGACTACCGCGAGAACCCGCAGGGCAAGAAGATCTACTTCACCGACTCGCACCTCGCCGCGATCAGCAAGCGCTACGGCGAGATCTTCCAGCGCACCCGTTCGGCCGCACAGGGCCGGTCAGTCAACTTGCTGAGCAACACCGGCTACGACCTCGGCGGGCGCGGGCTGCAGAGCGGCGACATCTGGATCGTGCAGCTGCTCTCGCACGTCCCGTGGATCTACAACGAGGCCGGCGGCAACAGCGCGGGCATGTCCGGGTTGGACTCGGCCGACAAACAGATCTACGCGAACGGGCTCATCAACGGCGTCGAGCAGTGCGTGCCGATCCGGCATTAGGTCGCATTCTCGCGCAACCAGGTCTCGGCACGGCGCCGCGACGCCCGTGACAGCCATGCGTCCTGGACGAGTTCGGCCAACTCCTGTCGGGTGATCCGGTCGAGGTGCGCGCCACGGATCAACACCGACGGGTGATCGTCGAACCGCCGTGTCGTGAAGAACGGCGTCGACTCGTCCTGGATCAGCGCGAGCTTGTCGGCCTCGGAGCCGACCCACAGCATGATGACGTCGGCCCACTTCTCGCCGGTGTCCGGATCGGACGCGTCGCGTTGCGGTGTCCGGAAGAACACGAACGACTTGCCGCCGACCTGGTAGACCGCGTTGCCCTTCGGGCCGTGGACGACGGTGACGTGCGGCATCGCCTGAGCGAGTTCGTGCACGTCGTCGACGGTGGCCATGTCGTCGACGCTAGCGCTGCTCGCGCACGACCTCGCGGGCCGCCTTGTCGTCACGAAGACCTTCGTAGCGCGGGTGGCGCAGCATGCCGTCGCGCGTCCACTCGGTGAACCCGAACTGGCCGACCAATTCAGGTTCGACGAAGTGCATCGAGCCGTCGCGCGGCACTCGCAGTCGGCCACGCGTGAAGGGCGTCGTGGGTCGTTGTCTCGGTTTCATGCGCTGGTACAGGTCGCGCAGGGTCTTGTCGTCGAAGCCCGTGCCCACCTTGCCGGCGTATACGAAATCGTCCCCGTCGTAGTAACCGACCAGCAACGCACCGAACGCCTCGCGACTGCCCTTCGGATCGGTGTAACCGCCGATCACGAGTTCCTGGTTGTGCACGCACTTGAACTTCAGCCAGTCCTTTGAGCGGCCGGGCCGGTACGGCGCATCGGCCCGTTTCGCGATCACGCCCTCGTCGCCGCGCGCGCACGCCTTGCGGTACTCGTCCTCGCCCGCTTCGTTGCGGTGCGCAGTGAAGCGCAGTGGCCCGTCGAAACGCACGTGGTCACGCAGCAATTGCTTGCGCTCGCGCAATGGCAGCTCGCGTGTGTCGTGCCCGTCGAGGTAGAGCACGTCGAACACGTAGTAGAAGACCTTCGTCCCGTGCTGTTGCAGCTCCTCGAAGCTGCTGTGCTTCCCGCGGAACGCCACGACCTCGCCGTCGAGCACCGCGCTGGTCGTGAGTTGTTCCTTGACAGCGGCCGCGACCTCGGGGAAGCGGTCGTCCATCGCGAGGTCGTTGCGCGACCGGAGACTGACCTTGCCCTTCGCATCGCGGAACGCCAGGCAGCGGATGCCGTCCCACTTCTTCTCGAAGATCCAGTCCTTGTCCGAGAACCGCTCCTCGGTCAGCGTCGCCAGCATCGGCTCGGGGACGGTCGGCATCGCGGCTCGCGGCGCGTCTTGGAGCGGGTCGCGGTGTTGCACAGACATGGTCGTCCCTCTCGACGGTGTCATATTCGTGCCGCCAGCATATGCGTTGTCTACATCGGAATCTCTTTGTGGATAAGCAGATTCTCGATGCAAAACTGTCAGACCCTGCGGTTAGCGTCGCGAGTATGACAACCAGTTATGACGTCGATCCGTGGACGCTCGATCTCGACAGCAGGTTCGCCGCTCTGCTCGAGGCGCGGCGTGACATCGCGCGGATCCAAGCGCGGGAAGCGCGACTCATCGCCGCGATCGCTGACGATCCTCGTGACGACTCGCCGGCACCAGTGGTCGAGAAGGACTACGTGCGCGACGAACTCCGCGCCGCACTCGGTGAGTCGGCGGTCAGCGTGACCAACCGGATCGAGAGCGCCCGCACTCTGGTGCATCGCTTGCCGGCGACGCTCGACGCTGTCGAGTCCGGCGCCTTGACGATGCGCCACGCCGAGACGCTCACCAGTGCTGTCTGCGCCCTTCCCGATGCAGACACCGCACTCGTCGAAAGGCGGTGCATCGCCTTCGCCGCGGGTCGCGACCTCACCGCGTTCGCTCGAAAGGTGCGTCGCGAGGTCCTCGCCCTTGACAGCCGGACGATGGAACAGCAACTTGCCGACTTCCTCGCAAAGACGCTCCAGCAGCGGCGGGTGTACACCTACGCCGACCAGTACTGCGCCGCCATCGCGCACTTCGCAGCCGTGCTGCCGGCCGAAGGCGCCCAGGCGTTGATGACTGCCCTCGACATTGCCGCCGAACAGCACGACCCTGACGACGGCCGGACGAAGGATCAGCGCCGCGCCGACGCCCTGGTCCAGTTGGGCATCGACGCCCTGAATCGCTTCGATGCCTGCCCGCGCTGTAGGAGCACTGACTTACCTCGACGTGACGCGACTGACGACGCGATTGTCGTTCCGGACGACAATCCGGCCGCCGAGCAACTGCCGCGCTGGCAGGGCTTGCGTCCGTCGATCCAGGTCTCGGTCGCGCTGTCGACCCTGCTCGGGCAGGACAACCAGCCCGCCGAACTCGACGGCCACGGACCCATCCCCGCCGCCCTGGCGCGACGGCTGGCCGACGACCCGACCGGCACCTGGCGCCGACTGGTCACCGACCCACTCGGCACACTCGTCGACTACGGCCGCACCGTCTACAAACCACCCGCAGCCCTGCGCGACTTCATCATCGCCCGCGACCGCACGTGCCGATTCCCCTCCTGCAACCGACCCGCCTGCCGCTGCGAACTCGACCACATCGTCGCCTGGGACGACAACGGCCAGACAAACGAACCCAACCTGCACGCCCTGTGCTGCCGACATCACCACTTCAAGCACGAAAACAACTGGACGGTCGAACGGCGTCCCGACGGCGCCACCGTCTGGACCAACCCCGCAGGCGACACATTCGTCGTCGATGCCGCGACGTATCCGATCGACCGAACCGCCGAGATTGTCGTTCAGAACGACAATGAGACAGCCCCGCCCGACGAGCAGGCCGCATGACCCGCGAGCCTACGGACCTACTGACGGACAGCGACATCGAGCAGCGCGGCGGCACGCAGGACGGTCGCGTCGGTCCACCGTGCGCCCATGACCTGGGCGGCGACCGGAAGGCCGTCCGTCCCGTTGCCGATCGGGACGGACGCAGCCGGAAGGCCGGCGAGGTTGGCAGGCGGCATGGACGCGCACCAGATGTCGTAGCCGTCCGGGACCGGTTCGCCGGCGATCGTGTCAGGACGCAGCGCGCCGATCGGGAACGCGGTCGTCGGCATGTTCGGCATCAACAGCACGTCGACGTGGTCGAACACTTCCGCCCACCGGCGGGCGTAGTCCATCCGCACGTCTTGCGCATCGAGGTATGAGCGAGCCGAAATGCCTTTGCCGGACAGGGTGATCTCGGCTGCGTCGTCGCCGACGAGGTCACGGTGCGCCTCGACGATCGGACCCTCCGACGCGTAGCCCTCGGGCAGCGCGATCGACTCCCACATCGACAGACAATCGTCGCGCGGAACGCTCGCCTCGATCAGGTCGCGCACCTGCGGCACCGGCAGCGGTCAACGCCGCGGCGAACGCGTCGCGCACGTCGTCGTCGACCGGCGCGAAGTCGGTGCAGTAGCCGACGCGCAGCCCGTCCCACGACGGCGAGGTCACGGCGGCGCGATAGTCACTCACACCCGGGAAGCTGAGCCAGTCCGCCGCGTGCGGGCCGGCCATCACGTCAAGCGCCAGCGCGAGGTCACGCACCGACTCGGCGATCGGCCCCGTCACCGACAGCGTCGGCCAGCCCCGGAAGCCCGGCATCTTCGGCACGAGCCCGAAGCTCGGCTTCATGCCGTACACCCCGCAGAACGCGGCCGGGATGCGGATCGATCCGCCGCCGTCCGTCCCAACGGCAAGCGGGACGATGCCGGCCGCGACCGACGCGGCCGCTCCCCCGCTCGACCCACCGGTCGTGCGCGTCGGGTCACGCGGGTTGGTCGTCACACCGAACAGGTCGTTCTCGGTGACCCCGCGGTAGCAGAACTCCGGGTTGTTCGTCTTCCCGATGACGATCGCGCCGGCGTCGATCAACCGCGAGACGCACGCCGCCGTTTCAGTCGGGACGAAGTCGGCCAGCGCGCGTGACCCGTTCGTCGCGGGGAGCCCGGCGAGCCACACGTGGTCCTTGACCGAGATCGGGACGCCGGCGAGCGGGCCGGTGCGCATACCGGCGTCCACCTCGGCGGCCTGCGCCAGCGCAGCTTCACCGGTGACGACGGTGAACGCGTTGTTGGCATCGGCCGACGCGCGCTCGAGCGCTGCACGAACGACATCGACTGCTGTCATGGCGCCGGAGCGGATCTGCTCGGCGCACTCCCACGCGTCCGTCAGGGTTCCTGATGAGCGTGCGCGGCCTGCTCGAGTTCCTCTTGCTCGGCCTTCGCGACCCGCGTTTCCTCCGCGACATCGATCGACCGCGAGAAGACGTAATAGAGCAGGCCCGCCACCGGCAGCCCGATGAAGAACGAGATGTCCACTCCGTTCATGTCCTTGGCGATGAATCCTTCGAACAGAGTCCCAGCACTGCTGGACACGTTGAAGAACGGCACCATCGCGAGGAAGCCGATGACATACGCCGCCACGCCGCGCACGCCCCATCGTCCGTACATGCCGTCAGGTTTGAAGATTTCCGCGATGGCGTAGTGACCGCGCCGCACGACGTAGTAGTCGACGAGGTTGACCGCCGTCCACGGCACGAACAAGTAGAGGATCAGCAACAGGAAGTTGTTGAAGTTGCCGAGGAAGTTGGCCGAAGCGGCGAGCGCGCCGACCACCGACAGCCCCGCGGTGATCGCGATCGTGACGATCCGGACGGAGACCGTCGGCCGAATACGCTTGAACGAGTCGATCGCGCTGATGAAGGTGAGCGATCCCCCGTACATGTTCAGCGCCATCACCGACACGAGGCCGAGCGCCGCGATGATCAGCACAATCGTGCCGAAGCCGCTGAACACCTTGTCGCCGGTGGCCTTCAGCTCCGGGATGGCAGTGCCGGAGAACCCCTTGCCCGCCCAAGCCGCGAGCACGGTGCCGATGGCCATCATCCACGCTCCGCCGAGGGCCGATCCCCAGTACGTCCAGTAGAAGGTCTTGCGAACCGTGACGTCCGGCGGCAGGTAGCGCGAGTAGTCGGACACGTAGATCGCCCAGCTGATCTGATAGCCCGCGACGACACCGAACTGGGCGAAGAACGGCGTGGCGCGGAAGTTGCCGATGTCGAAGGTGCCCGCCGGGTAGTGGAGGAAGAAGAGCGACACGGTCAGCACGCCGAACACGATCAGCATCGCAACGATCAGCCATCGCTCGGCCTTGTGAATGACGTCGTAGCCGACGAGCGCGATGACGAACGCCACGATCGTGACGATCACGACCCAGAACTTCGTCGCGCCGCCGACGGTGATGTTCAGCGAGTCGCCGGCAAGAACGCTGTTGAACACGTTGAAGCCGGCGTACTGCACGTAGGCGAACAGCCAGACCAGCAGCGCACCGATGTACCCGAACTGGGGACGCGACTGGATCATCTGCGGCAGCCCGAGTTGCGGACCCTGCGCCGAGTGGAACGCCATGAACAGCGTGCCGACGAGAACACCGAGGACGATCGAGATCAGCGACCACCACAGCGAGCCGCCGGCGGCGATGCTGATCAACCCGACCGCCAGCGTCGCGATCTGCGCGTTGGACATGAACCACAGCGGCCCGAGATGCCAGAGCTTGCCGTGCCGCTCGTCGAGCGGGACGTAGTCGATCGAGCGCACCTCGAGCCCGCTGATGCGGCTCTTCTCCTGGGCGGATGTCATGTCACGAGTCTGTCGTGTCCGGCGCCAGTTCAGAAGAGCGAAATCAACTCATATGCGACGTGGGCTGCAGCGATGCCGGTGATCTCCGCATGGTCGTAGGCCGGGGCGACCTCGACGACGTCGGCGGAGACGACGTTCATTCCGTTGAGTCCACGCAGAATCGCCAGCAGTTCGCGCGAGGTCATCCCGCCGGCCTCAGGCGTGCCCGTCCCCGGCGCGTGCGACGGGTCGAGCACGTCGATGTCGACGCTGACGTAGACCGGACGATCGCCGAGCCGGTCCTTCATCCGTTCGACGGTTCGCGGTACGCCGAGCTCGTCCAGCTCAGAACTGTGGATCGTCGCGAAGCCGAGGTCGGCCGACTCGGGTAGGTCGTGCGCGCCGTACAGCGGGCCGCGGATGCCGATGTGCAGGCAGTGCTCCTTGTCGAGCAACCCCTCCTCGGACGCCCGGCGGAACGGGGTGCCGTGCGTGTACGGCTCGCCGAAATAGGTGTCCCAGGTGTCGAGATGCGCGTCGAAGTGCAGCACCGCAATCGGGCCGTGCACAGCGTGCATCGCGCGCAGGATCGGCAGCACGATCGTGTGATCGCCGCCGAGCACCATCAGCTTGGCCGCGCTGCTCAACGACCGCGCCTCAGCTTCGATCGAGCTGATCGCCTCGTGGATGCTGAACGGATTCACCGCGATGTCGCCCGCGTCCACCACCTGCTTGTCGGCGAACGGCGAGACGCCGAGCTCGGGGTTGTACGGACGGAGCAGGCGCGACGACTGGCGGATGTGGCTCGGCCCGAACCGCGCACCCGGCCGGTAACTCACGCCCGAGTCGAACGGCACGCCCACCACCGCGACGTCCATCCGCGAAACATCCTCGCGCCGCGGCAATCGCGCGAACGTCGTCAACCCGGCATAGCGCGGCACCTGCGACGCGTCGACCGGCCCGACCGGCGGTTGTTCGGTCACAGCCCGAGTATCACACCGTCCTCTCCGCCATCGATCATTACGGTGAGCCCATGTGTCGTCTCTTCGGTCTGCACGCCGGCGCCAAGCCCGCGGCTGCGACGTTCTGGTTGCTTGACGCTCCTGACAGCCTGGCTGCCCAAAGCCACCGCAATCCTGACGGCGCCGGTATCGGCACGTTCGACAGTGACGATCACCCAGTGATCGACAAGCAACCGATGGCAGCCTGGGACGACGCCGACTTCGCGGCGGGCGCACGCGATTTGCGCTCACGCACGTTCGTCGCGCACGTGCGCTACGCGAGCACCGGCGCGCACACGCTCGAGAACACCCACCCGTTCGAGCAGGACGGCCGGCTGTTCGCGCACAACGGCGCGTTCGAGGGGCTGGCCGACCTCGACAAGCGCCTCGACGAATTCGATGTCCGCGATCTCGTCCACGGCGAGACCGACAGCGAGCGGATGTTCGCGCTGATCACCGCCGAGACCCGCAACGGCGGCGATCTCGAGCAAGGGATCACCGCGGCGGTCAACTGGATCGCCGACAACCTGCCCGTCTACGCGCTGAACTTCGTTCTGACCACGCCGACCGACCTGTGGGCGTTCCGCTTTCCCGAGACGAACGAGCTGCACGTGCTGCGCACGAACGAAGACGACGCCGAGCAGTTCGAACATCGCACCGACCGCATCCATGCGCAGTCCGACGAGCTCGCCGGCCAGCCGTGCGTGACGGTCGCCAGCGAAGCGATGGACGACGAATCGCACTGGCAGCCGATCGAGCCGGGAACACTCGTCCACGTCGATGCAGACCTCAACGTCGCCATGACATTGCTACGCACCACACCGCCGGCGCACCCACTCACCCGCACCGACCTGGGCCACTGACGTCTTCAGCGAGTCCGGACGGGCGAGCGCTCCGCAACCGAGTACCAGACGATGCCGGCGAACATCGCGACCGTGCAGATGTGCACGACGGTGCACCACAAGCAGATCGCGTCGATGCGGAACAACTCGGCCCACAGCAGATAGAAGATCGACAGCACGCCGACGACAGCGCCGCCGACGCGCACGATGTCGAGCGCGCGCAACCGCCATGCCGCCGGCGTGAGCAGCGCGATCATGACGACGAAATAGATCAGCCCGGCGAGAGCGACCGGCACGCCCGCCACGTGCGAGTAGCTGCTCGTGGTCACCTTCGCACAGTTGATCGTGCTCGATTCGGGACACGCGAATACGGTCGTGGACGTGTAGTGCTCGACGGTCAGATATCCCGCTGCCAGCAGGCCGAGCGCGGCGGGGATCAACGCGCCGAGACGCCAGGTCGCCGTCCGGCCGGTGACGTCAACTGCCATTGCTCAGCTTCCCCGCCGCCGCAGTGACGCCGGACGACGTGCACACCGCCGCCGGTTGGTTGTGCGTCAGCGTGCAGATCGATGCGGTGATCAGGTTGGCGGACGCGAGGATCGTCTTGCCGACGGTCGAGTTCGGGTTGGACAGGTCGGCCGCGACCTTTCGCTGCGTCAGCCCGTGCAGTAGTTGCGGATCGTAGGACGCATTCAGGCTCACCCACCGTCCGCCGATGTCGAGGAACGGGTACCCGTCGTTGGCGATCTGTTTCCACAGCGCCTGATCGGCGGCACTGATCGGGTCGAGCGTCGCGTACGCGCCGTTCACGACCTTGTTGCTCTGTGCTTCGCGGCCGGTGAATGACAGATAGCTGCTCGTATACGAGGCGCCGTGGAAGCTGAGCGTCGGCGTGCTCGGATAGACGTCGTGGGCCGACGAGAATGTCTGCCCGAGGTTGTGCAACGTCCCGAACCGCGACAGCGCCACGGCCAGCGGCCACCGCTCGGCACCGCAGTACGGGCAGAACTCGCCGCCGATGAACAGCACGCGCGGCTTCCCGTCGGCCGTCAGTGCCGATCCGGACAGCGCCTTCGGCGCCTGCACGCCCGACACCGTCCCGGCGGCGTTGAAGGCCGACAGCGGGACGTTCGCGATTGCGGACGTCACCGTGCCGCTCGCCGCGACCGACTTCTTGCCGGACGTCAGATCGCCCGTCCCGCTCACCAGCTTGACGACCACGAGCGCGACGACCACGGCGACCACGACGCTCACGCAGGTGACGACCGTCCACAGCTGCCGCCGGCGTTGCGCAGCCGCGATGCGTTCGCGCGCAGCCGCGGAACGTTGGGCTGCCAACCGCTTCTGCGCAGCGGTCGGCGCCGAGCCGGCGGGAGTTCGAGAACCGCTCACAATCAGTTAGTCGAACGGGGATCGCGAACAGTTCCCGGCGGACAGGACTTCATCGCGCGTTCTCACGGCATGGCGATCGCGCTCATCGCCGCCTGATGTCGATTGCCGAGATCGGCAACCAACTCCACACTGTGCAAGGTGACCGCCTCACAGCGCGCGCCCAGCGTACGCCTGGCCGAGCTGATCGCCTCGCTGTCGCTGGCCACCGACCTGGGGCTCGGGTTGCCCGAGGAGCACGTGCTGCGCCAGACGGTGGTCGCGAGCCGCGTCGCGCGGCTCGCCGGTCTTGATGAGCGCGCGCAGGCGAGCACGTTCTACGTCTCGCTGATGGCGTGGGTCGGCTGCGTGGCCGACTCGCACGAACTGGCGCACTGGTTCGGCGACGACCGGCAGCTGCGGGCAGACAGCTACGCCGTCGACAAGATCGGCATGCCGATGATGCGGCTGATGCTCGGACATGTCGGCTCCGGCAGCAGCCCGCTGCGGCGGCTCACCCTGTTCGGCCAGTTCCTGACGGGCGGATTCCGCGATGCCGTGGACGGAATGGTGAGCCACTGCCAGACCACCGGTGACATCGCCGATCGACTCGGTCTTGATGCCGACGTGCGCACCGCGCTCAGCCAGGCGTTCGAGCGATGGGACGGCAAGGGCCTCCCCGGGAAGGTCTCGGGCGAACAGCTCGAGCAGACGATGCGCGTAGTACAGATCGCCGACGACGCCGAGGTGTTTCACCGGACGGGCGGCACGGCTGCGGTGGCCGAGCTGCTCCGCTCGCGCCGGGGCACCGAGTTCGATCCTGCGCTTGTCGATCTGTGTCTCGCGCATCTCGACGAGGTGTTCGCCGACCTCGACGCGATCGAGGCGTGGAGCGTCGTGATCGACGGCTGCGCCCCGCTCGACCGCGCGATTCCCGACGCGGAACTCGATGACGTCCTCGATGCCGTCGCTGACTACGCCGACCTCAAATCCCCTTGGTATCTGGGACATTCTCGCGCAGTGGCCACGCTCGTCCGCGACGCGGCGACGACCGCCGGCTGCAGCGCGTCCGATGTCACCGCGGTGGCGCGGGCAGCGCGCGTGCACCGGCTCGGCGCCACCGGCGTGTCGACCACGATCTGGAACAAGCCGACGTGGACGGCGGCCGAGCGCGAACGCGTGCGCACCGTGCCGTATCTGACAGAGCGCGTGTTGAGCCGGCAACCGCAGCTCGCCGCCATCGGCGCGCTCGCCGCGATGGCGCATGAGCGCATGGACGGAACGGGCTACCCGCGCTCGCTCGCCGGCGGCGCGATTCCCGAGCTGGCGCGCTTGCTCGCCGCGGCGGACGAGTACCAGACGCTGGCCGAAGACCGTCCCGGACGTGCGGCACTTACCGGCTCCGAACGCGAAGCCGCGTTGCGCACCGAAGCGACCGAAGGGCGCCTCGACGCCGGCGCTGTGCAAGCCGTACTCGCTGCGGCCGGGCATCGGGTGCGCCGGCGCGCTCCCCTGGTCGCCGGCCTGACTGCGCGCGAAGTCGAGGTACTGCAACTGCTCGTCCGCGGAAACTCGAACAAGCAGATCGCGACGCGTCCTGTCGATCACGCCGCGCACCGTGGGCACGCACATCGAGCACATCTTCACCAAGACCGGCGTGTCGACCCGGGGCGCCGCCGCGATGTTCGCGCTGCGCCACGGCCTGGTCGACGCCCAAACATCGGCAGATCACCCGATGTGAGGCACCGTCCGTCCTCCGTAGAACGGACGCATGACCTCAACAGCAGCTCCACCGAGCACCGACGCCACGGCCCTACCCGCGGCCGCTCGCCTGCTCGACGCACTCACCCGGCGTGACTTCGCGTCGCTCGCTTCGTCGCTGTCGCCGGCCGTCTACTTCCGCGCGCTCGTCCCGCGCGGGCCGTTCGAACTGACCGGCACCGACGCAGTCACCGCCAAGTTCGAGCAGTGGTTCGGCGGCCCCGACTCGTTCGAGGTGCTCGACGCATCGATCGGACCGATCGGCGCCAAGACGTCGCTGCGCTGGCGCGTGCGGCGGTGCACCGCCGACGGCGCCGCCCGCGTCGTCGAACAACACGTGTTCGCCACCGGGGCCGAACAGCTCGACTCGATCGACTTGCTCTGCTCCGGATTCCACGCCGAAGGGAACACACGATGAAGGCCGCAATCAGCCTGACCACCGGGCTGGAAGATCCGGAGAAGGTCACGGTCGCGCTGCTGGTCGCCGTCGGCGCGGCCGAAGCGGGACGCGAGACGCTGACGTTCCTGACCAAGGAAGCCGTCCGCCTCGTCCTGCCCGGCCACGCCATCGGCATCGCCTGCGACGGCTGCCCGCCGATCGCCGACCTCATGAAGCGCTACGACGCCGCCGGCGGGACGTTCCTGGTCTGCCCGATCTGCTTCAACTCGCGCGCCCTCGACCCGGCGCAGTTGCTTGCCAACGCCGAACTCGGCGGCACCGTCCAGCTGTGGGAGTGGATCGGCGACGGCGCGACGACGTTCAGCTACTAGCCGCACCGGGCCCGCGAGTTACGTTTACGCGAACTGGTCGTGTCGGGGTGGTCTCGACCGGTGGACGTAGGCCATGCTTCTGATCAACGAGGCGGCTCACGGGGGGTGCGGCGATGCCGAAAGCGGACGGTCCGGACGACAATCCGGTCAGCCCCGACCGGTTCTGGCGAGCGCGCGCCATCAGCCGCCGCGACGCACTCCTGGGCATCGGCGGCATCGCGGCGAGCTTGGCGCTCGCGTCGTGCACCGGTTCGGGCCCATCCAGCTCGTCCTCCGGGCCCGCAACCGGCCCGGCACCCGGCACGACACCGGGCAGTTCCGGTCCGTCGGGAACACCGAAGCGCGGCGGCAAGCTCAGCGTGGCCGTCGAGGGCAACGGGCTCAAAGACATCATGGATGCCCAGAACGACCTGGCCAAGATCGATCAGGCACGTGCGGTCACCGGATGGGAACCGCTGCTCGAGTTCGACCGCGACTTCAAACTGTCGACGACCGGTCTGGCTGAGTCCGTCGAAGCCGACGGGCGGCTGGGTTACGTCATCAAGCTGCGCAAGGGCGTCGAGTTCCACGACGGCAAGACGCTGACCGCCGACGACGCCATCTACTCGTTGCAACGGCTGACTGACCCCAAGCTTGCCCTCGACGGCGGCACGGGCCTGCTCTCAGTCGACCGGACGAACATCAAGAAGGTCGATCAGTACACCGTGCGGCTCGGCCTGAGCCGTCCCGACGTCACGATCCCGTTCGGCCTCGCGTCCTACACCGCGACGATGGTGCCGGAGGGGTACAAGAACACCGGCACGTCCTGGCAGAAGGGCCAGGTCGGCACGGGTCCCTTCCGGCTCACCTCGTTCAACCCGGGCCAACGTTCCGAGCACGAGCGATTCGCCAACTACCGCGTGTCGGGCAAGCCGTATCTGGACAACGTCACGATCCTCGACATCGACGATCCGAACGCCCGCATGAACGCGCTGATCGCGGGGCAGGTGCAGGCGATCGCCGACGTGCCGTACACGCAGACCAACGTCATCACCCAGCAGCCCTCGCTCGTGTTGTTCAACAACGAGGGCGGCGGCTGGCTGACGCTGTGCATGCGCATCGACCAAGAGCCGTTCACCGACGTGCGCGTTCGACAGGCCTTCCGGCTGATCGTCGACCGCAACCAGATGCTCGAGAACGCGCTGGGCGGCTTCGGTCGCATAGCGAATGACCTGTACGCCCCGTTCGATCCTGCGTACCTGCAGGTGCCGCAGCGCGTGCAAGACCTCGACCAGGCCAAGTCACTGCTCAGCGCGGCAGGCCACTCGAACCTCACGATCGACCTGCAGACGAGCGAGGTCGCCGCCGGGCTCAACGCGATGTGCCAGGTCTTCGCCGAACAGGCCAAGGGCGCGGGCGTCACCGTCAATGTCAAAGTCATGGACTCGACGACCTTCAACAACGGCTTCCAGAAGTGGACGTTCTCGCCCGACTTCTGGGGAACGCGCAACTACCTTCCACAGGTCGCCCAGGGGTCGCTGCACGGTGCGCCGTACAACGAGACGTATTGGCCACCGACAGGATCGAACTTCGCCTCGCTGTATCAGCAGGCGCTCGCCGAGCAGGACGCCGGCAAGCAGACCGATATCATCCACGAGATGATGCGCGAGGAGTTCGAGACCGGCGGCTACATCATCCCGTTCTTCGACAATCTCGTCGACGCGTACTCGAACAAGGTCGGCGGCTTCCAGAAGAACCGCGGGACGCTGAATCTCGACTATTACGGACGGCACTTCGCAGACGTGTACCTCGTCTGAGCGCGGCGTGACGAAGCACAGTCTCAGCCTGCGGCTCGCGCGGCGGTTACGGCCGCGAGGTCTCGCGGGACTCGTCGTGGTACGCGTGGTCCTCGCCGTGATGACCCTGGTCGTCGTCTCGATCATCGTGTTCGCGTCGACGCAACTGCTCCCGGGCAACGCGGCCGAGGCCAAGCTCGGCAAGCAGGCCACGAAGGCCTCCCTTGCGGCGCTCGAGAAGCAGCTCGGGCTCAACAACTCGCCGTGGCACCAGTATCTGCACTTCGTCGGCGGGTTGTTGCGCGGCGATCCCGGCAACTCGTTGACGTCCGGACAACCGATCATGAACGACCTGACGCCACGGCTGGGCAATTCCGCGTTCCTGGTGTTGGTCGCCGCGGCGATCTCGATCCCGCTGTCACTGCTGATCGGCACGCTGGCGGCGGTGCGTCGCGACGGCGTCCTCGACGAGGTGTCCTCGTTCCTGCAGCGCGTGCTCGCGTCCATCCCCGAATTCGTCATCGGACTCGCGCTCATCGCCTTGTTCGCGACGAGCGTGTTCCATCTCTTCCCAGCGGTGTCGATCATTCCGCCCGGATCGCCGCCGTGGTCGAACCTCGATGCGATATGGCTGCCCGCGCTGACGTTGGTGCTCGTCGTCACCCCGAACATCGCGCTCATCATGCGCGCTGCGATGGTCGAGGTGCTCGAGTCCGACTACATCGAGTCTGCGCGTCTGACCGGGGTGCCGGAACGACAGATCGTGGTGCGGCACGCGCTGCCCAATGCCCTGGCGCCGGCGTTCCAGGTCATCGCGCTGAATCTGGCCTATCTCGCCGGCGGCGTGATCGTCGTCGAGTCGGTGTTCTCGTACACCGGTATCGGCATCGCGATGCGCGACGCCGTGCTCAACCGCGACTTCCCCACCGCGCAGGTGGTCACGATGATCATCGCTGCGGTGTACGTCGTGACGAACCTCGCGGCCGACATCGGGACCATCCTCGTGACCCCGCGACTGCGCACCAGGCTGGCGTGATCGACCGATGACAACCGATCTCGCGGAGAACATCGCTCGGGAGGCGCCCACCGCCGTCGTGCGCTCCCGCGGCGTGCTGCGACGGTCGCTGAGACTGTGGCGCACACGGATAGGCCTCGCCATCACGATCGTGCTGATGCTCGTCGCGATCATCGGACCGTTGTTCGCGCCGCACGACCCGAGCGCGCTGCTCGGCCGGCCGTACCAAGTGCCGTCACCCGGCCTGCCGCTCGGCGCTGATTACCTCGGCCAGGACGTGCTGTCGCGCTTCCTCGACGGCGGACGTTCGATCCTGATCGTGGCTGCGTTGTCGACCCTGCTCGGTGTCGGTGGCGGGGTTCTGATCGCGCTGTGGGCCGCGTTGTCGAAGGGATGGGTCGACAACACTCTGTTGCGGTTGACGGACATTCTGCTCGCGTTCCCGCAGATTCTGCTCGCGCTGATCGTCATTGCGACCGTCGGAACGAAGACGTGGCTGATCGTGCTGACGGTCGCGCTGACCACGCTGCCACGCACCGTCCGGGTGATCCGCGGTGCGGCATCCGGCGTGGTCGAGCGCGAGTTCGTCGACGCGGCGCGTGCCAACGGCGAGGGACAGCTGCGCCTCGCGCTCGTCGAGGTGTTGCCGAATGTCATCGGCGCGCTCGGCGTCGAAGCGACGTTCCGGCTGACCTACGCCGTTCAACTGATCGCCGCCCTCGCGTTCCTCGGGTTCGCGCCCGACCAGAACGCGCCCAACTGGGGAACGATGGTGTCGCAGAATGCCAGTGCGTTGACATTGCAACCCAATGCGCCGCTCGTCCCGGCAATCGCAATCGCCTTGCTCACTGTGGGCGTCGGGCTCGTCGGTGACGGCATCGCCCGAGCCGCCGCAGGCATCGACCGGGGCGCATCGTGACCGAGACCGACATCGACAGCGCAGCCGTTCGCGTCAACGGCCTGCGGATCGAAGTTGCGGCCACGCGTCACGACATCGTCGACGACGTGTCGTTCGAGATCGGCCGGGGCGAGGTCCTGGCTCTTGTCGGCGAGTCGGGGTCGGGCAAGACGACCGCCGCGCTCGCACTGCTGGCTCACGAGCGACGAGGCGTCCGCATCGCCGGCGGGCGCGCGCTCGTCGCCGACGCCGACATGTTCGAACTCGGCAAGCGTGGCCGGCGCGATGCACGCGGAAAGCTGGTCTCCTACGTGCCGCAGGATCCGGGTGCTGCGCTCAATCCCGCCCGTCGCGTCGGCACGCACCTGATGGAAGCGCTCAAGGTGCATGACTGGGGTGGGAGCGATCAGCGCCGTCGCGAGCGCATCTCGGAGATGTTGCGCGAGGTCTCGCTGCCCGACGATGCGCAGTTTCTGCGTCGTTACCCGCACCAACTGTCGGGCGGGCAGCAGCAGCGAGTCAGCATCGCGATGGCGTTCGCCTGCCAGCCGGCCGTCGTCGTCCTCGACGAACCGACGACCGGCCTCGATGTCACTACACAGGCGCACGTGCTGGCGACCGTCCGACGCATCACGTCACTCGAGGGCGCAGCGGCCCTGTACGTGTCGCACGATCTGTCAGTCGTCAGCAGCCTCGCCGACCGTGTCGCGGTGATGTATGCCGGACGGATCGTCGAGCAGGGCAGCGCGACCGAGATCTTCGCCGCGCCCGCTCATCCGTACACGCGGCAACTGATCGCGGCGGTGCCGCGTATCGATGTCACTCGGAGCCTGACCGCCATTCCGGGACGCGCGCCGTCGCCCGGATCCCGTCCGCCTGGGTGCCCCTTCGCGCCCCGATGCGCGCTGCGCGTGGCCGAATGCACGAAACGACTGCCCGAGCCGGTGCTGGTCGGCGCCGGGCACACCGCACGCTGCATCCGCGTGGCCGAATCGCGCGCGACGCTGGCGACGACGGCGCCGGCTCCGGTCGTGGCAGCGGCCGATCACCCGGAAGGAATCGTGCGCGTCGCCGGGCTCACCGCGCGGTATGCCGACGTCGAGGTCGTGCACGACGTCACCCTCGCGGTCGCACGACGCGAATGCCTTGCGCTCGTGGGCGAATCGGGCAGCGGCAAGACGACCGTGTCGCGCTGCATCGTCGGGCTGCACGACCGCTGGGACGGCGCGATCACCCTCGGCGGCGTCGATCTGGCCCACTCGGCCCGGCACCGCAACAGCGCGAACAAGCGCGACATCCAGTACATCTTCCAGAACCCGTACGGCTCGCTGAACCCGCGCCGCACCGTCGGTCAGTCGGTCGCGCGTCCGCTGGCTCTGCTCGGCCTGAGCCGGAACCTCGTCCGCCGCCAGGTGGCCGGCCTCCTGGAGCGCGTCTCGCTGCCGGCCGACTATGCCGCGAAGTATCCCGACGAACTGTCCGGCGGCGAGCGTCAGCGCGTCGCCATCGCGCGTGCGCTGATCTGCCGCCCGAAGGTGCTTCTGTGCGACGAGGTGACAAGCGCGCTCGACGTCTCGGTCCAGGCCGCCATCGTGACGTTGTTGCGCGAGCTGCAGGAAGATCTCGGTTTGAGCATCCTGTTCATCACGCACAACCTGCCGCTCGTGCGCTCGATCGCCCAGCGCGTCGCCGTGATGCAGGACGGCCGCATCGTCGAGGCCGGCCCGATGGAGCAGGTGCTGGAACGCCCGGAACACGAGTACACGAAGAGATTGCTCGCCGACGCCCCACGGTTGGCCGGTTAGGCACCCACCGACGTAGGCGCCATCACGCTCGCGTGCTCGCCACTCGCACACCGTGTGCCGGATCGCCGCGACTTGAGGCCGGTTGGAGGTCGGCGCAATAGCGTTGCGTCGCCTTTCCAGGGCCTGGTTGTGCAGTGCGCGGCGCTGACCCCGGTGCCGCAGGAGCGAAGGGACGACCTCATGAACGTGACCCGGTGGCTACCGTCCTCGACTCGCGGCAAGCTTGGTGCCGTTGGCGGTGTGGTGATGCTCGTCGTGGCGGCCGGCGTCACGGCGTCCTCGAGCTCGAGTGCGGCTGCCAAGTCGTTCACCTTCGCCCTCCAGCGCTCGTCGTCAGCCATCACTTCTTGTCTGCCTCACGCCGGCGGCAGCGTCACGATCACCCCGGGCACGCTGAACGACACGATGAAGGTCTCGATCCACGGCATGCCGAACAACCGCGACTTCGACCTGTTCGTCATCCAGCAACCCACCGCGCCCTTCGGCGTCTCGTGGTACCAGACCGACATCGAATCCCATGGAACCGGCGCGGGCAGCGTGACGGTGGTCGGCGTCTTCGATTCAGAGACCTTCTCGGTGTCCCCCGGCGGGACGACGACGTTCTCGCCGACGCACCAGTACCACCTGGGGCTGTGGTTCAACAATCCGAATGTCCCGTTCAACCTGCACTGCGAAGGCAGCGCGACGTCCCCGATCGTCACGCCGTTCAACGGTGCGCAGCACGCTGGAATTCAGGTGTTGAACACCGCGGAGTTCCCGGCCAACGCCGGCCCGCTGTCGCACGTGCATCGCTGATCGGTTCTGTCCCGGCTCTCAGCCTGACGTTCAGCCGGTCGCGCGGTGGCGACCGCGGCTCGTATGGCGCGGTTCGGGATACACGAGCGAGACGTCGATGTAGTCCCACTTGTCGATCCAGCGGTCGGGGTTCGCGGCGTGCAGCTCGCGCAGCGTGCGCTGCGCTTCGTCATAGGTTCGGACGAGTCGCGCGACCCTCGGGTCCGCGAGTCGCGTCAGGATCGGGCAACGCCGCTTGCCGCAGCTGCAGCGCTTGCCACGCGGATGATGGTGATGGGCGGCCTCGGACAGGACATCTACGAGCAACTCGCGACTGGCATACGCCGCCTGCATCTTGACGCGGTAGTGATCTCGCTCGCCCTGCGCCAACAACGCCTCGTCCTGGGCGTCGAGCACGGCGCGGTGATACATCGCGGCATGATCGGTCTCGCGCACGGCGAGGTCTGCGATGGTGTCGCCGGCGTGCTCTCGGCAGCGCACGCACATCGTCAGCGCTGCATGCTCGTCGCCGTACTGGACGGTCTCGTGCAGGCCACAACAAGGGCACCGCAGGCGGGTCGCAACGCGCAAGTGACGTGCCCCCTAACGACCGCAGAGACGGTCTCACCCTTGGGACGAATCCTGACACGAGGTGTCTTTCGAGGAAGCCAACACCGCAGCGTGTCGGCGTGCGAACTTGACCGCCGAGCAGCGCAGAGTGGCGTGCTTAGGCTTGCCAGTGGCGGACCGTTCTCGTCCGCCGAAGCGCACCGCCGTCGTGAAACGGCGCAGCTCTGACGAAAGGCGACCGATGAAATACCGCAAGCTCGGCACGACCGGCCTCGACGTGTCCGCGATCTGCCTCGGCTGTATGAGCTACGGCGAACCCGATCGTGGCCCGCATCCGTGGTCGCTCGGAGAGGACGACGCCCGGCCGTTCTTCCGACAGGCGCTCGACGCGGGCATCAACTTCTTCGACACGGCGAACACCTACTCGGCCGGGTCGAGCGAAGAGATCACCGGACGTGCGCTACGCGACTTCGCCGACCGCGACGAGATCGTGCTCGCCACGAAGGTGTTCATGCCGGTCGACCGGCAGGGCCCGAACTCGAAAGGCCTGTCGCGCAAGGCGATCATGGCGAGCATCGACGCCAGCCTGCGGCGCCTGCAGACCGACTACGTCGACCTGTACCAGATCCACCGCTGGGACCCCGACGTCCCGATCGAAGAGACGCTCGAGGCGCTGCACGACGTGGTCAAGGCGGGCAAGGCGCGCTACATCGGCGCTTCCTCGATGTGGGCATGGCAATTCAGCAAGGCGTTGCACCTGGCCGACGCGAACGGCTGGACCCGATTCGTCACGATGCAGGACCACTACAACCTGCTCAATCGCGAGGAGGAGCGCGAGATGCTGCCGCTGTGCGCGGACGAGGGCATCGGCGTCATCCCGTGGAGCCCGCTGGCCCGCGGCAAGCTCACTCGCGATTGGGACGAGCAGACCACCCGCTCGGAATCCGACGAGTTCGGCCGCACCCTCTACCTCGACAGCGACAAGCAGATCGTGGACGCCGTGGCCGAGGTCGCTTCCGAGCGCGGCGTGTCCCGCGCGCAGGTGGCGCTGGCCTGGGTCATGTCCAATCCCGTCGTGGACGCCCCGATCGTCGGCGCCACCAAGGCGCGCCACGTCGACGACGCGGTCGCCGCTGTTGATCTCGAGCTGACCGACGACGAGATCGAGCGGCTGACAGGGCCGTACACCCCGCACGAGGTGGTCGGCTTCCAGTAGCGCAGCCGGCTGGTAGAAGACGAAATCAGCCCGGTCTCCCTCGACGGGAGACCGGGCTGATCGTGTAGCTAGCGGTTGTTACGCCTTTGCCGCGTTCTTCTTTCGGGTGGCAGCAGCCTTGACGGCCGCGGTGTGGCGCTTGTCGGCGGCCTTCTTACGCGTGGCGGCGGCCTTCTTGGCAGCGGCCTGCCGGGTTGCGGCAGCCTCGGCGGCGGCAGCCTTCCGAGCCGCGGCCGACTCCTTGGCGGCAGCGCTGCGAGCGGCCGTCTTGTAGGCGGCGGCGCGATGCGTGGGTGTGGTGCTCACTGCGGCCTCGGCGGCGGGAGTCTCGCGCACCGTGGTGCGGTGGGTCGGCACCTTGCTCGCCGGCGTCGCGCGTACTGGCGTCGATGTCGTTGCGCGAGCTTCGCGCTTCGCCTGTGCCGAGACACGCGACCGGACCTTCTGCGCCACCGCAGTGACCCCGTTGGCGAGGCTCTCCACACGGCCGTCGGCGCGCCGGATCACGCGCACGAGCGCCGGGTCGTGGCGCAGGTCGGTCGCCACCTGCTCGCCGCGAACAGCGAGCTTGGCATACGCGTCCTTGGCCTGGCCGAGCGTTGCCGTCGGGTTGACCTTCCGGACGGAGGTCGCGACGTCGACGGTGCGGCCGACGAGGCTTCCCGCGGTCGAGGCGATCGCCTGCTGCGCCGTGGTGACGCGCTCGGTGGCTGCGTTGACGCGGGCCTTGGTCGTCTCGACGAGCTTCGCGGGCAGCTCTTCACGCTGCCTGGTGACGCTCGCCGCGATCGCGTCGCCGGCGCCGAGCGTGGCGTAGGCCTGCCGGCTCAGTGTCGTGACCGCGGTGCGGGACAGGCCCCGCGTCTCCGCGGGCAGCGCCCGGACCGTCCCGGACACGACGCCCGCGGCGGACTTGCTCTGCTCCAGTGTCGCGCTTGCTGAACTGCGCGCTCTTTCTACGATCGACATATATCTCTCCTGGCTTGTGGGGTGCCGCATACGCCGTGCGCTGAACCAGGATGCGAACCCGGCAGCGCGGCTACGTCGGTCGCAACATGTGTTGTACGACGACGATCGCTGGCACTAGCTCCACCCTCACACGGACCTGCTTGCTCTTGCAAGCGGGGGGCAAGCACAGTGAGTGGACGCACACAACGGCGATCCGGCACGCTCACCCGAGCGACAGCGCGGACGCGACCGATGCGAGCGCAGCCACGTGCTCGTCGACCGTCGCGAACCCGGCTCTCATCGTGTTGATCGAGACGTGGGTGGCGCCGACCTCGCGCCACCGTTCGAGCGCCGCGACGACCTCGTCCGGGCCGTTCTGCCAACTGACGCGGCCTTCCATGCCGAGGGATGCAGGATCGCGTCCGGCGTCCGCCGCTGCCTGCTCGACGATCGCGCGCGCCTCGTCCAGCTCGGGGCCTGGCTGGATCTGCGGGAACCAGCCGTCGCCGAGCCGTCCGGCACGCCGGTAGGCCGCCGGGGACTGCGCGCCGAACCAGATCGGGATCGGCCGCTGTACCGGACGCGGCGCGATGCCCGCACCCACCACCTGCTCGCCGTCGACCGTGTCGGTGACGGTGGTTTCGGTCCACAGCTTGCGGAGCAGTTCGACCTGCTCGCCGCTGCGCCGGCCCCGCTTGGTGAAGTCCTGACCCAAGCCCTCGTACTCGACGCGATTCCAGCCGACACCGACGCCGAGGCGGAAGCGGCCGCCGGTCAGCAGGTCGACCTCGGCCGCCTGCTTGGCCACGAGCGCCGTCTGCCGCTGCGGCAGGATGATCACGCCCGTCACGAGCTCGAGCGACGTGATGCCGGCGAGGAACCCGAACAGCACGAACGGCTCGTGAAAGGTCGTGTTGACGTCGTACGGCCCGCGCCACGGCGCGTGCACAGTCGGGTCGGCGCCGAGCACGTGGTCATAGACCAGCAGGTGGCGGTAGCCGAGCTGCTCGACACCTTGTGCGTAGGCGCGCACGGCGCCCGGATCGCCGCCGAGTTCGGTTTGCGGAAAGATCACACCGATCTGCATGTCTTCGACGCTACAGAGCGCGACACGACTGCCGATGATCCATTTATGACCTCCCGGCGGGCCGCAGAACCGGTTGTGGTTCGGCGTTCGCCGCTCGCTGCGCTGCTGGCCGGCCTGTTTCGGCCGTTGGCCGGCAGCGGTCGCCGCATCGGCTACTGGCGCCGGCACGTCCTGATCGGAGTGTCGATCACCGAGGTGGCCGCCATTACCGCCGGCATCTACACGATGCTCAGTCGCACGGGCGTCGCCCACCACCGTCCGGAGATGTTCGTCCTGGTTGGTGCGACGGTGGTGGCCACGCCGTTCCTGATGGTGCTGCCGCTGGAAGCGATGCTCAGCCACTCGCGCGGTGCGCTGTTCTTCTACGCCTGGAGCATCGTCGACACAGCCGTGATCACGATCGCCGCCCGCATCGACGGCGGCGGCGCCAGCCCGCTGACGACCCTGCTGTTCCTCACGCTCGCGTACATGGCGCTGGCCTATCCGCCGAGCGGTGTCGTGGTCGTCGGCGCAGTGATGACCCTCGACTACCTGTTCGTGATCTGCCCGCCGCACATCACCTTGTCCGCGACGGTCGTCGCCGTGGTCATGGCCTGCTTCAGCGCGATCTGCGCGCTGGCGTCGGCGAATTCGTGGGAGGCGCATGACGCGCAACAGCTGCTGCTGCGCACCGAACAGCTCGTCGCGGCGACCGACCCGCTGACCGGCGTCCTCAACCGGCGGGCCTTCTTCGATCGACTGCGCACGACCCTCGCCGACCGCGAAACCGATGACGTCCTGGTCTGCCTCATCGATCTCGACGGGTTCAAGGCAGTCAACGACGGCGCCGGTCACGCCGCAGGTGATGCCGTGCTGATCGCGGTGGGCTACGCGCTCGGTGCGGCGCTGCGCGAGACCGACACCGTGGCCCGCCTCGGTGGCGACGAGTTCGCCGTCCTCGCCGCCGGCAATCCAGCCGCACCGGACACGTCCAACGTCGCCGAGCGGCTTCGCGAGGCCGTCATCGCCATCGGCGCCGACGTGACGGCGAGCATCGGCGCGGTCGTCCCGACGCCCGGCGAGCCGCTCGAGGACGTGCTGCACCGCGCCGACATGGCGATGTATCAGGCCAAGAGCGGCGGCGGCAACGGCGTCTGCTTCAGCTCGGCCGGGCCGCCGTACACCGCGTCACCGGCTGCGTAGCTATTCGGCCCGCCGCAGATCCTTGAGGATTCGCTGGCTCGCCAACCGGCCCGGCGAGCCGATGACGCAGCCGCCGGGGTGCGTCCCTGACCCGCACTGGTAGTAGCCCTCGAGCGGCGTGCGGTACTGGCTCCAGCCCGGCGCAGGGCGGAAGAAGTACATCTGCGGGGCGAGGAACTCGCCGGCGAAGATGTTGCCCTCGGTGAGCCCGGTCAGCGCCTCGATGTCCTTGGGAGTCACCACCTCGCGGTGCAGGACGAGTTCGCCGAAGCCCGGGAAGTGCGACTCCAGGACGGCCTGCGCCTTGTCACCGAACCGCTCACGTTCGGCGTCCCAGTCGCTGCCGCGCAGGTCGTACGGCGCGTACTGGACGAAGCACGACATGACGTGCTTGCCAGGCGGTGCCATGTCGGGGTCGACCACCGACTGGATCGCCGCGTCGATGTAGGGCCGTTCGGAGTACCAGCCGTACTTGGCCGCGTCGAATGCCCGCTCGACGTACTCGATCGTCGGGCCGATGTTGATGAATCCGCCGTAGTGGTCGACGGTGTCCGGCAGCGCCGGGAACACGGGCAGACCGTCGAGGGCGAAGTTCACCTTCGCCGAGACTCCGCGGTAGCGGATGCGCTCGACGTTCTCGACGAGGTCGGCGGGCAGGGTGCGCGGATCGACGAGGTCGAGGAACGTGTGCCGGGCATCGAGCGCCGACACGACGATCGGCGCCCGGAACTCGGTGCCGTCCTCGAGGGCCACGCCGACGGCCTGGTCGTCGCGGGTCAGCACCGATGCCACCGGTGAGCCGACGCGGATCTCGGCGCCGAAGCTCTCCGCCGCCCGGGCCACGACCTGGGTGAACCCGCCGTTGCCGCCCTTGTGGAATGCCCAGGAACCCAGATGACCGTCGTGCTCGCCCATCTTGTGGAACAGCAGCACGAGCCCGGATCCCGGCGACATCGGACCCACCTTCGAGCCGATGATGCTCGACGACGCGTGGAAGCCCTTCACCGCGTCGTTCTCGAAGTAGTCGTCCAGCCAGTCGGCGGCACTCCCGGTCAGCAGGCGCACGACGTCGTGCATCACCTTGCGCTCGACACCACCGAGGTGGTTGAGCAGCCACCCGACGTCGGCCTGGTCCTCAGGGTCCTTGCCGAACACGTTCGGCGGCGGGTTGTCGAACAGCGGCTGCACGGCCTGGACGACCTGGTCGAGGTCGTGGTGGTAGCGGTCGTACGCGTCGGCGTCGTGCGGCGAGTGCCGCCGGATCTCTTGGATGTTCTGCCCGTGGTCGTCGCCCAGCAGCAGGTAACCGCCGTCCCCGGTCGGGTGGAACGACGACGGCATCATCAGCGGCAGGAACCCGTGCTGGACGAGGTCGAGCTCGTGGATGATCTCCGGTCGCAACAGGCTCAGCGCGTACGAGAACGTCGTGAAGTGGAAGCCCGGCACGAGCTCTTCGGTGATCGCCGCACCGCCGACGAACGGACGTTGCTCGAGCACCAGGGTGCGCAGCCCCGCCTTGGCGAGGTAGCCGGCGTTCACCAGACCGTTGTGGCCGCCGCCGATCACGATCGCGTCGTACTGATGGCTGTGTTCGGTCATTGCGCGGACGTCTTCCTCGATGGGTTGAACAGGGGCAGCTTCGCGGTGCGCGCCCGCACCGTGGTGTTGCGGTGGGCGATGGCGAGTTCCATGCGCACTTCGGTGCCGACAGCAGCCCGGTCGGGACGCACGCGGGCGAGCCCGATGTGGCGCTGGAGCACCGGCGAATACATGAAGCTCGTGACGTAGCCGAGTTGACTGCCGTCCACGTCGTAGAGCACGGATTCGTACGGCAAGGGGTGCTCCGATTTCTCGGGCAGCAGGCCGGCGTCGCGGTGCAGCCGGTCCCAGTCGGCCCAGTCGACCACGATGCCGACCGTCGTCCAGCGTGACGTGCCTTCGGTGAGTTCGCGGCGGATCGCCTGCCGTCCCATGAAGGCACGGTCGTCCTGCAACAGTTGCGACTTCGGCAGCATCCACCCGACGCCGAGTTCTTTCGGAGTCACCCGGTCGGCGTCGGTGAAGGCCGTGCGGCTGTTGTGCCACTCGACGTCGATGAGCGGCAGGCCCGCCTCGATCCGCAGCATCATCAGCGCTTCCTCGCCGAACGGTCGCATGCTGTGGGGCGCGCCGGCCTCCAGCACCGCGTCGAGCACGTCCACCGCATGCTCCGACTCGACCGTGATCTCGAACCCGAGGTCGCCGGTGTATCCCGTGCGCGACACCGTCACCGGCGCGGACGCAACTTTCGCCTGCACGTGATCGAAGAATGCGAGCGAGCCCACCTCGGGCATCAGTGATGACAGCACGGCTCGCGATCGCGGCCCCTGCACCGCGAGGATGCCGTACTCGTCCGAGACGTCCTCGAGCTGCACGCGCATCGACCGGCCGAGGTCGGCGAACCAACCGAGATTGGGACGGGCGGCAGTGAGCAGGAAGTCGTCGTCGGAGTGCCGGAAGACGACGCCGTCCTCCATCACGAAACCGCGGTCGTCGCACCACACGGTGTACTGCGCCTGTCCTGGGCGGCAGCGGCGGATGTCTCGCAACAGCGCGCCGGCCAACAGGCGCTCGGCGTCAGGACCGGTGATGCGGTACTTGAACAGCGGAGAGGTGTCGAAGACACCGACGGCATTGCGGACGGCGAAGTACTCGTGCTTCGGCGCAGAGGTGTAGCGCAGGGGTGACAGGAATCCCTGCCAGTGCGTGTAGAGCTCCTGCGTGTTCAGCTCGCGCAACCGTGGGTGGAACGGCGTCGTGCGAATCATCGCCTCACCGTAGCCGTCGTCACGGCGCGGGGAAGCGGACCACGACCCGGTGACCGTCGAGGACGCCGCGCAACGTGGCCCTCGCCCCGAGCGTGCCGGGTCGCCCAGGCGCCGTGCAGCCGTCCCGTGTGGCCGGGCGCGCGGAGCTGCAGGTTGACCGAGAGCCGGTTGGCATACCGTCGCCAGGTCGCCGTCCCGCTCACCGCGAGGTCGGACGTGAGCCGCACGCCGTGCAGGTGGAAGACGGTGGTGCGGTCGCCGGTGTAGCTCCAGTGCCCGCCGCGCAGCCCGACGTCGTGGCCGGAGTAGTTGTTCCACCAGGTGTCGAGCAGATCGGCCACGGTCGCGGCCGCAGCCGGCGCGATGCGGCGCTCGGTCAGGCTTCCGCTCCCCCGTCCGGCGGTGACGTTGCGCAGGTATCGCGGGAACAGGCCCATCGCCCGCACCGGCGGCACCTTCGACGCGCAGCGGTGCTGCGGCCAGTGACCAGGCGTTTGGACGAAGCGGCGCAGGATGCCGACAGCGCAGTGGTCGGTGTCGCCGTCCGCGGTCACGTGGAAGCTGTTGGCGATCACGATCTGGCGGGCGCGCGGGAACTGTCGGGCCACGATCGCGCCCTCGGCGGGCGTGGTGATCGAGTCGAGCTCACCGCTGAGCACGAGCGTCGGCACCGACGGATAGCCGTGCGGCGGACGCGGGGGCCCGGCCGGGTTGTCGGACGGCGCCGAACGCCAGCGCGTGCACCAGTCGAGCTCCGACCAGTCCGAGCGGGCGTACTCGCGGACGGTGAACGGCCCGTAGGTGTGCGGCCACCGCTGGGTGCGGCGAGTGAGCGCGGCGTGGTACTGCCCGAGCCGGACGCTCGGTGTGACGCTCATGTCGTAGAGCTGCGGGTAGTCGTGGCAGCTGACCGCCGCGTCGAGACCCTCGCTGTAGTCGCGCACCGGCCCGGCGTTCGTCCCGCCGCCCGTCGCCTGCGCGACCAGACGCAGCAGCGGAGCGCGGTCGCCGCGCAGCCCGGACCGCAGCGCCGCGGTGAACTCGCGGTAGAAGTACGGGCCGTAGGTCGCGTCGTAGGCGACCGCCGCGAGGTTGGGCGCGTTGACGGTCACGTGCATCCGGCGGCCGTCGGCGTCGTGCGAGACACCCCGCCAGGGATGGCGGCGCACTTCGCGGAGCACCTGGTGAATCACCGCCCCGAACTTCGACCCCGCGCGCCGACAGGCCGGTGACCGTTGGCAGACCTTCGTGAACGAGTTCCGCATCGCCGGCCCCTGCGTGGGGTACCACGCGGTCTCGCCGTAGGTCGGATACGCGCTGTCGAGCACGATGCTGCGCAGCAGATCGGGATGGCGGCCGGCGAACACCTGGGCGAAGAACGTGCCGTAGGAGTCGCCGTACAGGTCGACGCGGTGCAGCCCGAGCGCCGTGATCACGGCCGCGAGGTCGTCGGCCGACTGCGCCGTCGTGTAATCGGCACGGCGCGCCCCGAGTCTCAGCGAGCACCGCCGCGCCGCGGCGGAATAGGCGATCGTCAGGTTCTGCAGCGCCGGGCAGTCGATCGGGTCGGACATCCCGGTCCCGCGCTGGTCGACGAGCAGCAGGTTGCGCCGCGCGAGCAGCGGCCCGTACATCGCGGCGTACGACGAGCCGCTGGACGTGGTCGCGTAGCCGGGGCCGCCCTCATGCGGGACGAGCGTCCCGAGCACACGGTCGTGCTGATCAGTGGCGGGACGGTAGGCGAAGCCGATGCGGATGGTGCCGGCTTTTGGGTTTCCCGGCTCCCAGGGCCGGTCGATGTGACCGCACTCGGCGCCTTTGACCACCGAGCAGGGATGTAGCGAGACCGACCCGACGGTGATGTCTCGTCCCGGTGCCGACGGAGCCGCGTTGTGAGGGTGAACGTCCGGACGCGGACGCTCCGGCGTCGCCATCGCTGACGCGGCGGGAACGGCGAGCGCGGCCGCCAACAGAACCGCAGCCACAAGTCGGGTGCGCATGGGCACAGCATGGCGCTTCGCCCGCCGGACGGGAACACGCCGCGGCGACCATCCGCCTCGATCAAGTGCTGTGAGGTCAAACGTTCGTCGGCGCAGACGCCCAATCCGAGCGCTAGCTACTGCTTTGATCGAAGTATCGATCCGGCTAGGAATCGACCGATTTCATACTTTGATCGTGGAATTCGTAGCCGAAGAACGACGGCTCCCGACGGCCTCGGTCGACGTCGGCGGCATGCGTGGATGTCGACTTGCCGCTCCGCTGCGCATGTCTCGAAGCAATGCACCCGTGCGGTTGGCCTTGGGCTCCAGCGCGCGCATTCCACGCTGCGGGATCTATTGTGGTGCCCGCCTGACGGTTGCGGGTGACTCAACCACCATGCGTGCGACGCTGACCACGTGCGCTCGGGACCGATCCGCCAGAGGTGCGGCTATACCAATACGAGATCACTGCTGCACCGAACTGTGACAGTCGGTTAGGCCGCCTGGTCGGCGGTCTGGCTCATGATCAGTTCGTACTCGATTGGGGTCAAGCGGCCGAGCGCTGCTTGTCGGCGTCGGCGGTGGTAGGTGCGTTCGATCCAGGTGACGATCGCGATCCGGAGCTGGTCGCGGGTGTCCCAGGTTTGGCGGTTGAGGACGTTCTTCTGCAGCAGGCTGAAGAAGCTCTCCATGGCGGCGTTGTCGCCGGCGGAGCCGACCTGGCCCATCGATCCGAGCATGCGGTGACGGGTCAGCGCCTGCTGAAGCTTCCGTGATCGAAATTGCGATCCTCGGTCGGTGTGAAGCACGCAGCCGACGGTGTTCTGGCCCGCGGACGCGCGTCGGGCGACGGCGGTGTCGAGGGCGGCGACGGCGATCTGGGAGGTCATCCGGTCGCTGATCGAGTAGCCGACGATCCGGCGTGACCACACGTCCTTGATCGCGCAGAGATACAGCTTGCCTTCCCTCGTGGGGTGTTCGGTCAGGTCGGACAGCCAGACGCTGTTCGGCGCGGGGGCGGTGAACTCGCGGCGCACGAGATCGTCGTGGGCCGGCGCGCCGACGCGGGCCTTGGCAGTAACGCTTCTTCTTGCCGAAGCGCGACCACCAGCCGTTGTCGGCGCAGATCCGCCACGCGGTCCGCTCGGCCATGGCCTGGCCGGCGTCGCGGGCCTCGTCGAGCAGGAACCGGTAGCCGAACTCCGGGTCGTCGCGGTGGGCGTCGAAGATCGCGTTCGCCCGATGCGCCTGGGCCCACTCGGCGTCGGTGACCGGGTCGGCGAGCCAGGCGTAGTAGTGCTGGCGGTGGAGCTTGAGGACCCGGCACGTCACCGCCACCGGCACCCTGATGCGGGCACCGGCGGCGGCGAGCTCACTCACGAGCGGGTAGAGCCTTTTCCCGGCAGCTGCGCCTGCGACAGATACGCAGCCGCTCGGCGCAGCACCTCGTTCTCCTGCTCCAACAACCGGTTGCGGCGCTTGAGCTCGCGCAGCTCGGCCAGCTGATCCGAGGTCGGGCCGGGCTTCACGCCGTCCTCGACATCAGCAGCACGCAGCCACTTCGACAACGTCATCGGGTGGACCCCGAAATCGGTCGCGATCTGCTCGAGCGTGACGCCCGGCCCGCGATCACGAGCGACCCTGCACGACGTCCTCGCGGAACTCCTTGGGGAACGGCTTCGGCACAGCAACATCCTTCCAGCCCGGCCCTCGGCCAAGCCATCTCAGATGTCACAGATCCGTGCAGCAGACCCGTATGCCGCGCGTGCGCCGGCCACCGCGAAAGCGAGTGAATGATGACTTGCTATTTGGGTAACGCACCGGTCGTGTTGAATTCTCGAGGGACCGCTGATCCGCTGTCTGGCAGGAACGGAGCTAGTCCTCGGCTGACCTTGCGGCTTCCCGTGGTGAAGACGCCGCCGCACTCCTCTCTGAGCGCACACGGTTCGCAGACGGGTTCGTAGTCATTCTTCCAGTCGCTGATTGATTGCACGGCGAAGGGCCACAGCTCGGGGGCGAGCACGCAGAGCTGGTGGTTGTAGACCATCGTGTGCACCTTCGCGGCGTGCAGGATGTGTACTGCTTCGGCGAGCTCACCCTGGTAATCCAGAGGATCGATCCAGACCTCGTTCGCGTTCGGTCGGGCGAGTCCGGTCATCTCTAAGCCCATCCAGACGACCTGGTCGACGAACGGTAGGTTCCGCGCGATGAAGTCCGCCAGACCAGGCAGCACAGGGACGGTGTGCTTCTGCACTACAACCCTGATCTCGACGCACTGCTGCAATGCGGCGAGATTGAGGATGCCACGCGTCGTTTCGTTGAATGCGCCTTCCGCTTGGACAACGAAGTCATGTAGTGACGGCTCAGGCGCGTAAAGCGGGATCCCGACCATCATGTCCTCGTGCTGGATCTCTGCGTAGCGGACGGCGAAGTCCCACTCTGCGAACCGACGCCCGTTAGAGAGCATATGGAGCTGGAGATGCGGAGCGACGACTCGGCAATGGCGCAGCAGCGCGAGTAACGGCTCGGCGTGCAATGTTGGTTCACCGCCTGTGAGCCCGAGCGAGCGGGCACCCGGTGGAAGGGCGCTGATGATGCGCTCCGCTCGCTCATACAACCAGGCGTCCTCGCGCTGTTTGGGCGGCTGGGAGCACATCAAGCAGTAGTTGTCGCACTGCTCGGTCAGCAGCAGTGCGTTGTGCGTTGCCGACGCTTTCCACATGACGCTGATGTTCTGTCCGGTCGGGTCAACCGAGATGACGTCGTCGGGTTCGATATGGTTGATGCGATCGGTCAGTCGTAGCGTCGGTGCGTCCAGGTCCGGGCCGTCGGGTCCGACCAAGTAGAAACCGAATCCGGTGGGGAGATGACCTGACCAGTCGTCGGGGAGGCGGCAGGCCAGACCCGGCCGATCCGGGTCGGTATCGACTGAGCAGACACGCCAAATGTCGCGTCGGACCGCGGTCCAATTCTCGGCCGTGGGACGACCTGCCAGGGTTATCACGCTCCGGCCCAGTGGCGGAACAAGCGGCGCACGTACTCATCGTCGCGAGACCTCCGCAGGATCGAGGTGAAGACGCCCGTGTTGCGCGCGCAAAAGTCGCTGAATGCCTTGTGGCCCACGTAGTCACCCGTAGTCGCATGGTGATACGTCGGATCGGCCCCGCAGTATGGCTCGAAGGCGCATGTCGCGCATTGCGGAGCGCTGAGCGCTAATGACTGCTGGAGCGGCTCGATTAGCTTGTCCGAGAGCATGAGATCGGCGTAGTCATGCGTGTGCACATTTCCGAGTCTGAACGTGTAGTCCTTCATCTCTGCCAGCATCCGGCCCTCGTCTGAGGCGTAGACGTCGCCGTCGTAGTTGTAGGCCAGTGCGCCGATGCCGATGCCGGCGGGAGAGGTGAGGTCGACATAGCCGGGATCGTCGTTGGTCCAAATCTTCTTGGCGATGATCGCAGTGAAGATCTCGGCGATGTTGATCCCTCGGCGAGTCAGCTCGATGACGTAGTCGAGCCCCTCATCGTAGAAGTCCAGCCACCGGCCAACCCCGTACCCGGAGCCACCTCGGCTGCGCAGGGCAAAGCCGTACGGAGAGATTGGGCGAAGGAAGACGCTATTGAGGCCCAGTTCGACATAGGTGTCGATGATGTCGCGGACGCGGCCGAGGCTCGCTTCTGTCGTGGTCATCAACGCGCTGATCCGGTCCGGGCCCAGGCGCTCTTGGACGGCTCGGATTCCGGACACGGCCTGCTGCCAGCTGTCCTGCCCAGGTCGTCGCCTATTGGCGTTGTGCAGGTCCTCCGGGCCGTCGAGAGAGGTCGAGATGCTCACACCCTCGGCTTCACAGAAGTCGAGCACCTCGTCGGTGAGTAGCGCCAGGTTGGTGGCGATCACGAAGGCAAGGTCTTTGCCGTAATCGGCGTTCATGCGCTTGGCTTCCGTGACCACCCAGCCCAGCAAGCCGAAGTTGAGAAGTGGCTCCCCCCCTTGAAACTCAATCTTCAAGTGGGGGGATGGCGAGCGGAACGCCAGCTCCAGAGAGCGACGCGCGGTCTGAGGCGTCATGTCGAAGTCGGCCTTTGACGTCGACTGACGAGACACTTGGCAGTATTTACAGGTGTGCTCACACCGCAGTGTCAGCACGAACATGTGGAGCGCAGTCGAGTCGGGCAACCGGCGTGTGCGTGTGCGTAGCTTCATCGCAAGCAACTCGAGAGGAAGTCTGTCCTCGGCGATATAGATGAGGTGCTTGGCACGCAGCTCCGCCAGAAGCTCCTGGTCTTCGCATGACCCATCTATAACGGACAGCAGAGCCGCCTCCTCGACGAACGTGTGCTCGCCGACCATGTTGGTTAGCACCAGCGCCTCGGCGAGGCGGTGGAAGCGCATCGGCAAGAGCGACCACGATCCGGGAGCCATCTCGCTACGCGGCAAGCCGATATGCCGTCCCAGTTGGACCGATTGAACGGTCACACTATTCAACCAACCCGGTCTGAGAAAAAGCGACCGCGAAGATCAGGTTGCGTACCTGTTCAGTCTCTCGGCCTATGCGGACACGCAAGGTTTGATCGAAAACCTCCCGCCGAAGCCGAGTTTCAGCGGCTGATTCCTGGCCAGGCTCGATGTCGGACAGCGCGCACACAAAGTCGCCACCTTCCATCCGAATGTCGACAGTCATGAGCTTCGCGAGCGCGTAAGCCGCGCGCTGTAAGGCGTCGAGCTCGGTGGTCCGGTGGTCGAATCGCACCGAATCTGAAGTGGAGTTCTGGGCGGGGCTCTGCGTCATCTCGTTCTCCCAGACTGCCTTCGGCGGCGATAGATAACTACTCCCCCGATGCCCGCAGCGACAACGACCAGGCCTAATGCCTCTTCGCCTCCACTCGGGTTGTCACTGGTCGTGTCTGACTGGTTCGAGGGGTGAGGGAGAGACACATCGGTTGGCGAAGGTCTCGCCCTTGGTGCGTTGGTCGAATGGGGCTTGCCTACACCGGCTACACGACCCAGGAATCCTGTGTCCGGCTGCCTCGCGCTGCTGGTGGGCGGAGGTGGCGGGGAGTGGGTTGGCGGTGGGGCGTGGGTCGGTGGCGGGGCGTGCGTCGGTGGCGGGGCGGGTGGCGTGGTGGGCGAACCGGTCGAGGAGAAATGCGAGGCGTGGGAAGTGTGGGAGAGATGCGAGCCGTGCGACGTGTGCGTTCCTGAATAGTGCGACGAGTGGGAGGCGTGCGATGAGTGCGAGGAGTGTGAGACGTGACTCGCGTGCACGAACTCACCCACGCTCTGCGCGAGCGCCAGCATCGGGTACGAGACGACCTGCTGAGTTCGCTGCTTGGTTACGCGTGGCGCGGAGCTAGCTACGGCTCCGGGCGCCGAAGCTACTGCCACGGCAGCTAGGGCCGCACCCAAAGACAGGATCGGCGACGCCACGCCCGGAGCGTAGCAATATCGTCGGAGATTAGATCCCTATTCGATCGAACGATTCCGTGCTAACGAGGAGACTCGACCGGCTCAATGGCATGAGCGGATCTGGTGGCGCGTTAAGAACCACATCCAGTGCGCTCGGCGATAAATCAATGCGGCGTGTCCGTGAGCCACCCGACCCGAACGAAAATGCACCGCCACGGTAACCAACGCTCCTGCCTGCGACTGGCCATACCCGTACACAGACAAACGGCGCTGGACGACATCACCTACTTTGACCACTCGCTGACCCTGACCCAAATAGGCGGAGCAGCGCACGAATTTCGCATAACTCACCTTTGAGTGTTGGGCGTTCGCGAGCAACGAATACAGCTGATGCGGTCGGGGATGCCCCATGTCCCCGACGATGACTGTGACCGCACGAGTCGCCGAGGAATTGGTCTGCGGTTGGGCATGAGCCGGCCCCGCGGGGCCGAGGCTGACCGCTAGGGCGACGACGGTGAGAGCAATCATCCGGGCAATGCGCTGCTTGTTTATTTGCCGCCTCATGCAGAACATAATCCACGTTGCCGCGACGAAAGCCAGGCTTTGAGAGACCTCTTCTGGCTGTCGTGATCGCGGCCGCGCGCGGTGTCGGTGGATACCGGCTGCACTTTCTCCACCATCAGTCCGGACCGCCTACGGATGCGTAGGTCGCCCCTGTCAGCCGAGCCCGTCGAGGCAGGCGGCCACTAAGGTGCCGATGGCACCGAGGTCGTAACCGCCTTCCTGCACCACGACTGTCGGCAACGCGAGCTGGCGGAGGATCTCCCCCGCTCGGCCGTAGCCGTCGGCCGTCACCTCCAGCGGGCTCTCGGGGTCGACGGCCGCGGCGTCGACGCCGAGTGAGACAACCAGGGCGTCCGCGCCGGTGGCCCACTCGGCCAGGTCGCGGACGCCGTCGAGCCAGCGACGCGTCACCTGTCCCCTCGGGTAGCGGGAGGTTGCGGGTCGCGCCCGTCCCCTCGCCCGCGCCGGTCTCGTCGCGCATGGCCGAAGAAGTGGGGGAACCAGCCGGCGGCGGGGTCGACGTGCAGCGAGCCGTAGCGCACGTCGGAGCGCTCCCAGAAGATCGCCTGGGTGCCGTTGCCGTGGTGGGCGTCGAGGTCGATCACCGCGACCGTGCTGCGACCGGCTGCCAGCAACGCCTCGGCGGCGACGGCAGCGTTGTTCAGGTAGCACGAGCCGCCGTAGCCCGCGGCGGTGGCGTGATGGCCCGGCGGCCGGCACAGGGCGTACGCGGCGCCGCCCCGGCCGGTCACCAGATCGACCGCGGTCAGCGCGCAGTCGACGGCAGCTCGCGCGGCCTCCCACGTCCCCGGCCCGACGAGGGTCATCGTGTCGTAGCAGAACTGGCCGGCCCGACCGTGCGTGGCGGCGGCGTCCGTCATCGGCATGCCCTGGGTCATCGCGGGCGTCGGGAACACGTACGGGACGACGCGGTCCTGGCCGACCAGCTCGTCGTACGGCCCGGCGATCCACTCGGCATAGATCGGTGCGCAGGTGCTCGACGAAGGCCGGGTCGTGCACGCGCATGCAGCACCGTGTCGTCGTGCGGCACCGCCTCGACCAGCTCATGACCACTCAGCGCATCGAGGATCCGGTCGACGCGCTCGGGCACCTCGGTGCCGTCGGTCGCGACGCCCACCCAGATCTCGCGCATCGGGAGGTGACGTCGCGTCTCGGGAGACCACACGACGGGCATCGGCATGAACGGAGCATGGCACCCTCAGTGCCTGGTTGGATGCTGGCATGCCACGCGCTCGCGACCTCGGCATCGTCATCGGTTCGCTGCCGACCGGCCCGACCAACTCAGTGCTCGACGTGCCCGGTGTCGGGCTCGGCCACACGACACTGCACCGCGACGAACCCGCCCCGCCGGACGGCCGCGGCATCGCGCGCACCGGCGTCACCGTCCTGGTGCTCGCCGACGACGCGTTCTCGCGGCCGCTGCCCGCCGGCGGAGCCGTGCTCAACGGCGCCGGTGAGTGCACGGGCTTCATCACCGCCGCCGAGTGGGGATCGGCCGAGACGCCGGTCTACCTCACCTCGACGCTGCAGCTCGGCCGCGTCTACGACTCCGCGTGCCGGATCGAGCTGGACGTCAACCCGGCCTGCGCGACCGACTTCATCATCCCGGTGGTCGCCGAGTGTGACGACTCCTTCCTCAACGACGCGCGCCGGATGCAGGTCGAGCACGACGACGTCGTCGCCGCCTGGCAACAGGCGATGGCGTCGCGCGGCTCCGCGACTCCCCCGGACGAGGGCGCGGTCGGGTCGGGCACCGGCATGTCGTGCCTGGGCTTCAAGGGCGGCATCGGTACCGCGTCCCGCGTCGTCGACGGCCACACGGTTGCCGTCCTGCTGATGACGAACTTCGGCGAGCGCGAGGAGCTGATCGTCGGCGGCGTGCCGGTCGGGAAGCGGCTGCGCGCGAGCGGCGGCCCGCGACAAGCCCGCCGGCTCCTGCATCGGCATCGTGGTCACCGACGCCGCCGTCGACGGCGCGTCGTGCGCACGGCTCGCGCGCCGCGTCGGCCTGGGTCTGGCCAGGGCCGGCTCGGTCGCCCATCACGGCAGCGGCGAGATCTTCATGGCCTTCGGCACGGGGATGCGCCTCGATCGCGACGGCAAGCCGGACGGCACCCCGGTCGTGACCGGACGCGCGCTCGACCCGTTCTTCACCGCCGTCGTGGAGGCGTCGGAGGAGGCCGTGTTGAACTCGATGTTCACCGCCCCGACCGTGGTCGGCAGGGACGGCAACACGAGCGAGTCCGCGAACAACGACGAGGTGCTCGGGCTGTTGCGGTGAGGGTCTGCGAGGAGCGCATCCCGATCCGCGACGGCGGCTGGCTGGCCGCGACGCTGTACCTGCCGGACGAGACGAACGGGCCGCAGCCGTGTCTGGTCGAGGCGCTGCCCTATCGCAAGGACGACCTCACCTCGTCCTACGCCGAGAGCTACCGCTCGCTGTGCGAGAACCACGGCTACGCCGTCTGCCGGATCGACGTGCGCGGCACCGGCTCGTCGCCGGGCGACGCGCTCGACGAGTACCAGGAGGCCGAGCAGCGCGACCTGCCCGACGCGTTTCGCTGGCTCGCCGCACAGGACTGGTGCGACGGCCAGATCGGCATGTGGGGCACGTCGTACTCCGGCTTCAACTCCCTGCAGATCGCGTGCGAGCGTCCGCCCGAGCTGAAGGCGATCTGCGCGATCTACGCCACCGACGACCGATGGACCGACGACGTGCACTGGCGTGGCGGCGCGCTGCGGCTCGTCGATCTCGTCGACTACAACCACTACATGACGCCGATGTGCGTGCTGCCTCCCGTGCCGGCGGTGTGGGGCGACGACTGGCGCGACGAGTGGGTGCGCCGGCTCGAGACCAATGAGCCGTGGGTGCTGACCTGGCTGCGCGAGAACCGGCACAGCGCGTACTGGAACCACGGATCGGTACGGCTCGACGGGACGACGTCGGGTTACGAGCGGATCGAGTGCCCGGTCATGATCGTCGCCGGATGGGCGGACGGCTACCGCAACAACTCGTTCCGCACCGTCGCCGAGCTGGCCCGGCACGGCGTACCGCACCGGCTGCTGGCCGGCCCGTGGGCGCACGCCGACCCCACCACCGCGATGCCCGGGCCGCGGATCGACTTCGAGACCGAGCTGGTCGCGTGGTTCGACCACTGGCTGCGCGGCAGCGGCGCAGCACGAAGACCGCTGTGACGTGTTCGTGCGGTCGTCGACGCGGCCCGAGGTCGACCTCGACCTGCACGAAGGATGGTGGGTCACGCTGCCGTCGGTGCCACCTGTCACTCCGTGGACGCACGATCTCGACGGGCCGCGGACGCTCGACGTCGCGCCCGATGTCGGGACGAGCGCCTGGATCGACTGCGCCGGTCATCTGCCCTGGGGACTGTCGGGCGATCAGCGCCTCGACGACGCCCGTTCGCTGACCTGGGATCTCGCTGCGCCGTCCGCACCGCTGGTCGGCTATCCGACGCTGCGGGCGCGCGTTTCGGCCTCGGCACCAGCGGCATCGCTGTCGGTGAAGCTGTGCGACGTCTTCCCCGACGGCACGTCCGCGCTGGTGTCGCGAGGCACGCTCGACCTCGCCTACCGCGACGGCATCCACGGCGCGGCCGTCCCGCTCGAACCCGGAGCTGTCTATGACGTCGAAGTCATGCTGGACGCGTGCGCCTACTCGTGGTCGCCGGGGCAGACGTTGCGGGTGTCCATCGCGGGCGCCGACTGGCCGAACACGGTGGCTCCGCCCGCGCCGGTCACACTGACCGTCCACGAGGCGTCGCTGACGCTGCCGCTGCTCGACGGCGCGTTCGCCGCACCAAGCTTCGGCGCCGGAGCGGAGCATTCCTCGGAGTCGACCGAGGGCGTCGGCTGGGAGTTCCACCACGACGTCCTGGCCCGGACGACAAGTGCGACGACGCGGTCCGACTCGCGCTACGCCACGCCGTACGACGGAACCGCGCGCGAGCTCTACCTCGGCGAGGTCTCCGTCGACACGCGCACGTTCGCGCAACGGGCGAACGCCGACACCGTCTACGAGCTGAGCTGGCCCGGTATCGACATCACGGTGCGCTCGACCATGGAACTCGTGGTCACCCCGACGTCGTACGACGTGTCGATCCGGACGCAGGCGAGTCTCGACGACGAGTCGATCAGCGAGCGGAGCTGGCACGAGTCGATCCCCCGCTGAACCGCCGTCACACCATCCAGTTCGCTCGGTACTCGGGATCGGTGAGCCCGGGGCGGTCGAACCCGAAGGCACCGATGTCCGACGACGTCTCGCCCGTCGTCACCAGGTCGGCCAGGATCCGTCCGAAGGTCGGGGCGAACTTGAAGCCGTGCGCCGCACCGAGGCCGACGACCACCGAGGGATGGCCGGGCACGGGCGCGAGCACGAAGTCACGGTCCGGAGTCAGGGTGTACTGGCAGCGCAGCGACCGCACCGGCTCGCCGGACGCGGGCAGAAGAGAGCCGACGAAACCCGCGAGGCGTGCCAACATCTCGGCGTCAGGGTCGGAGGTGCGGTGGTCGGGATCGACGACCGGCCCACCGCAGTCCTGCGCGGCCTTGATCGTCGACTCGCCGTAGCAGGGGAACCCGTAGTAGGACGGCTCGTCCATCCAGATCCACAACGGCATGTCCGCGAACGGCGCAGGATCCGCCGGCTGGAAGTACGTCGGCTGCTCGAGCGTGACGGTGAGCGGGATCGTGACCCCGAGCCGCGCGAGCACCTGGTTGGTCCAGGCATCGGCGCAGACCACCACGCCGCGGCACACGTACGACGAGCCCGCAGTCTCGACGGTCAGGCTCGCGCCGTTGTCGACGATGCCGGTGACCGCCGTCGAGTCGAGCAAGGTCGCGCCGCGTGCCGTCGCGAGTCGCTGCATCGCTGCGGTGCCGCGAGCCGCCGGGACGATCGCACCGCGCGACTGGAACAAGCCCAGTGTCCCGGCGGGTGGGTCGAACACCGGCCAGCGCCGCCGGATCTCCGCGACGTCGAGCTCCTCGAACTCGATGCCCACCTCGCGCAGCGAGTCGACATAGTCGACCGGCGAGATGGCGCAGTCGGGCGGGAAGAGATCGAGACCGCCGACCGTGGTGACGAGCTGCTCGCCCGACTCGTCCTCGAGCCGAGCCCAGTCGTCGTACGCCTCGCAGGTCAGACGCACATAGGCCGGCGTGTGATAGCTGTGCCGCAGGATCCGCGAGGTGTCGTGTGACGCGCCGCGGTTGTGGCCGAGCTCGAACTGCTCGAGCCCGACGACGGAGTGACCGCGGGCGGCCAGTTGCCACGCTGCCGCCGAGCCGAGCGCACCCAGCCCGACGACGACGTAGTCGACGTCAGTCACGCTCGAGCCTGGGCAGCAACCAGCGTCGGATGTCGGCGGAGTCGTCCTCCATCGGCGCGAACCAGCCATGGGTGTACGCGCGCGAGGACATGCCGCGCTGCACCGACTCGCAGATCGCCCAGTCCTGGCGGTTGACCATGTCCCAGAAATCGCCCGCGTCCGAGGGATCGAACGATGTCGAACTCACCTCCGACGCGGCGAAGAGCAGCCGACACTCGATCGCCGTGCGGTCGACGGCCAGTGGGCGCAGCACGAACGCGGCGACGTGGTCGGCCGAACACGACAGCATCAGGTTGGGGTAGATCAGCTCGCCCTTGTGCCGCGTCCGCTCCTTGTCGGTGAGCGCGGGGAACGGTGCCCGGTCGGTGGTGCCCGACATCGTGAACGTCCAGGCGCCCTCGCGGTGCGGGATGCCGTCGTCCCAGTCGAGCCCGCGGCCACCACCCGCGAACGACGGCACGAGCCGCGACAGTTCGGGGTGCACCGGTCCGCAGTGATAGCACTCGTTGTAGTTCTCGGCGATGACCTTCCAGTTCGCCGCGACGTCGTAGCGACATCGTCAGACCGGTCACCAACGACGGCAGGTCGTAGTTCGCCAACGTGCTGCTCGCCCGACCGACCGAGTCGGACAGCGGTGCGGCCTCCGCCGGCGTCGGGTGCACGAAGACGAAGCCGCCCCACTGCTCGACACCGACCGGGTGCAGACCGAAGTCCGACGTCTCCACCTCGCCGTCCTCGGTGTGCGGCGCGTGCAGCAGCGAGCCGTCGAGGGCGTAGGTCCACGAGTGGTACGGGCAGCGGATCGACTTCGCCGCGCACACCTGCGGCGCCTGTCCCGGTGGCGTGGGGAACAGCTGCGAACCGCGGTGGCGACAGACGTTGTAGGACGCGTGCAGGGCACCGTCCGAGTCAGTGGTCACGAGCAGTGATTCGTCCAGCACGTCGACGACCGCGACTCGTTCGGGACGGTCGAGGCCGAGGTCAGCCGCCCGGCCGACGCACGTCCACTCGCGCAGCAGCACCTGCTCGCGCTCGCGCTGCCATGCCGACGCATCGACGTACATCTCGCGCGGCAGCGCCGCCTGCAACGTCACGTCACCGCTCCCTTCCGCGCCGCCACGAGGTGACAGGCACACCGATGCCCCTCGGGATCCGCAGGGAGCACCGGCAGCGGCGTGCTGCGACAGGCGTCGGCAACCTCGTCCGCCTCGCCCGACGGCAAGCCATTGGCACCGCGGGTGGAACCGGCACCCGCGCGGGATCCGGGTGGGGTCGGGGATCTCGCCGCTCAGCACGATCGGCTCCATCCGCTCGGTCTCGGGGATGACCGACAGCAACGCCTGCGTGTAGGGGTGCTGGGGCGACGATCAGCACGTCCTCGGTCGGGCCGGTTTCGACAACGCGGCCGAGGTACATCACCGCGATCCGGTCGGCGATGTTCCACGCCAGGCCGAGGTCGTGCGTCACGACCAGCACGCCGAGCCCGAAGTCCTCGCGCAACTTGAGCAGCAGCGCCAGGATCTCGCCGCGGATCGACGCGTCAAGGCTCGAGACCGGCTCGTCGGCGATCAGCAGGGACGGTTGCACCGCGAGTGCGCCGGCGATCAGGACACGCTGCCGCTGACCGCCCGAGAGCTCGTGCGGGTAGCGCAGGAACAACGTCTCGGGCGGGCGCAGCCCGGCCGACGACAGCGCGGCGGCAACGAGTTCCGTCTCGGTCTTGTCCGACTTCGCCACCAGCCGGTGGACGCGCAGACCCTCGGCCACCGACTCGTACACACTGTGCCGTGGGTTGAGCGCGCCCAGCGGGTCCTGCAGCACGAGCTGGACGTGTCGTCGCAGCGTCTTCAGACGGCGCCCCGAGTAGTCGAGCGGCTTCCCGTTCCACAGCACCGTGCCGCTCGCCGGTCGCTCCAGCCCCATGAGCGTGCGCGCCAGCGTCGTCTTGCCCGACCCCGACTCGCCGACCAGGGCGACGACCTCGCCGGCCCGCACCGTCAGGTCGGCGCCGTCCAAGGCTCGCGCGACCCGGCCGGAGCGGGTCGAGAACTCGACGCGGACGCCGTCGGCCGTCAGCTCGATACTCATGTCGGGATGCTCACGTCGTGACCGTCTCGCCGATGCGCACACACGCGGCAGTCCTGCCCTCGCCGTAGGGCATGAGCGCCGGCTCGGCGGGAAGGCAGACCGCCGCGGCACGCGGGCATCGCGGGGCGAAGGTGCACCCGGCAGGAAGATCCCACGGCAGCGGGGGGTCGCCCGGTAGCCCGGCAGGGGCGAACCGCGCGGCGGGGTCGCCGACGCGCGGAAACGCCGAGGACAGCGCGGTGGAATAGGGATGCAGCGGCGCGGTGAAGATCTGATCGGCCGGCCCCACCTCCACCACGCGGCCGGCGTACATGACCGTGATCCGGTCGCAGAGGGCGGCGAGCACGGACAGGTCGTGGCTGATCATCATCATCCCGACATCGCGTTCGCGGACGAGGTCGGACAGCACCTTGAGCACCTGCGCCTGCACCATCACGTCGAGCGCGGTGGTGGGCTCGTCCGCAACCACCAACTGCGGGTCGCACGCGAGGGCCATCGCGATCATCACGCGCTGCTTCTGACCGCCGGACAACTGGTGTGGATAGGCCTTCGCGCGTGCCGGGTCGAGGCCGACCTGCTCGAGCAGGTCGGTAACTCGCGAGCGGACGCGCGTTTCCGCGAGTTCCGGCGTGTGTACGTGGATCGGCTCGGCGATCTGGGCGCCGATCCGATGAACCGGGTTCAGCGAGTGCAGGGCCCCTTGGAACACGATCGACGCACCCGCCCAGCGCACCGCTCGCAACTCGCCCCACCGCATGGTCAGGATGTCGCGTCCGTCGAAGCGCACCTCGCCGGTCACCGTCGCGTTCGCCGGCTGTAGCCGCAGGATCGTGCTGGCCAGGGTCGACTTGCCGCACCCCGACTCCCCTGCCACGCCGACGATCTGACCGCGCTCGACCGTCAGGTCGACACCGCGCACGGCCGGCAGCGGACCATTGTCGGTCGCGTAGGTGACCGTCAGGTCGTGCAGGGAGAGTAATGACTCGCTCATCGAATCTCCTTTGGACCGCTCGCTTCGCTCGGGTCCGGCGTCGACTCGATCCGCGCCTTCGGCGCGGCGATTACATTGTTCGCTCCGCAAGCGTCGCTCATCGAATCTCCTTTGGACCGCTCGCTTCGCTCGGGTCCGGCGTCGACTCGATCCGCGCCTTCGGCGCGGCGATTACATTGTTCGCTCCGCAAGCGTCGCTCATCGTGCTCGCAACCGTGGGTTCAGTATTTCCTCGAGCGCCTGCCCGATCAGGGTGAACGAGAGCACCACGAGGACGACGCAGATGCCGGGCGGCAGCACGTACCACCAGCAACCCGTGGTGATCGCGCCTGCCTGGTAGGCGTTGTCGAGCATGGTTCCCCACGAGGTGCGGGTCGGGTCGCCGAGCCCGAGGAAGCTCAGTGTCGTCTCCGAGAGGATGGCGATCGCCACGGTGAGCGTGGTGTTGGCGAAGACCATCGGCATCACGTTGGGCAGTACGTGCCTCGACATCTGGTGCCAGCGCCCGGCGCCGATCGCCTTGGCCCGCTCGATGTAGGCACGCTCCTTGATCGACAGCGTCTGGCTCCGGATCAGCAATGCGGTGCCCGGCCACGACGTCACGCCGATCACGATCACGATGTTGAACAGACCGCGGCCGAGGACGGTGGCGAGCACGATCGCCAAGGGGATGAACGGGATCACCAGGCACCACTCGGTCACCCGGAACGTGATCCGGCCGACCCAGCCCCCGAAGTAGCCCGAGATCAGGCCGATGACAGTCCCGATGATCATCGAGATCAAGGTGGCCATGAGGCCGACGAACAGCGAGATGCGGGCGCCCCAGATCAACAGCGTGAGCACCGAGCGGCCGTTCTCGTCCGTGCCCAGCCAGTACTTCGTTGAGGGCGGCACCGAGCAGCGGGCCGGTGGCCTTGGTGACGTCGAGTCCGCTCGAGTCCGCCAGGAGCGGAGCCGCCAGCGCGACGACCACGAAGAACACCAGGATGCCGAGCCCGAGCATGCCGCTGCGGTGCCGCCGGAACTGCGTCCAGACCCGCTTCCACGCCGCCAGCCGGCGCCGCCGCGTGAGTGTGCGTGCGGACAGGTGGGCAGCTGGGGCACTGACCGTCTGGGTCATGTGCGCACTCTCGGGTCGATCCAGCCGTAGATCAGGTTGGCGATCAGGTTGGCGATGATCACGCCGGTGGTGGCCACGAGGAACGTGCCCTGCAGAACCCAATAGTCCGGGACGGCGATGGCGTTGGTGGCAAGCAGGCCGAGCCCCGGGATCGAGAAGACCGTCTCGACCGTGATGGCGCCCGACACCACGAACCCGATGTTGAGCGCGATGATCGTGGTCGTCGGCAGCATCGCGTTGCGCACGGCGTGCCGGTTTCGCACCTGGACGTCGCGCAGTCCCTTGGCCCGTGCTGTCTGCAGATAGTCCTCACCGAGCTCGTCGAGCAGCGAGCTACGCATGATCAGCGAGAAGTCCGCGAGGTAGGCCAGCGTCAACGTGGTCACCGGCAACACCAGGTGCCACAGCGTGTCCAGGACGCCGTGCAGCGAGTTGGGGTCGACGTCCGGGCTGTGCAGGCCGCCCGTCGGGAACAGGCCCGGGAAGAACCAGAAGCCCACGCCGAACGCCGCGATCAGCAGCAGGCCCAGCCACCACTCCGGCATCGCGTACAGCGTCAACGACGTGCCGGTCGTGAACCGGTCGAACGGCCCACCTCGCTTCCACGCACCGCGGATCCCGATGTAGACCCCGATCACCGTCGCCAGGATCGTCGAGGAGCCGACGAGCAACAGGGTCGGCCCGAGCGCGTGCAGGATCAGCGTCGAGACCTGCTCGTGGTACTGCACGGAGATGCCGAACTGGCCGGTGAACGTGTTGTGCAGAAACGTCAGGAACTGCCGTCCGGTCGACTCGTCCAGGCCGTAGGTCTTGTTGAACGCCGCGACCTGGGCCGGGGTGCTCAACCGGCCGCGCCCGAGCGTTCGCGCCGGGTCGCCGGGCAGCACCCGGAACAGGAAGAAGTTCACGACCAGCATGAAGAACAAGCTGCCGATCGACCCGAGCACCTTGAACCCGACGTACGACGCGTAGCCGCGTCTTCGGGTCTGGCCTTCCTCGACTTCTGCCTCGGCCTCGATCAGCCCAGGATTCGCTGCCGGAATGCTCACTCGCGGTCTCCGACGGTGGCCCGGCGGCGCATCGCCACCACGCCGAGCGCAACCAGGGCGACGACGATCACCGCGACGCCACCGATCGTGAACGCCTTGCTGATGGAATTGGACGAGCCACCCTTCGTCGCAGTGACAGCTCCCTTGAGGTGACCACCGCCGGTGGCTGAGTCACAGTTGCCGGCCTCGGACGCGGGCTTGATGTGGATGTAGTTGTAGACGCCGTACTGCTCCAGCCACACGCCGCCCGGGTTCGGCTGCGGGACGAAGCAGGCGAACCGATCACTGCGCACGGCTTCGCCGATCGTGTCGTACACAGTGACGATGTAGGGCGATTGCTCGTAAAGGATCTGCTGCATCTGCTTGACCTCGGCCTCGCGTTTGGCCTGGTCGGTCTGCACGTGCTGCTCGTTGTAGAGCGTGTCGTACTGCTTGTTGCAGAACCACGAGTCGGACCAGTTGCCGCGCTGGCCGCAGGTCATGTAGCTGAGCATGCTGTCGGGGTCCGGCTCGACGAACCAGCCCCAGTAGAAGAGATCGAAGTTGCCTTTGAGGATCACGTCGGTCAGCTGGCTCGATGCGTAGTCCGATACCTCAGCCTTGATGCCGAGCTGACCCAGCCACGACTTGAGGTAGTCCATGGCGTTCAAGGACGTCGGCGAGTCGGAGCGCGCGTCCAGCCGCAGCGTGCCGATCGGTTTGCCGTCCGGCATCGTCCGGAGTCCGTCGGGCCCCTTCTTGTAGCCCGCCGCGTCGAGCAGCTGACCCGCCTTCGCCAGGTTGAAGGTGTACTTCTCGCTGGGCGGCGGCTGCCAGTGATAGCGCTTGTACGACGGCGGGATGATCGTCGTCCCCGGGAGACCGGCTCCCTGGTAGACCTTCTGGACCAGCTGCGGGATGTTCACCGCGTAGCTGAGCGCGTGCCGGAACTTCGGGTCGAGCACCGCCGGGTTGGGGTTGCCGATCGGCTTGCCGGTCTTGAGGTCGACCGAGCCGGTGTTGAAGGCGATCTCCTCGAATCCGGGCGAGTTGCCGTCGTGCGCCGTGATGCCTGCGTCGCCCTGCAGCTTCTTCACCGCGAGGGCGGACGTGATGTTCTCGACGAAGTCGACCTCGCCCTTGAGCAGCGCCTGGATGGCCGAGTCGTCGTTCTTGTAGAACTGGAAATTGACCTCGTCGATATGCGGCCGTCCGCCCCAGTAGTTCGGGTTGGCCTCGAACTTGAACGTGTCGCCGTTGGCGGTGCCCTCGACGAGCCGGAACGGCCCCTCGCCGACGACCGGTTTGCCGTTGCTCGGCGCGGCGGCGTAAGTCTTCACTGCGCTTTCGCTGACGTTCTTCCAGATGTGCTCGGGCACGATCGGGATGGGCAGCAACGGCAGCGTGGCGCTCGGCTTCTTGAGCTTCATCACCACCGTCGTCGCGTTCGGTGCCGTGATGCTGGTGACGCCGTTCAGGTAGGAGATCCACGACGCCTGCTCGGTCTTGCCGTGCAGCACGCGGTTGAAGGTGTAGGCGACATCGCTCGCGGTGAGCGGAACCCCGTCGGAGAACTTCACGCCCTTGCGAACGGTGAACGTCCACGTCTTGCCGTCGGGCGACGTCGTCCACTTCGTCGCGAGATCCGGCTCGGGCGACATGTCGGTCATCGAGTAGCCGACGAGGTAGTCGTAGGTCAGGCCCCACATCTCGTAGGACGGCGACTGGATTCCGACGAACGGGTTGAGCGAGTCGACACTCTCGCCGAGCATGGCGACGTTGAAGACCACCTTGCTCTTGGCGGCCGCCGGGCTGCTCGCACCGAGACCGGGCAGCACGGTCGCCAGCAATAGTGCGAGGGCGAACACCGCCACGGCGACGGTACGGTGACGGCCGTGTCCGATCACCCGACTGGACCGCCTCGCCCGCCGAGCGCGCCGCGCAGGCCGCACACCCACACCGACCACGGGGTTGCCCGCCCTGACCCGTACCACTGGTTGGGCGACACCGACGACCCGGACGTCCTCGCGCACCTGAGCGCCGAACGAGCTTTTTACGACGCGTCGTCTGTTCATCTCGAACCCCTCACGTCCGCGCTTCGCGCGGAGATGTTGTCGCGACTCCCCGGCACCGACGAATCCGCCCGCTGGGTCCGGAAGAGGTTCACATACTGGACCCGAAACCACTTGAACAGCGAGTACGCCGAACTGTGGCGACTGAATCATGGTTCAACAGCCGGGTCAACGACCGAATCCGAATCGTCACGAGTCTTAAACATTGCGTCGCTGGACGCCGGGACCGGCTACCTCGACGTCGGGGTCACCATCGTCAGTCCGGACGAGGATCTGCTCGCCTACAGCGTCGACACTTCGGGCGACGAGGTCTTCGAACTCAGGTTCCGCGATCTGCGCTCCGGCGAGGATCTCGTCGACCGTGTGCCGCGGAGCTACTTCGGGGGTGCCTGGAGCGCGGACTCGAGCGCGTTCTTCTACACCGTCCACGACGAGGCGTACCGCCCGTTCCAGGTGTGGCGGCACCGGGTGGGCAGCGACCCGCGCGATGACGTGTTGGTTCTCGAGGATCCCGATGAGATGTTCTCGGTCAACGTGCGGGCGACCCGGTCCGGCGAACTCATCGTGATCTGGAGTGAGAGCCGGTCGACGAGCGAGGCGTGGGTGCTGGACGCGGCGGATCCGGATGCTCGGCCGCGGTCGGTCGGCGGCCGCCGGCACGGTGTGGTCTACCGGGTCGAGCACGCCGCCGCCGATCGCTTACTGATCGTCACCAACGACGACGCGGTCGAGTTCCGCATGATGACGGCGCCGGTCCCCCGCGACCACGACCAGGACCACAGCGCGTGGACCGAAGCGCGCCCCGAGAACCCGGACGAGCGGTTGCTGCGGGTCGACGCGTTCGCGACCGCGGTCGTGCTGTCCTACCGCGCCGAGAACGAGCATCGGCTGCGCGTCGTCGCGCACGACGACCTGGCGGGCGCCGGCCGGGTGCTGGCGAGCCGCTACGAGGTGGGTTGCCTCGAGTTGGCGCGCAACACGTCCTATGACGCGGCCACGGTGACCGTGCGCGACGAGAGCTACCTCCGTCCGCCCGTGTGGTCGTCGGTCGATCTGCTTTCGGGGACGACGGCTGAGGTGCAGCGCGGGGACGCGCCGGGGTTCGACCCGTCGCAGTACGTCGTCGAGCGCCGCACGTTCCCGGCGCCGGACGGGACCGCAGTGCCGGCGGTGCTGGTGCGGCACCGCGAGACCGCCGCTGGACGGGACGGCGCCCTGCGTCATCTATGCCTACGGCGCCTACGAGGCGGTCGACGAGCCCGCGTGGGATGCCGCGCTGCCGAGCGTGCTCGACCACGGTGTGGTGTGGGTGCACGCGCTGGTCCGCGGCGGCGGCGAGGGCGGTCGGCGCTGGTGGCTGGACGGCAGCATGCGCCACAAGCAGCACACGTTCGACGATCTGATCGCGGTGGCGGACGGTCTCGACGCATCCGGGCTGGTCGACGGCACGCGCATCGCGACCCGCGGCCTGTCCGCCGGTGGGCTGTTGCAGGGCGTCGTGTTCTCCCAGCGTCCCGATCGGTGGCGGGCCGTCGTCGCAGAGGTGCCGTTCGTCGACGTGGTCACCACGATGTTCGACGAGGCCACGCCGTTGACGATCACCGAGTGGGAAGAGTGGGGCGATCCGCGCATTCGCGAGCAGTTCGACTGGATGCTGGCGTACTCGCCGTATGACAACGTGCCGCCGGCGGGCGGTCGTCCCGACCTCCTGGCGACCGGCGCCGTCCACGACCCGCGCGTGATGGTCAGGGAACCTGCTAAATGGGTGGCTGCGCTGCGGCACTCCGACCCGGAATGGTCACCGCGGTGCCTGTTCCGCTGCGAGACCGGCGCCGGGGCGCACGTCGGTCCGTCCGGACGGGTCGCTCATCTCGGGTACGAGGCTGAGATCTATGCGTGGATTCTCGATCGACTGGGAGTCGAGGCGCGCACGTAGTTCGCCCTTCGCGACCCGTTGTGACGCGGTCAGCGGCAGGTCGGCGACGAACGTCCAGTAACGCGGCACTTTGAACGCGGCCAGCTGCTGTCGGCAATGCTCGACGAGGTCAGGCAGATCCTGCGCGCCGTGGCCAACGATGACGGCGTGCACCTCTTCGCCGCGCAGGTCGTCGGGCTCGGCGAGCACGGCTGCAATCGTGACCGCGGGGTGTAGCTGCAGCACCCGCTCCACCTCCGCGGCGGCGATGTTCTCCCCGCTGCGGCGGATCATGTCTTTGATGCGGCCGACCAAGTAGACGCGGCCCTGCTCGTCCATGCGGGCCAGGTCGCCGGTGTGCAGCCACCCGTTGCGAAACACGTCCCGCGTCGCGTAGGGGTCGCGGAAGTATCCGGTCATCATTCCGGCGCCGCGCACGACGAGCTGTCCTGTGCTGCCTGGTGGCAACGGGTTGTCGGCGTCGTCGACGATGCGCGCCTCGCGTCCCGGTACCGCGCGGCCGATACAGCCGGTGCCGACGCACTCGTCGTGGTCTCGTGGGTCGAGGCGGATGTCGCTGCCCGTCTCGGTCATGCCGAACGCTTCGAACCACGGCACACCCCATCGCGCCTCGAGGTCGCGGTGCAGCTCGGGCGGGATGGCTGAGGCGCACACCGACCGCAGCGTGTCGGGCTTGGTGGGCGCCGGCGCGTCCAGGAGCAGTTTCGGCATCATGCCGAGGCAGTAGAACCAGGTCACGCCGTACTCGATGATCTTCGACCAGAACGTGCTGGGGTGGAAGCGGTCGAGCACGACCAGCCGGCACCCGGAGGCCAGCCCGAGCGCGACATTCCACTGCGGGTCGATGTAGTGGAACGGCTGTGCGGTGAGAATGACGTCGTTCTCGGTGATGTTCGGGAACCCGTCGATGAGCCCTTGCACCAGCGTCGTCCAGTACAGGTGCGGCAGCACGCAGCCCTTCGGGGCGCCGGTCGTTCCGGACGTGTACTGGATGTTCGACACGGTGTCGGGCGTGACGTCGTCCCGGGGCGGCGCGGTTGGCCGCGTGAGGTCGTGCTTCGCCAGGTCGATCACCGCTTCGACGCGGGTGTCGGGCTGGATCTGTCGGAGCAACTCCGCGTGGCGGTCGTCGGTAAGCACGAGCCGGGCTTGCGAGTGCGCAAGCAGGCGGGTCGCGTCGTAGCGGCGGTAACCGGTGTTGACCGGCACCATGGCCGCGCCGAGCTTGGTGATCGCGAGCCAGGCCAGCGGGAACGCCGGTGTGTTGTCGAGCATGACGGCAACGTGGTCACCGCGCCGGATGCCGTTGTCGGTGAGTAGCTGGGCGAGTGCGTCGCTTCGCACGTCGATGTCGGTGAAGGTCAGCGACTCGCCGTGCTCGTCGAAGATCCATGCAGTCTTGTCCGGCCAACGCTGCACAGCCCGGCGCAGCAGTGCGGGCAGTGTCTGCGGCAGAGTCACGGGTTCCTTGCCCGGCTGGCCTTGAGCGCGTCGTCGCCACGCGTGGCCTGTTCGTCGGTGACCACCGCATGCTCGATTTCCAGCTCGAGCGTGGCCTCGAAGATGGCATCGATCCCGCTGTCCAGCGCGGCCTTCGCCAGCCCGGTGGATACCCGCGGTTGATTCGCGAGTCGGCGCGCCCACTCCGAGGCCGCGTCCAGCAATTGGCTTTCCGGCACGACACGATTGACGAGGCCGAGCCGCAACGCCTCGTTCGCGTCGATCGGTTCGCCCAGTAGCAGCAACTCCTTCGCCTTGACCGGACCGACCAACAACGGCAGCAGCTTCGTCACCCCGCCGGTGACGCTCAGCCCGAGGCCGACTTCCGGGAATCGGAAGCGCGTGCCCTCTGCAGCGATGACGAGGTCGCAGCCGAGCGCGAATTCCGCGCCTGCGCCGACAGCATGGCCGTGCACCGCGGCGATCACCGGGATGGACAGACCGCGGATGCGGCGCGTGACGTCTTGCAGGTGTTCGAGTCGACCACGCAAGCCGTCGGCATCGCCGCGCGGTTGCTTCAGGTCATGGCCGGCGCAGAACGCCCGTCCCCGTCCGGTCAGCACCGACAGCACCGCAGTCGCTCGCTTCGACCTCGGCCAACGCGGCGAGCAGCCCTTCGACAAGCTCGTCGTTGACCGCGTTGAGTCGGTGCGGGCGGTTGAGGGCGATCACCGCAACGTCGCCATCGACGCTGAGTTCCACTACCGCGCCGTCAGCCTGTTGGGTCGACACTGCCGTCCTTCCTGAGCCAGGGTGAGAGTGGGTTCATCGTCCATCTTCGAGCCGCAGCGAGGTATTACCAATGCTGGTCGACACGGTTTACGTCGGAGCGCGATTTCTGACGGGCCGCGAGTTCGCCCCCGTCGACGCCCTCGCCGTGCACCACGGCCGGATCGTTGCGCTCGGCGACGATGCGCGTGATCTGCTCGCCCGGCGCCGCGTCGACCTCGGCGGAGCGGTTGTCGTGCCGGGGTTCCACGACGCGCACAACCACCTTGGCCTGGTTCGGGATGAGTCTCGACGAGCTGCCGCTGGGGGTCGAGAACGTCCGGTCGGTCGACGACATCTACGCCGCGGTCGCCGCGCGCGCCGCGGAACTCCCGCCGGACAGTTGGATCATCGGCAGCGGCTACGACCAGAACAAGCTCGACGGCGGTCATCCGATCGCCGAGGCACTCGATCGGGCTGCGCCACGGCATCGGGTGTGGCTCAAGCACACGTCCGGTCACATGTGCGTCGTCAACTCGGCGGTGCTCGCCGAACTTGACCTCGATCAACGTGCCCGAGGGCGGTGATGTCGTTCGTGATGCGGACGGGCGTCCCACCGGGCTGCTGCGCGAGCAGGCGCAGCTGTTGTTGCAGGCGCTGGTCTATCCGGTGCCGGTCGAGCGGGTGACCAGCGCGATCTCGCGCGGGAGTCGTGCGCTGCTCGCGCAGGGCATCACCAGCGTGCAGGAAGCGGGCATCGGCGGCGGCTGGATCGGCCGCACGCCGATCGAACTCGCGGCATATCAGAACGCGCGCGAATCGCAGGCGCTCGACGTGCGGGTCACCGTGATGGTCGCCGCACCTGCGATGCATGCGCTCGACGCGGCCGATGATGACGAAGTCGAATTCGGTCTGGATCTCGGCATGCGCACCGGTTTCGGTGACGATCACCTTCGCATCGGCGCTATGAAGATCTTCGCCGACGGCTCGTTGATCGGCCGCACCGCGGCGATGTGTGAGCCGTTCGCCGACGGCGACGGCGGCGTCGGTTACTTCCAGACCTCGCCCGCGGAACTGCGCGAAACGATCGGCCGCGCGCACCGTTCGGGGTGGCAGGTAGCGACGCACGCCATCGGCGACCGCGCAGTCGGCGAGGTGCTCGACATCTACGAGGACGTACTTGCCGATCATCCCCGTTCCGATCACCGGCACCGCATCGAACACTGCGGCATCACCCGTCCCGAAGACGTCGAGCGGATTGCGCGGCTCGGTGTCATCCCGGTTCCGCAGGGGCGTTTCGTCCACGAGTTGGGTGACGGGATGGTCGCCGCGATCGGCGCTGAGCGGGCGGAGTGGTGTTACCGGCAGAAGTCTTTTCTGGACGCGGGAATCGAGCTGCCGGCGAGCTCGGATCGTCCCGTGGTGAACGGTGATCCCCTACTGGGCCTGCGCGACCTCGTCGAGCGTCGGACTGCGAGCGGCGCAGTGCTCGCTCCCGATGAGCGATTGACTCGCGCACAAGCGTTACGCGCGTACACGTACGGCTCGGCCTACGCGGCCTTCGCCGAGCACCGCGTGGGCCTGCTCGACCTCGGATACCTCGCCGATTGCGCAGTACTGTCTGCAGATCCACTCGAGGTCGAAGACCTCGCGACGCTGGCCGTCCTCGCGACGATCGTCGGCGGGGAGACGGTTCACACCACTTGAGGAGTCCGGGTGTCGGTACGTCAAGCGCTCCCGTCCGATCTGCCGACCATTCGGCAGACCTTGGAGCTGCACGCACGCACCGAGTCGTCGATGCACCGCGCCGATTGGGCGATCGATCAGCTCGACGACGCCGTGTTCGGTACCGACGCATTCGTCCACGTGGCGATCGCGGAGCGCGACGGCGCGTTCGCCGGACTCGCCATGTGGCACCGCACGTTCTCCTCGTGGGCGCGAACGTCCGGCATCTGGCTCGAAGACCTCTACGTCGTCGAGGCCCACCGCAGGTCAGGCGTGGCGCGCGAGTTGATGGACCATCTGCGCGGCCCAGACCGACGGCCGCATCGAGTGGGACGTGACGGTCGGAAACGCCACCGCGGAACGCTTCTACGCAGAGCCTGGGCGCGGTCGCAATGCCTGACGTCACCCGCTACCGCTGGGTCGAAAACGATCCGCTCGAGCCAAACGCCTGATGCCACCACCCTTGCGGTCATCCTGCGCGCCCCCCACGCGCTGGACGACGAAACCTATTTGGTGGCTCTCCAACTCCGGTAATACAGCTCGATCTCCGAAAGGAGATTGCCGTGCGCCGGCGTCCATCCGAGATCGCGGTGAGCCTTTGAACTGTCGACCACGACGTTCTGGTCAAAGATCGGCACTTCGGCGTCACCTTCGCTAGCCGGCCGGTGACGTACTGGTGTGGAAGCGCCTGCTACCCGCATGCACGCAGAGAAGGTTTCCAGGGCGCCGAGACGGGTGGGGCATCCGCCACTACATAGATCTGTCCGTCCTGGGTGTGTGCATCCTTCAGAATCTCGGCGTACGCCGTCGCGAGGTCTTCGACGCGGATCCACGACCAAACCTTGGAGACCGAACCGAAGAATCGAGTGTCATCGGCCTCGCCCTGCGCGAACCATTGGCTCAGTAAGGAGCGATGACTTCCACCGCCGTATACGAATGCGGGGCGGAGGACGGTGTACGGGATGCCGACGGTCGCGAGTTGCTGCTCGAGTTTGTAGCGCCAACTCTCGGCTGCGCACGGTGTGCTTTCGGTCAGGACAGTCTGCGCCCCGTGTGATCCATAAACCGAACATCCTGTGGTGTAGACAAGGTGCCGTTTCACGTGGTCACGGCGTTCGGCGGCCAACATCTCGGCGAACAGTTTGGCGTCAGTCGCTGTGGCGTCATCGTCCTCATCCACTGCGCAGTGCACGGACAGCGTCGACGCGGTCGAGGTGGGTGCGGTAGGTGTGCGGCTCGCGGAGGTCACCTCGAACAGGGAAAATCTCGGCGCTCGTGAGCCGCACAGCCGCGGGAGTCGTCGGGTCGCGCGTCAGCCCGAAGACTGCATGCCCGCTCCGGCGAAGGGCCTTCGCGACGTGTTGGCCGACATACCCGGTGGCGCCGGTGACCAAAACGCGCATCTGTGCTCCGATCGTTCATGATTGTCCAGACCGCGCACTGCGGGCTCGGAACGCTGCCACCTTGGCTTGGTTCCCACATTCGGTCATACCGCACCAACGGCGTGCGCGGGCCCGGGACGAATCGATGAACAAGCGGGTGCAACGCGGGTTCGCACACTCGCGGAGATCAGTCCGCGCCGCACCGCCGAGAACGTCGAATGCATCGTGCACGAGTGCGGTGAGCACCTGATCCACCGTCCCTGTTCGTCGTACTTCGCCTTGTCGATCGAGCCGTATTTCCGGGCCGGGACCCGCGGCCAGGGTGTTGATGCGGACGAGATCGGCTCTGCGCAACGCGTGGCCCTCCACCGCTGCGGCGAAGGCGCCGTACAACGACTCGCGCGCGGCCCGGACGCAGTTGACGGAGTCGTCGTCGACCGGGCCGACCAGTCGCACCTCGAGCCCGCTCGCCCGGACCCAGGCGCGCCACGCCGACGTGTCGACGAGCTGCTCCTCGCGGTCATGGCGCCGCCATTTCAGGGTCCCGACCAGATCCAGGCTCGGCCGCCCGCTCACGAATGCGAACACGTAACCAGTTTGACAGGTTACTCAGCGGCCAGCAAAGTGATAACCGCCTGAACCAGTTACCAGAGGAATCGCGATGGGCGAATCCGACAAACGCAACGATGTCCCGCCGTCTGCGGGCGGAGCGGTGTACTTCATCGCCCGCGCCCTGACGGGGATGCGGACAACGATCACCGATCTCGGCGACGATCTGATCGGTGTGCGACCCGACCTGCCCGGCGCGAACACGCCATACGGCCTCGTTACGCATTGCCTGGGCGTCCTCGACTACTGGGCCGGACACGTCGTCGCCGGTCGCCCGGTGCGCCGCGATCGTGCGGCAGAGTTCCTCGCGCACGGCACCGTTTCCGAACTCCTCGAACATGTCGACGCCGCCCAGGTGCAGCTCGAAGCCGACCTTGACGGCTTCGAGCCGTCGTCGCCGCCTCGCAATCCGCCGGATCGGGCGTTCCTCGGGCCGGACCGCGACCTCGACCAGGGCGAGGTGCTCCTGCACGTCCTCGAGGAGCTCGACCAGCATCGGGGACAGCTGGAAATCATGCGTGATGTCGTTGGCAAACGCGGCGAGACGGTACGCGTCGCCGTTCGAGCCCCCATCGAGTGGCTGCGAGAGAAACGAGGCGTCAAGTGGCGCCGGCCAGGACCAGATCAACTTCCGGCCTGGGTCGCGGACATGGATTTCCCGTTGCAGCGCCGATCCGCTCGGCCATCCTCGACACCGTGGACCGCGGCGATCTCGGCTACCCGGACTGGCCCGATCCGCACCCTCTGGCCACGCCGTTCGCCGAACGGATGCAGCGACGCTTCGGCTGGAGCGCCGACCCGGAGCACGTACGCGGGCTGACCGATGTCATTCAGGGGTTGCAGATCGTCCTCGATCTGGCCACGGAACCGGGCGACACCGTCGTGCTGCAGGAGCCGAACTACCGTCCGTTCCGACTCGCAGTCCCCACCATGCACCGGCACGCCGTGCAGCTGCACGTCGTGCCGGATGTCGACGGTTGGCGCTTGGACCTGGACCGTCTCGAGGCCGAGCTCGCCACCCGGTCGGCCAAGGTCCTGCTGTTGGTGAATCCTCACAACCCGACCGGACGCGTGCTGCGTCGCGACGAATTGGAGGCGGTCGCAGACCTCGCCGAGCGCCACGACCTTCTCGTCGTGAGCGACGAGATTCATGCCGATCTCGTATATCCCCCGGGGACGCACATCCCGTTCGCGGCGATCGGCGAGCACGTCGCGGCGCGTACGGTCACCCTCACGTCGGCGACCAAGGCGTTCAACATCGCCGGTCTGCGTACCGCGGTGGCTCACATCGGTCCTGCGTGGTTGCGCGACCGATGGGACGCAGAACCACCAGACATCCACGGAGTCGCCGGCGTGCTCGGCGTCGAGGCGACACTGGCCGCCTGGCGCGACGGCGACGAATGGCTGACCGGCGTCGTCGATCATCTGGGGCGCAACCGCGACAGGCTCGTGGACGGTCTGGAGGCCGTGGACGGTGTGCGCTTGCGCACGCCAGAGGCGGGCTACCTCGCATGGGTCGACTGCTCCGCGGCACGGCCGGGGGCCGACGTCGCTGCGCTGCTGCAGACGCGGGCCCAGCTCTACGTCAGCCCCGGGCCCGACTACGGCGGGCCGCCCGACTGGGTGCGTCTGAACTTCGCCACATCGTCCACCCTGGTTGATGACATGATCCTGCGCTTGGCACGGGCCCTGAGTTAGCCGGCGTCCCGAACAGTCCGCCGGCGTCGGTGTGTGGACCGTGGACTGCGTCCGCGTCATGACCTGCTCATCGGTCAGGGGGCGCGTTCAGAGGCTGCGCAGTACCCGCGCGCGGTCGGCCTGGGCGCGGCGGGCGACGTCGGAGTCGAACGCGATCGCGTCGTACTCGTGCGGCACTCCCGGATGCAGGTGCAACTCGACAGGGACGCCGGCCCGGCTCAGCGTGAGGGCGTAGCGAAGATCTTCGTCACGGAAGATGTCGAGCTGGCCGACCTCGATGTAGGCGGGTGGGAGCCCGGTGGCGTCGGCGAGCCGGGCGGGAGCGGCCGTCGGGTCGACGTCGCGCTCTTCATGTCCGCGCCCAGCAGCGCATTCCACCCGGTGACGTTGTCGTCGTAGGACCAGCCGGCAAACGGCACGATCTGCGGGTCAGGGCTGGTGTTCCGGTCGTCGAGCATCGGATAGATCAGGAGTCTGGTGTGCCAGCCGGGGACCGCCGCGGTCACGAGCGACGATGGCCACGCCTGCGGCCAGGCCACCGCCCGCGCTGTCTCCCATAACGGCCAGCCGGTCGGGATCGACGCCGAGTCTCCTCGGCGTTGGCGGCCAGCCACCCCAGCCCGGCGTAGGCGTCCTCGACCGGGGTCGGGATGCGGGTGTTCGGGAGCGAGCCGGTACTCCACGGACAGCATCGGACCCCGCTGCGCGCGACGTAGCGCGACACCGTGCCGTCGAAGATCGGCACCGAACCGACGATCATGCCGCCGCCGTGCAGGTAGAGCGCTGCCGCGCGGTGTCGCCGCACGTTCGCCGGTACCAGCGGGCGAGCAGGTCCGTGCCGTCGGCGCCGTGAGTCGTGCTCAGAGATCTCGACGCCGTCGGCGATCGGCTGCGCTTGGTTGTTGAAGTGGTCGAGCATGGGATGAGCGCGGCCCGACGGGCTCGACGTCGCCGGCGGGCGGCATCGGCGGCGGCCCGTTGGATCGCATCGCCGCGGCGAGCACGGCAGCAACCTCGGGATCGAGCGAAAGGTCATCGTGGTCTTTCGGTCCGAGTCGGGAGGCGGCAGCAGCTCCGTCCTGTATTGCGGGGCGAGCGACTGCTGACTTCGCAATCAAGGCTGCCTGCTCGTCCGGGCTGAGCGGCGGTGGAGCCTGGGTGCGTGTCGCAACGGGCTGCCCGACAAGGGTGAAGAACTCCTCCTGCCCTGCGGGGGCGCACAGGCAGAGCAACCGGGACGGCGTGCCAGTGGCGTTGGTGAACGCGTGCGGCGCGTTCGCGGGCACGTTGATCGTCTCGCCTTTGCGGGCAATGATCGTTTCGCCCCGGAAGGTGACCTCGACTTCTCCCTCCAGGACGGTGAACATCTCCTCGAAGTCGTGCCTGTGGGGTGGCGGGCCTCCGCCGGGGGGCACGTGCATGTCGATCAGCGTGTACTTCCCGGCGGTGTCGTGTCCGTTCACCAGGATCGTGTACGTGTCGCCGACCAGGCCGATGTGCGGCAGTTGATCGTCCTCATCCGGGCGCGCGACGGTCAACGCGCGCGAGGGGTCATCAGGTGGGACGGGGGCGACGTGGTCGGTCATTTTTCTCCTCAGCAGTGCCGCGGGTTGACGGGCAGGGGTGATCGTTACTGCGCGAGTTCGGCGAAGAATTCGTCGAGTGTCCGGGGTGGCCGGCCGAGGATCTTGCTCAGGACGAGATTGTTGCCACCGTGAAAGCCGTGGGCCGTGTAAGCGGCGAACATCGCTTCCAGCCCCTTACGCATGGGTCCGTCGGGCATGTTGCCGAGCGCGACCTCGGGCTGCACATCGACGGCGGTCACATCGCGTCCGGCATGGTGACTCATCAGCGCGGCCAGCTCCGTCCGTGTGATCATTCCGCCTGAGGCGAGTTCGAACACGCCGTTGACGAGGTCGTCGGAGGAGAACGCGATGGCCGCGACATCGGCCACATCGCGGTAGTCGACGAACGTCATCGCCGAGTCCTTCGAGTACGGCATCGCGAATACGCCATCGCGCACTGCGGACGCCCAACTACCCGACAGGCCCTGCATGAACATCGCCGGCTGAAGCACGGTGAATTCAAGATTTGAGTTGTACAGAGCTTCCTCGATCGGACGGGTATCCGCATGATTCACCAACGACAGCGACGGGTGGTACACGCCGGAGAACACGACACGACGGACACCGGCGTCGTGAGCGGCGGCGATCATGCCGGTGCCAAGGTCGATGGTGTCCGGGGCAAAGGCGGGCAGTACGAGAAACATCCCGTCCATGCCTTCGAGTGCCGCGCGCATGCTGTCGGGATCGCGCAGGTCCCCCGGGACCGTTTCAGCGACGCCGGTGTCGGCGAGCTGCTCGGCTTTGTCGGGGTCGTGCACCAGAGCCCGGACTTGCACTCCCGCGCGGACGAGGGCCGGCACCACCAGGCCTGCGAACTGGCCGGTCGCGCCGACGGTCAACACCCGCATCAGGTCGCTCTCCTTCGCCAGATTCCTAACCGGAGGAATTCCTCCGGCGACCATATCGCAACCCTTGACGCCGTGCGAAGGCTGTTAGATGAACTGATGAGACGTCCGGCGCGACAGGTCGAGCGGGAGCAGCGCAGCGATGCTGAGTTCAATCGTGAAGCGCTCGTGGAGGCGGCGACGGCGGCGGTCCATCGCGAAGGCATCCGGGTACGGATGTCGACGGTTGCCGAGGACGCGGGAGTGGGAATCGGGACGCTGTACCGCCACTTCCCGACACGCGAGCAGCTGTTGAACCACCTGACGCACCGATCGTTTGAGATCGTGCTGTCCAACGCCAGGTCGGCAGAAGCGTCCTCATCGTCAGGCAGCGACGCGCTGCGTCAGTTCATCGAAGCCGGAATGGCGCTGCGAGGTCAGCTGGTTCTACCGCTGCACGGTGGCCCCCCGGTTACCGAGAAGGCCACCCTTGCCCTTCGCGAACAGATCCATCGTGCTCTGCAGCGACTGATCGACCGTGGCCGCATCGACGGCACCATCAAGGCCGCCGTCAGCCCTGCCGACATCGTTGCTATCGGAGCCATGCTCGCGCACCCGACAACAACAGGCAGGGCTTGGGACGCCACCTGCAAGCGGATCCTGTCCACCTACCTCACTGGTTTGAGGTCACCTGACGTGGCGCGCATCAGCACTTCGTAAAGCGCGACGCGTTGTTGCCTCATCAGACCTCGTCGGGTTACTGAACGATCTGGACGAGCGTGACTCATCACCTGTTCAGCTCCGGTCGCGCGCAGGTGGTGTTCGCGCTTCTTTCCTGCCCACAGCTATGGGATGCGCCGCAGCGAGATCTGGCACGCACTGCCGGCGTCTGTACGATCACCGAACGCGGTCCTGTACGTCGACGAGTTCGACCCACGGATGTCGGGCGCCACAAAGGGCGTTCTGACGGCGAACCGAACATCGCCATCCGGCGCAGGTTCTGGATCGAGCCGGCAGCGACCGCAAACCAAAAGAATGTTGCACACTGGCCACTGGCCTACGCCGACGTGTTGGCCAGCGACGACCTCCGCGAACGAGGCGCCGCGACGGAATGTAGGCAACGTCAGGTCTCCGCTTGATCAGCATTCCTGACGAATTCTCGTAGCCCGATCGTCCACAACCAACCCGGCCTACGTCCCACGCCGGATGAGCGGTGCTCCCTATTTCGACAATCTGCTGCGGCGGTGTTGGATCACGCGCCGTAGTTTGCTTACCTGGCCACGATCGAAGGGCAGTTGATCCAGATCAGGAAGCCATCGATCGGCGCGCTCCACGAGATCGATCAGCGCGCGCATCGTTGCGCGCGGCGGAACGTCCAGCGCCTGTCCCAGCGCGACGAAGTCGTCGACACTGAACTCGGCTCCTGAGCGTCCACCGATGGACAAGGCCATGGTCGTGTCGCCGTAGAGGTGCGAGCACGGCGCGTCGTAAACCGGCGACACCCGCCACTCGCCAGTGACGTCTTGCAGAATCGAGAAGTTCTTCGCGTGGGCGTCGCCGTTCCCGGTGAGGTAGGCGAACGCGAGTTGACGCACGAGCTCTCGACCGGCGACGGTGGGTGCTCCGCACGCGTGCGCGAGAGCGGCAAAGGTCCGGTCCGCATCAAGCAGGTACTTGTCCGCGGGAGGTCGGTCCGCGGCTTGACAGCCGTCTTCGACCGCCAGCGCATGCACTCGTCCCTCGACCGTGATGCGATCGAATCTGCGCACGAGCAAACCGTGCGCGCCTTCACGGTCGGTGACGAGATCGCTCGCGGGCACGCCGAGTCCGGACGCTCGCGCGGCGGCGAGGAAGAACGCTTCGTTCTCGACCAGATGCGGGTACTCGCCGATCGGGTTCAGCTTGAGGATGTAGCGCTCGCCTGCCCGAGCCACCGGAAGGTTGATCATCGCCGCACTCGTCTTGTCCTGCACTCCCGGCAAAGCCATCCGCTGCGCCTGGATACCGAGTTCAGTGAGCAGTTCTGCGAAGCTCGTCTGGGTGATGTTCTCGATCGCGATCCGCGGCGGGACCTCGTCGGGGATCGCACCGGCGGGCACGACCTGTACGTCGCCGATCGCGTCCGCGCCGACGGCCAGCAGCAGCGACAGTTCGTCATCGGCCGAGGTCTTGACCGCCCGCCGCAGCGCACCCAACCGTCGCCCCTCAGGCAGCAGACCGGCGAAGTACGACGGAAGGGCACCGGCCGGCCGCACTACCGGCTCGCTAATGACAGGCAACGTGGTCGCCACCGGCGGGTGGTCTGCGCTGAGCCATTCGGCGAGGTAGCGAAACTCGACCCCGTCCGCAGTGCGCGTCAAGGTTGCTGCGCGCGCGCCGGCCTTGAACACATCCGCTTGTTCAACAGTGCGCAGCTGCTCGAGATCGTCGGTTGGTCCGCTCATCGGATCTCGCGATCCGCACCGCGATGAATCTCCAGGTGGAGCCCCAACGCGTTCAGCACAGCGAGAACTTTGTCCAGCTGCACGGTCGCCTTGCCGTTCTCGAGCGCGAACACAAATCGCTCGGAGACGCCGGCAAGATCAGCCAGTTCCTCCTGACGCAGCTGCAGCTGTCTGCGGCGCGAGCGCACCTCGTCCGCCAGCTTCGCTCTCTCGACCCCCACCAGACTGTGCCTTCCTGCCGTACGAACGTGCGGCCACAGTTAGATTACTGCGCCGAGGTAGGCATTTCACAAGATTATTCCGTACGAACGTGCGGCCGAACTACTGGACGGAGTACTAATCAGATCTCGAACGGAGCTGGCCGCACGAACATGCGGCCTGGCGTACCCGCGCTTGAGCATCGAGTGCAGTCTCCTCGTGTCACGCCGCCGCCCTCGTTCGTCGGCAGACCCTGACCGCGATACTTCGGCTCGTCCAGTTTGCCGGGCGGATCTTGCGTAGCTATCCCGGAAAGACCGACGCGGAGGTGAATGACTCCCCCGATGTCCTCACCGGCGTCCTTGCCTCATCGCTGGCGAAGCGGGCGCCGGGCTACACCAGTCTTGGTTTCCCAGACGCTCGTCGACTTGCGCCGTGGCGCGCTGCGTCGCAAACGCCGCATGGTGCACACGGGCGACCTGTGGATAAGCACGAACCACGCTGCGCGCTCTACCTACGATCGCCACGTGACGCAATCAGCCTTCTCGATCGTCGACGGCTTCGTCCCTGCCGAGGGAGTGGCCCCGGACAACCTGCGCGATGAGGTCTGGTCCTATGCACTCGACCAACGTGCATTCGGCCCGCGCAAGGTCCTGGTCGCGCTCACAGATGAGCAGGGCTTTCTTCGAGGCCTCGCCTATACCGATCGCACCGACCCGCCAGAGGTCGGCTTCGAGGCCTGTCTGGCTTACCTCGGTGTGGGCGCGGATGCTGCGATCGCCTTCTGCGATCAACCGGTCGCAGACGGCCCGACACCGCCGGATTTCGCGGACTTGTTCGCCCGAGCACGGCACATCGCCGCTGGCTACGGCATTCATCTTGTCGATTGGATTGCCTGCGACGACGACCGGATGCGCAGCAACCGGACACCACTCGAGCGCGATCAGCTCGACGACGAGTGGTGGGACGTCCCACGGCGTTGAGACGACGCGAACGGATGCTCCCGCAAATGTCGGACGCTGACGATGTCATCGCGAGCTGATTTGTCAGTGTCTGCATGCAGAGTGTCCGCATGAGCCGTAACAACAGGCAGCGACGTGCCGCGAAGGCGAAAGGACGCGCAGGTCGTGCGCGCTCAACCGGCAGGCGCGAAACCGGCCGCGCCGTCAGCCCACCTGTGGCAGCCGACGAGCAGACGTTCGCCGACTTCACCGTCGATGACCAGCAGCAGGCATTCGATGATCAGCTTGGCGAGCGCGTCCACCAACTGATTGCCTGCGGCTGGAACCCCGATGACCTGCGTGAGATCGCGCGGCGTCGGGTGACCCGGACTCTCGGCCAGCACCTGCTCGGCGTGGTCGCCGAACTCACCGCACGGCACAGCGACGTTGACTCCGAGTGGCTCGCACAGCTCGATGGAGTGCGGCCAGAGGCGAGTTGCGCACGATGGGCAATGCGCCACCGCTTGGCTTGGCCCGCAGCACTCGAGCAGCTCGTCGAGTTGCTCGTCGCGCTCGAGTCGTTGCCAAGGATCGAAGAGGTCGTCCCTCGTCCGGGTGCGCCACGACGTGTGCGGTCGCAAGCGCACGGCGTCGACGAGCGGGTACTCCGCAAGGTGAGGTCGCTGCTGGCGAAGGCAGAGTCGACCGAATTCGACGACGAGGCCGACGCATTGACGGCAAAGGCGCAGGAGCTAATGACAAGGCACTCGATCGAGCGTGCGCTCGCCGACGGTGACGAACCAGCACCGGACGTGCCAAGCGTGCGGCGGCTATGGCTGGAAGCACCCTACGTGGAAGCCAAGGCAATGCTCGTCAACGAGATCGCTGCGGGCAACCGAGTGCGCTGCGTCCTGACGGGGGCGCTGGGATTCGTAACCTTGGTCGGATTCTCGGTCGACCTCGACGCCGTCGAGTTGCTCACTACGTCACTGTTGGTCCAGGCCACTCGCGCCCTGCGTGTGAGCGGGTCACAGGTGAGTCGGCATGGGGCCTCGCGCACCCGCTCGTTCCGCAGGTCGTTCCTGGTCTCGTTCGCAGTTCGCATCGGCGAACGACTCCGAGGCGCCGCAGCCCGGACCGAAGCCGACGCAGACACCGCGAGGGGTGGCGCGCTGGTCCCAGTCCTGACGGCTCGCGAGCTCGCGGTTGGTGAAGCAACCGATGCCTTGTTCCCCGCGCTGGTATCCCGGCGTGTGAACGTCCACAACCCCGCAGGATGGGTAGCCGGCCGCGTGGCCGCAGACCTCGCCTCGCTAGACGTCCGTAGCGCGATAGAGCGAGCCGGCTGAATATGCAGATCCGGGGTCGCAGGGCGGTGGCGCGACCTCGTTCGCAAAGCCGGTGACCGCCCCACTCACCGTGTGGGGCGGACCCCCACACTGCCAGAGCAAGACCGACACATTCGCCGAAGGTCGCCGACGAGACGAACCCCAGCAAAAATAAGGCGATCGTCATGATCACGAATGGCGACGAACGTTGCCGAACTGGCTGGAACGGCGGCGATTGCTACCAAAACTGCTACCAAACGATCTTGACGCGTTCGGGAAGATCAATTGAGCTTGCTGATTCGTTGGATCCGCGAGGAATCCACAGTTATAGCAACGGATCCTCGTCGAGCAACGGGCGCTCCGAGACCGCGCACGAGCGCGGCCGCTAACGAACGGGAGCGGACTGGAGCGGTCCGAGCATCCATGTGCATCGCTCGGATCGTCAGCAATGGCAGCAGATTCGCACCTCGGTTCATTGCGTCGAATGTGGTGGACACCCGCGCACCCGGTTGACCGCTCGCGAAGCGACCGCGCCGCAGGACACTTGCCGATCACCGCGGCCGGCTCGTGCGCCTGCGCGTGCCGTGGCGAGTGAACGCGCCAGGGCGTTCGGCGACACCGTTGGGCGTTGTTAGCGCGACCGCGGCCCTCCGGGAGTTGCCACGGCTCCCTCGTGTCCGGCCGCCAGGCGTTGATCGCGCAAGTCCGACACCGGCACACTCCGGAGACGAGGTGGCGCTGCCTGCAGCGGTGATGATGGGCGCTGGACAAGGTTCGGTCGGCCCGGACGCAGCTGTCGACTGAAGTTGGCTGTCAAACTGGGCAACGTGCCGTCAGATCTCGAGATGGAGTGGCTTGGCTATGCGCGAGAGGTCCTAACCGACGACGACCATCTGACAGCGTGCCGTCGACACGGTGGATCGCCAGATCATCCCGGTGTTGACGCCACCGACCTCAGGTGGCCTGGCTACCTCGGCGAAGATGTCGGTGCTGGGCTCTGCATGCTCGTCGTCAGCAACGTCCACCGCGACTTCGCATCCGCCGGAGTCAGTGTGCAGCTGCGAGACCAGTTGGTGCACGCCACGCGCTCCTGGCGCGACCAGAACCTCGATGACCACGGCCTACCTGGAAGCCGTCCGAAAGGCCTACCTCACGGGGTTGTCCCAATGGCAAGCCAGCCTGCACCTGAGCTTACGACTGCTCAGGATCGTAGTCCGGACTCCGACAAGGATGATCTGAAGCGGACCGTACGCGATCAGCATCAATATCTGACCGGCACGACTCTTTATGAAGGTCAGTTCGTCAGGCGCGAGGGCCATTTCCGGCTTCGCGTATAGGGGACAGCTCGAGGACGTAGCGCTCGGCTGCCCGAAACGACAAGAGGGTCGGTCATGATCGTCCGCCTCCTGTCCTGCACCCCGGTCAAGGCCTCTCCACAAACTTCCGAACAATTTCGGCCGCACGGCTCGTGAACGCGTTCAGACTAGTGACCACCGAAGCTGACGATAGGCCGATAAACCATCGATATCGACTTAGCCATAAGACGGTCACGTAGCGCAAGACTTTCGGATATCAACTCATCAAATTGAACGAGCATACGTTCCAAATCGTCTAGCGCAGCAAGTGCGGCGGTGCCACTCACGACCGAACCCGCAACCGGCACTCTTATCCGTTCCATTTCGCTGACGTAGGACTCTAATTCCGCGGAGGTGTGCACTTGATTCACCGATCGCCTAATCGCTCTGATCGCCTCAATAGCCCTGACGACGGATTCTGCGCTGGCTATAGCCAGCAAAAACTCAGTTCGGATGCTCGCTTCTGAGTCATCGAGCGTCGTCCCAGGTGGAATACTCAGCGCCGCAAGCTTCTCAGACAACGCGTCCATGATCTCGTCCTTCGTGCCAATCGATGCGACAGACACCGACACCTGACGCTGAGCTTGGCTATTCAGTACTCCGATCGACGCCCGAAGTTCCCGAATCTCCTGTCGAGTTTCCTCCTGCTTCGCAACTAGCCTCTTGATTCCAACCCCCGCAACAGAGACCTCGGCGAACTCCGGCGCGATAAGCAGCAGTAAAACGATCAGTATCAGAATAGCCGGCGGATCTTCATTTCTAGCGGGCGACACACTTGGACGACCGCAGATTTTCCAATCCGAGCAGGCTGCGTCGAGCAAACAGACGCGAACCAACCGAGCGAAGTGCCTAGGACTCCGAAAGACAGGAGCAATCCAAAAGTTGCTCGACGAATTTGCCGGATGGCGCCTCTAGGCACGCGCGACTCTTCGAATTTCTTCCGTATACAGCCGGCGTAAGCCTCCCGCGATGCTTCCTGTAGGGCGCGGGCGTTATAGCGCACTCCGACACTCTCAGCGCTGAAGATCGAGTCCTCGACAGTGCACGCATCAGCCGTCCTCGAGAGGACTAACTCAACCGCACTCCCAATGCCTTACTCCAGAACTCCTTCGAGCGACTGAGGTCGTTGTTGGTCGGTGACCAAGCGTGCCGCCCATCGACCCTGGGGAACAGCGGAAGCAGCGGCTCGAGGACAATAGATGCGGCCTTCAGAAATGCTACCGGACCACCCCGCGGCGACAAGGCGTGAATCAAGTTCATCTGCGCGACTGCACTATCTTCGCCACCCCGTCCGAATAACTGCGGGTACACCTCCTCCGCCGAGTTCCTCGGCTGCGCTGACCAAATGGCGCACGCACGCTCAACGTTGTTCACGAGGACATCCGCGCCGCCCGATGCAAGCTCAGCCTTGTTTATGTAGCCGGCCGGCGTATACCGAAGCGCAAGGTTCGCCGCCAGCTCCGGTTGGGGCTGAGCTGACAGGATCAGGCACTGCGACTTCTCGCCAAGAATGTTACATGCATCGAGAACCATCGCTCCGTCAAATGTGTCGTGCACATCGGGATCCTCCAGCATCAGGTCTACAACACACGTTGCAAACGAGAAGCGATCTAGCTGATCGAACGCCGCACCGAGGTTCAGCGCCTCATGCACCTCGAATCCGGCATCTCTCAGGAAGAAGGCGTAGTTGTCGAGAAGATTTGGCAGGTTCTCTCAGTATTAGCACACGCTCACCCGTTGACATCTGGTAGCTCCTTCATTTCGCGAACTGCGCCGTGTCCAGATCTTAGCCCTGAGGTCTATCTCAACCGTAAACCCGCGCCCTGGCTCGGACTTTACGCTCATAGTGCCGTCCGTGCTTTCCGCGAAGTCTTTGAGTGCTTGCAGCGCATAGCCCTGGCCCGTCTCGCGCATCGACACAGTGTGCGGCGCCGAGTTGTTGATCCTCTTTCGAAAATGCCCAGGGGCCCCCGGGCCATTATCTTCTATCTTTATCCGTACAAACCTATTGAGTTGAGGCACGGGACCATGCTGTACGACCTGGCTTATCTCGAATGTCACGCGCCCGTGGTGGTTATGCGGTAGCTGCCGATGCGCTATGCCGTATCTGATCCAGTACACGGCGTTTTCTAAAACATTATAGAGAAAAACCTTGAGTAGCGGTGATGTTTGAGCGCGTAAATCCACCAATGATCGGCCTGATTCATCGCTGCCTAGAAGCTGGATTTCTACAGGAGGACCTTGGTAGCGGTTTCCAATTCGTTCACGCGCAAATCGGACAGCATCGGCCGCAATCGGCCGAATCGCGGCGGCGCCGACCGTTGTGTAGTTGGAGAACTGCCGCTCAAAGTCGTTCAACGTTGCGATCTGCTTCGTGATTTCACCTAGATTTCTCCGAATTTGGTCCGAGATCCGCTCATTCGGGCCACATCATGTGATCGTCAAACCTGTATTGAGACGCCCGATTTCCCTTTCGATGCGCCTGCAGCGAAAAGCCTTATGGTTGTGGCTGGCTGCATGAGGTCATGTGACATTATCTTCGCAACTGCCTCCCAATAGGTCGTCTGCGCACTTGCGACCCCCCTCCGCGCGTGCTCATCCGAGTCCATTTGTCGCCGGAGCGCATCGACGATCCGCATTAGCCGCGGAGCCATCCAGAGCAGGTACTTTACTTCACGGGAACCATAGGCATTGAGCTCTGGCGACTCGAAGTTCAGCGCACCTATTGTCCACCGACCGTCTGCGCGAAGCGGGAGGCATAATTCAGATCTGATATTGCTGTAAAAGCCTTTGTAGATTCGGTTGAGCGGGGGTTCACCGGGATTCCCGTATATGATGTCCAGTGGAGCCCTCGCGGAAGTTTCGAAAACCATCCCGACCACCGAATCGTCGATGCCGACCACGGTGCCTGCCTCGGCACCAGTCGAAGCTGCGATGCGCAAGAATGGGTCGTGTCGTTTACGTCGCAAGACGAGCTGGACAGCTTGCTCAACATCGAAGTTAAGTAGACGCGTACGTGGAAACACGTTTGGCAAACGCTCGGTGAGTTTCTCCAGGCATTGTTGTGCGAGCAGATCGACTTCGACAAATGCGGCTTCCACGTCATCGAGCCACTGCTCGCGGCAGCGATCGAAGTGGATCTGGAGAAGGTTACTTATCTGAAGGGCTAGTGTCCGTAAATACTCGTGATCGCCTTCAGGGCTGTGATTGGCGGTCGCAGGCGTGTAGATCAGGTCAGCTGCTTCCGAGTTTATGCCCAGAAGCACTTCATAACGGGCTGAGTGTAGTAGTCGGTATCGCCGCCTCTCGGGGCCAGGTGACAATTGGCTCGCTCCTCGTCGCAAGCGATACCGATCCCGGTAAGACCATTGATGCCTGGTCAAGTAGGTACTCGAGAACGAGGTCTATGTCTGGCCGCGCTGGCCGCGCCGCCGTTCGGTCAATTTCCCTCAGGACGTGGAGCCGCTCGCGTGACAGGTTTCCGTCGATTCAGGTGGCACGGCCCGCCCTCCCCTAGTGAACGCACCTAGGCCGGCCTGGACGTTCGAGGAAGTTGATCGTGCCAGATCCCGGGGAAATTTTCGACATGCCTCAGGTGGACGTGCTCGTCGGCTCAGCTGACGTCTCGGCATGCAATCGAGCGCCAGTGGATCGCGATGAAGGGGACAGCTGCGGACGAAGTTGATAGCCGCATGTGCGGCTGCCTTGGCCAGGCACTCGAGGGCGATGCTCGCGCTTCCGCATTTGCCGCCCGACCTGTGGATCGGCTATAGACGGCCAGGTTGCGGTCGGCCCCGGTGCCACCAGACCACGACCGAGCCGGTTTGGTGGCCTGATCCGTACTAGTTTGCCAGCGGATGGTTGCGTCCACCCCGCCGCACCGTGCTCCCGCCACGGCCGTGGCGCGCGCTACTGTCGGCTCGAGGTCGACCACCTTGCATCAGCAATGTGGTGTTCGACGCCTTCCGAAAACTTGCCGCGACTGCCGTGCCCGACGCGCTAAGTCTCCAGTTGACCGAGCTGTTTCGGGCTTCCCTGGCTACATCGCGGCGTGACGTCCTGGTCGGCCAGCTCGTCGAGATCGGTGATGAACCCCTGACTGTCGAGGCTTGGTGTCTTCCGGAACACCTCGCCAATCTCGGCGGCGGCAACGAACCGAGAGCCGGGAGCACGCTTCTCAGACTTCCCAGCGGGGCTCATTCCCCCAGCGTAGGTGTCTCTGCACGTCGGTTTCGGCTGGCGGGGTGTTGTTCTGGTCGACGTCGATGCGTTCGGCGCGAGGCGTGGATGTGCACAGACGTACGCCACACTGCCAGAGCAAGACTGGCAGGTTCCCTGAAGGTCGCCAAGAGACGAACCCCAGCAAAAATAAGGCGATCGTCATGATCGCGGCCGGCGGCGAACGCCGCCGAATTGGCTGGAACGGCGCCCATTGCCACCAAAACTGCTACCAAACGATCTTGGTGCATTGGAAGATCACTTGCCTTGCTTCTCGTTATTGCGACGAATCGTCAGCATAGCTACGGATACTCGACAAGCCGCTGCGTCCATGACCCCGCACCACGCGGCCGCTAATGAACAGGAGCGGACGGGGAGCTGTCCGAGACTCATCTGCATCGCTCGAATCGTCAGCTATGGCAACGGATTCGCGCCTCGGTCCCGGTGCCTGGAATGTGGTGGACGCCCGCGCGGCTGCACGCAGCTCTTCGACGACGTGAACCGACCGCACCGCAAGACAGCTGCCGATCACCGGATGCGTCTTGTGTGACCGCGCGTGCCGTGCCTGCGATCGACTCGCCAATCGCGCTCTCGAGCCGGAACGTGGTGCGGGTCAGGCCACCGCGACGACGTCGATCTCGACCAGGATGTCGAGCAGCGTCGATCCGACCGTGGTGCGCACCGGATACGGCTCGGGAACCTCCCGGCGGAAGGCGGCGTCGAACTCGGCGAAGTCGCGTGCCACGTCGGCAAGATGCACTGTGACCTTCACGACGTCGGCGAGCGTTCGGCCCCGGGCGGCGAGCACGGTCTGCAGGTTGCGCAGCACCTGGGTCGTCTGTTCGCCAACCGTCTGCCCGACCAGCTTCCGTCGGTGTCGTGCGGGCTCATCCCGGCGGTGAACATCAGCCGTTCACGACGGCGCCGTGGCTGTACGCGCCGCCGGGACGCGGTAGCCCGTCGTCGACGACGAACTTGTCGATCTGCGTCATGTGGCCTCCATAGGGCGGTGCTCGTTGCGGTGGATCATCGACGTGGCGAGCTCGTCCGAGAGTGCTTTCGCGTGCCGGGATAGAGCGTCGAGCAAGGCGGCGCGTTCCTTGTCGGTGCCACCGAACCGGGCCAGCGGGATGAGCAACTCATCGCAGCGACGTTCTCGCCCTTGGCGCCGAAGATCGGCACCGCCACGCAGAAGACGCCGGGCGTGTACTCGCCCTCGTCCTCGCCAAAGCCACGCATCCTGATCTCGGCCAGTCCCTCTTCGAGCGCACTTGGCGTCGGGACTGTGCGCGAGGTGAATCGCTCGAACTTGACCTTGGCGATGCGCCGGCGGAACTCGGCCGGGTCGAGGTAGGCCAGCAACACCTTGCCGAGCCCGGAGGCGTACCCAGGCAGCCGCGTGCCGAACTGCGACACGAGCCGCAGTGGGTGGTCTCACACCACCTTGGCGATGTAGACGTTGTCGACGCCCTCGAGCACGGCGAGCTGAACGGACTCGTTGACCTCGTCGCGTACCGCCTCGAGGTGCTTCAGCGCGAGCTGGGCCAACAAGTCAAGCTCGGAGAAGTCTGCGCGACCTGCCACAGTCGCAACCCGATGCGATAGCGGCGCGTGGGTTCGTGCAGGTAGATCCAGCCCTGGTCCATCAACGTGGCGAGCAGTGCATGCAGGCTGCTCTTCGGCAGGCCCAGGCCGTCGGACAGCGGGGGGAACGTCGCGCCGGCGGGACTCTCGGCGAGGACCTCGAGTACCTCCAGCACGCGACGAGCCGACTTGACCCCGCCTGTGTCGCTCTGCACCATCGCTCCTCCTAAACGTCTGGCCGGCTCGTGCCCGGCGATCGGAAACCGTCGAGTGGGAGCTGCCGTGCGTTCGACATGTCGTGGATCGGAATGACCTCGTCGCATTCGTGCAGGTACCGCCGGATCACCGCCCGGCAGGTCGCGGCGTCCTCGCAGATCCCGATCGGGTGACACCGGTCGAGATTCTCCTGGACAAACGCGGTTTCGAGCAGTCCGGTCGTGCCTTCCCCAGTGGTGATCTTGAGCGCCGCCGATCCCGGATGGTGGCCGCCTGTCGTCTCGAAGACCACACCGGGGACGATCTCGACCGGCCCGTCGACACAGTCCAGGCGCGCGTCCACGGCGAGTTCGCGAAGCGCCGACCACCCGCGGCGGGTGAAGTACTGGTCGGCAGGCGGATGCCCGGGCGGGCCCTGGAGGAACTCGCGAACACCGGCCCGTGACAGGTAGAACTGCGCCCGCGGCAACAATGCGGCGTCGATCCGCCGGTGTGGTACGTGACGGTGTGGGTCACGGCGACGAAGTCGATGTCCGCGCCGTCGAGACCGGCAGAGGCCAACAGTTCGGGAAGCAGGCGCACGTCGCGGAACGGGTCGTGGGCCAGCAGGGCGTCGCGGTCCGAGGCGTCGAGGGGCAGCCCGGTGTCGACGAGCCCAATGCCGACGCCGTCGGTCACGATCCATACGTAGAACCCGAGATCGAGCTGCTCGGCGGCGGTGTCGCCGAGCAACGCGTACGACCGCGGCACCGGCAGCGTGCCCGCGTGCAGAGGGTGCAGGCGGAATCGGCCGGTCATGTCGACCCGTTCGCTCGTGAGAGCACGTCGACGATGCGACGCCCGACCGTGGCGCCTTCGCCCGCATGCAGTCCCATCGGGTTAATGGTCAGTTCGTTGCGCCACGCGCCATCCTCGCCGATGTGGATGCGTGGCTCGCCGGTGTCGAGCCCGCGCACGACCTCGTTCGCGTCGAGCCCGGCGGCGGCGAAGTCGACGGTCAACACCGGCACGTCGAGGTGGTCGTTGTAATCGTCGCGGACGACGAGGTCGGGACAGGCGGACAGCTCGGCGGCGCACGCGGTGAATTCGGTCCCGTAATGCGCGCGCCAACGATCGGGCTCGGCGACGAACTCACGCAGCGCGGTGAGCAGGCCCGCGATCTGCTCGCGACCCACCTTCATGCCGCGCCCGAGACCGTGCCTGCCACGTAGCGGTGATGCGCCGGTGACTCGGACGGTTGCCAGTGAGCTCCCGGATGTCCAACTCTTGCTGGTGCAATGAACGGCATCGACGAGGTCGGGACGCCCGCAGAGCAGGCCGGCGGTGTGCGGGCCGCGCAAACCCTTGCCGCCCGAGATCGCGATCAGGTCGGCGCCGTCGGTGAACATCCGGTGCAGGCGCGCCAACGGCGGCACGCTCATGGCGGCGTCCACGATGACCGGCACACCGCGCTCATGAGCCGTTCGAGCGACCGTCGCCAGAGGCAGCAATTCGCCTGCAACGCCGGGACGCCAAAGCACGGCGACCGCTGAGTCGTCGAGTTCGCGGGCGAGTTCGTCGGGATAGGTCGAAGTGGGAAACCCGATCTCGGTCAGCTGCACGCCGACGGCCGTGATCGCGTGGTCGTAGGGGTCGCGGTGCGCGCGTTGCACGACGACCCGGCGCCCGCGCGCTGACGCAGGGAGGTCCTCCAGCCGCCTCGGCTCGTTCCCTGCGACGCATACCGCCGCCGCCAGGGTGAGGGCCGCCGACGCGCCACTGGTCACGTACGCAGCCGGAACACCAGCAGCTGGGCGATCTCACGGCCGGCGAGCTCCTCGAACTCGTCCATGCGCACGTTCGAACGGACGGCGTCGGCCATGGCTGCCAGGACGCCGTCGGACAGCGGCAGGCCGCCGAGGCGGGTCGCCGGTCCGACCGCGTTCACGATCGTGCGAAGTCCCAGCTGCTCGTAGATCCCCATCCGCATCCCTCTGTCCGTCGTCACGTCAGCCGTCGGTCCTGCGGGCATCGAACACCACGGCGCCCGACTGCAGCGTCATGCGCGGCTGCAGCGACTGCTCCCCGCGAAGTTCGAAGCCCTGCGGATCGCTCATGAGCACCGGTCCTGTCGCGATCGAGAACACGGCGACGTCGGCCGGAGCGCCGGGGCGCAGCGACCCGATGCCGTCATCGGCAAGACGCGACGCTTGTGCCGGTCGGGCGGTGACGCGCGCGAGCACATCCTCGAGCCTCATACCCAGCGCCAGCATCTTGTCCGCGACGAGGGGCAGGCCGTCCTTGACGAGCGAGCGGTAGCTGCGCCGCGCCGTGTCTTGGTCGACGACGTCTTCGCCGCCGGGCAGGTCCGAGTACGTGTGGACGTCGCTGCTGATCGTGTCGGGAAGGAAGCCGGCGCGAATCGCGGCACCGGCCCGGCGTGCGTCGAAACTGCCGCCACCGTGCCCGACGTCGAAGAGAACGCCACGCTCGCGCGCGTCGACGGCAACGTCCCACAGGCGGTCTTGCTTCGTGGTAGGCGATCGCAGCCTCGGGATAGCCGCTGAAGCAGTGCGTGGCGATGTCCCCACCCCGCAGCGTGGCGAGGATGTCGGCGTAGGCGGCCGGCGCGGGCCCGACATGCACCATCAGCGGCCGGCTGACTACATCTGCCACCCGCCGCGCGCGGCGCAGCGCCTCGAGGGTGTTCTCGGCTCCGACATTCGCCGACGCGCGGACCTTCACGCCAAGGATCTCGGGGTGCCGGCCGATCGCGTCGATGCACGCCTGCTCGTCGACGTAGCCGAGTTGGCGCAGTTCGCCGGCGAGCAGGATGCTCGTGGTGCCGATGGCCGAGATGTTCACGAAGGCGCGCACCCGCAGCACGGCGCTGCGCAGCACGCCGGCAGCGAACGCGTCGTACAGATGGGCGCCGGCTGACCCCGCGTCGATCAGGGTCGTCACTCCCGTCCGCGGGCCTATAACGTTCGGGTCGACGCCGAGATCCTGGCCGGCGAAGACGTGGGTGTGCAGGTCGATCCATCCCGGTGTCACGAGCAAGCCGGTGGCGTCGACCACCCTGTCGGCGGCCGTCGGCTCGAAGGGATGGGCGAAGGTCGCGCCGTCGATGTGCAGGTCGCCGCGCGCGATCGTGCCGCGG
>CAVWFN010000021.1:0-11765 GCA_963754285.1 uncultured Actinomycetota bacterium
TCGGTCGCCTCGGGCAGGGCGAGGCAGATCGTGCGGAGCCCGACCGGGTCTTACACGGCCTCGATCCTCCCGTCATTGGTCAGTTTCGGCCACAGTGGTCAGTTACAACTGACCACTGTGGCCTGAAGCTGACCACTCTCAACGCAAGCGGCGGGCGAGGTCGTGCGCCTGGCGGACGTAGCTGCCTCCGAACAGCACCGCATGCACCAGCAGCGGGAACAGCCGCCATAGCCCGATGCGCTCGCGCCACCCGTCCGCGAACGGCGCGATCTCTTCGTAGGCCGCCACGGTTCGGGCCGGGATGTGCCCGAACAGATCGAGCATGGCCAGGTCGAGTTCGCGGTGACCGCCGTAGGCAGCGGGATCGATCAGCCAGGGCCGGCCGTCGTGATCGGCGAGCACGTTTCCCGTCCACAGATCCCCGTGCACCCGTGCCGGCGGTTCGTCGGGTGCATCGGCGCGCACGGCGGCGACTTCGCGTTCGAGGCCGACCCGCCGTGCCAAGGGCATCAGCCGATGCTCGAGGTAGTAGCTGTTCCAGTCGTCGGACTCCGGTGAATCGAGTTCACACCGCCCGACGAAGAACCGACCCGGCGCCGGCAGCGTCCCGAAGTGCGCCGCGCCCGCCGCATGCATCGTGGCGAGCATCCGGCCCAGATCTTCCTCACCGGCGGCGTCGAGGCTGCCGGGCTCGATCCGTTGCAGTTCCAGTCGATTCGGCGAGTCCGCAACGATCGCGGGGACGCGCGCGCCGGCCTCGGCCAGCCACCGCAGCCCGGCCGCCTCGAGCGGCGCCGGATCAGTCTTGACGAAGTTCATCGAGCAACCGGCGGCAGGCCGCGTCAACCTGGTCGAGCACCAGGTCGAACCCGTTCGGGCCGCCGTAGTACGGATCGGGGACGTCGACGTCGTCGAGCAGGCGCACGCGATCAGCGCTTCCCGGTGGAGCGATGCGACGCAACCGGTGCAGGTTCTCGGCGTCGACGGCGAGCAGCAGATCGAACTCCTCGAAGTCGGACGGATCGACCTGCCGGGCGGCGCCGGTCAGCGTGATCCCTCGTCGCGCGGCAGCCGCGCTCGCACGATCGTCCGGAGCTTGGCCCACGTGCCAGGCACCGGTGCCCGCGCTGTCGACCTCGATCTCGCCGTCCAGCCCGGCGTCGTCGACCAACCCGCGCATCACAGCTTCGGCGGTGGGCGAGCGGCAGATGTTGCCGGAGCAGACGAACAGAAGTCGGGTGGGCACCTGCCCAAGGCTAGGCGTCGGGCGTCAACGTTCCTGCCGTCGGCGGCTGCTGGCCGAGACAGATCTGCAGGTGCAGCGCCTTGGTCATCTCGTGGATCGCCTGGGTCAGTTCGGTGTTCATCTTCAGCTCTTGCTCGTTGGTCGTGAAGTCGTGATCGGCTTTGGCCTGTTGGTAGGCCGCCTGACGGTTCTGGCCGATCATGACGAACGTCGACAGGAAGATCGCTTCGAGCGAGACGCCGAGCGTCAGCGTCGGCCACGGGTTCGTCTCGATGAACAGCATCCACACCAGGAACAGCACGATGTGGACGTAGACGAACATCATCGAGCCGGCGAACTTCGTGATCGCGTCAGCCACGCGCAGCTGCACGTCGGCCGCGCGCTTCTCGGCGACCTCGATCAGCGCGGGGTGCGTGGTCGACTTCACGATCTGCGCAGGCGTAAGGCCGATTGCGGCATTGGTCATCGGATTCCCTCTCGTGGGTAGGCGATGATCAGTGTGCGATACCGCCCTCAGAGCCGCCACCAGGCTCGTGCGCGTGCCGTCCCGATCAGTCCCGCCGGTGCGACCAGGTCTGCACGCAACCGGTCGACGTCACCGAGGTATTGCCCCGACCACAGCAGCTGTTCCGCGCGGCTGGCGCGTTCGGGATCGCCACAGCTGTGCACCGCGGGCAGCACCACATCGAGGAACGACGAGCCGTCGGGGACGCCGTCGACCGGCGGCAGCTGCGCCGCGCGCCCGGCGACCACATCGGCCAGCTCGGCGTACCACTCGCTCACGTCATCGGCGCGGCGTTGCAGCAGGTTTGCGGGTTCGGTCAACTCCGCATCATCGGCCGGGACGACGACCCCCTGCGGGGCGTTCTCGTGCAGCTGGTTGATCGCGACGCCCGCCAAGCGCACGCGCGTCGCGCCGCCGGCCAGGGCGGCGACACTCTCCAACGGCACCTGCTTCGTCCCCTGCTCGGCGAGATACTGGCGCAGCGCGTCGTCGAGGCGCGTGCCGGCGGCGGTCGCAACGTCACCGATCGCGGTCGGCGTGCTCGTGCGCTCATACAGCGAGGCGACCGACTGCCGCAGGAAACGGGCAGCCGTGTCGTACGCCTCGGCATAGGCAGCACCGAGCGCGGCAGCAGCACCGCGCGGCCAGAACAAGAAGCCCGCGACCAGACTCGCTCCGCAACCCAGCGCGACGTCCTCGACGCGCACGACACCGATCTGCCATCCGGCCGGCGCGATGATGTTGAACAGGATGATCGTGAACACGGTGAATGCGGCCTGGCCCGCGACGAACGAGATCAACGCCGGCGCCGACGCGGCTACGAAGATCACGATCGGGAACAGCGTCCACAACACCGCGTGATTGGTGCCGATGATCGCGACCAGGCCGCCACCGATGGCGAAGCCGACAACCGTGCCGAGCAGCGCGCGCAATACCGTCGCGCCGGTCGACAGCGCGTTCGACCGCAGCACCGACAGCGCACCGAGTCCGATCCAGAAGGCGTTCTGCGCGTCGACGACCCGTGACAGCAGCACGGCGAGCGCGAGCCCGGCCGCGGCCCGCACGCTGCTCTGCAGACGCACCGAATGTCGATCGAAGTGCCCCGTCGCCACGCGTTGGGCAGCGCTTGCCGTTCCGCGTCCGAGCAGTCGGCTCCACCACGATCGCGAGTCTGCGGCGGCGATCGCGGAGACCGTCTCGGCCGCAAGTGTCACCGCATACCCGAGTTCGTGTGCCGCATAGAGCGGACGTTCGAACTCTCCCGCGATCGCTCCGTCGCCGGAACGCGCCGCCGTGGCCCGCAGTGCGTCGAGTGCCTCGGTGGCGACCGCCGTTCGTGCCTCGCCGAACGCGGCGACGCACGTGTCAAGATCGGCGCACGCGGTCAGCGCAGGACCGCCGCCGTCGTGACCAAGAGTCTCGCCGCAGGCCATCAGCAGTCGCGCAGCCGCATCGCGCAGCCGGCGACCCTGCTCGGTCCAGCCGTCCGGTGCATCGGCGCACGCGTTCACGACGATCGTCGAGAGCCACTCCAGTTCGTCGACGAGCCTGATCAGCAGGCGGGCGCCGGTGCTCAGCGCGGCCGTGCGCGCGGCCGCAGAAACGCGAAAGGCGTCGCGCAATTCGCGCGCCGATGCGCGCATCGCGACGAGGGGATCGCGTTCGCCGGGCGGCGGTTGGTCGAGGTGCAACATCGTGGCCAGCGCGCGGCACAGCGCCGCGGCGCGCTGCCGCAACACGTCCTGGTCGGCCGGCGGCCAAACGAACAGCGCGACCGGCACCGAGACCGCCAGCGCGATCCCCCAACCGGCAAGTCTGTCGCCGACGTATGTGCTTCCGCCGGGCAGCATCACCGCGAGGATGAACGCCAGCAGCGCCGCCTGCGTCCCACCGTTGATCACCGAACTGACCACGCCGGCGAACAGCACTGCGAACGCGACGATCGCCATCGCGACCACCGCCAGCCAGTCGGGCGTCGCGACCAGTGAGCCGACCACGATGAGCACGACCCCGGCGACGCCGAGCGCGGTGTACGCGGCCAGTCGCGTCGAGCGTCCGCCCGGGAACGCCGCGAACAGCAACAACGCGAACGAGCCGAACGCGGCGAAGGTCGCGACCTGGGCGTTGCCGATCACCTGCGACCCGATGGCAAAGTTCACCGGGACGATCACCGCGGCCCGCAGCGCGCGCTTGCTCGCTACCCAGCCCGGATCGTGCGCCGCGACATGGCGGGTCAGCCAACCTGCCACGTCAGTGGATGTGGCGTCGCCAGTCGGCGGGTACCCGGTCGCCGGGCCCGGGCACCGTCTGATCGGCCGGATGGTGCTGGGGATCGGCCAGCTGCGGACCGTCGTAGTAGTCCTGCTGCTCGTAGTCCCAGTACCACGTCTCGCCAGGCTCGAAGCTCTGCACGTATCGATGCCCGCTCGAGCTCGCATGCGCGCTCGCGTGCTGCATCGGCGACGAGTCGCAGCAGCCGATGTGACCGCACTGCGCGCAGCGCCGCAGGTGTACCCACCAACCGTCGGCGGCGTCGCATTCGACGCAGCCGGTCCCGCTCGGCGTGACGGACGGGTCGACACCCGGGATGGTCATGAGTCGTCCTCAGAGACGCGAAGTGGCAAGCGGACGGTGAACACGGTGTTGCCCGGTTCGGATTTCACGCGCAGATCGCCGTGATGCTTGTTGACGACGATGCGCCATGAGATGTCGAGACCGAGGCCCGTGCCTTGACCGACCGGCTTGGTCGTGAAGAACGGTTCGAAGATCCGCGCGACGATCTCGTCCGGGATGCCCGGCCCGGTGTCGCCGATCTCGACCTGGATCGCGTCGTCGTTGTGCCGGCTGGTGCGGATCGTCAGCGTCCCGGCACCGTCCATTGCCTGGATCGCGTTGTCGATCAAGTTCGTCCAGACCTGGTTGAGCTCAGCGCCGTAGACCGGAATGTCGGGCAGCGACCGGTCGTAGTCCTTGACGACCTTGATGTCGCCGATCTTGCGACTGAGCATGATCAGCGTGCTGTCGAGCAGCTCGTGCACGTCGAGCACCTGGAACGGTGCACGATCCATCTGCGAGTACTGCTTCGCCGCGTTGACCAGCGTCGAGATGCGTCCGGTCGAATCCTCGATCTCGTTCATGAGCAGCTCGGTCTCGAGCGAGTAGTTCAGCCAGCGCACCGCTCCGTCGAGCATCTCGCCGTCAACGGTCGCTGCGAGCTGATCGAGCCAGCCGATGTCGAGCCCCGAGGCGACGAAGTTCGGCGCGAGGTCGTAGCCGCGCTCGATGCCGTGGTCGTCGAACCAGTCGCTGAGTGCGTCCTCCATGTCGGACGTCTCGAGCGGGCTCAGTTCGGGCGCCTTGGCCACCATCTCGACCGCGCGTTCCTGCACCTGGATCAACGTCTCGAGCTGGCTGCGGTCCCACGCCCCGCCAGCGATCATCTTCAACTTCTGGCGCATGTGCGCGACGCGGTCGCGCAGTGACGAGGTCGCGCGGACGGCGGCTGCGGCAGGGTTGTTCAGCTCGTGGGTGAGGCCGGCCGACAGTGAGCCGAGCGCGAGCAGTCGCTCGCGCTGCGCGACGGCGTCACGGTTCTTCTGCTGGCCGAAGAACAGTCCTTCGAGCAGGTGCAGTGGCATCGGGAACCACAGCTTCATGAAGTCGGTGAAGTCGGACGCGGCGAGCACGTACATCCGCGTGCGCGTCAGTGCGCGGGTCGAGCCGGGATAGGTCTGCTCGGTGCGCTCGCCCAGATAGGCCTGCCAGGCGCCCGTGTACACGCCGCGCTGGTCGGTGCGGCCGACCTCGATGTCGTCGTTGCCGACGCGGCGCGTCAGCGCGATCGAGCCCTCGATCATGACGTAGAAGCACGTGGCCGGGTCGCCTTCGCGGGCAATCCAACCGGGTTCGAACCACTGCACGTGGCCGCGTTCGCACAACCACGTCAGCTGCTCGTCGCTGAGCTTCTCGAACAGGAACAGCGTGCGCATCTCGTCGATGTCGCACGGGAGAATCTCGTCGCTCATTGATGCCCTCCCGGACCACTCGCTTCGCTCGGGCCCGCTCCGGCATCAATACGGGCCTGACGGCCCGAGAGATCTCTTTGATTCGCTCCGCAAGCGTCGCTCATTGATGCCCTCCCGGACCACTCGCTTCGCTCGGGCCCGCTCCGGCATCAATACGGGCCTGACGGCCCGAGAGATCTCTTTGATTCGCTCCGCAAGCGTCGCTCATGACAGTCCTTCGATGTAGCGGTGGACGAGCATGACCGCCATGGCGCCCTCGCCGACCGCGGATGCGACCCGTTTGGCCGACTCGAAGCGCGCATCCCCCGCAGCGAACACGCCGGGCACGCTCGTCTCGAGATGGAACGGCTGGCGATCCAAATTCCATCCCGCGGGCAGCGCGCCGTCCACGACGAGGTCCGGCCCGGCGATGACGAAGCCGCGTTCGTCGCGGGCCACCGTCCCGTCCAGCCACTCGGTGCGCGGCGCCGCGCCGATGAACACGAACAGCCAACCCGCGTCGACGGTCTCGTGCTGACCGGTGTTCTTGTCCTGCAAGGTGATCTGGTCGAGTTGCTTGTGCCCGTGCACCTCGACGACCTCGCAGCACGTGCGCACGTGGATGTTCTCGATGTTCTCGATCTGCTGGATGAGGTAGTACGACATCGACTGCGTCAGCGCCTCGCCCCGGACCAGAATCGTCACCGACTTGGCGCCGTGCTGCGCGAGATAGACCGCGGCCTGGCCGGCCGAGTTCGCGCCGCCGACGATGTAGACGTCCTGCTCCTTGCAGTTGGCGGCCTCGGTCAGTGCCGAGCCGTAGAAGACACCGCGGCCGGTCAGCCGGTCGCAGCCTTCGGCGGCGAGCTGCCGGTACGAGACGCCGGTGGCGAGGATGACCGTGTGCGCGTCGATGGATTCGCCGTCGGCGAAGCGCACGGTTCGTCCCGAGCCGTTGACCTCGAGTCCGACGACATCGCGGGTCGTGATCAGCTCGGCGCCGAACTTCTCGGCCTGCCGCCGGGCGCGGTCGGTCAGCTGCGCGCCGGACACTCCGTCCGGGAAGCCGAGGTAGTTCTCGATGCGCGAACTCTGCCCGGCCTGGCCGCCCGTCGCGAGCCGCTCGACCATGACGGTCTTGAGCCCCTCGGACGCGCCGTACACCGCCGAACCCAGCCCGGCCGGCCCACCGCCGATCACGACGAGGTCGTAGAAGTCCTTCGACGGCGTCGTCGACAACCCGACGTGCGTCGCGAGTTCGGTGTCGGACGGACTGGCCATCGCCGCGCCGTCCGGTGTGACGACCAGCGGGATCTGCCGCGCGTCCACCTCGGCGGCCTCGAGCAGTTGTTTCCCCTCGGCGGAGTCGGAGGTGTACCAGCGGTAGGGCACCTGGTTGCGGGCGAGGAACTCACGCACCTGCGACGAGCGCGCCGACCAACGGTGCCCGACGACCTTGGTTTCGGGGACGGGGCTGTGATCGGTGGCCGCCCACCCCTCGAGCTGGGCGTCGATGACCGGGTACAGCTTCTCCTCCGGCGGATCCCACGGCTTGAGCAGGTAGTAGTCGAGGTCGATGACGTTGATCGCCTCGATCGCGGCGTCGGTGTCGGCATACGCGGTGAGCAGCACGCGGCGCGCGCCCGGATACAGATCCATCGCCGCCTCAAGGAAGTCGAGCCCGCTCATGCCCGGCATGCGGTAGTCGGCGAGCAGCACGGCGACCGTGTCGCCGCGCAGCTTCATCTCGCGCAGGGCGTCCAGTGCCTGCTCGCCCGATTCGGCCCGGACGATGCGGTGCGTGTCGCCGTAGCGACGGCGCAGGTCGCGGGCGACGGCGCGCGAGACCCCGGGGTCGTCGTCGACGGTGAGGATCGAGGTGCGAGCGGCTCCCGCTGAAGTCACAGGATGAGCCTAGGACCCAACGCCAACCCCGCGAACCCTCTGCGTGGGTGAGGTCAGCCGACCACCAGGTCGTCGAAGATCAACAGCGTCTGGGTCGACTGCACCTCGGGCATGTCCTGCAGCCGGTTCAGCACGAGATCGCGCAGTGTTCCGATGTCGCGCGTGCGGACGAGGAGCACGATGTCGTACTCGCCCGACACCAGCGTCGCGTGCTCGACGTCGTCTATGGCGAGCAGCCGCGAGCTCAGGGCCTTCCACGACTGCTGCGCGACCTTCAGATTCACGTACGCCGACAGCGGGCGACCGTAGCGGCGCGGGTCGACGACGGCGCTGTAGCCGGTGATGACTCCGTCGCGTTCGAGCCGCTCGACCCGGGCGTAGACGCCGGCGCGCGAGATGTGCAGCCGCTCGGCCAGGGCGCGCATCGAGAGGCGGCCGTCGGCAACCAGCGCGTCGACGATGCCCCGGTCGGTGTCGTCGAGCGCGGCCAACTGTCCGTCGGAACCGCTTCCGCCGGCGTTCTGAGGTGCCATACGTACGGACGATAGTCCGTTCGGCAGCCGAACGTCTGACGATTCATGCGATCGGCACACAGATGGCCCGCCACAGGGCACTATTTGACTACCGAAAGGAGACAGCGTTGTCCCTGCTCGACGAGCGCTTGACGCCGCCGGATCTCGATCCCGCGGCCATGATCACTGCCGACGGAACGACCGTCGACGACACCGCCCTGCCGACGACCGAGGTGCTTCGCGAGCTCTACCGCCGCATGGTGATCGGCCGCCGCTTCGACGCGCAAGCCACTGCGTTGACCAAACAGGGCCGATTGGCCGTCTACCCGTCCGCACGCGGGCAGGAGGCGTGCGAGATCGGCGCGGTACTCGCGCTGCGCGAGCACGACTGGCTGTTCCCGACCTATCGCGACTCCGTCGCGATCGTGACCCGCGACGTCGACCCCGTCGAGGCACTGTCGCTGTTGCGCGGCGACTGGCACTGCGGCTACGACCCGTACGCCTACCGCGTCGCGCCTCAGTGCACCCCGCTGGCGACGAACACGCTGCACGCGGTCGGCCTCGCACACGCCATGAAGGTCAAGGGCGAGGACGCCGCCGTGCTCGTGCTGCTCGGTGACGGAGCGACGAGTGAGGGCGACACGCACGAGGCGCTGAACTTCGCGGCCGTGTGGCAGGCGCCGGTCGTGTTCCTGGTGCAGAACAACGGCTTCGCGATCAGCGTCCCGCTCGCCAAGCAGACCGCAGCGCCCTCGTTCGCGCACAAGGCGGTCGGGTACGGCATGCCGGGCAAGCTGATCGACGGCAACGACGCCGCGCAGGTGTACGCGACGGTGCGCGAAGCTCTCGACGCGGCACGTGCCGGTGCCGGACCGACCCTCATCGAGGGAGTCACGTACCGCATCGAGGCGCATACCAACGCCGACGACGCGACCCGCTACCGCAACAACGACGAGGTGCAGCGGTGGCTCGCGCGTGACCCGCTCGCGCGGCTCGAAACCCACCTGCGCTCGTCGGGCGCGCTCGACGACACGGCCGCGGCAGCGATCGCGGCCGAGGCGGAGTCGTTCGCCGACAGCGTGCGCACGCGCATGAACCAGGACGTGTCGCCCCAGCCGGACGAGTTGTTCGAGCACGTCTACGCGACCCCCACGCCGGCGCTGCTGCGTCAGCGTGCGCAGCTGCGGACGGAGCTCGGCTCATGACCGATGTACTCGACGCCCCGACCGCGGTCGAGACCGTGACCATGGCCGGCGCGCTCAACCGCGCGCTGGCCGACTCGCTGGCCGCCGATCCGTCCGTGCTGGTCTTCGGTGAGGACGTCGGCACTCTCGGTGGCGTCTTCCGCGTCACCGACGGGCTGGCCAAGCGCTTCGGCGACGAGCGGGTGTTCGACACCCCGCTCGCCGAGGCCGGCATCGTCGGCACGGCGATCGGCATGGCGATGGGCGGGCTGCGTCCGGTCGTCGAGATGCAGTTCGACGCGTTCGCGTACCCGGCGTTCGAGCAGGTCACCAGCCACTTGGCGAAGCTGCACAACCGCACGCGCGGCGCGATAAAGCTTCCTGTGGTCATCAGGATTCCTTACGGCGGCGGCATCGGTGGAGTCGAGCACCACTGCGACTCGTCCGAGGCGTACTACACGCACACACCGGGTCTGCGCGTCGTCACGCCAGGCACTCCGGCCGATGCGTATCGCCTGCTGCGACAGGCGATTGACTCACCCGACCCGGTCGTGTTCCTCGAACCCAAGCGCCGGTACTGGTCGAAGTCGACCGAGCCGCTCGAGCTCGACGGACCGGCGATGGATCGGGCGGCTGTGCGCCGAGCGGGCACTGACGTCACCGTCATCACCTACGGCGGACTCGTCGCGACCGCACTCGAGGCCGCGGAGGCGGCCAAGGACGAGGGCTACGACCTCGAGGTCGTCGACCTGCGCAGCCTGTCGCCGTTCGACGACGAGACCGTGTGCGAGTCGGTACGCCGCACCGGCCGCGCGATCGTCGTGCACGAGGCCTCCGGGTTCGGCGGCTACGGCGCCGAGGTCGCCGCGCGGGTGACCGAGCAGTGCTTCCACCATCTCGAGGCGCCGATCCTGCGCGTGACCGGGCTCGACATCCCGTACCCGCCGCCGATGCTCGAGGAGCACCACCTGCCCAGCGTCGACCGCATCCTCGACGCCGTCGAGCGGCTCCAATGGGAAGACCGGTGAACGAATTTCGCCTGCCCGATCTGGGTGAGGGCTGACCGAGGCGCGAGATCGTCGCCTGGCACGTCGGCGTCGGCGACGAGGTCAAGGTCGACCAGGTCGTCGTCGAGGTCGAGACCGCCAAGGCGTCGGTCGAGGTGCCGATCCCCTATGCCGGCACGGTGTCGGCGCTGCACGGCAAGGTCGGCGAATCGGTCGCCGTCGGTGCGCCGCTGATCTCGGTCGGTGCTGCTGCCGAGAGTTCCGAGTACAGCGGCAACGTGTTGATCGGCTACGGCACGTCCGCCGGTCGAGGCCGCCGCTCCCGTCGCAGGTCACCGGCTGTGCGGCTGAACCCACGATTTCGCATCCTGGCGCCACAACTGGTCGCATCGCCGTGGTGTCGCCGCTCGTCCGCAAGCTGGCCCGTGACGGGCACCTCGACCTCGCGACGATCACGGGGACGGGTCCGAGCGGGCTGATCATGCGTCGCGATGTCGAGGGTGCGCTGCAGACACCTCCGCCGGCCGTCGGGCCGGACGTGCAGCGCATCCCGATCCAGGGCGTGCGCAAGGCGATGGCAGACAAGTTGTCGACCTCGCGCCGCGAGATCCCCGAAGCGACGGTGTGGGTCGACGTCGACGCCACCGACCTGCTCGCTGCGCGCGCTGCGATCAATGCCCGCCGTCCCGAGGAACCGGTGAGCGTGCTCGCCCTGCTGTCGCGGTTCGTCATCGCCGGCCTGCAGCGTTACCCCGAGTTGAACGGCCGCATCGAGAACGGCGAGCTGGTGCTGCCGCGCGCGGTCGGGCTCGGGTTCGCCGCCCAGACCGGGCGTGGTCTCGTGGTGCCAGTCGTGCACGACGCGCACGAGCTCTCGATGCGTCAGCTCAGCGGCGAACTCGCCCGGCTGACGAATCAGGCCCGCGACGGGAAGCTGACACCGGCCGAGACGAGCGGCGGCACGTTCACGGTGAACAACTACGGCGTGTTCGGTGTGGACGGTTCTGCGGCGATCATCAACCACCCCGAGGTGGCGATCGTGGGCATCGGCCGGATCATCGACCGTCCCTGGGTCGTCGACGGCGCAACTGGCGGTGCGCAAGGTGACCGAGCTGACGCTGGCCTTCGACCACCGCGCCTGTGACGGCGGCACGGCAGGCGGGTTCCTGCGCTTCGTCGCCGACTGCGTCGAGTCGCCGATCTCGCTGCTGGCCGACCTGTAACGGATGACGGCCGTCAGCGGCAGTGATGCTAGTTCCAGAGCTGCAGGGTGAAGGCGATCAGCGCCGATGCCGGCGGCGATCAGCGCGAGGCCGACGTCGTGGGCCGGCGTCCGGAACCAGTTCACGAGGCTCGTCATGCCTCGACCATAACCTAGTTTGTCTATCGTCGCACTAGATAA